>NZ_JAHLQJ010000014.1 GCF_018919145.1 Paenibacillus brevis
GTGTATTTCGTGACTATACTTAAACTTCTTGCTTAGGCTGTCCCGAAGTGTACTTTTGGGACAGCTTCTTTATTTATTGTGCTTGCTTCCATCTTCAGCTAATTGCCCTTACTCCTTCCCCATTAATTTCTGCAGCTTGTTTTCCGTCAAAGAATCCGGCGCAGGCGTATAGATGCTGCAGCGCAAATCAGAGCTGCCTTGCACCTGCAGGGATGTCAAATGAAACAGCATCTTCCCTGCCTTTGCATGACGAAACTCAATCAATACTTCCGGCGCCGATTTCACCTCGCTTTCCTGCCAGAGCTGTTCGAATCCGGGGTGAACCTGCTTCATCTCCTCAAGAAACCGGTCGTACCAATCATCCTCCATATACTGTCCGTAATAAGCGCGAAAGATGGCAAGAAATCCTCTGACGAAATGCTCCCAGTTTACGGCCAGCCTTTGCAGCTCCTTCCTTGTAAACAATAAAGAGATCAAATTGCGCTGTTCAAATGGAATCTGCTCAAAGTCTAAAAATACGTGAGCCGCTGCCTCATTCCAACCGACAATGAAATAACGCCTGTCTGTGATGATGGTAGGACAAAACCGCAGCTCATCCATGATTTTTTTCAGAGGCTGACTGATTTCGGTCCGTTCTTCCTGGAAAGGCACTGCACCAGAGCCTGACTCCATAGCCAGGGCAAATACATATTTTCGTTCATCCGAAGTCAACTGCAGCGCATTTGCGATGCAATCCAGAACCGAAGCAGACATTCTGATGTCTCTTCCCTGTTCAAGCCAGGTATACCAGGTAGTACTGACTCCCGCCAGCTGGGCCACTTCTTCCCTTCGCAGGCCAGGCGTCCTTCTGCGGCCGCCTGGAGCGAGACCAACCGATTCAGGAAGAATCTTCGCTCTTCTAGACTTTAGAAAAGCGGATAATTCCTGGAGTCTGGCTGCACGTTCCATGTGATCTGCTCCCTTTCATTATCGATATCATGGTATTCATTATACTAGGATAAACCATAACTTGTAATAGGATAACTTATCGATCACAATGATTTTAACTTACTCAAAGGAGGACAACGTTATGGAAAGAGTCGTGATTACGGGCATGGGCGTGATTACGCCGCTTGGAAATACGGTAGATAGCTTCTGGAATCGCTTAATTAAAGGGGAGTCCGGAATTTCATCGATTGACACCTTTGATACCTCCAGACATAAATCCCAGATCGCGGGATTAGTTCGGGACTTTGATGCTGACGAGATGTTTGGGCGTAAAGAAGCGCGGCGCATGGACCGGTTCTGTCAATTCGCTGTTGCCGCAGCTGAACAAGCTTGGGAAGATTCGGGCCTGTCTCTGGAGCAAATCGACCGGGAACGGATGAGCGTGTATGTCGGGTCGGGTGTTGGAGGGATTCAGACCCTGTTCGATCAAGCGGGATTGATTCGCGATCGCGGTCCGGAACGGGTAAGCCCGACCTTAGTGCCAATGATGATATCGAATATGGCCGCGGCCATGATCAGCATTAAATATGGCGCCATGGGCGCCAGCGTCTCCCCTGTGACAGCATGCTCCATCGGGAATACAGCGATTGGAGAGGCCTTCCGGTTAATTCGCTTAGGAGGCACGGATATTGTATTTGCCGGAGGTGCAGAAGCTGCCGTTACCGAGATAGCCCTGGCGAGCTTCGGCAATGCCACCGCTTTGAGTACGCGCAACGAAGAACCGGCTCGGGCCAGCCGTCCGTTCGATGCCGGGAGAGACGGGTTCGTCATCGCAGAAGGCGCGGGAATCCTGATCCTGGAGTCCCTCTCACATGCCTTGAGTCGTAATGCCCGAATCTATGCCGAAGTCATCGGCTACGGGGCGAGCTCGGATGCTTACCATGTCGTCGCTACCCACCCTGAGGGCCATGGCGCATATTTGGCCTTGAAGCTGGCGTTGAAGGAGGCTGGCATCGCTCCCGAGGATGTGAACGTAATCAGTGCTCATGCCACCAGTACAGAGCTCGGAGACCGCTCGGAGACCTTGGCGATTAAAAAGCTGTTTGGAGATCATGCATACCGGATCCCGATCACGGCGAACAAGTCCATGACCGGTCATATGCTGGGCGCAGCCAGTGCGGTTGAAGCCGTCGCCTTAGCAAAAAGCCTTCAACAAAACATCATCCCTCCGACGATGAATCTGGAGCTGAAGGATCCCGAATGTGATTTAGACTATGTGCCTAACGAAGCCCGCGAAGCAAAATTAAATATCGGATTGTCCAATTCTTTCGGTTTTGGCGGACACAACGCAGTCATCGCCTTAAAATCCTTCGAATGATATGAGCTTGAATAAGCCTAGGATTAGCCAATCCGGCTAGTCTTAGGCCTAAAGCAAGCCCCAAATTTGCCGTCCATTCATAAATCCTTTCCTTTTCCCGAGATTAGCCCCTGCTCTAAGGCATACCGGGTTAGCTGAACTCTGTTTTGGACCTGCAGCTTCTGCAAGATATTTTTTAAATGATTCTTTACGGTATGCTCTGAAATAACCAATTTCTCGGCAATTTCCTTGTTGGTCATTCCATCTGCGACATTAGTCAATATTTCCTTCTCTCTCAACGTCAAGGTTTCGGCTTCGGCTGCTTCTTTTCTATTCGGAAGGGACACATCCTTCAAAATCTCAAAAGCAAGCTCACGGCTTAACGGAGCTTCTTCATTGACGATAGCATTCAAGTATTTGAGCCAAGTGGATGGGGCAAGATTTTTTAGGAGATAGCCTTGAGCTCCGCGCTTTAAGGCTTCTAGGAGATGAAACATATCGTCCGAGACGGTAATCATGACAATTTTCACGTACGGAAACAGCAGCTTGATGCGCTGCGTAGCTTCCAGGCCATCCATATCGGGCATTTGAATGTCCATCAAAATCAGGTCCGGCATCCATTGCTCGGTGAATTCAATCGCTTCCTGGCCGCTCGTAACGACGCCGATAATCTCGAATTGTCCGTCTCCTGAGATAATCTCGCATATCGCTTCTCTAGCATGCGCATTATCATCAACGACCAATACCCGGGTCTTCATGCTTCCTCTCCTCTCTTTCTAATTTCAAGCGTTGTAAGCTCATTTTGATTGAATATACGAAGCTCCCATTTCATTTCTTCCGCTCGAGTCTTCATGATATTCAATCCAAAGCTGTCTTTATCATCAATTTGGTCTGGTTGAAATCCTTTCCCATTATCCCTTATGCTGACTTTCCATGCCTTTTCGTTCCCTGCTGCCGCAATCCATCCCTTCGTAGCTCGTGCATGCTTCTGAATATTTACGACCGCTTCACGAATGCACGCTAATATCTCAACCTTCTCTCTTGGACTCATGGCATCGTCCGGAAGAGTCCAGGTAATCTCCATCGGAGTCAGAACTTCATTGGTAATTTGCTTCACTTTGTCTTCCAACGTTTCCAGGATGGCTACTTCATTTTGCGTATTTGTAGCGTATCTAAGGCTGGCAATCGCTTGTCTTACGTATCCATTTACTTCGTGAACCGTCTTACGAACCGCATATACGGCTTCATCATGGCTCTTCTGGTCTGGGGTAAACTTCAGACGATCCACTTTAACGGATAATAAAAAGAGCGACTGCGCAATGCCGTCATGAAGCTCTTTCGCCAATTGCTCACGGGCCTCCAACGCTGCTTTCTGAGCCCGTTCAACCTGAAGCTCTTGTTGGATCTTCTCCAGTTGAGAGAATAACTGATTCAGCAAGGTGACGCTGACAAGGTAAACCAGTACCGGGGTAAGCCAATTCCCCAAATCCATGGAAATGTAAGGCATAAGAAATTGATGGCGAACATATTCCCACAATCCGACAATTAATGTCGGGACGAACAATATCATCCACTTAATCTGTTTATAGGTCACGCATCCATCCCCCATTTTTTCAACCTATGTATATATCAAACTATACTGTAATCTGAACAAAAAGAGGATTAAATAAATTTAATCCCCTCTGGCATCTTCAATAGCTTTATCTAATTGCTGCTTATTCTGTATCTCACCAATAATTGACTGAGAGATCACTCCATCTTTGTTAAGAATATAGGTAACAGGCAGCCCTGTTACGGAGTAAGCTCCCGCTATTTTCCCGGTAGCATCGATAAGGACGGGAAATTCGAACTGGTGAGCGGCTAAGAACTCCATAATGGTTCCTTTGGATTCACCGGCATTGACGAACAGGGTTGCAACATCATCAGGATGATCCTGAAACACTCCGTTAATAAGCGGCATCTCATTCACGCAAGGACCGCACCAGGACGCCCAGAAATTAATCACCACAACTTTTCCCCGATAATCAGCAAGCCCGACCTTCTCCCCATTCGTATTTACACCCTCGAAGTCCGGAGCTTGGCTCCCTATGCTTGGTCGTTGCATCGCAGGCTGGCCTTCATTATTGCCGGCTATGGATATAATAACCCCAATCGAGGCGGTTACCGCTATCAATGTGATGAACCAGGTGACTGCCGATCGTAAATGAAGTTTCATTGCTCGGCTTCCTTCTCTTGACTTGCATGCAATTCCATCAGCTGCTGGTATGCCCGGTGCAGCGGATAGTCACCAAACAATTGACGATATTCCGTTACAGCCCCTTCACCGCAATTTCTTCCCTCATTCAAAAAGACAACCTCATCCGCCAGTTCTTCAGCGATATCCAATTGATGTGTTGAGAAGATCACGCTCTGCCCTCCGCGTCTCAAGTCCTTGACAAGCTGGACAAATTCCTTCATCCAATAAGGATCCAGCCCATTGGTGGGCTCATCCATAATGAGCAACCGGGGCTCTGCCAACATGGATTGTGCAAAGAGAACACGCTGACGCATGCCTTTTGAAAAAGTACTTACTAATTTATTCTTCTTATCTTCAAGTCCGACAAGAGCTAATACCTCGTTTACTCTTTGTTCAGATACTTTGCGAAGCCCCGCCCAAAACAGCAGCATTTCCCGAGCCGTCATTCCGTGAGGGAATTGATAATCATCGGGCATGTATCCGATTTGTCCGGCAAACTTTTTTCTGTCGTGTTTCCATTGCATTCCGTTAACAATGATTTCACCAGAGGTGGGTTGCAGAACTCCTGCAATCATGCGCAGCACAGTACTCTTCCCGGCCCCATTTCCTCCGCATAATCCAACAATGCTTCCTCTTTCCATGTAAAGGGAAATATCCTCTACAATCCGTTGACCTTTTATCGTCTTGTACAAATTCCTCGCCGCAACAAAAGGCTCAGACATGCGCTCTCCTCCTTTCCCAAATCCAGCAGACACAGGTTAAGGAAAACAGAAGCCAGAGAAAGAAGAGTAGAAGAAACAAGAGACTTCCGGATGATCCTTGAATCCAGTTCACCCATTGATAGTATTCCGGACCAAGCACAGAGCCGCCCCCCAGCTTGATCACGACGAATAATCTTACAAACTCCGCGGGATTTAAAAGGGTGAAAAGCGTCAACAGCGGTTTAATCCACAGGTATGGAAAGAGCCCCAGTCCAGCGATTAAAAGGGTAGGCCAGGCTATGATGGTGAAGAACCAGACCATGACGGAGATCGTCAGGGCTTGCCAACGATTTTTCGCCAGAGAACCTATCCAGAGAGCGAGTGTCAGGAAGAGAAGAACTAATCCGCAGGAGAAGAACAAAAATAATAGATAGGTGTGGATCTCAAAGTTCTGTCCAACCATTCCGGATGCCACTCCCATTACACCGTAACCAAAAAATAGAATCGTTAACAAGACGACAGACAAGCCGATGTACTTTCCTAATATAAAGGAGGTCGTTCCCAAAGGATACGTAGAGAGCAAATTCCAGCTTCCCTCCTCTTTTTCCGCGGTTAACGAGAAAGATCCCAGGAACAGCGACATTAATGGCAGCAAGTATAAAATTAAACTTAACATCGAACCGGTGACACTGGAGTACCCGCTGACCTCATACTGGGCATTAATTAATAGCAAGCTCAGGCTAAATACCGTGAATAGGATTAAAAAGGAGTACGCCCACGGGTTCCTGAAACCGATTCTGATCTCTTTTTTGGCTACAAGCAGCATATCAGACAGCATAATCAATGTCCCGACTGATCTTCGCTGTGTTCATCATGGGTGTGTGCCCCCTCATGAGTATGCGACTCATCATGGGCTTCACCATCTTCATGCATATGCATATCCATCATGTCCATGCTTTGCTCCCAGGTATGATTGGCAAGCTCCTCGGAACTTAGCAATTGCCCGACACCCTGCTCCTCAATGAACTGTTCAGCGGATGGCTTGTCTTTGAAGCTCACAAGCCCATAAGCCATAGGGGTGCGGATTGAAGCGTCATAAACATAAGTAGCCTTTTTATATTCAATCCACTCTTTATCATTGTAATCGCGGACATACTCCATTCCGATATCCTCGGTGCCATTCTGGGTCTTCCATTCATTCATGCAGCCAAGATCATCAAATTTGAGGCTCTTGCCCTCCTTCGTCACAATCTGCGTAGCGTAGGCATCATCCTTGACCTGCATGTTGCAGATTACACATACATCAACATCCTCATTAATGGCTTGCGGCTGATACGCTTGCTTCCCACAGCCCGTGACTGCAATAAGTACGAACATCAAACTAATAGCGATAATCCCTTTTTTCATTCCTTTGACCCCCTGGAATAGATAATAGTTAAGCCTGAAATAAGCAGCAGCATGGATGCCACAATGGTTAAAAACATGCTTTCAGGCAGTGAATTGTTGTCTGTGCTCGCGTCCACGCTCATACGGGGCATATTCAGCTTCATGCCTGGCGAATGATCTATTGTCCAGCCTTGACGCTCCTGTTCTGCCATCGTGCTTAAAAAATGGATTCCTGGCGATTGAAAGAAAAGCTGAAAGGCCGGTATCCTCGTAATTAAATTTCGGTAAAACGGATTGATCGCATAGCTAAGCTCACTGACTCCGTCATCGTCCAAATCAAGCAAATCTGCCATATCCCAGAAGTTATGATGGAGTTGATTGGATTCGCTCTTGGTTGCTTCTGCCTCAATGACGTTTGCGACGAAATCGTTATAATGAATAAGATTGTCTTCGGCAGACACAAATTGAATGCCGACGAAGTTTCTGGAGATCGAGTTGTAGCTCAATTCATTTCGACTGGAGCGCTCAAGATAAATACCGACACGGTTGCCTTCCAGCACATTTTTTTCGACGAGAGAATCCCGAACATCATAGAGCAAAATCCCTTGGGAGTTTACATTGCTTCTTTGCTTGGCGAAAGAATTTGAAGATACAGTAACCTCTCGAACGCCCATAATCATCGCACCGGTAATATTGTACTCGCCGACATTTCCAACAATTTTCGTTCCATCGACATACATGCAATGAATACCGTAACGCGATTCAAATATTTGGTTATCCGCAATCATCAAATCCTTGCTGTTATCAAGATAAATACCGTCTTTCATGTTCACGATGACATTCTGTTCGATCAGGTTGCCGCTTGATTTGTACAGATCGATCCCATTCCCTTTTTCCCCCAGCGAGGACGGCCCTTGGCTTCTGTCCCAGGCAATATAGTTGCCTTCCAAGGCACCATCATGGGCGTCCCGCAGCTGAATGCCATATCCGCGTGTGCGAATCTCCAATTCCTTAAGAATGACTTCGTCGGCTTGTACAGATACTGCGGTTGAATCATCCCCGCCTTGCTTCTGTATAATCCGGATCCCCTGAACCACTACGCCATCGGCTTGTATAGATATCGCAGGAGCCGGATGATCGTTAACCAATACGACTTGTTCCGAGGCTTGAATCACGATCTGCTTATCAATGCGGACCGGTCCCAAATAGCTTCCATCCGGCAGAACGATTCTTTCTCCCGGGCTCGCCTTGTCAACGATATCTTGAAGAGAAATAAGCGAGGCATTCTCCTCAGCCGCTCTTGAATCTGAATAGCAGGGCAATAAGAACACTGTGAGGCTAATCAAGAAAAGCGAGAATCTTCCCAGTCTGTTTTTTCCGCGATATATATCAGAAATATTTATCCTCCTTTCCAGTTGCAGAAAATACAAATACGCATGGTTTCCACAAGTATCTTAAATGAAACCCAATTGGTCCGAAATAGCCCCTACGAGTGATATTTCTCATAGAGTACAGAAAGATTGTGAAACTTTTGTGACTTAACAAAATAATAAAGAGGCCTGCAAGCCGATTTACGGCTCACAAGCCTCTCTAAGAATAAGAGAAACTGTTATTTATTTAGTCTGCTGTAACAATCCCGATGGTATTTGTCTTTTGATCAAATGTAATGGTGATTCCCAAAGCATCGGCAAGGTCACGAAGCTTGAAGTAGTTGTTGCCGCCAATGGTATAGGCAGTGAAGGCTACTTCCTCATCATCAAGGTATACCTTGGACGTGGACAATGCGGCCTTCTTAGACGTTGCCTTCGCGGACACAACAAGCTCCCCGCCTTGAGGAGTGTAAGCCTCAAAGGATGTCAGGCTAATCGCATTATGCTCGCCATCCCAGCCTACTTCAAAGCTCTTATCCGTTCCGTTCACGGCCATGGCAATATCGCGAAGCTTAAAGTAAGTGTTGTTGTTAATGCTATAAGCTTCAAAGACAACCTGCTTGCCGTCTACCAAAACCTTGGATACGGAAACCGTGGCTGTGGCTGAAGTTACTGGTTTGACCGTTGCTTCCGGCTTTGTTTCAGCAGGTGCAGCCGGAGAATCCTTAGGCTCAGCGGCTTGCTCTGAGGATGCTGGAGCCGTTGAGGAAGAGCCGTCGGATACCTTGTATATGATGTTCGACACTTGATCTCCTTCGCCAATGCTCAGTACATAGTACAGGTCGACGGAAAAGCCGCCATATCTTTTCGAGAGCTGAACCGTAGCCGTCTTATTCGCTGCGATTTCACTTGTCATTTCCTCCGAACCGTCAATGGTCCAGATCAACGCACCGCCGGAGCTTCCATCTACGAGATAGTAGTTCACTGTGGCACGCATCTTTTCCTTCGGTGTAAATTTAATCTCGGCGCCGTCCTTTACAAGCACAATCTTGTAATTCTCTTCGGCGAGTAGATCGCGGAACTCCTGATTATCATCGTAATCCTCCAGCTCGATCTTCTCCGATTGCGAGCCTAGCTCGCCGGATAACACATAAGTGTACTTGTCCGCCGGAACCTCCGCAGCCAGGGCGGGAATTGCACCGAGCATGACCATGATGACTGAGAGCATAAGAGCGAATGAAACCCGAAATCTTTTCTTCATAAAGCGCCTCCCATAATATGTATTGTGTTGCTATATCCCCTCCATCGTAGAACTGTACTCCCTGCTCCGTCTGTGATATTTGTTTTAGCTTTGTCGGAGTCGGTCAAATTTTGTTTATGATCGGGTCATTTTGTCGAGAATCACATTTAGTTTACTTCAAATACTTTCCTGTTATTGATTGCTTCGCATCTACAATCAGGGATGGTGTTCCTTCAAAGACGACTTGTCCTCCCTTACTGCCTCCGTCCGGCCCCATATCGATGATCCAGTCCGCCTGGCTGATCACATCAAGGTTATGCTCGATGACAATCACTGTATTGCCTGCATCCACAAGTCGATTCATGATCTCAAGAAGATGAGCAATATCCGACATGTGCAGGCCGGTTGTAGGCTCGTCCATGACATAGATGCTGCCCTTCTTGTGCAGCTCGCTGGCCAGCTTGATGCGTTGGCATTCCCCGCCCGAGAGTGAACTGAGCGGCTGACCCAGCTTAATATAGCTCAGCCCTACATCGTGCAGCGCCTTGAGCTTGCGTACAACTTCTTTCAATTGGAAGAACTCCAGAGCTTGCTCAACCGTCATCTCTAATACTTCAGCAATTGACTTGCCGTCTAACTTGTATTCGAGTACCTCTTCCTTGAAGCGTCTGCCTCCACATACTTCACAAGGGAGTTTTACGCTGTCGAGGAATGCAAGATCAGTATATACAACGCCCAAGCCTTGGCAGTTCTCACAGGCTCCCTTGGAATTAAAGCTGAACAAACCTTGGTTCACCTTGTTCGCCGATGCGAAAGCCTTGCGCACATCATCCATGATGCCCGTATAGGTTGCGGGGTTGGAGCGTGTTGATACTCCGATTGCTGACTGGTCAATGACGATCGCATCCGCATGCTGGCTGAGGAATATTTCGTTGATCAGTGTGCTTTTACCCGACCCGGCTGCACCTGTAACTACAGTCAATATGCCTGTTGGAATATCTACACTTACATCTCTAAGATTATGCATTTCAGCATTCTTGATAGATAGCTTGCCGGACGGCTGCCTGCAATCCTGCTTCAGGTGCAACGGCCGCTTCATATGCGTTCCCGTCAGTGTATCCGTCTCTAACAAACCTTCGTAGCTGCCTTCATATACGATCGTGCCGCCGCGGCTGCCTGCATGCGGGCCCACATCGACAATATGATCCGCGACCTTGATCACATCGGGATCATGCTCGACGACAATAACGGTGTTGCCTTTATCCCGCAGCTTCTGAAGCAACTCATTTAACCGGTGGACATCACGCGGATGCAGACCGACACTCGGTTCATCGAAAATATAAGTGACATCCACCAAGCTTCCGCTCAAATGCTTCACCATCTTGACGCGCTGCGACTCGCCGCCGGATAAGGTATCCGTCTCCCGATTCAGCGTCAAATACTCCAGACCAATATCCACTAGGTGCTGAAGCCGTTCTGTTAATGATTTGACGATCGGAGCAGCGACCGGATCATCAATCTCGCGGATCACCCGAATCAGCTGACCCACTTCCATGGACGACATTTCGGCAATGTTAAGCCCGTTAATTCTGCAGCTTAAAGCAGCCTGGCTAAGTCTTGCGCCGCGGCAAGCGGAGCAAGGCCCTTCTGAAATAAATGGGGCTACGGACCGCTGCGTCCGTTCAGACTTCGTTTTTATATCCTGCTTGATGTACTTATTGGTGAATTTCTCTATAACGCCCTCGACGGTTATATTCATGGCCTTTCCGGCAAAATCCATCTCCACCTTCCGAGCCTTGGCATAGAGCAATTCCTCAAGCTCCCGCTCAGAATAATCCCTTAGCTTCTTCTCGAGGTCGAACTCGCCGGATTGGACGATCATGTTCCATTCCCAACCGTCTACCTTATAATCCGGCAGCAGGATGGCTCCTTGACTGAGCGATTTGGACAAATCCAGAGCCTTGCTGAGGTCAACACCCAGCTTGCGCCCAAGTCCGTTGCATTCGGGACACATCCCTTGTGGACCATTGAACGAGAACATATAAGCTTGCCCGATCTGAGGCTGTCCCACACGAGAGAATAATAACCGCAAAATGGGAGAGATATCGGTAATCGTTCCCATCGTGGAATGGGATCCTCCCCCCAGACGCTTCTGGTCCACAATAACCGACATGCTCAGATTCTCGATGGCATCCGTATCCGGCTGGGGTACGCGGGGCAGAAAGTTCCGCACGAACATGCTGAAGTTTTCATTCAGCAACCGAGTGGATTCTGCAGCTATCGTATCGAACACGATGGATGATTTGCCGGAACCGGATACTCCGGTGAAAATGGTGATTTTCCGCTTAGGAATTTTTAAGGATACATTTCTTAAATTGTTTTCCCTTGCGCCCGAGATAACAATGTACTCCAGACTGGATTCTCTCGTCACTGACTTCCCTCCGATTTTAGAATAATGAATGAATCTAACCATTCATCAAGCTCTTGAACATAATTTTAATATTACCAAATTAAAATACACAAATATATAGAAATGACACTTCGAAACCCAGTCTTTCAGAACGCTTGTTCCTCATGACCTCACCTGTTCAACCTTCTATAGCCCCGCACCGCCAGCGGCAGGAAAATCACCAGGAGCAATAGGGGCCAGCCTACGGCGAGCAGCATAGCATGCTCTGACATCCAACTCTCGCCGCGCAGGCCTGGATTGCCGAATAGCTCCCTTGTCGCCATCGATGTCGCCGACAGCGGGTTAAACTCCGCGATGGCTCCAAGCCAGGCGGGCATCGTCGTCGTATCGACAAAGACATTCGATAGGAAGCCCACCGGCCATACGAGCAGTTGCACCATGGACACGTTTTGCGGATTCTTTGCGTGAAGACCTATGAAGATACCAACCCACAGCAGCGAGAATCTCAACAGCAGCAGGAGGCCAAACGCCGCAAGCGCATGGTCTGCACCTTCATGCCATCCCCAGCCGAGCAGTAGACCTGTTACGATCAACACAAGCAGCCCAATGATCGAATTAAGCATATCGACCATACATCGCCCTAACAGAACAGCCGAAGCATGAATCGGCATGGACCGGAAACGGTCCGTGACGCCCTTCGAGGCATCCGTCGTTACTGCCATGACAGTGCTCTCTACGCCGAAGAACATGGTCATCGCGAACATGCCCGGCATGAGAAATTCAAAGTACGACCCTCCCCCCGGAACTGCCATCGCTCCCCCGAACAGATAGCCGAACATGAGCAGCATCATGACAGGGAACAGCCAGCCGATCATAATTCCCCAAGGATTACCTCCCCAATGCAGCAATTCCCGCTTCGACAATACCCATACATCGGTGTAGGCATAACGAATACGTGTGGCAGCTGAGGGCTGAATAGTGTTCACTTTACGGTGCATTGCAATCATCAGGACTCCTCCTTATTCGTTAATCCGTTCTGTCCTGTAAAATGAATGAATACTTCGTCCAAGGTGGGTCTTCGCAGAACCATATCCTCCGGCTCGAACCCCGAGTCTGCGAACGCGCTTGCTGCCTTGAGGAGCGAGCCCGTGCGGTCGCTTACCGGCACGCTGATTCGGTTCGCGGCTTTGTCTACAACAACTGAAGCTCCTCCGATCCCGTGCAGAATACGTTCCGCCTCCACGACATCCTCTTGTCTCAGTACCGTTACCTCCAAGCGGTCGCCGCCAAACGATGACTTCAGATGCTCAGGCGTGCCTTCTCTGATCACTCTTCCGTCCTTCAGAATAGAGATCAGATCCGCAAGCTGATCCGCCTCTTCCAAATATTGCGTAGTGAGCAGCACAGTCGTCCCCGCTTCCTTCAGCGAGCGAATCGCTCCCCACACTTCTTGCCTGGCAAGAGGGTCCAGACCGGTCGTCGGCTCGTCGACGAACAGCACATCCGGCGACACGATCAGACTGGCAGCAAGGTCAAGCCGTCTGCGCATCCCTCCCGAATATTTGCCCACGGCCCTGCTCGCCGCTTCTGCCAGATCGAATTGTGTCAACAATTCCTCGGCACGTCTGCTCGCATGCTTCTTCGCCAATCGATTCAGCCGTCCGAACATCTCTAGGTTCTGGTAGCCCGTCAACTGCTCGTCGACAGCAGCGTATTGTCCTGCCAGCCCGATCCTTGAACGGACGAGATGCCCCTCCTTGCTCACGTCGTATCCTGCGACAGTAGCGCTGCCTTCATCCATGCGGAGCAGTGTCGTCAATATTTTGACCGCGGTCGTCTTCCCGGCCCCATTCGGCCCGAGCAGGCCGAAGATACATCCTGTCGGCACGTTCAGCGTGAGACCATTCAGCCCCGGTCCCTCCTTCGTTCTTCCGTATTGCTTCTTCACATTGCGTGCTTGAATAGCATACGCTCCGGCTCCCATTGCATGCATTCCCCTTTCGAAGAGCCAGTAATACATCTGGCCTTGTTAATTCCGCACGAGAATGAAACGCGTTTTTGCGCTTAATACCTCTACCGCAAATCATATTCGTACAGTGTACGGTACAGTGTATCATTTGTTGCTTTTAACTGTCAATGCTCCCGTGTATAATGGTATTATCACATCACGGGAATGGAGTTATGTCGTCAATGACTACTTATCAATCAGCGAATGATTATGCCCGCAGCTTGAGTCTCCTGTGGGGCTCGCAGACTGTACCGGGCCGAAGCGGCCTAACCGTACAGAAGATCGTATCTGCCGGCATGGAGATAGCCGATGAGAACGGCATCGAGCAGTTGTCGATGCGCAAGGTGGCGGAGCGTCTTGGAGTTGGCGCCATGTCGTTATATACCTACGTGCCCAGCAAGTCCGAGCTGCTAGACCTGATGCTAGACAAATCTCAGGCGGATCTGTATGAAGGCGATACTGATATTCGGGAAGCATGCGGAGGGGATTGGCGCGAGGCGATGCGCTCCATTGCCAAGACCAATTGGGAATTGTACCGGAAGCATCCCTGGATTGTCGACCTCTCCGGCAGAAGACCCGTGCTGGGCCCCCATGTTGTGCTCAAATACGAGCTGGAATTATGCGCGCTGGATGGCATCGGTCTATCCGATATCGAGATGGACTCCACTCTCTCGCTTCTGCTCATGCATGTGGAGAGCTGTGCGCGGCTGCAGTTCAGCATGAACCGAACCGAAGCCACCTCCGGGCAGGACGATAACGAATGGTGGCTCACCTTGTCTCCCGTGCTCGATAATATAACCGACTGGAGCCGCTTTCCCGTCTCTTCTCGCGTGGGCAATGCCGCAGGCGAGATGCATCAAAGCGCCTATAGTCCGGAGCATGCCTATCTATTCGGTCTGGAGCGTATTATCGCCGGTACAGCCGCGCTGATCAAGGAATCCTCAAAGTAAGCGTTTGGCTATGCCAAGCACTTTCAGAATTTTAAAAAGAACTGGAGTGGAACCATGATCCATATCCTTGTCGTAGAAGATGATAAGCATGTGCGAAGATTAATGGAAACGGTGCTTAAGCGTGAAGGATACACGGTATTTACAGCTGAAGACGGGGTCAAGGCGCTTCAAATGCTTGAAGTACAGCATATTGACCTCATTATTCTGGACATCATGATGCCGAATATGGACGGCTATGAGTTTGCGCAGGAAGTACGCGCCGCGGATAGCCAGATCCCGATTCTGATGGCCACCGCCAAGCAGCTTCCGGAGGATAAGAAGAAAGGGTTCCGGCTCGGGACCGATGATTATATGACGAAGCCGGTCGATACGGAGGAGATGCTTTTACGCATTCAGGCATTACTTCGCCGTTCCCAGATTGCGAACGCCCGAAAACTGACGGTAGGCAAGGTAGTTCTCGACCATGATGCGCTGACCGTTACCCGCGAAGATGAAAAACAGACCCTCCCCCAGAAGGAATTCTATCTGCTCTACAAGCTGCTATCATATCCGGACCGGATCTTCACCCGAATCCAATTGATGGATGAGATTTGGGGAATGGAAAGCGAGAGTACCGACACGACGGTCAATGTCCATATTAATCGGCTGCGAAAACGGTTCGAGACATATCCCGAATTCGAGATTGTATCTGTTCGTGGACTCGGCTACAAGGCGGTGAGACACATTGAATAAATGGAGTCACAAGCTGCATAGCCGAATCAGTCTGCCGATCTACTTCTCGCTGGCTGTATTTTTCATTTTCCTGATCACCGTCTCGATTACCGGAGCCTTGTTCTTCATGGCTCATTTCTTTGGATTGCTAAATAATGAAATTGGCCGGGACGGCGTCTATCTTCCGATTATCTTGCTGATCTCCTGTGCGATTATCGGCACGACCATCTCGGCAGTAACAAGCCGAAGAATGGTTAAGACGATTCGAACCTTCATCGATGGGACCGCCAGACTCGCCAAGGGCGACTTTTCGATTCGCCTTGAGTTGGAGGGCCCTCCCGAATTCCAATTGCTCTCGGAAAACTTTAATAAAATGGCCGAAGAGCTTGGCGGTATTGAGATCCTGCGTAAAGACTTTATCAATAATTTCTCTCATGAGTTCAAGACTCCGATTGTGTCGATCAAAGGCTTTGCCGAGGTGCTGAAGCATGATGACCTGTCCAAGGAGGAACGCGACGAGTATCTCGACATTGTGATCGAAGAATCCGCCAGACTTGCTTCCCTCGCCTCCAATGTATTGGTGCTCTCGAAGATTGAAGCTCAGACCATTCTCACCGATAAAGATCACTTCAATGTCGGAGAACAGCTCCGCCAATGTGTCCTGCTGCTTGCAGCCAAGATTGACAAAAAGCAATTAGCTTTGGATGTCCACGTCCAGGATCGGGAAATATCCGGCAACAAGGAGCTGTTGAATCAGGTCTGGCTGAACCTCCTGGATAATGCGATAAAATTCACGCCTGAGAGCGGCTCCATTCAGATTGAGATGAAGAAAAAAGAAGAGCGCCTTATCATCCTTATTCGGGACAACGGACCCGGCATCGATCCAGATGCCCTTCCCAGGATCTTCGATAAGTTCTATCAACAGGACGCCTCCCACTCCACCGCAGGCAATGGGCTTGGGCTTTCCATAGCCCATCAGATTGTTGAGTTGCATGGAGGAACGATTACTTGCGACAGCAGTCTGAACCAGGGAACAACCTTCACGGTAACGCTGCCGCTCTCGATGTAAACCAGGACTTGAAAGTGCCGTATGGTAACTTTCAGGTCCTTTTTCTTTTTTCAGAAAAGTTAACTTTGAGTTTATATTTATCTAGTAATATACATATCAACAACCTGCAAAGGAGTCACAGCAATGCTAAAAATACTTAAGTACTTAAACCCAAAAGAATGGATGCTCATCTGTATCAGCCTTCTGTTCATTGCGACACAGGTCTGGCTGGATCTCGAAATGCCCGGCTATATGAGCGATATTACCCGGCTCGTACAAACGCCGAACAGTGAAATGAGCGAAATCTGGACGGCTGGCGGCTGGATGCTGCTGTGTGCCTTGGGCAGTCTGGTAACCTCGATTATCGCGGCTGGAATTGCAGCCAAGATTGCGGCTAATTTCTCCGCACGGCTTCGTTCCAGATTGTTCGATAAGGTGCAATCCTTCTCTATGGAAGAAATCAACAACTTCTCAACTGCAAGCTTGATCACCCGTTCCACGAATGACATTACGCAAGTTCAAATGCTGATTGTTATTGGCTTGCAGGTGCTGATCAAGGCCCCGATTCTTGCCGTATGGGCGATTCTGAAGATTACAGGCAAGAGCTGGCAGTGGTCCTTCGCAACGGGAACCGCCGTAGCTGTTCTTATCGTAATCGTCGGAATAGCCATTACACTGGTCTTGCCGAAGTTCCAGAAGCTCCAGCAGCTCACAGATAACCTGAACCGTGTAGCGCGTGAGAACTTGAACGGAATTCGGGTCATTCGAGCTTATAACGCGGATGAATACCAGGAAGAAAAATTCGGTGAAGCAAACCATGAGCTGACCCGGACCAACCTGTTTGCCAACAATGTTCTATCCCTGATGATGCCAAGTATTTCTATGATTATGAGCGGTCTAAGTCTTGCCATCTACTGGATTGGTGCGATACTGATTCAGAATGCCGCAGCTCCGGCGAAGATTGGACTGTTCTCGGATATGATCGTCTTCTCCTCCTATGCCATGCAGGTCGTCATGGCCTTTATGCTGTTGATTATGATCTTTATCTTGATGCCTCGCGCACATGTGTCCGCAAAGAGAATCAACGAAGTGCTCGACACCAAGCCAAGCCTTCTTGATGGACCTCTTACCTCCTCCCCGGTCGGACGAGTTGGTGAAGTTGAGTTCAGACATGTCAGCTTTAAATATCCGGATGCCGAGGATTATGTGATTAAGGACATCAGCTTTACGGCTAAAAAGGGTGAAACTGTCGCATTTATCGGCTCAACCGGCTGCGGCAAGAGTACGGTAGTAAATCTGATTCCCCGCTTTTATGATGCTACAGAGGGCGAGGTCCTCGTGGACGGCGTAAACGTGAACGAATACGAACAAGCCGCTCTCCGGAACAAGCTGGGTTATGTCTCCCAGAAAGCAATTCTGTTCGGCGGGACGGTAACCTCCAATGTGGCGTTTGGCGACAATGGCCGGGATGCTGTCTATGATGTTGTAGATGCCGTGTATACTTCGCAGGCTTCCGAATTCGTTGAGAAAATGGAGGACGGCTATGAGGCCCATGTGGCCCAGGGCGGTTCCAACCTCTCCGGCGGACAGAAGCAGCGCTTATCCATTGCCAGAGCTATTGCCCGTCGTCCGGAAATATTGATCTTCGATGACTCCTTCTCTGCCCTCGATTACAAGACGGACCGCAAGCTGCGCAGTGAGCTGAAGAAGGAATCAAGCGGAACAACGATGCTTATCGTGGCTCAGCGGATCGGTACGATAAAGGATGCGGACAAGATTATTGTCCTGGAAGATGGCCGAATCGCAGGCATGGGAACCCATGAACAATTGATGGAAACCTGTGATGTGTACCAAGAGATTGCTTACTCGCAACTTTCGAAGGAGGAGCTGGCATAATGAGTAAGAACAAAGAGAAATCTAATCATTCTAACACCTGGGGCAAACTTCTCCGTTATTGTAAAAGCCACATCCCTGTCATTGTGATCGCCATCCTAAGTGCGGCAATCGGTACCGTATTGACCCTGCTCGGGCCGGATAAGCTCTCAGAAATGACTGATTTAATCACCGCAGGTCTAGTTAACGGCATTGATCTGAAGGAAGTTACTTCTATTGGACTCTTCCTTGTATTTATATATGCGCTTGGCACCCTATTGTCGATGATGCAAGGGATTATCATGTCGATCGTCACCCAACGCGTCTCCAAGAAATTAAGGACTGATATCTCGCGCAAGATCAACCGGCTTCCAATCTCTTACTATAACAAGTCGACTACCGGCGATATTCTGTCCCGGGTAACCAACGACGTGGATACGATTGGGCAAGCTATGAACCAAAGCATCGGGATGCTGGTCACCGCCATCTCCATGCTGGTCGGCTCCCTTGTTATGATGCTCAAGACAAACGTAATTATGACGGTTACTGCAATTGTAGCTACCCTGATTGGTTTCGCCCTGATGTCGGTCATTATGAAGAAGTCCCAGAAGTATTTTTTCAGCCAACAAGAGTATTTAGGTAAAATCAACGGTCATGTCGAAGAAGTATACACCGGGCATACCGTCGTGAAAGCTTATAATGGCGAAAATCGCATGCGTACTGAATTCGAGAACCTGAATGACAACCTGAAAAATAGTGCTTTCAAGGCGCAGTTCCTTTCCGGCCTGATGATGCCGATTATGATGTTCATCGGGAACCTTGGCTTCGTAGCTGTCTGCGTCGTCGGTGCAGTCATGGCCATGAACGGAAAAATATCCTTTGGTGTTATCGTTGCCTTTATCATGTATGTACGGTACTTCACTCAACCGCTCTCCCAGATTGCTCAGGCAGCACAGAGCTTACAGTCAGCTTCAGCGGCCAGCAAGCGCGTGTTTGAATTTCTGGAAGCTGAGGAAATGGATAATGAAGCACATAAGAGTGATCGTCTCAACACCGCAGTAGGCAAAGTGAAATTTGACCATGTACAATTTACTTACGAAAACACGGATAAACCGGTGATCAAGGACTTCTCAACTGAGGTTATGCCTGGTCAAAAGATTGCCATCGTCGGTCCGACAGGCGCAGGGAAAACAACCCTCGTCAACCTGCTCATGCGCTTTAATGAGATTAACGGCGGTGAAATCTACATCGATGACAAGCCGATCAGTAGTCTGACCAGAGAGAATGTTCATGATCTGTTCTGTATGGTTCTCCAGGATACCTGGCTGTTCGAGGGTACGATTCGTGAAAATCTTGTCTATAACAAGACAGGAGTTACCGATAAACAAATTGAAGATGCTTGCCGCTCGGTTGGCCTGCATCATTTCATCCAGACCTTGAGCGCCGGATACGACACTGTGCTAAACGACAGAGTTAATCTGTCAGCCGGTCAGAAGCAGCAGCTCACAATTGCCCGTGCGATGCTCAAGGATGCGCCTATGCTCATCCTTGATGAAGCGACCAGCTCGGTTGA
Organism: Paenibacillus brevis; assembly: GCF_018919145.1. GTDB lineage: Bacteria > Bacillota > Bacilli > Paenibacillales > Paenibacillaceae > Fontibacillus > Fontibacillus brevis. The sequence continues at coordinate 19,790 of NZ_JAHLQJ010000014.1, forward strand.
TACCCGCACAGAGCTGCTGATCCAGCAAGCCATGGATAAGCTCATGGAGGGCAGAACCTCCTTCGTTATCGCTCACCGCCTCTCCACCATCAAGAATGCCGACGTGATTCTCGTGCTGAAGGATGGCGATATTCTCGAGAGCGGCAGCCATGACGAGCTGCTGGCTAGGAAAGGCTTCTATGCCGAGCTGTACAACAGCCAGTTCGAGCAGGCATCATAAAGCATTAAGGCATTATCCTAGTATTTACACTTTAAATAAAAAGGGCGAGGCTCCTTCCGATTCAAAGCGGAAAGAGCTGCGCCCTTTTTTAGATCTTCGGTACCTCAATCGCCGACATAGCATTTCGCTTCTGTTCATCATTGATATGTGTATAGATCATCGTCGTCTCAATGGATGCATGACCCATCAATTCCTTGACGACACGGATGTCTACATTATGATTCAGCAGCAGTGTAGCGAAGGAATGACGTAATTTGTGGCAGGACAGCTTCATATCCGTCAAATGCGGATGATCCAGCTTATAGGCCTCAAACACCTGTGCCGCAATTTTCTGAATCTGGCGGATGGACAGTCTTCTCCCCTTTTGGGATACGAAGAAGGCTTCTTCTTTGGCGCTAAAGGGAGAAATTCGCTCCTCAGCGGCTCGCAGCAGCACCTCTGTTACCATCACCGGCAGCGGAATCTCATTCCATTTTCTTCCCTTTCCAAGCACCTCAAGAGATCCCTTCTCCTTTTTAAAATGAGAGATATTGATCCGATGAACCTCTCCCACCCGCAAACCGCAATAGCCCATAAGCAGAAAAATGGCCAGATTCCGTTCACGAAACCGCCCGCCCACATAGTGCAGCACCTTTTGCAGATCCTGCTCCTCCAGATAGACCGGATTTTTATTCCTCTCTGTCTTCGATTTCTTTACTTCCATAGCCGGGTTACGCGTGGCCAGCTCAAAGTCAATCAAGGAAGCATAGAACGAACGGATCGCAGACAACGTCCGGTTGCGTGTCCGATCCCCGGCCTTCTCTTGCTTCGTTACGAGGAAGCTGACCACATTCAGCTTGCCCGCTTGCTGCACAGGCGCTTCATCTAAAGAACTCAAATAATCAAAGACCTCTCTCAAATACTCTTTTCGCGTGGCCTCCGTGTAACCGGATTGCTTCATCCATACCTGGAAGGCTTGGATCGGCTCAGCATACATGTCTTCGATGTCATACTTGGTGTTCAATGCTATCCCTCGCTTATTCTTGATGATTATGCCTGAAAATAGGGGACAAATAATGCGGATAACTTGTCATCCCCTCCTGATGCAATGCCTTTAAACCAAAAGTGCGCAAAATACGTGTTTGGCGTATTTATTTTAGCACAAAAAAACGATCAAGTCAGTTCTCCTGCACTGCTTTATCGGTATATTGCATTAATCGTTTTTAAAACAAAAAAGACAGTCGATTGACTGTCTTTTACCGCTTTTTGAGCTATAGAGTTTACAGACGCTGCCACTTCCGCTTGAAGAAGATCTGAAATACACGGACAACAATAATTTTCAATGTCATGTATACCGGAATGATAATAATCATGCCCAGGATTCCGCTAATATTCCCTACTCCAAGCACCAGAATGATTGTCGTTAACGGATGAATATCCATGCTCTTGCCAAATACATACGGGGCAATCAGATTATCTTGAACCTGTTGAGCCGCAAGAATGATGACAAGGGCCCACACCGCTGTAGCAGGTGACTGGGTCAGGCCTACAATAATGATCGGAACGGAGGACAGGATCGCCCCGATCACTGGAATAAAGTTGGCAATAACAGCCACTACGGTTAACAGGAAGGCATAGGGCAGTCCGATGATAAGAAATCCAATGTACATCAACACGCCCAAAGCTAGGTTAACCAGCACTCTGCCTACTATAAATCCACTAAGCATCTTGTCGATATCTGTAATTATGCTGAGCATGTCGCGCTTGAAGCGTACCGGGGTTGCACGAACCGCTTTGCGGCCCAGCTTATCCCCTTCCTTCAGCATGTAAAAGAGAAGAATCGGTGTCGTGAACAGAATAATTGCAAAGTTAGAGACAAAGGAGAAAAACTTGCCCACATAATTCGTAATCGAAGAGAATCCTTTATTCAAAAACTCTGTAATGGTAGCGACGATATTGTTATCCGATGGGAACACAGAGGCCAGCCATTCGTTATTTTCCAGCTTGCTAAGCTGGAATTTGACATCTGCCAGAATATCAGGGAACCCATTCACCAAGCTGACCATTTGATCCGTTAACTTTGGCCATTGGCTCAAGATGAACCAAAGCAAGATGATCGTAAACACGACATAAATGATCAGAATCGCAGGTGTTCGTTTGATTTTGTGCTGCTCCATATACTTGACGACCGGTCTTAACAGATAATACAAGAACATCGACAATAATAATGGAATGGCAACCGCTTGAAATAATAACAGGAAGGGCTGAAAAATGAAGCTTACTTTGGAGCCTAAATAAATGATGAGCAGCAGCAAAGCGACAAATAAACTGAACAGAATGGATTTGTTTTTAATCAACAACTGGTTTCCTCCGAATCCGCATATTTCGGGCCTCAAAAATCTTCTCTCTAGATACCCCATAAAGTGATGTTACTTATATTGCCAAGCGAATGCAAGCCGGGAATTGAATTTGGCATCACCTGCAACAAGCTATCCTACCCTTTCCATAATAATAGAAGAGAATTAACTCAACATTAACTTCCGCAATGGAATTATGTTTTGCGCTTCGGAGACAACTTGCTTGCTCCTTTGCGGGCTTTTGGCCATCGATAAGAAGCCGCATGTTGAAGCATGGCAAGATACAGCTCCTCCCATTGCTGTACGTTCAAAGAACAAATCGGCTGGGCACGATCAATGCGCAAAGCCTTCGCCAGCTTGGCAATTTGCGGGGTGGTGAATATATCTCTGACCGCTTCGAAAAAAGGTTGCTGGGGATCATGAAGGACATGCGAAGCAAAGGCCTTAAATTTTCCTCGATGCCCATTGGGAATCGCCGGATTTTTTCTTCTATTAACGGTCACAACGGCCGCTTCCACTCTGGGAGGCGGCGAGAAGCACTCCGGCATGACCGTTCGCGTAATCCGGATGTCATACCATAGCCTCCATGCCAAAATTTGCGGATTGGTCACGGGGAACGCTGTAAAGCGTTTCGCGGCTCCTTTTTCCAGTATCAAAACTGCCCGTTCCAGGAAGGATGAATGACCTAGAAATTTTTCGAAGATAGGCGTTGTAATAGAAAATGGGATATTGGCAACAATGCAAAACGGACTACTTGGAAGCTGGTATTGAAGAAGATCCAGTTGCTTCACAATGACATTAGCTTTCTCTCCTGCTCTGAATTTTAATTTCTCGACGCTGACAGGATCGTTCTCGATGGCAATGACCTTCCCGGCCTTTTCCGCTAGCGGAATTGCAAGTGCGCCCGTTCCCGCACCGAGATCAAGAACAGTATCGCCCCCTTGAAGCTTGGCAAGCTGCACCAATTCTTGGATCAAAGATTTATTGATTAATAGATGCCTTCCGGGGAAATTGGAAGCACATCGACGTTTGTTTTTAGACATAGCAAAAAGCACCTCATTCATTCGTATTAGAAAATGAAAAAGGCACATCACAAATAAACCCTATTACCGAAAAAATTATCGATAGCATAAAGGGCTAAATTTGTTCTGTACCTGTCATTAACGAATACGCATGAAAGCGATGCAATACATAAGAGACTTCTCTCCTTAAGTGATAAGATGAGTGTCAACCCTAACAAGTCTAGCATACTCGGTCTTGGATCGTCAAAAAGATAAATAAGACCGTTTGGAGTATGCTTCCATTCCAAACGGTCTTATGAAGCATGACTTTAACTTGGCATTTACTCTCTTTCGGTTTCTTTGCCGCTAAGCTTGTGTTGAATCGCCATCAAGGATGGGATGAAGACCGGCAGCATGATCAAGCTGAGAATGAATAGCCCCAAAATGACTGCAATCGCCACTTCGATTAATGTCAGAATACCCGAAGGAATCAAAGCGGCAAATGTGCCGCCAAGAATGATCGCGGCGGAGATGACGACTCCCCCGATATGCCGTGCCGCATCCACGATCGCATTGCCTGCGTGCCCTCGGTTTTCCCTGTAGCGCATCATCATAAAGATGCTGTAATCGACACCAAGCGCAATAATCATAATAAAGCTGAAGAAAGGCACATTCCAGCCGAGATGATCTGTTTCCAGCACATGGTAGCCGATAAGCTCACCAAGTCCCATTGAAGCACCGTAAGCCAGCAATAAGGATGCGATAATAAATGCAGGCTGCCAGAATGAACGCGTGATCCAAATCAATACCAGGGCGATGCCTGTAAGCATAATAATCGCTGTGCGGTTGAAATCTCCTCCTGCGATATCCTGCAGATCGGCATTTTGCGAGGATTTTCCGCCAATGGCCACCTTGGCTCCGGCCAGTTCGCCGCCTTCCAAAGTACCGCTCACTTGACTGTTCATATTCCGGATAATATCCATAGCTTCCTTGCTATACGGATTCACCTCTAGGATGACCGTTGCCTGCGCCGTTTTCCGATCATGGGATAAGTACATTTCTACAGATTTTTGGAAGTCCTCTCCTTCCAATACCTCCTGTGGAATGTAAAATTTCTTTGCTGCTTCCGACTCGCTGACACCGCTTAGGTACGACTGTGCATCCACTAGACCGCTGCGGATTTTCTCAAGTCCCGCTGTACTTTCGCTGAGTCCGGATTTCAATGTCGTCATTTTCGCTTCGAGATCGTTCAGCCCGTTAAGCAATTGCTGCTGACCGCTGTTCACTTCAGCAAGCCCGGACTCCAGCTTTTTGCTCTCATTGGCAATTTGCACAGACCCGTCAGATCCTTCTTTCAGACCGCGCTCCAGCTTGGCGGCTCCTTCCACCAATTGCCCTATCCCGGTCTTGAATTGACCGAGTCCGTCTTCAACCTGCTGCAATGAAGAGTTGGCCTGCTTGAAGGAAACCATCGCCGACTCATATTGCGGAGCCAGCTGGCTCAGTTGAACTGTCAGCTCTCCAAGCTGGCTTTTACCCGTAGAAGCGATGAACAGAGTCTTCTCGATATTTTTATCTTCAGCCATATCAGGGTGCTGCTGTACGAAAGCAGTCATAGCACTCTCAACCTGTTCATAACCGGTTATGGCTCCCTCGATAGCCTGACTGAGACTTGCAAAAGATCGCGCTGCCGGGCTCAATCCCGACTCCAGCTTGCTGTAGCCTTCAACCAACTGGGCTGTAGCGTTGCTCAATGAGTCCAATTTGCTCTCCAGCATGATCAGACCGGTTTTCAATTCTCTGGCACCTGCTGCGCCGCTGTTGATCCCTACAGTCACTTGATTCAGCGCAGCGCCCAGATCCCCGGCACCGGTTCGGATCACGCTTGTGCCGTCAATTAGCTTCTGAACATTTGCCAAGCTGTCAGCATCCGTGGTATTGAACTTATCCTCGGCTGAAGACAGACCGGAATAAATCTTATCGATTCCGACGGCGGCCTCGTCCAGTCCGCCATAAAGCTCCCCGGTCTGCTCGCTAATGTACAATTCATCGATCTTCTCCCCTGTTGGCCGAGTAACGGTATGAACGCTTGCTACTCCATCCACCTTGGAAATTCGTTCGGCAAGCTCATCCAGCGCCTGCAAGCTCTCAGTATTATCCAGAGTATGGCCAGCCTGTATAACGATTGTAGCCGGTGAAGAAAATCCTGCCGGAAAATGCTGCTCGATCACCTGAATTCCTTGCTTGGATGCATACGAATCGTCGACTTCAAGCAAATCGTTATAGCTAAGAGTGCCGCTGTACTTCATGATAAACGGAGTGCAAATCAGCAATACAATCACCAAAGCGGCAAAGGGACGGCGAACGGAGTGCTTCGCCAGAAATCCCCAGGTTCTGCTGTCGCCATGTCCTTCGAAGCGTTTGGACGGCCAAAACAGTTTTTTGCCCAACCATCCCATGAAGAACGGATTCAACGTGTTCAAGACGAGAACTAAGACCGCCACCCCGATCGCAACAGCCGATCCGGAACGATAAATTTTGAACTCGGCCATAAACAATGCCATGAACCCGATGAAGACGGCAGCCCCACTATAGAGCACCGTACGACCTGCGGATTTGTAGGTATTCTTGATGGCTGTATTTACATCGGTCTCCCGGCTAAGTTCCTCTTTAAACCTAGTAAAGAGCAAGATGTTGTAGTCCGTGCCGATCCCGAACAAGATCACGACTAGGAAGACCTGCGTAAAATTCGAGAACGGATAGTTAAAGCCGTCCACCAAATGGGCAATAATCCCAAAGGATACCAGATAGGATACCCCCACGGAAGCCAAAGAGACGAGAGGTACAACCGGTGAGCGGAAAATAAGGATCAGTACGACCAGAATAAATATAACTGCAATAACTTCCGTTTTCTTGATCCCTTCTTGGGTGGAGTGCACGAAATCTTCAATCACGGGAGAATTGCCTGTCAAGTACGTGTTGATGTCATCCGTTTTGACGATCTCATTCAGTCTGTCAGTAACTTTCGTAATCGTACCGCTGGACATATCGACGGAAATTTGAGTTAATATCGTCGTCCGGTCCTCAGATATGAATTGAGCCGCTATTTCTTGACTGTCCAGATGAGATACGATTTTTCGAATTCCTATCTCCTGTTCCCGCCCTTGCAATTGTCCAATAATAGCGTCGATTTCGGTTCTTTGCTCATCAGTTAGCGGGCTGTCATCCCCGGTGTTGAATACGGCGATGATATCATACATTTCAGATTCATCATCTTTCATCTGATTGATCATGGTTTTGGCGACTTCACTCTGAGTGGTAGCCGGAACAGCAGCTTGGCCTTTTTCTCGCACCAAAGCATCCATATCAGGCATTAGCAGCATAGTAACTACTGATACTATAATCCAGCCAATGCACCAGAACATTCTCCCATTTACCAGCTTTTTCATTATGTTTCCTCCTTAAAAGGAATGAATATTCATTCCGCGTGTAGCAATCTTTTCTCCTCTGCTTCGGTTTATCCCCTACCCTTCGAATAATCATTCAGCCCCTAACAGAATAATGTCAAAATAATGACAACGGAATGAACGTTCATTCCTATCCTATTATAATTAAATCCTTCGATTTTGCAATTGCTGTTTCCAAAATTAATCCTATTTATTATAACCATTAGTGGCCGACAGGATTTCAACAGCATACAACATCTGACTTCACTATTAGAAAACCGGATGGCAGAAACCCTACTAATGCTTGAGCTATAGGATTTTTATGGCATTCCAGCAGGATTCCTCTACCTCTTTCAGCATGGCCTCGCTTTCATCTAACAGACCTGCCTGAATCAGTTTGAACAGCATAACAAAAGCACCGTAGACGAGAGCAATCAAAGCATCCGTTTGCAGATCCTTGATCACTCCCCTGTCCTTACCGTTTTGCATCATTTGACGAAGAGTCTCCATAAGCCCCTGAAATGCCTTTCTGCTTGTTACATCTATGTAATAGGCGCTGTTGTGGGACTCAATGAATAGTAATGCATGGATATTGGTATCTGCAAATTTAATCAACCGCTTGAAAATATAATGAAATTGATCGCGCATATCCGAAGAAGGGTCTATCTCTTCAAATTTCAATGTCTCTGAAAACTCCTGGACGCACTGCTGAAACAGCGCATTCACTAATGTCTCTTTATTTTCAAAATAGCGGTAAATGGTTCCTGCTCCAACTTGTGCGGTGTTAGCAATCATCGGAACTGTCGTACCGTCATAACCTCTCTTCGCAAAAAGCGCTAATGCCGCTTTCAGTATAGCGTCTCTCTTATTTGTTTCCAGCATGACCTCTTCCCCTCTTTAACCGGAATATACAGAATGTACAAATGCCACTACAGTATATCAATGAATCTGATGAATTACCAGACACGAATCTGCACCGGTTTAAGTGCGAAATTCCATGGCATGTCTAAAAAAGAGGATGAGAAATCTCCTACTTGCTTTTAAAAGATGTAGACTAACAGATGATGTCAGGTTATGGTTAAATTGTGTAAAACTAAACTAAGGGAGCGGATCATTGATGTATACGCTTGTGGCCATATTCGCTGTATTGCTGCTGGTTGGCGGCGGGATTGCGACGATGCTGATCGGCTTTTCCGAGAAAAATAGAGAAGGCAATCCGAGCTATGATAAAAAAACAAAAAGAAATGTTACCGGCCTAAGCCTCTATTATGCGATCCCTGTAGTTCTGGGAATGATTGCATTCATCATATTCATCTTCACAAGAACCCGTTAATTTCAGTTGTCCGACTGGTATTCCAGTCTTGCTCTGTGAGCCAAGCTTTAATTCAAGCATCTACCCGACGGAGATACGGTGTTGCATTTTTACATGAAAGTGTGCAATAGCATAGGACAGTTAGACATAGGAGGGCGAGTTAGAGGGGCAGCGTGTGAAGTGTGCCTACGATCGCTGTTGTTCGCGGATTTCTCTTATTGTAAGAAGTTCTAACAATGAAGAAATCCACTCACAAAGGCGAACGCTTACGCTTCTTCAGCACACTTCACACTTATGCCCTGATTACTTCGCCTTTGGGTTCAACTGCACTGCAGTCTGCACATAGCTATGCCTAAGCTGCATAGCAATAACTGCACTGCTATTAACTTATCTCCCTGCGGCATGCAAGCAGGAGACAATGCATAGCCTTGGGTTAAGCGCGAATGGAAGCTTGCGCGGTAGCTTATGCACGACGCCAATACCTACTTTTTTCACTATATGTGTGTGAACCGTATATGCATGGGGTCTGCCAATCGTCGTCATGCTGTGAACGCACCGTTCGTTGGGAGCCTGAGCCTTGCTTTGCCCAGTGTGAGATCTGCATGATGCGAGATGTGTTCGCGTATACGCGGGTAGTTGTCCATGCATCTACCCGCTGAAGGTGCATTAATGCGCAGTTACTGTTTGTAATGTATCAGGCATCAAGATGCTATGCTGAATGAACGAGCCTGTATGCTAGGCAAGTGATTCTGGTGCATTCTTCCATCTCCGACGTGCAGAGGGAGGAGCTACTATAGTGCATTCGGCAGCTATAAGGCCGAAGAGCCTGCGTAATAAGGGTATAAGTGTGAAGGTTGCTGCAGAAGCGGAGCGGTCGCCTTTGTGAGAGGATTTCTACCTTTTGATGGCTTAGTTCAATCCAAGAAGTCAGCGAACAACAGCGATCGAAAGCAACCTTCACACGTTACCCCCGGCACGCAGAAACGTTAGCCTGCTTTATACTGCCGGGCTCTTGCATGAAACTGCGGCGAATCCAGCCTTGTCATTAACTACCGAGGCTGCCCCTTTATTCAAACTCGATATGAAGCTCTACGATCTCCGATCTCGTCCCGATCCGGATCGGCGGCCCCCAGAAGCCATAGCCCGAGGTGACAATCGAATGCATGTTGCCTTTACGCAGATAACCCCAATCATTTTCAAAGAGTGCGTTAGTAATCAGGTTCCCCGGGAACACTTGCCCATGATGAGTATGACCGGATAACATCAGATCAACGCCCGTCTGCTCCGCAAGATCCAGCCCTTCCGGCTGGTGCTCCAACAGGATGACCGGCTTGCCGAGATCCACCTTTGCCATGAGTGCTTCAAGATTTATTCGCTCAGGATCACTGAGATCTTTTCGCCCTACCAGTGTGAACAGATCGTTTACCGTTATCGTCTCATCATATAGAATGTTCACCCCGCTACGTTCGAACGTATCGATCAGCTCCTGCATCGTCCCCCTATGCTTATCATGATTGCCAAGGGTGGCATATACGCCGAGCGGTGCCTTGAGCTCCGACAAGACCGAATCCAGCTTCTGATCCACAAATGGCTGAATATCATCATCAAACAAATCTCCCGGCAGCAAAATAATATCCGGCTCAAGTTTGTTCATTTCGTGAACCAGCCGCTTCGCATGGTCCTTCCCGGACAGCAACCCAAAATGCATATCTGCCGCCATGGCAATATGTAGAGAATCAATGGATGACGAGCCTTTATCCATCTGAATGGTATAAGTGCGAACAACAGGCATGTAGGCATTGTAGCTTCCATATCCAAGCAAAACGACCATCATTCCCAGTGTGATTGCCCCTGCCCAGAAAGAGGTTCTCTCCCTCCACAACCTGGATTTCCGCAGCAGTATTACAGTCAAATGCGCCAATGGCACCAGCAATATCGACAAATATAACAAAGCCATCCAATAGGCGCCGATGATCCCAAGAAGCTTTATATTCACAAACCGCCCGGTGATAAATGAAGTTGCTGCTATGACAAGGACAACCGTATACAGAACCTTGAATCTGCGAGAGGATGTCTTCGGACGGAGCCAGCGGTATCCGCGCCAGCCGATATAGTAAACCAACCCTCCATAAAGCAGTAAGCTAAGTATTCCAATGATGACAAACATAATTACACCTCGTCTGACTTAAAGAATGCCAATGATCAATTCTGTAATTCTCATGGCAGGGGCTCCATCTTCATTACTAAGAATAATGATCTCTGATTTTTGATTCATATCTCTCCAAATAGCGGTAGAAAACCCATTGATACTTTCGGCATGTCCATAGGACGCCAGATCAGGCCCAAATATCCCCCATCCCAGAACGTACTGGGACAGATTCGGTGTTCGCATGATTTCCCATGAAGCTTCACTGAGAATGTTCCCTTTTTCGAGGCCCGTCGTCCACTTAAAAAGATAGTCATTGTACGTTTGACCGCTCACCTTTTCAATCACCGCACCAAGAAGCACATACCCCGAGTTGTGGCTGTGCAAAGGCATGTCCCCTTTCCCTTTTATTATAGTCTCATTGTAAGCTAACTCCCCTCCTCTTCACAAATTGCTCCTTATAAAAGCAAAAAACCGTACGGATTATATTCCATACGGTTATATCGGGCCTATTCTATCCCTAATAGCTTTATCCCAATGCTACATCCAGTATCATCATTAAAACAAAGCCGAACATCAAGCTCATCGAAGCCAGATCCTTGTTTCCCTTCTCCTGAGAGCTGGGAATGACCTCCTCGACAACGACGAAGATCATGGCGCCTGCGGCAAAGCTTAACGCATACGGAAGGAGCGGCTCGACGAAGGCAACGGCAAATGCGCCCAGCACTGCGGCAACCGGCTCAACCATCCCTGAAAATTGCCCGTAGAAAAAGCTCTTGCGGCGGGACATTCCTTCACCGCGCAATGGCATGGACACTGCGACTCCCTCGGGAAAGTTCTGAATGCCGATACCCAGAGCCAGCGTCAGCGCACCAATCAAAGCCGCCTCGGTTCCGCCGTTAGCCAGTGCGCCGAAGGCAATCCCGACGGCTAAGCCCTCCGGGATATTGTGAAGCGTGATGGCAAGCACAAGGAGCGTGCTTCTTTTTCTTTTATTCGGAGAATAGCCTTCTGCTTCTCTGATGGAAGTATTCGGATGAAGATGGGGAAGAATTTTATCAATTCCCCATAAGAAGATACCGCCAAGCAAAAAACCAAAAGCGGCCGGGAACCAGTTGCCAACGGGATTGCCTTCCGACATTTCGATTGCTGGCGCAAGAAGCGACCAGTAGCTGGCTGCGATCATAACACCGCCGGCGAACCCCAGCATACTGTCGAGCAGCTTCTGGTTAAGGGTTTTGGTGGCGAAGACAAGTGCTGCGCCCAATGCGGTCATGCCCCAAGTAAACAAAGTGGCAAGCAAAGCCTGCATGATCGGATTTAAACTTTGGAAAAAAGCAATCAAAACAACAACTCCTTCTCAGGATGATGACAAGTCTGAATGGTGATTTCTCTGTACATATTTTATCCCATTCCTGTGAATCGTCAATTGCTTTTGACTGCTAATAATTAATTATATGAAATTATAGATGATCCACGAGATTACAAGAAACTGCACTGAGCCAACAATCTCCAAAATTCCGGCTTTCATCGGCTTCATGGCTTTTCCGGTAAAGAGGAATGTGCGGAGCAACGGGAACACATAAGGAATCGTCATCCAGGGCATACCAAGCAGCCAAGGAACGAACAGGATCAGCACATGATAAATGCGGGCCGTGGACTCCCAGCGACGATTGCCCCGCTCACGGAAGATCGTCTTGACGAAAAAGGCGGTACCCATAAAGTAAGCAAAGTTCAAGACAACAATGGCAAGCATCTCCTGCCCAAAGCTTCCTCCTCCGTACAAGAATGAAGCGGCACCACCCAGGGAGAAGATGATAATTGCACATAGATCATTTACAATAGCTCGTTCATCCTTCTGCTTCACATGCCAAATGTTCACGATAAGCAGCAGCAGGAACGGGATTCCGAAATAAAATAGCTCGGGTGTCCTGATCAATGGATAAGCGAGTGCAGCAAGAGCAGCTACGCCGTAAATGCCAGACCATTTCAATAAATGCTGACGCTGATTTCTCCGTTTCAAAGCCTGCAAGAAAGGATAGGACGCCAGGTACAAGCATAGCCAGGCGATGAACAGAAGAATATGGCTCCACTGTGCCGTACCTGCCATCACCCCGAAGAGAAACGGTACACTGATCATCGCCCACCCTCCGTGCTCGTGCGGTATAACGATACTTTTCTTCTTTTTCCTGCTCATCGCCTAGCTCCCCCTAAACTCATCAATTTTAGTTCTTCTGCCTGGTCAGTAGCAGCAGCAAGAATGAGATGACAACCATGGAAACGGTCCATAGCCATGCCATGGTCATATTTCCGGAATCGACCGCGACGAATATCGCCGTAGGAACCGTCTGGGTCTTCCCCGGAATATTCCCTGCAATCATCAGTGTTGCACCGAACTCTCCGAGGCTCCGTGCAAAGCTGAGAATATAAGCCGTAAGCACGGACGGAAAAGCCAGCGGCAAAGTAATATATAAGAATACCTGCCACTCCTTCGCCCCACTCGATCTTGCTGCTTCCTTCAACTGGTTATCAATCGCATTGATGCCAGTCTTCATTGTCTGATAGACGAGCGGAAAGGCGACGACCACGGACGCAATAACTGCGGCTCCCCAAGAGAATATGATGGGCGCCGAGAACAGCCATTCTGCAAACTGCCCGACCCAGCTCCTTCGCCCAAGCAGCATAAGCAGCAGGAAACCTACCACTGTTGGCGGCAACACGAGCGGCAGCATAAACGCTGTCTCGAAGAACACTCTTCCCTTCGTTCTTCTGCTGGACATAAACCAGGCTAAAGTAATTCCCATGATCGTGCTTAAGATGCTCGATATCAGGGCAACTTGCAGAGATAATCGAATCGGGGTCCAGAGCTGGACCCAATCGACTTCAATCGTTATCATTGCGCATTAGGGTTGGAGAAACCGTATTTCTCAAAAACTTCCAACGCTTCCTTCGTTTGAAGATAATCATACAGTGCCTTTGCTTCTTCAGCATGACTAGTCTCTTTAATAATCCCGATCGGATAAATAACCGGCGTATAAGTGGACTGATCTACGGTATAAGCAATCTTTACTTTATCCGATGACAAGGCATCGGTCTTGTAGACAAAACCTGCTTCAGCATTTCCGGTCTCCACATATTGCAATACTTGACGAACATCCTTCGCCTGCACCATTTTAGCTTGAAGGTCATCCCAGACTCCAGCATTTGTTAGCGCCTCTTGAGCATATTTCCCGGCAGGTACGGATTCAGGGATACCGATAGCTACCTTCACAAATTGGTCGTTGAGCAGATCCTTCACGTCCTGGATCGAAGTTTCTTCATCGGCCGCAGTTACGACGGTAAGCTCATTTCCCAGCAGACTTTGATGCTGATGTTCTGCAATCAGTCCACTCTCTACGAGCGGATCCAGATTTTTAGGTGATGCAGAGAGAAATACGTCAACAGGAGCACCTTGCTCGATTTGCTGTTGAAGCGCACCGGAAGCAGCGAAGTTAAAGTTCAGCTTCACATGCGGAGCTTCCTTGGCATACAACTCTTGAATTTCCTGAAAGGCATCTGTAAGGCTCGCTGCAGCGGACACGGTCAATTCAACTGCAGGAAGCTCCGTTTTTTCAGCCTCTTTTGTTCCGCCGCAAGCTACCAACGACAATACCAAGGCAATTGTGAAAAATGGAGCAAAAAACCGCATAGCTTTTTTACCGAATAACTTTGTCATTTAAATCCTCTCCTAACCGCCAATTTGAGACATCCTGCGAGACGTAGGGGTGTGCGAGATGTCGGGGTCATTTTTTAAGAATTTGGACATTTCATGATTTTCAGGCTTTGTTCCCAGGGCTTCCAGAAAAATCTGGCGAACAGCTGCATCATCACCGATGACACTGCGGACCTGAAATTGCTCTGTCCAGGCAAGACAAGGCTTGATAAAGCCGTCTGCCGTAAGACGAAGCCTGTTGCAGGTTTGGCAGAAGTGCTCGCTGACCGGATGGATCAGGCCAAAGCTGCCTGCCGCCCCCTCAAGCCGGTAATTCTCCGACGGGCCGCTTCCTTGTACGGAACTGACTGCGCTGAATTTCCACCGCTGCTCTTCGCATACTTCTTTAACCCGCGTGAGCGGCAAATACAGCTTCTTCCACTGAGCATCATTGTGGCCGATCGGCATGTATTCGATGAACCGTACATGGATGTTCCGCTCCATCGTCATCTCGATAAAATCCGCGATTTCATCATCATTCAGACCATTCATCAGCACCACATTCAGCTTGATCGGACTTAAGCCTGCTTTGGCACAGGCATCGATGCTGTTAAGCACCTTTTGCACGTCCCCGCCGCGGGTAATCATTTTGAAGCGTTCCGGCTTCAGGGAATCCAGGCTAATATTAACGCGGGTAAGTCCGGCTTCCTTAAAAAGTGCGGCACGAGGTGCAAGAAATATGCCGTTAGTCGTCAATGCGATGTCTTCTATCCCCGGAATCGCAGCAATCATGGCGATCAGCTTCTCCAGCTCCCTGCGGACAAGCGGCTCCCCGCCCGTCAGACGAACCTTGCGGATCCCCATTTCGGCTATGACACGCACTACATCAGCAATTTCTTCATAGGTCAGAATGTTATCCGCAGGTTCGAATTGCATGCCTTCCTCAGGCATGCAATAAACACACCGCAGATTGCAACGA
This sequence comes from Paenibacillus brevis, assembly GCF_018919145.1. Lineage (GTDB taxonomy): Bacteria > Bacillota > Bacilli > Paenibacillales > Paenibacillaceae > Fontibacillus > Fontibacillus brevis. Next base: position 34,921 of record NZ_JAHLQJ010000014.1, read on the forward strand.
TCCGTTACAGATATCCGCAGATAATGATGCTCACGGCCAAAAGGATCGACTAAGCGGGGAATGGACATGGTGTTACGCTCCTTTCAGAGGGCGGAATACCTTGATACCCGTCACTCATCTTCATGGTTCAAATCATTCTTCGGGATGTCCTCCAACAGAGGCCAGCCCTCCGGGTAAGTCTTCTGGTTCAATTGATCTCCAATCCATTCGGAGCCATCTTCCCCATATTCCTTCTTCCAGATCGGCACAATTTGCTTGATCCGTTCAATCACATACTCGTTGGCTTCATAAGCAGCTTTGCGATGAGGCGACGAGACGGCTATGACGACTGCAATATCGGAAATCTCAAGCCTGCCTACCCGATGGGTCACCGCCACTAGCGTGTCCGGCCAGCGCTCTCTTACTTCTTTCCCGATCATTTCGAACTGCTTCACCGCCATGGTCGGATACGCCTCATACTCAAGATAGAGAGTACGCTTCCCATAAGTAAGCTCACGCACGGTGCCCAGGAACAAGGTAATTGCTCCGGCTTCGCGCCGCTTGACCTTATCCGATACTTCTTCGGGTCTGATCGGTTGATCGGTGATGACAAACAAGTTGCTGCTCATAAGACCTCCCTCTCTTCCCTCTGAAATCAAGAAATCACAGTCATCGTGTCTTTCGCTCATAGTCACCGCTCTTGCCGCCCCGTTTTTGCTCCAGATACGTTGGACCCAGTACCATATCCTTATCGATGGCCTTGCACATATCATAGATGGTCAGTCCAACCACCTGGGCAGCCGTCAATGCCTCCATCTCCACCCCGGTCACCCCGGTGGTCTTCACCTTTACCCGGAAAGACAATATTCCTTCTTCAGGAATTTCGAAGGTAATATCGATGCCGGTCAGCGGAAGCGGATGGCACATCGGGATCAGATCCGCTGTTTTCTTCGCAGCCATAATCCCTGCAACCTGTGCCACAGCGAGTACGTCGCCCTTGCCAATCGAGCCCTCCTGAATTCGGCGGAGCGTCTCGGGCTTCATCCGGATTTCGCTTTTGACTACAGCCATCCGCTTGGTTTCGGATTTATCCGACACATCCACCATATGAGCTCTTCCTTGTTCATTGAAATGGGTCAATTTCTCTTGGCTCATTGCATTCATTCCTTTCTCGGCCGCCTTCTTAACCGCCGCTGACCGGAGGCAGCAAGGCCACCGTATCCTTCGCTTCGATCAGGTGATCTTCTTCTACGAACTGTTCGTTCACCGCGATCATAACCTGATCAAGTCTGGCGTAGGGATAACGTGACCTGAACTCCTCGACGAAGGCCGCTACCGTCATCGGGCCAAGCTCCAGCTCAAGAGTTGGCGAGCCGATCTGCTCACCCAGATGAGCAAAGCATAGTATTCTCACAGAATCACCTTCCTGGCATATTGTTCTTCCCTTAGGAGACATAACGCTGATAGATCCTCTTGGCCTCAAGAGGATCTGAGGTTCCATGCACAAGTGCACGGCCATCCTGGAAAAGAACCAGGCGGAAATCCCCTTCCTGAATCTGAATCAGGTATGGATTGGACTTCACCACTGCCTGCAATTGCTTGGCATGATCTGCCACCGCATCCAGATTCAGCGCCTCTTGGCGCGGATACCGCAGCCAGACTGAAGCCCTGCCGCACAGAGTCTCGGCCTTGACTGCACTTTCGCTGTTCAGGTAAGGATAGCTCGGCTGCCCGCCACAGGTTGGACAGGCCTCCTGCCGCGCCCTTCGATTCAGACCAATCGATTGATGCATATTCGACCACAGATCAAACACCGTATAATTCACATTCATTTGCGTCCGGTTCCCGGACAACCATTTAAGCGCCTCCGCCGACTGCATGGCCGCAACCATCTGTACGGACGGGGCAATGATGCCTTCAAGATCACATGAGGCAGATACGGCAGGCATCTTTTTCAACAGGCAGTGCAGGCAAGTAGTCTGTCCGGGAATGAAGCTGCATACAGCTCCATAGCTGCCTGAGCAAGCCCCGTAGATCCATGGAATCTGGAAGCGGTATGCAGCATCATTGATCAGATAGCGAATTGCGAAATGGTCCGTCCCATCCAGAATCAGATCGATGGAATGACGCTCCAGAAGTGAGACTAAGTCAGCAGCATTGCAATCCATTACATGTGCATTTATGGTAATTTCGGAGTTAATCTGCTTCAGACGGCTTGCGGCTGCCACTGCCTTCGGCAATTGCTTGAAAGCGTCCTGCTCTGTGTACAGCGACTGCCGCTGGAGATTGCTCCACTCGACATAATCACGGTCAATGATCGTTATAGTTCCAACTCCTGCACGAGCCAAGGTCTCTGCTGTCCCTGAGCCCAGTGCACCTGCGCCGACGATCAGGACATGCGAATCCTTCAGCTTTTGCTGTCCGGAGAAGCCGATGGGCGCAAAATTCTGTTGTCTGCTATACCGGTCTTGTGACATCGCTGTCCGTCCTCTTCTCTTCTTGAAGTAATTCTAGATACTGCAAGGGTGTATCCACATCTTCTGTGAAGTCCACGCTTAATCCTGCTTCCGTCCAGTCCAGTTCCTTTATTCCCAGCCAATGAATCGAGTCCAGTAATCCGGATAGCCGATATCGTTTGGCTTCAAGCCTTTCAGTAATCAACGGCAGCAGCCGTTTGGGCCGGTAGATGCCATGCAGCATTTGATGCTTGCCGCCCACAACAGGAAGAACTGCGTCATAATCACTGTTAGTTAATAGGGTTAACATCTTCGTTGCAGCCTTGGCGGATAGCTTGGGAATATCACACCCGACCACCCAGGCATAGTCATTGGTTAATGTCGAGAAGGCAGCATGAAATCCGCCGAGCGGACCGGAGCCTTGAAAAATGTCCGGAGTATATATCATATCGGGCTTTGCCCAGCTTGTATAGACCGAAGCGTCGTTAGTTACCACGATCATCTCACCGCAAATCGAGCTCATTTCATGAATCTGACGTTCGATAAAATGCTCTCCTTCATAGGTAAGCAGCGCCTTGTTCAACCCATGCATTCGGGAGTTCTGCCCTCCCGCCAGAATCACTCCGGTTAACATCAGACAGCCCTCCGCTTCAATCCGGATTACCGGCGTTTGCGATAAAGCACATAGCTGCGCTTCAAGTAGGTGATCGGCATGCTGAGCATATGAACCAATCTCGTAAATGGAAACACCGCAAATAGAGATAATCCTAGAATAACATGAATTTTAAAGATTACGGGAACTTCCTTCATCAAAGTATGATCGGGCCGAAATACAAGCACCCCTCGCATCCACGGTCCAATTGTCTCACGGTAATCGAATTCTACACTCCCGCGCATATTGAACAGCGTTGCTGACATCCCAGCGACGACAATCAGCGTCAATAAAATGATCGACAGCATATCGCCAAAGCTGCTGGTTCTCCGCACGCGTGCATTCGTTAATCTGCGGAACACGAGAATAATGCAGCCAACGAGGGTCATCAATCCTGCTACGCTCCCGATCGACATGGCCATCAGGTGATACATATGATCATTTACTCCAAGTGCCGATACCCATGCCTTCGGAATCAGAATACCGCCGATATGTCCGACAAGAACAAGCATAATGCCGATATGAAACAGAATGCTGCCGACCCTTAGCTGTTTCTTCTCCAGAATCTCGCTTGATTTGGCTGTCCAACCGAACTGATCCGTTTGATAGCGGTAATAAAGCCCGACAAGGAAGATGACCAGAATCAGATAGGGGTAAATGACCCATAAAAACTGACTTCCCCAAGTCATAGCGGATTTCTCCTTTCCTGTCCATATCCGGCAGCAGCCCACATCGGACCGCAACCCATAGCCTGTGGCGTACTGCCGCTTCCGGCGAGCTCGGAAACATCAAAGCTGCCTTCTGTCACACCGGATCGGTCTAAGATCAACAGAATCGCATCCAGAACATGCCGATAAGGACTATCAGTCTGGTGAAGCACATCTCTGGTATGCTCCAGCGCCTTGCGGAAGGACACGAGCAGCTCGATGCCGCGATTCTCCTTGGCCACAGCCACATACTCCAGGACAAGCGGTAAATAGTCCGGGAGCTCATCTGTATAAAGAACCATATCCTCTTCCTCATACAGCTGCTTTAGCCGAAGCAATGCAGGACCCCGTTCCCGGTCTTCCCCTAGCTGACTGTAGGTTAGATACAAATTGCTCTTCTTGCTAAAATCAAAAGTCTTCACATAGTTCGATGTAATTGTCTCAGCATCCATCCCGGCGAAGGCTGCCAAGCAGTCTCCAGCAAGCTCCTGGAGGCCCTTGGCCTCCTCCGCTTGTTCGCCTTCAATCCATTGGCACCAATTCACGTACATGTCATCTGATTCATCCTGCCATTCGGCATCGGGGTATTGCAGCAGCTGGGAGAATAGCATCCAGCTGGAGCGTAATGTCATCTCGTTCATTCGCCTCACTCCTTGTCCAGTTTACCGCACTGCTCCCAGGTTAACCGCCGCATGGCCCTGGCCCGCCCATCATGTTCGTAAACCCGCAGGCTCCTTGCTCGGAATAGAGGTCAGAGAATTCTTCGCGGTGGGCTGCCGGAATCACGAAACGATCGTCATACTTGGCAATCGCCAACAAACGGTACATCTCTTCGGTCTCTTTCTCTGTCATTCCGAACTGCGCCAGCAATTCAGCGTCGGTCTCCTTGTTCAGATTCCGCGCACGCATATGGGAACGCATGACGGCCATTTTTTTCAACACGGTCTTGATTACGTCGGTATCGCCTGCTGACAGCAGATTCGCCAAATACTGGACCGGGATTCTCATATCGTCAATGGCAGGGAAAATATCATCCGGCGAAGCAGTTGCCCCTTTGCCTTCTACCATGTTCGTAATCGGGCTAAGCGGCGGTACGTACCATACCATCGGCAAGGTCCGGTATTCCGGGTGAAGCGGAAGCGCGATTTTCCAATCGACCGCCATTTTATAGATCGGCGAACGCTGGGCATATTCAATCCAGTCCTCCGGAATGTTAGCTTCGCGGGCTGCGGCAATCACTTCAGGATCGTTCGGATCAAGGAAAATGCTCAATTGCGATTCGTACAAATCTTGTTCATTCTCCACCGAAGCTGCCTCCTCGACACGATCGGCGTCATAGAACATAACCCCCAGATAACGGATTCTGCCTACGCAGGTCTCCGAGCAGATCGTTGGCAGGCCTTGCTCAATACGCGGGAAACAGAGCGTGCATTTCTCCGCTTTGTTTGTCTGCCAATTGAAGTAGACCTTCTTGTAAGGGCAGCTAGATACGCAGAACCGCCACGAGCGGCAAGCATTCTGGTCTACAAGCACAATTCCGTCTTCCTCGCGCTTGTACATCGCACCCGATGGGCAGCTCGATACACAGGACGGATTAATGCAGTGCTCACAAATTCTTGGCAGATACATCATGAATACCTGTTCGAATTCCATGCGAACAGCTTCTTCGATTCCAGCCATGTTCGGGTCTTCATATCCCGACTCATGCACACCCGCCAGATCGTCTTCCCAGTTCGGACCCCATTCGAGATTCATATATTCGCCGGTAATTTTCGATTTCGGACGCGCTACCGGCTGATGCTTCATTTCCGGGCTTTGCTGCAGCTTCTCGTAATCGTAATCCCACGGCTCATAGTAATCGTCAATCGTCGGCTGGTCCGGATTGTGGAAGATATTCATCAGCCGGTTGGCACGGCTGCCGGAGCGGAGCTCCAGCTTGCCGTTCTTCAACACCCAACCGCCTTTATATTTGTCCTGGTTCTCCCACTGCTTCGGATACCCGATGCCTGGCTTCGTCTCGACGTTGTTGAACCACATATATTCTGCGCCCTTGCGGTTGGTCCAGGTATTCTTGCAGGTTACCGAGCATGTATGACAACCGATACATTTATCCAAGTTCATGACCATTCCGATTTGTGCTTTAATCTTCAAGCCAGTTCACCTCCTCAAGTTTGCGGATCACGACGTACAGATCCCGTTGATTGCCTGTTGGTCCGTAGTAATTGAATCCGTAGCTAAGCTGTGCATATCCGCCAATCATATGAGTTGGCTTCACATGGATACGTGTCGGACTGTTGTGTGTACCGCCTCGCGTTGTGGTGACATCGGTTGCCGGAACGTTGATCGTCCGATCCTGGGCATGGTGCATATAGGCCATTCCCCTAGGCATCCGGTGGGTAACGACTGCCCGGGCAACTACAGCGCCATTCTGATTGAAGCATTCAATCCAATCGTTATCGACCACATCGGCCGCGGCTGCATCATCCTTGTTGATCCAGATGGTCGGGCCGCCGCGGAACAGGGTCAGCATCGGCAACGAATCGAAATACATACTGTGAATTGACCATTTGCTATGCGGCGTCATGAAGTTTAAGACAATTTCTTTGCCTTTCTTGGCCGGACGATTCTTGTTCGTATGGAAAGGAGCATGCTTCATCGTCGGCTTGTAAATCGCCAGGTTCTCGCCGAATTCCGTCAACATTTCGTGATCCAGATAATAATGCTGGCGTCCGGTCAAGGTACGGTAAGGTATCAAGCGCTCCACATTCGTGGTGAACGGCGAGTAGCGTCTTCCATGCTGCTCCGATCCGCTGAACGCCGGGGAGGTAATTACCGTCTTCGGCTGGGTAGTAATCTCGTCGAAGGTAAATCGCTCTTCGATCCGATCCTCCGCCAGATCCTTCAGCTTGAGTGCCGTCTTCTGCTCCAGTGACTCCCAGGCTTTTACGGCCATTTTTCCGTTACTGGTCGTGGACAATGTAAGAATGGCTTCGGCCATATGCCGATCCGTCACCAGCTTCGGACATCCCTCGCTGATTCCAGGCTCATCGACGACGCCGTTCACTTTCTTCATAAGCTCATACTCATTGGCTGCAGACCAGTTGATTCCTTTAATGCCATAGGGCTTATCTTTGATGTTTGGGCCAAGCGCGGTCATCTTCTTGTAGACGGAAGCATAGTCCCGCTCTACCACAACGAATTTCGGCATGGTCTTGCCCGGAATCGCCTCAATTTCACCCTTGCTCCAATCCAGAATCCGCCCGAACGGCTGAGACAGCTCATCCGGTGTATCATGCTGGAGCGGCATCGCTACGATATCGCGCTGCGGTCCGTCGAATTGGCTTTCTGCCATTTGGGAGAAGGTCTTCGCAATCGCCTTGAACGTCTCCCAGTCCGACTTGGACTCCCAGAGCGGCGGCACCGCAGGGTTGAAGGGATGGATAAATGGATGCATATCTGTCGAGGACAGATCGCTCTTCTCATACCAGGTTGCCGCCGGAAGCACGATATCCGAATAGACTGCAGTCCCGGACATCCGGAAGTCGATATCTACCATTAAATCGAGCTTGCCTTCTGCCGCCTGGTCATGCCATTTGATCTCTTCCGGACGCATTGTCTCGGAGTCATCGTTGAGCAGACCGTTATGCGCGCCGAGCAAATATTTCAGGAAGTATTCATGTCCTTTGCCGGAGCTTGAGATCAAGTTGGCGCGCCAGACAAACATCACCTTCGGATGATTGCCCTCCGCATCCGGGTCTTCAATCGCAAACTCCAGATCACGGTTCTTCAGACGTCCTGCTACATAATTCGCGATTGTTTCCGGTGTGTCATGTCCTTTAGCCGCCGCTTCATTCGCCAGATCAATCGAATTCTCGTTGAATTGCGGGTAGGAAGGCAACCAGCCCAGACGTGCAGCCATTACGTTATAATCCGCATAGTGTGCATAACGCGCCTTATCTACAAGCGCTGAGGTATGCCCATCAACCGGGTTGGATTCAAAGCGCCATTGGTTCGTTGCAAAATAGAAGAAGGAAGTCCCGTTTTGTTGGCGCGGCGGCATCGTCCAATCCCGCGCAAAGGCGACATTGGCCCAGCCTTCTGCCGGACGAAGCTTCTCTTGGCCGACATAATGCGCCCAGCCTCCGCCGTTCACGCCTTGGCAGCCCGTCATCAATACCAGGTTAAGCACACTGCGGTAAATGGTATCCGAGTTATACCAGTGGTTAATGCCCGCGCCGACGATAATCATCGATCGTCCCTGGCTGTCTACCGCATTTTGCGCAAATTCGCGGGCGATCTGAATGACGGATTCACGATCCACACCTGTGATCTGCTCTTGCCATGCCGGCGAATATACCGTGTTCGCATCATCGTAGTTACTACCGTTGACGGAATCGACTCCATATTGGGCCAGCATCAGATCGAAGACGCTCGTCACGCGGTAAGATTGTCCGTCTGCCCCCGTAATCGTGCGATACGGAATCGAACTCGAGATAGCCGATTTGTCATCATCATCGAAGTAAGGCAGCTTGAGCTCAACCTGTCCTTCGGCAGTTCCGCGCAGCCCGAGCTGTGGAGAGATTTCTTCACCGGTGAAGGTGTCCACCATTTCAAGGTTCCATTTGCCCTCCTCGCCCCACCGGGAACCGATTGTTCCGTTAGGGATGCGAAGCTCGCCGGTATGCTCATCGATCAGGACCGTTTTCCATTCGGCATTATTCGTATCGATGCCAAGATCCTTGGCTGTCAGGAAGCGGTCCGTCGTATAAGCATCCCCCTGCTCCTGAAGCAGCACCAGGAATGGGAAGTCCGTATATTTCTTCGAATAATCATTAAAGTATGGCGTGCTGTTTTTCACATAGAATTCGTTCAGAATGACATGCCCCATTGCCATCGCAAGCGCTCCATCCGTTCCTTGCTTGGCAGCGAGCCATTTATCCGCGAATCTTACGAATTCCGCATAATCCGGGCTAATCGATACAACCTTGGTACCGCGGTATCTTGCCTCGGTCATAAAATGGGCATCCGGTGTCCGGGTCATGGGCAGATTCGAGCCCCATACGAGCAAATAGCTTGAATTATACCAGTCACTGCTCTCGGGCACGTCAGTCTGATCGCCCCAAATCTGTGGAGATGCAGGCGGAAGATCCGCGTACCAATCATAGAAGCTAAGTAACGGTGAGCCTACGAGCGACAGGAAACGTGAGCCTGCTGCATAGCTGACCATGGACATCGCCGGAATCGGAGAGAACCCGACCACACGGTCAGGACCATTTTTCTTGATCGTATGCAGCATGGATGCGGAGATAATCTCTGTAACCTCATCCCAGGAAGCACGTACCATGCCTCCCTTCCCCCGAGCCGATTTGTAGATTAGCTTTTGTTCGTCATTTTCAACAATCGAGCTCCAGGCAGCGACCGGGTCCTGATGAGTCCGTTTGGCTTCACGCCATAATTGGAGCAGCTTGCCGCGAATATAAGGATATTTCACCCGCAGCGGGCTGTAGAGATACCAGGAGAAGCTCGCCCCACGAGGGCAGCCGCGCGGTTCAAATTCAGGCATGTCGGGTCCGGTTGTCGGATAATCCGTCTGTTGCGTTTCCCAGGTTACAATGCCGTCCTTCACAAATATTTTCCAACTGCATGAACCGGTACAGTTCACGCCGTGTGTTGAACGCACCACTTTATCATGCTGCCAGCGGTCGCGGTACATATGCTCCCAAGAACGATCATCGTTGGATACTTCACTCCAGCCTTCCGCGTTCTTCTCGCGCTTTCGGAAAAACTTTAACTTTTGCAGTAGCGGGTTGGTCTTGTTCATCGTTCCAGCTCCTTGCGCTTATTGATACTTTAATTGTAGGCGCTGGGATCGATCGTGAAGAGGGGGGAACTCCCTCATTCCAAGGTAGGGAATCCCCGTTATATGATTATAAAAGTGATAATGCGAGGTGAAGTGCGGATTTGATTACGGTGGTTTCGTCTTTTAGAGAAAGTATAGGGATTGGGGAATTTGATGTGAATTTGCTAGGAGAAACCGGATTACCCTGTTGCTGTTCATGCTTGTGCCCCTGTTCCCCTATCTCTGCCCAGCTAATCCATAGCCGGATGTTGGACGCTTCACGGAGAAGCTTCTGCTGTTCATCCATTTCGCGAAGCAGAGCAATTTTTGGATAGTGAGCCGACTTGAAGCCCTCTGCAATCAATATATCTACTCTGCCGTACATGCTGCCTGCGATTTCATCCAGTGTCATCGGTGCTTGACTCATCACTCTTGTTGCTGACTTCGAGGTGAGTACGGTCTCTAAAGCACCATGGGACAGATGCCTTCGGCTGTCTGTCCCATCGTCGTCCAACTGGAATTCATGCGCATCATGCTTGGCCGAGCCAACGCGGAGACCGCAGGCTGTGAGCTCGGATATCAGCTTGCAGGCAAGGGTTGTTTTGCCGCTGTTCTTATAACCGATGATCTGCAGTACAGGAACCACGTTCATTGCCCCTGTATCGCTCCAGGCAAGCTTCGAATGCATAAGTTGTACTCCTTTACTATAGAGACTGTCCTATACCCCCAGTTAATGATCCTGCGTATTAGGGGCAACGTGTGAAGTGTGCTTACGATCGCTGTTGTTCACGGATTTCTTTGATTTAGTAAACCATGGCAAGGTAGATATCCGTTCACAAAGGCGAACGCTAACGCTTCTACAGCACACTTCACACTTATGCCTTTTTACGCAGGCACTTAGCTTGTCTTTATAAGGCCTAGTTGCTCGACATGTAAAATACATGGAGTTTCGTACAAGGCCGGACCATCATGAGGCCGGGGTTCATTTCAGGTGCGTATCCTATTTGCATGCCACGGGCAGCGGATTTATTGAGGTACCTATATGGCGTAGCCATGTGCAACCTTGCATTGTAGTTGAAAGGCGAAGTGACATGGGCAAAAGTGTGAAGGGTTGTGAAGAAGCGGAGCGTTCGCCTTTGTGAGCGGATTTCTCCCTTATTAGAACTTAGTCCAATTGAAGAAATCCGCGAACAACAGCGATCGTAGCAACTCTTCACACGTTGCCCCACCTAACTCGCAATTCAAATAGTGCTACGCGCACAATCTTTAGCTCAACTTAGATAGCTCCCGCTTCATGCAAACTTCTTGGATAGCTCTGACGGATCAATTTCATTGAACACGCCGACATAGTAGCTGATTTCCCCCATGTCATTCTGGATGCCGTTGATCGTCAAACGCTGCAAATACATTTCCCCGGTCTGCTTCCTGTTCCAGATGTTCCCGGACCAGACCTTCTTCTCTCTAAGTTCTTTCCACATGGCGTCATAGAACGCTTTGTCATGCTTGCCTGATTTCAGAAACCCTGGTCTCTGGCCGACGGCCTCCTCCGCTGTATACCCCGTAATTGCCGTGAACGCAGGATTGATGGTCTGAATGATCCCTTTCGGATTCGTTACCAGAACTGCTTGCGAGGTTCCATGGACGATTTGCTCCGCCAGCTTCATCCGGTCATTCCAGTACATGTACAATACCAGCAGGATACTGCAGAGGGCAACCATAGCCAGCGACATAAACCCGATCGCATAATGACCTGTCATCGAAAGCAGCAGGGTCAGCATCAATGGCGGGAAGAAGCCTCCCAATCCGCCTACCGCGGAAATAAGCCCATTTGCAATCCCCGAGTGCTTCGAGAAATAAAGCGGGACCAGCTTGAATATCGTACCGTTGCCAAGACCTGCACACAGCCCGATCATCAAGCAGCCGAAAGTAAAGAGCGGAATCGTTGGCGAAAACGCCAAAATAATTGCGCCGATTGTAAGACCCGTAAATACGAACAGCAGAATTTTGAAAGGATTAAACTTGTCGCCGAGCCACCCGCCTACCGGACGCATAAAGGTCGCCAGGGTGACGAAGCCTGCTGTCCGAAGGCCCGCATCCACCTTCTCGATACCAAAGTTATTAACAAGATGATTCGGAAGGAACACGGTAAAAGCTACGAAGGCTCCGAAGGTAATAAAATAAAAGAAACAGACCAGCCACAATTTTTCGTTTTTGTAAATGCCCTTGATTTGCTCGGTAAGGGAAGTCTCCAGCTTGGCTTCCTTCCGGTCGCCGATGAAGAAGTTGGCCAGAATAAACACTCCAAGCAATACCAGATAACACTGCACCGTAGTGCGCCAGCCGAACTGAGACGCCAGGACGGGTGCGAAAAAGGTGCTTAGTGCCGAGCCCAGATTACCCAGGCCGTAAATCCCGTTTACCAGACCATGCTTTTCTTTTGGATAATACTTCGGCAAGGATGTCACCCCGACCGAGAAGGTCGCTCCTGAAATCCCCAGGAACAACCCGCCGATCACCAGGTCCACGAAGCTATTGGCCTGGCTGATATAGAATACGGGAATCAGGAGAATCAGAAAGCTGATGAGAAACATGAAGCGCGCTCCGTATTTATTGGTCCAATACCCGAAGGGAATCCGCAAGATCGAGCCCAATACAACAGGCACGGCTGTGACTAGCGACAGTTGGCCCGGTGTAAGCGGAATTCCTTCTTTAATAAATACAATGAGCGATGATAGAATGCCCCACACTGCAAATCCGAGAATTAGACTCAACGTCTGCAAGGGAAGTATGGCTTTGGATGATGATTTCATGCGCTTCCTCCTTGTAAAGTCAACAGCTATTGACTCTATTATCCCGGGAAGCAGGCATGAAAAAAATTGGGGAATTCCCTCATTTGCTTTCTAGGAAATTCCCCATCTCGTTTTTGTCTATGATGCGTGTTCAAAGAATCAGCTTTTCAGCACCAAGAAGATCATGGATTCCAGATCTGCTCATCCAGTAACAGACGAGTGGGAATCGTAAACCGCACGGATTGCTGTTCAGCTTCCACCGCGATTTCAAGGTCGCACTTCAAGGATTTCAAAAGATCATTAACGGGATCAAATAGATCCTGGGAAAGCGGATCGCCTCCAAAGCACTGAAATTCGATCAGTGTATGCCCCAACTCATCCTGCTCCATCGTAACGGCTGCTGGATGGAAGGACCGCTTGCTATGATTTGCCAATAAATCGAGAATCTCCCCAATCTGTTGCTGCCGAATATGAGACAATCTCGTAATGCGTTGATCGAGCAATTCACAAGTTATTCCATCCGCCCGGAAACCTCGCAGCCGCTGCAAAAGCGGACTCTTCACGTCTGTATTCTCCACCTGCTCCTGCTCATTCGCAGGCTCGAGGACAACGGTGCTGTCATATAGCACGGCCAGCACAGCCGCGCTTTGCTCTACCCGTGCAATCTCCTGCTCGCAAAATACCCGCTCGTGCCGCTGTCCTACAAGAAGCACGCCATAAGATTGCTTCCGCTCAGTCCGCTCCGAATCCACCGAGACGCCTACGGCGGACCGGATCTCTTCCACGAGGAAGATCGGATACTCCAGCATCTCGTCGCGCACCTCCTCGGGATAGGAAGTTACGATATGCGGACGCTTTGTTTGCATGACTTTGCCGGCCATCCCTCTGCCCATACGAACCGTTATTTTACGATAACGCTCCGATTTAGCGCCTAGCGCTATTTTCCAGTAAATATCCCGGTAGTTGACATCCGCGAGAGCAACGGCAACAAAATCCAAGGCCAGTTCCGACTTCAACTGCTGAAGCTCTAGCTGAATTTGCTGCTGGATGGTCAGCGATTGATCGTCCTCCCTAGTCAAAATCAAGCAGCCCCCTTCTGAAGGCGAACTTCATTAATTCTCGCCGATTATTGAGCTGTAGCTTATCCATAATATTCGCTTTATGGTTCTCTACTGTTTTCACGCTGATCGAGAGCAACTCCGCCGCTTCCTTGTTTGTATAGCCTTTGGCGACTAGGGTTAATACCTCTTTTTCACGCTCCGATAAGGTTTCGAAGGTGTCCTGCGGCTCTTTGGAATGCCCATGCAGATAGCCCTCTATGACCTTTTTCGTCGCCGTAGGATGCAAATAGACCAATCCTTGATGAACCTGCTCGATCGCTGTCACCAGCTCCGTTATCGGCGCTGATTTCAGAATGTAACCGGAAGCTCCGGCTTTGAGAGCCCGGAATAAATATTGCTCATCATCATGCATGGTCAGAATAATAACCTTTACCTCTGGCATGGATTGCAGCAATTCACTGGTTGTATACAGGCCGTCACGCCCGTTCGGCATGCTCAAATCCATTAAGACCAGATCGGGATGAAGCTCCAACGACTTCTTGATGCAAGAAATACCGTCCGCAGCCTCCCCGATAACCTTGATTCCCGGCTTCGTATCCAATACGGCGCGAAGTCCGCTGCGAACGACGGCATGATCGTCGACGATTAGCACTTTAATATCCATCGCTGCGCAAATCCTCCTTACGGGCAGAGAGCTTATCCGCTTCAATCGGCACTCTGACCTGAATGGTCGTTCCTTGTCCGGGAACCGATTCAATCTCGAATTCTCCGCCTAATATCTTAACACGTTCTTCCATGCTGTATAAGCCGACGCCCTGCCGCAGCTCCGTTGTCAGTTCAAATCCGACTCCATAGTCGCGGATCAGGAGCTCAGCCGCCTCCGGGAGCAGCTTCAGCCCGACATTCACCACTTCAGTATGCGAATACTTGGCTGCATTCGTCAAGGCTTCCTGCACAATCCGGTACAGGGCGATCTCATGTCCTGCAGGCAGCCGGCCGCTGTCGCCATCAATGGAGAACAGCACTTGAATACCGAATTTCTGTCCATATAATTTTACGTAATTCCGGAGTGCCGCCACAAGCCCGATATCGTCAAGTGCGGATGGCCGCAGCTCTACGGATAAATCCCGGATGTCTTCAATCGTGTGACGGATGGATTCCTGCAGGGAATCCATGGATTCATCGGCTGTTGTGTCCGCCGGTTCCTCCAATTGGCCCTTCAGCACTTCGGTCTGAATTAAAATGCTGTATAGCGACTGGCCAATCCCGTCATGCAGCTCGCGCGAGATACGTTTGCGTTCATTTTCCTGCGCGGACAGAATCGAGTGCGTAATCATTTGCGCAATCCTATGCTGCTCCTCCTGCCTGTTCTTTTCGGCCGCCTGCAGCCGGATGATATTCAACGGTCCAAGTACCGGATCGGTATAATGGGATACACTTGCATTCATGGACTTGGTTATCCCGTCTGATGTTGTAATCAACACTTCGGTATGCTGCGAGGATGGCTCAGTAATAAAGCAATTTTGATAACTGCAACGCTTGTTTAACCCAGGGTAATTGGAGCAATGATTGCAAAAGTTGACGCTCACCGGCTCCTCCGCCCAATGCAGCAGGTGCTTTGCGGTGGGATTCATGCGGATAATATTCAATGTATTGTCCGTTACCAGGACGCCGTCGGGGCTGTGCATGAACACATTCGAGAACAGCTCCTGCTCTGAGCGGAGCTTGCGGCTCTGCCAATAGATAATAAAGAAAAATAACGTGGTAATCATCAATACGAACAGAAAGATGGGCGTGTCGTCCTGCCAGCTGCGATTTTCCTCTTGTAATATGGCGCGAATCGCCAACACAATGATCAAAGTAGTCGTAATGGTAAGTATACCGTTATGTATCATGAATTTGACGAAAGTTTTCGTTCTCTGGGCTGTTGATATCATGGTTCTTCACTCCTCTCGTCCTCGTTCACATGATCCTTTAGCTAATAATATAATTGTGACATATATCACGAACTATGAAAAGCAGGTTTTCCGGTTGAACTGTGACGATTCTTAAGCACTTTGCGGCAAAAAAAGAGGGTATCCCAAAAGTCACTGACTAATGGATACCCTCAAGCCTCTTTAAGCTTCCATGGGTGAGGAACAAGCTCAGGACCTTCCGCTGTTCGAAGCATGACTTTACCGCCACTGCTCTCCACCAGCTCACGCAGCAAATAAGCGCCCTCCAGCGTCTCCACTTGGATATCGGTTCTGACCGGTAAACGATCGAGCTGTCTCAGCAATCTTGATGCCCATTCACCTTGTGCCCTTCCCTCTTGTGCGGACATGTCGATGACGAGATCAAGGTCGCTGGATTCCTTCAAGACAGGCGCCCCCGTCGCCATCTCGAATCCTCCGCTTCCGGCTGGTCCCCATTTGTAGCCGGACAGTTCCCTGGCAATCTCCTGCATCACCTGAATGACCGGCAACCGACGGCGAAGCCCAGAGACATTGTTCCACAGCTGCTGCCGGGCAATATCATAGGGTGTAATGATTCTAGCGGCTCCGTCAGGAGACAAATCAGCGCCCAGGCGCTGATTTCGTTCGCCACCGCGAATACCGACAGGAATGTGGCCGGAAGCGGAAACCGGAGCGCGGCGAACCACGACGTATGGAGCATGCCGCAAGGAATCTTTCACCCACCCCGGCTCCTCGCCCTCAACTTCCGGGAAAAATAATGCGGACATATCCGACAGCTCAATCAAATCATGCGGCCGGATTACCATTGCCGTCTTAATGCCTCACGCACCCGCAGCGTCGCTGCCCGTCCTCCATTCCGGGCTGCCTCGCTTTGCAGACGGGAGCTGATGAGGTCGCGAGAAGCATCCGCTATGGAGGCGATTGCTTCGGCGATGGCGAATTCAGCCGCCCGCAGATCCTGGACTCGAGGAGCATCTGCATGAATATCCTGCAATAAGCGGAATAACGAGCCCAGCTGGCTATAGCTGGCTATATCATAAGCCATCGCCGGCACTTTGCTTGTCGCCTCCTCCAGCTCCGCGATGCTTCTGCGTGTAATCCGCGCCGCTGAAGCCTTGGACATGGCCTGGATATGAACTCCGGGATCATCCAAAGCGACAAGCCGGTTGGCCTGAAGGCCATGGGCCAGGAACGCGCCTGAGATCGCATTGCCTACGATGAGAGCGACCACGGGATGTCCTTGCATTCTGGCAGCAGCATAGGCATCCGTGCTTGCCGCCAAAGCCAGACTGATTCCGATCAGTTCCTCACTGTAGCCGTAGGCCTGACTCGGCACATCCACTATAGCAATAATCGGGCGTTTATTCGTGGTGTCCTGATCCAGCCGAATAGCATCACGAACCAGCTTGGCTACCGTCCATCCCTCCAACAGTCCGACCTCTCCGACTTTTGCACGTGGATAGCGGCTTGCAGCATCTGGAACAACAGAGATATACCGGTATATTTGTCCGTCCTTAACTATATCTGCCGCCAGTACAGACGGGGTATCGCTTACCGGATGGGCAATGCCTGTCAAGGAAGCGAACCACCGGTAACCTCGGCTGTCTGCTTGGTCACTGGCGCCTTCTTTTGCTAATGAGGCAAAATATTCAACGGGGTTAACCTTTTTGTAAAACTGATTATATCTGTCGGGTGTCCACTTCTCTGCCGGATCAAATTGGCTGAGCAGGCTTAGATAGAAATCGGTCTGCAACGTTTTCGGCGGTTGGGCAGGACGCTTCATCGCCTGATAGATCGCGGCTGTCAAGGCCGCGGCATCATCCTCCACAAGCTCGTCAATTAACCCGGTAACCTGACGCTGGCGGGCTCCGATCGTATTCCAGATCAACTCCTTGTCCCGGGAATCAAATTCCATGACCCCTGCTTCCTGTTCAATTACTTCAGGGCCATTTAAGCCAAGCCGGGCCATTCGGGTGGCAATCAAGGTACTTGTCAGCTCCGCGACGATAGACATTCCGCCAAATGCACCGATGCGCCCGGGGATGACTCCGATGACAGGCACATGCTCCCGCAGGGCAATGACCTGCGCGCTAATTTCGGAGATGGATAACAGGCCATAATTTGCTTCCTGGAGCCGAACTCCGCCGGTATCAAAAACCAGAATCGGAACGATGCGTTCTCCCTGGATATTAGCCTCCAAAGCAAGCTCCAGCACGCCGGATATCTTGGCCCCGCCAACCTCTCCAATCCCCCCTCCCTGAAATGCGCCCTCAATAGAAATGATCAGTACTCGTTCTCCTTGAAGCATGCCTCTTGCCACGATCACGCCATCATCGCTTTGCGGTACGATTCCTTGCGGCTCCAGGTGCGGAGAGTAGAGCCTGTCAAATGGCCCGACCAGCTCGCGGAAGGTATCCCGGTCAAGCAAGGCCTGTGCGCGTTCACGCCCGTTCAGCTCCACATAGCTATTCTGCATAGCCCAGCACCTCCAGCGCTTGCGTTAATCGAAGCATCACGACCCCAGGCGTGGCCCCGTAATCATGAATAGTCATTTGAGCTACAATCGGATAACGGGTAAAAAAACGAGTCAGCACATGGTCCCAGGTTTGCCCGAATCCCTCGCTCCCGGTCAGCACCTGTACCTGTGCCATGCCGCCCTCTCCTGGCACGACAAGGATCTCCAGATCGCCGGACCCAACCACACCAATATGGGCGGATTGAGTAATCGGTCTTGAAACGGCATATTGAAAATGTAATTGCTCCATCGTCATCGCTCCCTTCCACTTTTATCTTCAACACCAAGAAACAAAGCAGCAGCCAGCAAATCAGCGCTTCCGCCCGGTGATAGACGTCTTGAGCTGCAATAATCGCTCAGCCTGGTGAATTTCTCTTCGAATTCTCTCTTACTTCCTCTAGCCGCCTGGAGACAGGAAGCTGCTAGTTCCTTAACTGTTGTTAAAGCGGCACTCCCCCCGCGATACAAAATGCAGGTATCATCCACCGTAGCCATCAAGGCCAGCAGAGCTTCCAAACGGGCATCCTGCTCGCTCTTACCCGCTCTCCTTGCGCTCAGCAGAGCAGGCAAAGCTTCATTGTGAATATGCGGGAATCCCTGCTGAGCCTCCTCGTAAGCACCGGTTACGTTATATTTGCGTTTTACGATTTGTCCATTAGTCTCTTTCTCTTCCGCAGGACAATAACGGTCCTCAAAGGAAGCAATCACACCGGCAAGCCGCAGCACCCGCTCACTGTCAGCTTCATCGGCGCAGGCGGCGCGGGCGCCGGTCAAGAGGCCAAGCGCCCAGATCGCGCCTTTATGGGTGTTGACACCCTTTGTGACCGTGTACATTCGCCGTTCTCCTTCCCTGCCGATTCGGGCAATCTTCTCTCGCAGCTCTTGATTAGGGAAATGGAGGTAAGAAACGACGGCGATTTCTTCAAAGGTTCCTCGCAAAGCCTCCGCCGAATTCATCATCAGTTCCAGAGACATATCGGTATGCGCCCCGTTGCTTCTCGCATCCACCAAGCCTGGCTTTGGGGTAAGCTTCGCTTCTTCAGCCAAGGCCCACACTGCTCTGGAAGCAAGTGATTTCGCAAAGCTCTCGACATTGTGCCGCAGCATTGCCATAAGTCTACGACCAGCTCCTGAATTTTGCCGGCGGATCATATAAACCATCCGACCAGGTCACCAGGTCGCTGATCGATTGTGCAGCCAGCAGGGAGCGCTTGGCCTGCCGCCGCTGGATACCAAGATCCTCCGGGTACGCCACAATACCGCGATCGCGGAGATCGGACACCTCATGCTCACGGCTCTCCAGGCCGAGCGGCGTTACTCCTGCAATGGCAGCCAGAGCTTGCTTTCTCTCCGCCGGACTATCTGTTTTGTACAGATAGGCAATCCCTTCCTCAGTGAGCACGTGAGTCACATCATCCCCATAGATCATGACCGGTGTAATCGCGAGACCGGAGGCGTCCTTTACCTTGACCGCATCCAGCTTCTCCACGAAAACCGGCTTTTTATTCGCACCATAGGTTTCAACCATCTGTACCACTAGCTTACGCCCTTTGGACAGCTCGGAAGGGTGCTCGTTCATCGCCAGCCAGGCATCCGACGCATGCCTGCGCCCCCGGGGATCATGCCCCATATTCGGAGCACCGCCGAAGCCGGACAGCCGACCGGCAGTAACCGTCGAGGAGTTCCCGGCATAATCCATTTGCAGCGTTGAGCCGATAAACATATCTACTGCAAACTGCCCCGCCACTTGGCACATCGCGCGGTTGGACCTCATGGATCCATCCTTTCCCACGAAGAACACGTCCGGCCGTGCGGCGATGTATCTCTCCATGCCCACCTCGCCGCCGAAGCTGTGAACACTATCTACCCAACCCGTTTCAATCGCCGGAATAAGGGTCGGATGCGGATTTAAAGCCCAGTGTCTCGCGAGTTTCCCCTTCAGTCCGAGCTGCCCTCCATAGGTTGGCAGCAGCAGTTCAATGGCTGCGGTGTTGTAGCCGATCCCGTGATTGAGCGACTGCACGCCATGCCGTCCATAAATCCCCTTGATCGCCATCATGCCCATTAATACTTGCAACTCGGTAATATGCCGGGGATCGCGGGTAAACAGTGCCTCCAGCACATAGGGCTTGTCCGCCTTCACAATGACATCCACCCAGGAGGAAGGAATATCCGTTCTCGGCAATTCCTCTACGATCTCATTCACCTGCACAATGACAATGCCGTCCTTGAACGCCGCAGCTTCTATTATCGTAGGTGTCTCCTCCGTGTTATTGCCGGTGTACAGATTCCCTTCGGCATCGGCCTTGTCCGCTGCGACGAGCACCACATCCGGAATAAGGTCGATGAACAGCCTTCCGAACAGCTCCAAATAAGTATGGATATCGCCGAGCTTCAGCGTTCCGTCCTCAATCATTTGCGCAACACGCAGGCTCTGGGATCCGCAGTAAGAAAAGTCCAGCTTGCCGGCAATGCCATGTTCAAAAATATCCAGATGCTCCGGTCTCGAAATACTCGACATAATCATATGCAGATCATGTACCTTGGAGGGAGCGACCTCCAGCAGCTTTTGCGAGAGAAAAGAAGCCTGCTTCTGGTTGTCTCCCTCAAGAACGACCCTGGCGCCCGGCTCAATCAACGCCTCAAGGACACTTACAATATCGCTCGTATCGATAAATTTTCCCTTCATTCGCGGTTCGATTCCGCTCAGCTTCGATTGCTTCCTGTCCCGCTTCTGGCTCCAGGAACGTAATTCCTTGTTCATTCCGCCTGCGCCTCCCACTTTCTGATCAGATACAATGCGCCTTCCATCCCCGTCTCATCAACGGCAATTCCACGCAAGCAAGGATGGGCCTGCTTAAGCAGGCCAGTCAATGTGTGTCCTGGCGGCATCTCTACAAAGCAATCCGCACCGCTCTCCGCGCTTACAGTTGTCATATCATGCCAGCAAACGGGATAAACCGCATTTACCGCCAAATCCTCGGCAATCTTCTGCTTGGACCGAGTAGGTCTTCCCGTATGATTCAGTAAGTATGTCATTTTTGCATCCTGCAAAGGAATACTTTCCAGCATCCCGAACAATTCAGAAGTTAGTCCCTCCATTAATGGAGAATGCGAGGGCACCGGTACTTTCAAATGGATTGCCTTCGAAGCGCCCCGCTGTTTGGAAAGCTCGAATGCCCGGCTGATCCCTTCCACCGAACCGGACAACGCAATTTGCAGCTCTCCATTTACATTGGAGCGGTACACCGGAGACTCATCACTATATGAATGAGCAACAATCCGTTCAACCTCTTCCTTCGTCAATCCTATTATGATTCCCATCCCATAACCGGCAGGGTAAGCTCGATCCATCCACTCGGCACGCCGCCAAACCATTCTCAGCGCATCCTCAAAGGATATGACCCCTGCAGTAACTGCGGCTGAATAAGCGCCAATCGAATGCCCGGCCACAAAATGCGGAGTCATGCCTTGCTTCATGAGCTCATCCGCCGCAGCTGTCCCTTTCAGGAACAGTGCGATCTGCGTCCATAGCGTTGAGGACAAAGACAGCTCATCATCTCGAGGCATCACGCCAATCACTTCGGTTGCCTTCTCCACGTATGCCGGAATGTCCTGCAGCATGTTCGGGGTCTGTGACCCCTGTCCCGGAAATGTAAACACAAGCTTCAGAAGCCCACCTCCTCAACGAAATTCTTCCCTATGCATCTATTGTATTTATTAGAAAAATAGCTGTAAAATAGTTATATTGGTCATTATTAATAACCTATAGGTTATACATGAGAAGTTATATAGGGAGGGTCGTCTATGGAGCTTTTACAGTTAAAATATTTCCTGACAACAGCCCGGCATGGCAACATGACCCGCGCTGCCAGAGAACTCTATATCTCACAGCCCGCACTCAGCAAAATGATCAAATCGCTTGAGAACGAGCTGGGTGTTCCGTTATTCGACCGCAAGGGCAAGCACATTGTCCTTAATGCCTTTGGAGAAAAGTTTCTTAAGCGAGCCAACCAAGCATTGTCCGCCTTGGAGCAAGGAGTTGCTGAAATTACGGAAATGAGCAAGGAGAATGTTGAGATCATCTCCTTGTATGTGGCGGTTGGCTCCATGCTCCTGCCCTGGATTGTCCGCCGGTTTCGGGACAAGTATCCCCATATCCGGTTCAACCTGATCCAGCATCCTGGCAAGACCGGGAAGGCGCTGACCTATGATTTTGCAATAACCTCCGAGCCGCTAGAGCATAACGAGCATGTGATTCTGCTCGAAGAAGAGATTATGCTGGGCGTCCCAAGGCAGCATCCCCTCAGCAGCAGGAATGAAGTCACCTTACTGGAGCTTGAGCATGAGAAATTTATCAGCTTGACCACCGGCAATCCGCTGCGAAGAACAACAGATCGGTTCTTTGCGGATTTGCCCTTCAGCCCTGACATCATCTTCGAGAGTGATGATCCGGCTACCGTAAGAGGCTTGATCGAATCCGGCCTCGGGATCTCTTTTATCCCTTCCATCCTATGGAGCGGCCTGCTTACCGAGGATATCGAGCTGATCCCGATTCGCGGCCATCGCTGCATCCGCACCATCTATTTATCCTGGCCAACCAAAGAGGAGCCGACAGGCTTGGAGCAATCCTTCTTTGTCTTTATTCAGCAGCTTTTCAAAGAGATCCTGCCCGGAAATAGACGCTAGACACTCTTACGGCATGGCTGATAATTCAGACTAGAGTATGTTTATACATCCAGTTCTGTCACTTCTTTTCTATACTCTCGCTCTGGCTCTTCCGGCGAATGAAGCGGTGTCCATACCTGGGCGAAAAATGGATCCACTTTGGCGCGAGCTGCATAGTTCCAGCTTTCACGTTCACAGACCGGGCACCAGTGCCCCGCTTCCAATACCAGGCGCGGGCTTGCTTCAAAGTCGTGTCCGAAAGCGCAAGTAAACTTCAATTTCCCCATCCAATCCCCGATATTCATTTCGTTTGAGGAGCAGTGTCCTCCTCGGAATTGAGCGGCTCCTTTCACATCCTCCAGGTTCAACTCCCGTTCCGGCTTGTTCTCATCGTAGCCATGATCAATCCATATGACCCGATCCCAATCCCGAAAGTGCTCGAACTCATTAATATCGAATGGGATTGCCTCCCATGCACGTTTGCTGCCCCAGTAGGCATCGATTTTCTCTTCCATATTCTGCTCGATGAAGCGAACCGTCCCATGCTCCGTACGCGCTACCTTCAAAAATACTTTCTTCATAATACTTCCCATCAGCTTTTGTCCGCCCGGAAGCTTGCATACTAGGCGTGATATTGGAGCTACCGGTCCTAGTGAATCCAGGTAGGAATCATAGAAATATTGCATACTGTCTCTGCGGAAGTGAAGATGCTCCTCCAGCTTGTCCGAATCCAGATAATAGGTTCCATGAAAATTTCGTGTTGCGTACCATTTAGGATTAATGGCATATTTTAAATTTTTAAATCCGATCGCCCCATAGAGCTCTCTGTACATGGCATAAGTATCTACCCTGCAGCTTTCGCCACCGCCAATATTGTACACATGACACCAGAAGCCCTCAGACAATTCTCCCGAATAATCCAAGCGGCAGAGGTTGCCAAGCATTCTGCCGGAATCCCGGTCAGAAACATATTCAAGCACATTATCCAGACAATTATGGAACATGATTGCATCCTTGATCTTGCTCATTGCAGGACCCATTATTCCGGTCTGTCTCAGACTCACCCAATATTTTAATCCCGACTCGATCAGCAGTCGTTCTGCAGCGATTTTAGATACTGCGTAATAGTCGTAAATGCTTGGCTTGATGGGATCGCCTACCCGTCCCCAATGAATAGGCGGCATCCGGTCCCCCGTTTCAGCAATCGTTCCGATCGAGACAACCTTGACTTCCTCCATTCTTCCTTGCTCCTTAATCGCGTGGATGATGTTACGCATGGAACCATAATTCACCTTCATTGCCAACTTAGGCTTATAGTCCGCTATAGGAGAGACCAGCGCGGCAACATGCAAGACAATGTCCGCATTTTTGATACATTCATACACATCGTCTTCCTTGGTCAAATCTCCCCAATGGATAGTGAGGCCATCTTTGTTCTCATAATCTTTTAGAGCTCTGCGATCTGTCTCTGTATCAAGTACCAACAATGTAATATCCAGCTTATCGGTATCCTTTAGCAGCTCTCGAAGCACATGAGAACCCATTCCTCCAGTAGCCCCGGTTAATAATACTCTTCTCTTAATCATCCTTTTTATCTCCTTTCAACTACAAGCTGATAATTATGTTATAATCCAAGTATCTTCGACACAGTGTCTATTTTACAACCAACAGTTGATCTTATTTTGATATAAGATAGACACTCGGGATGAATATGTTGGGAGCTCGTCAAAATAGTAAAACTTGAAAGTAAAAAGGATGAATAGTCATGAGCAATCGTGAAAACCAACGAGTCAGATTGACGAAATCGTTACTGAAGAATAGCCTGATCGAACTAATGCAATCCAAGTCGATTCACAAGGTGACCATTAAAGAACTTTGCGAGCATGCAGGTATTAACCGGTCTACTTTTTACCTTAATTACAAGGACCAGTTCGATCTGTTAGAAGATATTGAACAAGAGGTAATGCTTCAGGTGAGGGGGCACATTGAGAAGATTGTCGGGAATTTCCAATTGCTGCAAGGGCTGCTAGAGTATGTGAAGGACAATGGCAGGGTGTTCAGTGTACTTCTTGGACCAACGGGAAATTCCTCGTTTCCTTCCAGCTTCGTCTCTTCAGCGATCACTACCTTGAGAATGAACCTGCTTTTGACGGGTTCAGAAGCTCAATCAGATTATATTTATCACTATTTGACTATCGGCTGCTTAAGTATGATTAGTCAGTGGATTGATAGGGGCTTTGATTTAAGTACGAAGGAGCTTTCTGATATGATCTTCATGTTGTCTGACGGAGCCGCTTCAGTCTATTCCAATAAGAACACTTGAGTCATTCCAAACTCAAACCCCATAAAAAGAAGAGAAAGCGGAAGAATGGCTGCCCATTTTCCCGCTTTCTCTTCTTTTCCAATATCGAACTTAGTTTTACGGCATCTCAGTTACTTTGTCTGCAATGGGCGTTCTAGGCTTCAACGCCGGAATCTCGGCCGGATAACCGACTCCAAGCACGCCGATGACTTCCGCTCCGTCTGCCGCGCCAAGCAGCTCACGGTTTTGCGGCTGAGCACCGATTGAGCTCCAGAACACACCCGCTCCCGCCTCTTCGGCCAGCAGCATGAAATTCTGGATGAAGCACGACACCGCCATCACGTTCTCGTCTCGCTCCAACTGCTTGGACGCAGACTTCGAGAGCACCGCAAGTACAATCGGAGCACCGCCCAGATCCGTTTTATGATTCAGCTTGGCCCGGGTCTCCGGACCGAGAAATAAAATCTCCCAAGGCTCGTTCATTCGATGATTTGGGGCATAGCTGGCCGCTTCCAGCCAATTCATGACGTCATCCCTGTCGATGGTATCCTTCTTGAAGGATTTGATTGTACGGCGTCGTTGTATCACTTCTTTCATGCTCATATGCGTATCTCCCCTTTAATCGATAATTATGAACCGATGTAATTCTTGACTTCGCAGAGCCATACCATGTGTGCAGACTCCGCTCCCCAGTAATCGGGCACGACGGCATACGGCTTGCCAAACTTGTTGAGCCACTTTTGTTGTGCTATGCGATATCCGCTGTCTAGGGAAAACCTCTGGATTCCTTGGCTGGCCATGCGGTTGGCAGCAGCACGGATCAAAACCGAACCGATCCCCTGGCCCTGATATTCCGGCAATATATAAAGGCTGCCTAATTCACCTACATTCCCCAGAGCATTTCCGGTACAGTTCAGGATATCTTCTCCGCATGGACCATAAGAGATTGTTCCGACTATGTTCTCCCCCAGCAGAGCAACCAGAAACCAGCAACTGACCGAGTCCTCCTTCAACAAGCACGCCTGAAGTACCCTTCTCTTCGCGGCAAGCTCATGGGCTATATCCTCGATGAGATGACCTAGGCCCTCTTGCTCGAAGGCTTCGGGTATGGCTAAATCGAATACACGGCAGGCAAGCTCCGCATCGGACGGCCGCGCAATCCGAATCGTAATCTCTTTCCCCACATGAAACCTCCTCCTTGGTCACAACTCTACCACAATTAAAACCTATGCATCAATTTGCAATTGAATTATAGCAACAAAAAGCCGCCATTCGGTCATAATCCGAATGGCGGCTTCTCCGCTTACGAAAGCTGCATAGTCGAAATACAAGTATTGTCCCCTTCAAAGGTTGAGATTTCTTCCTTGCCGGATTTATCGCCTTGCCCGATCTCCACCTCATACTTACGATCGCGCGGCAGCCAAATATCAATAAACCCATTATTATGAGCCTGCAGCGTGTCATCAATAATGACATTCCCGTCCTGATCCGTCACCTTGACTTCGAAGGATTCGCTGCTCATTTCCCCTTGACAGCCCGTCAGACTATGAATCGCACAGGGATGCGTCTCGTTAATGTAAGGTGCGATGGAGACAAAGAACTCGTCCTTAGGCAATTCATAAGTAGTCTTTGACTGATCCAAATTCGTTACGATTAGCTGATGGGAAGTGATAGATGCACCTTCGGCAGACAGCTTGTCCGTACTAAGATCATTCACCATTTGCTTGACCTCTTCAGCGGATTGAGCAGTCCCGCCCTTGCCCTGCTTCCCGTCGGTACAGCCAGATAGCAGCACACTTACCGAAGCGATCAATAACAGCCAGACCATATATTTATTTCTCATCGTTTACCTCCATCTTATCCAGGCTCAATTCTTACCCGCCATCATCATATCAGGCTCGCCTCCCGGAAGCAATAAAACATGTCATAGAAAAAGACGCCCCGAAGGGCGCCGCACATCTTGCCTGCAAATCTTACTTAGGTTGGATATAACCTTCTGCCTTCAACAGCTCCGCGATCAGCACGGCTCCGCCGGCTGCACCGCGCAGAGTGTTGTGTGACAATCCTACAAATTTGAAGTCATAGAGCGAATCCTCACGCAGACGGCCGACCGAAACTCCCATTCCGCCTTCGATATCCCGGTCCAGCTTCGTCTGCGGCCGATTATCCTCTTCAAAATAAGTGATGAACTGCTTCGGCGCGCTTGGCAGTCCCAGCTCCTGCGGACGACCGGAAAATTGCTTCCATCGTGCAAGAATCTCTTCCTTCGATGGCTTGTTGTCAAAGGAAACAAAGACCGTTGCCAAGTGCCCGTCCGTTACCGGAACCCGAATACATTGAGTCGTAATGAGCGGGGATTCCGTCTTGATAATCTGGCCGTTCTCCACCGATCCCCAGATCCGCAGCGGCTCCTGCTCACTCTTCTCTTCTTCGCCGCCAATGTATGGAATCACGTTGTCCAGCATTTCAGGCCAATCCGTAAAATTCTTTCCTGCTCCGGAAATGGCTTGATAGGTCGAGGCTACCACATGCCGCGGCTTGAAATCCAGCAGAGCATGAAGTGCCGGCACATAGCTCTGGATCGAACAGTTCGGCTTAACCGCAATAAAGCCTCTCTCCGTGCCGAGACGTTTTCTTTGCGCCGCGATAACTTCGATATGCCCCGGGTTGACTTCCGGAATCACCATTGGTACGTCCGGTGTCCAGCGATGAGCGGAGTTATTGGAAATAACCGGCGTACCCGTCTTCGCGTATGCCTCCTCAAGCGCTTGAATCTCATTCTTCTTCATGTCTACTGCGCAGAAGATGAAGTCAACGTCTTTTGCGACCTTCTCCACCTCGGAAGCATCCTGAACGACAATCTTTTTCACGCCCTCCGGAATGTCTCCCTCCAGCTTCCATCTTCCCTGAACCGCTTCTTCATAGGTCTTCCCTGCGGAATTGGCGCTGGCTGCGATCCCGGTTACCTCGAACCATGGATGGTTCTCCAGCAGTTGGACAAAGCGCTGGCCCACCATTCCTGTTCCGCCGACAATACCTGCTCTTAATCTTTGTGCCATCGTATATTCAGATCCCTTCTCTTTATATGATGTGGAATGATTTGATAATAACGTATGTCAGTACAGCCTCTTAATGTAACAAAAAAATCCCACCCCCAAGACTACGTAGTCCTAGGGACGAGATTGCTTCTCGTGGTACCACCCTACATTTACTAATACGTCGCCGCACCAGCCTCTTCAAGTACGGCGCTGCCTTGGGCAGGCGCGTATACTCTAGCTCTGTAACAGGAGCTCCTGTCGTGCCATCTCCAGTGGATCAAGGTTCCGGCGCGCTGCTCGGAGTCTTTCTTCAATGAACGCTTCCTTACTCCCTTTCAGCAACCGGGAGCTCTCTGTGAAGGATCGCCGTCATTTACTTCTCTCGTCATCGCATTTGATATTGTAGCTATATTATCAAATAATCGGCGCAAGATAAACCCCAAATTTATTGGAGGTTGTTCAAAAAATCACCTTTTGAACTCGTACTAATATAACGTCCGCCACAAATAAAATGTCGCATAAGCTTCCCAGCCTTGCCAGCTGTTGAACATTTCCCTCAGCATGCCAAGTGACGGCTTCTCCTCCAAGCTTAGAAGGTTCTTGACGGCATTATGAAGACCGACATCTCCGATGGGAAAAGCTGCAGGATCGCCCAAGCAGCGCATCCTGACATAATGGGCCGTCCAGGGACCGATGCCGCGAATCGAGACCAGCCGCTCCTCCATGGCATCAAAGCTATCCATAGCCAGCAGCCCCTCCCGGGACAATTCGCCCGCCGCCATCAGTCTAGCCACTTCCAGAATTGTCGCGCTTTTCATTCGGCTCAGCTTCAATGCTCCGAGCTCGTCGGCACTCACCGCCAGCATTTGTTCCGGTGAAGGAAAGCGCCGGTATGCGGTCCCCTGCCATTGCACGGAATCGCCGTACGCGGATGTCAAACGCTCCTTTAAGGTATAGGCAAAGGCCAGATTCACCTGTTGTCCGAGAATCGCCCAGCAAAGTGCTTCAAACAGATCGGGAATACCCATAAGTCGGAGTCCGTTCAATTTCTGAACTACGCCAGCCAGCCTTTCGTCACCTGATGCTAGTCTATAGAACGGAGCCAGATCCCGGTTCAAATCAAACCAGGTGGTTACGTATGCCGCTGCTTCCAATTGCTCGTCCTCATTCAATGGTCCGCCGTAAAGCACCCTGACCGCAAGCTCAAGATCATCCTTACTGCTTACTTCGAGCAGCACGTCTCTCCCGCCTAAAGATACCAGCCTGCGAATGTGATCCTCATGCACCTCATACAGACATTCACTGTTTGAGCCTGACAGATAATCCAGACATAAACGAAAGCAAAAGGGCACGGGGACAGGCAAATTAAAACTGAAACCGGGCATGTCCGGACATTTCAACCGCCTTCACTCCTTCCAGCCTGAGCAACATGTCTTTGATTTTTAAGCCTCCCCGGTACCCGACCAATGTCTGGTTAGACCCGATCACCCGGTGGCAGGGAACAATAACGGGAACCGGATTGGCCCCATTGGCGGTTCCAACAGCCCGTACCGCATTTGGACGCCCAATCGCAGCGGCAATGTCACGATAAGTCTGCACCTCTCCATAGGGGATCGTCAGAAGGGCCGACCAAACCTCCTTTTGAAACGGTGTGCCGAACAAATCAAGCGAAACCTCTGAAAAATCAACCTTTTCTCCCAAAAAGTAGCCCTTAAGCTTCCCGACAACACCCGTGCCCGCAATCACACTTGCGTTCTCCTCCAGTATGGCCCCTGGTTTGAATCGATGAAGCCACGCGGCTGCACCCTCCAACGTATCCTGCGGATACATCAGCCGGCAGACCCCCTGCCCGGTAGCCAATATCGTCCATACGTGGCCCTCCGGACCGAATGCCTCCCTGCTCCAATAGACCCTCGAGTCATTCATTAGTTCCTATCCCCTTCCCTGTAAGTTCCCTATAATCCCTCGGCGAGCATCCCGAGTCCCGTTTGAACCATACTGTAAAATGAGACGGGCTTCTGAAGCCGACCGCTCGGGCAATCATGGCCACAGTCAGCCGATCCTGCGCCAGCAGGCTCTTCGCTTCCTTCATACGAACCGCTTGCAAATGATCAGCAGGAGAATATCCCTTCACCCGTTTATATACTTTTTGCAAATGAAATGGACTGACCGCTAACTGACCAGCCAGCATATTTAATGTCATCGGACAGGAAAGATCCCGTTCAATCAAGTGATCTACCTTGGCAGCCATGACCTCGTCAGGCCCGAGCTTTCCTGCTTCCTCCGGCTTGCAGCGTTTGCAGGGGCGATATCCCAGCTCTATTGCTTCCTCCGAGGAGTTCACAAACCGCACATTTTGCGGATAAGGCGTTCTGGCCCGGCAGGATGGACGACAGAAAATTCGGGTCGTCCGGACACAAGTATAATAGATTCCGTCATAGGTATGTTCCTTGGCGAGCACCGAAGCATAGATCAAGTCAAAGAGCTTCTGTTCCACAGATCATCGCCTCCTATTGCAAGTATAACCCGAACACCCGTTTCCTTAAAGCCGTCTCGGCTACGATAGCAACAATTCGACATTCCGGTAACCATGATAAGACGAAAAAACAAGCCCCCCGAACAAACGATCCGGGGGCTTGTCAGCATTATAAATCCAAGTTCATAAATACGCTATTAGGGTCCCCGGAATAATCCGAGAAAGGTTCACAGTACTAAAACCCGAACGCCTCGTACAGTCTGCGAGCCGGATTGAAGGCTGACATCGAGCCTGTCCTCTAAGTTATTACTCCAGTATGGTGTCAAGCTCCTCAGGAAGATCGGATTTTTTCGTCACCAATAGCCGATGAATCCGGTGGTGGCCGACCTCTTTCACAGCAAACACATACCCGTTGTATTCAAAAATCGGCTTTTCCTGAACCGTAGGAATCCGGTGAAGCATTCCGATCATGAAACCGCTCAGGGTCTCATATTCATCATCCGGCAGCGCAATCCCCAGCACTTCCCGCGCATCGTGCAAAGCCATCGTTCCTTTGAACAGATAACCGCCTTCCGGGGTCATTTCATATTCCTGTTCATCCTCGTCATGCTCGTCATAAATATTGCCTACGATTTCCTCCAGCAGATCCTCCATCGTGACAATACCAGCCGTGCCTCCGTACTCATCAACGGCAATAGCCATGTGCACGTGGTTTTGCTGCAGCTCTTCAAACAAATCCCGGGCATTTTTCGAATCAGGCACAAAATAGGCCTTGTTCACATGATCTCTCAGCTCCCAGGACTCTGTGGCCGCCTTCCGGAAATAACCCAGCAAATCCTTGCTATGGAAGATGCCGATGATATTGTCGATGGTTTCTTCATACACCGGGAAACGCGTGTATTGTTCCTCGTCCGCCAGCTTGGCGACCGAGACCATATCCATACTGACCGGGATCGCAACCACATTCAATCGATGGGTCATAATATCCGAGACCGTCCGGTTATCAAAGTCGAAAATATTGTTGATCATCAGCTTCTCGCTGGCTTGTATCGTACCTAGTTCTGTCCCCGTATCCAGCATCATGCGGATTTCTTCCTCTGACACCTCATCATCGTCGGAATTGGGGTCCAGACCGAATGCCTTGACAAGCAGGTTCGTTGATACCGTAAGCAGCTTAACGAATGGAGCCGTTATCTTCGACAGCACAGACAACACATCTGCTGCCAGCATGGCCATGCCCTCGGCCCGCTTCATAGCAACCCGCTTAGGCACGAGCTCTCCAAGCACCAGTTGGAAATAGGACAGTATCAACGTAATCACGATGAGAGACAAGGTGCTTAACAGTGACGGGGACAAAGGAACTCCCCACTTAATCAGTAATGCCGCCAGATCTCCGGCGAAGCTCTCGCCGGCAAAAGCACTGGCAAAGAAGCCTGCCAGCGTGATCCCGATCTGAATCGTTGCCAGGAAACGGCTTGGTTCGCCCAGCAAGCTGACCAGCAGCTTGGCCTTGCGGTGCCCTTGCTGTGCCATATTTCTAATTTTGTTATCGTTTAGAGAGATTAGTGCAATTTCGGATGCTGCGAAAAAAGCGTTGATTAGAATAAGCACAAGAATGATAAGCAATTCAAACATCTTTTTCGTCCTCTCTGCGGAAGATATGTACGTCGACCTTAACCTCCCCCCGATTGCGGCAGGAATATGCATCTATATAAGTTGAACTACTGGGTTTTACGTTCCGAGGGCAACTTGTGAAGTATTCTTGCGCGGATTTCTCTAATTGAACTAAGATATTATAAGGTGGAAATCAACTCACAAAGGCGAACTCTTCCGCTTTATGCTTTCGAAGCAGCTTTCTTTCAGAAGGCTTGTAACACTTCACACTTATGCCCTTTCTACGTAGCTTTTATAGTTCAACTTATATAGCATCTTTACAAAATGAGTCCTGCATCATATAATTTAGGGACGTTAATTTAATATTATATCATCTGGTGGAGTCTGTCACAAAGGGCGTCGTATGTTTTCTTGCATACGGCATTCCAAGTGGCGGGCTTTTTTTGCCTAAATGAGGCCAGACTGTCTAGAAAAGCTGCATTTTAAAGGGGGATTCATCATGTTGTTATTTTTTCAATTGGCCTTAATACTCCTTGCATCAAAGGCGGCCGGCTCACTGAGTGTGAGATTGAAGCAGCCTGCCGTGCTAGGTAAGCTGCTGGTCGGAATTATTCTTGGTCCGGCCCTGCTTGGCTTGATTCATGAGACCGAGGTTCTGGAGGCCTTAAGCCAAATCGGTGTCATACTCCTGATGTTCCTGGCAGGACTTGAGACAGACCTGGAGGAATTCAAGCAAAGCGGAAGGTCATCGACTTATGTAGGCTTCTTGGGCATCATCTTGCCGCTCGGCCTGGGGTATCTGGCAGGCGTACTGCTGGGCATGCCTGTTCTTGAAGCATTATTCCTTGGCCTCCTGCTCTCCGCTACCAGTGTCAGCATCTCTGTTCAATCCCTGAAGGAGCTGGGGAAATTAAAGTCCAAAGAAGGAGCCACCGTGCTGGGAGCAGCCGTTATTGACGATGTAGTCGTCATTATCCTGCTTGCATTTGTAATGAGTCTGGCGGGCGGAGATGTCCACCTGGGAATGCTTATTTTGAAAAAGGTTCTTTTCTTCGGCGCAGCAATCTTACTGGGCTGGAAGGTAATCCCCTGGTTTATGCGGAAATTCACTGTATTGCGAGTCAGCGAGACGGTCGTTACCGCCGCACTTATTAGCTGCTTCCTTCTTTCCCATCTTGCTGAATATACGGGAGTGGCAGCCATTATCGGCGCCTATATCGCCGGTATTTCAATCAGCAGAACCTTTTACAAGACCATAGTGACTGAAAAAGTAGAGACGATGGCCTATGCCCTCTTTGTTCCCGTTTTCTTCACGACGATTGGCCTAAAAGTTAATTTTTCCGGTCTGTGGTCCGAGATTCCGTTGATCATTGGACTGAGTCTCCTTGCGATCGCCACCAAGCTCATCGGCGCCGCACTCGGCGCCAAGGCTTCCGGCTTCGGCTGGCGCAGCGCGCTCGGAATCGGCTCAGCCATGGTATCTCGCGGAGAAGTCGCCTTGATCATTGCAGCAATCGGTCAAGAGGCTCAGCTGATTCCAGATGGCCTCTTTGCTATTATCGTCATCGTAGTTTTAGTTACTACGCTTGTAACACCACCGATGATGAAGCTGTTTTTCGCAGATCCGAAGCCGGAGAACGCACACAACTGAACCTAAAATAAGCCTCCGCTTCAGGTCCTATTGGCCTGAGTGGAGGCTTATTCTCTCTTTGCATTAATCATGCGCAGTGCTTAGCTTGCCGGTTCCCATTTACAACGGACCGGTGAAGTAATCGCTGCTTCCGCCTTCAATTCCTTGAACGCCTTGTCAATCTCCTTGCGGTCAAGCCCGCTCAGCTTCTCAACCTCTCCTGCGCTGACCGGCTTGCCTGCTTCCTTCATTGCAGCCAGAACCTGTTCCTTAATGCTCAAGCTTAAGTCACCTCATTTCCCGAATATTATCTTTACCATATCAGAACCATTTGAGGGATTACAGCTTGTTCAACAAATGTTCATCAACCGATCAGATCGAGTCATGAATGTGAACCTTTTCTGTCGTCTTTGCATTTCTGCCGCCAAGCTTGAACACCAAAATTCCGCCGATCAGAATCAAGACTCCTGCCAGCTTATTCCAGGAGAATGGAACCTTTTCAAGCCCGAGCCAGCCCATCGTGTCCCAGATCATCGCTGTGACCAGTTGGGTAATTAGTACAATAGAGATTGCGAAGGTCGGTCCAAGACGTCTGACACCCTGCACAACACAAGTGACCACACCTACCCCGATAATTCCGCTGAACCAATACCAAGTCTGCATAGAGCTCATATTCAGACGGAACATCTCTCCGCCTTCGAACACAACGCCCAACAGCAAGGAGGCGGCAAATCCCAATCCAAGCACCAACGTCGTAGTCATCCATGACCCGGTATGCTCATTCACCTTGCTGTTGAATATATTTTGCAGCCCGACCAGCGCACCCGCTACAATCGAGAATAACAGTCCCATTAGCATTTTGCTCTTCCTACCTCTCTATCCTCAAGATTCGTAGCTTCCGTACTTGGATAGCTCCTTCAGTTCCGACCAGTTCCGCAGTGTAATGCCATCCAGCTCGCGTTCGACAAGCCCGGCTTCCGTCCATTGCGACAATATCCGGTTCATATGCCGGTAGCTGACACCAATCATGCCTGCCGCATCCTTAAGAACCTCCAGCTTAATCTGGCTGTTCACCGCTTCTTCCGTGCCATCATCAACAACGGATAACAGATAGCTGGCTAACCGGACCTCCGCCGGATACAACAAATTGAAGCTCAGCGAGCTTGACTTCATAAAAAACTTTTTCGTAATAATATCCAGCATGAATCTCAAAAATGCAGCATTCTGGTCTCCGAACCGATCCAGCCACCGGTATTGGATGGCAAGCATCTGAACCGGTGTCACAGCTTCGACCGTATTGAGCGTTTCACAGCGCTGGATATATTCAATGTCTCCTACGAGATCAAGCGGGGTTTTAAAAGAGAGCACCAGTGTCTTTCCCTCGGATGAGGTGGTATAAATCTTGATTTTTCCTTGGACCAAAAAATAAAGCGTATCTGCGGCTTCTCCCTGCGAGCAGATCCATTCTCCGGGCTGGTAGCTCGATAAGGACATATAAGGTAGAATCTCCCCCGGGACCACCTTAAGAAGTCCGAGCTCCATTAAATAGTCCTCAATCTTTTTCTGTTTCTCTTCCATAAACCTCTTACCTCCATCCCATCACAACAACACCAGCGATCATCATGCCGATGCCGATAAATTGAGGCAGCTTCATCTGTTGCTTGGGCAGTCCGAACCACCCGAAGCTGTCTATTAGGAAGGTAACGAGCAATTGGGCGATTAATACCGAAGAAGTACTGAAGGTAACGCCGACCAGCTCGATCGCTTTTACATTGCTGAATATAACGATCGCGGCAAAGGAGCCGCCGGCCAAGTAAAGGGGTTTCACCCGCTTGAATTGACGAGGATGTCCATCCTTGAATGCCAACAATACAAGCAATGCAACCACAAATCCGGTGCATTGCGTTAGGGCTGCTGCCTGCCAGGTCCCAAGATCCTGACTGATCCGGGCGTTAGCAACCCCTTGAAAAGTGATAAATGCTCCGCCAAGAATGGCAAATAAAATTCCTCTCATCCTCTATCGATCCTCCAAAAGTTCTGCTACAGCTACTTTAATGGCATATTGCCAAACTTGAAAGGACATATGTCCTTTATGTAATTAATTATTAATGTGATTACTTCCCTTTAGGGACTGCTGACATGATATGGGAATTGGATTATTTTACCCCTCGTTTATAAGATAATCCCCCTATTTGAAAACCCTTTCTTACGTTACTATTTTGCTAACAGCCAGATTTCGCGCACAACAATCAAATTTAGGGGGAATTCTGTTGAAAAGAACTTCTATCGTTTTACTGAGCGTCATGATGTTGTTCTCCATGTTTATCGCCGCCTGCGGAAATAGTAATAACAATGCAGGCAACAATGCACCGGCTTCGGGCAACACCAACGCCAATCAGCCAGCCGTCGAAGAACCGGCGAAAGAAGCCGAGAAGGTTACGCTCCGCGTATTCTCCACTTTTGGCGGAACCGACGCTGCACGCGATGCGTTCCAAGCGGTCATTGATGAATTTACGACTAGTCACCCGAACGTAACGGTTGAAAATGACACCATGTCGGCTAATGATGACGGATTCCGTACCAAGGTAAATACGGATATGACCAGCGGCAATGAGCCGGATCTCCTCTTCTACTTTATCGGAGCCGATGCCGAAGGCTTTGTCAATGCCGGTAAGGTCGTTCCATTAAATGAGATCCTGGACGCGAATGCGGACTGGAAGAACGGGTTCATTCCAGATGCACTGGAACTGGCCAGACAGGCGGATGGAAACATCTATGCCGCTCCATTGACCGGCTTCTACGAAGGTCTGTTCGTCAACAAAAAGATCTTCGAGGATAACGGACTGGAATTGCCTACGGATTGGACAAAGCTGACTACTGCCGTCAAGGCGCTTGCAGCAAAGGATATTATTCCTCTCTCCGTTCCATTCGATCAATCCCACTATTTGATCGAGCACACGATCCTCTCAGCGGCTGGACCTGCCGGACAGGATAAAGGACTGGCTGAAGGGATCGATCCAAATTGGGAGAAGGCCTATGCAGCGATGAAGGAGCTTTATGAGCTCGGCGCCTTCCCGAAAGATGCCGCGACCATCGACCTGAATATGACCGGCAACTATTATAGTGAAGGTCTTGCAGCCATGACGATTGAGGGTTCTTGGGCAATCGGCGGCTGGAGTGATGAGACGCGTGCCAACACTACAGTAATTCCTTTCCCTACTGTACCTGGCGGTGCAGGCAGTGGCAATGACATTGTCGGCGGTTTCGGCTCCGGATTCTATCTGTCCAAGGCCACTTACGATAATGCAGCTAAGAAAGACACGGCGATTGAGCTGTTGAAGCATCTGACGGCACCGGACAGCATTAAGGCTATTGCCAGTGCGAATGGCGGAACACCTGCTGCCGACGTGGAAGTCACAGGTCTTCAACAGGTTCAGCTTGACGGCTTCGCAATGACGGCCAAGGCTGATTCAATCAGTGCACCAGTGGACAGCAAGGTAGCTCCTGAGACCTTCTCCGATCTTCGTGCCAGCGTTCAACAGGTTGTAACGGGCAAGAAGACTCCAACCGAAGCGATTGACAGCGCCAAAAAAGTTGAGGACGCCAATAAGAACTAAACTGTTCACTGGCGAACTTCACTGCTAAGAACGCTTGCGCCGCCCCCTTCTCTTCCATTCGGGCGGCGCACCCGTTTGCCTAAGCTATATAAGTTGAACTGATAAATTACTTGGTAAAGGCATAAGTGTGCAGTGTTAAAAGCTTTCTGTAAGAAAGCTACTTCGGAAGCATAAAGCGTTAACGTTCGCCTTTGTGAGCGGATTTCTCCCTTGTGATGGCTTAATCCAATCCAAGAAATCCGAGAACAACAGCGATCGTAAGTACACTGCACACGTTTCCTCCAGAAGTATTTTTATTTGTCCAACTTATATAGCCACTACTTTACAGCAAGGGTGATGATGATGAAGGGTGATCGGAAATACATCTTCCTGTTTCTCCTCCCGGCAGCAATCCTGATGAGTGTATTCATGTACTACCCTTTCTTTAAGAGCTTGTATTTAAGCTTCTTCCGGACCAAGGGCTTTTTCGACAAGAAATTTATCGGCTGGGATAACTACACTCGGCTGTTTACGGACGATCTGCTTGGAGCTGCCACGCTGCACACACTTGAAATCATGCTGTATGTCATCTTGTTTCAAGTCGGAATCGCGCTTGTCCTGGCAGTCATGGTTGATCTGATCGGCAAGCTGAAGGGCTTTTACCGTACCGTCTTTTTCTTCCCGGTCGTCATTTCGGGAACGGCAATTTCGCTTTTATTCGTGCTATTTTACAACTACAATTTCGGTCTCCTTAACAGTGTTCTTGCGAATTTCGGAATTGACAAGGTGCTGTGGCTGGATGAGGGCAATGCACTCAAAGCTGTATCCGTGCCTACAGTATGGCACTATGTCGGGTTCTATTTCGTGTTGTTCCTGACAGCGATGTCCAAGATTCCTTCGGACTATTATGAGGCTGCCAAGCTGGAGGGCATTTCTGCCTTCAAACGAACGACGATGCTGACCATTCCGCTGATTATGAGCGATATCAAGGTCGTCATTACGCTTGCCATTACCGGGACATTGAAGGTGTTCGAGTTCATCTGGGTCATTACCAGCGGACAGAACGGAACCGAGGTGCTCGGTACGTATATGTACAAAAAAGCGATGGTTGACCAGAACTTTGGATATGGCTCCGCGATTGCCATCTACATGGTCGTCTTCGGCGTTCTGCTGTCCCTGCTGGCCAATCGCCTGCTCAAGCGTGATGAGATTACATACTAAGCGATATAGGGGTGTACCGTTATGCAGCCAACAATATCTGTAGATCGTCGGGTTCAGCGGAGGGAATTCAGGCGCTTCCGATGGAGCAGCGTATTGATCTATTTCTTTCTGAGCGCTTGGGCTATGACAACTATCTATCCGCTCTTCTGGATTGTGAATAACTCCTTCAAGGTGTCACGGGATGTCATGAACAATTCCTTCGGGCTTGCGCTAAAGCCGGATCTGATCAATTACCAGAATGCCTTTGACCGGATGAATATTGGGAAGAGCTATATCAACAGTCTGATCATGTCTGGGGCCACCGTCCTGCTCGTGCTGATCTTTGGCGGGCTTGCTGCCTACGTGCTCTCCAGGTTCAGCTTTTCCGGTAAAAGGATCATCTTCTCCATTCTGTATGCGACGCTGCTTATCCCGGCCTTTGCCACCGTCGTTCCGGTTTATGAGCTGCTGATCAAGACCAGCCTGGTCAATACGTATTGGGGGCTCATTCTGCC
Organism: Paenibacillus brevis; assembly: GCF_018919145.1. Lineage (GTDB taxonomy): Bacteria > Bacillota > Bacilli > Paenibacillales > Paenibacillaceae > Fontibacillus > Fontibacillus brevis. The sequence continues at coordinate 73,913 of NZ_JAHLQJ010000014.1, forward strand.
GCATACGGCCGGTAATTTGACCTTCGCCATTCTTGTTATGGCAGGCTATATGCAGACGATTCCCAAGGAGCTTGAGGAAGCGGCATTCATAGACGGGTGCAACCGCCTGAATATGTTCAGCCGAATTTTCGTGCCGATCTCCCAGCCAGTCTTTGCATCAGCCAGTATTTTCGTCTTTCTCTGGTCCTATAATGACTTGTTCTCGGCGTTAATCTTCGTGAATAAGGAAAATGTGCGCCCAATCGTTGCGCTCTTGAATGAGATCAGTTCGCAATATGGCACCGACTTCGGGTTAATGGCAACGGCCGTTTGCCTGACTGTCATTCCCGTACTCATCGTCTACCTTTTCATTTCGAAGTATATTCAGAAAGGCCTGACCGAAGGTGCCATCAAGGGGTAACAAAAAAGAGCTTTCCCGCTCGTCTGCTTAGACGGATAGGAAAGCTCTTTTGCTGTCCATTTACAACCGGATCGAGCTAAGACTGCCATTTCGGGCGAACAGCTCATCCACTCGCTTCTCGACTGCTGGGTCGTGCAGAAGCGGCGGGGCCTGATGCGGCTTGGAACGGGCATCAATGATGACATTATCGCAAGACCAGTGCTTATGCTCCACATAGCTGTTCACACCATGAATATCATGAGAAGGATTGCTGCGGGTAAATGTGACCCACAAAAAATTGCTTAAGGATTCACTTAAGAAGGAGCTGTCATCGCACACCACCAGCATTGGACAGGATGCAAGCGTTCCCTGCTCTAGGATAGCATCGCTGATCTCCCTCATTTGCCCGGCAGCTTGTTCATACGACTCGAATTTTCCGGCTTCAACAGCCACGACTCCCGGGAATACCAGACGCGGGTTATCAAGTCCGCGAATATTCTTCAGCAGCTCAGGAACCTCTCGGCAGAGCTCTCTCTTCGCATCGCCGTAAGCAGCAAATACAACCTTGCTCCCGGTATTTAGACCCGTACCGGAATAATCGAGGGTATCGATCGTCGTATTCGTCTGAAAATGAATGTCACGCTTCAGATCCATCCGTTCCAGAATGTACATTAGGAACTGCTCGATCTCATGCGTATCCAGCGGCTGCCGGTCCTCTGCCGTAATGAACAGATACTTGGCAAGACTCAGTTGTCCGGTTCCAAGAATCCGATTGGCAAGCGTCAGCAGCTCGGCAGGCTGCTTCACCTGCTGGTAAGGCGTATATCGTTCACTGCCAATGGCAAATAGCAACGGATGAACCCCGGCTGCATCGACGGCATGAACCTCTTTGACCCCCGGAATTTCCTGCTTGATGGCATCCCCGGTCAATTCATGAATCAGTTCCCCGAACGCCGTATCCTCTTGAGGCGGCCGGCCAACCACCGTAAACGGCCAGATCGCGTGTTCCCTGGCGTACACCTTGCGTACCTTCATCACCGGGAAAGGATGAACCAGACTGTAATAGCCCAGATGATCCCCGAACGGTCCTTCCGGCTTCGTATCCTCAGGATAAATCTCGCCGGTAATGACAAAGTCAGCATCATGGCTAATACAGAAGCCATCCTCGTAGCTGTAGCGGAACCGGCGACCGCCAAGCATACCGGCAACCGTTAACTCACTCAGACCCTCCGGCAGCGGCATGACTGCGGCCAGCGTATGTGAAGGGGGCCCGCCGACAAAGATACTGACCTTGAGCGGCTCTCCCCGTTTCGTTGCTTTAGTCTGGTGAATCCCGATTCCGCGATGAATCTGGTAATGGACTCCTACCTCGCGATCCTGCTCATAGCTGTTGCCGCTGAGCTGAACCCGATACATCCCCAGATTGGAATTCATTATTCCCGGCTTTTCCGGATCCTCCGTATACACTTGGGGCAAGGTCACAAAGGCCCCGCCATCCATCGGCCAGTGCTTAATCAGCGGCAGATCGGAGATCGCAATCTCCTGCGCAGCAACCGGGCGAGAACTCATCCCCTTCATCGGGAGCGCCGTCAGAGCGGCTAACCCGGTTCCGACGCTTTGCAGCGGATGCTTCAAAGCGGTGAGCGGATTATTGCGCAAAGCGATAATCCGCTGGGTGACATCCCATGTGTTGCGAAAGATAAACTTGCTGCGTTCCATCGTTCCGAACAAATTGGAAACCGCACGGAATTTGGAGCCTTTTACCCTCTCAAATAACAGTGCAGGGCCGCCAGCCTCATACATCCTCAGGTGAATCGACGCCATCTCCAGATGAGGATCAACCTCCTCCCGGATCCGGATCAGATGTCCGTGCTTCTCCAAATCAATCAGGCATTCTTCCATACTACGATACATAAGGTAAGCTCCATTCTATGGGCATGGGGCCGCAATCTTATTCTTCGTCAAACTCCACGTTATGATAAACCTGCTGCACATCCTCCAGATCCTCCAGAGCGTCGATCAGCTTCTCGAATTGAGCAACAGAATCTTCAGGCAAGGTAATATAGTTCTGGGCAAGCATCGTCAGCTCAGCGACCGTAAACTCGGTAATTCCTGAAGCCCGGAATGCTTCCTGTACTTCGTGGAACTGATCCGGTTCAGCATAGACGATCACTGTGTCTTCTTCCTCCACGATATCGCGCACCTCGACGTCGGCCTCCATCAGCAGCTCAAACACTTCATCGAGGGTCTTACCTGCCACACCGATCACGGCAGTAGAATCAAACATATAGGATACCGAGCCATTCACTCCCATGTTGCCTCCGTTTTTATTGAAAGCAGCGCGCACCGCCGAAGCTGTCCGGTTAACATTGTTTGTAAGCGAGTCTACGATGACCATCGAGCCATTCGGTCCGAAGCCTTCGTACCGCAGGTCCACATAAGTTTCTTCTCCGCTTCCCTTGGCCTTGTCCAAAGCACGGTCGATAATCGCCTTCGGGACATTGTATGTCTTCGCGCGCTCAAGCACGACCTTCAACGCACGGTTGGATTCCGGATCAGGCTCGCCTTTCTTTGCAGCCACATAAATTTCTACGCCAAACTTGGCATAAATCCGGCTTGTATTAGCATCTTTCGAAGCTTTCTTTTCCTTAATATTATTCCATTTACGACCCATCGGTGTACCTGCTTTCTATTTGAAATTTTCGCAATCTATTATACCATCAATTCTTGATAGTAAAAATGGTCGATCAAGTGACCATACATCATGTTTCACTTACAACTACACACTGCAAGCACTTATTTCCCGCGATATATTGGCGGAGCAGCCACCCAGGCATCGTTTAAATCATAATGTTTTCGGATGTCTTGATGATAAAGCGAGAACTCCCTCGTAATCGTTGCTTCAAATCATCCGATAATATCAAAAAGCTCGTGAAGCGCATGAATCTCATATGTCGGCTGTATATCTGTCTTGTTGTCTGCCCGGCGGGGATTGAACCAGCAGGTTTCTATGCCGTACCGGTTGCCGCCTTGGATATCGCTGCTTAAGGAATCGCCGATCATAAGGACTCCATCTTTATCTTGAAGGCCCAGCTTCGCAAATGCAACATCAAATATTCCTGATTCCGGCTTCTGGGACCCCGCCTCCTCCGATACGATGACCTGCTCAAAGGTGTTGCTGAGCGGAGATCTCCGAATACGTTCATGCTGTACCTCTTTAATCCCGTTGGTGATGATTGCGAGGCGATATCCTTGAGCGGATAATGCGCAGCATAATTCTTCCGCGCCATCCAGCAAATAGGCCCCTCTGCCCAAATTCACCAAATATTCGCCGCTAAAAGCGACAGGATCCAAATCCAGCGTGAACGCCTGGAACAGGCGGGAGAAGCGTTCCGTACGCAGCAGCTGGCTGCTGATTAGTCCCGCTTCCAGCTCGCTCCACAGTTCATGGTTAATTTCTTTATACCGTTCGAAATGCATCGGCAAGAACTCCATCTCATGGGCAAGAAAGGTGTCCTCAAGTGCCGCTGTCTCCGTTCGGGAAAAATCGAATAAGGTTTCATCCGCATCAAACAATAAAGTATGGTATTTCATCTCTCTAGACCTCCGTTATGAACTAGCTTCCTCTTGATTGTAGCGATTCATACCGTCTTTGTCATGCGCGAATGTCCTCGCGCAATAAAAGGCTTACCCTGGGATCACCCAAGGCAAGCCTTAAGAACATAGCTATAACGACTGCTTAATCACTTGTTTATAATACATAACAGACAATATACCAAAGATGGAATAGAGCACCGTATAGAGCAGCATGACCAGCAGCATTGGAGTCAGCATTTCTGTGCCGAAGAAGAACCAGCCTGATTTTACGGCAAAATAACTGTGGCTAAGCCCGATCACAAGCGGAATGCCGAAGTTGAACAGCTGCTTGTAGCGAATTCCTCCGACCAGATCATCCTGGGTAAAGCCCAGCTTGCGGAGAATGGTATAACCCGGCTTCTCTTCTTCACTCTCATCCATTTGCTTGAAATAGAGAATACATCCGGAAGTGACTAAGAAGGTAAGACCCAGAAATCCGACGATGAACATGATCAACCCAAAGTTCGCACGCTGCTCGATCTCGTAGTTGTATTGGGAGTTTGCGCCGTATTCATCTTTAAACAAATCCATGCTTGCGAATGCTTTGTTAGCATTTTTCAGTTGGGAACGGTCTGTTACGTCTACTCCGTAGTACACCGTGAATTCCCGGTCCGAACTGAATCCAACCTTAAGCTCCTGATAGATCGACTCATCTACAATGACGACAGGAAAACCGGAAGAGAAATAGAACGGCAGCATAGTTTCTTTGTCGAAGCCGATTAAATCTAGCGGGAATGATTTCCCTTCAGCCAATAACGTGATGTTGTCCAAATTACCCATTGGCATATAGTTCATCAAGCCCCCATCCATCCCCCGGAATAATGCCTCTCCGGCCTGAATATCCTCCCCGATGGCTGAATCGCCAAGCACGGCTACGCTTAGGGTATCGGATTGGATATCAAGCATGTCTTTATTGAGGAACGATTTTGCATCCATGTTGACCCATACCGGTTCAAGCACGCTTTCCTTATAGGCGATACCTTCAGAATTCAGAACAGATGTGAACTCGTCCACCCACTCACTCTTATAGAAAGAGAAGTCGTTCGGAACATTATTTTTTGCCATGGAAGCCGCCGAATAGTACGAAATGTAGCTGAGAGACAGCATCCCGATCGCCAGTGCAGATAGCGTGGTAATCACCGTGAGCAGCAGTGCGTTCGACTTCATACGGAACATGATCGAAGATAATGAAAGCACTTCTTTGATCGTTAGATAGCCTCTCTTGCTTCTGCGGATCAGATTAAAGATGAAGCTCACGGAGCCTTTATAGAAAAAGTACGTTCCCGCGATTACCGATCCCAGGATAAACAGCATAGCGCCCAATAACTGGTTCATATCCGTGAATTTCCCGCTGAACAGTTGGGACGACACTTGATAGCCCAGCAAAATAAGCGCGATCCCCGCGATCCCCATCAAAATGCTCCAGAACGAGAGCTTTTCCACCCGCTGCTGGGCCAGCGCCACAGCCCGGAACAGACTGAGAATGCTCTGTCCTTTGATAAACAGATAGTTCATCAGCATTATCAATAGATAGATGCCCGAGAACACAATTACCGTCTGAACCAGTGCTTGGGGAGAAAAGCTGAGCCCGGCAATGGCATCAACCTGAATGATCTTTAACAATATCATCAGAATGAGTCTCGATACCGCGAAGCCTGCAAAAATACCGACCGCCATGGCGCCGAAATACAGCATCAGATTTTCAACGGTAAGGATCTTGAAGATCTTCCCCTTCGTCAGACCCACCAACTGAAACAACCCGATCTCCTTGCTGCGACGTTTGATGAAGATGGTGTTCGCATATAGCAGAAAGACAGCGACGATCACGACCAGCAGAACTGAGGAAGCGCCGATAGCAGCTCCCCCCTTGACAGTCCCTTCCAGCTCGTCAAGCGAAGGATTATATTGCAGGGTAACAAACGAGAAATATAAGGCCACACTGAAAATCAAGGCGAAGACATACAGATAATAATTTTTAATATTCTTTCTTAGATTCCGTAAAATGATCACCCGCAAGCTCATGGCTGCACCCCGCCCAGCACACTTTGCGTTCGGATAATATCATTGTAAAATGCCTGACGGCTCTCATCGCCCTTGTTGAGTTGGGAATAAATCTGTCCGTCCCGAATGAAAATAACCCGGCTGCAATAGCTTGCTGCTGCAGCATCATGCGTCACCATCACAATGGTCGATGCGAACTTGGTGTTCATCTCGCCCAGCTTCCCCAGCAAATCACTTGCCGATTTGGAGTCCAGAGCCCCGGTTGGCTCGTCCGCAAATATAATACTCGGCTGATGGATGAATGCGCGCGCTGCGGAAGTCCGCTGCTTCTGCCCGCCCGAGATTTCTGCAGGATACTTGTTCGCAAGCTCATAAATTCCCAGCTCGGATGAGACCTGTCGGAACCTGTTCTGCGCTTCCTGCTTGCTTACGCCGGTAATGGACAGCGGAAGCAATACATTCTCCTTCACCGTCAATGTGTCCAGCAAATTATAATCCTGAAAAATAAATCCAAGATGCTGTTTGCGGAACTCGGCCAATTCCTTTTCCTTCATGCCGGTAAAATCCTTGCCTTCGATGCGGATCGAGCCCTGACTGACCCGGTCAATCGTCGACAGTACATTTAAGAGAGTTGTCTTGCCTGAGCCGGATGGACCCATGATCCCCACAAACTCTCCCTTCTCCACCTTCAGATCAATCCCCTTAAGGACCTCCTGCCGATTAAATTTGTTCCCGTATACTTTTACTATTTTAGCTGCTTCCAAGATGGTCAAAACGACTCACTCCTCGATATATCCTTGTTTATGGCATTATTATACCCTGCCTGAGAAGCTGCCTTCCTGCGAATCAACGAACAAAAGCAAACCGGCATGTGACATTCCTGTCACATGCCGGTAAGATGCTGCAACTCATTTTCTCGGGGGAAAATGAGGGTGAATATCGAGCCTGCTCCAGGCACAGAAGACACCTTCAGTTGAATACTCAAGGAATCTGCGGCCTGCTTGGCCAGATAGAGTCCCATTCCTGTCGCCGCGCTGGACTGATGGTTTTGCGTGGAGGTAAAGCCCTTTTCGAAGATTCTTGGTAAATCTCTGGCCGTAATTCCCTCTCCGGAATCCTTGATCGAAAGCATCAGATGCCCTTCTTCCTCGCCGCTGATAATCTCAACTTCAGAGCCCTCACGATTGTATTTAACCGCATTCGTCAATAGCTGCCGAAGAATGAACGCCGTCCATTTGGCATCCGATACGACGAGCTTCTCCTCCAGCATCAGGTCAAATCCAATGCCTTTACGAATACACCAGGATTGCAATCCTTTGATCTCGCCGTGAAGAACGGCCTCCAGATCGAGCTGCTCAAAATAAAGGTCCTTCTCCATAAAGGGAATGCGCTTCTGATGCAGCTGGCGGTCAAGCAAGTGATGAATACGAAGCCACTCGTACATCATCTGTTGCCTCAAGGCTTCCTCCGGCAACCGTTCAATCATCAGCTTCATCGCGGTCAGAGGCGTCTTCATCTCGTGTATCCAGGCCAGCATATCGTCCTTTTCCTGCTCCAGAAGCAAGAAATGCCCATCTGTCTCCTTGCGGAAGCGTTCACTCTGGCGGGTAACTGCACTTAGTACTCTCTGCTCCAGCGGGCTGCCTGCCTCCTGTAAACCAGTCAGGTCATACGCATGATCCCAGGCATCAAGCTCCCGGTAAAATGAGGTTTCCCGTGAATATCTTAATATAACGAAACCAACGCACAGAAGCGTATTCAGGCCGACAGCATACAGCACGGGCAGAAATGGAATTGCTGAGTCTACAAAGGCCAGAAGCAGCAGCAGTAGCTGCATGCCGAGCAATAACAGCAGCCAGCTCCGTCTCTCCCTTAAAAAATCCCTGATCATAAATCGGCCTCTTCCGTGGCAATATATCCCTGTCCTGTCCGGGTCTCGATATATTTCTCCAGCCCCAGCGGCTCCAGCTTCTTGCGCAACCGGTTCACATTGACGGTGAGCGTATTATCGCTGACAAAATGCTCGTTGTCCCAGAGGCTGCGGATCAGTTCCTCCCGGCTAACAATCGTATTTTTATGCTCGATCAGAATTTTCAAAATCAACATCTCATTCTTGGTCAGCAGAACACTGGAATCTTGAAGGGTAACAAGGTTTTTAACGAATTCAATCGTTGCTCCTTGCCATGAGCGAAGCTCGACCCGCTCTGTACTGTAGTCGTACACCCGACGAAGAATCGCCTGGATTTTGGCAATCAACACTTCGAAATGAAACGGCTTTTGGACGAAATCATCGCCCCCAAGCTGCATGGCCATGACCATATCCATGGGATGATCGCGGGAGGAGAGAAAGATGATCGGCACATTGGAATGAGCACGAATTTGTCTGCACCAATGGAAGCCGTCGTATTGCGGGAGCTGGATGTCAATCAGAATCAGCTCGGGCCCAAGCTGGTGAACCTCTTGAAGCACCCGGCCAAAATCAGACACTCCATATACCTCATACGACCATTGCGACAAGCGGGCCTTGATCTCCCCGAATAAGGTTGTATCGTCCTCAATGAGCATAATTTTGAACATCGTTTCCACCTCGCGAAGGTTAAAAAATTTTAGTTGGTGATCATTATCATTGTCGGATATACTGATAGAAAAGATAATTTAAGCCGATAAACAATTTTTATTACCAGAGAAAGCAGGCGCAGTCATGAAAGTCGATTCAGGCTCAGCACTTTTGAGCAAACCAATCAAATCAAGCTTAAGACCCGCAAAAGAAATTGCAATTATTCTTCTCTCCTCCCTGCTAGTCGCGGCAGGTCTCAATTTCTTCCTCATTCCTCACCAGTTATTATCCGGTGGCGTTGCAGGCGTAGCTTCAATCATCGGATATGTATCAGACTGGAATATATCCATCTTGTATTTTCTGATCAATGCCCCCTTGATTATATGGGGCTGGAGAGCAGTTGGCAAAAGATATATAGTGCTAAGCCTGATCTCTGTCGTTAGCACCACCTGGTTTATGGCTGTTATCCCCCAGGTTCGTTTAACCAAGGACCCGATTCTGGCAGCCGTGTTCGGAGGCATCATCTCCGCCATCGGTATCGGCTTTGCACTGCGTGCCGGCGGATCAACCGGCGGGTTCGACATCGTTGGTTCCATTGTGACGCGCAGAAGAGATATCGCAATGGGCAACATTCTGTTTGTCATGAACGGTGTTGTCATCCTGCTGCTCGGTTTCTACAAGAGTTGGGACTTGGCATTGTATTCCATGCTATCTACCTTTGTCAAAGGTAAGGTCGTCGATATGATTCACGTAGGCCACATCAAGGTGACCTGCTTCATCATTACCAAAAAGCGGGACGAGATGCTGTGCCGGCTTCGCAAGCTCCATCACGGAATTACCTGCCTTCATTCGGAGGGCGGCTATAGCGAAGAACGGAACTATACGCTGATGACCGTGACGACTCGCTATGAGCTGGCAGCGGTGCGGCAAGCCGTTACCGAGACGGATCCCAAGGCTTTTATGAACGTTGTCCAATCGACTGAAATATTGGGACGATTTGCGAGACCGAAGAATTAGCAGCCTTACAGGCTGCAGAGTACATAAGAGATGGCTGCAAGTGAAGGTGTCCTTACGACCGCTGTTGTCGCAGGGGCACCTTCCTTCTTTTTTTTGCCGCACCGGGTTCCCAGTTAGCCTTGCAAGACCGCTATCGCTTCCGCGATGGCTTCTTCTACTTTCATCTGACGATTATCGGACAATGCGCGGCGTTCCAAAAATTCAACCTTTCCCTGTCCTGCCTCTTTGCCGATCGTGATTCTAACCGGCAGCCCCAACAGATCGCTATCCTTGAATTTGACGCCTGCCCGTTCATCTCTGTCATCAAGCAACACATCCGCTCCGGCCTGCTTCAGGCGGTTATACAAATCGCGGGCAACCTGCATTTGCTGCCCATCCTTGGCGGACACGGGAACGAGATGAACTTGATAAGGCGCCAGGGACAAAGGCCAGATAATCCCATCTGCATCATGATGCTGCTCGATAACCGCAGATAGAAGTCTGGATACGCCGATCCCGTAGCAGCCCATAATGACCGGCCTGCTTACTCCTTTTTCATCAAGGAAAGCAGCACCCATTGCTTCGCTGTATTTAGTCCCCAGCTTGAATACATGTCCGAGCTCAATTCCGCGAAAGAACTGCATTGTTCCTTCTGAGCAACGTGGACAGCGGTCACCCTCGGCAATACCTGTCAGTTCCAGATTCGCTCCATAGTTACAGCAGTTGCATGCTGCAATGGTATCCTCTCCGATCTCGGCCAATGCCATAAATTCATGGGTTCCTCCTTCTCCGCCAATCGCGCCGGGGTCAGCTTCCACTGCACGAAATCTCAGCCCACAACGAGTGAAGATCCGATGGTAAGCTTCATACATCATCTGATAAGAACGGTCCAGTCCCTCCAGGTCCTTGTCAAAGGAATAAGCATCCTTCATGACAAATTCCCTGCCCCGAAGCAGCCCGTATCTGGGACGTCGTTCATCCCGAAACTTCGTTCCGATCTGAAATAAGGTTACCGGCAACCGGCGGTAGGAGCTGATCTCCTGAGCAACCAAGGAAGTGATCACTTCTTCGTGGGTAGGGCCGAGCGCAAACTCCCGGCCATGACGGTCGCTTAGAGAAATCAGCTCCTGTCCATAGACTCCATAGCGTCCGGATTGCTGCCATAATTCGGCAGGCTGCATCATCGGCAGCAGTACCTCTTGCGCGCCAGATCGCTCCATCTCTTCTCTGACAATCTGCTCTGCCTTTCGCAGCACCTTTCTCCCTAATGGCAAAAACGTATAGATTCCTGCGGCAACCTGCCTCACCAATCCGCTGCGAAGCAGAAGCTGATGACTGACCGTCTCCGCTTCGGCCGGAGCCTCCCGCAACGTACCTTGCAACAACCGACTTTGAAGCATATTCATCTCTCCTACTATAAAATAATGGATTTAATAACTTTTGAACGGCCTCTATAACGCAAAAAGACACATTCGGTCAGGGACGAATGTGTCGTGGTACCACCCTAATTCGATTGCAAAGCAAATACAAGCAATCCTTCATGGAATTAACGGCGCCAGGCCGGTGACTTCCTACTCCTCATCCTAAAGGGATATCGGACAATCAGTCACTGCTCACAAGGCAGGATCGAAATTCCGGTGCAGAGAAGCCTTTCACCGATCGGCTTCCTCTCTGAACTGTACCCTTTGAACTTGAGACCTTGATCATAGCATTTTAGCGATTTAATTATTGCTAAAAATACTGTATTCTAGTTCATTAGTCAAGCCGTTTCCGCACAAATCGGCTTACGAGTGAAAGTCCTGTCCTGAGGCCACCTGTTGAATATAGCCGGCACGGATCGTAAAGTCCCCGAAATGCTCCTCCGGATTTCTGTCCTTGGCATAATGAGAAAGCAGCCTGCGCAGCGAGTCAAGTATCTCGCCTTCTCCGATATTTTCTTTGTAAAGCTTGTTCAGGCGCTCTCCGGCGAAGCCTCCCCCAAGGTACATATTGTATTTCCCCGGTCCTTTCCCTATAAAGGAGAGCTCGGCCAGCGCCGGTCTTGCACAGCCGTTCGGGCATCCCGTCATTCTGATGACGATATTCTCTTCAGAAAGTCCGTTCTCTGCCAGCAGCGGCTCAATCTTGCCAAGCAGATCCGGCAGGTAACGCTCCGATTCCGCCATCGCCAGCCCGCAGGTCGGCAGTGCCACACAAGCCATGGAATTGCGGCGAAGCGCCGAATAGCGTAAGCCGTCAGTCAAGCCATATTGGCCGATCAAAGTTTCGATTTTCTTTTTCTTCGCGGTGGTCACATTGGCAATAATCAAGTTCTGATTAGCGGTCAGACGGAAATCTCCCGTATGAATCCCGGCAATTTCCCGCAGGCCCGTCATTAACTGATAATCCTGCTCATCTTTAATTCGTCCGTTCTCGATAAAGAGCGTAAAATGCCATTTGCCGCCCGTACCCTTAACCCAGCCATAGCGGTCTCCGTGATCCTCGAAGCTGTAAGGTCTTGCTTCTGCAAGCCCCCAGCCAAGCCGGCTCGTCAGTTCGGAGATAAACCATTCCACCCCGCGGTCATCAATGGTATATTTGAACCGGGCGTGCTTCCGTACAGAGCGATCTCCATAATCCCGCTGAATCGTCACCGTTTTCTCGGCAATCTCGATCACCTGTTCCGGGGTACAGAATCCGATTATCTTCGCAACCTGCGGATAGGTCAGCGGGTCGCCGTGCGTCATGCCCATGCCTCCGCCGACAGCCACATTAAAGCCAGCAAGCTTGCCGTCCTCGACTATGGCGATCAAACCGAGATCCTGGGAGAATACATCCACGTCATTGGATGGGGGTACAGCCAGACCAATCTTGAATTTCCGGGGCAAGTACACCTTGCCGTAAATCGGCTCCTGCTCCGCTTCCTGACTGTCCAGGACCTTCTCCCCATCAAGCCAAATCTCATGGTATGCCTTGGTCTGCGGCTCTAGGTGCTCGCTCAGACGGCATGCCCAATGATAGACCTCGGCATGAATATCGGATTGATGCGGATTCGGGTTGCACATCACGTTCCGGTTCACGTCTCCGCACGCTGCCAGCGTAGTCAACAGAGAATCGTGCACCTCTCTGATCGTCTTCTTCATATTCCACTTCAAGACACCGTGGAGCTGAAAAGATTGCCGCGTAGTTAAGCGAATCGTCCCGTTGCCATAGGCCTTGGAAATCCGGTCCATCATCAGCCACTGCGCAGGAGTAACCACGCCTCCCGGCGCACGCACACGCAGCATGAACTGATATGCCGGCTCCAGCTTCTGCTTGCTCCGTTCATTCCGCAAGTCCCGGTCATCCTGCATGTAACTGCCATGGAACTTCATCAGCCGGTTCTCATCCTCCGGGATCGATGCCGTAATCCGGTCCTCCAGCACTTCTTCAAGCTTGCCGCGCAAGTAATTGCTTCGTATTTTTATATCTTCTACATCACTATGAGGTGCACTGTTTTTGGATAATAAATGATTTTCGGACATAGTAAGCTTCTCCTTTCAATCACGGGTTCTTCTCTTCCCTGCCGACCTAGTAGACATCCCGCTGATAGCGCTGCTGCCGCTGCATTTCTGTCAGCCTCTCTGCCGCCGCTTCCGGCGTAAGACCGCCTTCCTGAATCAGGATTGTTGCAAGAGCGGCGTGAACATCATGTGCCATGCTTCCTTCATCACCGCATACATAGACCACGGCTCCTTGTTCAAGCCAGTTGAACAGCTCCTTGCTGTGCTCCAGCATACGGTGCTGGACATAAACCTTCTGCTCGGTATCTCTCGAGAAAGCAACGTCCATACGTGTCAGCACCCCGTCCTTCAGCCAGCGCTGCCATTCCACTTGATACAGAAAATCAGTCGTAAAGTGCTGATCCCCGTAAAAAAGCCAGCTCTCGCCTTGTGCGCCGCTCTCTTCCCGCTCGCTTAAAAATGCTCTGAAGGGAGCTACACCCGTACCCGGGCCAATCATAATGATTCTGGTATCCGAGTCCTTTGGCAGCTTAAAGTTCGGGTTATGCTGAATGAACACAGGCAACGTATCCCCTGGCTGCACGCGCTCTGCCAATTGGACAGAGGTTACGCCGCGGCGCTGCCGTCCATGCGCTTCAAATCTTACGGCTCTAACCGTCACATGCACTTCTTCCGGAGTTGCCTTGGAGCTACTGGCAATCGAATACAGCCTTGGCGGCAGCTTACGAAGCAAGCTGGTCAATACATCCGGACCGATGCCCTGAAGATGATAATCCTGCACGAGATCCAAGAGATCTCTTCCCTGCAGATAACCTTTCAAAGCCTCTTCCTCGCCTGGCGATACAAGCTTTACCAGTCCCTCATGTCCAGTGATATCCGCCAATCGGATAAGAAGCGGCTTGGTCAACACCGTGATCTCAAAGTGTCTCTGCAATGCTTCCCGCGAGGGGAGCAAATCGCCCGATTTGGATACCGTAACCTCTTCCGCACCGCTCCAACCCAACGTTGCGATTAACGCATCCACAAGCTGCGGGTCATTCTCCGGATAAATGCCGAGGCTGTCCCCTGGTTCATAATCCAAGCCAGAGCCTTCCAACGAAATTTCCAGATGTCGCGTTTCCCGCGCCGAGCCGCGTCCGTTCAAATTCAGGTTTTCCAGCACTTCTGCCCGGAATGGATTATCGCGTGAATAAGACGATTCTCCCGCTTCCACTTGAGCTGTGAGATCCTCCGTCTTTAATGTCGCAGACCCCGATCCGGCGGAAAGAGCCGATGTAACCTGCGAGAACCATGCGCCAGCATCCTCGCTGAAATCCACATCGCAGTCCACCCGCGGTACAAGCCGTTGACCGCCCAATTCCTCAAGCCGTTTGTCAAAGTCCTTGCCGGTTTGGCAGAAAAACTCATAGGACGTATCCCCCAGCGCAAGCACGGAAAACCTTAGCCCATCCAACTTCGGAGCCCGCTTGCTGTTCAAGAACTCATAGAACGAAATAGCGCTGTCAGGCGGTTCTCCTTCTCCATGGGTACTTACAATCACTAATAATTGATTCGTCTTTTTTAAATTACCTGTCTTATAATCACCCATCGATGATAGAGTCACTTGATACTGCTCGGCTTCCAGTGCTTTCGCAAATTTCTTTGCCAAGCCGCTGCTGTTGCCGGTTTGCGAGCCGTACAGAATCGTGATCTCTTTCGATGCCGCAGGAACCGGCACAGCTGCGGAAGGTGCTGCAGATTGAACTGACACAGCCGGGCCTGCAAGCCCCCCCGAAATACCTGCACCAGCAAGAGCTGTCAAATAACCGCTTAGCCATACCCGCTGCGAATCCGTTAATGACGGGAGCAGCCGGTTCAGCAGCTCTGTCTGTTCCTGATTAAACGGGCTGTTCGATACTTGTAATTCCAAGCTCATCCACCTCACCAAGCCTACATAGAATTCTGCATTAAATTCCTAGTAACGCACTAAGAATTATACTCTCTTGAAATTATCACAGCTCATGAAGCTGGTCAATTATAATGATTTTATAGATACTATTAAATTTACTGATAGTTAACATAATATATATTACGTTTATTATAAGTAAATAAAAAAACCGGAAGCATTCTCTGCCTCCGGTTCTTGCTTACTTATATTCACTTGCCCCTTTGGTGAAAATCTGGAACATGATGCCGAATTTGTCCGTTACCATACCATATCCAGGACTAAAGAAGGTCTTCTGGAAAGGCAGCTCGACCTTCCCCTCTTCGGCCAAAGCATCAAAGATGCGTTTCGCCTTCGACTCCTCATCCGTAGTTAGGCACACAGACAGCATACCGCCCAATTTGGGAGGATTCCCCGGGAAAGCATCCGAGAACATCATTTCTGCACCATCCACATTCAATGCGGCATGGGATATTTTATCCTTCATTTCTACCGGTAGTGGAAAATCCGGATTATCAGGCATTTCGCCAAAGGTCTTCAGGAACAAAATCTCAGCGCCTAGCGCTTGCTGGTAAAATGTAATTGCTTCTCTCGCATTGCCATCCATTGTTAAGTAAGGTGCCAGTTCTATAGCCATGATTGTCAACTCCTCTAAATTTGTTCATGGCTATCATACTAGTTATTTAATTGATTTTCCACTTCCGCCAGAAATCCGCGGTCTGTTTCCAAGCTTTCTTTGGCCCGGTCAATCGGCTCCTGATTCATCCGGCCTTCTGCCTGGGCGATTGAACGCTCCGCTTTCTCCAGCGCATTGCGCGCATTCTGCACGGTCTCCTCGCTGGGATGAGATTGAGCCTGCTTCACCGCCCGGTGCACGTTCTCAACGGATTGCTGGGCGAGTGAGATCGGATTTTGAGATTGCAAGCTGGAAAATGGGTTATCCATATTATCTGCCTCCTGTCTGACTGAACGATACATGTACTAATCTGAGGCAATAGGCTCAAAATTATTCCCGCTTTGCGCCATTCTCATGCCGGGACTATAATAGAACAATAATTTATAAAGCAGTCAGAGAAGGAGAAAAAGCATATGTCAGATTTCAGCACACTACTTAGCAGCTATGCCGATCTGGTCATCAAGGTCGGGGTTAATATCCAGCACGGGCAGGCCTTGATCGTTCAGGCGCCGTTAGAGACAGCCGAGTTCACGCGACTGGTTGTAGCCAAGGCTTATGAAGCCGGTGCAAAGTATGTACAGGTGGATTGGGACGATGAAGCGATAACCCGCATCCGTTATGAAAAGGCTGCAGACGATTCGTTCGACTATTATCCGAAATGGCATGCCGACATGCTGGAGCGCTTTGCCGAAGAAGGCGGAGCCCTGTTACATATTAAAGTGCCTGATCCGATGCTGTTAAAAGGCATTGACGGCAGCAAGGTTTCCCGGGCCGTCAAGGCCGCGGCCATTGCACGCCAAGGCTTTCAGCAATATACCCGCAACAACCGGATCACTTGGTCGTTGATCAAGGCGCCTACTCGGGCCTGGGCGGATAAAGTATTCTCCGACTTGCCGGAAGAAGAGCGGGTGCAGGCGATGTGGGACGCCGTGTTACAGATGAACCGGGTAACGGACGGCAAGGATGCCGTAGCTGCATGGCAGGATCACATTGCCCATCTTAAAGAACGCCAAAACGCCATGAACGCCAAGCGATACAAAAGCCTGCACTATCGCGCTCCTGGAACCGACTTGAAGGTCGGCTTGCCGGAGGGGCATCTGTGGCTCGGCGGCGGCGATTATAATGAAGCCGGCGTTTATTTCGTGGCGAATATGCCGACGGAGGAAATCTATTCCATGCCGCTGCGGACGGCTGTAAACGGCACGGTCACCAGCACCATGCCGCTGAACCTGAACGGCCGCCTGGTTGAAGGCATTCGTCTTACCTTCAAGGACGGCAAAGTGGTATCCTATGAAGCTGCTTCCGGTGAAGAGCATCTGGCATCCCTGCTTGAAACCGATGAAGGTGCCAGCTACCTCGGCGAGATTGCTTTGGTGCCTCATGATTCTCCCATTTCGCGGATGAACCGGATTTTCTACAATACCGGTATTGATGAGAACGCCTCCTGTCACTTCGCATTAGGTAGTGCCTATCCTGTGAACATCGAAGGCGGTGCTGCCCTCAGCAAGGAAGAACTGCTGTCGCGCGGCGCCAACGTCAGCCTGACCCATGTCGATTTCATGGTGGGCTCCGCGGAGCTGGACATCGACGGCGAGCTTGAAGACGGTTCAATTGAACCAGTATTTCGTCAAGGGAACTGGATTTGATGTCACTTTAAATGAAAAACGCCGCTATATTAACCTATAGCGGCGTTTCCTTTGTCTCTCTAAGCGTTCATGTTCTTTACAAATCCAGCTTCCTTCGCAGTCATCTCCACCCATGCCGGCTTGAATCCGCTGGCAATTGCGTTGCGTACCGATTTGATGTTGGACCATGCTGCACAATAAAACGGCACTTTCCCTCGCTGGATGACCTCCACAGCCAGACGGCTAGTCAATGCAGAAGCAATCCCTTGTTTCCGATAAGACGGCAGAACATCCACCCCAATCTGCCACATCGTATCGCAATCTGCAGAGCACCCAGCCAATCCGATGAGCTCCCCTTCCTCATAAGCTCCGACAGCCAATACATCCAGATGCTTGCGTTTTTCACACAGGGCGTTGCCCCATTCGCTTGTGTACAGCCCGCCGAAGCTCTCCGGTGTCAACAGCTTCAGCTCATAGCTGCAATCTAACTCACGAAGAAGGCTTAGATCGGGAAGAAAGTACTCCGCCATGAAGCAAATCCGCCGGTTTCTCTTGCGCAGCTCCTCATCAAGAACATGCAGGTTCGGTGTCTCAAAACAGTGCTCTATGGGATACTTGTTTATGTAGTCCTCTACGATACCAGCGATCTCATCATCCACTGACGCAACGATGTTATGGCCGTAAGAAACTAAATTGCAATAAAAGGGCAGCGTCAAGTATTTTCTCGCATTCGGGCCAGCCGCAGAAGTAACGACCTTATTTTCTTGTTGGCAAAAATCACTTTCATGACAATTCAAATCCATGGCCGATTGCCGCATAGCAATTTTCAATATATCTTGATTCGTCACGTATAGGTGCCTCCTATTTCGATTTGTTCAAGGTATGGCATACACCTATAATAACAGGCGCAAGGAAGCTTCAGATAGATGCATAGCTTATTTCTTGAGAATAATGATTTTATATTTTTGAAACGAAAACGAAAATTAAATATAATGGGGTTAGTGCACCAACGGGTAAGGTGGGGGGACGGTCATGAACAAAGAAGAACAGGCCTTAACGGGTTTCAGGGACTTATTCAATAAAATGGTCTGGCTTAATAAATCTAAAATGGAAGAACGCCTTAAGGGCTATAAGCCTTCTGAGGTACATTGCATCGAATATATCGAAAAAAATGTGGATCCGAACGTGACAAAGCTGGCGGAATCCCTTTACATGACCAGCGGCGCCATAAGTAAAATAACGAAGAAGCTTATGAATAAAGGCATCGTCGAAAGTTACCAGAAGCCCGAGAACAAGAAAGAAATCTATTTCAGGCTTACCGGGCAAGGGAAGGTTATCTATAACATCCATGAGGAACTCCACCAAGAGTTTCGTGATCGCGATAAAGCCGTATTTGAACAGATAACCGAAGAACAGTATGACAGTATGCTTGTTTTCATTGATAAATATAGCAGGCATTTGGATACAGAAATAAAGAAGCAAGGTATAGCTATAAAATCAGAGTAGATTTAACTAAAAATAACTTGCAGGCAGCCTACGCTTTTGTGAAAGGCTGTCTTTTTTTCGCCATCATTTTGTTGCCAAGGAAACAAAATGATGGTACGATATTTTTGTTTCCTAGGAAGAAAAAACGCTTTAATGAGGAGAATACTATGTTCAAATCCAGATCACACAATAAACATTCCGCATCACAAGCCATAGATAAACACGCCTTAATATTCGGTCTTATCTCTGTATTTCTCTGCGGAGTAGGCTTCAGCATCATAACGCCCGTCGTCCCTTTTCTGGTTCAGCCATATATAAGCAACCCGGAAGATCAAGCTATAGCTGTTACGCTCCTGACCGCTGTATATGCCGCCTTCGTGTTTTTCGCGGCCCCTGCACTTGGAGCCTTGAGCGATAAATATGGTCGCCGTCCGTTGCTTTTAATATGCCTTTTGGGCTCAGCAATCGGATACTTCATATTTGGCATGGGAGGAGCTCTATGGGTTCTATTTGCCGGACGCATCATAGAAGGTATAACAGGCGGGAGCATAAGCACGATCTTCGCCTATTTTGCAGACATCATTCCTCAGGAAGAGAGAACGAAATACTTTGGATGGGTGAGCGCGGTCGCTGGTGCAGGTGCTGTTATTGGTCCGGCTTTAGGCGGATTACTTGCCAAGTTTGGCTATTCCGTCCCCTTGTATTTTGGGGCAATCATCACTTTATTGAATGTTCTGTATGGATTCTTCTTTATGCCCGAGAGCCTTGAAAAGCATCACCGGCAGAAAGAGATTACTTTTGTAAGACTGAATCCATTCAGCCAGCTTGCAAACGTGCTTTCCATGAAAAGCTTAAACAGACTGCTTATCTCAGCATTCTTGCTCTGGATACCCAATGGATCTTTACAAGCAGTGTTTTCCCAATTTACAATGGATACTTTCAACTGGAAGCCTGCTCTAATCGGACTTATGTTCTCCATTATGGGTTTCCAAGACATCATTTCACAGGCCTTCATTATGCCACAGCTTTTGAAGAAGCTTAGTGATAAACGGATAGCCGTCCTTGGGATGGCCTCGGAGATTATAGGATACGGTCTTATTGCTACATCCGCTTTGTTCTCCTTCTATCCTTTTCTTATCGCTGGAATGTTTATTTTCGGTTTTGGCGATTCGATCTTTGGCCCTTCATTCAATGGCATGCTCTCCAAATCTGTCGAAGCCAAGAAGCAAGGAAGCATTCAAGGCGGTAGTCAAGCTATTCAAGCTTTAGCCAGAATGATTGGACCCGTCATTGGGGGTCGAATCTATGTATCACTCGGTCATGCCGCCCCCGCTTTTATGGGGATGATTCTTATCGCAGCAGCAATACCCGTTTTATATAAGAGAACGCTTGTAAATTAGATGCAGTGCATGTGACCGCACAAAAAAAGAAGACTCGCGCGATTCCGTTTCGCGCAAGCCTTCTGGGGTGGGAAGCGATATTAAATATGGTTAAGCAACTTTCCAATTGCTAGGGAACTTTACCAGACAAGAGACCAAGCAACAGCTTCCGTCTCTTTCTTCTTTCACGAGGTTTCATGGTGAATCAACTGCCTTTCCGGATGAGCTTGAAGCATCATCCCGTTGTGCTGTATGATCATTACCACTTCCCACTTACTTATAATATACCCGTCTCACAGAAAATAAATCACCGCGCTTGGCCCTAATAAATGAACAAATTGTGAACTCATGTATTTCCATCGAGTACTAGGCTACACCTCCCTGATATCTTGAGCAATTCGCTTGGCTGTAGCCTCACCATTAGCGATGCAGTCAGGGATACCCACCCCATAGTACGAGCAGCCCGCCAATAGAACTCTAGGATAAAGCAGCTTCATCTTCTCTTCCAAGGAACGCACCAGCTCCGGATGCTGTAAATGATAATTAGGCATCGCATCCAGCCATTTATAGATAACGCAGGATACCGGCTCTGCCTGGATGCCCAGGCTGCGTGCCACATCGGAAAGTGCAAGGTCCAGCAGTTGCCCCTCTGTCATACTCGCCAATTCCTCAAAGCCGGGACTGGTGCTCTTGTAAAAGAGCCTGGTAAGAAATTTACCTTCCGCCGACGTATGCGGCCATTTTCGGCTTGTCCATGTACAGGCATTGCAGCGGACATCCTCTGATCCCGAGACAATAAATCCTGTTCCGTCCACGGGCAGCGCATCGTCATCCAGGTCAAACCCGAGGTACACGCTGAGCATCGAGCTGCCGCGAAGCCTGGAGAAATCCCGGTTCAGATCATCGCTATTCAGCATGGACATTGCAGCCTGATGCGGTGCGCTGAGCACGATATAATCCGCTGGCAAAATAGACCCGTCCCCCAATTGTACCTGGTAGCTTGGAGAAGAATCCGAGGATTTTTGAATGCCGTTCACCGGAACTCCCTTGATGAATTCAACATTCTTCAGCTTCTCTTCGAACCGGTCAACCAAACGGCCAAGCCCGCCGTTAAAGGAGAAAAACTTCTTATTTCCGTTCCCTTTAAAGAGGTGCCGATTTGCCTCCAGCCCCAACATAATACTGCCATATTCATTTTTATAATCCAGCAAATAAGGCATCGTGGAAGCCAGTGTCAAATCCTTCAAGGTGCCGGAATATACGCCCGACAACACCGGAGCAATTTGCTTGCTAACCAGTTCTTCCCCAAGAAAAGCTTCCAGGAATACTCCCACCGAGTCTTCTGCGGTATAGCTTTCGTTCGGCGTGTAGATATCCCTGAGCGCCTCCACCTTCCCCTCTGCCGATACCAATTTGCTCTTTGCCAAGGATTCAAGTCCGATCGGGATGCCGAATACCGCCTCTTCCGGAATCAGCTTAAGCTGTCCTTCCGTGTAAATGTATGATTTTCCTGTAGCATTATAGACAACTTCCTCAGCCAAGCCCAGCTCTTCAAGCAATGGAACCGTATTCTGCTTGCGCGTAACAATAGAGTCTGCCCCAGCCTCCATAATAAAGCCTGATTCATGAATCGTATGTATTTTCCCGCCCAGCTTCTCCTGTGCCTCAACAACCACGATTCGAAGCTGCTCCTGTGCTTCAGATAACTCCCGCTCTAGATAATAAGCCGCTGACAGGCCGGTAATTCCCCCGCCAACAATGACAACCGTCTTCAATCGCTTCCACCTCAATCAGAAAATTGTTTCGCCTATCTTGCCTATTCTTCATGATACCTTAATCAACCCGGACGAACAATGCAAGCAAAAAAGCTGCCTACAGACCGTTGATCTGAAGACAGCTTTGAAGCCTGCATCCTTTTACTTAGCTATATAATGCAATATTGCATCCCTAAGCATCAAGGCCGCTCCTTCGAAGCGCGAATCGTAGTAGGCTTTGAAGCGCGAATCGTCTACATACATCCGGGCAAGGCCTGCATGAGCCTCCTTGGAGTATTGAGGCCAAGTAAAGCTGAGCCAGTGCTTGTGAAGGTCAGCCGCACGCTGTGCCGCTTCTCCTGCCGGGTCTCCGCTTTCCATTGCTTCCTTCAAAGCTGCAAACAATTCCTTTTCCGTCTGTTGCATATCATTGTACTGTGCTTCACTCAGGCTGCCAAACTTGGCATTTGACTGCTGCACGGCTTCTTTCCCATATTTCTCCCGAATCTCGGCACCATATTTCTGTTCGTTTTCCTCCAGCAGCTTCTGCTTGAAACCTGCAAATTTATCCTGATCCGTCATCGTCGTTCTCCCTTCCCGCGCATCAAGCGTCTGATCAATGCTCGCAATCAGCGCATCGAGTTGTCTTCTTCTGTCCAGGAGCTTGCCACGATGCTCCCGCAGCGCATCTTCTCCGTTGAATTCCGGATTATGCATGATCTCGCGAATATGCTCCAATGGAACGTCAAGCTCCCGGTAGAACAAAATCTGCTGCAGCAGATCCACCTCGTTCTGACCATAGATGCGATACCCGGACGAGTTCGTTCTCGCCGGCTTGAGAAGGCCGATCTCGTCATAGTACCTTAACGTTCTCGAGCTGACTCCCGCGAGCCTGCCGAGCTTTTGAATCGTGTATTCCATATGCTTCCCTCCTGACAATCCCAGAGTACACCTTTACGTAACGTGAAGGTCAATACATATTTTCAAAAAAGTATATCTATGCTTCTGAATTACCTATGGACAGCATGATCCCCTAAGGAGATAATTTATTATACGATTGCTGCCAAATTTGATGGAAATCCAGGAGGACTATGCCGTGGACAACTTTACGAGCGAAGAATTAAAAGAAGCGTTGCGGGCACTTGAATCGACGATAAGTAAATGCGAGAAAGCCTTGCCGAAGCTGAAAGAAGGCACACCTCAGCACACACTGCTAACACGCAGGATCAGGGCGCTCCAAATCTCGACAGTATTAATTAAAAGAGAGTTGGATTAAGCTTTCAGACGAAAGTAACCCGATACGACCCGGACGTCTAATATTTAGTAAGTCGCCTACAACCCGGAAATTAAAGTGGAGGAAGATTAAAATAGATGAACCCCTGGCTGGACGGTGGCGTCCAACCAGGGGTTCTAGATTATAAGGCATGATTACCAGGCATATGCCTTCGGAGCGGCTCCTCCCGGTCCCGGGAAAATTTCGTCCAACCGCTTAAGCTCGCTTTCACCCAGCTTGATCTCGACGACGCGCAATGCGCCCTCTAACTGCTCAAGTGTGCGCGGCCCGATAATCGGGGCCGTCATCGCCGGACGTGTCAGCGTCCAGGCCAAGGCCACGTTCGCTTCGCTCTCGCCCAACTCCTTGCAGAACGCCTCGAAGGCTTCCAACTGGGCGCGGTGACGTTCTACGCGCTCCGGATTGTTCGAGCGTCTGGAGCCCTCTATCGGATGCAGTGCATGTCCGCTAAGCAGTCCACCGTCGAGCGGACTCCAGGCGATAACCCCGATGCCGTGCTCCTCTGCCGCCGGAAGCAGTTCCAGCTCCGGCAAGCGGCACAGCAGACTGAGCTTATGCTGCTCGGACACCAGGCCAAGCATGCCCTTGGCTTTGGCTTCGTACTGCGCCTTCACCAGATCAAAGCCTGCAAAATTACTGGAGCCCACATAGCCGATCTTGCCTTGGTACATCGCGATTCTAAAACCTTCCCACAGCTCGTCCCAACTAACATTCCGATCCACATGATGCATCTGATACAGCTCGATATGGTCTGTCTGAAGACGACGGAGCGACTCCTCCAGATGGCGCCGCAGCTTGTACGAAGACAGGCCGGCTGTTTTATTCGGGCCGTCATTCGGGTTCGTCTTCATCTCTCCGTAGAATTTGGTGGCGATGACCACCTTTTCCCGGCGTCCGCCGCCCTGGGCGAACCAGCGGCCGATAATTTCCTCTGTCCGCCCGGAATTCTCCCAGCCGTACACATTGGCCGTATCAAAAAAGTTAATACCTGCATCCAATGCCGCATCCATAATTTTGAATGCTTCCTTCTCTTCCGTTTCTGTGCCGAAATTCATGGTTCCAAGACAAAGCCTGCTGACCTTCAGACCTGAACGCCCCAAACGGGTAAACTCCATTCTTTCACACACACCTTCCGAAATGAATTAGGATCTATCATCTGTTATTCTATTCCTATCAAATACTTGATGCAAATCCATCACTCCGAACATTCTCTATACGTCCCCATCTTCTGTTATTATAAATGATATGTATAGTTGAACTATAAGAGATGCGCAGAAAGTGCATGCGTCAATCATTAATTCAACTTATGTATAACAATGATAGAAAGGTCAACAGCTTATGAGCGCAAAATTAACGCGTCAATTTATAAAGCTCCTTTGCGGTCGCATCGCCTATGACCGGGGAGAAGCTTATTACCGTCACAAGAAGGTCGATCTCACTCCAGTGGGTCAGGAGGGACAGCAATTCCACGCTGTCGTACATGATATCGATACCTGCTTTGTGCATATTGATCTGTCTGCAAAAGGAAATGTCGCCGCTCAGTGCAGCTGCGAGGTCTATACCTCTCTTCATAATTACTGCAAGCATATTGCAGCAGTTTTGCTGGCTATCTTTGATGATCAGCAGCATAAGGGAACAGAGATTGACCATGAACCCGTAATGGATTCAGGTGCTTTGAGCGCCTCCCCTTCTCGGCCCGATTCCACCGGCAAGGACGTGTGGCTAACCCGCGACCTGATCGGCTTGTTCGATCCGCGCTCCTATCGCCGAAAGCCGGCAGAAGTACGGTTTGACTCCCGCACACGCCTTCAGGTTGAGTTCATTCTAAGACCCTATGCTTACAGAACCCATCGCCGATTGCTTGCCGTGGAGATGAAGCTGGGAGTCTCGAGGCATTATATTGTCAAGAATATTCTTGCCTTTCTGGATTTGGCGGACCGGGGACAAACGTTCTCGTTCACACCGCAATTCGCTTATGATCCGGAGAAGCACAGCTTCGATCCCCAGGATTACGAGATCATTCGCGAGCTGGTTGCTATTTCAAAAAATGAACAGATTTATTCCGGTGCGATCCCGAGTCAGCCTCACGGTCGTCGTCAGGAGGAGCGTTTGATGGTCCTCCCTCCTTATGCCTGGAATCGGCTTCTTTCCTTGTTCATGAACTCTTCCTCTGTGAAAGTGGAAGACCGCCAAGGCGGAGTAATTCCGCTGCAGCTTTCCTTTCATCCCCTGCCCTTACGCTTTGAGGTTCGCCCGTCCGAGGATCATGGCAGCATCCTGGTGATCCATGGTCTGGAGGAGCTTGAGCTGTATGCAGATTACGGGCTTGTCCGATATGAGGATGCCTTTATCCGTCTGGAAGAGGAGGATTGCCGCCGGCTTGCTGAAATGAAGGGGATGATGGATGCCTCCCGGAGAGATTATGTCCATGTTCCCGGGGAGCAGATGGAGCCGTTTATGCGCAGAGTCGTGCCCGGTCTGGCCAAGCTCGGCAAGCTCCAGGTCGCGGAGGAGGTCAGCAACCGGATCAAACGGACGCCTTTAAAGGCCAAGCTGTTTCTGGATCGGCTTCGTGAACGACTTCTCGCCGGGCTGGAGTTCCATTACGGCAATGTGGTGCTGAATCCCCTGGAAAGCGCTGAACAGCAACGCGGAACGGAGCATATCCTGCTCCGGGATGATGAACAGGAGCGGCTTATCTTGGAGCTCATGGAGGGAAGCGGCTTTTCCAAGACGGAAAGCGCCTATTATCTTGACAACGAGGAAGCGGAGTATGATTTTCTCGTTCACATGCTTCCACGGCTCGAGCAACTGGTGGAGGTCTATGCCACTTCTGCGGTGAAGGTCCGGGTCAAGCCGGCTCCTGTGCTGCCAAAGGCTTCCCTTGCTCTTGGAGAACGAACAGATTGGCTGGAGCTGACCTTTCGGCTGGACGGGATCTCGGAACAGGAAATCCGAGAGGTCATTCAGGCACTCGAAGCAAAGCGGAAATATTACCGTCTGCCTGATGGAGCCCTGCTGCCGCTTGAAAGTGCCGAATTCCAGGATATTGTCCAGTTAATGAATGATGCCGGGCCCTTTCTCCCATCGGAGAAGAACGGAGCAAGCTTCAAGCTTCCGGTTGCCCGCGGGCTTCAGATTATGGAAGAAGAACGATATGGAAGCCTTGTTCATTTGGATAACGACATCGGAAAAATGATTTCACTGCTTCGGCATCCTGAAGAAATGCAGGTTGAAATTCCGAATGGGCTTGCCCCGGTTTTGCGGGACTATCAACGGCTTGGCTTCCAATGGATGAGCATGCTGGCTTCTTTCGGCTTCGGCGGCGTACTTGCAGATGATATGGGACTGGGAAAAACCCTGCAGAGCATTGCCTTCCTGCTATCCAAGCTGGACGAGATTCGTACGGAGCGATTGCCTGCTTTGATCGTAGCCCCTGCTTCTCTGGTCTACAACTGGCGGAATGAGCTTGTACGGTTCGCCCCGGATATTAGGTGCACAATTATTGACGGAGCCAAGCCGGACCGCGTCCGGCTGCTCCGCGACTTGGAAGAGAATGATGTCCTGATTACATCGTATCCCCTTCTTCGGATGGATGTCGAGCTGTTCGCAGACGCTTCATTCCATACCCTGATTCTCGATGAGGCCCAGAGCTTCAAAAATTATGCAACCCAGACCGCCAAAGCCGTCAAGACACTTCGGGCGCGGCATCGATTCGCCCTGACCGGAACTCCGATCGAGAACTCGCTTGAGGAGCTATGGTCGATCTATGATGCCGTCTTCCCGGCGCTGTTCCAAAGCCGCACTCGCTTTAATGAGCTACGGAGGGAGCAGATTGCGCGGATGATCCGGCCTTTTATGCTGCGCAGATTGAAGAACGATGTTCTGAAAGAGCTGCCTGAGAAGATCGAATCTCTGCAATCCAGCGCCTTGCTTCCAGAGCAGAAGAAGCTGTATGCCGCTATGCTGGCCCAGCTTCAGCAGGATACGCTCAAGCATTTGAATGATGACAGCTTCGAGAAAAACCGGATTCAGATTCTTGCCGGAATCACCCGACTGCGGCAGCTCTGCTGTCATCCTGCCCTGTTCGTTGAGGGTTATCAGGATAGCTCTGCCAAATATGAACAGCTGCTTGAGATCATCGAGGAAGCATTAAGCGCGGGAAAACGGATGCTTATTTTCTCCCAGTTTACCGAAATGCTCAGTCTGATCGGAAGAGAGTTAGGGTACCGGGGAGTTCCCTTCTTCTATCTTGATGGCAGGACACCGCCTGAGCAACGGGTAGAGCTATGCTCCCGCTTCAATGAGGGCGAGAATGATGTCTTTTTGATTTCCTTGAAGGCAGGCGGTACAGGCTTGAATCTGACCGGCGCAGATACCGTGATTCTCTATGATCTATGGTGGAATCCCGCCGTTGAACAGCAGGCTGCGGACCGGGCCCATCGCATGGGACAAAAACAGGTTGTACATGTGCTCCGGCTTGTTGCCGAGAATACGGTGGAGCAGAAAATGTACGAGCTTCAACAGAAGAAAATGCATCTGATCGACGAGGTCCTCCATCCGGATGAAGAGTCATGGTCCAGCTTGAATGAACAAGATATCCGCGAAATCCTAAGCCTCTGACAAGCCTGCTTCCGGTACTGGAAAAATTCATGTTTTTATTTACCTGTATCGGGTAACTATAAGTATGAGTTCGAAAAGCACCTCAGATAGTATAGGTTAACTCAACAGTACAGTCAGAAGAAGGAGGAAATATCATGCCGCAGCATAATCAGAGCAGTCATTCCCAGGATGAAGCTGAGCTTCGCAATAAGCAAGATCATGATGGTGATTCGCTTGCGGAGAAGAAGAAGCTGGAAAATGGTGTGGATATCGAGCCGGAAGCCGATGAGTGGGTGGCCAAGCCGGTCGCCTTTACCGATTCCGATTCTCAAGACAAATAACGTTCCCCCCGCCGCCCGGTCAACCGGGCGTTTTTTTTATTTCAACAGCCCCGCCTCCTGCAGGAAACCTCGCACTATTTTCTTTTGATACCTGATTCTGGACGCCCGCGAAAGACTCCAGCATGTTTCAACCGTTACGGCTTTAGCTCTAAGCAGACGTGCTGCCGCGGTTCGCGCGGAGCCCGGAAGCTCATGCAGGCGCCGGTTAAAATGATGGTTTCTGTTCGGGATAGCTGCATTCACTTTCCGAATTTGTCTTTGAACTACGGGAATAACCGGGCTGCGTGGATTTGTAATCAATGTCTGCCCGAGCACACGCGAGCTAAGCTGAGACAAGCCGTTAGCTTCGTGCAAATCCAGGAACCAGCTTGGGGATACTTGCCGGGCCAGCCTGAATACCGCTCTGGCAAGTCCGTTTCGTCCTTTGCTTCCGGATTGTCTAGGAAATTGCCGGTTAAGATCTGGTCGTCCCCTCACCTTCCTGCGATAGGCCTGCTGATTGACAAGAGGCACAATCACAAGCCTTCCTTTCAATAGAGTCAGCTCTCCCCTTTTCAATTGCTTAACAAGCTGCTGCGCGGCGGCGATGCTGGCGGTCTCGTTCCCATGTACACCGGAAATAATCATGGCAGTAGGGCCTGATCGGTCAGCTCGAAAGTCATAATAGGTTGTAACATATCGTGATCCCGGAGCTAACTTCAGAGTTGAAAGCTGCATCCATGCCACCCCCTCTTCTCTTCTTTACAACTTCTCATTCCCTTTCGTCAGGCTTTATCCTATGCATCCGGCTCCAATCCTGTATGGACTCTTGTCTCTTTCCTGGCTGCTTTATAAATCTGCATGAAAAAACGCCTCCGGACCGTTTTATGCGGGTCGAAGACGTTTTGAAGATACATTTTATTATTTAGCGACTCTGACTCGCACCTCGAGCGGTGCGAATTCTTTGTCGCCGGCTTGAGCCGCAATCCCCCCGAACGGCATTTGTGCAATCAACTTCCAGGAGGATGGCACATTCCACTCCTTGGCAACCTGCTCATCCACAAGCGGATTATAGTGCTGTAATGAAGCTCCTACTCCTTCGTCGGCCAGAGCTACCCATACGGCCAGCTGCAGCATGCCTGAGGACTGCTCCGACCACACAGGGAAGTTATCTGCATAGAGTGCAAATTGCTGCTGAAGCCCCTCAATGATAGCCTGCTCTTCAAAGAACAGAATCGTTCCGCGGCCGCTGCGGAAGGAAGCCATCTTGTCCTCGGTGGAAGCGAATTGGCCTTCTGGCACAACTTTCCGAAGCGTCTCCTTCGTCAGATCCCAAAATTTATCATGCTGCTCATCAAGCAGAATAAGTACTCTTGCACTTTGCGAATTGAAGGAGCTTGGCACATACTTGACCGCCTGGCCCACAATCTCCTCAATCCGTTCCTGCGAGACTGGAATTTCCTTATTAATAGCATAGATACTGCGGCGTTTCTTCAGTAAATCAATCATACTGCTCATCTGTTTTCTCTCCTTCTGCCTGAATTACGTTTATTTTACCCGAACGAGCAAAAATAAACCACTGACTATCTATTAACTAGAATTGGGTTATAATGGTAGTAATAGACGCTCGAGGAGGCTGCGGATGCCCAAGACGAAAATTTTTATCAGTTCTGTGAATGAGGACGGATTGAAGCCCCTTCGCCAAAAGGTGTACCATCAGCTTAAACAGCTTGGCCACGAACCCCTGATGTGGGAAGAAAATCTGGGCCCTTGGCTTGGACATGTGGATCCGGTGCACCGTTGCCTGGAGGCCGTTGAAGAAAGTGATATTTATCTGCTGTTTATCGGAAGCCGGGCTGGCACTTATTACGGGAATGCCATGAGAACCGTCACCCATATGGAATTCATAAAGGCCTGTGAGCAGGGCAAGCTGATTCTTGTCTTTGCCGATATTGAAGTCAAGCAATGCTATTTCGGGACGGTTAAGCCGATATTGGAGCAGTGCATTGAGAAATATGTAGCATCGGAGTCCCGATTCCCTCCTCCGACCCATCTGATAGAGCTGCTGCAAGCTGACTCCAGAATTCCATCCAACATCGACCCTTACGTATGGTATTTTTACTATGATATGACACAACGCAAAGTTTACATTGATGATTTGACCTTGGGGGTTCCGATCGACTGGGAGATGTACTTCAGCGATCTGCTGCGAAGAGGATCCCTGCTGCTGCCGCTGGAGGACTACATTGAACAAACATCAATGCGGCTGGAGCAATACGACGATGCATTTGAGCTAATTACCTCACTCCTTCCTTCTATGCAAATTACAGGATTGGAGCAGCCTGAAGGTGCGCTTGAAAAGATCAGGCGCATGCTGAAGGGCGGAGATATTGAACAGGTTTACGGGCAATATATGACGGAATGTATCGGTTACTATCGCGATTGTTGTGCGGCAACCTTATATACGCTTAGGGAGGACAAACTCTATCTGGATGCTGCCGCAGGCAATGCGGTTCCTGTACCCGAGTTCAGGCTGGATGATCAAAGCTCTTACATGGCCCTGACGGTCCAAATGGGCAATCCGGCCGAGCAGATCTATTATAAGGAAGCCAAAGCCATGTTCTATCACTGCATCTTCTCGGGTTCCAAAGTGCTTACCCTACACTATCCGGCCGACCCGGACTGGAATGCCAGGAAATTCATCCATTACAAAGAAAGCGTTAATCGTGCTATACTAAGTAAAAATCCGTTAATTATCGAATGGGTCAAATTATTTCTGGGAGGGTTGAAGCGATGAGTAGCGTATTCGTATCTAAAAACGGGAAGGTGAGCAAAGCGGTAGGCTTTCAGCCCAAGGATGCCCTGCTATTTGTTCCGGAGGAGCGGAATTCCTCGCATATCTTGAAGGAGCAACGCTCAGCCATGAAGCGAAGCAGTAAACAGATCAAGGACCGGTTCGCCTTGGCGACCAAACGGGCCTGAGCTTGATGAATACGAACGTCCCCGCTGGAATCCAGCAGGGACGTTTTTTTAATATAAAATTTTACTATGTAAGTTGAACTATAAAAGCTACGTAGAAAGGGCATAAGTGTGAAGTGTGTTGAAGAAGCGTAAGCGTTCGCCTTTGTGAGTGGATTTCTACCTTAAAATATCTTAGTTCAATTAGAGAAATCCGCGAACAACAGCGATCGTAAGCACACTTCACACGTTGCCCCCAGAATGTAAAAATTCAGTAGTTCAACTTATATAGTCTAGGACACCAGTTTCAGACCGACAGCTGCGCATAGTACCATACTGATGAACACGATTCTTTTCCAATCCTTGGATTCGTTGTACAGAACCATTCCCAGAATTGCGCCACCTGAAGCGCCTATCCCTGTCCATATAGCATAAGCGGTTCCCATCGGTAATGTCTCCATCGCATAAGCCAGAAAGATAAAGCTCAGCCCGAATCCGACAACGAGCATGACTAAGGATTGCCATTTTTGATCCTTATGCCACTTATTGATCATCGTAACCCCAAACATTTCGCAAAGTCCGGCCAACACTAATGTCATCCAAGCCATCAGGATTCAGCTCCTTCCTCTACTTGATCCTTCGTAACCAGCTTCAGTCCGATCACGCCTGCCAGCAAGAGCAGGATCAACAGAACCTTGGCCAATTTAAACGGCTCGCCAAAGAACAACACTTCCGACAAGACTGTACCGGCTGTACCTAATCCGACAAATACCGCATATACCGTTCCTACAGGCAGCTTCTTGCCCGCCATAATCATGACATAGAAGCTTATAATAATGGCGATAACCGTTCCGCTCCATGTCCAGAAGCTGTCAGCATGCTTCAAGCCGATGACCCATAGCACCTCAAAGAATGCAGCGACAAATACCTTAATCCAATCCTTGCTCATGAAAAACACCTCCGGTTTGTATTGATGATCTGTTCCGGTCTTCTGTCGGCTTGTATGGAGCCAAAAAAGCCCGGAAAGATATCAAAAAGATATCCTCCCGGGCTTTTATCCCTCCGTGTCCGCAGCATGGCTGCGTGTTCTCTCTCGGACCATGGACCGGCAATTGCCGCGGAACCCTAGAGAACAAACTGGAATTTATATTAACCCGTACGGGCCCGGATGTCAATAGAGGATTTGTGGCAACTTGTAACTCTCGAAGGTTTGTTCTAACATAGATAACGAGCAATTCAATCTGTTCAATCGATATAGAGATGAGGAGTGGAAGAATGAACACCAAATTATTTTCCCCTTATACGATCAAGGAAGTAACCTTCAAGAATCGGATCGTTATGGCGCCGATGTGTATGTATTCTTCCCCAAATAAAGACGGTAAAGTCGCAGACTGGCACCGGACTCACTATGCAACCCGTGCCGTAGGCGGCGTTGGTCTTATTATACTGGAAGCTACAGCCGTTACACCGGAGGGCCGCATTAGCGACCAGGATCTCGGTATTTGGAACGATGAGCATATTGAAGGGCTTAAGGAAATCACCGGCCTGATTCATCAGCATGGTGCCAAGGCAGGAATCCAGCTTGCCCATGCCGGACGGAAAGCAGACCTGGAAGGAACCATTTACGCTCCTTCTGCTGTTCCTTTCCCCGGTATGAAAACACCAACCGAAATGGACAAGCAGCAAATAGAGCAGACTGTAGAAGCCTTCAAGCAGGCTGCGCGCCGCGCCAGAGAGGCCGGCTTTGACATCATTGAGCTTCATGCAGCGCACGGTTATTTGTTGAACCAGTTCCTCTCCCCGCTTACCAATCATCGTCAGGATGAATATGGCGGAAATCCGGATAATCGTTACCGGCTGCTGGGCAAGGTGATTGAAGCCTCGAAGTCGGAATGGAGCGGTCCAATCTTCGTTCGAATCTCGGCGGAAGAATACGATGAGCAAGGCAACCATCTGGATCAGTATCTAACTTATTCACAACAAATGAAGGCACAAGGCGTCGATTTGATCGACTGCAGCTCGGGCGGCATGGTCCCTGCCAAGATCAACGTCTTCCCTGGCTATCAAGTTGGATTGTCCGATGCGATTCGCAATCAGGTAGATATCCCCACAGGAGCTGTCGGTCTAATCACTACAGCAATCCAGGCTGAGGAAATTCTGGGCAATGGCCGGGCCGATCTGGTGCTGCTCGGTCGTGAACTGCTGCGGAATCCTTATTGGGCATTAAATGCGGCGAAGGAGTTTGGCGCTGACATCGAGCGTCCAAGACAGTATCTTCGCTCTTAATACGGCCCTATTCTGGAGATGGAGTGATTCAAATTGATGGAGAATCAACCTAGCACAAGCATAGAACCCGCTGTCATTAGGCGGGTTCTGATCATGACTGCGGTGGAGGCTGAGCGCGAAGCGGTGCTGCGAGGCCTCCACTCGGCCCGGCCATCGGCAGGCGCACCGGAATTCACGGTGCGCCTTGCCGGGGTCGGGCCGGCGATGGCCGCCGCATCCACAGCGGCCGAGCTGGCTGCCGGCGCGTATGATCTGGTGATCAGCGCCGGCATTGGCGGCGGCTTCGCGGAGCGGGCGCCGGTCGGGTCTGTGGTGATCGCGAGCGAGCTGATCGCCGCGGATCTGGGTGCCGAGACGCCGGACGGGTTCACCGGCGTGGAGGAGCTTGGCTTCGGATCTGCCAGGATCGAAGCCGAGGCAGTGCTTGCAGGCCGCCTGCTGGAAGGCCTGCAAGCCGCGGGCATGGCGGTGTGCCGTGGACCGGTGTTGACCCTGTCCACCGTGACCGGCACCGCCGCTACCGCGGCCTTGCTTGCTGCGCGCATTCCCGGCGCAGCGGCCGAAGCTATGGAAGGCTTCGGCGTGGCCGTCGCAGCCCGCAGACTAAGTTTGCCCGTCCTTGAGCTAAGGACGATCTCTAACCTCATCGGCCCGAGGCAGCGTGAGCTGTGGAAAATCGGCGATGCCCTGCAGGCGCTTGAAGCGGCCTGCTCTTATCTACCGGAGGTGCTGCACTCATGAATATAGCCTTTTCCCCGTGTCCGAACGACACCTTTGTCTTTCATGCTCTGGTTCATGGTCTGGTTCCTGGTGCGCCGGAATTTGACGTGACCTTTGCGGATATTGATATCACGAACGGGCTTGCCGCCAGTGGGCAAGGCCCCGATATATTAAAGATTTCGTTTGCCGCCCTCCCCTGGGTCCTGGACGAATATGCACTTCTCCCTTGCGGTGGCGCATTGGGGCGCGGCTGCGGCCCGCTTGTTCTGACCGCCGGAGGCATTGCCGGTCCGCAGGACTTGTCCGGTCGTAGAGTTGCCGTACCCAGCGAGCGTTCGACCGCTTATCTTCTGTTCCGTCTATGGGCTGCGGCTCACATTCCCGGCGGCATAGGAGAAATCATCGTCATGCCGTTTGATGAGATTATGCCCGCGGTACAGGACGGAAGCATCGATGCCGGGCTCGTCATCCATGAAGCACGCTTCACTTACCCTACTTACGGTCTCCATTTGCTGGCAGATCTCGGCAGTTGGTGGGAAACAGACACCGGGCTCCCGATTCCGCTAGGCGCCATTATAGCACGCCGTTCCCTTGATCTGGAGGCCCTTAGCGGCTGGATTCAGGAATCGGTGCGCTATGCCTGGCAGCATCCCGAGGCCTCCGCTGAATTTGTTCGTTCTCATGCCCAAGAGATGGCTCCTGAGGTAACCGAGGCCCATATCGCGCTCTATGTGAATGATTTTACGGAAAATCTCGGAGCTGACGGATATGCTGCTGTTCATGCCCTGCTGGATCGGGCGGCGCGCGAGGGCATCATACCCGCTGTAAATCCCGAATTATTGAGCTTCAAGTAACTTCAATTCCTATAACATTTGAAAGAGCAGACCTTCAGGCATTTCGACCTGTAAGTCTGCTCTTTTTTAACATTTCATCGATCTCTTCTATGCTCTCTCCGTTCGTTACGCTCCGCCAAACCGTTGCCGGTACCCGCATTTCCTGCAGAGCTCCTCAACTGCTGTGCGGCGGGAAAAGCCCTCATAGAGGCGGTTTGCCCGTTCTCCTTCAATGATCTCGGAAAAAGGGGCTTGGTGGACGTTGCCAAGATTGATAATCCCTTCTCCATCCAGACAGCAAGGTACCACCGTTCCATCCACAAGAATTCCTGCCTGATTTCGCAGTGCATGGCAGAAGCCCCTTCCTTCGTCTTCCTTTGCATGCAGGCTTGGCCACTCGAACTCATGATCCTGATTCAGATAGATCCGTTCAGCCAGCTTGACTCCACTGCCGGGAACTACTCTCTCTTCGATCTTATAATCCAGGTCAAACTCCTTTTCGATCATGGCCAAAGTCTCCCGGTTGCGGCTGCGTTGAAGATTCGTTTCATTATCCTGTGTCAAATTCCAAAGCCGGAAGGACACCAGCATGTCCGAAATCGAGGTGGCTTCGCGGACAAAGGACAGTACGCTTTGGATGTATCCTTCCCGGTCCACAGAGCCTTCATGTCCATCAAAGCTGTGCAGCGAGAAATTCATTTGCCGCAGTGCCGGCTTGCCCAGCAACTTCGGAGCCGCCTTACGGATCAAGGTGCCGTTTGTCGTAATGTTCACCTTAAAGCCCTTTTCCTCGCTGATATCCAGCATTTGATCGAGCTTGGGATGCAGCAGCGGCTCTCCCTTTAAGTGAAAATAAATATAATCTGTATGAGGCTTAATCTCGTCAAGAATATGCTTGAACTCCTCCAGCGCGATAAATCGGGCCTGCCGCTGCGTCGGTGGGCAAAAGCTGCAAGACAAATTGCAAATACTTGTTGTTTCGATATAGAATTTTTTGAACTTTTTCATAGATTCGTAACCTGCTTTATCCAGTAGTTATTCCATTGTAACTGATTTATCACAAACTCCCAACTTCCAATTTCAGCGCAACATGTTCCAGAATGACCGGAGTCCCCGCCCATACTGTATCATTCCCCAGATTCAGCGTCAGGGTCTGGCCGTTGGTGGTGAAGAGCCTTCCCTCCTGCAGCATGCCGTTGATAAATAAATGATTGTAGCTATTCGATGTCTCCTCGGGAAAATGAGTTATTGCCGCACCCGCATCATCGGTGAATCGACGGGCTGATAGAATGACGGTTCCGTCCATAGATTCGTCGGCAATATAAAAGTAGCGGCTGGAGGATGGAATAACCTCTATGGAGGACAGATCAATGGTTCCAGGTATCCCCTGAGGGCCTTGCGGACCTGGAATACCTTGCGGGCCTTCGAGGCCTTGTGGTCCCGGGATGCCTTGCAGACCTGGCGCACCTTGGGGTCCCTGAGCTCCTGGAGCTCCCTCTGCTCCAGGTACTCCCGCAATTCCTTGCGAGCCTTGTATCCCCCTTGGTCCCGGAACTCCTTGTAGTCCTTGCTGACCTTGGAATCCCTGCGGTCCCGGTAAACCTTGTGGGCCGGGTGGTCCAGGCACCCCTTGGACCCCTTGTGTTCCCGGTGTACCTGGGAATCCAGGAGCTCCCTGCTCTCCCGGCATGCCCAGCTGCATCGAAGGATTACCGGTTCCGGCATTTCTTGCAAGCCCCTTGTTCTTTGGAGTGGAATACCGGTGAGTACATTTCGATACCTTCTGGATATCTCGGCAGCAGACTTTTTTCTTCGCGCGAACTGTTTTACGGCATTGGTGAACCTTCAAGCTTCCTGCGGCGTTTAGCCGAAGCTTGTATAATCCGGGACCATTGACCTTGACAAGCAATACATGAATCGGTCTGGCTCTCCATTTTTTACGCTTTGTCCTTGACTGTTTAAAGAGCACCAAGTTCGAAACACCTCCGGTGAAATCTCACTCCGATATCGTATGCCCAGCAAACTCCTTTGCTCTGGACGAATTTCCCAATTATGGGACACAGATTTGCATGCAGTGGAGAATCGCCGTTTCAGTCTCAAGGTAAACATATTACATTATAGAGGATCGATATAATTCGATTCCATTTGCTAGGAGAGGAGGTGAACGCAATGCCTGTTATTAAACCCTACTTTACTGCTGTATCCTCTGCACCTGTTGCGACGGGAGGAACAGTAACCACGGTGATCACACCGGATTCCGCCCGCTTCTTGGCCATCATTGACGCTGGAATGATCGGTGCAACAGATACTACGATTGCTGCCGCCAGCTTTGTTGATGATGCGGATGCTCCTGTTACAGCCTTGCCGGATTTGGGTACCAGCGACTATTTCAACGTATATATCAACGGCACTATTCAGCAAGCTTCATTGTCGACGCTTACGACAGCTTCTCTTGTACTGGATACCACGGATCTGATTGCCGGTGTACCTGTCGTACTTGAAGTTGTTAGTCTTGCCGGAGTTACCTCTGATATGACAACACCTCCAGATATTTCGGCGCCTACAATCACAATTATTACCTAACTCATTTCCCGGCACCTATGCCATGAACAGATCTGAGGCGCTGTCAGGATCAGACAGCGCCTCAGAATCATTCAATCTTGTTTCGAACGCTTTCGCTGCTTCCACTCTTCCAGCGTGTAGCTTTCACCGGGCATGCCCAGGATGCTGCTCTTCGGGATGCCAATCTGCTGTGAGCTGTAAATTCCGGTATGTCCTGAGAAAATATAGCTGATAATGCAAACGATCATCAGATATACGGCTCCCTCGGAGCCAAACAGTTCAATACCCATGATGAAGCAGGCCAGCGGCGTATTGGCGGCCCCGCAGAATACCGCAATGAATCCTAATGCGGCCAGGAATGGTGCATACATATGGAGCAGCGTCGACAAAGAGGAGCCGAGAGCAGCTCCGATAGCAAATAGCGGAGTTACTTCCCCTCCCTGAAATCCTGCACCCAACGTAACGGCTGTAAATAACAGCTTCCAAAGGAAGGCAAACGGCGTTACTCCTCCTTCTTCAAAGGAGCCTTGAATTAGCGGAATGCCTAATCCCAGATAGTCCCGGGTTCCGGCCACAAATACCAATATAATGACTGCCACCCCGCCCGCTGCCGTCTTTAAGACCGGATTTGGAATCAACCGGGTGAACCCTTTTTTTAATGCATGGCATAATTCACTGAAGAGACGGGCAGTCAAGCCAAACAATATGGCAGCAAAGCAGACCTTTAACAAAACCGCACCGGATAACCCCGGGACCGGCCCCATCTCGTAATGAAGATGCCCTACCTTCCAGACATAGGTCGCTGTCAAGTTCCCAACGAAGCTTGCTGTAAAGCAAGGTACAAGCGCGCGGTGACTGATCATACCGATCGCTATGACCTCCAGACCAAAAACTGCACCTGCAAGCGGAGTCCCGAAGACGGAACCAAACCCTCCGCTAATCCCGCACATCAGCAAAAGCTTGCGGTCCTCTGCATCAATGCGAATCAGTCTGCCAACCCCTTCAGCAAGGCTGCCTCCCATTTGAACTGCTGTCCCTTCTCTGCCCGCAGACCCGCCAAGCAAGTGGGTAACCAGCGTTCCAAATAACACCAAGGGCGCCATTCGCAATGGGATGGTTTCCTGTCCTCCCCGCACCTGCTCCAGAATCAGATTGTTGCCCCGACCGCTATTTTTGCCATACCTCATATAAAGAAAACTAACCAAAGCTCCGCCCAGCGGAAGGAGATATAATAGCCAAGGCTGTTCCATGCGGTACTCTGTCACTGCATCCAGGCCTTTTAGGAACAGGGCGGATGCGCTTCCCGTTAATATACCGATCAGGGCTCCAAGCACCACCCATTTTAAGAATGAAGCCATCAATCCGGAATAGGATTCCTTATCGGCCCACTTCGCTAATCTGCTTTTCATATCCGATGCTTTTATCATGCCAATTGCTCCTTATTTCAGCCTTAGGAACATACACCCTTCTTCCCCTTTGCATAGTATAAAGCAATCCAAGAAGAAAAGGTGATGTCATTGGTAAGTTTTAAACGTGCTTATCTGGTGAAACAGCGTTACGCGGCATCCATGCTCAAAAAACGGGGAATTCACGGTGTAGGAGTGGGATACAAGGACCCTGCCAAGCCCCATAAGGGGGCTGCTCTCATTGTATATGCCGACAAAGCCGTGACTACCGCCGCTCCTCGAACCAAATCCGGCGCTCCTGTGAGAAGAAAACCGCCGCTTTTGCCTTCTGCAGTTAAGAAGCAGGTACCTGTCCGAATCGTTGGGACAAGGAAATTCCGAAAGAACGATCTCGACCGCTCTGGCGGACGTTTTCGGCGTAGAATCCGTCCGGTGATAGCCGGTTACAGCGTGGGTACACCCGAGGGATCAGGCACAGCCGGATTGATTGTCAGCGTTAAAGGACGTCCGCGGTCCAGGTATATTTTGAGCAACAATCATGTGCTTGTGAACGAGAACAGCAACCGCTATTCTCCCACGCTTCAACCGGGGGCGGCTGATAACGGAACAGTAAGGAAAGACCAAATCGGGGTAATGACCCGATACATCAAGCTTCATAAAAACAAACCTAATTATCTGGATGCCGCGCTCTCCACACCTTTACGCCGTCGCCTGCTCGCTCCCAAGTACGCGGTATTCGGAACCGTTCCGGGATATGTAACCACTTATAAAATCGGAGATCGGCTGAAGAAGGTAGGCCGAACCTCAGGCGTTGTCTCCGGCCGAGTTGAATCCATTCACACCGATATCCAGGTCGATTACGGCAGCTATGGTAATCTGGGAACCATTACCTTCAAGAATCAGAGCGTAATACGCGGCGCAAACCCGGTCTCTCTCTCCGGGGATTCCGGCTCCGTCTGGCTGACCAAATCCGGCAACCAAGCTGCCGCAGTTAACTTTGCCGGTTCGGATGAAGGACGACTTTCCATTGCCTATCCGATTGACTGGTTCATGAAGGTGTTCGGGACCCGTGTTGCCCGTTCAGGCCGATCCGTATTGAACACACCTGCCAGAGGGAAGCGGAAATCCTACATGTGTGTCAGACCACTAAATTCTCAAATACGCAAAAAGCTGACTCCGTGTCATTGCCATCATCAGCGTTAGGCCTGTAATAGAAAAAGAGGAAAGCGAATGCTTTCCTCTCTGCTTTATTCCATGAAATCCTTCAACCGCTTGCTGCGGCTTGGGTGTCTAAGCTTACGCAGAGCCTTTGCTTCAATCTGCCGGATTCGTTCTCTCGTGACTCCGAACTCCTTTCCAACTTCCTCCAGGGTCCGGGTTCTGCCATCATCCATACCGAAGCGGAGACGAAGAACATTCTCTTCCCGCTCGGTCAGCGTATCAAGCACTTCCTCCAGCTGTTCCTTCAATAACTCATAAGCCGCCGCTTCCGCAGGAGCAGGAGCATCGTGATCCTCAATAAAATCACCAAGATTTGAGTCATTTTCTTCACCGATTGGAGTCTCAAGCGAGACCGGCTCCTGGGCGATCTTCATAATCTCCCGAACCTTCTCCGGTGTCAGATCCATCTCTTGCGCGATTTCTTCCGGTGTAGGTTCGCGGCCGATCTCTTGCAGCAGCTGTCTGGATACCCGGATCAGCTTATTGATCGTCTCCACCATATGCACCGGAATCCGGATCGTTCTCGCTTGGTCGGCAATTGCTCTTGTAATCGCTTGGCGAATCCACCAGGTGGCATACGTACTGAATTTAAAACCCTTGGAATAATCGAACTTTTCGACAGCCTTAATTAAGCCCATATTGCCTTCCTGAATCAGATCAAGGAATACCATTCCCCGACCGACATAGCGACGGGCAATACTAACTACAAGTCGTAGGTTTGCTTCGGCCAGACGCCGTTTGGCTTCCTCATCACCTTGCTCGATCCGCTGAGCCAATTGAATTTCTTCATCGGCGGACAGAAGCGGAACTCGTCCGATCTCCTTCAAATACATCCGCACCGGATCATCAATTTTCACGCCCGGAGGCAATGACAGGTCATCCGTAAAATCAAGTTCATGGTTCTTGGTCAAGTCTTCTGTCATGGTTACAGACCCCCACCCTAATATATGGAAAAATAAATGGCTGCTCTCTCTCTAACATCGATACACTTTATTTGACAAATCGGCGGTATTATGCTAATATATAACCAATATTGGGTTAAAAATATATGTTTTGACTATCCGTCATTGTAGCATATCTTAATATTTTTAACAAGGATAATTTCTGTCATTTTATGTAGCGTCGACACGTGCTGTTGACGCTTTTTTCATGTTTTTTTCCTTATTCCGCCATTCTCGACATATTACGTCTTTCTTCTAAACAAGTGAATCGTTAAGAGATTACAAAGAATCACCGATTACCTAAAATCTTTCGATCTCTGACTAACGAAATCCTTCTTTTGAGAAGAACTTTATTTGTCCCCGGATTAACCCGCTTCTTGATACTGTTGACCAGCCTGATCAAAGTATCCTTCATCTT
The DNA here is from genome assembly GCF_018919145.1 of Paenibacillus brevis. Classification (GTDB taxonomy): domain Bacteria; phylum Bacillota; class Bacilli; order Paenibacillales; family Paenibacillaceae; genus Fontibacillus; species Fontibacillus brevis. Next base: position 115,368 of record NZ_JAHLQJ010000014.1, read on the forward strand.
TGGTGAAGCTATGCAAATTTCTTGGTTAAGGATGAAATTCGGCTCATTGCGAAGCAAATAAAGGCACTTGTCTCGCCGGGTGAACGTCCGTACGTAAGACAGGGCATAACTTCCAGACACGCGATCGGTATGCATTCCGTTCGTGCGAAAAGCGGATCGACCGAGTTGCTATGCGCACTTTGCCCAAGGCTTGCGCGCATATCCTGCTGACATGCCACAGGCGGCAAGCTTATTCCAATCAAAGAAATCCGCGAACAACAGCGATCGTAGCAACTCTTCACACGTTGCCCCTCTAACTCGCCTCTGATATTTAACTATCCTTTGCTATTGCGCCTTTTCCCGTAAATGTGCAACATTACTCCCCAACGAATGAGCATGAGCATAATCAATCTGGTCATGTAGAGCGAGTGAAGCTCGAAGCAAAACCGGAATGCCAGTCAGACAAGCGAGGGTCCATAGGACTTGACGGCCCGAACCAGATCCTTAGCATTTTGCGCAATCCGCTCATAGCGTCCTTCCCTCACAAGCGCAGGGTTCACCAGATACCCGCCTATGCCGACTGCAACGGCTCCAGCAGCGAGAAATTCGCGAATATTATCCATTCGTACTCCTCCCGTCGCCAGCATCGGGATATGATCCAGCGGAGCACGTATTTCCTTTAAATAGCCCACGCCTAATGTAGCCATCGGAAAAATCTTCACCGCGGTTGCGCCGCCTTTCCACGCTCGGATAATTTCGGTTGGAGTCATTGCCCCCGGAAAAACGGATAGACCCCGGCTTAATGCATACTCGACAACGGATTCATCCAGATTCGGGGAGACTAGATATTCGGCGCCGGCAGAGGCCGCTTCCTGAGCTGTCTTAAGATCCAGCACGGTGCCGGCCCCGATTCGCATTCGCTCTCCGAATTGCTCTCTCCAGTCTGAGATCATCCGGGTTGCTCCCTCCGTATTCATCGTGACCTCTGTAAACACAATTCCGCCTTCGCAAAGAGCATGAGCGATTTGATTAGCTCTCTCCTTGGGAATACCGCGCAAAATAGCTACAATCCTCTCCTCTTTTAGTTGATCCAGCAAATTCTTTGACATAAGATTCTCCTCCTCGGTTCAAAGCATCCTGAATTCTGGACATGGTATACTCTGGCGATATGACATGGGCATTTCGTTTCTTTATAATAGAGAATGAAATCAGAACTACATTTGCCAATAAAGGAGTAATGAAGGATGAAGATTACCTATCTTGGGCATTCCACGGTTCATATCGATACCGGAGATTACAAGCTTCTGATCGACCCCTTCATCACAGGTAACCCATCAAGCAGCGGCAAGGCCGATTCGATTCAAGCCGATTATATCCTGCTGACTCACGCGCATTCCGACCATATTGGAGATGCAGAGCCGATTGCACGGAGAACCGGTGCTGAAATTGTCGCGATCGTCGAACTAGCCCATTATTTTGCTAAAAAAGAGCTAAAGACATCGGGTCTGAATCTGGGCGGAAGCTTCCCGTTTCCCTTTGGCCGGCTCCGCCTTACGCCAGCGCTTCACACCTCCTCCATCGAAGTAGAGGGAACCAACATCTATATGGGTGTCCCGGCAGGAATTGTCCTTGAGTTGGACGGGCTTACAATTTATCACGCCGGGGATACCGCCTTGTTCAGTGATATGAAGCTCATCGGCGAACGAAGCCGTATTGATCTCGCTTTTCTGCCAATCGGGGATTACTTCACTATGGGGCCTGAAGACGCCCTGACGGCTGCCAAGTGGCTGCAGGCACGACATGTCGTTCCAATTCACTATAATACCTTCGGGCTGATTCAACAGGATGGCGATCTGTTCGTTAGAACCTTGAAGGAATCAGGCATTCAAGGCCGGGCTCTCATGCCGGGAGAATTTATTCAATCCTCCGAGCTTGGTTGATTCCCTAACCATGATAGACGTAAAGAGCTTATCTTAATCGATAAGCTCTTTTCCTTTGGTCTCGGTTCCCAGCCATAATACAGCCGCAGCTCCGATTAAAATCGTTACGAAGAAAATCCAGAATATGGACCCGATCTGTACTTGTCTTGCTACGAGCATCCCTACCATGAACGGAGCGATAATTCCTCCAACCCGGCCGAACGAAGCGGCAAGGCCGACACCGGTAGAACGGACTGAAGTAGGATATAATTCTGGCGTATAAGCATACATGCCTCCCCATGCCCCCAGGTTAAAGAACGACAGGCACATCCCGGCTGCAATCAGCATGCCCTCGCTCGTGGCATTGCCGAACCAGGCCGCACTGACAGCGGTAAGAAGCAGATAGACAACCAATACAAATTTCCGGCCCAGCTTCTCAATCAAATAAGCTGCGGTGAAATATCCGGGGAGTTGAGCCAGCGTCATAATCAGGACGTACTCAAAGCTTTTGACTAGACTGAAACCCTTCAGCCCCATAACCGTTGGCAGCCACAAAAACATGCCATAGTAGGAGAAAACCACAGTAAACCAGAGAATCCACAGCATGATTGTAGATTTGCGGTGCGGCGACGCCCATACGGACATAAACCGCTGACCCAGCGTAAGCTTCTCCGCACTCCGGACATAACGGGGAGGATCTTGAATCGATCTGCGTAAATACAGCGCATAGAGCGCGGGTACCGCACCAAGGATGAAGGCTGCCTGCCATCCGTACCTTGGAATCACAAAGTATGCGATCAAGGCCGACAAGATCCAGCCAGCAGCCCAGAAGCTCTCCAGCAGGACGACCGCACGGCCGCGCTCTTTTGCCGGAACAGATTCCGATACAAGTGTTGATGCGACCGGAAGTTCTCCACCAAGGCCAAATCCTGCTACAAAACGCAGCAAGCACAATACGGTGAAACTGGTTGCCAAGGCCGATAATCCGCTGGCCACCGAGAAAATCAGGAGCGTCCACAGCAGAATTGCTTTCCGGCCATATTTGTCGGCGAGTATGCCGGATATGGCTGCCCCAACCGCCATACCTATCGAATTTATACTCGTGAATAGGCCTGTCTGCTCTGGCAAAAGGCTCCACTCGGCAGCCAGAGCCGCGATAATAAATGAGATCAGCCCAACATCCATCGCATCGAACATCCAGCTTAGTCCTGCACTAAATAGCAACTTTCTTTGTTTTGGCTTTGTCACGGCATCTGTCTTATCGTTCATATTCATTCCTGCTGCCTCCAATTAAAGGTCTGCCCATCTATTCTTCATGATTATACTGTGCTTTTACGATGTTCCCGATGCTTCATCAGACGCTGGCGAATAACAAACAAAGATAGCAACAAGATAAGAAACAACACGTAAGGGAAAATCAACTTGCGCAAATCCATATCCGGAAATACGATTGAAGCACTTAAGATACCGAACAGCCAAATGCTAGACAGATTGCCTACTGCATTGGACCAGGTATAGGAAGTTGTCTTCAGCTTGGAGATCGCGGCCATGAAGGAGATCAGATTGTTAGGCATAATCGGAATCGTGCGCAAGAAAATCACGGCCCACACACCGTAACGCTCCAGACTTCGCTGCCATTTTTCGTATTTCTCCAGCTTGTACATCCATTTTTTGCTGAACCATTCTGTAAACGTCGTTTTACAAAGCCAATACACAATCATCCCCGCTACCGATCCGGCGAACCAGCTCGCCAGTAATCCCTGAGCCACACCAAGCGTTGAAATATGCAGCATTACAATGGTCGCAAAGGGGAACACGCCAAAAGTGCCCTGAATCAAGGCTAGCGGCAATGTAATGGCAAGTATGCCGAATCCGCTGAGTTGGGTAGCATCCAGCAGCCATCCAGTTATCGATTCAATCCATTCATTCAATGAAGCTCTTCTCCTATCTCGATATCCGAATCTATCCGGCGTCCCAAAATGACCAGATCTCGCTCAATTCCTTCCAGATTAGCAACGCGAGGTAAAAAAGCCCACTCTTCAAAGCCGAACTTTCTGAGCAGCGCAAGGCTTGGTTCGTTATGGGCAAAGACAAAGCCTAACAGGGTAAGCACACCGATTCGCGGACAAAAGGCTATCGCCTGCTCCATGAGTATTTTGCCTAAGCCCCTGGAGCGATAGGCCTCAGAAATATAAATGCTGATCTCGGCGGTTGCTAAATAAGCAGGCCGCCCATAGAACGATTGAAAGCTGATCCAAGCCACAACCTTGTCTCCGGATTTCAGCACCCATAAAGGCCGGTGATCCGGTGAATGCTCCTTGAACCAGTTCACCCGGCTCTCCACGGACACCGGTTCAAGATCGGCTGTTACCATCCGTCCGGCAATGGTCTCGTTATAGATCGATACAATGTCCCCTAGGTCAGACAGAACGGCATCCTGCAGGGTATAATCATTAATTTTTAATTTGTACATAGTGTTCCACCGTAGGGAAAGGGTCATAGAAATGATGCAGTAAGGCTTTCCACTCTTCATATTGAGGTGATTTGCGGAAGCCTACTTCATGCGCGGTAATGGACTCCCATTTCACAAGCAATAAATATTTATCTTCTGTCTCGACACACTTATGTAGCTCATGCGATAGATATCCGGGCATCTGTGAGATGATCTTCGATGCTTTGCGGAAATTACTCTCGAAATCATTTATCAAGCCTGGCTTAACCTGAAGCTGGGCTGCTTCCAGTATCATGCTTCATCCCCTCCGTTAATCGATTATAGCACGGACCTGCAACATTATGAACGATAAGCCATATGAAAAACCGCCAGACCGGCCTACTAAGGCCAGCTGACGGTCTCGACAGCAGATTAACCAAGCACGACGCGGTCATCGGCCAGCTTGTGCCCGCTGATTCGCTCGAACTCGCCAAGCAAACGCTCGGTCGTCAGATCGGATTTTCGCTCTTCATTGAAATCCAGAATAATGCGCCCGCCGTCCATCATAATGAGACGGTTTCCGAGCCGGATTGCTTGCTCCATATTGTGTGTCACCATCAATGTGGTCAGCTTCAGCTCTTCTACAATGGTTTGAGTCAAGCGCGTGACCAATTCGGCCCGTGCCGGATCCAGCGCAGCCGTGTGCTCGTCAAGCAGCAAAATTTGCGGCTCGGTAAAGGTCGCCATCAACAGGCTTAATGCCTGTCTTTCGCCGCCCGACAGCGTGCCGACCTTTGCCTTGAGACGTTCTTCCAGTCCGATCCCCAGACGGCTAAGCTGCTGCCGGAACCAGACACGGCGGGCGGAGGTTACGCCGAACGAGAGTCCGCGCCTCTTGCCTCGCGCATATGCCATCGCGAGGTTCTCCTCAATAGTCATATGAGGCGCGGTTCCAGCCATCGGATCCTGAAATACACGGCCAATCCAGCGGCTTCTCTTATATTCGGGCAGATGACTGATTTCATTACCTTCGATCCGGATCTCGCCGGAATCAGGACGGAGTACGCCAGAGATCATATTCATCAGTGTAGATTTACCCGCACCGTTGCTTCCGATAACAGTCACAAAGTCGCCGGGCTGCAAGGTTAAATTTACATTAATCAATGCGGTTTTCTCATCGGGAGAACCAGGATTAAACAGCTTGGATACCTGATTGAGCTGCAGCATCAGAATCCACCTCCTGTCTGGCGGGCGCTGGTCATATCCGCCATTTCCTGTGTCCGCTTGCGTGCCAGGGCTTTCTGCTTCCACGATCTGTTAGCCGTCGGCACCACTAGAGCAACCACCACAATTACAGCAGTGATCAGCTTCAGATCCGTCGGCTCAAGCCAGTCGACTCTCAGGGCCAAGGCTACAACCACGCGGTATACAATCGAACCGACAATGACTGCTAGTGTAGCAATAAAGACGCTGCGAGCTCCGATAATCGCCTCTCCAATGATGACCGAGGCAAGCCCGATCACAATCATCCCAATCCCCGACGAAATATCCGAGAAGCCGGTCTGCTGAGCAATTAAGGCACCCGAAAGGGCAACAAGTCCATTAGACAGGCTTAGCCCCAAAATAAGGGTGTAATCGGTGTGCATCCCCAAGCTGCGGATCATTCGCTGATTGTCGCCGGTCGCCCGAAGCGCCAAGCCGAGATCTGTGTGGAAGAACCAGTCCAATGCCAGCTTGATCAGAATAACGATGAACGGCATCAGGATTAACGGGGATATGGAACCAAATGCAGTAGGCTCGCCAAGCAAGCTGACATTCGGCTTGCCCATGATCCGCATGTTAATGGAATACAGTGCAATCATCATCAAGATCCCCGAGAGCAGTCCGTTAATTTTGCCTTTAGTATGAATAATTCCGGTCAGTGCGCCGGCAACCATGCCGCCGGCAAGCGCTGACAGTGTTGCGATCCAGGGCGACGTTCCGCTCGTAATCATTACCGCGGCAATCGCACCTCCTGTGGTAAAGCTGCCGTCCACAGTCAAATCAGGGAAATCCAGAATGCGGAATGTAATATATACGCCAAGCGCCATCAAAGCATAAATCAACCCGGATTCGAGCGCCCCAAGTAATGCAGTTGTCATGATGAATCTACCTCCAGGCGAGTATGACCTTCGTCTACTCGATCAGATTGTTCTCCTTGTCAAGCACTTGTTCCTTCATCGCATCGGTCACTTCAATGCCCTGCTCCGCAGCTGCGCTGAGGTTCAGGATGAAGTCCAGCTTGTCAGGAACTGTAACCTGCAAATCACCAACATTTTTGCCGTTTTTGAGCACTTCCACGGCCATCTGACCAACCTGGTATCCATGATCATAATATTTGAATCCAACGGTAGCGAAGGCGCCCTTCTCTACGGTATCCCGATCTGCGGAGAAGAATGGAATGTCATGCTCATTTGCCGTCTGGATAATCGTATTTACCGCCTCGACTACCGTGTTATCCAGCGTGATGTAAATTGCGTCAACCCGGCCTACCAGAGATTCAGCAGCCTGCTTCACTTCAGAGGTATTGGTTACTGTTGCCTTAACCAAGGAAATGCCCCGTTCTTTCAATGCCTCTTCAGCAATCTTGCTCATCACGACCGCATTCGGTTCGCCCTCATTGAGAACAATGCCAACATCCTTTACATCTCCAAAATGATCGGCAATAAAGTTCATCAGCTTCTTGATCGCTTCAGGGTTCGTATCCGATGCCCCCGAAATATTGCCGCCCGGATGCTCCAGATCACTGACCAGCTTGGCGTCAAGCGGGTCTGTAACCGCAGCGAACAGAATCGGAGAATCCTTCACCTGACCTGCTACTGCAATCGCTGGCGGGGTAGCAATAGCCAATACAAGATCGTATTTTCCCCCGGCGATTTTTTGCGCAATTGACATGTTATTTGCAGAATCCGCTTGGGCATTGTTATAATCCAGCGTCAAATTTTCCTTCTCTACAATCCCGGCATCCTTGAGCGCCGCCAAGAATCCTTCGCGCGTGGCATCCAGTGAGGGATGCTCCACATATTGGGAGATAGCGATCTTGTAACTGTCCTTGCCTGCGGCAGAGGAAGAATTCCCGCCGGAATTCGCCGTGCCGGCTGTATTATTGTTCCCGCATCCTACCACTCCAAAGATCAATGCTGCTGTTGTCATTGCTAAAATGGCTGATTTCTTTAAATTCATTTGTCATAACCCCTCTCATCTGCTCATTAAATTCATCCCACGAAAGCATAGTCTCATTGACGCTTTTATGGATAAAAGTATTAAAGTAAAATATGATTACTATATTAAATGGTGGTCAATTATACGTCAATCTCTTTTCGGCAAAATACAGATCAATCCGGTTCATAAGCGATCCGCCGCTTTTTAAAATGTAGTATAATAGGAAAATCGTCATTATACTGAAACTTCACTGACTCTTTTCATGAAAGGATCATCATCTATGAGTATTACTACGGATTCCAATTCACAACAAGCCGGCAATCGTTCAGAAGGCAGCTTCAATAATCCGGCTGTCCGGAGCCGCCGATTCACCTCGGCTCTCATTCTTGGCAGTTTGTCTGCCTTCGGGCCGCTATCGCTGGATATGTACCTTCCCGCCCTGCCGACCATGGCCGGGGAGCTGTCCACGAGCGCATCCATGATCCAGCTCAGCCTGACAGCCTGCCTGCTGGGTCTGGCGCTCGGACAGCTTGTCGTTGGCCCGCTGAGCGATGCCCGGGGACGGCGCGTCCCGCTCATTATTGCCATGGCCGCCTATGCGATCAGCTCGGTGCTATGCGTATTTGCACCGGATGCGATCACCTTGAATGTGCTTCGCTTCATTCAAGGACTGTCCGGAGCCGCCGGCATCGTCCTCTCCCGCGCCATTGTGCGGGATATGTATTCCGGCTCCGAGCTGACTAAATTCTTCTCGCTGCTCATGCTTATTAACGGAGCCGCTCCGATTCTGGCGCCGATTCTTGGCGGGCAGTTGCTCCGGTTTGTCTCCTGGCGCGGCGTCTTTGCTGTGCTATGCGTAGTTGGCGTAATCATGCTGCTTGCCGTGCTGCTCGGTCAGCCGGAGACCCTTCCGCGGGAACGTCGGCAACGCGGCGGCTGGCAGGATACCCGCTCTACCTTTGCCAGACTGCTGCGTGACCGCCTGTTCATCGGCTATTGCTTATGCCAAGGACTCATTTCTGCGGCGATGTTCGGTTATATTTCCGGGTCCTCCTTCGTACTGCAAAATATATATCAAGTCAGCGAGCAGACCTTCAGTCTGATCTTTGCCATGAACGGCGTAGGCATCATTATTGCCAGCCAGGTCACAGGCCGGCTGGCAGGACGGGTGTCCGAAACCGTGCTCCTGCGCTTTGGTCTCGGCATGGCCGCGATAGCCTCGATACTCCTGCTTGCAGGTGTGTTGCTGAACGCAGGACTTGCTGCACTGCTGGTTCCACTGTTCTTTGTTGTCTCTGCCGTCGGTATCGTCGGTACGTCCAGCTTCACGCTCGCGATGCAGAATCAGCAGAAGTCCGCAGGAAGCGCTTCGGCGTTGCTGGGCTTGCTGCCGTATATTCTTGGAGCGGTCGTCGCCCCATTGGTCGGGCTTGGCGGAGAGTATACAGCTGTTCCTATGGCACTGGTCATCTTCTGCGGGGATGTCGGCGCGGTGCTTTGCTACACAGTGCTGGTATACCCATTTCGGACAAAATCGTAATCTAATGAATTTGTAATCTAATTCGGGAGGGTTTCATGTGAGCAGACTTTTAAAGGGGATTGGCTTTTTTCTTTTTGCAGTCGGTTTACTTGTTGGTGTTCTGGGAGGACCTTATCTCGGCAGCTTTTGGACCGCTCTCTGCACAGTTGTATCCGGGTTTCTAAGCGGAATGATCTTTATAGCCTTGGGTGTTATTCTTGAACAGGCCGAGGAGAACAGAGATTACTTGCACTATATCGCTAATTTACTGCCGAAGCCGGATCAGCCTGCGGAACGCCGAAAAGCGCCGGCGAAGAAAGATCCGCGCAGCGCTCTGGAGAAGCTAAAGGATTACAAATTTGAACCATCGGACTCACAGGAGTCTTGAATTGCTTTCTGAATGAATACTACGAACTAAAGAAGAGCCGAGCCGGAATGTATGACTTCCGGACCGGCTCTTTTATTAGTTAGGAATAGTTTTCAATCAGTGCTACATATTTTCTGTGAATGTTCTCCGTCTCGCTATCTTTCCTCCGCTTCAGCGATTCTAATTGCGATACGATTCGGTTGACTTCATCAACTCGGCCCTGTACCTGTTCCAAAGCTTCTTTGATTCGCCCCTGGACCATCCAATCCACAATCAATCCGTCGAAAAAATAATCCGAGAACCGAAGCAAGCCGCTGATCTCCAGAGATTTCCCGAAATCGTGTATGCCTACATCATGGAGCTCCCTCTCAAATCGGCGCATCTCATTCTGGGCCGCATGGATGTGATCCATTGCCTCATCCAGCCGACTATGCTTAATACCGGTAGATATCATGCCTCCGCCCAGCATATCGTAGGTTCCCCAATCTTTTGCCGAGGAAAGTCCTTTCTCCGCTTCTTGTAAATGTTGCCTCAACGATTGCCCGGCCCGAATTGCTTCCTGTAACTCCCTCTGCTCCGCCTTTAATGCCGCAAGAGCTTCCGACAGCTCCTTAAGCTCCGGGTTTTCCGACAGCATCTGAGCTTCTTTCGCTTTAAACAAGCGGTCATAATCGTTCTTCCAATACTTCAGCTTCTGCAATTCCAGCTCCAGCAACTTCAACTGCTCTTCACTGCTGCGCAGCGCATGTTCCGCCCCGTCAAACTTGAGCTTTGCAGCTACCACTTCCCGTTTCTCTTGTTCAAGCTGTTCCGCCTTCTTTCCAAGAACGGTATAAAGCAGATTGGATATAGACACCCGGGTTAACCGTTCCACATCCTTCTCTTCCGCAGCAAGCCTGGCTTCAGCCAATCTTCGCGACTCCCTTAGCCAGGAGAGTTCCTTGCGCAGCTCTTCCAGAAGTTTTTCTACTTTTTCCTGGCGATGGCCTTGTTCCTTCAGTTCAAGCAAGCGTTCGTTCATTTCCTTGAACAATGAGCTCCCTCCTTCGGATGAGAATTGATCATCATATCATGCCAGACTCCAAGGTAATGCATTATTCCGCTCGGCTTCCAGAACGATCAGTTCGCAAATCCGGTGGCTCTCCAAGGCATCTTGCATAGTGAGGGAGGGCTGCCGGTCGTTTTGGACGCACTCCAGAAAATGATCAATAATACGAACGAAGCCGCGGCGATGCAACACGGGATCCCAGTCCTTGAATTTCTGTACCTGTTCCTGTCCTGCTTCATAATGAACGGTTGTATTCATGCTCTCAATCACCCACTTGTTCCCTGGGCTCATTACCTCGAGAATTTCATCATTAGCCCCGGAATCGCGGTTCATCACACCGGTGCACAGGAAGTCTTGTCCTTCCAATTGAAGCTGCACATACACCAGTCTTCCGTCCTCCACAAAGGTCGAGATCCGGGGCGGCTTCGTAATTTGCCCCGGTGCCAAGTAACGGATCGTATCAACGACATGAATAAAATCATCATACACAAAACGGCGGGCATAATCCGGCGAACGAAGACGATTTTTTTGCAAAAGTACGGAACGTACCTGAGCCGTATCCTTCATTGCCGCATGCATTGGGGCAAAGCGCCGGTTGAAGCCTACCATCAGAATAACGCCCAATTCCTCAGCAAGTGCGGTTAGCCGCTCAGCTTCGCTGTAATGATAGGAAATCGGCTTATCAACGTAGACATGTACTCCGCTGCGAATTAACTGCTCTGCAATCTGCGCGTGAGATTCGGTAGAGGAATGAATGAACGCCGCATTAACCCCGAGGCTGATCAACTCCTCGACAGATTCCACGGCTTCAGGAACCCGGTACTTGGCCGACAGACGATCCAATGTCTCCCGATTACGGGTGCAGAATACAAGTTCTATTCCCTCCAAGGCAGTAATAACAGGTAAATAAGCTTTCTGAGCAATATCGCCTAATCCGATGATGCCTATTTTCATATGTTATCTCCCCCTAGCTTCTTGAACTCAGATTTATTCTTCATATATCATTTTCCGTGTCATTCCGCCGTCTATGACCAGATGGCTTCCGGTTAGGAAGGAATTGTCGGGGTCGGTCAAATACAGGCAGGCCCGGGCAATGTCTCCCGGTTCTCCCACCCGTCCGGCTGGATGCTGGCGATGATCCACATCGCGCAAGGAGTTATAGTCTCCGGTCTCAATCCATCCGGGACTGATGCAATTGACCCGAATCCGGTCAGGGCCAAGGGATACAGCAAGCGCATGACTGATCGAAACAATCGCGCCTTTGGATGCGGCATAGGCCTCCGAACCGGGTTCGGACATCAGCGCACGGGTGGAAGCTATATTCACGATCGCACCTCCCTCCGGCTGCAGTCTCATGACCTTTGCTGCCTCACGGGAAGCAATAAATACGCTCCGCACATTCGTATTCAGCACATCATCCCACTCCTCCACCGACAGCTCATACGGAGACTTGAAGCGGGATACACCCGCATTATTAATCAGAACATCGATGCGGCCGAATTCTTCTGCCGTTGATTCCATCAGCCGGATGAGATCCTCTTCGGCTCGGACATCGCAAGGAGCAAACTTGGCCTTGCCTCCTTGCAAGGAAATAGCTTCGGCAACCGCCTGTCCTTCCGTTTCCAGCATCTCCGCGACAATTACGGTTGCACCGGCTTCAGCATACTTCTCGGCCAATCGTCGCCCGATTCCTCTTCCTGCTCCCGTTACGATGACGATGCGATCCTTCCACTTCATCCCGAATGCCTCCTTTAGAATCATAATCCATGCTCATGCTCTTCCTGCAGCAATATCGGCGATCAGTTTCGGGAGCCAATCGGCAGTCCGCGAGAAGCAGTATCCTCCTGCCGCGGCCTTGCTTGTGTCCAGCGTCCATGAGGATGGAATACCGAACGGAGAGTGATGCTCCTCGTCTGCCTCAGCAACCAAGTTCGCCTTCTTGCCCGTTGCTTCTTCAATCCATTCCATTATCCGTGATAACGCCATACTGCCCTCCGAGCAAGTATTTACCGGGCCGACGAGCCCGGAGCTCCCAAGCCATTGCAGGAACTCGGCCGTCTCTGCAGATGATATGAACGACATCTCCGCACTCGGATTAGGCATGACAATCGGAAGCTTATGTTTAACGTGCTCCACATGAAAATGAAGGCGCCTTGTGTAATCATCCGGACCGAGTACGATTGGAATACGCATGGCAGCCACCGGGAAAGCAGCCTTTTGAAAAAACACGGCTTCCGCCTGCCGCTTCCCTTCGCCGTACTCCAATTCTCCCCGTTTCGCAGCTGCCCAAGGATAGTTGAAAGGGTTCATATCCTCTTCCCGGAGCGGGGATGAGCCGAATCCATAGACAGATAAGGTGGAGGTTAGCACATAACGTCCTGCCCGCCCTTCAAAGGCATCGACTGCACTCAATGCCTCGTTCGGTGAAAAGCAAATATTATCATAGATGATATCCCAGGAATCCGCTGCCGCTGCCTTGCCCAGCGAATCCGCATCCGTTCGGTCGACCGTAATTCGTCTTACGTCTTTAGCGAATTCCGCCCCGGTTATGCCTCTCGTTGCCACCGTAATCTCATGACGGCCTTCCGCGTGTAAAAGCTCCACTAATCGTTTGCCAAAATACCGGGTACCACCGAGAATCAGCACCTTGCCCATGGATATCCCTCCTCAATTCTATTTACTTACTCCCAAACAAGCTCTTCATCATAGTCAATCCGCATAGAGCGGTGATAAAGAAATAGCCCTCATGAGCTGTCAATTGAATATACAATGAACCGTAAGGCATCTTGAAGTAAATGCTGAGAATAGGATAAATGACAAGCAATAAGGTCGGCAGAAATACAAAGAAGAATAAAGGCCGCTGGAAACTGCGCCGGTTCGGCAGACCGCCAAGCATACTAAGATATGCCCCCAGCGCCAATCCGTATAGAATATTACCGATCAGGCTGTAACTCACCTTCAGCACACTGTCAAAGTTCTGCTCCATCATCGAGACAAAGCGGTTCCCATAATAGACAAGAAGCAACGCACCGATCATCCAGATCAGGTAATACAAATAGCCCTTGGACTTATTCATAGCCCTCTCCCCCTACAACGAATTTAAACTTCCTTAGATACGAGCTTCAGCCTCGGCCATAGTTCCAGCCAGCGCTTGCTCTGTACCCGCTGCTCGAACGTGCCTGTAGAATCACAAATCGGATTTTCTCTAAGCCGCAGATGGAGCAAATCCTCCAGCCCGAGCGGTGCACTGATTTGCACCATCCCATCCTTGGTCCAGAAGGCAGCGACAGCGGTTGCAGTTTCAGGCCAATACCGCATCGCATCTTCTGCCGATTCATAGGGTCGATGCCCATTCCTCAAGTGCATTCTGGCCTGATTCTTCGCGGACCAATTCCATTTCGGGACCAGCTCTCCAAGCCTGGCATCAATCTCTTTCTCCGCTTCCTCATCGAGGCAATCGGGATCGTAATAGATCACATCCACATCGAGCAGCGGCGTCCGTTCCGAATACCCGTGAAGGATATCCCAGACGAAATTCCGAATATAACCGGCGGCAATCCGTCCTTGCGGAAGCTGGAGTGAAGCAACTGCCTGCAAATCAGCTATCATTTCCTGTTGTCCGAGGATAAGAGCCTCTAGACAGCTTGCATCCCGAAGCTCAATCAAAGCTGGCATCTCGTAGCTCATTCCACATTCCTCCCGTTCATGCAATCCAAGGACAGCTTGAATCTCATCTCATTGTCAGCCTGCTCGCAGCGCCTCATCCTTAGGCAGCAAAACCGTCAGCAAACCAAGCAAAGGAAGATAGGAACAAATCTGCATAATAAACACGATGCCCCATTGGTCTGCAAAATTACCGAGCACGGCCGATCCAAGTCCCCCTAAACCGAAGGACAGCCCGAAGAACAGGCCGGAGACCAGCCCAACCTTTCCCGGCAGCAGTTCCTGGGCATAGACAACAATAATTGAAAATGAGGAAGACATGATCAGACCGGCCAGCACAACCAATATGCCGGACCAGAACAGGTTCGCATACGGCATGAGCAGCGCAAAAGGCGCGGCGCCGAGGATCGACAGCCAGATGATATTTTTTCTTCCATAACGGTCGGCGATCGGTCCGCCGAAGAAGGTGCCTACCGCAGAAGCAGCAAGGAAAGCAAATACATACCATTGGGCAGTACTCTTGCCGAGTCCAAAGTGATCGATTAAATAGAAGGCATAAAAGCTGGAAATGCTGATGGAATACACATTTTTAGAAAACAGCAGCACAACAAGCACCGTAATCGCACCGCTGATTTTCCCTCTGCTAAGACCGGGTTTGGGCAAAAGCGCCTTACCGGACTCTTTAATAGAGGTTTTTCGCGCTACCGGCCGAGCATTCAGGGAAGCATACCATCTGGCTACGAAAAACTGGATTATAATTGCAGCAACAGCCGCCAGCGCAAACCAGACTACGCTCTGCTGGCCAAGCGGTATAAATATCAGGGCCGTCATCAGCGGTCCCAATGAAGCCCCGATGTTGCCTCCCACTTGGAAGATGGACTGAGCTAAGCCGCGGCGATTCCCCGCTGCAAGATAAGCCACCCGGGAAGACTCCGGATGAAAGATCGAGGAACCGATGCCAATGCACATCACGGCGAGCAGAATCATGCTGTAGACAGGAGCATATGCAAGCATGACCACACCGACCAGTGTGAAGCACACTCCGAGCGGTAATATGTAAGGTCTGGGCCGTATATCCGAGTAAATGCCCACCATCGGCTGAAAGACAGAGGCTGTCATATTCATGGCAAAGGATATCCAGCCGATCTGACCGTAGCTCAGCATCAGAGAGTCTCTCAAGACCGGAAACAGGGCCGGAATCGCGGATTGCATCGTATCATTCAGCAGATGCACCAGACTGATTGCAAATAAAACCGGAAAGAAGGTCAGCTTTTGAGCGGCTGTCCCCCCTGCATTTGAAGCATTCATCATCATCTCTCCATCCACACAATTTCTCTCTACGTTTAACACATTCATTATGAAGGTGAAGCGTAAAAAAATCAAAGCAAATGCAAAAAGAACGCCTTATCGGCGTTCTCGAATGGCTTAAATCAGAGATTAGCAGCAAGCATGGTATTGACCTGGACATCCTTCTTTTGAGAACGGAGCTTCTGTCTGGCCCGGTAAAGGAGAATTTTGAAATGGGAAAGACTGATCTTCATCAAATCAGCGGATTCCTGATAAGAAAAGCCTTGAATGTCATACAAAAGCACAGCATGCTGCTGCTGGGGCGTCAGCTGTGCCAGAAGCGCATAAAGCTCGTCGCTCCGCTCCTGCCGCAGAGCATGGTGCTCAGGAGTCTCATCATTCGGTATCCCATAGAAAAATTCATTTTCATAAACCTGGGATCTGCTCTCTTTACGCACTCTGTCGATGTAGGCATTATGCGCAACCCGCAGCAGCCAGGCTTTAATCTTGCCCATTTCCAGATTCTCAAGCTTCTTGCACGCCCGGCAAAATGTCTCTTGCGTCAGATCCTCGGATTGGTGGTGATCATGACACAAATAATATAAGTAACGGTATACGTCCAGTTTGAACTCGCGATATATTAAATCCATGGATCTTCTCTTCATTGCTGGTTTCCACTCCTAATAAGATCAGTCTGAAGCCAATTGTTAATCTTATTATCCAGCAGACTGGTTGCATTCCATATAAGAAAATCTTAAGAATTCCTTAAGAAAGACCTTCGTTTTCCTTAAACTTGCAAGGAGCAGAACAGATAATAAAAAAACAAAGCCGCCCGAACGCTTCGGACAGCTTTTGCTTATTTCTCACGGCTCATGGGCAGACGCACCGTAAACACCGTTCTATACACGTCACTGTCTGCCGATATACTTCCGCCATGCAGTTCGACGATATTTTTAGCGATCGCCAATCCGATCCCGGAGCCCCCGGTATGACCAGCCCGTGATTTTTCCACCCGGTAGAACCGGTTGAATAGATGCGGAAGATCCGCCTCAGGAATCGCTTCCCCATAATTGATGACCTCTGTAACAACCTCATCCCCGTCGATCCAGCCGCGAATATCGATCAATCGGCCGGCGCTCCCATACCGGATGGCATTCGTAAACAGGTTCTCGTAGACTCTCCGCAGCTTGTCCGTATCCGCTAAAATATTCAGCGGGTGTGCCGGCATAAAGAGACGGCATTCCATATTATTCTCCTGCAGCTGCCAGCCAAAATGGGCGGAAATCTGATGGAGCAGCTCGGCCAGATTAATCCGGCTCGGGATCAGCTTCATTTCTTTCCCCTGCAGTCGGGTGTATTCGAACAAGTCCTGCACCAGTTGCTTCAATCGCAAGGATTCCTCATAAGCCATATTGATATAGTATCGAAGCTCAACCTCATCCCGATAGCGGTCCTGATCAATTAGTCCAAGGTACCCGGTGATCGTTGTCAGCGGTGTCCGCAAATCATGGGAGACATTCGTAATTAACTCATTCTTGGTCTGCTCAGCCTTGCGCTCCTCTTCCATGGAGGTACGCATTCTGTCCAGCATTCGGTTAATATCCGTTGCGAGCTGCCCAAGCTGGCCTACATTCTCAACCGGAATTTTGGCATTGGAGCCCTGCTCGATCTTGTGCACGCCCTCAATAAGCTGGTCCAGATACTTGTGCTCATGGCGCCGGACGCTTCTTCTATAGAAATACAACGAGAACAGCAGCATGATCGGAACGCCTGCCAGGTAATAGGCTAATGGAAAGCCAATATTCACGTTAACCCAGTAAATAAAAGAATTAAACGAAATTGTCGGCAGGAAAAAATAGAACAATCGGGCTGTTACGACCAGCAGCAGAAGCGAAATCAAGGAAGCAACGACGGTCCAAAATAGCCATGCTAAAAACCTGAGGCTAGCCTTCAATTTTATAGCCAACCCCCCATACGGTTCTAATCAGCTTCTCCCCGTCCATTTCCTTCTCCAGCTTGTCCCGGAGCCGGCTGATATGTACAGTGACCGAGTTATTGCTCTCAAAATACTTATCCTTCCAGATCAGCTCGAAAATTTCTTCCGATCCGAAAACCCTGCCCGGATGGCTTGCCAGCAAATGCAAGATGCTGAATTCGATCGGGGTCAGCTTGACCGGCCGTCCATCCACGGAGGCTATATGAGTCTCCTTGTCAATATGAAGCGAACCGAGCGTGATCAGATGATCGGAAGCCTGCTGAGGCGGCTGACTGAAATAAGAAGAGCGCCGCAACAGCGATTTGACTCTGGCCACCAGCTCCAGCGGATTGAACGGCTTCACCATATAATCGTCCGCACCCGTCATCAGCCCGGTAATTTTATCCATGTCCCCATCCTTGGCGCTAAGCATCAGAATCGGGGTGGTCAAGGTCTCGCGAATTTTCAGACAAACGGAGATGCCGTCGAGTCCCGGCATCATTACGTCCAGAATGATCAGATCAATCGGAAGCTCTTCCACCATTTCCAGCGCCTGTAGTCCGTTGCCTGTACGGTGTACCGTAAATCCTTCATTCAGCATATAAATCTCTATTAGTTTAGCGATTTTCTCATCATCATCAACAATCAAAATTTGCTTACTCATAAGTAACTCATCCTTTTAGTTGCATGAAATGGCATGACCATCAACAATCATACCATGCCACGTGCATGGTAAAACAAACAAAAAAGTTAAAAAAGGATTACGAACCTTTAAGATAGCTACTGGCTTACAGGTTCTCTACTTCAACGCTGATGACATGATCGATTTGTCTGATGAACTGATAAATTTCCGTGGTGAGCTCCCTTTCTGATGCAGCGATGACCATGTCCACCCGATGCTTGCCTTCTTCCAGATCCTTGATCTTCAATCGGCGGATCCGATGCTGCGGCGCCTTAACTGCACGGCTGCCTTCATCCTTGCGTTCGATAATCCGAATCAGCATGGACAAGTCGCCCTCCGCCTCCATCACGACTTTGATGGATACATCCCGTTGATTCAGCTTATATGGCCCGACCCATTTAATGAGATAAGGAATGAAATTAACGGAAAGCATCAGCAGGATGACGGTCAATCCTGCCTCCCAATAGAATCCGGCTCCAATCGCAATCCCGATCCCCGAGGCCGCCCAGATCATCGCCGCGGAGGTCAGCCCGGAAATCCCTTCATTACTGCGGCGCAAAATGGCCCCGGCTCCAAGAAAACCAATGCCGCTGACAACCTGTGCTGCAAGCCGCATCGGGTCCATATTCGGATGGTCTGGTCCTGCAAAGACCTCAAATGCCTCAATAGATACGATTGTAACGAGACAGCTGGCGATACAAATGACCATGCTTGTCTTAATTCCCAGCGGCTTCTGCTTTAATTGGCGATCAATCCCGATAAACAAGCCAAACAGCATCGCTAAGGTCAATTTGAATATCATTCCCAGCTCGACAACTTCCATGATTCGTTAATCGCTCCCTGTCTCTTCTCATGTCAATCTTTGATCCATTATATGATAAGACTGCTCACAGCGAAAGCCATGCCGATGAAGACCATGCACAACAAAATTCCTACCGCTACATTCCCCTCTTTCAAAGCATCCGAAACTTTGATCGTAGGCGTCACCCATTCAAAAATCCAATATACGGCGATCAGACAGATATATCCCACCGCAAACCAGAGAATCATGAACCAGATCGAGGAATTCGTATACGCTGAGACGCCTAGAATGATGGCCGTACCAATAAATTTGCCGCCCATAGCCAGTGCAGCGGCTTTATTGCCACGCTTTAATTCCTCCATATCATTATAAGGCGTCATCCAGTTGAAAATGACCATCCCTAACAATTGAAGCCCGATCATGATGGCAATACTGATGACAATATTGACAAGAATCATGGATTTGCCCACCCCCGGAATTTAGCATAAGTCAAATCGTAATCTGCGAAATCATGGACTTCCTCCAGCACTACCGCAACCTCCTGTGCGCTCTTCAGCTGCTCATACCGCGCATCATCAACAGGCTGCTTCACCCGGTTGCCTGTCGGAAGCTCCAGCACCGCAAAATTACGGGTGTCCCCGTTATATTCGGTCTTGTAGACCCCCACCAGTCCAACCTCCGTCGTAACAGCAACCTTAAGCTCAGCCAGATCCTTCTCCGCAGAGAATTGATCTGAGTAAGATTTAAGGGTGCTCCACGCTGACAGGCGGATTTCATTCTTCTGACTCTCATCGGTCGTGAGCTCTGCGTCCATGAATTGAAGAATCCAGATCGTATCTCCAGTCGCATAGTTTCCGTCGTTTGGAAGCAGTTCGTTATCCGGAAGCAAAGTCATGTCACTCCCGACAAGATCACCGACTGTGGCTTCCTGAATCCGGTAGTCCCATGGAACTCTGGAGGCCTCCACAGTCTGCTCACTGCCCGTTCCCGTATGCAGCACGCCCGATGCCCCGCAGCCGCTCAAGAGCAGCACCAGGCAGACCAATAGCACTGTAAGCTTGGTTTTACTATTCATGGCTGTCCACTCCTATCGCGATAAAATGGCTCGTATTCCCCGTGATGAGTCCGCCTGCTCTGCCTAACAATCCGCAGGGCTCTCCATTAATGACAAACATGCCTGTCAGCAGATGCAGCTTGCCTGCACTCGTCTCCACAACCGCCAAGTCCGCTCTCTTCTGATAGACAGACGGGAATAGCACGCTGCTGTCGAATCCATCATCATCCTCCGCCTCCAGCATCCCTTCAGGATCATACATCCGCACGGAGCCTCCTTCCCGGCCAAACATCGATTTGGACACAAAATCTCCGGAGAACAACGGTTTATTATAGGTAGGAAGCATATATTTGGAAATGAATTCCCGCTCCTGGGCATTATAAAGAAGCCCCAGTTCATACAGCCCCCATACCGCGGCAAGCAACCCCTTGGACTGGAGTATGAGGCTGTGCGGTGAATTGAACAAGATCAACCGGCCCGTCTCCAAAGCATAGGCCATTGCCTCTCCAGCATCATCCACGGCCATCCATTCTTTAGGATACAGGGCGAACAAGCGCTCAATAATGTCCCCCTTCTTGTTCTTCAAATATCCCTCATCAAACCAAAGCTCACGACAATCCTCACAGATCATCTCGCGTCCGCTATGCTTTACCAGTGCCTCGATCGTCCCGCTATCTTCAAAATGCTCGCCATAACCTACGCAAGCTGCGCGTTCAGGCTGTTCCTTGCTCCAGGCCTCTGCAACAAGTTGCGGCATTCCTTCATTCACAGTCTTGTAACCCGCCTGAGTTAACAGCCACGGTGTAGCGATAGAGGCTTCTACATACCCGGTAGGCGTATCGGCGTTCAGCTCCAGCAGCTTGATCGCTCCGGACTGGGAGACGGCAAAATCGAATCGGGCATACCTGCTGATCAGGCCTTCTTCCGGCATCGGAAGGATATCCAGCAAATCCCACAACAGCGGCGGAATCCCTATCAGCTCGTATAAATCTCTTTTTCCATGCACATATCTTGCCGCCTTGTCGAGAATGCGCCAGAGCGCGCGAGAAGCCTCATTCAATTCCTCATAGACTGTTCTGTCCATCAGGATGATATGATCCAGCCAATATTCCTCTTCCTCCAGATTTGCCCATGTAAAACCAAGTCCCTCCAATACCTTGACACGTGCTTCCCGATCAGCAGCAGGCCCGCCTGCGACCCTGAATGTCTGTCTGCTCATCCGCCGAAAAATCCCTTGCTCGTGCCCGAGCCGCTCTTGGAGCTGGAGGAAGAACCAAGGCTGCCGGAATTACCGCCGATGCCGCCGCTTGTCGATGAGGTGGAACGGCGGATGATAGAGCCCTTCGTTGACGTCGAGGTCTTCGGAGGAACGACCGACCCGGCTACAGGCTTGCTCTGAAAAGAACCGCTGGAATAAGTACGCGGCGTATATGGTGTCGTTGTACCTGGATAGTAGCCTTTATTATTCTTGTGCCAGGTAGAGCTGGAATAGTTCGTTCCGCTATTAAAAAGCAAATGATACAGCAGCAGATCATCCCAGCCAAAGCCTCCGTATCCGCCATAGTGGTTGACAATCGTCGTTCCGCCTGAAGTTTCTTCCTGGCCGCTCTGCTCCTCGGCTGGAATCGGCAGGCTCCAGTCCACATTTTGATCAAAATAGGCTTTAACCTCTTCACTGGACCATTCCACCAATGTCGGTTCGGACGACCCGCTTCCCGATGCCAATGCAGGCTCTCCCGGAATCAGAAACGCATTGGCCAGCAGGGCAATCCCTAGCGATGTGGATAGTACGCGCACCGGCTTCCCTTCAGAAGAGAACAGTCTGCTGTTCTCCTGTGTCTTCGGGGTTGATTCTTTATTCGCCACAGCTAACTCCCTCCTCCATTGTTTAGTGATTTCTAATAGGAACGAGCAAAAGCTCTAAAACCTGTGTATCAATATTTAATCGGCCTTCAACCGTTTCATATTCCCGATCCTGTATCACTATATAATTGACATGCTCCAGTGCACCGATCATAGCCGGACTCCAAAGGCGCTCATCAATTTCATTCAGCGATCCGTCTGCGCTTTTTTCGTACATTTTTACAATCATCCCTTGTTCCATGTCTGATTTCATCCTTTCCAGTGCTCAATTCATAATAACTGATACGGGAGTAGCCGGGAAGAGTTTCATCACTACGCAAAAGAGGCCGCACCCGGAAAGAGATCCGGATACGGCCCGTGGCTTGATATTCTTATTAGAACGAAGCTGCCAATTCAGCGGCTTGCTTCACGCCGTCTTGTACGATCGATTCGGCGCGGTCTGGGAATTGGTTATGTCCTTCGACGATAACCGTCTCCGGATTTGTGATTCCCCAGAAGGCAAGCGTAGCCTTCAGGTAATTCATGGACATTTCAATGTTCGCCATTGGTCCTTCGCTGTAAATACCGCCGCGCGCTTGAAGCAGAACAACCTTCTTGTCGCCTACGAGGCCAACCGGGCCTTGCTCGGTATACTTAAAGGTTTTACCCGCTTGATTCAGGTAGAAGAGGTATGTCAGCAGCTGTGCAGGAATGGTGAAGTTCCACAGCGGGAATGCAAATACCACTTTATCTGCTGCCAGGAACTGGTCCAGATATGTATTTGCAAGATCTGCTGCTCTCTGCTCTTCAGGTGTAGTCTCAATTCCGCGTCCAAGCTTGAACAGACCACTCATCATATCATTATCGAAGTAAGGCAGGTTCGCCTCAAATACGTTCAATTCTGTAATCGTATCTTCCGGATGGTTCTCCTTATATGATTGCAAGAAGCTTTCATACAGCTTTACAGTAGCCGATTGGTCAACCGGGCGATTATTTGCTTTGATAAATAAGACATGGGACATTCTGGATATACCTCCTGATGATATAGACTTACAATTATTCTCTAACTGTAATAAGTATAGTACATGATCAGAATGACCCTGTCAAAGTCAAATTATTACATTTTCATGGTTATTACGAAAATATTTCAGGTTATTCAGCAAGTTTCGCGTGATATTGACGCGCAGCAGAAACCATGCTTTTCAATGCCGCAACGCTCTCCTTCAATCCGCCGAGATCATGCATAATTATCAGTTGCAGCCTTTTGCAGCAATCCTATGCAGCGATCCAGATCTGCTTTGACCTGCTTCTTATAAAGTTTAGCTTTTTCGTAGCCGTCATCCGTAAACTGATATAACACGATCTCCTGAAAATCAACGCTGGGATCTACCCCTTTTAACTGCTTCGTCCGATAAAGTATTCCTTCCTGGACCAGCTCATGGAGTGCCCGGTATACCTCGCTTTGGGGCGGCACATATCCGAATGGCTTGAACTCCTCCTTCAACTGATCTAGCATTTGATAGCCGTATCCCCGTTGTTGTTCTACCTTGGTAATTAGAAATAACTTGATATAAGCTCGTTGCGCGATTAGAAAGGCCAATTCAAGCCCTCCCTTCCCTGATTTTAATGCCAGCTCCTATATTTAGGTTCACTATACGTTGAATTTCCGCTTAAAACAAGTAAATAAAAGAGTAAGTATGAGGATGGTAAGGGGATGCAGTGAGGAACTAGAAAAGTTGGTTTTGTTGTTGTGAATTTTTCATATGATGAATTATTGTAATAAGGGTTATATGTAACGCTATCTCGCCCAAAATAGGGGCTCTGTCTGGGACAAAATAGGATGAGTAAAAAGTGCCGCCCCTACCTCGCATATTTTGTATCCTCGTAGCAGCAGGGAGCCTCTGAGCCCTCGACTTAGGCTCGTCGGTACAATGGGTTACTCATAACGCGACAAATTTAGTGACATAAGGCATTAAAATTGCTGGGGAGGGAGCCCATGCGGTGATTTTAGTGACATAAGGCATTAAAATTCCTAGTGAGGGTGTTCATGCAGCGATTTTAGTGACATAAGGCATTAAAATTCCTAGTGAGGGTGTTCATGCGGCGATTTTAGTGACATAAGGCACTAAAATTGCTGGGGCGGGAGTATCCTTTTTGTGTCTCACTGAAAAAGGCGAAACAAAAAAAAGTCGGACGGAAAACTATATGTTTTCTCGTCCAACTTTTTAGGGGGCCTAATGGACGGCCCCGAAAATTATGTTTTGCAGATTACAGCATTTTCTTGATTTCATCCTTGATCGATTCCGATTGAGGTCCGAACACAACCTGTACGGCGCCCTTGCCAAGTCTCATTACCCCGGATGCACCAAGCTGTTTCAAGGCACTATCATTAACTTTCTTTTCATCCTTGACTACCAGGCGAAGACGAGTAATGCAAGCATCAACCGATTCAACATTGGACGGTCCGCCGATATGGGTCAGGATTTTAGCAGAGCGGCTGTCTCCCAAGGGAACATCTCCCTCCACTGACTCCTCGTCAGTAATACTCAGATCATCCTCCTCGCGCCCCGGTGTCTTCAAATTCATCTTCACAATGAGGAAGCGGAAGATAACATAATAGAGGACGGCGAACACAAGGCCGATCGGAATTAGCAGCAACGGCTTAGTCGAGATCTGGTAGTTGATTGCATAATCTATGAAGCCTGCTGAAAAGCCAAAGCCCAGCTTCATGCCGAAAGCATAAGTAACAAATGCGGAAATACCCGATAATACGATGTGCACGCCATACAGTACTGGAGCTACGAACATAAAGGCGAATTCAAGCGGCTCGGTGATCCCTGTCAGGAACGATGCGAAGGCCGCACCCAGGAAAATCGAGGATACCAGCTTGCGTCTTTCCGGTTTTGCCGTGTGAATAATCGCAAGAGCCGCTCCCGGAAGACCGAACATCATGATCGGGAAGAAGCCGGTCATGAACATACCTGCCGATGCGTCTCCGGCGAAGAAGCGATGCAGGTCACCATGAATGACTTCACCTGCTGCATTAGTGAAATCACCAATCTGGAACCAAACGATGGAGTTGATAATATGATGGAGGCCAAAAGGAACCAGCAAACGGTTGGCAATGATGTGAACTGCCGAGCCGATACCTCCAAGTCCGGTCACCCAGTTACCGAACACGTCCAAAGCCGCTTGGATCGGGCCCCAGATCAAGCCGCAGATCAAACCGACGATAACCATCGTGAAGGCGGTAACCATCGGAACGAAGCGTTTGCCGCCGAAAAAGCCGAGCCAATCGGGAAGCTTGATTTTATGGTACTTTTTATAAAGAAAAGCCGAAATACAACCAACCAAAATCCCGCCGAGAACCCCCATATTCAATTTCGTATCCGGAGATTGCATCAGATTCGGGAAAATTCCAGGGACTTTATCAAGTACGTCGAGCAGAATCAGTTGCCCAATCACCGCCGAGAGCGCCGCTACTGCGTCTCCAGCAAGACCGATCGCTACCCCGACCGCAAAAATCAAAGGCAGATTATCAAAAATGGTGCCGCCTCCAGCCTCAAGGAATGGAGCAACATACGTATTGAGGAACCCTCCAACACCATCTCCCATGTGAAAATCCTTGATGTAGTCGATACTGCCGAATCGTAGTAAAATGGCTGCCGCTGGTAGCGTTGCGACCGGCAGCATAAGCGACTTCCCTATCTTCTGGAGAAAAGCCAGCATGAAACAATCATCCTTTCAAATTGAATTAGTTATGACTTTAAAACCGCTTTGAAAATGGTATCCCTGCCTGCAGTCACAGGACCGGCATGCATTTCTAGCGTGCTAACCATTTCATCAGCGTTTGTCACCACGATTGGGGTAATCACCGGGTAGCCGGCAGCCTTGATCTGCTCGATGTTAAATTCGATCAGCGTTTGTCCTGCCTTCACTTTGTCGCCGGCTGATACATGGGAAGTAAAGCCCTCTCCCTTGAGCGACACCGTGTTGATCCCGATATGGAATAGAAATTGAATCCCCTCAGCATTTTCAATCATTACGGCGTGGTTAGACTTGATTACATGGACGACCTTTCCTTCGAAAGGAGCGATCAGTTTCCCTTCCGCAGGTTCAATCGCAATCCCCTTCCCCATGTGTCCTGCCGCGAATGCTTCATCAGGTACTTCGGTAAGCGCAACTGCCTTTCCCGTCACTGGTGCTAAAATTTCAAGCGTGCTTGGTTCAGTAGATTTCTTTCTCCATTTTGAAAACATCTCTCTATGCCCTCCTATATCTTATAGAACCCGCTCTCCCGGACGTGCTTCCCAGTTTATATTATGCCTGCCGAGCACTGGTTATATAAAAAGGAACAAAAAAAGCCAAGAAAACGAACCTGACTAACAGGTTCATCCTCTTGGCTCATGCCCATAATCAAATGGTAACACGCCAATCGTACAGCGGTTTGAAGTTCTAGCAACATCATAAGTCAAACAGAATCCTACGTCAACATCATTTTTGAAAGCGGTATCTTATTGAATTCGGGAAGACGGGTCCTCTCCATAGGGATCAGCCATACCGGATAGATACAGATTCGAGTTCAAGGAATGGTTCGTATTGAACGTATCATATACCCGCTGACTGCGGCTATCTTCATCTACCAAGACGAGGATATGTCCTTTATCCAGATATTTCTCATAAGCCTTCGCTTCATCTTCCGGAATACCGAGGCCAATCAAGCCGCCAGCGAGTCCGCCGAGACCGGCTCCGGCAGCCATCCCTGTCAATGCAGCAGCAATCGGTCCGGCCGCTACAATCGGTCCGATACCCGGAATCGCCAAGGCGCCAAGTCCCGCAAGAAGTCCTGCAGTGCCTCCCAACACGCCGCCCGCTGTTGCTCCGACGGCAACGCCTTCGGGTGCCATGGTGCCTGTCTCATCCTGTATCGCTTCCTGATCGCGGCTATCTCTCGTTAACACGGAAATCTCATCAGGTGCGAACCCCTGAGCTTGCAATGATTTAATCGCATCCGTCGCTTCCCGTTCATTTTCGAATACACCTACTATTTTCTTCGCCATTAGGATCAACCTCCTGAAGAATAGGTTACTCCTATATTACCCGGGAGGGCGCGAATCAAACCGTTCTGCACATAACCTAGACCACTAGGAACTCTCACTGCATCAATCATAGTCTTAGCGCGCTCCATCCGGCCGGACTTTACGAGTAGCCTGCGCAGTCGATGGATCATCGGGCCAATAATGCTTAGGATAACGCCCCTTCAGATCCTTTTTGACTTCAAAATAAGTATGCTGCCAAAAGCTTGCCAGATCGGAGGTTACCTGTACCGGACGGCTTGCCGGAGACAATAAATGAAGGGCAACAGGAACTGTTCCGTAGCCGATCCTTGGCGTGTTCAGCATGCCGAATACCTCCTGAAGCCGAACGGCTGCGAAGGGATTTCCTTGACTGTCATACTGCAGCTGAATTTTGGAGCCGCTCGGCACAGTCAGATGGCTTGGAGCTTCCCGATCCAACTCCCGGCACAGTTCCCAGCCAAGCCGCGTCTCGAGGATCGTCAGCATCGGCAAGGATTGCAGATCTCTTTTCTTCTTCATTTCAGTAACATAGGGCAGGAACCATTCCTCCGCCTGCTTCGCTAAGGCCTCATCCGATACATCCGGCCATTTGGAATTCAGTTCTCTCAGAAATAATATTCTTGACTGAAGCTGTCTTGCCTTTGGATTCCATGGCAGGACCTGTGAGCCCTGCTCCGTAATGACCCGAATAAGCGCCTGCTGAATCAAGCCTGGGTCAGGGTTGGGATCCGGGATCTCCTTGAGCACGAGCGCGCCCAGTGTCAGTGTCTTTCTTGCCCGTACAACCCCTGCCTGTTCATCCCACTCAGCTGTCCGGTTCTCTGTGATTTCATCTTGATAGAACTCACTTAACCAGGACTCCTCGAATGGAGCCGCAAGCCATATACGGCTCTCTATGCCCCCATCATCGACATCGGCAATAGCAAGATAGGATTCAGCAGCAAGCGGATCACCACGATGAAAGGCTGCCCCGCGGCCGCTTCTCAGCAGATAGCGGCCATCCGACCGCCGCTTGGCCATCCGATCGGGATAAGCAAAAGAAACAAGCAGGCCGCAGTAGCGCTCCCAATCCGCTTCGGGAGCAGGAGCCGGCCCGCCGGAGAACTGATCAGCCAGCGCTCGCTCCCACTGCTTGCTTGCCAGATCTATTCGGCGCATCGCACCTTCATCCACTAAGAGGGAAGATGCGCCGCCCTTCGGCTTGCGTTCGGACCTTGCCTCCATAAGCGCGCCAAGATGATCCCTCAGGTCTGCGCCGCCCTTAAGCGCGCCGGGCTCCTCCAGCAGACCTGCCAGAAGGCAAGCGGGCCGGGCAAGGCCCAGCGGCCAGGCGCGCAAGAGCATCTGCGCAAGCCGGGGATGGAGGCCCAGCCCGGCCAGGCGCCGGCCATGGGCCATGAGGCGGCCGGCTTGATCGAGCGCGCCAAGCTGGCCAAGCAGCTGGATGGCTTGGCCATAGGGCGCCTGAGGCGGAGGATCGAGCCAGGCAAGCTCGTCCGGGCCGGAGGCGCCCCACGCCGCGAGCTCCAGCGCAAGCGGCGTAAGATCCGCCTCCAGGATCTCCGGAGGCGTTGCGGGGCTTAGCGCCCGGTCCTCCGCCTCGCTCCAGAGGCGGTAGCACACACCGGGCGCTGTGCGGCCGGCACGGCCGCGCCGCTGGTCGGCGGAGTCCCGTGCCGCAGGCACCGTGACAAGCCGACTCATGCCCGTGCGCGGCGAGAACAGCGCGGTGCGCCGCAGGCCGCAGTCGATCACCGCCGTGATACCGGGCACCGTCAGGCTGGTCTCGGCGATCGACGTGGCAAGCACCACCTTGCGGCAGCCTGCCGCCGCCTCGGCAAGAGCACGCTGCTGCTCCTGCTGGGGCAGCGCCCCATACAGCGGCGCAACCTCTACCCCGGGCGGCAATATGCCCCCGGCCAGCGCCGCTTGGGCCCGTCGAATTTCATTCGCGCCGGGCAAGAACACCAGCACGCCGCCCTCCCTCTCGGCCAGCGCCCGCCGCACCGTCCTTGCCACCGCCGCATCCAGCGGCTCCTGGCTCGGACGTCCCGCATAGACCGTCTCGACCGGGTACATCACGCCCCGGCTCTCGACGACCGGCGCGCCGCCAAGCAGCGCCGCAACCGGCTCCGCATCCAGTGTCGCCGACATCACGAGCAGCCGCAGATCATCCCGCAGCAGCTCACGGCTTTGAAGTGTCAACGCCAGCCCAAGATCTGCGTGGATGCTCCGCTCATGAAATTCATCGAATATAATTAGCCCGATCCCGGTCAAGGCGGGGTCATGCTGGAGCATTCGTGTCAGGATTCCTTCGGTTACCACCGTGATTCGCGTGCGGGAAGAGGCCTTGCTCTCGCTTCGGATCCGGTAGCCGACCGTCTCTCCAACCGCCTCGCCAAGCTGTGCAGCCATATAGACAGCTGCTGATCTGGCTGCCATTCTGCGGGGCTCAAGCAGAATTACCCCCATGCCGTGCATCCAGGGCGTTTGGAGCAGCTCCAGCGGTGTCCGGGTTGTCTTTCCCGCTCCCGGCTCAGCGATCAGGACCGCTGCTCCCGAATGTTCCAAATGCTGCTTTATCTCAGGTATGACTTCATCAATCGGCATTCTAATCTGATTCATTCTGATCTCCTTGCTCAGCTTATATCCTTTTCTACGCAGCCTTGTAATTAATATATCATCACAGCAATTTTACCATAGCTGTCATCCCTGATCATGGAATCATTTCCGTCCGATAAAGGCGAGTTCTTTTCGGCATGCAGATTGGCTTGTATAATATTAAAATGACATTTCTTGATACAAGGGGAAGTGAACTGGGATGAATTCAACAAAAAGAGGACGATTCGCACCGACGCCCTCTGGAGACATGCATCTGGGAAACGCAAAAATCGCCCTGCTCTCATGGCTGCAAATGCGTGCGGCAAACGGCGTGTTCCTATTGCGCATTGAGGACATTGATCATCAGCGCTCCAGACCGGAAAAATCCGTGCAAATCATCGACGACCTGTGCTGGCTTGGTCTGGATTGGGATGAAGGCCCCGGAGCTCAAGAACCCCATTCTCCTTATTTTCAGAGCCGGCGGCTGGAGTTGTACGCTGAGGCGCTGAATCGGCTGGAGGCTGAAGGGCTTCTCTACCCATGCTATTGCAGCCGGGCCGAGCTTCATAGCATTGCAGGCGCTCCTCACGGATTGGCATCGGAAGGCGCTCCCTATTCCGGAGCCTGCCGGCAGTTGACGAAGGCAGAGCGTGCTGAGCGCGCTCGAAAGAAGACGCCTTCCCTGCGCTTTGCTCTGCCGGAAGTGCCGCAGGATCAATTACTGCGCTTTCAGGATGGCATTTCCGGAGTTCAGCAATTTCCGCCGGGCCGCGGCGGTGACTTTGTCGTTCGCCGGGCTGACGGCATGTATTCTTATCAGTTAGCCGTAACGGTTGATGATGCCCTGATGGAGATCACGAACGTACTTCGTGGAGATGATCTCTTAGATTCCACACCAAGACAAATCCAGCTCTATCGCGCGCTCGGCTGGGGAGAACAGATCCCTTCTTTTGCTCATGCCCCGTTATTGCTCGGGGCCGATGGCACCAGGCTTGCCAAGCGCCACGGCGATCTGAGTATTGCCGGTCTGCGCAGCGCCGGAGTTCGGCCGACGGCCCTCATAGGGTGGCTTGCATACGTTAGCGGACTTATCGACCGTTTCGAGCCGCTAATGGCTTCAGATTTGATTGCAGAATTCACGCTTGAGAAGATTGATAAGGAACCATTTATCGTGACCGGGCAAGCATTAAGCATACTGTACAAAAACTGAGTTGTGATTCAAGCAAAAAGGGAGACCCGATTTCGGGCTCTCCCTTCCTATTTTTTATAGAGGTTGTTCAAAAAGTCGTCTTTTGATCATGAAGGTTTTCATGAGGATCATTCGACGTAGAATCTCGCGTTC
Organism: Paenibacillus brevis; assembly: GCF_018919145.1. Taxonomy (GTDB): domain Bacteria; phylum Bacillota; class Bacilli; order Paenibacillales; family Paenibacillaceae; genus Fontibacillus; species Fontibacillus brevis. The sequence goes on from NZ_JAHLQJ010000014.1 coordinate 146,158, forward strand.
ACCCTCGAACTTCAACGGATGCTTACAGGGTATGCTTCCTTAGGAAGCATTTCGCTCATGTAAGGTCTGCCTGCACTCCGTTCCCCTTCTTCGGGTCCCCGCAGCCTTCCCGGTACTGAAAAGCCGACTTTATGAACACGCACTTAGAGCAGTGACTCCGCGCCGTCGATCACAATCCGGGCACCGGTGATATGCTTTGATTCGTCGGATGCAAGAAACGCGACCAGATCAGCCACATTTTCAGGTTGACCGGGACCGTCAGCCAGAGGCTGCGAGCCTTGGGGATATTCAACCGGAATGACAATCTCGTCCAGTTCGTCGCTGACCTCGGTACTCGAATCAATGTTCGTGGCGATAGCACCCGGGCAAATAGAGTTGACCCGGATTTTGAACTTCGCGAGCTCCAATGCCGCCATTTTTGAAAATGCCACCTGCCCTGCCTTTGTCGTACTATAAGCCGTCATTCCAAAGCCGGAGAACCTGTCGTTCCCATTGATCGAGCTGGTAATAATGATGCTTCCGCCGCCTTGCTGTTTTAAATGGGGAACTGTATGTTTAACCGTCAGGAAGGTTCCATTCAGGTTGATTCGCATCGTCCGCTCCCAATCCTCGAAGCTCATCTCTTCCACTGGAGCCAGTGTACCGTTAATTCCAGCGTTGGCGAACACAATATCGATTCCGCCGAAAGCCTCGACAGTCTCATTCACCGCCTGCTCCACCCGCTGCGGATCGGAGATATCAACATCAAATGCCCTGGACACTCCACGGTAAATTTGATTGATTTGGTGTTCGGTTGTGCGCGTTCGATCATTAAGCAGATCAAAGAGCGCAACTTTGGCTCCTTCACTGGCCAGTTTGATTGCAGCCGCTTTGCCGATCCCGGAGCCCGCGCCTGTCACAATTGCCGTCTTGCCCTGAAATCGTTGACGGATTCCGTTATTTTCAGCCATGATGATACACGCTCCTATTTTCAGTATGGGGAATTGACTTAGGTTAGCACCTGTCTCAAGATTACCCATAAAGGGGGGCGTTTTAATCACCGAACAAGCTTATAAATCCCTCGTACCGTATGCTTTGCATGAGATAATATAGGAAATGACGGAGGCCAAAAGCGTCAGCAGGATCAGAAAAATCCAGGATAAGCCCGGCTGCGCAAGAAATCTGTCCTGTAAAAACTGAGAATCCGATTCTGTCAGCAGCCAGGTCGCAGCTCCATTCGCCAGCATAATCGTGATCATCATCACGACATTTACCACTTGAAACCCCTTGAGCCCAAGCCAGTAGAAGAAAGGCAGATAAATGGACAAAAAAATAATCATGGAAAGAAAGGTTCCCGCAATCAGCATCAAATCTAAATGAACCGGGCGTCCGTACAGCAAATCGGAAGCAAAATTCATAGCTGTTGAAATCAGCACTGCTGCCACGATAAAGATCATTGAAGAGAGATATTTGGACAAGACAAGACGATTCCTTGGAACGGGCAGGCTAACCAAGAACTGTTGTGCTGAACGCTGCGAATCCGAGCTAATGCCTAGAATGAGCAATAATCCCGGGAACAGACTGTAAATGAGGGTCTGATTATCCTTCTGCACTACTCCCGAGAAGACAATCGCATAAATGGCCAAAAGCCAGATAAAACGCCGAATTAACAAAATGTCTTTTCTCACCAAGCCTCCAATGCTATGCATATGCCTTCCCTCCCTTAGCCGTATAATACATAATATCTTCAAGTGTTGGCTGGTGATAAAGGGCGCTGCTGCCAAAGATCGATTGGAGCCGGCTGCCGTCAGCAGTAAGTCCCTCGAATCCAAAATCCGTCTCACGCAGTCCGATAAACTCCTTACGGGTATCTGCGTCAAGCAGCTCCTTGCTGCCCTTAACAATCAAATGCCGTTCAAGGATCTCGTCCTTTGTCTCGGAGAAGACCAGCTTTCCCCGATGAATGAAGGTAATATAGTCCGCTACCTTATCCAGATCCGTCGTCAAATGGGTTGAGAACAGTACCGTCCGCTTCTCATCCTGAATGAATTCCGCCAACAAATCGAGCAGCTCTCTGCGGAATACCGGGTCCAGACCTGCCGTTGGCTCATCCATAATGAGCAGGTCCGGATGATGTGAAAACGCTAGTGCCAAAGCAAATTTTGTCTTCATTCCCTTCGAGCAGTCCTTGATCTTTTTCTTTACAGGCAGTTCAAAGCGATCCAGATATTCCTTAAATATCTCTTCATCCCAGCGAGGATAGAACGATTTGAAAATCTCCTTCATTTGCCCAAGGGATAAGCAGTCATAGTAAATATTCTCATCCGAAACATAACCAATATTCGCTCTATATGCTGCTCCGGCAATCCCTGCTCTTTCCCCGTGAATGGTGATGCTGCCTTGATCTGGCGCGACCATCCCCATCAGCATTTTAATGAATGTACTCTTACCCGCACCGTTTGGACCAATTAGCCCGGTGATATAACCCCTCGGCACAGAAAACGACACCTGTTCCAGCGCAAAACCACTCATTCGCTTGCTCAATCCCTGAACATCAATTGCTGTCATACCCGATCTCTCCTTCTTGATCCAATAATCTGATCCAATCGATAAGCTCATTCGTACTTAACGGAATGCTGCGGCACTCGGTAAGCAATTCCTGAATTCTCTCTTCGATCAGGCGCATCCGTTGTTCACGGATAAACTCCGGACTGCCTCCCGATACGAAAGACCCCTTGCCTACCATGGAGTCGATTAGCCCTTCAGATTCCAGCTCGCTGTAAGCGCGCTTGGTCGTAATGACACTAATCTGCAGATCCTTCGCAAGCTGCCGGATCGACGGCAACGGAGTTCCCGGAAGCAATTCTCCTTGCAATATGCTAGCCCTTATCTGTCTCACGATTTGCAAGTAGATAGGCTCTCCTGAAGAGGGATTCAATAATATATTCATTCGGCTCATCACCGCCCCATCCACTAAAGTGTATATATACAATATACACATTATACACATTGAACGCAACAAAAAACCTCACCTAATTTAGATGAGGTCTATGATACGTAACGCATTTAAAGACATTCATTAGGTGCTTCGACTGATGAAGAATGCATCAGCCACAGCTCCAGCATCTCCTGAAATTTATGTCGGCTTGAAGGAGAAGCGATCAGCCAATCCTCCCTGTCCCCTGTGCTTTCTCGCAGGATCCAGTTCATATGATCCGTAGAGACGAATCGCACCTGATGAAGCTCCAGCTTCTCGCAGCCCGAATGCCTGCCATAGAATAGAATCTCCCCATGAGAGCCGGGCCGCTTCAGACTTCTGGCAAGGGCGATGCTGCCCTCATGATCCCCGGAATTGATGGCCAGTCTGTTCATGAGTTCATCCAGTTCCATCTCCTTCAAGCGGGAGATCAAGGTATCATACTCATTTCTGGACAGCAGCATCGCAGGCAAATCCGCTTGATCCTCCTCAGTCCGTATACTCTGACAAGTCTTTTTTGCCCATGCATGACATAACGATTCCCATACTTGCTCTCCGCACAGCTTAAACGAGGAGGAAGCTTCTCCCATCCGTTCACCAAATATAACCTGCTCTTCACAGCAATGAATGAATTCTTCTCCGGCTTGTTCCTCCAAATGATAACGCATCCAACATCCGCGAAAGGAAGAGGCCGTTAAATCAGATACCCAAGCAGGCAGTCTGTCAGGTGCTTGCTCCCAACCATTCGAAGATAAATCCAGTCTGTTCAACACCTCGCCGATTCCCCAACGGCAAGCGGCCCTGTACAATTCTTCGGCAGATAGAGTTACTTCTTTTCTCTCCGTCACAAAATCCTCCTGCATATTCACTCCTCCTTGTTCAAGCCGAAAGTTGATAGATTACATTATAATTGTTACTCCGTCACAAAACATTAATCGAATTATAATGTTATCTTAATGAATTTTTAAGATTTCTACTTTACAATGTTTACAATGAGACCACTGTATAGAGGTGATTAACTATGAGAATTCTAATAACTTTCCAAGACAACCAAGTACCCGTATATTTTAATACCGATACCAAGCAACCTGTACAGCGCACCTTGAGACTGCTGACCAGCGCGCTCGAGAACAAATATCTGTTTGGTAAAAACGCGCTGAAAAAATGTCTGGCCTCACTCATCAGTATTGAAATCGAAGGCTCCGAGGCTATCCTTCACAGTCAGAGCGAATTTGATTCACTTGCCCTGTCGCTTTATTAAATTTAAACCAAACGATGATCCAATAAGAAGAAGCAGCCGCCGGAGCCTTCCGGCGGCTGCTTCTTTATTTCTGGATGGCTTCTTCCTCTCCCAACGCCTTTTCAATCCGGATCAACAACAGCTTCAATAAATTGATCCGCATCGGCTCATAGGTACAGGTGTTAATTTTATAGATCAGGAAGCGATCAATCCCCATTTCCATCCCCTCCTTGGAATTCAGTCTCACCCGACGGGACATTTCCCTCTGCTTCTTATACCCCTAATATAAACCGTTCCCAAGCTTTTAAACGGGTCTGCTCTTGTTTGGACAAAGGTTCCAAGGAGTCGACAGAATCTTACCCGCCCTTCCATTTTGTAACCGTTCTCTCAACGTACTATAATGGAAATAGCATGCACTCATCATACATAGAAGCCACGGCTTCCACCAGGAGGAGATTATTTTATGGCTCTTATGCAAGTTCGCTTTTTTTCGGATGTACTGGGAATCAGCACCTCAATGACTGTTATTTTGCCAGAGACCACTCATGGACAAATCGGAATGAAAGGACTAAGCAGCGATGGGCTTCATCCTACACTGTATCTGCTTCATGGCATGTCTGATGATGACACTATCTGGCTGCGCAGAACCTCGATTGAACGCTACGTTTCAAAGCTGGGTTTAGCCGTAGTTATGCCGCAAGTCGACCTAAGCTTCTATACAGATATGGCGGAAGGCAATCGTTACTGGACCTTTATCAGTGAAGAACTTCCTGCAAAATGCCGTTCCTTCTTCCCGCTCTCCAGCTGCAAGGAGGATAATTTTGTTGCAGGCTTATCTATGGGGGGATACGGCGCCTTCAAGCTCGCGCTTCGCCGGCCTGATATGTTCGCTGCGGCAGCAAGTCTTTCCGGGGCACTTCATATATCGGGTACCTTGATGAGAGAAGATGAAGAGTCGCAGAGGGCTCGCTTGTTCAGACGCATTTTCGGAACGGAAGGTCCAGCTGGGACGGACAATGATCTGATCCACTTGCTCGGGAATTTCCAGTCAGATGAACAGCGTCAATTGCTTCCAAGTCTGTATCAATGCTGCGGGACGGAGGATTTTCTATACCAGGATAATCTGATCTTCCGGGATGCCTGCCTTCGTGCGGGCCTGGAACTGACCTATAAGGAAGGACCGGGCGCCCATGACTGGGAATACTGGGACGCCCGAATTCAGGATGTATTGCAATGGCTGCCATTGCGTCAATCCTGATTAATCCATCGGTTCAAGCTCATAACGTCTCCGCTGCGCTCCCTTGTCGCGGCGGAGTTCTTTTTTTCCTCCCGTTCGATGCTGCGACCTCTTCCTCTGATTCTCCTTCGCATGCTGATACTTCAATTCCCGCTCCGTTCTCCGGTAATTATCCAGCCGTTTGCGTTCAAGCTCCCCTTTGCTGATTGCCGCCAGCACGGCACAGCCCGCTTCTTGCTCATGTCTGCAATCCTTGAATCGGCAGTCAGCAGCTAGCCTCTCAATATCAGCAAAAGCCTCGGCCCATCCCCCGTCCTGGTCTTCCCACAATTGGAGCTCTCTCATTCCGGGAGTATCGATCATTACCGCTCCTTGAGGAAGCGGGAATAACTCGCGATGAGTTGTCGTATGGCGGCCTCGGCTATCATCCTCCCGCACCTCCGTAGTCGCCTGCAACTCCTCGCCGCACAACCAGTTCAGAATCGTTGACTTTCCCGCTCCAGAAGAGCCTGTCATTGCGATCGTGAGCCCTGGCTTCAATAGAGCTTCAAGCTGCTCCCTCCCTTGGTTTTCCTTGGCGCTGACAGCAATGACAGGAACTCCGGGCGCTATCGCCTCCACTTCCGCGATAATAGCATCCGGCTCCTCGGCGAGATCGGCTTTACTGAGCAGAATGACCGGGTTGGCGCCGCTGTTCCAAGCCATAACCAGGTATCGCTCCAGTCTGCGCAGGTTAAGGTCATGGTTTAATGCGGCCACAAGCAAGAGCAAATCAACATTAACCGCAATCAATTGCTCTACGGGCACGGTTCCAGCGGAACGCCGCGAAATTCGGCTACTGCGGGGAAGCAAGCCATGTATAATACCATCGGGCGTCGTCCCGGTTAAGTATCTTAACAAGACCCAATCCCCAACGGCCGGAAAAGCGCTTCGTTCTTCAAGCTCATATTTTTGCCTTCCCGACAGCTCTGCCCAACCCTCCCCGCGCTCGGAGACGATCTTGTATTTCTGCCCGTGATCTGCTGTGATTCGGGCCGGGAATATCTCATCCTGAGACTGTTCCGCGAAGCTTGACTCCACTCTTGTATTCCAACCATACTTGTTAAGCCATTCATAGCGGGTCTGGATATTGTGATTTTCATTTTCACCTGTATGCATTTTCAATTCGATTCCTCCAAATGGTTATTTTCGTCCTTAAATCAACACAAAAAAGACGCAGGCCATCTACCTGCGTCCTCTGCTTCGCAATTCATCCAACTTATCGAATGAGCGAAGAGCATAAAAAACCGCAGGGGCCAAGGCGCCCCTGCGGTAGTATTATCATACAGAAATAACGCTCGAACACAGATCCAGGATCAGTTCAAGTCTGCAATTCCCGATGCAAATAGCTTACCCTATCAGAGGCTCTAAACGGTACGACAAGCAACAGTTCAATCGAATATGTCATTCTGCTCATAGTAACAGCCTCCTTTAACAAACATTTTCTTAATCATAATGAACGGTTATTTTATTTGTCAAGCCCGAGTTTGCAAATCGTTCAAAATCGATACGACTTCGTCCAGCTCATGCACGGCATGAAGCGGCGTTACATCCGTCATGGTCTCCGGCCATGCATGCTTGCGTTTCAACCATATTCCGCGGATACCTGCCCTGGATGCTCCCCAGATATCATTAACCGGATGATCCCCTATGATTAGCGTCTCTTCCGCCTCTGTACCCAGTTCTTTCAAAGCCAACTCATAAATTTGCTGGTCAGGCTTCTTCATCCCATGATCTCCGGAGACGATAATAGCGTCAAAATAATCCCGCAGCTCAAGCCGATCGATCTTGCCATGCTGAACAGCGCTAAGCCCGTTTGTGATTACGCCTAGCTTATATCCCGCTTCCCGGCAGGCTTTCAGTGTATCCAGCGCATGGGTCATAACTCGGGCATGCTTCATGTAATGCTCGTTGTAATAGGCCTGAACCTCGGGCAACGCTGGCTTGACGCGCCATGGCAGCCGCTCGATCAATTCAAGAAAAAAGCCATCCTTCGGCCGATAACCATCCGCATCACTTTCGATCATATACGCAACAATTTGCTCCAGCTTCTCCTGATCCTGTTCGCTTAGTAGCTCTCTAACCAGCTGGCGGGAAAACTCCCGAAAGGTCCAGTCGCGGTCCATCAACGTATTATCCAGATCGAATAATAATCCTCTAATCATCTTGTTCTCCCCCAATATCTCCCGGAATTCTATTGTTTCTCTCTACTTTTATTGTAAGTCTTCTGTCAACCTGTAAACGACAAAAATAGCGCAAATCCGTCATTCAGATCCGCGCTTCAGCTATTCTTATTCGACATATATCTAAATAACTGGCAGCTTTAAGCGATAAATTTACACGACTTCCTTCCGATGCGTTAACAGCATTTCCTGATCTGTAATGTACAGCGGAAATGGAGGAGCTTCCTTCAGAAAATGTCCGTCCATCAGCGTCTTGATATCGACTTGAAACGGCGGAGCATGCTTAACGACAGGCATTTTCCCCGATTCTTCTACATAAGAATCAACTGCTCTTTGGACCAAATCCAAATAATAAGGAATCTCTCGTTCATGCTCTTCGAAGATTTCAAATGTTTCCGAAGATAGATAGAACTTCTGTTCACTCAACCCCCCTAAATATCTGACAAGCCGGCTTAGATCAAGGCTCTTGTCCGGAAGTACCAATGTCTTGCGGTTAATTCCCTTTGGCATGTCCATCTCATATTTCAGAACAGCTCGTTTGAGCTCCTCAAGCGTTACGTGTACGGCAGGAGGGGGACCGTCAGCGGGAATAGATTTGCGTTTTTTATTCCAAAAGAACATATCGCATCAACCTCCTATCTCCATTTCTAAGACAGCAAACGCTTTCAATACTATTATATCCTAAAATTTTAAATATGAACCTCGAACGCAAAAACGTCATACAATAGTCAAAAAATATTCGGCTGCGCCTAACAGGCTGCTTCTGGATATTCTCCTCCGTTTGCGGTAGGATGGAACTGTTTCAATAACTCACAACTTAGGAGGCCCCTATGCAGGACGTTATCATTATCGGCGCGGGTCCGTGCGGACTGTCCGCAGCTATTGAATGCGAACGGCGCGGTTTACATACCCTTGTGCTCGAGAAAAATTGTGTTGTTCATTCCATCTATTCCTATCCGACTTTTATGCAATTCTTTAGCACTGCAGAGCTGCTGGAAATCGGTGATATTCCTTTCGTTACGCCTAACGAGAAGCCTTACCGGCATGAGGCTCTTGCCTATTACCGCCGGGTCAGCGAGCACTATCAAGTACCGATCGCCGCTTATGAGGAAGCCACTCGCATTGAACGGCAATCTGACGGCAGCTTCAAAGTATATTCCCGGACAAGACAGGCTGAAGAATGGGTTTATGATACGAAATACGTCGTGATCTCTACCGGCTATTTTGACCACCCCAACCTGCTAGGCATTCCGGGAGAAGATTTGGACAAGGTCTCCCATTACTTCCAGGAGGCCCATCCCTATGCGGGGATGAAGGTTGCGATCATTGGAGGCAGTAATTCTGCCATTGACGCAGCCATGGAATTGGCGCGTGTAGGCGCAGAAATTACGGTGGTGTCCCGCGGGGGGACCCTTTCGGAATCAGTGAAGCCATGGGTAAGGCCTCTCTTCGAGGGTCTTGTGAATAAGGGAAAAGTTCAGCTTATGCTGGGGGCAAGAGTAATGGAAGTCAGACAGAGCGAAATTGTCGTTGAATCCGTTGGCCCAAGCGGCCGGACGACGACAGTGCTTCCAAATGACTTTGTATTGGCGCTAACCGGCTTCCGGCCGGACCGCAAGCTGATGCTGGATGCCGGGGTCGAAATGTCCGGCGAGATGGAGAAGCCCGTCTTCCACCCGGAGACGATGGAATCCAATGTACCCGGCATATATGTAGCAGGTGTCATAGCTTCCGGACGCAATGCGAACGAGGTATTCATAGAAACAGGAAGAGGACACGGTCGTCTGATTGCCGATCATATTCTGAGCAAGACCGGCGCCCGTTCATGATGAACCAGGTCGATCTGATCTCTCTTTTCCTGCTCCTGATGACAGCACTTGGGATCTTTAGCGGCAACATGCCGATCACCATTGCTATGCTTGTTCTCTTGATGGTCCGTGTGCTTCAGCTGCATTTTGCCTTTCCATGGCTTGAAAAATACGGCCTAACCATCGGAATCATCATTCTGACCATCGGAGTAATGGCTCCGGTTGCGAGCGGAAAAATTTCGCTCCAGACCCTGTGGGCTTCCTTCTTTCATTGGCAATCGCTTCTGGCGATTGCCGTTGGCATGCTCGTAGCCTGGCTGGGCGGCAGAGGCGCTTCCCTGATGGGAAGCCAGCCGACCGTTGTTGCGGGGCTATTGATCGGAACCGTGCTCGGTGTCGCCTTCTTCAAGGGCGTGCCTGTAGGGCCGCTCATCGCCGCCGGCATCCTCTCCCTCATCATCGGGAAAGGATAGCACAGCTAGGTTCATTAAGCATTTAAATGCTGAATATTATATAACTGCGCGTAGACACCATTCTTTTGCATCAATTGCTCATGGGTCCCCCGTTCAGCTACGGCTCCATTCTTCATGACGACAATGAGATCGGCATGTGTGATCGTAGACAGGCGGTGAGCCACAATCAAAGTTGTCCGGCTTCGGGACAGGTTTTGCAGGGATTGCTGGATCAGATGCTCGGATTCTAGATCCAATGCGGAGGTTGCTTCATCCAGGATCAGAATCGCAGGATCCTTAAGGAAGACTCTTGCAATCGCAATCCGCTGCTTCTGTCCCCCCGACAGCTTCACTCCGCGTTCACCCACCTCGGTATCATACCCCTGGGGTAGCTCCAGAATAAAATCATGGGCATTTGCCGCCTTGGCTGCCGCAATAATCTCCTCTTCTCCCGCTTCCGGATTGCCGAGAGAGATATTATCGCGCACGCTGCCGCTGAACAGGAAGTTCTCTTGAAGCACCATGCCAATCTGATTGCGCAAGCTCTCCATTGTCCATTCCCGGACATCCCTTCCCCCTACGAGTATCGTGCCCTTCTGAACATCATAGAATCTTGGAATCAGACCAACCAGCGATGATTTGCCGCCTCCACTCATGCCGACCAACGCAACCGTCTGTCCCGGACTTGCCTGGAGAGAAATATTTTTCAGCACCCATCCTCCCTGATCCTGGTATTGGAACCACACTTGTCTGAAGGCTACGCCATGCTTGCCAGCCGGAAGAATAGCTGCCCCTTTCGCATCTGTCATGTCATAAGGCTCCTCCAGCAATTCCAGCACACGCTCCCAGGAGGCCGAAGCTTGGGTCAGAATCGTTGAGGAATTGATCAACCGCTTCAACGGCGCATACAGTCTGTCCAAATAACCGAAGAACGCAACAAACGTGCCCAGCGTCAAATTATGCTGAATGACCTGATAACCCCCATAGCCGATAACCAGCAGGGGGGCGATATCCGTCAAGGTGTTAATCACAGCGAAGGTCCAGGCATTCCAGCGGCTGTGAGCAATCGCCTTATTGAGGTATTTCCCGTTGATCCCTTCAAATTGGCGGGCCTCATGACGCTCCAGCGCAAAGCTTCGGATGACCGAAATCCCCTGGATCCGCTCATGAAGATAAGCTTGAATGCCTGCCAGCGCAGCAGAACGTTCCTTGGTCAGCGCCTTCAAACGCTTGTATAATATTTTGACCGCTATAGCATACAGCGGAAAAATCGATATGGCGACCACCGTGAGCACCGGATCAAGATACACCATAAACCCGAGCACAAAAATCAATGTGAATAAATCCAGCCATACATTCATCATGCCGACTTCGACAATGTTCTTTGTCTGCTCCGCATCATTGATGAATCGCGATATGACTTCTCCAACCTTCGTATTCTGATAGTAACGGAGCGATAAGCGCTGGAGATGTGCGTAAAGACGATTGCGCAAATCGAACAAAATCCTGGACGTGATCAATTGGGCAAAATACTGTCTTGCATACTCTACCGGTCCCCGCACGATCACAAACAGAATCAGCGAGCCTGTCAGCACCCATACCAACCTTGAAACCTGCTCCTCCAGCTGAAGTGCGGAGTTAAGCAGCACATCGTCGACAACGTATTTCTGCACTAAAGGCAGCAATGCCGGGATTCCGAATTTCAATATCCCAATAAACAGCGTTAGCAGTATCCATTTCGTGTAAGGCTTAACAAATTGAAAATAGGCTTTCCAATGCTTCAATCTAGATTCACTTCCCTTTCTGTCTCTAATCCTGATGTTCGAGAGGCCTTTCTTCGTACTTTTTATGCTTCGCGGCAAGCCGTGCTGCATATTCATCCAGCCTTCTCCGGATCAGCTCGGGAGTCAATCCCTGCACGCCAAGATCCTCCCAACCTTTATATACCCCTGGAGGGCCTGGAAGCACCTCGACCAAACACAGCATATCCCAATATGGATCTGCGGCAAGTAGAGAGGCGCCGGGAGCAGCTAGATACGCTTCCAGGAAATCATCGGCCGCTTGCACACCGTACAGCTGAACCAGGTTGAGCCGGCAATGCCCTGTATCGATCCCCGCAGGTCCCTCGCAAGCATTAATCCAGTCTACAATACCGCTGATAGCTCCCCCTGCCCACAGCACATTGGCCGGGTGATAATCACGGTGTATCAGGCAAGGGGTATATTCTGGCCTCGGGCCTCTTACCGTATCCAGAATACAACACCAGGCAGACGGCTCCTCCGTCCAGGCCGGAACTTCAAGCGCATCCAGTGATACATATGTAAAATAATGCCACGCCATCTCACGGGCAGGTGCTCTATGAAGTCTGGCGATGGCTTCACCAAGCGCCTGAAGCCATGCAGAGGAGGCTTGTCTCTCCAAGATGACTGTCCCTGGAAGGCAGCTCATCAGCACAGCCGGATAACCGCATTCCCGTCCATCCGGGTCGGAGGCAATCCAGACCGGCGCAGGCATGCCCGCTTCGCAGGCCGCCAAGAGCGCTGCCTTCTCGTGCAACGGCAGATTGGGCTCCTCCTTGATCCACGCTTCATTCTGAATGATTCTCATTACCCACAAGCAGTTCCCTGCTTGATTATCGATAGCTATTTCCAGCCGAAAGACAACCGATGAGATTCCTCCCTTAAGCCGGGTGGCTTGAACTAGCCTGCTGCCTGGCCCTGCCTGACGAAGCACCCAGTCCAGTGCTCTTGAAGAAGGCTCATGCTTAAAGTCTCGATCTGTACTTTCCATTAGTCCTCCCCTGAACAGGATGAGCCTGCTCATTTTTGTAAGATGCTGTATTTGTAGGTTCAATAATGATATACTCCATATTAACATGAAAGGGTCTAGCAGCAGCTTGACCTTACGTAATTTAGGAGGACACCCATGTCACGACGTTTTGTAATCGAGGCCGTGATGGTGGCGATATACGGCGAATTGCTGATGCCTCAAGCACCAGTAGAATATATAGTTCCTTACACCACCGTCATGGAGCTCTATGAGTTCCGTAACAGCCCGGAGCCTTTGATGAACGATTCTGCGGATGATCAGCATGTGAAGCAGAAGATCGAAGAGCTGATCGCTTATCTGGAGGAGCCGTTAAACCGGAAAAAGCTGGAGCGCTGTCTTACCGTGCCCTGGTCCAAGAGTCCGTCCATTCTCTTCGGCGAGGAAGTTTCGTGGACCGTCGTCAACGCGTTGGACAACGAAATGTACGGCGAGTTGCTCGATCCGATAGAGACAGAGCTTGTCCTGACCGCTCAGCGGGAGCATGCCCCGGTGCTTACGGATCAACTGGAGTTGATCCGGAGAATCATCGAAGTGGAAGCCCCCGTACAGATATTCGATATCGGCGATTTCGAATATGCGATGGAGGGCCCCATCTTCAGCAATCAAGGCTAACAGAGGTAGTCCAAAAAGTCGTCTTTGGATCACGAGGTGATTCAAGAGATGACTAACAGATTAATGCTCAAAAAATAGCACAGGGCAGAAGTGAGATCGTTCTGCGTCCTGTGCTATTTTAATTCGGCCGCTCAAGCTATGCCGCTCCCTAAGAATCACTGGCTCTGATAAGCATCGGCAGATGCCGCTGATTCCGGTAGATATGCATATTCAATGTCATCCTCACCGGCGTTATAAGTAACCTTCAAATTATAGCCGTCGAGATACCACTTATCATGATCCTCCATGTAAAACGTGATGCCTTCCGCTTCAGAGGAAATGCCCGGAGAGATTGGCTCATCTGCCTGTATGCCAAGCGAAAATCCCGGGTGAATGGCTCCTCCGGCACTATAGCGCGCAAACAATCGGACAGACTGCCCGGACTTCAATCCCAATTCTTGCTTGAACCAACGGGCCGCATCGCTTGTAACCTCGATCATCTCGATCCCTCCTTGTTGTTTCCTTTATTTTAGTCCATTTTTGCCGATTTGCAAAAAAAAGTTTGACACCTTAAAGAAAGCGGTGTTAAAATCGTCAACATACGAGATTCGTCTTCAATTAATTACCATGCAGAAAGGGTGATCCTGGTGTTCATGATTCAACATTTTCCCGCTCCTGTATATGCGGGCACGCAGAAACTGAATACCAAAGTAACCCCTGCTGGAGTGAATCTGATCGGTTCATTCGGCTTCTAGCCTGGAAAGGCTGTGAACCGGCATCCCTATTCGCGCGGTTACTTGACATTGTCGTGTAACGTACGCGGAATCTAAATGATGGATTTTGGGCATATCGTTCTATGACGATATGCCTTTTTGCTGTTCTCAGGGGATTCAGCAGAGGTTCAAAGAGAAAAAAGAAACATTACTCAAGGAAGAGGAGGAAACCTCGCTATGTTTTCAGTCCTAAAAAATTTAAGCTGGTTCTTCAAGCGTGAGCAAAAGCGGTACCTGGTTGGTCTGGTTCTGCTCATCGTGGCAGGAATCGCAGAGCTTGCTCCCCCGCGTCTGCTCGGCAATGCAATCGACGATATTGCCACAGGGTCCATTACCGGGCAATCGCTGACCACCTATATTGTACTCATTCTGGTCGTTCTGATCTTCATCTATCTGATCACCTACATATGGATGCATAAATTGTTCGGAGGCTCGAACCTGGTAGAGCGCTTATTGCGCACCCGTTTCATGAATCACCTGCTCGGTATGACACCGCCTTTCTTCGAGCGCAACCGCACCGGCGATCTGATGGCCCGGGCAACCAATGACCTGCGTTCCGTCGCGGTCACAGTCGGCTTCGGAATGCTGACCCTTACGGACTCCACCGCTTACCTGTCGGTGATCTTTATCGCGATGAGTACATTGATCAGTTGGAAGCTGACGCTTGCCGCGATTATCCCGCTTCCCTTCATTGCCCTGGCGATGAAGATTTACGGGAAGATCATCCATGAGCGCTATACTCTTGCTCAAGATGCCTTCGGCGATATGAATGACCAGGTGCTGGAATCGGTATCCGGCATCCGGGTGATTCGCGCTTATGTTCAGGAGCGGAATGATGAGAAGAAATTTGCGGATATTACCGAGGATGTATTCCGCAAAAACTTGGCTGTAGCCAAAGTGGATGCCTACTTTGAGCCGACAATCCGTCTCTTTGTAGGACTCAGCTATGCGATCAGTCTGACCTTTGGCATTTATCTCGTATTCAATAATGAGCTGACGCTTGGTGAACTTGTCTCTTTCAATATGTATTTGGGGATGATGATCTGGCCGATGTTCGCCATTGGTGAGCTGATCAATATTATGCAGCGCGGCGGTGCCTCGCTGGATCGTGTTAACGAAACCTTAAACGTGCGTCCCGATGTCATGGATCCTGCTGAGCCTGTCTCTGTTGACTCACCGGATACCATCGAATTTGATAGCCTTACCTTCCAATATCCAGCTTCAACGGTTACGAATCTTGATCATATCCAGCTATCTGTTGCAAAAGGCCAGACGTTGGGCGTAGTAGGCAGAACCGGCAGCGGCAAGTCAACCTTGCTTAAGCAGCTGCTGAGAGAATATCCGGCCGGCAGCGGTAAGCTGACGATATCCGGGGTTCCGATTGATCAGATTGCTCTGGATCAGTTGTATTCTTGGATCGGCTACGTTCCTCAAGAGCAGATTCTGTTCTCCAAGAGTGTCCGGCAGAACATTCAATTCGGCTGCAAGGATGCTTCCGACGAAGTAATTATGGAGGCAATCCGGACCGCGGCGTTTGAGCAAGATCTTGAGACATTGTCGGATGGGCTGGACACTCTGGTCGGTGAGAAAGGGGTTGCCCTTTCAGGTGGACAGAAGCAGCGTGTCTCTCTCGCCCGCGCTTTTATCGCCGAACCGGAGATTCTGATCCTGGACGACGCGCTCTCTGCCGTCGATGCCCGTACAGAGGCACGGATTATCGAAAATATCCGGACCAAGCGTTCCGGCAAAACCACGCTCATTTCTACACACCGCCTGTCAGCCATTGAGCATGCCGACTGGATTATTGTCCTGGATAAGGGACGGATTATCGAACAAGGCACACATGAACAGCTGTTGAAGCATGGCGGATGGTACCTTGAGCAATATGAACGACAGCAAGTGGAATCGAACCTGACCGACTAAGGAGGTGCCCGTCTATGAACAACCAAACGGGAAAACGACTGTTCAAATATGCATTACATGCCAAAAATACATTTATCCTGGCGCTGGTTATGTTAGCTATCGGCGTAGCTGCCGAACTGGCAGGCCCATTTCTGGCGCGCGCCATGATCGATGACCATATGCTGGCCATCGAGAAGCCGTTCTATGAAACAGCGTCTTCAAGCAAGGAGACGGTCTCTTATGACGGAAGACAGTTTAAGCGGAGTGACCGTTTTGCTCCGGAGGAGGCCAGGGGCCCGGAGGTTCGAGTGCTGCAGGTTGGCCGTTCCTTCGTACTTGTTGAGGGCGCCATTCCCGAAATATCCGGCGAGCGTTCCTTCAAGGATGGAGTCCTGACTTTATCACATCAAGGCGAGGTGCAGGAATATCCCGCAGTCCGGTTGGATTCTGTCGGGGTCTTCTCCTTCTATAAGCCAGAAATTCCGGGTATTCTGAAGCTGATTTCCTGGTACTTGGTATTCCTCGCTGTTTCAATTCTGATGGAATTCGGGAAGACCTATTGGCTACAATCATCAGCAAACAAAGTGATCCGCAAGCTGCGGATTGATGTCTACGCCCATATTCAAAAGCTTCCGGTGCACTTTTTCGACAATCTGCCAGCCGGGAAGGTCGTATCCCGGGTCACCAACGACACTGAGGCCGTTAAGGATCTGTTCATCGCGGTGCTGGCGAACTTCTTCTCCGGCATTATCAATATGATCGGCGTTTACATCGCTTTATTCATCCTTGATGTCCGGCTCGGCCTGGTGTGTTTGTTTGTTGTGCCGATCCTGTATGCCTGGATTGTGCTTTATCGAAAGTTCGCGACCAAATACAACACGATTATTCGCTCGCGGTTGAGTGAGATCAATGCAATTATCAACGAGTCCATACAGGGAATGTCCATTATCCGGATTTTCCGGCGTCAGAAGCAGACCCGTGAAGAGTTTGAAAATCTGAACAATGATTACATGAGTCACAGCAACAAAATGCTTAATCTTAATGCCTTTACCTCTCACAATCTGGTGAACGTGATTCGGAGCTTGGCATTCGCAGTTGTGCTGTGGTATTTCGGCTCAGCCCAATTAAGCGGTGCCGGGATCATCTCGCTTGGGGTTCTGTATGCCTTCGTCGATGTCCTCGGCCGGCTGTTCCAGCCCATGACCGGGATGGTCAATCAACTGGCTGCGCTTGATTCCTCCATGGTATCGGCAGGACGTGTGTTCAAGCTGATGGAGGAGCCTGGCGAAGATGTGACAGATGGCTCCATGCCGCGCTACCGCGGCAACGTCGAGTTCAAGGACGTCTCCTTCGCTTACAAGGAGGATTTCGTATTAAAAAACATTTCCTTCGAAGCCAAGCAAGGCCAGACTGTCGCGCTGGTCGGTCATACCGGCTCCGGCAAGAGCTCCATTATCAACCTGCTGTTCCGGTTCTATGATCCCCAGAAGGGTACGATTACCATTGATGGTAAGCCGGTCAAGGAGCTGCCCAAGCAGTGGATTCGCCAGCATATGGGAATTGTACTGCAGGATCCGTATTTATTCACCGGGACCATTGCTTCCAACGTCAGCCTGGGCGATGAACGCATCACCCGCGAGACGATCCAGAAAGCGCTCGATGACGTCGGCGCAACGCGAATCTTGAGCCATTTGCCGAAAGGGATTGATGAGCCGGTCGTGGAAAAGGGGAGCACCTTATCCGCAGGCGAACGGCAGCTGATCTCCTTTGCCCGGGCATTAGCCTTTGATCCGGCCATCCTCATTCTGGATGAAGCTACCGCAAACATTGATACCGAGACGGAAGCCCTGATCCAATCGGCGCTGGAGGTGCTCAAACGAGGCCGCACGACCTTCATTATTGCCCACCGCTTATCGACGATTCGCAGCGCGGACCAGATCTTGGTTCTGCATCGCGGACAAATCGTAGAGAGCGGCACGCATGAAGAACTGCTCGCGCTCGGCGGACGCTATTACAAGATGTACCGCCTGCAATCGGGCAATGCCGATCCTGCCGCAAGCATAGCTGCTGCATCCGTACAGTCTGCGGTTAATCAGGGATAGTTGAATATAGCGCATCATATAACGAAGGGCTGCCCCTGAAGTTCATGCATCGCTCCATTCGGTGCAGTTTCATGCAATTGTGCAGCAACAGCCAATATAAAACCAACTAATGATTTTGCCGCGTGACGGAAGGCAACGTGTGAAGTATGCTTACGATCGCTGTTGTTCACGGATTCCTTTGATTGAGTAAAATCTGAAATGG
>NZ_JAHLQJ010000015.1 GCF_018919145.1 Paenibacillus brevis
TGGATATAAACCTTTGGTTAAAAGGCAAAGGAATAGGGGATTGACAAAAAACGTTCATAGCAGTGAAAAAAGTTACTCTAAATTTAGGTGAAATGGTGGAAATACGAAAATAGTGAAATTCTTTCGCTTAAAGTCGGCTATTCCTTGGGTTTAACTAGTTACTGGCGACCTAAGGTAAGTTTTTTCACTAAAAGTGGGTTCGTGCGTCGAATGAAGATTTTAAGGTAAGTAATTTCATTGGAGCGCAACCGTAATGAGGCTGATCAAGCAGGACGAGTAAAGTTCAGACCAAGACTGGAATGCCAGTCGGATAACGCAGTTACTCCCAAGGCCAGAACAACGTGCGAGCGAGCTCAATTCCAGGCGCCCAGGCCATTGGGACTGGGCGCCTGGAATTGCGTACGCTACTTTTTGCGGGGATAGTCGCCACAGGCGGCAAGCTTTTTGCAGCGCAGCTTATGGCACAGCCATGTGCAAACTGCATTTCAGTTGAAGCCGATAAGCGCGATAGTTAGGGCAAGAGTGTGAAATGAATCTGAAAAAGCGTAAGCGGTCGCCTTTGTGAGCGGATTTCCCCTTTGTTAGAACTTAGTCCAATCATAGAAATCCGCGAACAACAGCGATTGTAGGATTATTTCACACGACTGCCCTCCCTACGTGCCTAACTGCGGTTCAACCTGCTAACTATCCCGTAGATCAAGTCTTGGGGATAGCCCTTTGTGTCATTCAGTTATCGCGGCCGCTGAAGTAATTCAATAGAACATTCAAATCCTGGTGGGCGGGATAGGATTCTAATTGACGAATCAACTCCCGGGCTTCATCCAGATATTGCTCGCTCACAAGCTCGCTTTGGCGGAGCGCGTCGGATTGCTGAATGGAAGCAACAACGGCATCGACTCGCTCTGGCGGAGTATCGGGACCGATAGACTGTATCCGCGGAGCAAGCTCATCTACTTCTAACGCGAATAGCACCGGCAAGGTCACCTGCCCTTTGCGAAGATCACTTCCCGCAGGCTTTCCAAGCTTCTGGGCAGATTGGGTAAAGTCCAGGATATCATCGCGAATCTGAAAGGCGATGCCCAGCTTCTCTCCGAAGGAGTAGAGCAAATCCGCGGTATTCTCCTCGGCACCACCGGCCAATGCTCCTATTTTCAGGCAAGAAGCCATCAGCTGTGCAGTTTTGTTCCGGGATTTCTCCAGATACTCCTCAATATGAACGTCGTAATCGTATAAATGAGATAATTGCTGGTATTCGCCCAAGCATAGCTGTGTGGTAACGAGGGAAGACAGATCGTAGGCAAAACGCTCTCGTTCCGCAGAATATTCGGAGATCAGCTCTACAACCCGCGCCGACATATAATTACCGACATGCAGCGCCTCATGAACGCCCAGCTTAACGTGCAACGCAGGCTCGCCTCGCCGAAGCGGAGAATCATCGATAATATCATCGTGAATCAGAGAAGCTGCGTGGATAAATTCAGCGGCTGCCGCTAGCCTCATTGTCTTTTTCTCATCCTTAGAAGGTCCGAAACGGGAGCCTACGATAACCATGAGCGGGCGAACTCTTTTGCCGCCGGAATGAATTAATTGAAGAATATGCTGGGCAAGCGGGGAAGAGCGGGGGATATCCTTATCGAATCTAACCATATTCTCGATTGCACGATCAACGGAGCGAAGCGAGATCCCTAATTCCTCATCCAGTCTTGTCATATGGATCCTCTCCCGATGAATGTTAATAAACACTACCATATAAGTTGAACTAAAGATTGTACATTGGAGGCAATAGGTGAAATGTTCTTGTGATCGCTGCAATTCGCAGATCTCTCTGACTTAACTAAAGCCCTATAAGGCTAAGGAGAAATCTGCTCTTTTCTACGTAGCTTCTTTAGTTCAACTTATATAGGTCCTACATAGCACGGCTTTTACGGACAGATCCTTTTTCCAGCTCGAGAAACAGCTCCCAGCATTGAAGTAATACGTCATGGTAGGAGGAGCCTTCGATTCTTCGTATTTGAATCTGCTTAATAACCGGGGCGAGATGAGCCAGCAGGTCATATTCGTTCCATTGCAGACAGAGCTGCACATAGAAGCTGTATAGGTAGTCGCCGTCCAGCACCTTGCGGGTCAGAATCTCTCCGTTTTGGGAATCACTGAAATCCGAATGGCGAAGCAGGGCGAGCTTGATTGCGATGTAAATGGACAATAGCCGGGTGGAACGGAGCGCGGGAAGGTCATACTCAAACAGCAGATTCGCCATCTCTTCCGCTTCTTCACAAGGCATATTCAGTTGAATTCCCGTATCGGGTGAAATTTCTCTATGCAACGTTTGAAATGCGTCTTGGATCAGCTCATATTTATTCATGATGGCACACTCCTTGAGGCGTATTGCCGGGCAAGTAAAGATGAAAAGTAGTAAAAATTAGAGTAATGCACGCGGGCGTGCATTACTCTAATGAAATTATGAAATAAGAAACTCTATGCTGGACTAGGATAATGCGTCAGTCTGTGTACAAATACCATCTTCGAACGAGAGGGATCTTCTTCCATTGTTTTTTGAGCCAAGGAAGAACATAGTAGTCAAGTCCGAACGCACTGCCGGATCCGCCGATCAACGCGACGCCTGCAGTCATATACCAAAGCATTTCTGTCGAGGCCATGCTGGAGGACCAGATCATGACGCCGAGTGCGACTGTAATTGCAGACGATACCGCTGTGAACAGACCAACAATGATCATCACACCGACTGCGATTTCCATGAATACCATGAAGAATTGGAATACAGTTGCCAGAGCGGTATAACCGCCGTCTGAAGTATAGAAGAAGATGTCCATGAACCAGTTCACAACACTCTTCACGAATCCAGGAACAGGCAGAGCCGTTACGGAAGTCGAAGCGCTCTCTACAGCCGATGCTGCGGAGGAAGCGTCAACAGTCGTCTTGACTTCTTCAGCTGCCTGACTCGCTGCAGTCACGACGTCAGCATGTGGTGAAGGAGGAATCAGGAAGATATTCGAAGGATCCTTCAAGATCTTAGGAAGCTTATCGATCCCTTCTTCCAACCATTTGTAACCAACGAAGATGCGCAGCGGCAGCAGCCAGAAGTTCGGGGAACGCTTGGCAAAATGTCCGCCGACGAAGCTTCTGCGGTTGTTCACATGGAAGAACTCATGCATCATGTAGGTCCACATCTTATGGAAGCCTGCTACGGTGAACAGGTAATACATGTTGATCAAATGCTTGGAGAACATGGCCATAAATCCGGTCAGCATGAACATTTTGTTCGGAAGGCCGACATTAGCTACGCCATAACGGCTGCCGATACATACCATGGTGCCGTGGAAGCCAGGTTTGTATGGCTTCTTAGGCTTGTTATGAACATCAGCATAGATATTGTGCGCAATAAGCGGGCCAGCTTGCTCGGCATTTTCAACCATTTGTGGAACCGGACGGGTCTCGCCTTCAGGAATAAAGAAGATGTTATCGCCAACGATGTATACATCGTCATGGTCTACACTTTGGAGCTTGTCGTTCGTTACGATCCGTTTGCGGCCTTCTTGCTTAACATCCAGCTTGCCAACGAGATCGGAGCCTTCAACACCTGCTGTCCATACAACCGTGTCAGCTTCCAGCGATTTGTCGCCGAGTACGACGCCAGACGGCGTAACACCGGTGATTTTTGCGCTAGTAACGATTTCGACATTCATTTTGTTCAGGCGCTTGGCGGCCTTCTCAATCAACTTGTCGGGCAGGATCGGCAGAATTTTTGGAGCCATATCCGCTACAACAAGGCGAACCTCGCTAGGATCGATATAGAATTCCTTGCACAGTTCATCGCGGAATTCAGCCATTTCGCCAACCAGCTCGACACCCGTAAAGCCGGCGCCTACAACAACGAAGGAAAGCATCTTCGAGCGTTTTACCGGATCGGTTTCTTTCGCAGCCTTGCCGAACTTGTCGCGGATTTGCTCCTTGAGACGAACTGCATCCTCATAGGACCAGAGCGTCAAAGAGTGCTCTTCTGCACCCGGAATCCCGAAGAAAGTCGGCTTACAGCCCGTACCGATAACCAGGTAGTCATATTTGTAGGTTGCTTTAGCGGAACGAAGCTCTTTGGATGCAAAATCGATATTATCGATAGAATCCAGAACAACGTCAACCTTTTGACCGGCAAAAATCTTTTTAAGCTCGATTTTAACCGAATCTTCAGGAGCGCGGTTAGCCGCGACTTCATGCAGCTCCGTCAGGAGCGTGTGGTAAGGATTGCGGTCGATCAGTTGGATCGAAACATCCTTATCCTTTTTGAATAATTTGGCGAGGTGTTTGGAAGTAACGACACCGCCGTAGCCTCCGCCAAGAACGACAATTTTCTTCAAAAGATTCACCTTCTTAAATAGGGTGGTGGGACTGAGAGTTTATATATACTTTCTATTTAAACTTATTTTGCACCTTCAAGCGCTTTTGATACAAGATCGAAGTAACTTTGCAGGGAGATCGATACGCCGCTCAGAGCATCTGTCTTGCCATCTTCGCCAAATGTAAGAGCAGTAGGATCTTGAGATTCTACAAGGTTAGCTTCAGCCACTGCTGCTTGCTCATGCCATTCGGACGATGCGCCGCCAGCTTTCATACCGTATTTTCCATCGATGGAGTTTTGTTTCTTGTCTTCGCCAGCTGCGTTTACACCACTGAAGTTAACGTGAATGATCTTGCCTGCAGCGATAACAACGTCAGCAGTTTCTTTCCAGCCGGACTTTGCGTCGAATTCAGCGCCTTCAGCATGGTAGTGACCGTCATTGTATACGCCCAATTCAACTGGTCCAGCTGCAAGAGCCTTGTCAGCCAGGTCGAAGAACTCATTTACGTGTACAGATACACCGGAGATTGCGTCGGTCTTGCCGTCTTCACCCAAAGTAATGTCCTTAGGATCTTGCTTTTCAAGCAGATATTGTTCAACAAGTGCTGCTTGCTCGTGCCATTCAGATTGAGCGCCGCCGGCTTTCATGCCGTACTTGCCGGATTCGGAGTAGGAAACCTTGTCAGGACCAACAGTAGCGTTGATGCCGTTCCAGTTTGCTTCTGTAATTTTGCCGCCGTCAACCTTCAATGTAACATAATATTGCCAGCCGGAGTTTGCGTCCGCTTCACCGATGGCATAGTAAACGCCGTCTTGGTATTGACCTTGCTCGGCAGCGGTATTTTCGCTATTAGTGCTGTTTGTTGCTGGTGCTTCTGTTGCTGCGTTGTTTGCAGGGGCTGCATTGTCTTTACTGTTGTTGGAGCCGCAGCCGGCAAGAACGCCAATCAACAGGGCGGTGCAGAGTAGGATAGATGCTTTTTTCATGTTAAATGACCTCCAGTTAGATAAAATATATATATTAAAATGTGCAGACATTTTAATAACGACGGGAAGAATGAAAATCGTTACAGGACAAGGTCTTCCGGTTTCAACGGGAGTCCCAAAACCATTGTTCGATGGAATTTTAGCATATAAAAATAGGTGATAATGTGAAATAGATCACTTGGGGTGTGATTTTAAATATTGTCGAAAAAGGCTGAAATTCAGACGGGTAGCGGGTTTGAGCCTTTATCCATTCCCTAAAATTTTAATTTTATTTTTAAAATTTTAACTTATTTTTTATTTAAACTTGCTATTTTCAATAAAATTCTGAAAACCCAGAGTTTATTTTATACGCATATGAAAGTTTAAGCAAATTAATATTTTTGCATGAAAACAAAAACTATAATCTTCCTGTCCGCATGCCGATAAAGATGGAAGAGAAAATGATGAAAATATGAAAATGCGGAACTTCATGGAAGGATGACTACGGCGTTGACCATATATAGGAAGTTTATTTCAAGCTTGATATTTAATTACTGTATGGGGATGTTAATGGCAGGAACGGCGGCAATCGCTCTCCTTATGATATCGCCGCTTCAGATTCCGGCTGAAGAACGTCTTCTATATATAGGAATTCATCTTTTTTCAGCGGTTGTCATGGTCGTACTCGGCTGGAGCGTCTATCACATTCAACTCCGCCCGATTCGCAACTGCTTCCTCAACAATATCGAAAGCTTCGGCTTCCTTCAAAGTGTATACACTCGAACCCACCGTCTTCCGTCGCTGGTTGCTAAACGGATTATGGGGCCTCATTTAATCGGATATTTGCTGCCGTCCACCGCATTATGCCTTTGGTTTACCCACATCGGCCAGCTCACAATCAATTACTATCAAGTATTCCTAACAGCCATTGCAGCAATTCTAGTTACCGGCATGCATGCTCTTGTTGAGTTTTATATGACCTCGAACAGTATCCATCCGGTACTGCTGGAGTTGAATAACTGGTCTTATGTTCTCTACGATAAGGAACTGTCGCTTCATGGGCGGGTGCTGATCTCGATCAAGAGCAAGCTCAGATGGAGCCTGTTTGTCATTGTCGCAGTCCCGTTGCTGCTCTATAGCATGGCGATTGAGTATCGGTACGGAGGCGCCTTTTTTGTTAATGATTATTTTTGGAGAGGGGCAGCTGCTATCCTGTGCGTGGGAGTAGCCTTTGCATTTATTGGCTCGAGATTGATGACTCGGGATACGATTATGCCGATTCAGCTCTTTTACGAAAAAATGGCCGAAGTAAAGAACGGTTATCTGCGGTCGGATGTCAGCGATCTTTTCTCCGATGAATTTTCCAGGCTCGTATCCGGCTTCAATCATATGATGCGGGGCTTGAAGAGTCAGGCTGAACGGAATAACCAGCTTCTGGAGAGCTACTTCTCCACCCTGGCAGCGGCACTGGATGCCCGTGATCCCTATACGGCAGGGCACTCCGAACGGGTTGCGGAATATGCGGTGAGAATCGGCAAGCTGGCGAATCTTCCGGAGGGAGAAATTCAGGATTTGCGGAAGTCGGCATTGCTGCATGATATCGGAAAAATAGGCATCAAGGACGCTGTTCTCTTAAAAGAAGGACGATTGACGGAGGAAGAGTGGGATCAGATTAAACAGCATCCTGTGCTTGGCGAAGCCATTCTGAAGCAGATTGAGCCGGCGGACGCCATGGCTTCCTTCCTGCCGGGGGTACGCTCGCACCATGAGCGGTATGATGGAGCCGGCTATCCTGACAGCCTCTCTGGAGAAGACATCCCTTTGTTCGGCAGAATTATTGCCGTTGCGGATGCCTTTGACGCGATGATCTCGGATCGTCCATATCGTAAGGGAATGGATGAAGAGAAGGCAATTGCGATTTTGGAGGAGGGAGGCGGTACCCAATGGGATCCGTATTTCTCCCGTTTGTTTACGGAAGACTACCGAAGAATGCTGGCGGAATCGGCACCGCAGAAACCATTGTTATATGAAGAGAAGTAGGGTTAAAGTCTGAATGAAAAATACCGCGGTTATGTTAAAATGAATGAAGAATTACGGAACGGAAAATACACCCAACATACCGCGGAGGGACTATATGGGCTTTGGCAAAATCTTTTTGCTTAACATGGCGCTGCTGATTACGATGGCATACTTGGCCAATATTCTGTATAAGTACGTTCTTGTAAAAATACCTGGCAAGATCAACTATATCTTATCTGTCCTTTGGTTTATCTTCGCAGGCTGGATTTGCATGAAATTCGGATTCCAGTTGAAGGGCGATGTTATTTTTGATCTTCGGCTTGTCCCGCTGATTATTGCTGCGATTGTATATGCAAAGCCTATGGTCGTGATGATTATTTCTTTCGGGATCGGCTTAAGCAGATTAACCTTTGGGATCAGCGAGGCTGCGATTGCAGGTATGCTCAATTTTGTTATTCTGGGCATCTTGTGCGCATTTATGATTACCTGGATGAACAAGAGACAGTTCAAGCAGAGCACGCGGGGGATTGTGACGATTTTGGCGCTGAATGTCATCAATGTGTTCAACATTGCCATCTTTGGAGTGATTCCTTTCGAGCAGTATATCCTTACGATTATGCCCTCCACATTGCCGATCACTTTGCTGTTTAGCTGTATGTTTGCCCTGATATTGCTGGACTTTCAATTGGATCAGAGACGGACACTGGAGCTGCTGCGAACAAATGAAGTGATGACCCGACAGACAGAGGAACTGCGGCAGGCGAAGCTTTCTTTAGAAGAGCGGGCCCGCCAGCTGGCACAAGCCTCCCAGTACAAGTCGGAATTTCTGGCCAATATGTCTCATGAACTCCGGACTCCGCTTAACAGCATCATTAATTTAGCCGAGATTATTTCAGAGAACGAAGAGGAGCATGAAGACGAAACGCAGGAGAAGGATACCCCGAATTATGGTAATATCATTTATAGGTCGGGAAGAGAACTGCTGCAGTTGATCAATGATATTCTGGATTTGAGCAAGGTAGAGGCAGGCAGGCTGGAGGTCATCCAGGAAGAAGTCGTTCTTGCGGAAGTTGTTCAACTGATGGAACTGCAATTCGAGCATGATGCCGAGCAAAAAGGAATTGAATTTGAGGTTACGGTGATGCCGGAGCTTCCGTATACGATTCAATCGGATGTTCAGCGGCTGTGCCAGATTTTGCGTAACCTGCTATCCAATGCCTTCAAGTTCACACATCAGGGCCGAGTGGATCTGATGATTCATAAGGATAGCTCAGCCCGCTCGACGCCAGGGGAATGGATTGTGTTTTCTGTGGCAGATACCGGAATAGGAATACCGCGGGACAAGCATGAAGCAATCTTTGAGATGTTTCGGCAGGCGGACGGCTCAATTAGCCGGAAATATGGGGGTACAGGCTTGGGGTTGCCCATCAGCAAAGATTTGGCCCGTTTAATGGGAGGCTTCATCCAGGTGGATAGCCGCGAAGGGGCGGGCAGCATATTCCATCTTTATCTTCCGCTAATACAGAATGAGATCAAGGAAGACATATCTGATGAGGAGAACGAAGCTCCTGAGGGCGCGGATTAGGTCTGGACGAGCACTTATCAGTAAGATCAAAAGATGGCTTTTATGAACAACCTCTTATATAAGTTGATCATTAGGTTCAACTTTTATATAGCTACAATAGATAACAAGAAGAGAAGGAGAGATAACGATGGGCAAGCAAGTAATATCTACGACACAGGCACCGGGGGCGATTGGCCCGTATTCTCAAGCTGTGCAGATCGGTGATCTGCTCTTTGCTTCAGGGCAACTGGGGCTTATCCCCGAGACGGGACAACTGGCTGAAGGCGTTGAGGCACAAACCACTCAGGCGTTGAACAATGTGAAGGAGATTTTGTCGGAAGCCGGTTTGGGTCTTGAGCATGTAGTCAAGACAACGGTTTTCTTGGCAGATATGAATGACTTTGCCAAGGTGAACGAGATCTACGGCGGGTTCTTCTCACAGCCCTATCCGGCCAGAAGCGCGGTGCAGGTAGCAAGGCTGCCGAAGGATGGGCTTGTAGAGATTGAGGTTATAGCGACAAAATAGGACGAAATAGATGGGGACTTCCGGGAGCGTTCCGGCCTTAAAAGGCAGGACGCTCCTTTTGATTTGCACGCAAATGCAGTTTTATATCGGCACGGTTTCGTATAAGATAGTAATTATTGCGGTTTTTCATAATTTGAAGCATGCTTGCATGACAGGAGATCAACATGAATCAACATCTATATGGAATTTGGCTCGGAGAAGTGATGTTCTGCTTCTCTGGTGAAATATCGGAAGTAAAGGTGGATGCATGGACGGCTGCGATCCGATCGCTGGAGCCTGTCCAAGGACTGCGTCCGTTTCAGCACGCCGCCTTACGGCTTGCCGAGGTCAGATATCCGGTTCATGGCGGTCGGAAATGGTCGGGGGCTGGTGAACGTAGAGGACTGATCGGCAGGACACTGGAGGGTGTGGCGCTGCCTGTCACGGAAACCTGGCAGCTCTTGCTGAATTGGGATGGGAGCTATTATAGATCCAAGGGGATTCAACCCGGCGGAGAATTTGAATATTGGAGCATCGCAGCGCAATTTGCTCGCAGCCTGCTGGCTAAAGGCAGGGTTGCGCCGGGTATCAAGGCAGGTGTGAGCGCGCTTGGACGCCGACGCACCAACCAGTCGTCGGCTGCGGCCGAATGGGGACCGGAGCTTAAGGGGAACGATCTGGACAGATTTCATAGTCTGGCCGCATCGATGCCGCCAATCGCCTTGGCTGCAGTACAGCCTGCCGAGGAGGGCTCACTGGAGGAGCGGCAAGCCGCCGTGCTGCTCTCCTTTCTTACCGCGATGATTGATCGGGAGACCCGGCTGGCGGTGGACGATCTTGGCAGAAAGCTGAATCCGGCAAGATCAGGATACAGC
Organism: Paenibacillus brevis; assembly: GCF_018919145.1. Lineage (GTDB taxonomy): Bacteria > Bacillota > Bacilli > Paenibacillales > Paenibacillaceae > Fontibacillus > Fontibacillus brevis. The sequence goes on from NZ_JAHLQJ010000015.1 coordinate 10,284, forward strand.
AGGGGCTATTCACCGCTTGCCGAATTGTGGTGGAACCATCTGCTCAGCGCTTCTATACCGCCGGACATCCAAGGAAGCACTGCCGAGATTGAGCAGTTAACCGCGGAAATTGAGCGCGTGCAAGGCAGGCACCGTGGCCCGGAAGGGATCGAGGCGGATCACGACGACGGGATCGAGATGGGCTCTATTCGATTATGTCTGAGAATCGAGCCGCTTACAGCGCATGGGGATGAATTAGCGGAGAACAGATCGCTTCTTCGCTGGAGGCTTTCCTGCTGGGGAGAAGGCGTTGAAGATCCTGCCGTCCTGCTGCCAGCCAGCCTCATCTGGAGTTATCCCGAGCCGGATATAGAGTTGCGCGGCCGAAGATATAAGAACATACAGCGGGGCTTGCTGATCCGGCTTGCTAAGGCTGCCGAGTATAGCCGGGAGCTTGAAGAGCTTCTGATGTCACCGCGTCCGGAAGCGCTCACGCTGAAGCCGGAGGATGTGTATCAATTTCTGCGCCGTTCTGTCGCGCCGCTCAGGAAGCACGGGGTAACCGTGCAGATGCCGTCCCGCTGGACCGGAGAGGGGCGCAGGGCGGCAGGGGTAAAAATCAAGGCGCTTAACTGGAAGACTGCCCCGGCTTCTGCGGATGGAGCGGATCCTGGCTCGTGGAGAGAGCCGCAAGGGTTGGGTGTTCAACAGCTAATCTCGTTTGAAATAGAAGCGCTTCTAGATGGAGAACCATTAAGCAGAGAGGAGCTTGCGAAGCTTGTCGCCTCGAAGTCCCCTCTGGTATGGTTCCGCGGAGAGTGGATCGAGATTGATATCAAGGAGCTTCGGCAGGTGCTGAAATTCCTCAAGAAGCAGGAGCAAGGGGAGATGAGCTTCCGTGAGTTCATGGCTCTTGCAGCGGGCACTGAATCGTATCTGCCTGAAGGAATGCAGGTGGAGCATGTCGAGGCCGAAGGGCTGCTGGCCGCCTTCCTGGAAGGCGGGGTGCTTCACGCTTCAAGTCCCCGTCCCATCCCCAAATCCTTGAACGGCACGTTGAGGCCGTACCAGGAACGGGGGTTCCAATGGCTGGCCGCCATGCGCGAGCTGGGCTTCGGCGCGCTGCTTGCCGATGATATGGGACTGGGGAAGACGGTTCAGGTCATTACAGAATTGCTGGATGGTCAGCGGGAAGCTACAGAGCCGAGTCTAATCATCTGTCCGACCTCTCTGCTAGGGAACTGGCAGCGGGAGATCACCAGGTTTGCTCCGGGACTTCGGTTGTATATTCACCACGGCGGAGATCGTCTTCATGAGGAAACATTCATAAAGGCTTGCCGCGGCAGCGATATTGTGCTGACGACTTACCAGCTGGCCGGCCGGGATGCAAAGGATCTGCGAGATATGGAATGGAAGACGATTGTTCTTGATGAGGCTCAATATATTAAGAACTTTGGCACGAAGCAGGCGCAAAGCGTCATGAAGCTTCAGGCGCCGCAGCGGATCGCAATGACCGGTACACCGGTGGAGAATCGGCTCAGTGAGCTGTGGTCCATCTTCCAGTTCTTGAATCCGGGATACTTGGGGACCCATGCCTCGTTCCGTGCCCGTTACGGAAGTGCTGCAGATTCGCCAGGAGGAGAGTTGGAGAAGCTGAGGAAGCTGGTTGCTCCTTTTCTGATGCGCAGATTGAAGAGCGATCCGGATATCCGCAAGGATTTGCCGGAGAAAATCGAGATCAAATCTTACTGTTCACTGACGGTGGAGCAGGCGACCCTGTATGAGGCCGTCACTCAGGAGCTGATCTCCTCGCTTGACGGGATGACCGGAATTGCCCGGAAGGGGCATGTACTGTCCTCCTTGACCCGGCTGAAGCAAATCTGCGACCATCCGCTGCTTGTGCCGAGCAGGGGGCGAGCGAACGGCGAGCGATCCGGGAAGCTGGATCGGCTATATGAGCTGCTTGATTTAATTATGGATAATGGAGAGGCGGCGCTGATCTTCACCCAATATGTGCAAATGGGGGAACTGTTGAAGGATCGGCTGGCCGAGCGATATGGCGAGCATCCTGGCTTCCTGCACGGGGGCATGCCGCGAAGAGAGCGGGATGAGCTGGTGGAGGCGTTTCAAAAAGGAACGGCAGCGCCGATTTTTGTGCTATCGCTTAAGGCTGGCGGTGTCGGTCTCAACCTGACCCGGGCCAACCATGTGATTCATTATGACCGATGGTGGAATCCGGCCGTGGAGAATCAGGCTACAGATCGGGTATTTCGAATTGGACAACAGAAAAATGTCGAGGTTCATAAGTTGATTACACAAGGTACGCTGGAAGAGAGGATCGACGAGCTGATCGAACGGAAAAAGGCGCTCTCAGAGCAGGTTGTCGGCGCGGGCGAGCAATGGCTTACCGAGATGTCCAATCGAGAGCTTGCCGATCTGATTATGCTCCAGACCGGCGGCTATCTGGAGGTGGACCGGAAATGAAGCGGAGACAAGAACGCGGCGGAGAAGCAGGCGAAGCCCGAGTGGAACTGCTGCCGGAAGGGCTGAGGGTCGTGCTTCCCGGAGGTGGTGACGGGAAGGAAGGAGCGCATGTGCTGCTCCGGGCGTGCAGCACCGCAATGCGGGAGCGGCTGGAGCTCCCGCAGCATTTGAGCCGGCAGCCGCTGATGCTGGCGCGGCTGCTTGAGGAAGGCGCAGGCGCGCTTGGCGACCTGCTGCCAGCATCGCCGCCATGGCGCATGGCGGCGGAGGGAGATTGGGCAGCCGCCGGTGCTCCTGTGGCGGCGTGCTCCTGCGGCGAAGCCGCTTGCGGCCATTTGCCTGAGGCCATGGCCATCGGCGAAGCCGCCTGGGCCGCGGACGCCGGCCTGCGGCTCGCGCTCGTCGGCTGGGCGCCGGAGGCGCTGGCCGACGCTGCGCTGGCCTGCTGGGCAGCCGCACAGCCGCTGCCCGAGCCAGAGGCAGCCCTCCGCGCTTACGCGGGAGGGCCGGACGCCCCGCAGCGCAGCGCGCGCGGGGAGGGGCCGCACCTCGCCGAGTGGCTCGCGGACATGGCCGGGCAAGGGCATCTGCACTTGCCCGGGCCGCGGTTCCACGATGTGGCGGCAGGACTGCAGGAGGAGTTCCGGCATAGGACTCCTCCTGGCTCCGCCTCTGCCGCAGAACCGCGGCTGGACCGCGAGCCCGGATCGGATGCGGCCCCATGGGCAGCGCTGCTGCCGGGCGTGTCCGGGGCGGCGAAGGGGCTGGAGCTGGTCGCCGCCCGCGTGAGGGAGCGGGCGGCTGAGCTCGCCGCCGGCCCGCCCCCAGGACCAGCCGGATCGCCAAACGGCAAGATCCGGCGGTAGAGCACAACGGACGCCTGGTTATCCCCCGGGCGTCCGTTGCTGTGTCGAGGGTGTCCCGAAAGGCCAAGGTGGTTGGTTGGGGGACACCCTCTTCAACTTGAGCTACACCGTGTGGTGCGGAAAAATGCCTTTGTGCAATGAGGAAATGAGCAGAATGAACTTCTGCGCACAAAACAAATGCCAAAAAGCATTAAAATTACTGGCGCGGGCACTCTATGCGGCGAAAGGCGAAACAAGTGCCGCCCATATATGCGAATGAACAAAAGTTGGGCGGAAAACCTTGAGTTTTCTCGCCCGTCTTTTATTGGGAAATCTAATTGAATAGTCCCTTCGTATTATTTATTCAGCGGCGACCCATGCTCGCCATAGCCGGGATGGTGATAATCCGTATTGCCCAGCCGGCTGAGAATACCCGACTCCATGAGCATGGTGCGGGTTTTGGCCGTTCCGGAGCGGTAGAGAAGCACATACAGCTCGGAGAGCTGCTTGTTGAACTGCTCCGGAGCATCATCATGGTCTGCCGATTTATAGGGAACCGGCGCGCGCCGGAACGTATAGTCGTCTTCGGCTGTTAAAGCATTCAGCTTGTCCTGCAGCAACGATAATTCTTCTTCATCCAGCAGTACTTCGAATTCGGCGGAATCATTAGGGGACTCCTGAATAAGACGATGGGCGACAGATACATAGTAAGTCTGCTTTTCATATTCCATATGCATCTTCCTTTCCGTGACAGAGCGTGGCAGAGAAGCCCTATTTTTTGTTTACACGCACTTGTCGAATGTGAATCAAGTCGGATTTTCACCGGGATTCCAAAAGTGGTATGATAGCTGTTATAATCGAACCAAATTCACACCGTCAGAAATGGAGGACTACTGTCATGAATTTTTTTCAGCGTATAAAAGACGGGGCGGGAAAGGTATCCGACCGAGCGCAAAATGCCGTGGAAATCGGGCGGTTGAACACACAAATAACGACCATTGAACGTGAGATGGGACTGTACCATCAAAAAATGGGTGAAGTCTTCTATGACGGTTACCGTCAAAAGGATATGTCAGAGGCAGAGAAAGAAATGCTGGAGCTGGCGAAGACATGTGATCTTCTTGTTGAAGAACGGGATGAGATCCGTGCCAAGATTGCTGAGTTGAAAAATGAGCGGCTGTGCGGCGCGTGCGGCAGAACGGTTGCCGAGGATGGGCTGTATTGCCAATATTGCGGACATAAGCTGCATAGACCCAAAGCGGCGGCGCCTGTCAGAGAGAATCCGACACAAGCCGAGGAGACGCTTCCGGCCAGGGACAAGGGATCAGAGCCGGAGCATCTTCCTGTTCTGCCAGCCGATCCCTTGGATTTCCTGATTCCTTCCGCTTCGCGTGAAGAGGCGATGGCTTCCCTCGAGGTAGAGCCGGAACCTCAAACGGACTACCCGGAAGATGAGGAATATGAGGCGCGCAGGCAGCAGGAGCCTGAACGGGAGCAAAGACGCCAGGAGGAGCTTGAGCGGGAGCGGAGACGTCAGGAGGAGATGGATCAGCGAATCCGCTCGTGGCAGGAGGTGGCTAATGCCAGAGAGAAGTCTTCGGATCCTCTGGAGACGGCAATTCCAGTTGTGCAATGTCAAGTCTGTTCCGTTGAGCTGGTGAAAGGAACCAAGTGGTGCCCGCATTGCGGCTCCGAGCAGATTTAGAGCATCGTTCACTAAAATGTTGCAAAGTCCAGCTCGTCCTTCGTGAACTCATCCGTAGTAAATAGTATATTGGTTGCGACTGGTCTAATCTGATTATGAATACTTGCAGCAACGATTACGGAAGGAGCTGGCAACATTGGAATGCATTGTACACTTTGAGGTTGTATATCCTCATGAAAGCAAGGAATTAAGAGGTTTGATTTTCTTGAACGAAGGGGATAGGCCTGCAGAGCGCGACTTTCTGGATATGTTTCAGTCGATGGGCTTCAAGCTGAGAATAGAGGACCGCGAGCAGTTGATTTTTAAACCGGCCGAGGCCGGAGCTGCTTACAGCCTGATCCGGATTCGCAGACTGGATACCGGGGAGAAGACTTATAAAGAGGATCAGGAGCTGAAATCCCTGTTAACTCACCTGCTTCCGGGTGAATCGCGTCCGCTCTAACGGAACTGCACAAAAATTCCTCTTTATTTTCTATTAGGTTGTGCGTTATACTTCTAACATTGCTTTTGAGTTCGGCATTTTTCTCGTATATGTGCAGGAATGGGCCTGCATGTTTCTACCCGATCACCGGAATGATTGGACTACGGGAAAACCATGATATGTATTCAAACTAAGGGAAGTCAGCCTGTTCTTTGAGCGGGCTGGGCTTCTTTTGGGTTTAAGCGTGTCTGGTTTTCCGCAATTTCAATCCGTTTCCCGGCCGGGAGACGGATTTTTTTGTGTCCGGAGATGCATGTCCGAATGGAATTCACAGGGGGAGAGAGACATGAAGCTGCTTAGAGACAAGGTAATGACAGAGGGGATCGTGCTGGGGGACCAGGTGCTGAAGGTGGATTCTTTTCTTAACCACCAGATGGACCCGCTGTTGATGAAGGAAATCGGAAGAGAGTTCGCCCGGAGATTTCAAGACGAGGGGATTACCCGGATCTTAACGATCGAATCGTCTGGAATCGCTCCGGCGATTATGACGGCGATGGAGCTCGGCGTGCCCATGATTTTCGCAAGAAAGCATAAGTCGCTAACGCTCAAGGACAACATCTACGTGGAGAAGGTGTATTCGTTCACCAAGCGTGAGAGTAACGAGATTACTGTGTCCAAAAAGTTTTTACAGGAAGGCGACCGAATTCTGATTATCGATGATTTTCTGGCGAATGGCGAGGCGGCGTTCGGTTTGGCCCGAATTGCGGAACAAGCTGGCGCAAGCGTTGCGGGGATCGGGATTGTGATCGAGAAGTCTTTCCAGCCCGGTGCAGGACTGCTGCAAAAAGCAGGATACCGGGTTGATTCGCTGGTACGTATTGCTTCGCTCGAGAATGGGACCGTCAGCTTTGTTGAAGAGGTGCACGGGGAATAAGTCGATCTATAGCTCTACACAGAGAGATAACTTGGAAAATTAGAGGGTAACCATATGGGAGGAATGGATTCACATGGAACGCGAGGCAATCTTTCAAAGAAACCGGCATCCGTTTAAGACTTTTTCACTAGGCTTGCAGCATGTACTGGCCATGTATGCCGGCGCGGTCATCGTACCGTTGATTGTAGGCGGGGCTTTGGGACTATCACATCAGGATTTGACGTATCTGATCGCCATTGACCTGCTTGCCTGCGGGATCGCAACGCTGCTTCAAGTTTTCGGGAACCGCTACTTCGGGATCGGTCTGCCGGTTATGCTGGGGTGTGCATTTCAAGCGGTATCTCCGATGATCGCGATCGGCCTTGAAGATGGAATGGGCGTGAGCGCCATTTACGGAGCGATCATTGCTTCAGGCTTGTTTGTCTTCCTGTTCTCAGGCTTGTTCGGCAAGCTGATCGCTTTGTTCCCGCCGGTTGTAACCGGCTCGGTCGTCACGATTATTGGCGTTACGCTTATTCCGGTAGCTCTTACTGATCTGGGCGGCGGCAACACGGCTGACCCGAATTTCGGAAGTCCTGCCAATCTGATGCTCGGCTTCGGAGTGCTGATCTTCGTCATTCTGATGAACCGGTTTGCCACCGGATTTCTTCGTTCAATCTCCGTGCTATTGGGCTTGCTCGCGGGGACAATCGTGGCCGGCTTCATGGGTCTGGTTGACCTGACACCGTTAAAGGAAGCCGGCTGGTTCCATATGATTGAACCCTTCTACTTCGGAAAGCCGACTTTCCATGCTTCGGCAATTTTGACAATGATTCTTGTAGCGATCGTGAGTGTAGCGGAATCCACGGGTGTGTTCATGGCCCTGGGCAAAATCGTAGATAAGGATATCACCTCCAGGGACCTTGAACGCGGCTACCGTGCGGAAGGACTGGCCATTATGTTGGGCGGCGTGTTCAATTCCTTCCCTTATACGACCTATTCGCAAAATGTCGGGCTCGTCCAAATGAGCCGTGTCAAAACCCGTGATGTTATCGTTGTAGCGGGAAGCCTGCTTATTCTCATTGGCTTTGTTCCTAAAATTGCAGCATTAACACAGCTTGTTCCTACCTCCGTCTTGGGCGGAGCGATGATTGCCTTATTTGGTCTGGTGCTCTCCTCGGGTATTCGGATGCTTGGAGACCAAGTGGACTTGAACCGTCATGAGAACCTGCTCATCATTGCTTGCTCGGTAGGTATGGGCCTTGGCGTGACTGTTGTTCCCCAGATTTTTGACGCATTGCCGGCTTGGCTGCGGATTCTGGTGGACAACGGCATCGTAGCCGGGAGCTTTACGGCCATTGTCATGAATCTGCTCTTTAACGGCTTGCGCGGAGAGAGTACTAAAGCGACCCGCTCCGTGGAAGAGGAAGAACCGGCAGCAGCAGAACTTACAGCTTAGCTGTCTTTACATTCGGTTCAACTGTTTCTCGGCGAACTCGCCGATCCAGGGGAGCTTGAGCCATTTGCCCTGAAGAGCAGCCAGCATAAGGACAATCCAGAGTACAAGGCTCAGCAGGGAGAGAAGCAGCCCGACAACGACGCCGATGATCGGCAGGAAGCCTGCGGCGGCATGGAATACCATCAATCCTGCAAAAAGGATGACCGATTGCAGGGCGTGAAACAGGACGAAGCGGCTTCTGCGCTCGATCAGAAGGAAGATAACGCCTCCTACGAAAGCGAACAAGTAACAGAGAAAGGCTGCGACATTCTCATAAAGTCCGGTTGAAGAGCGGAATGGAGACATACAGGCACCTGCTTTCCGTTATAGAGGTAGTTCAAAAAGCCGACTTTTGATCACGAAGTATTTCAAGTGGTTGATTCGACATCGAATCTTGCGTTCACCCTAGAATGCCGAGCGGATGCTTACGAGGAATGCTTCCTTTTGGAGGCATTTCACTCCTGTAGGTTTTGCCTACACTCCGATCCTTCTTCTTCGGGTTCTCGCAACCTTCTCGGTGCTGAAAAGTTGGTTTTTTTGAACAATTAACTTATATTTTCATACTATGTCATAACCGGGACGGGCAGAACCGGATTGAAACGCGGGCGCGCAGCACCTTGGCAAAGGGCAGCGTCCGCGCTTTTGCTTATTCGGAACCAATTCCCGGTCAAGCAAGCAGGACTGGCAATATCTGCTCCTCCATCAGCCGCTTTGGATTTTTACAGCGCTTGATATTGCAGGCGGAGGTGAATACCGCTACAGCTTCCAGCTCGGGGAGTACATAAATTTGCTGGCCGCCATGACCATGAGCATAAGCGTACCGGAGACCGCGGAATTCACTGATCCACCAATGATAGCCGTATTGTCCGTATTCAGAAAATGACTCTCCACGCGGTGTCATCGATTCGTGCAGCCATTCTTCATGAAGCAGTCGGATCCCTTGGAAGGAGCCTCCCGCGAGACAAAGCTGGCCAAGCTTCATCATGTCGATTGCCTTCATATAGAGGCCGACATGCCCGCAGACGCCGCCGTCCGGCGAGGTCTCCCAATGGTAATCTTTAATCTCGAGCGGACTGAACAGGTAACGGTCTGCATAATCTCTGACAGGAGTACCGCTCCATTTGGACAACAGGCAAGCAAGGAGATGGGAATAGGCGCTGCAGTATTGAAAATGTCCGCGCTGCTCCGGTACGACAGGCAGCCGCAGGACAAAGCCGGTCCAATTCTTGCTGCGGTGTAAGCGGTGAATGAATCGTTCGCCGAGCTTGGGGCCGGTCTGCCAATACAGCCCGCCCGTCATGGAAAGGAGCTGTCCCAGCGTCATCTCGGGCCAATAGGAATCAGGCCTGCTAGGAGCATATTCCTTCACATCGTCCCATACCGGCTTGCCCAGTTCTGGCAAGAGCTCTTGAAACTGAGCGATGCCGAGCAGAAGGGAGAGGACGCTTTTTGTTGCCGATCTGAGATCATGGAGTACTTCTGGATGAGATTGCTGAAAGTATTGCTCATGCCGCATCTGCTCGTGCTGGGCCAGAAGGAAGCTGCGGATTCCGGGATATTGAGTACGGATTGCCTGGTCGGCAGCGTGGAAGGCAGGGTCAATTGGTGTTGTGAAAGTCATAAAGCCTCCTAGGTTTTTACTTGTATTTTTACCCGCACAGACCGATATAAGTAACAAGGAATAAAATTAAAAGGATGATTGATTTTGGAAGAAAGCTGTACCGGGGAGATGAATATGTTACAATATAGGAGGTAGAGGTCTTTTTCCGCATGGATGATTCTCTAAGACCGGCATACAGCTGCAAGGACGCTTGATTTGATCATGCCTGATTCATCGAGAACGGGTGAGGGTATGTATAGTGTCATGCACCCGCTGAAAAGAGGCATCAGCAACATCTAACTTCACGACATACTAGCTTTTCGGCATTCTCGAAATCGGAGCATTGAACTAGAATCGTTCTGGGAGGGAATATGGTATGGCAACGAAAGGTCACAATGAGGTGAAAGAAAGTTTGCGGGAAATGACGCGAATATTCAAGCCGAAGGATCCTAAGAAATTTGTGAAGGAGTATGTCCGCAAGTACCGGATTACAGGTGGGTATGAGGAGGAATTGACTCATCTGGTTGAAATGGAGCTCGATAAGCTCGACTCTTCGGTCTCCTGAGGAGATTGCATATAAACAGAATTCACATAATAGCTGTTAATAACGAACGCCTGGCAGATCGCTCGGGCGTTTTTTCTTGGTATGCGGCATATAATAGCCACAGAGCCGAACAGTCATCATGAAAGGGGCTAGCAATTTGAAGATTCAGCTGAAGTCGAAGGAAGAAATTGAGCGTATAAGAATGGCCGGAGCCATTTTGGCTGACTGCCATAAGGAAATTGCCAAGATGATCAAGCCGGGAGTAACGACGGCGGAGATTGACAGACTGGTTGAGGTCTATCTGGCAAGCCGCGGGGCGACCCCGGCTCAGAAGGGTTATAGAGGATTCCCTTTTGCGATCTGCGCCTCTGTGAATGAAGTAGTATGTCACGGGTTTCCGGGGACCGTTCCGCTTCAGGAGGGGGATATCGTCACCATTGATATTGTCGTGAATAAGAACGGCTGGATGGCGGATTCGGCCTGGTCCTATCGGGTCGGAAATGTATCTCAGGAGGCGGAGAGACTGCTGCAGGTAACGGAGAGGGCTCTTGCAGCCGGCATTGAAGCGGCGCGCAGCGGGAACCGGGTAGGGGATATCGGCTACGCGGTTCAGGAAGTCGCCCGCAAGGCCGGAGTTGGCATTGTAAAGCCGCTTATCGGTCATGGAATCGGGCGCAATATGCATGAACCGCCGGATGTTCCGAACTTTGGGCGCCCTCGTTCAGGTCCGAAGCTGCAGGCGGGAATGGTTATAACCATCGAGCCGATCCTGACGCTGGGAGACACCGGAGCGGTATTCTGGGATCAGGATGGCTGGACGATCCGTTCTGCAGACGGAAGCCTGGGAGCTCATTACGAGCACACGCTAGCTATCACGGAGGAAGGCCCCGTTATCTTGACTTGCTGACTAGATAAGTTGAACTGATAATTGTACGTGCGCTTAATCTAGACTGATAATCTCTTATTTAAAACCAAGCCTGAGCCCTGTAGAGGGATAGGCTTGGTTTTTTGTTTTTTAGCATCCAAGTTCCCCGCTGATAATATTCCAGCATCAGGAATACAGGCGTACGGGTCTCCGTCTTTTATCCATAAAGTTTTGATAAATGTCAAAAATGAATATTCTAAAAAAGAAGCTGAAAAAGGAAGAGAGCGGGCGGGTTCAAACGTCGTTTTTGAAGAATAAATAATATGTGAAAACGTTCGCAAACCCTTGTTTTAAGCGGAATTTTTGATATTTGAACAATTTGTGAATTAAGTTGTGAACATTGACAAAACATGGGTTCAATCATATATTTAATAGGTGATTACTGTAATTGACAGGGGATAAAATCCGTGATACATGAATCCGTTTTTTATGCTTAAGCCTGTACATAAACTGGTAACTAAACGGAAAAGTGGGGTTGATCAATGATGAAACCGTGGAAGGGTATCAAGCGTCTATTGCCTCTGCTCGCGATGTCTCTCTTGTTGTCCGCATGCGGACGGGAGGATCTGTCGGTGCTCAGACCGCAAGGAACCGTGGCACAAGGCCAATTCGATCTGATTAAATTGTCCATATCAATCATGGTTGTAGTAATGCTCGTTGTGTTTGCGATTGCGGCCTATGTCTGGATCCGCTTCCGGCGCAAGCCAGGACAACAGGAAGTTCCCAAGCAAGTTGAAGGCAATTTCAAGCTGGAGGTCGTCTGGACGGCGATTCCGCTTGTACTGGTACTGATCCTTGGTGTGTTCACGGTTCAGAAGATCTTCGCCTTTGGAGAGGACTACTGGAATGATAAGAACGCTGTAAGGGTTCAAGTGACGGCCCATCTATTCTGGTGGGAGTTCTCTTATCCGGATTATGGAATAACTACAGCGCAAGACATGATTATACCTACAGGCAAGAAGATTGCACTGGAGCTTAAGACGGCAGACGTGCTGCATTCCTTCTGGGTGCCTTCGCTGGCAGGAAAAACGGATACCAATACAGACGGCACCGTGAATAAAGCCTGGATTGAAGCGGAGCAGGAGGGCGTCTATCTCGGGAAGTGCGCAGAGCTGTGCGGACAATCCCATGCCTTTATGGAATTTAAGGTTAAATCGGTCAGTGAAGAGTCGTTCAATGCTTGGGTAGAATCTATGAAAGCGCCTGCTGTATTACCGGAGGATCCGGCGGTAGCCGAAGTCTTCCGGACGCAATGTCTGTCATGCCATGCCGTTGGTGATCAGGGAGGTCCGATCGGGCCGAATTTAACGGGAATAGGCAGCAGAGAGACGGTAGCAAGTATTCTTCTGAATGCCGAAGGCTCAGGCAATGCGGTTGATACCCGGCCTGTCCAGGAGAATATGGAGGCTTGGCTCAAGGACCCTCAGAAGTGGAAGCCGGGTAACCGGATGCCGGATCCCAAGGAGGATCTGGGGCTGACGGATGCGGAAATCGAAGCGATCGCCAAATATCTGGCCGACTACAAGCTATCGTATGAATAAAAGACCGGGTGATTCTTCGAGTTCACTGACTGGCGCGGTGTGATGCCGCAGCAATGATAAGGGGGTACACAGCCTTGGCTCACGCTCATAGTGTCAAGCGGTACAAGGGATTGATGGATTGGATTACAACAGTCGACCACAAAAAGATAGCGGTATTGTATTTGCTGGCAGGTGGATTCTTCTTCGGAATCGGCGGTATTGAAGCCCTGCTGATCCGGGTTCAGCTCGCCAAGCCGATGAATGATTTCGTAACGGCCCAGCAATTCAACGAACTAATTACAATGCACGGCACAACGATGATTTTTCTGGGCGTGATGCCGGTGATCTTTGCTTTGATGAACGCGGTAATTCCTTTGCAGATTGGTGCGCGGGACGTAGCTTTTCCTTTTCTGAACTCGCTGGGCTTCTGGACGTTTCTGTTTGGCGGCTTGCTGCTGAATCTGAGCTGGGTCATGGGCGGAGCCCCGGATGCAGGCTGGACTTCTTATACGCCATTGTCATCTTCGCAGTTCAGCGCCACTCATGGTGTGGATTTCTATACCATCGGCTTGCAGATCGCTGGCTTAGGGACGCTGATCGGCGGGATTAACTTCTTGGCGACGATTATTACGATGCGGGCGCCAGGCATGTCTTTTATGCGGATGCCGATGTTTACGTGGACGACCTTCGTAACCTCGGCCATGATTTTGTTTGCTTTTCCGGCGATTACCGTCGGGCTCGTATTGTTAACCTTCGATCGGATTCTTGGCGCGAATTTCTTCAATGTTGAACTCGGGGGCAACCCGGTGCTGTGGCAGCATATCTTCTGGATCTTTGGCCACCCTGAGGTGTACATATTGATTCTCCCGGCGTTCGGCGTGATCTCCGAGGTGGTCAGTACCTTCTCGCGGAAGCGCTTGTTCGGATACAGCTCCATGGTGTTTGCGACCATTCTGATTGCCTTCCTCGGCTTTATGGTATGGGCCCACCATATGTTCACGACAGGGATGGGGCCGATTGCCAACGCCTTGTTCTCGATTGCAACGATGCTTATCGCGGTTCCGACCGGTATCAAAATCTTCAACTGGTTATTTACGATGTGGGGAGGACAAATTACGTTCACCACAGCGAATTTATTTGCCTCCGGCTTCATACCGACCTTTGTTATGGGCGGGGTTACAGGGGTGATGCTTGCCTCGGCGCCTGCAGATTATCAGTACCATGACACGTATTTTGTCGTAGCGCATTTCCATTACGTGATTGTCGGCGGTCTGGTGCTTGGCCTGTTCGCCGGTCTGCATTACTGGTGGCCTAAAATGTTCGGGCGCGTTCTAAGCGAACGATTGGGCAAATGGGAGTTCTGGACCTTTATTATCGGCTTCCATATGACCTTCTTCGTACAGCACTTCCTGGGACTTATCGGGATGCAGCGCCGCGTATTTACTTATTTGCCGAATCAGGGCTTTGATCTGATGAACCTGATCAGTACTATTGGCGCATTTTTGATGGGTGTGGGCACGCTGATCTTCCTGGCCAACATCATTCTGTCCTTCCGGGAGAAGAAGGGAGTTGCCGGGGATGTATGGGAGGATGGCCGGACGCTGGAATGGGCTATTCCGTCTCCGCCTCCGGAGTACAACTTCAAGCAGATTCCGCTGGTTCGGGGGATTGATGCGTTCTGGAAAGAGAAGATGGCAGGACATCAAGAGATGACACCTGCAGAGCCTGTAGGCCCGATTCATATGCCTTCACCTACAATATTGCCATTCCTCATGTCCGTGGGATTATTCATTGCCGGGCTGGGCTTTATGTTCACGAATGATGACTTTGGAAATAGCCTCCTGAACTTTATGTTTAATAAATACATTGTAGTTGCTATTGGTCTTGGGATGACATTTCTCTGCATGCTGCTAAGATCGTTGTACGATGATCACGGCTGGCATATTGAAGAGGAAGAATTGAAGGATGGGGGGGTTCAGGCATGACAACGCCACATGCACAGCAAGTGAGTGATACGCTTCCCCATGAACCGGAGAAGGCGACGCTGGAAGGACGCAACAAGGTTCTCGGTTTCTGGTTGTTCCTCGGCGGGGAAGCGGTGTTGTTCGGAACGCTGTTTGCCACCTTCCTGACCTTGCGGGATCAGGTTGCAGACGGCCCTTCTGCAGCGGAGTTGTTCAGCTTGCCAATCACGGCGGCAGCCACCTTCATCCTGCTGGTCAGCAGCTTGACGAGCGTGTTCGCTATTCAGGCAATGCATCGCGGCAACCGGAAGTCACTGGCTACCTGGCTTGGAGTGACGGTTGTTCTCGGTCTGGCATTCCTTCTGCTTGAAATTTACGAATTTTATGAGTATATCGTTCATGATGATTACGGGATGACGACCAGTGCATTCAGTTCGGCCTTCTATACGCTGGTTGGATTCCACGGAGCACACGTGCTGTTCGGGATTCTGTGGATTTCGATCCTGATCGGACAACTGATGAGGAAGGGGCTTACGGTCGTTACGGCTCCTAAAATCTATGTATCCGCCATGTACTGGCACTTTATAGATGTGGTATGGGTCTTTATTTTCACGGTTGTCTATTTGCTTGGAAAGGTGGTCTGACGGGTATGAGCACCCATGATCTGAACGAAGACGGGGCGGTGAAGCATCGGCATCGCCAGGAAGGGCCGCAGAAGCATGTGATTGCGTTCATCTTTTCGATCATCCTGACCTTGATCGCTTTTGCAGCGGTTGCAGCGGGAGGCGTGAATACCGCATTTACGGTCATTCTGCTGCTGGTGATGGCCATTCTGCAGGTGCTGGTCCAGCTCGGCTACTGGATGCATATGAAGGATAAGGGACATATGATCCCGATTCTGTTCATGGCCGGAGGTTTTTTTGTCGCCGGATTGGCCATTATAGCGGCGCTATACTGGATGTGGTGGTAAAATAAGGAGAGGCGGGCTTGGAATAAGCCGCCTCTTTCGTCTTGTTAGAGCCGTGTTCACAATTTGGACAATTGATTGGCAGTGCAAGGGGGATATGTGGTGTTCGGATTAGCCTATTTTAAGTGGGAAGAAATTTGGAGTCCTGTCTTTCTGGCGATTATGTTATTGATTACAGCGGCTTATCTCGTATTGACTGGTCCTGTCCATGATCGCTTGCACAAGGGAAAGCCGGTGACAGCTGGACGAAAGGCCCTGTTTATAGTGGGCATGACTGTGCTTTATGCTGCTCAGGGAGGCCCTGTGGAGCTGCTGGGACATATCATGTTCAGCTTCCACATGGTTAGTATGGCGCTATCGTATCTGATTGCTCCTCCGCTTCTGATGCTGGGGCTGCCGGATTGGATTTGGCAGAAGCTTGCGGAGCGGCTGTCCCGCAGTCCGTTGTCACGTCTGCGCTTTCTGACGCATCCGATCGTGGCGGCTGTGGTATTTAACGGTCTGTTCTCGCTTTATCATTTCCCTGCCATTCATGATTATGTCATGCTCCATTTCGCTATTCACCGTCTTTACTATGCGGTTCTGTTTATCGCGGCTATTCTGATGTGGTGGACGCTGGTCAAGCCTCTGCCGGATCGTTCGGAAGTGCATGGTCTGAAGCAAATGGGCTTTATTTTTCTGAACATGGTGCTGCTTACTCCAGCTTGCGGTCTGATTATTTTTGCGCCTGACCCGCTCTATGCGACTTATAGTGATCCGGCAGTCTGGGCTCAAGCGATGGGATATTGTGTGTCCGGTGATCCGGGAATGCTGCTATCCCGCTTCGGGGGCCCTGAATTCTTCGGTTATTTGGAGCCTGCTATTGACCAGCAGGTTGGAGGCATTATAATGAAGTTTATTCAGGAGATTATCTTTGCATCGATGCTGGCCTATGTGTTCTACAACTGGTACAAGCAGGAGAATCGGGAAGATGACGAGCTTTCCGGGGACGAAGCGAAGGTGAATCTTACGTGATTGGAGGATATTCATGGATTGGTATTTTATATTCCCTACGATTAGTACAGGATTTATTGCCATAAGCGCCGTGCTGGTTGCCATCGGTTGGGCATTGATTATCAAGGGGAAACGGGAAGCCCATAAGAAGACAATGATTGCTGCGGCGATCGCGGCCATCCTCTTTTTTATCATCTACATGTCGCGCACCGTATTTATCGGCAATACGTCATGGGGAGGCCCGGAGGATCTGGAAGTTTATTATCGCGTATTTCTCATCTTCCATATTGTGCTGGCGAGTGTAGCGGCAGTCTTCGGCATTACAACTCTGGTGCTGGGCTTTAAAGAAAAGTATGCCAAGCATCGGAAATGGGGCAAGATCACTTCGCTCATCTGGTTTGCTACTGCAATTACCGGGATAGCAGTATACGTGCTGCTGTACCTGCTCTATCCAGGCGGCCATACCCGGCCTGTATGGGAAGCTATCTTTGGATTGAATATAAGTTAAATAGAGCAGCCAAGTAGAAAGGGCATAAGTGTGAAATGTTCTGAAAGAAGCGAAAGCGTTCGCCTTTGAGAGCGGATTTCCACCCTATGATGGCTTAGTTCAATCAGAGAAATCCGTGAACAACAGCGATCGTAAGAACACTTCACACGTTGCCCTCAGTATACAGGCAGGGGTTTAACTTATGATGATGTTTTTCTCAGCAAAAGGGCTCTGAAGTCATGCAAGGCGGACTTTGGAGCCTTTTTGCTATGTATGAGCGTCAAATGAGCAGTTGTGTTTTTCCCAGGATTAGGGTTGACGTACATAAATCCAGAGATTATACTGTGTATAAAGATATAAACAGTAAGCACAGTGATTTCGCAGCGAAAACCTGCGCAAGACGGGAAAGGTGATGACGCTTGAACAAGTGGCGGGATGCATGGGTGATTATCAAGAAAGAGCTTAGCACCGATAGGGTGTATCTGATCTGGGGGCCGCTCTTCATGGCGTATGCGGGAGCGATGATCGGCCTGATGATGTATGGCCGCTCGGAGCAAGAGGATCACCTGAATCCAGTGATCGATTTCCTCATGCTGACTGTTCTTCCGTTGGCTGGAATTCTATTCTCTAGGCGCTCATTCAACTACATCAAGGATGACACCTATACAAGAATGTTGTTCTATTATCGTACACTGCCGATTCCGGTTGAAACGGTGATGAAGAGCAGATTTCTTCATATGATTGCTGCCTTCCTTTTTAATGGTGTATTCCTGTTCACTGCCATCCGGTTGATTTTTGATATGAATATGAACGGGCTTCAGTATGCCGCATTTATATTGGCTTGGTTAGGTTATGCGATCGCGGTAAATGGAATCTTCATTTTCTTCGAATTCACCACCAGCGGCCGGACTTATATGTGGATTACGATTTTGCTCGTCCTGCTGTTCGGACTTGCTGCTGCGATATCCGCAATATCTGGTTTCGGTTTGACTGAATATTCGATGCAAATGAGCAGAGAGCACGGAATGCTGTCATCTTTGATGTGGGGAACGCTGCTGGGAGGCGGACTTCTGCTTGCAGGCTTCTCTACTCTTGCTATCCGCAAGTTGAGCCGAAGAAGTCTTAGGGGATAAAGGAGCGTCCAGTACGATCTTGAGTTGGAGGTGAACGGAAGGTGTGGATTCCGATTCAGATTAATGAGAATAGTGCGGAGCCGCTTTATCATCAGATTGAGACTCAATTGAAGTCGCTTATCGTAAGCGGACAGCTTGAGGAGGGAACGCTGCTTCCTTCCATCCGGGAGTTCGCAAGCAGTCTGAACTGCAGTGTCATCACGGTGCGAAGAGTGTATCAGGATCTTGAAAATGAAGGATTGCTGCGGACCAAGCAGGGCACAGGGACCTTCGTGGCAAATGTGGCGGCTGGCGAGCGTGATGAATATAAACGTGCGGTAGTTCAGAAGGCGGTCGAGGCGGCGGTAGATACAGGGATTTCCGTGCAGTACAGCAGCCAGGAGCTGAAGAAGCTGTTTCTGGATATTTTACAGATTAAATATAAGGATGCAGGGAAAGGGGAGGTGCAGGAATGATGAAACTGGATAGCGGAGTAGCGGCAGTCGAGCTTATGAATGCGGTGAAAAAGGGCACCCGGGGACAGATTGGACCGTTTCAGCTCAAGATTCCCCAGGGCTACGTAGTTGCATTAGTCGGCCCTAATGGATCCGGTAAGACAACATTGCTGAACATGATGCTGCAGACACTGATTCCGGATACAGGCAGTGTGCGATGGTATGGCAGAGGGTTCGAAGGCCAAATTCCGTTGGAGATTCGCCAGCAAATGGGCTATGTTCCTGAGCACCCCGCCGCCGAAGAGCATATTATGACCGCCGACCAGGCGGCAAGGTTCAGATCGCACTGGTATCCTGCCTGGGACTGGCAGCGGTATGAAAGACTGATGGACCGATTTCAGGTGCCCCGTAAAGAGAAGCTGAACCGAATGTCCAAGGGGGAACGCCGTAAATTCGAAATCGCAGCTGTGATGGCTGCAAGGCCAAAGCTGATGCTGCTCGACGAGCCTTCGGCCGGACTTGATCCATTTGCCTGGAAGGATATGATCGAGGAGTTGAGAAGAAGTCTGGATGAGGACGCCTCGACCATTGTCTTGTCCACGCACATTGTTGAGGAGATCAAGCGGCTTGCGGATTTCGTTGTTCTTGTTCAGCGAGGAGAGCTGCGAGGCATGGTTGAAAAGGATGCGCTTCTCGGAAGCTGGAAGGAGTATTGGGTTCGCGGGGCGGAAGGCAGCTTCTTGACTGGGATGAATGGTGTGGTCAAATGCGAGCCGGACGGCCCCTCCATATTGCGCATGGTATTGAAGGGCGAGGCGGAGCTGGAGAAAAGAATAGAATCATCAGACGGAAATACGCAGCTTATCAAGAGCCGCGCGTTGGAACTGGAAGAGATACTTGAGCTATGGATGCAGGGAAACGAACCTGATGGATTAATCGATTCAAACTAGGAATGGAGGCGGATTATGGTGGGAAAGAGACTGGAACTGGAACAGGTTGTAAAGGAATTTGGAGAGAAAAGAGCGGTGGATCAAATTACGCTGCAGGTTGAAGAAGGCGAAATTTACGGATTGCTGGGTGCTAACGGAGCAGGTAAGACGACAACCATGCGGATGGTGCTCGGTCTGATCTATCCGGATAGCGGACGAATTCTATACAATGGAAAGCCTTACGGGCCGGAACTGCAGTCGCAGATGGGCTATCTGCCGGAAGAGCGCGGACTCTATCCTAAGGTGAAGGTTAGTGAGCAGATTATTTATCTTGCGCGTCTACGGGGCATGTCCGCCGCGGAAGCCGATAAGAGTCTGAAATATTGGCTCGAGCGCTTTGAGGTGCCGGATTATTACGATAAGAAGATTGAGGAGCTCTCCAAGGGGAATCAGCAGAAGATGGGCTTTGTCGCTGCCGTGGTGCACAAGCCGCAGATTGTTATTATGGATGAGGCCTTCAGCGGCCTGGACCCGGTTAATGTGGAGCTGCTTAAGGCAACCGTCAAGGAGCTTCGCGATCAAGGAACGAGCATTCTGTTCTCGACACACCGGATGGAGCATGTTGAGGAGCTGTGCCGTAATATTACGATTTTGGACCGTTCCCGCACTGTGCTTCAAGGAGACTTGCGGGAGATCAAAAAGAAGTATCCGCGTGAAGAGGTGCTGCTCTATACCTCGGGAGAGGTTCAAGGGCTTGACCGGATTCCGGGTGTAAAGAAGGTCAGCCGCCAGGAACGGGGATATGATATCTCCATTTCGGATGTATCTGCCGCAAAACTAATTTTGAAGACGGCGATGGAGCAGGGCGAGGTTGAACGCTTTGAAATTAAGGAACCGACGCTCAATCAGATCTTTATTAAGGAAGTAGGTGAGTCGAATGAGTAAATTAAATACAGTGATCCGGTTTACTTTTGTGAACAAGATCAAGACCAAGTCATTTCTCATTACAACGCTGGTGCTGGTCCTGCTTGTGTCGATCGGTATGAATATTCCCTATTTTATAGATAAATTTTCAGGCGGGGAGCAGGGGCCCGCGAGTGTCGGAGTAATGGAAGGTAGCCAGCCCGAGATCGTTGCTTCGCTGGAAGCCTATCTTCAGAAGCAAGGGGAATTCGGATTCACCTTGCACAAGTTCGAGGGAGAGAATGAAGAAACTCTTCGTGCGGAGCTTAAAGCCGGGAATATTGACGGGTATCTAAAATTCAATCAGAATGGGCAATCCGCATTTCCAACGGTTTCCTACATTTCGAATAAAGACAGCATTCCTCAAAGTGTGAACAGCTCGCTCCAGGCCGCTCTTCAGAGTGTAAAGGCAGAGGTTATTACGAAGGGGACGCTGAGCGAGGAGCAGCTGGCTGCCCTGACAGCTCCGGTATTTATCGATCCGGTTAAGCTGGATGCTTCGGGAGCAAATGCGTCCGCAAATGAAGCAGAGACGGAGCGCGGCCCTGCGCCGATTAATTACATTGTTGTGTACGGGCTGGTCATTCTGTTCTTCATGATTATTATGATGACCGGGAATATGATTGCGGCAGAGGTAACCGCCGAGAAGAGCTCCCGAATCATGGAAATATTAATTACCAGCGTCTCTCCGCTGACGCAGATGTTTGGCAAAATTATCGGCATGCTGTACATTGGACTGCTGCAAATCTTCATCTTTGCGGGCGTAATCGGTATTAACATGTCGCTTCCGCACAATCGGCCGGTTCTCGCAAGTCTGAATCTAAATCTAGCCGATGTCAATTTGACAGTGCTTGTACTGGGCCTGATTTACTTTGTGCTGGGCTATCTGTTGTATGCAACGCTGTTTGCTGCCATCGGATCGCTGGTAAGCCGGACGGAGGAATTGGGTCAGGCAATTATGCCGATCACTATGTTGTCGCTGGCTGCTTTCTACATCGGCATCTTCAGCTTGAGCGCGCCCAATTCGCTGCTGCTCAAGATCAGCAACTTTATTCCGTTCTTCTCGCCGGTCTCCATGATTGTACGGGTGGGCCTAGGGGATACCCCGGTCTGGGAAATTGCGGTTTCCCTCGTCATTCTGGCAGTCTCGATCCTGTTCTTTGGCTGGCTTGCCGCGAAGATCTATCGTACGGGCGTGCTGCTCTACGGCAAGCGCCCAACCATGAAAGAGCTGCGTAAAGCAATGCGCGCTTATAAAATCTAATTCAGGAGTAGAGGAGAATCCGACCTATGAAAAATTGGAAATATATGCTGTTATCGCTTGCTCTTTCCACCGGTCTGCTTGCATCGGCTGTCCCGGCGGCAGCAGCGCCGCAACAACCATGGATTAAAGTGAATGGCCAAGCCATCGAATATGCGGCTGAGACCGCACCGGTTGCCCAGGAAGGAACAACGCTGGTGCCTTTGCGCACTACGCTGGAGGCGTTGAATGCGAAGCTTGCCAGAACCGCGGATGATACAATTACTGTGGTGGTGGAAGGCCGGACGATTACGCTGGAAAGTAAGCTGGAGCGCATTCATGGCGTAACCTATGCGCCGATTCGCATCATCGGGGATGTTGCCGGCTATGAAGTCAGCTGGGATCAGGCGACACGTACGGTCCAGCTGGCATCCAAGGCAGCGGCGCCTGAAACTGCCTCTCAGACCGGAGGACGTGGCTTCCTATGGGAAGTTGAAAACAACGGCACGACGGTATATCTGGTAGGCTCCATGCACATCGCAGATGACAGCTTTTATCCGCTGCGCGATGAATTTGAAGAAGCTTTTACAGAAGCGGACTATTTGGGCGTAGAGATCGATATCAGCAAAGCAGCGGATGAAGCGCAGCAGAATTTGATTCTGAGCATGGGAACGTATCAGGATGGATCAACCCTAAAGAATCATATTTCCGCCGAGACATATGCCAAGCTGGGTGAAGTCCTGAAGCAAAACGGCTTGGAGCCCGATATCCTCGATGCTTATAAGCCGTGGGTTGTGGATTCTACACTTGCATCGTTGAAATCAGCGGCGACCGGATATGAAGCGTCTGCAGGGGTGGATCTGTATTTTATCCAGAAGGCGCTTGAGCGTCAACTGCCGATCATCGAGCTGGAGTCTTACGAGTCTCAACTGAGGATGTTCAATAATTTTTCTAAAGAACTGCAGGAGAAAAACCTGAACGCAACGCTTGACAATATCGATGTGGTGGAAGATAGTGTGAATGCGATGGCTGAAATGTGGAAGACAGGAAATGATGAGCAGCTTCTGGAGCTGACTAACAGCTTCTCTGACGATGAAGAATACAATCAAGCCATGCTGATTGACCGGAATCTTGGAATGGCCGAGAAAATCGACGGCTACCTGAAGAGCGGTAAGAAAGAAGAGTATATGATCGTAGTTGGCGCAGCTCACTATTTGGGAGAACACGGAATCATTAAACTGCTTGAAGACAAGGGTTACACGGTGGTGCGGAAATAATGAAAAGGATAGATCATGAAAAGAGAGTCGGTGTCCTGTTTGTTTGTCTGGGCAACATCTGCCGTTCTCCGATGGCGGAAGCGATCTTCCGCCACCGGGTGATAGAGGCGCAATTGCAGGAGCACATTACGATTGATTCGGCAGGAACCGGCAATTGGCATACAGGCAAGCCCCCTCATGAAGGAACACGGCGTATCCTTGACCAGTACGGAATCTCGTATGAAGGCCAGAAGGCAAGGCAGGTTGCCGGGGATGACTTTACCCGGTTTGACTACATTGTCGCTATGGATGATCAAAATGAACAGAATCTCCGTACGCTGGCCTCCCGGGCAGATGCCCGGATTATCAAGCTGTTGGACCTTGTGCCGGAATCTCTGTTTAAGGACGTTCCTGATCCGTATTATACAGGGAACTTTGAAGAGGTTTATGACCTGCTTACTGCAGGGTGCGGTGCCTTGCTGGAACTGATTCGGCGGGATAAGGGACTGTAATGTAAATTAGTATCCATAGCATGCCGAAGGCCGGACTGGAGATAAACTCCTCGTCCGGCCTTTATTTGTTAGGACTTCCCGTCGATGACCTTACGACCAGATCGCATGCCAGGTTGATCTTCTCGAAGGGTCTGTCAGGCTCGCTAATCCGGTCCAGCAGAGCGGAAACCGCACGTTCTCCCAGCTGCTCCTTGTCTACATTAACGGTAGTCAGCGGAATAGCGGCACGCCCGGATTCCTCAATATTGTCGAAGCCGGTAACCGATATGACATCCGGCACAGACATGCCGCTTGCTTGAAGCGCTTCTAATGCGGCAAGGGCAATCTCGTCATTGGCACAGACCCAGGCGGTCGGAAGCGGTTCTCCGTTATCGGTATATTCGCTTATCTTCTCCTGCAGCAGTGCGAAATTGGCGCTGTGATCCGTGCTGGATAAAGCTAACCGGTTGTTTGCCGGGCGGATATCAAGACCGTTGTCCTCCAGGGCTTTGCGAAAACCAATCCATCGGTCTGTGAAGCTTCGCGAGTAGCGCATTTCTCCCAGAAACCAGAAGGAACGGTGCCCTAACGCCCAGAGATGTCCGGTAATCATCGACATGCTGTCGATATTGGAGGCGAAAACCGTATCGGATGGGACGAGAGGGTCCTCATGATCCGTTAGGACGAAGGGAAGCCCCAGCCGCTTGATCTCCAGCAGCATGGATGTCGTCACTTCTCCGACACCGATGACGCCGAGCAGGCTGTCCGGCTTCAGCAGCCGCTCAAATCCCTCAGGAGTCTGCTCGGTCAGGATGAGCATGCCGAGTCCGCGGCGGGAGAGAGCGTTGCCGATTCCGTATACAATCATGCTCCAGAAGGTTGAGTCCATCGTCTGCAGTCTAATATTGGGCATCAACACGGCAACAGTCTGCTTATCCCGTCCCCATACCTCTTGCGCTGTTGTACTGGGCCCGCTTTTCTCCTCATGACCTCTGACGGTGCGCTGTTGCTTGAAATATCCAAGCCGGGTGGCGGTATCAATTATTTTTTCGCGGGTTTGAGGGGAGACCCCCTCTTTACCGGCTAACGCTTTTGAAACAGCATATTTGGAAAGTCCAAGCACATCGGCAATTTGCTGCATGGTCACTTTTTTCATCTCTTATAAGGCCCCTTTTTCTCCTGCAGGTATCGAAATCTATACTATCGGATTACTATTAGGTTTACAAGGCACTTTGTTAGCGAAACAAGTTGAACTTGTTATTTTGTTAGTTTACAATTGTGATTGTTAGCTGACAAAATAGAGGTGATAAGAATTGGAACTATTACAGCTTAAGCAGGAAATGAACAAAGAGCTGCATGATATTCTTGGTTTTTGGTTAGAGCATTCTATTGATATTAAGCATGGAGGATTTGTCGGACAGATAAACAGCGATATGACAGTAGTGCCGGACGCCCCGAAGGGCCTGGTGCTGAATGCCCGGATTCTCTGGACCTTCGCGCGTGCTTATCGACATGAACCGAAGCCGGAATATAGGGAAATGGCAGAACGGGCGCTGCATTATCTGGAAGCTTACTTCCGAGACCCGGAGTATCCAGGGTATTTCTGGATGGTCGATTATAGCGGGTATCCCCTGCAGACCAAAAAGCAGATCTATGGACTGGCATTTTATCTTTATGCGCTATCCGAATTTATCCTTGCCAGTGGACGTAATGATCTCCTTCCTCTTGCCGAAGAAGTATTCGAAGTAGTTGAGAAAGGCTTCGATCCGGTTCACGGAGGGTATGTTGAAGCCTATGCAAGAGATTGGACGGATGAAGGGGATATGCGCCTTGGCATCCATGATCAGAATGATAAGAAATCGATGAATACCCACCTCCATGTTCTGGAGGCCTACACGAACTATTTCCGCATTGCCAGAACTCCTAAGCTGGAGGAGCAATTCGGGAGGTTAATAGGAGATATGCTCGACCGGATCATCGATGAAGAGAGCGGGCATTTTCATTTGTACTTCGATGAGGACTGGAGCTTGAAGTCCCGCCATGTCTCTTATGGCCATGATATTGAAGGAAGCTGGCTGCTCATGGAGGCAGCAGAGCTCTACGGAGACGCTGAACTGCTTGAGCGGACCCGGAAGGCAGCGCTGCGGATGGCGGATGCCGTGTTGGAGGAAGGCATGGATGATGATGGGGCGATTATGTGGGAAGGCGATGCCACAGGTGTCTTCGATACGGATAAGCACTGGTGGGGGCAGGCAGAAGCAATCGTAGGATTTGTGAATGCCTGGCAAATGACCAAAGAAGAACGCTATCTAAAGGCAGCTACGAGATGCTGGGAATTCACCCGCAAGCATATTGTCGATCCGGTTCATGGGGAGTGGTATTGGAAGACAGACCGTGCAGGTAACCCGGACCCCACTGATCCAAAGGTTAATGAATGGAAATGTCCTTATCATAATGGCCGGGCTTGTTTTGAAATTATCGAACGCATTAACCTCTGATCACGAAGCAAAATCTTCAAGTGACTCGGCATCGAATCTTGAATTCATCCGGGCCTTCCTTCTCGGTGCTGAAGGGGTAGCTTTTGATCGCTTATTTAAAGGGGTAAATTATTAATTGTATTAAATTTATGGAAGGGCTGTGCATATCAGATGAGTACCTTGTTCGAACAGCGCAAGAAACAAATCGAGGAGCGCTATGAGGCTTTAATTTCCCGCAAAAATGAAGCTTTGTTCTCCGAGAATGGTATCTATGAGCGGTATGTGAATCCTGTATTGACCCATGCCCATGCTCCGCTCATATGGCGTTATGACTATAATCCTGAGACGAACCCGTATTTTATGGAACGGATCGGTGTCAATGCGGCCTTTAATCCGGGGGCTATTGAGCTTAACGGAAAGTTCTATCTGGTTGCGCGTATGGAAGGTGTGGACCGGAAGTCGTTTTTTGCCGTTGCCGAGAGTGATAGCGGGGTTGACGGTTTCTGTTTGTGGGATCATCCGGTCGTGATGCCGGAGACCGAAGAGGAAGACACAAACGTATATGATATGCGTCTGACCAAGCATGAAGACGGCTGGATCTATGGGGTGTTTTGCACAGAAAGAAAAGATCCTGATGCGGCTCCAGGGGATTTGTCGAGTGCTGTGGCCCAGGCCGGCATAGCTCGTACAAAGGATTTGAAGACATGGGAGCGGCTCCCGGATCTGAAGACGAGCTCGGCCCAGCAACGCAATGTGGTGCTTCATCCTGAATTCGTAGACGGGAAGTATGCATTCTATACCCGCCCGCAGGACGGATTCATCGATGCCGGTTCCGGCGGAGGAATCGGATGGGGGCTGTCCGACAGTATGCATCGTGCTGTTATTGAGAGCGAGACGATTATAGACCGCCGTTATTATCATACGATCAAAGAAGCGAAGAACGGTCAGGGACCGGCTCCGATCAAGACGGAGAAGGGGTGGCTTCATATTGCGCATGGCGTAAGAAACACAGCGGCCGGCCTGCGCTATGTCGTATATGCCTTCCTGACCGACCTGCAGGATCCTTCGAAGCTGCTGCATGCTCCGGCCGGCCATCTGATTGCTCCGGAAGGAGAAGAAAGAATCGGCGATGTCTCGAACGTTGTGTTCATTAACGGTTTGATCGCCAGAGAAAATGGGGATGTCTACTTGTATTATGCATCCTCTGACACGCGTTGCCATGTGGCTACCACTACGGTTGACCGTCTGCTTGACTATGTGCAGAACACGCCGGAGGACCCGCTTCGTTCTTACGCTTGCGTACAACAGCGAATCGAGCTGGTAGACCGGAATCGGAAGATTCTGGGCTAAAGAAGAGAAACGGAAGATTCAGAGTCGGAGCAGCCATTTGACAAGCTGCGGTGCTTCCCCTATGCTTATGCACCAGAGGTACTCTCACGAAGGAGATGATTGCGGTGCATAATGGTTTACCTTTTGAAGAAATATCTGCCCAAGAGCTGAGTGAGCGGCTGGCGCGGGGAGCGGGCCTGCATATTGTTGACGTGCGGGAGCCTCATGAATGGTTCCAGGGTCATATCCCGAGTGCAAAGCATATTCCATTAGGGCAGCTTCCACATAGAATGGACGAACTGGATCCGCAGGAAGAGTGGTTCGTTATCTGTCATAGCGGGGGAAGAAGCGCGCTGGCCTGTGAATGGCTGGAGGAGCAGGGCTTCAGAGCCGTTAATGTCATGGGCGGAATGATGGTTTGGGAAGGCGAGATCGAATAACACACACACCTGTCTCAATGAATTGAGGCGGGTGTATTTTTTTTGCGAAACTTTTCTCGGGCTTAAGTCGTTAACATGAAGAGCAAGTGATTAAGCAAGATAAGGAGATCAAGCATGCCTACTCCATCATCATTGCCCAGCCGTACTACGGTACGCAAGAATCAGGGGCAGCAAAAAAAGAAGTCAACGCGAAAGCCGCGCCGGAAAAAGAAAGGTGTATTTTTGCGGTTCATCGGCCGTTTGATTGTGACCTTTATGGTTATTGGAGTGTTAGCCACACTTTGGCTATTTCTAACTCCGTCAGGTAACAGTATGCGTTATCTGATGGCAGATACGCTGATCACGACACAGCACCGTCATTGGGCTAAATATATCATCGGACAAGCCGAACTGGAAAAGCGTGTTGCCGCCTATCAGGCTCAATTTGATGCCATGGGAACCGAGGAAGATACGCATACGATTAACCTTCCAAATGGCGGGGAGGAGCAGGAATCCGATAAGGAGAAACCCTTAATTGAAATTGAAGAAGTTTCCGGTACAGGCTACCATGGGTATGTTCTGACGGTCAATGATCCGACCAAGATCCGGTTAGGCGTTCCGGCCAAGACTGGCAAGGGGGAGAAGGTATCCAGCATGGTGGCTCGCACCGGGGCGGTTGCCGGGGTCAATGGCGGCGGCTTTGCGGACCCCAATTGGAAGGGCAACGGTTTCAAGCCGATCGGAGTCGTCATTTCCCAAGGGAAGCTTTACTATAATGGAATCGGAGCCAGCGATGCGACCCAAATTGTCGGAATCGATAAGAAGGGCAAGATGATCGCCGGCAAATATACGTTAACCGAGCTGTCCGAGCTGGGTATTCAGGAGGCAGTCACCTTCCAGCCCCGTATTATTGTGAATGGCAAGGGACAGATCAAGAGCCAGAAGGAAGGCTGGGGGATTGCTCCAAGAACGGCAATGGGACAGCGGGAAGACGGCGCGATTCTCTTCGTCGTAATCGATGGACGCCAGCCCGGCTATAGCATCGGGGCTAGTCTTTACGATGTTCAGCAGATCATGCTGGACCATGGAGCGGTGATTGCTGCCAATCTGGATGGCGGTTCCTCGACCGTGCTGGTCACGGAAGGCGGAGAGATCGCCAATAAGCCGTCATCTGAATACGGAGAACGGTATTTACCGACGGCCTTTCTTGTCTTTGAAGATCCGGACCAGGTGGAGATTCCGAACATTTGGGAGGGACTGCGTCCCCAGGATATCGATGCCGGCAAAAAGTGATTATACCAAAATAATGCTTAAAGCCGGATTAATGATTCTGCGTGCGGGGGGGGGGGGGGCAATTCTTCACACGTTGCCCCTTTAACGTGCCTGTTTCTGTTCAACTATTCTCCCGTTTGGCTCACCTGAGCATTCCCCAGCTCGCAAATAAGTTTGCGCTACTTAATAATTACGCCCCCAAAGGGAATCACTTCCCGCAGGAACCGCTTTACGATTCCATCGCCGCTCTCCAGCTCCTGCTGGAGACGGCTGCCTCCAGTGGCTTGTACGAGCACAGAGCCTTGACCCGTAATTTTCCACTGGTAGCGCATGTGCTGGCTGGCCAGATGATTGCCGTACACAGCCAGTTCCATCCGCGCGGATTCGGGGTAGGCAACCACGCAGCCTGCCTCTACATATAGCGGCTCAACAGGGTGCAGTTCCAGCTCCAGCACCTGGCCTTGGGTCAGAATGCCGATTTGGCCTTCACCTGAAAATTTCATTTTTACAGCATCCCGGGTGATCATCATATTTTTGATGCTCAGGATACGTGATTCCATAGATATATGATCTGTATAGAAGAATAAATGACGGAAATCGTATAGCAGGTCGCTGCCTCCGCTAAGGGAAATAGCTTTTAGACTAATGCCGGGAGGAAGGGAGGCTGCTAACTCGCAGGGGCCGGTGAAATCCGCCCGAACCAGCTTCCGTTTGCGGTACATCCCCTTGATATTCATCAGCTTGTCTACCCGGTTTGCCGTAGCGCCGCGGTATGCGATCACCTGGGCAGGGTGCAGAATATGAAGCTGCTCACCTTCGTCCAGAAAGAACCTGATGGCTTGTCCGCCATAGCCTCCGCCCGGGTGATGTTGATTTTCGATATTCATATATGGATCTATCCCTTCATGCCAGGCTCTTGATCGGCTTACTGTACAGCTGGATGGGCTAGCGTCTGAGCAGCACCCGGATCAATCGCAGCACCACAAAATAACCTGCAATGAGCAGCACCCCTGTAAGGATCATTATCCGCAGCTTGCGCGACTGATTCTCCCGGACCTGCTGAGCCATCGTTAACGCAGCGACGGATTCCGTCAGCTCCCGGTTTTGCTCAAGCAAAGCCTCGTTCTGCTGCCGGTAAGCCTCCAGGGTGGCGTTCGCCTCTTCAAGCTTGTCCTGTGTCTGCCGATAGCTCTCCTTCAGTTCATTTACTTCACTCGGCAGTTCTGTAATATCCTTGATTCCTTGATACATATCGCTAAAAAAACCGCCCTGGGCATGCGGTGCAGCAGGAATGTACAGACTGCTGCATGCCGCAACCGCAGTGACAAACAGCAGTAGGGCTCTCCGGCACCATCGTTGAAATTGCATTCCCGCCACCTCCATCACATGTCTCGATGATTTTACCCTACAATACGAATGGAACATCCATAAAGTTTCCTTACTCTATCATTACACGGACATAAGTCATATGAAAAAAAGCCGCTCTGCGGGATGCAACGGCATCGGACAGAACGGCATTTCGACAAAGCTTGGTCAAGCGTACATTTGGCAGCCTGGTCGGCGCAAATACATAATCGCTACTGTTCGCGGGCCGCAATGACAAGAGATTGCGCAGCCGCCTTCAATAATGGCAACTTCCTTTGTGTCCGTCTTCTCGAGCAAGGTCGACTTGATATAATCGGCAGCTCGTTCCGCCAGTGTCTGAGCTACGATAATCAACTCGCGGTCGACCTTATGAATATTTTCGGTGAAATGATGAAGCATCCGCTCCACGGCCTTTTCCTTCTTGCCGCGATATTTATCGGCAGAAATAACCATGCCTTCTTTAATGCGGAGTACCGGACGAATCTTGAGCAGGCTGCCCAGCATGTGCTGGACATTGGATACTCTGCCGCCCCGATGAAGATAGTCCAGGCTGTCGACAAGCACTTCGATTTCAACCCGTTCGCGAAGCTCCTCAAGCATGGTTACGACTTGCTCGGCAGTTTTGCCCTCACGTACTGCCTCGGCAGCTTTACGTGCCAGCAAGGCGATTCCGCCGGAGACATTCAGGGAGTCAACGA
Source organism: Paenibacillus brevis (assembly GCF_018919145.1). Classification (GTDB taxonomy): domain Bacteria; phylum Bacillota; class Bacilli; order Paenibacillales; family Paenibacillaceae; genus Fontibacillus; species Fontibacillus brevis. Next base: position 41,135 of record NZ_JAHLQJ010000015.1, read on the forward strand.
CGAAGATGCTGCCGGCAGGGAAGTCGTCTGCAGCAATCAGCGCATTCTGATAGGTTGAGGATAGTTTTGATGACATGCTAATGAATACAATGGTGTCGCCTTTATCGATATAAGGAGTAAAAGCGCTGATAAAGTCAGCCGGAGAAGGAGCAGTTGTATGCGGTAGCTCCCCGGTCTCATCTACACGGCGGTAAATATCATCCGTAGTTATCTCATGTCTGTCCTTATAGGCTTTCCCGCTAAATACTACATAGAGCGGAATAATTCCGATATCGTACTCTTCCATCCAGCTTTCCGGAACATCCGATATGCTGTCGGCAAATATTTTGACTTGTGTCAACGCTTCTCCCCCAGTAATGAATATTAGATATAAAGTCCTGTAACTTTGATTATAGTGCAAGGAGGGCGGCTTACGCAAAAAAGTCTGCATGGCTGCTTAACGCCGTTGCCTGCCTGCTAACCCCTGTTCCAACTGAAGCGCTGCCGATACTTGCGCGGAGCCAGACCCTCGACCCGGGTGAAGCTGGATGTGAAGTAGGCCGCTTGATTGAAGCCGACCTCCTCCGCAATCCGTTCCACCGGCCAATCCGTCTGCAGTAGCAGCAGCTTGGCTTGATCAATTCGAAGCCGGAGCAGATAAGCGGAAGGAGAGCATCCGAACACGCTCTGCATACAACGGGCGATATACACCGGATGAAAGTTGATGGCCTCCCCAAGCCGTGAGGCCGAGAAAGGCTCGCGATAATGCGCTCTTAGATATATTGCGGCCTTCTCGGCGCAAGCGGATTGGGGGGAGCTATTCTTCGCCTCCAGGGAAGCGGATAGAAGCATAATGATTTCCTGGAACAAGGCCTGCTGCTTTAGCCTGGCACTGGACATATGCGTGCTTTGGTTCAATGAGTCCAGCTCATGGAGGGTATCGAACATTTTTTGCGGCTGAATCAGCTTGGTGAATTGAGGAAGAAAGACCGAATAAGGCGTAACCTCGAAGGGATGGAGCGAAATGAAGCCCTTGGACTCATGCTCATTCATCCCCTGCCCGGCAGCCGGGTATTCATTAAGGACCTTCCAGTCTCCGAGCAATTGAAAATGGAGCCAGTAATGCGCCGATTCGTCCGGACAGCCTTCATAGGCATAGTGATGACAGTCAGGGCGAAGGATGAGCGCATGGCCCTCAGAGATGACATAATCCTTGCCTTCTTCACCGACGAACAGGGTTCCTTTCCGCACGACAAGCAGGTCGAACGCCCCGATATTTTTCCGGCTGGGATGCTTGCCTCCCGGGGGAAGAGCAGCCAAACCGCTCATAATGAAATGAGGCAGCGGGGGGGCGGTGAATTCAATAATATTTGACAACGTTTACAACTCCATTCATGCCGTGATGAGGTTGGAATATTGAAAGATTGAGTTGATTCAATGATACAATAAAAACATTTTTCAATCTATAATGTGATTCATGCTAATAAGATAAGAGAGATACGGCAGGGAATGTCTTACCGTTTTCACAGGAGGTTGAAATTATGATGGAACATCAAGAAGGAAAGGGTAACAAATTTTCCCTATGGATGCTTGCATGGCCGATTTTTATTGAACAATTTTTGCAATTTTTGCTGGGGGCCGTCGATACGCTCATGGTCAGCCGGATTTCTGATAACGCAGTAGCGGTAGTCGGCTTCTCCAATCAGCTGTTTAATGCGCTTATGACGTTGTTTGCTACGGTTGCCAGCGGGGCAGGGATTGTTATAGCCCAGAAAATCGGTTCCCGCAAGGAAGAGGAAGCGCGTACCGTGGCGATCATCGCTTTTAACGTGACCGCGGCAATCGGTCTTTTTCTCAGCCTTATATTAATTGTCGCGCCGCGTCAAATTGCAGCAATGCTGCAGCTGCCGACAGAATTGCTTCCATTGGCAGAGGTTTATATCTCTATTGTTGGCGGAGGCATGATCCTGACAGCGATGATGGCGGTCCTCAGCACGGCGATTCGGAATACCGGCAATACAAAAGGGCCGATGATGACAGCCATTGGGATGAACGTGCTTCATATCATCCTGAACTATGGTTTTATATTCGGAGAGCTGGGATTGCCCAAGCTGGGACTGACAGGTGTTGCCATTTCGACTGTGGTCTGCCGCTTGCTGGCGACGCTCGTGCTGCTGTTCATTTTCCTTGGATCCTTTGTCCGGAAAATCTTGCCGCGCGACTTCTCCGTCTTCGATCGGCTGCTGTTCAAAGAAATACTCAAGATCGGCTGGCCGTTGGGGGTTAACTCGGCTAGCTGGGTATTTTCCCAATTGGCGATCTTTTCATTTCTCTCGATTCTCGGGACGACCGAACTGACAGCGAGGACCTACATGAATACATTAGAATCCTTCTGCTTCCTGCTCGGCTTCTCGCTGGCTTTGGCTGTGCAGATCCAGATTGCGCATTTGTTCGGAGCGGGAAAGACCAAGGAGGCATACAGCGCTGTCTTCAGGGTGCTTAAGGTTGGACTCCCCTTAGTTATCGTGAATGCTTTTCTGCTTGTATTGTTCGGAGAGCATATTATGAAGCTGTTTACCCAGGATCAGGATATTTTAAGCCTTTGCACGGTTCTTTTATGGCTCAATCTGCTGCTTCAACCGGGTAAAATGGTGAATATGGCGATCGGGAACTCCTTGAATGCCGTCGGAGATACCCGCTATACCATGAATATTTCCCTCATCTTCATGTGGGTGGTCGCGACCGGATGTTCTTATCTGTTCGGCGTCTGGTTCGGATTTGGAATTGTGGCGATTTATCTCAGTATGATTAGTGATGAATATATTCGCGGTGTATTATCGTATTTCCGCTGGAGACAGCGCAAATGCCTTCGGCTGAAGGAAGCAGATTTGCAGCGGGAATATGAAAGTGATGATGCTTGTAAATCGGAGTGTGTTCCAAGCCCTGCGATCTAAAAAAACAGGGCAGACCTATAGTCCCCAAAATAAAAAGTTGGACGAGAAAACGCAAGGTTTTCCGTCCAACTTTGTTGTTTGTCCGCTTTTTCGCTCATACTTTATTCTGTGATATCTTCTTCCTTGACCCGATCCGGCAGCTGCTGCACGTAGCTGTCAGACATTCGGAGCAGTTCAAGCGCTTTGTTATATTCGTTCTCGGTTGTGAGAGCCTGACTGACAGCCTCCTCGGTGAACGGATATTGCGTACCATCCTCATACCAGATTCCTGGCATGAACAGTGCTTTATTGTTCAGGAAGGAACCGGAAGGCAAATAATAGCGCTGTGGAAGCAGGTTATATGCATGATTCAGGATATCCTGGCCGAAATGCAGATGCTGATCCAGCGATAATCCCAAAATGTTGGCTACGGTAGGAAGAATGTCGACCTGACCGCCAACATGATCCAGTTCGGCAGGCTCTGCTCCTGGAATCGAGACGATAAGCGGGATGTTGATCATGTCGATATAGCCGTAATCCCGACCGTAGATCTCTTTCATCAGCTCCAGACCGTGTTTATCAAGGGAGTACATCGGCAGGCCAAGATGATCCCCATAAATAATGACTACGCTGTTATCCCAAATCCCGCGGTCTTTCAAATCTTGAATGAATTCCCCAAGCGCATGATCCGCATAGTTCTGGGCACGAATATAATCACCGACCATGTTGTCCTGGTAGCGTTCAGGCATTTCAATCAAATCCTTCTCATGCGGCAGCGTAAATGGATGATGCGCCGTCATGGAAATGACATGGGAATAGAACGGTGTGCCTGTATCCTGCATCTTGTTCAGTTCCTCAGCCGTCTTTTTATACAAGACCTCGTCAGAAGGGCCGAAGAAAACCGTGTCTTCATCACCGAAGAACTCCTGATCGTAATAACGGTCAAATCCCAATGCTTCATAGAGCGCGCCGCGGTTCCAGAAATCAACGACATTGGTATGGAAGGTCGCCGTATCATACCCGGCTGATTTCATCAGCTTCGGTAAACTTGGAAGATCCTTGTCAGGGTAGTTCTGGGTTGCCGCCTCATTATATGGAATATAGAATGAGGTGTTCACCACGAATTCAGCATCGGATGTATTTCCCTGCCCAACCATCTGGTAGAAGTGCTTGAAATACAAATTGTCTTTCGCCAGTGAATTCATGACCGGCGTAATCTCCTGACCGTCGATTTTCAAGTTGATCAGGAAATTTTGAAAGGACTCCATTTGGATAATGATCAGGTTCTTGCCCTGACCGGCTCCTGCATACTTCACATCGATAGCCGGTGTGCTTGCCTTAAGCTTATCGATTTTCGCCTGAGTAATCTGATTCTTGTCTACAAGATCCTCTTGCTTCGTTGAGGATACGATCGCATAGGTTTCATAATTCAGAATGCCCATTTGTTCGGCCTGCTTGATCTCGTTCATGCTAGCCCGGTTCGGCCATACATTAAATAGACAAAGTGCCAGGGAAGCTGCAAACACAACTGCAATAAAGCCTTTATTAAGCTTTTTCAGATTAAAGAAGGCTCTCAGCTTCTCCGCCCGTTTCTTACGGAACAGCCAGAAGGAGAGAACAATGATATCCAGAAAGATCAGCAAATAATAAGGAGCCAGCAGAGAAAATACACTGTTCTTGACGGCGGTTACCTGGTTGACCTGCTGGAGGGCGTGAAAGGTGACAATGACGCCATAGTATTTATGGTACATAATTGCTGCGAAAAAGATGGCGGTCACCGTTAAATTAACAGCCACATAAATTCCGATCTTACGCTTGGACGAGAACATTTCGATCAGGCAGAAGAGCACCCAGATGAAGGGCAGTTCTCTCAGCAGCGGTCCCCATGGCGGTACTCCGTCAAAGATGGAGATCCAGGTAAGATAGGTTTTTAAAATCATAATTATTGTGAAAAAGACAAAGGGCTTCGTATTTCCAAGCCAGGTTCGATTTGCTGCAATCACAGTATGTCCCTTCCTTTCGTTTTATCTCTACGTAAACTCTAAGTAAACACTTCTCATATAATACATGAAATCAAACCAAGAATAAAATAAACCAAATCACATATTTAGCAAGTTATTCCAAGAAAAACTATGCTATACCATGATCCTGCGGGGTTATTGACATGTGGTCTCAATATTTGGTAAATTCAATGTATCCTAAGTGATAGGGAGAGCTATTGATGACGGTGAGCGTTCTTAACTAAGTAATTTCATACGAGCTGATTTTGGAGCAAATGGCGAGGCATGGCTTCTTTTTTTGAAAAGGAACCAAGCAGCCTTATTTTGAATTACCCAATTTCGGTTCTGTGATTAGTTAAGAACACACGCAAAGCATCGATAGCGCTTGATCGCTGTATGCTTAATCGGACCGATATCCGAAGCCGTGCTGTTTCCAGCACGGCTTTTTTTGTTGCTGTAAGCGTCCGGAATGAAGCATATACAGGAGACACAAGGGCAAAGGATGGCATTCGTGCTGTCTTTTGCCCTATTTTTATACCCTTAGGAGGGAATACGAATGGAGAAATTTACGTTACACATGCTTGAGTATGAGAGTATGAAGCAGGATTTGATGGCCTTCGCGGTCACTTACGCCGGTCGGGACAGAATTGCTAAGCTTGCTCCTATGAGCGACAGAAGGAGGATCGAGCGAGAAATGCAAGAGACCGCCGAGGCGCTGCTTCTCGTGGAGCGGGGTTCGAGTGTTCCACTTCCCTCGCTCGAAGGCATCGAAGTGGTTGCTTCGCTCCTCGGCACAGGCTACCTTTTTTCAGAACAGGATCTGACCGCTGTACAGGTTTTTCTTCAGAGCTGCGGACATTTGAGGAAATATATTGAGTCCAAGGGGGAGGCCGCTTGGCAGATCGGTATTCACGCGGCTTCTCTTCGCGATTTGCCTGCCCTTAGACAAGAGATTAATCGATGTATCCGGCATGGAGAGGTAACCAATGAAGCGAGCAGGGAGCTTGAGAAGGTAAGACGCAGAATGGAGATGGCGAAGGAGAAGATCAGCAAGAAGATTCAGGGCTTCATGTCGCGCTATGCCTCCATTCTTCAAGAGAACATTATCAGTCAACGGGGGGGAAGATATGTTGTTCCGATCAAGCGGGAATTCTACAAGCAGGTAAAGGGAAGGATGCTCGACCAGTCTACGAGCGGACAGACCGTATTCATTGAGCCCGATGAAATCGCTGCGCTTCAAGGAGAGTTGGAGGTTCTGCTTGGAGAGGAAGCGCGAGAGGAAGCAAAGGTTCTCGGAATGCTGACGGAGCTGGTAGAGCAGGAGGCAGATACGATTAAGCGTAATATTGAGATTACAAGCCTGTGTGACTTTATCTTTGCTAAAGCGAGGTATGCCGCATCCATGGATGCGGTGCCGGTCATTCTGAATGATTCCGGAGAGGCGGTACTGCGCGGGGCAAGGCATCCAAAGCTTCTCGATGTCATGGTTCCGCTGGATCTCTCCATTGGGAAGCACTATAAAGCGCTCATTATCACCGGACCGAATACCGGCGGAAAGACGGTTGTTCTGAAGACTTTGGGATTGCTTGCACTGATGGTGCAATCCGGTCTGCTGGTCCCGGTTCTGCCGGGCAGTCGCTTCTCAGTTTATCGAGAGGTCATGGCGGTAATCGGCGACGGGCAGAATCTCGAGCAATCGCTGAGCACCTTCTCGGCTCAAATTCACAGCTTGGCGGCGATGCTTCAGGAGGCAGGACCGGGCAGCCTGTTACTCATTGATGAGCTCGCCGCGGGAACCGATCCCGGTGAGGGCATTGCCTTATCGGTTGCTATTCTTGAAGAGTTCAGACGTAAAGGCTCTACCGTTCTGGTAACGACCCATTTTAATGAGCTGAAGACCTTTGCATCCCGTGCGTCAGGCTTTGAGAATGCCCGTATGGAATTTGATGCGGAGACGCTCAGGCCGCTGTACCGGCTGACAATCGGGCTGGCCGGCCAGAGCTATGCGATCGATATTGCCTGCAAGCTGGGAATTCCGGAGGGAATTATCACTCGTTCCCGTGAGCTGGTTGTAACGCCCGTTCATAGCAATTCTTCGCATAGCACGATACTCATGGATATGGAGACAGAGACGGATACCGGGGACATGGACGCGAACTTAGAAGAGAACAACAATCTTCAGCACGACAGAGTGGAGGAGCAAGAGGAGGAGCAAGAGGAAGAGCCTGTGCAAGACCGTGAGCAAGAGCAAACGGATCAGGAGTTTCACCCTTCTGTTCATGAAACCGCCAGACCGGTCTTTGAAGTGGGGGATGCGGTACAGATTCCAGCCTTGGGAAAGATCGGAATCGTGACCGAAGCAGAGGATCATCGCGGAATGGTGGGGATTATGGTTCAGCGGCAGCGCATGAAGATGAACTGGAAGCGGCTGAAGCCTTATCTGAAGAAGGAGGCACTGTATCCGGAGGATTATGATATGGATATCATTTTCGATACGAAGGAGAATCGAAAAAAGAGGCATCTTATGGGAAAACGCCATGTCGAAGGGATGGAGATTATCCGCAAGCCGGGAGAGTAATGAGCTGAGCGGGATAAGCGGTTTGGTTTACATCACAGGTTTTCCTCGGGGATGGAGAAAAGAATGGGATGTTCTAAAGAAAACTTGAAATACCCATAGAAACAAAATGGAATAGTATTATAACAAGACTAAGGAGCTAAGCGGTCAATTCTCGCTCAGCTCCTTGGTCTTGTTTGCCCGATACAACGCGCTTAATTTGCTGCATGAATGCCGACGTTGGAGAATTTAGTGCCTTTCAGCATTAAAATTGTCGTGCGATCACCCACGTTAGCAATTTTAGTGCCTTTCAGCATTAAAAATGTCGTGCGATCACCCGCGTTAGCAATTTTAGTGCCTTTCAGCATTAAAAATGTCGTGCGATCACCCACGTTAGCAATTTTAATGCCTTTCAGCATTAAAATCGAATACGGCACCCGTGCTTACAAATTTAATGCTAATTGCACGCCTTTTTCTGCACCTCAAGGTGAAAGGTACCTCTCAGGGTGAATTCTCACTCCAGAAGGTGTCCCTGATCATCCATGACTTTACTTCTGGACACAGGGGCACCCAAACTTTGCTTCTAGGAGCTAGAACAATGTCAGCGGAGATTGCAAAGACTCCGTCAAACGGTCGGTAAACCGCTCCAGGAAGACTTCATCCTCAGCGCTAAAGCGGCCCTTTAGCGGACTGTCGATATCAAGGACGCCGAGAAGCTGCCCGTCTTTCACAAGCGGAATGACGATTTCGCTGTTTGAAGCGGCATCGCAGGCTATATGGCCGGGGAAGGCGTGGACATCTTCGATCCGCAGCGTCTCCTTGCGTGCTGCGCTCGTACCGCAGACGCCTTTGCCGAGCGGAATCCGGATGCAGGCAGGAAGCCCCTGGAACGGGCCAAGCACAAGCTCTGTTCCGTCGAACAAATAGAAGCCGACCCAGTTAATATCCTCTAAATAAAAGTTGAGGAGAGCGGAAGCATTGGCCAGATTGGCGGTCGTGCTGCTCTCCCCTTCAATTAATGCGTGAAGCTGGGATAAGGCGGCTTGCTCCCGCTCCTCGCGCGTACCTTCATAAGTGCCGGTGTGAAACATAATCGAATGAACCCTCCTTTGTATACAACTCCTATTATAACGCTATTTGGGCTCTCTTGGCTGTTTCCCCAAACTTTTTCAAGGGTAATTTTGTAGCGTAAGGTCGAAGCATTGAAGCCGGAAAGGGAAGGGGGAACATGCATGCGTGCCGACGTGCAAAATTTGTTCATTCGTATTCATATGCTGAACCAAGCTACGCTGGAGAAGCTCACGGTCAGCGGTACATTGGCTCTTCTCGAATCACAAGGCTACAAGGTAGGAGAACGGGAGGTCAAGCAGGAACTGGAGCAGCTGACAGACGCGAATTTTCTTACCTCGTACGAGGATAACTATTCCATCACCGGGGCCGGTATGGAAGAAATGAAGGAAATTCGGGGCGTGCTGGATCATTTGTGCAAGACGGTTAACCAGACGCCTCAAGGAGACTGAATGGTTTGATTTATATCGCAAAATGCCTGGCCAACACTTGAAAGTGGATACCAGGCATTTTTTCTACACCAATCGTCAAAAAAAACCATATTTCATGTAAATTGTATAATATGTTTTTTTGCATCATGCGATACAATGACTGTAAGACTAAGAGAAGGTGATCCTATGACAGTCTCGTACTTTACGAATACAGGCAAAAGAAAGCCGCCAGTCACCAAAGCCAAAATAAGCAACGAGCTGTCGGATATGATCGAGCAGCTCCGTGCACAGCTTGTTCACGCTGCAGAACATAACGGATTCTGCAGCGATATTGTGATCGAGCTGAGCCAGCGTCTGGATACGTATATCGTCATGGCTCAGCATGAAATGGTAGGGCAGTGAGTTATCCGCTCGGAAGGGCAGAAAGCTGATTGGATACGGAAATGCCGGATAGCTCTGGGCTGTCCTCTGCTTCCGGCTCCAGAGCAAGCTGAATCAACTGCCGAACCTCTTTAGTATAGCGCACCGGATCTACAGCATAGGCATTTCCGTGCACCGCTCCTTTTACAAGCAACAGGCTTCTTGGCTCGGGCTTGGCTTCATAGAGTTCTTCGCTCATATAGGTCGGAACATAATTGTCCTCGGTTCCATGAATAAACAGAACGGGAAGCGAACTGTTCTGTACGGCCTTCAAGGGACTGACCTGTTCCATCCGGAATCCGGCACTGCGATGCATCCGGCGATTAATCAAGCCAAGCAGCGGAAAGGCAGGGAGCTTGTTCAAGACGCTCATCTGATGGCGGAGGAGCTTTGTCAGGTCTGAATAGGGGCAGTCTGCAACAGCAAACTTCACATGATGGTCAGCCATGGCAAGGTACTCCAGTACTGTACCGCCGCCAAGAGATTGACCGTGCAGCCCGATAGAGCAATCCTCTCCGTAGTGATCAACAATCCACGCTACCCAAGCAGCGATATCATGCTTCTCCATGTATCCGTAGGTTGTGTATTTTCCCTCGCTTTTCCCGTGTCTCCGCTGGTCGATCAGAAGGAGATTGAAGCCCTCCCTCTGAAACAGCTCAATATACTGTGTAGAAACATAGAGCGAAACGGTATAACCATGGACAAGGATTACCCACCGCTTCCCTTTCTGATAGGGTTCAACCAAATAACCGCCTAGCTTCAGCCCGTCTACCGAGGTGGTCTGCACCTCTTTTTTCTCCAGTCTCTTGAATTTCTCTCTGCTGTACACGCCGCAATGCTCAAGATAGTCGAAAATGCCCTCGCTGCTCTGGTGCTTCATCTGAGTAATCAGTCGGAATCCATAATGACTGCCGATAATTAGTATAACGGAGACACATAATCCGGCGGCTAGCAAGTAAATCATCGGATATCCACTCCTTCCTGCTGATGCTGTAGCTATATGTAGTATCCCCGTTTTTTGTCTAAGAAAATCAGAATTTGGTGTATTTACATTTCAAAGGGAGTCTAGTGCGGAAATGGATCAGACTCTGAATCGCAGCGGAGGCACGGTGAACAGCAGTGAACATACGAAGAAACCCTGTACTTTGAAAAGTACAGGGTTCTTTTACTAAATCGTTTGATGCCGTTTATTCTATAATGTCTTCTATTTAACCAAATACGATGTGGTCAAAGGGACAAATAAGGAAGACCCTGGATCTGCGTCAACGATCTCCACAAATATAAAGTCTGTATCGGCTACATCTACATCGACAGAAACCAGTCCATTACTCGGTGCAACGGTAAGTGATTTCAAGATTGTATTGTTATGATCTATAATTGTGATTTCCTGCGAACCATTAAGCGTTGCCAGTTCAAGATGCAGCGTTGAATATTTGTTTGAAGTCATGATCTGGAAGCTCTTTCCCTGCTTCACGGTGTCGGTGTTCAGGTAAACATCTTTGTAATCTTCGCCGTCATAGGATGTATCCCTGGGGTCTTTGGTATGCCATGCAGAGGTACCCAGTACGGTTTCCGCCAAAGAGCTTAGCGTCAACCTGTCCGCTGTCGGTGAAGGTGCGGAACCACTGCTTCCGCCAATGATCACCGAAGAGGTTGTGTGGTCATACGTAATCTCTGTTCCCAGCAATGTGCCAAGTCCTCGAATAGGCAAATAGGTTGTTCCATCATAGGTAATAGGCAACACAGTCTTGCCGTTGGCATCTTTAACGGTCACGGTTTCCCCATTCATTCTCAGAGAAATCTTGCTGTTCAGATACGCTTTAATGGGCTCTAACCCTGTTGCCGCAAGCGCTCCTGATCCAAACCCAAGCGTCAGTGTACCTAACATTAATCCTATAACGACTTTTTTCTTCATCAATTTCCCTCCTTAATTTGGAATAGATTCCTTTATACATTTAAACCACTAAAGAGGCGGTGTCAATTGCTTTTAGGAGTTATTTCAACAAATTTTTAATAAAAATTTAAAAAAATATTTTTTGTATTCGTCTGTTTTGACGAGAAGAAGGCTTGTATGTTTATATAATTGGGATACCATCATTTGATAAGGGGGGGAGAAGCATGTACAAATGCGGCGGACATATTCCTGTCCTGGAGAGCCATAGACTTAGACTCCGCAGGATGGGACGGAAGGATGCGCCGGTACTGTTCAGCTACTGGAGCGATCCGGAGGTTGTCAAACACATGAATTTGCCTCCTTTTGAAGGTCAAGAGGATGTGTGGCAGCTGATCCATTTGTTAAATGGGCTGTCTGAAAGCGAGGATACGATACGCTGGGGAATTGAACTGAAATCCTCCGGGATACTGATTGGAAGCTGCGGCTTTAATGTGTGGGAGCTTGCCGGCGCTTACCGGGGAGAAATCGGATATGATCTCGGCCGGCAATATTGGCGGAAGGGCTATATGACCGAGGCACTGCATATGCTGCTGTCCTTTGGCTATCATACGATGGGGTTAAATCGAATTGAGGCTTTGGCGGTTCCTGAGAATATTCCCTCGCGGTCACTGCTCCGGACCCTGGGCTTTCAGGAAGAGGGCTTGCTTCGAGAGTATCAGAGGACAGAGAGAGGCTTTACGGACTTATTGATGTATTCTTTGCTCAAAAGAGACTATGAATTAAGTACCAAAAAATCACATTGAAGCTACCTGTGAAAGGCGGGCAGAGAAATGAATACAGGATTGAATCTACATAAGCTGGACCCCCTCTCCAAGCTCGTTGCCTTGTTTTCTGTCGCCTTGCTGGCGATGTATTGGGATACTCCGGCTCCGTTGCTGTTGCTGCTGACACTACTGCTGGTTCTGGCGCGGTATGGAGCAGGTATTGGTTGGCTGAAGCTGTTGGGCCGGATGGGGTATATTATTCTCTTTGCACTCCCGTTATTTGTGATTACAGCAATCAGTGTACCGGGGGAAGGAGCTCAGCTGTTTCCCGGACTTTCAATTTCTGCCGGGGCGGTGTCGTATGCGGCGGCAATTTCGCTCCGTATGTTTTGCATGTTCTTATCTTCAGTTATTTATATTTGGTCGACCGATCCGCAGGATTTCGTTGTTATCATGGCGAATCGGCTGAAGCTTCCCTATCGATTGGTCTATGGTGTATCGATGGCTCTGGCCTTCCTGCCGCTGCTGGAGAAGGAAGGGCGAATTCAAGCCCAGGCTAGAAAGCTTCGGTTTGGACGGGCTCCCCGCGGACTTCGGGAGCGGGCGATGCTTCGACGGGAGAGCCTGGTTGCTGTATTCTCGGGAGCCATCCGCCGTGTGGAGCAGACTGCAGGAGCAATGGAGGCCAAGGGCTTTGGCGCTTATTCAAGCCGTACCTACCTGAGAGAAGTTCGGATAGAACGATCGGGATATGTCATTATGCTTACAAGTTTGATATTTGCGTCAGTGATGATGATGTTTTAGCAGATTGAAAAAAGAAAAGTCTTGACGCATTCTAATTGTCAACTTATATTCTTTAATTAGGTTGACAATTAGAAACGGGAGAGATGAGAATAATGAGTGCAGAAGAAACGAAGAAGAGTATAAGAGACAGAATCCGGTTTTCCGCATTTACTACGGCGGAGATCGTCATGATGGCGATGTTGGCTGCGGCCAACGGAGTGCTGACGATGTACATTTCACCGGTGAATCAATTATTGAACGGCCTCGGCGGGCCTATTGCTACATCCACGATCACAGGACTGTACATGCTCTATGGAATGCTTGCCTGCTACCTGATTCGCAAACCGGGTACAGCCGTTATTACCTTCGGAATCGGAGCGGTAGTCCAGTCATTTATGGGCTCGGCATACGGGATTCCATCCGCCTTTGCGGCAGCTGCTTGTTATATGGTGGTTGCGGAAGCTGTATTCGCGGTATTCCGTTACCGCAAATGGGGAATGGCTCAAATGATGCTGGCAGGCGGGGCCTTGGTGCCGATCTGGTTCTTCTTCGCTGTTAGAATGTTCGGCTATGTGAAGTGGGGCGGAGATATACTTGCCTTGGCCTTGGTTGTACGAATCGTAAGCGGAATTGTTCTGTCCGGGATTCTCTCGAAGCTAGTTGGGGACGCTCTGGTCAAGAGCGGTTTATTACGCCGCTTTGCCGCTGCAAAATCTACGTTGGAAGGATAGGCAATGAAAATAGGTGCGAAGGACAAGCTTCTTCAGGAGGAGCTAAATACGGTGGAATCTGAATCTGCGGCAGAGGAAGCGCTCAGGCTTGAGCGGGTAGGTTATCGCTATAAGGCAGACAGTAAGCCTGTGCTTGATGAAATTACATTTTCTTTGAAGCCAGGAGAATGGGTCACCATTGCGGGGCCAAGTGGTTGCGGCAAGTCTACATTAGCCAGGATACTGGTTGGGGACTTGCCCCGGGCCGGCGGCGGATTGAGAACCGGCGAGGTTATGGTGAACGGCATCGATCCTGCCGATGCCAAGATCGCGGATACGGCCCGGACCATCGGCCTCGTCTTTCAGGACCCGGACGCGCAGCTGGTCTTGGGAAGAGTAGAGGACGAGGTGGCCTTCGGGCCGGAGAATCTTTGCTTGCCGCCGGAGCTGATCCGGCGGCAGGTCGCCGCCGCACTGGAAGCGGCGGGGCTGGAGGAGCGCCGCCGGGACAGCATCGCAGAGCTGTCCGGCGGCGGGCGCCAGCGGACGGCGATCGCGTCCGTGCTGGCGCTGGAGACGCCGATCCTCGTCCTGGACGAGGCGGCGTCGAACCTGGATGCAGCCGGAAGGAAGCGGCTGCAAGAGCTGCTGCAGCGTCTGCACCGGCAGGGCCGGACGCTGCTTGTGGTTACAGGGCGGCTCGACGAGCTCGCCCTGGCCGCTACGCGGCTGATCGTCCTGGACGAGGACGGACACCTCGTCCAGGACGGATCAAGCGACGCGCTGCTGCGCGAAGAGCGGCCGCTGCTAAGGCAGCTCGGCCTGCTCCCTGCGGAGCTGCGAGTCCGCGCGACTGGCGGCGGCTCCCCCAATATGGAGCCGCCTGCGGCGCCGCTGCTGGAGATCAGCGGCTTAACCTTCCAGTACGGCCGTAATGCTCCGGCCGTACTGGAAGACGTCTCGCTGAAGCTCCAGCCCGGGGAGTGGCATCTGCTTACCGGCGACAACGGCTCAGGCAAGACTACCTTGTCCCGCCTGCTGCTGGGCCTGCTCCCGCTGCCGCCGGGCAGCATCTTTTGGCAGGGGCATGATATTGCAGGGATATCCTTGTACAAGCTCGCCGAGGAGATCGGCTATGTGTTCCAGCAGCCAGAGCAGCAGTTTGTCACAGCTAACGTCATGGAGGAATTGCTATATGAACCGCGCTGTCAATTGCGGCTCCGGGCAAAGGATGATCTGCCTAAGCAGGTCATACAGCGGGCGGAGGAGGTTCTTCAACTGTTGGGGCTGTCTTTGGAACAGGATGCCTCTCCTTACCTGCTAAGCGGCGGAAAGAAGCGTCTGCTCAGTGCGGCCTCTGTCTTCATGACGGGCAAGAAACTAATCATCCTTGACGAGCCCACGGCCGGAGCGGACTATCTTGGAGCGGGAAGGCTGTCAGCCTTATGCAGAAAAGCTGTTCAGGAGGGGACCTCGATCCTGATGATTACCCATGAGCCTGAATTTTTTGCCGGGGAATACACAATCCGCTGGCATCTGGAGAACGGGCGGCTCAACCGTACCTAATCCGCCATGCTTTATACTTCCCAATTCCATCCGCATTCGCTATAATGGTTACTTTGAGCCGGAGTGCGCGGAAAGGAAGTTAATAGCATGAAATATTCAGGATTGCAAAGAAAATACATCTTAATCGGCCTACTATTGTCCACTTTTTTGGCTGCGATTGAAGGCACGGTTATTGGGCCTGCCGGACCCAGAATTGTAGGCGACCTCGGCGGTGTGGAGCTGTTAAGCTGGGTTTTCACAGCCTACTTGCTGACGATGGCTGTGGCTACGCCGATATTTGGGAAGATAAGTGACTTATTTGGAAGGAAGCCGGTATTTATCATTGGATCGGTATTATTTCTTGCCGGATCGCTGTTATCCGGTCTGTCGCAGGGCATGGAACAGTTGATTTTGTTCCGGGCTGTGCAGGGGATCGGAGCAGGAGCACTGACACCGGTGACGTTCACGATTATCGGGGATATCTACTCGATTGAGGAGCGGGCCAAGGTCCAGGGCTGGATCAGTTCGGTATGGGGGATATCCTCGCTCGTCGGACCTTTGCTTGGCGGGTATTTCGTGGACTCGCTTAACTGGCGGTGGGTGTTCGGGTTCAATATTCCGTTCGGTTTGCTGTCTCTTCTATTTATAATGAAGCATTTTACCGAGCGTGTAGAAAAGCGCAAAGTAAACATCGATATTCCCGGTGCTATAACCTTTACTGTTGGTGTAACCGCACTACTCTTCGGCCTGGCAATGGGAGGGCAGCAACTAGCCTGGAATTCGCCGCTGCTGATCGGTATATTCGCAGTTGCACTGATTTCGCTGGTGCTGTTCTTTATCGTGGAGCGCAAGGCTGAGGAGCCGATGGTTCCCCTGAAATTGTTCCGGATTCGAGACATTGCCTATTCCAACCTCGCCAGCCTGCTTGCCAGTGCACTGCTGATTGGACTGACTTCATATTTACCCTTATGGGTTCAAGGGGTTCTCGGTAAAAATGCAACCATATCCGGTCTTGTACTCGCACCGATGTCGCTGAGCTGGATGCTGGGATCGGTGTTGGGTGCTCGGTGGATTATCTCCCGAGGCTCGCGGTTGACCTCGCTCATCGGTATGGCCATAATCGCTTTGGCTGCGCTTGGTATGGCGTTTATGAACGAGCACACATCGATTTATTTACTGATGCTTTTCAATGCCCTTTATGGCATTGGCTTCGGTTTTTCATTCGCCGTATTTACGATTATTGCCCAGTCATCGGTGCATTACCATTTGCGAGGGGCGTCCACGGCGTTGAATTCATTCGTGAAGTCCATCGGGCAGACCATCGCGGTAACGGTATTCGGTATGCTCATTAATCTGGGCATCACCTCTCGTCTGCCTGAACCTGCGGCGGGGGCGGATCCGATTACCCAGAATGACATTAATAATCTGTTGTCTCCGGAGAAGGTACATCTGCTTCCGCAAGAGCTATGGGAGCAGCTCAAGCATACGCTGAGCGGCAGCCTGGGCTTTCTGTTCATCGTAATGGCCGTCGTAGCGGCGGCAGGTCTTGTATCTGCTTTTGGCTTGCGAAGCAAGGCCCCGGAACCAGAGGAAATCTAGCGTATAAAATGACATCGTCCTCCGCACCATAATGGGAAAGGGGAGGTGTTACCTTGAATCAAGAAGCAGATTTAAATCTCGATCAGAGCACACTTGTTCACGCCTGGCAGCAGCAACTGCCGGAATACCTAAATCCCGGAGACTCCTTCCAGGTGGAACCGGATCAGGGCAATCCGCAGGCGCTCCGTATTCATATCGATGCGGCAGGCCGGCAGTTTTACTCCTTTGATTTTCAATGCGCTTATATGGATGAGCGAGAGGTTAGAGTAGAGCTGGTGGATGTTGAACGGGATGGCGTGACGGTCAACGAGCAGAGCGAGAAGATTCAGGAGATGACCGGAGATTACGTCCGGCATTTGCATGAATGTGCCCAAGCGCTGCACAAGATCACCAAGCCTTCCTAATCGGCAGGGATACTTGCAGATTCATCTTATGAGGAGGATGGATAGTGGCTAAGACGAGCGGTAATAGGCCGGATAAAAATCTGGCTGGTGTCGTGAATGATCTGGAGGATGCACCGGTGAACAGCCTGGATGCGCAGCAGCGCCAGCAGGATGTAAACGACCGGCGCAGAAGAGATAACCATAATCACCAGCACAAGGTGGATATGGATCCGTCTCATTGATTTATCTTAATCAAAGGGTGTCCGGCAATCATCGTAGATGATTAGGGGCACCCTTTTTCGCGGGGGATGTACGGTGTGAGTACTGGTGCGGTGATTTTAGTGCGAAAAGGCATTAAAATTGCTGGCGTAGGTATCCATGCGGCGAATCACGTGAAAAGGCGGAAGAAGCTGGAGCAACCGCGAGGGAATGGACGGATCCGGATCCAAGCAAAAAAGCCGAAGAGTTCAGCGAGTACCAGCGCTTAACTCCCAAGCTTTTTTACATATTCTTGTACTAGATTGCTCCAAGTGTACTCTTGTGGCAGCACGCACTAATTCGAATGCTTATTTCCTCGATTGGGGAGCCAGCTTCTCAGCCTCACGGCCCATCTTCTTCAGCAGCTCGATCATGATCTGTTTTTCTTCCTCGTTCAATCCGCTTAGCGCGTAATCAATCCGATCCGAAAATTCCGGATACAGCTGGTCCATTAATTCTCTGCCTTGAGGCGTCAAATCTGCATAAATCACACGGCGGTCGCGCGGGCTTGGAGTCCGGTGCAAATATCCGGCAGCTTCCAGCTTGTCGATGACGTAAGTGACATTTCCGCTTTGAAGCAGCAGTTTGGCGCCAATTTGTTGAATGGGCTGCGCACCTTTGTAATAAAGTACTTCCATAACGGCAAATGCCGTAGGGTTGAAGCCTTGAATTTTGCTTCCGGTTACCGCATGTTCGTTAACGCTTTTGAAGGACTTGGAAAATACCCGATATAGGTGCAATGACAAATCCGTTCCGCGTTCTTCCAATTTCAGCATACTCATCCCGCCTTATTCTATATTCTGTATCCATTTAAGTAGTTAGATTCATGTTCATCTTAGTACATGTGTCAATATGGAAAAAATATAATTTATCACAATTTGCAGATTTTATTTTTTTAGATATGTATTTTTTTGAACATTTTCTCATTCTGGAGACCGAGTTCATAATCGTGCCCGGGAACCCGAAGCAAATCCTGCGGCCGCCGGATAACAAGACGTTAAAGATTTTATATAACTGAGTTATGAAATATTAATTGAAACGGTGGGTGGAGAAAGAGGATGAAGAATGAGATGAAATCGGGCGAGGGTCTGTTGAAGAATCGTCCCTATGTGATGCTGCTTACCTCACAGCTGGTATCCAATTTGGGAGATTGGCTGTATTTGCTGGCCCTGCTGACCTTGATCGGATTAAGATGGAACGCTACGCCATGGCAGATTACAATGACCATGCTGTGTATGCTGCTGCCGACCCTGCTGGGCGGTCCGCTCGCGGGGATGCTTGCAGATCGGGTGGAGCGCAAGCGGCTGATGATCATTGCCGATCTAGCCAGAATGGTACTGATTTTAGGACTGGTCTTTGTGACGGAGCTATGGCAGGTCTACCTGTTGCTTATTGTCAAGAGCTCATTTGATGTGATGTTCTCTCCGGCCAAGAATGGAAAGATTAAAGAGATTGTTCCCCATCATCAGCTTGAACAGGCGGTATCCTATAGCGCAATCATCGAGCAGGGCAGCAAAATTATCGGTCCGGCGCTTGGCGGTATGCTGTCTGCCGCCTTTGGACTTTCATCGTGTTTTATGATTAATTCCGTTGCGTTCCTGCTCTCAGCAATCGCATTATGGGGCGTACCGGCAAGAAAAAGAGCGGCAGCTTCTGTTCAGGAAGCGGGAGACTCGGCTAAGAACCTAGAAGGAGCGGAAAAAGCAGGATTCTGGAGAGAGGTTTCGGCCGGCCTGAAAATTATTGCGGGCATCCCGTTGATTTTCTTTGGACTTCTGACTCTGGCCTCAGCCTTGCTGGTTCTGCAAATCGCCGACTCCCAGATCGTGGTTCTGTTCCGCGGTATTCCCGGTGTATCTGAGAATTTGCTGGGCTGGTGCATCACCAGCAGCGGCGTGGGAACGTTCCTGGCCGTAGGTGTAAACAGTCTTTTACGCAAATGGTCGCCATTAACCAAGATGAGCTTTGGAGGTATGCTGGTCGGTCTTGTGTTTGCCGGAGCCGGACTTTTAACCTTGCAAGGAGCACTGGGAACAATAGGAACCGGTCTTATGATGACGATGTTCCTGCTGGCAGGTCTCGGAGCCGGCCTCACATTCATACCGTTCCAGGTTACGTTGCAGCAGCGGACACCGGAGGCCATGACAGGCCGGGTCTTTGGCACCGTGTCCAGCGTAACCTCCGCAGCTGCTGTCATTGGTCCTCTATGCGGGGGGTATCTGGTTACCATGTTTGGTCCGGAACCCGCTTATATTTTGTCTGGCGGCTTGATGACCGTGATTGGTCTGGCCCTGCTATTGTTCAGAAAGCCGATTATAGAGCGTGACCAGGCAGCGCTTCAAACGGCTGGTTTGCAGGAAGGCAACTTTACATCCGCTGCAATGAATTGATATCCTTTTATAAAAGCTAGCGATGGAGTTGGTTGAATGCAAGACGTTTTGCTGGATGTAGTGATCGAAGAAGCCGGGTATGAACCCGGAAATCCGAAGGTCGGGCAGCTCTTATTCCAGGTTAGATCCGGTAGTCTAACGGGGCTGATCGGTCCGAACGGAGCCGGCAAGAGTACGACGATCAAGGCGGTCCTGGGATTGCTGCCCGAAGTAAAGGGGAGCATCGTTTTTTCGGAAAGAAACGGACGCAGCGGAACCTATGCTTATATCCCGGAACAGCCGGTTTACTATGATACCTTGACCCTTTGGGAGCATTTGTCTCTCGCAGCCGCGGTATATGAAATGGATGAGAGGGAGCTGGAGTCTGCCGGGAACCGCCTGCTGGAGAAATTTCGAATGAGCGATGCGCGGGACTTGCTGCCCGGGGGGTTCTCCAAAGGAATGAAGCAGAAGATGATGCTGATGATCGGGTTTCTGCGCAAGCCTGATGTGTATATCGTAGATGAGCCCTTCGTCGGCCTGGATCCGCGGGCTACGCATGATTTCCTGGAATTGCTGGAGGAGGAGCGTGACCGCGGAGCCGGTATTCTATTATGCACGCATGTTCTGGATACGGCAGAGCGAATCTGCAGCGACTTTCTGATGATCTCGGAAGGCTCGCTCGCGGCATCAGGGACGATGGAGGAGATCGCTTTGAAGGCGGGGATGCCGGGAGGCACGCTGTTCGAGTGTTTCAACAGATTGACATGAACAGATTGACTTCTGCCGTGACGGTTCCACGATTATTTTGGAGAAGATGGCTCGATCATGTAAGGCAGCAGGCATCCGTATTGCATGCTGTCATAGATGCGGTCGTCTTTCTATATATCGGAATTCCCGCAGTTCTCCTGCTCGGAAGAGCTTATATCGGCCTATGGCGGGAAGCCTTGCCGGAATGGATCCTGCAATTGCCTGCGGCGGCAGTGCCGGGCCTTCTGCTTCTTTTGCTGCATTATTCGAAAGGACTCATCCTGTTCATAGAGCCTGCGGACAGCTTGTTCCTAAGGCAGGAACGGCGCTGGATGCGCGGTCTGATAATGAGGGCAGTCATTGCGGGGAGCTTAGCGTCCTATGTGAAATTAACCGTGATCGTCTTGTTGCTGGCACCCATTCTGGTACGAGGCTTTTCTATGGAATGGGGAGAGCTGTCGCAGATGCTGGCGGGATTATGCGCCTTCCAGACCGCAGCCAATCTGACGGACCATCTCATTCGGGTGAAGCATGCGCGCTGGAAGCGGTGGATCTGGATTTCCTTATCGGGATTGACGGTAACCGCTGCGTTCCTGGCATGGTATTTTCTGACGGACTGGGGACAAGGCTTGTCCTGGCTGATCCCTCTGGGATGTCTTGGACTTTCCGCCGTTCTGGCTATCCTTCGTCTTCGTCTGCGGGGCAGGCTGGAGTCCGAGCTGCGTGAGGAGCTTCGCGGGAGAACCCGGTTGACGGCGCTGCTGATGTCCCAATCTATACCTCCCCCGAAGCCGGAGCGCTCTCGGCCATGGCTATTCCGCGGCAGCCGAAGATTGCTGCGTTCCTCGCTGCCGGGTGACCGTGCGGCGGAGCTGGCGGCTAAATCGTTCTTCCGGGGCCAGGAGCTACGAACCTATGCCGGATTTACTTTGCTGGGCTGTGCGGCTGTAATTTTTCCGCCATTTCCGGTTAATCTGATCGTGTATCTAGGCCTGGTGCTGCTGCTGTCGCATGGAGTGAACGAGTCAAGGAAGTTCTTCTTCCGCAGCTCGCTTATGGGGATATTGTGCGGGGCAAGGGAGGCGGAAGCAGCCTCCTCCGCCAGAACGATGAAGATGCTGCTCTTTCCGGCCCTTATGCTGATGACCTGTTCCTTTTTCTTCTCCATCACTCATGCCTGGTGGGGAATCCTGCCCGGGATGGCGGCTGGGTATGCTGTGTCCTTGGTGGCAGGGAGCGTGGCTCCTGTCCTCTTCTCAACCGGTTTTCGCCGCATGAGCAAGCCTGGGTCTTAATCATCCGTACCCTGTGCGGTTCCCTACATCCGAAATATATTAAATAAAATTTCCTGTTGACTTTAACGTCGCGTCAACCTGCATTCTTATCTTGAAAGGGGGGATAGTCATGAAGCTGCAAACCATTAGTCAAGTATCCAAATATTTTTCGATTTCAACCCGGACACTCAGATATTACGAACAAATCGGGTTGATAACGCCTCTGAAAAAAGAAGATTTTGCTTATCGCGTATATGATATCGAAACCATCACACGGTTGCGTCAGATCATTATTCTACGCAAACTGAGGATCCCGCTTAAACAGATTGCCGAGATTCTGCAAAGTGCGGATGCGCGTATTGCTATTGAAGCTTTTGAGCGTAACCTTGGCGAAATAGAGGATGAAATTACCGCGCTCTCCACTATCCGCAGCGTTATTAAAGCCTTTATCGAACACCTGAATCTTGGAAGCGCAATATTCGCACTGCCGGATGATGAAGGCCTATTAGAAATCGTAGATTCATTGACTGTCTCCAAGATTAATTTCAAGGAGGAAAAGTCAATGGAGCAACTTAATGAAGCAAGTGAGAAGCTTAGTAAACTTGAGGACAAAGATGTACGGATTGTGTACCTTCCGCCGATGACCGTCGCTGCCGCTTACGCATCAGGAGAAGGCTGCGAGGGTAAAGCGGGTGACATGATAACGAAATTTGTACAAGAAAGCGGATTACTGAAAATCAAACCGGATGCCCGGAGTTTTGGCTTTGACTGCTCCAAGGGGGCAGCAGTGCTCGGAGAACCTTCTCATGTATATGAGATGTGGGTGTCCATTCCAGACCACTTAGAGATACCCGCGCCTTTAGTAAAACGAACCTTTGACGGCGGGTTATATGCCGCACATGTGCTGAGGGCATGGGATTTCGAGGATTGGCGTTTATTAAGAGAATGGGTTAACGCAAGCGATAAATATGATAATGACTGGGGATCTCCACGCTGGATATCGCCGGAAACGGTCGCCGGGCAAGGATTTGAAGAGACGTTGAATTTCTATAATTTTGTACAAAAAGGCGGAAAAATGGAAGATTTACAGCTTGATTTATTGTTTCCTATTAAGGAGAAGGGCTAAGAATAAGATGGAAGATATTAAAATCGGATCATCATTATCATTTGGCGGTTATCATTGGCGTGTGCTTGACATGCAAAACAATGCGGCATTAATCATCACCGAAGATATTATAGAACAACGCCCTTACCATGATGCTTATAAAGATATAACATGGGCTGAATGCGCATTAAGAAAATATCTTAATGGTGAATTTTATGAAAAATTCAACGCAACTGATAAATCAAGAATTACTCCGGTGTTAAATGAAAATCCCGACAATCACTGGTATGGTTCCAAGGGCGGGGCAGATACGCAAGACAGTATATTTTTATTAAGTCTTGAGGAAGTGTGCACATATTTCGGAGATAGCCGTTCAAAACTGTACAACCGGGGAAAAAATCAAAGATATTGGTTTGAAAGAAAAGATGAAAACAACAGTAAGCGGATAGCAAGGCTTCAGGGGAAAGAATGGAGTTGGTGGTGGTGGCTTCGTTCGCCTGGCCGAGTGAATGTAAAAGCCGTGTACATCTTTGGGACTGACGGCAATATAGGCATCCAAGGAAATAATATATTGAAGGGCAACCTCAGTGATGGCAAATGTACAGGCGGTGTCCGCCCCGCTTTGTGGTTAAAGCTGTAATTTACATAAGGCAGAGGTGCTCTTTGACGGCTGCGATAAATATCGCATGGTGCTTATCTATAGAAAAAAGGATACGAATTAATTCGTATCCTTTTTCATGCAAACTCTGTTTGATCGCCAAATCCTGCATCAATTCGTGCCCTGCGCAGTTGCGAATATCCCGGCATTCAAGCCTGCCGTATAGCCGGTAGCGAACGCAGCGGTGATATTATAACCGCCAGTATAGCCGTGGATATCAAGGACTTCGCCGCAGAAATACAAACCTGGCATCAGCTTGGATTCCATCGTCTTCGGCTGAATTTCCTTCAGATGCACGCCTCCTCCGGTTACGAAGGCTTCCTCAAAAGGGCGGGTGCCCGAAGCCTGAATCCGAAAATCGGAGATCGCTTCAATCAATCGAAGCCAATTGTCCTTTGGAAGATGTTCATACGTCACATCCTCCGGTAATTCCGCCCGTTCAAGCAGCAACGGGAGCAGACGCTCAGGAATGGTTCCTTTCAGGACATTTCGGAGCGTCTTTTTGGGTTCGGCGGCAAGCTTTGAGCGTAAAGTGCTTTCAAGCTCAGAGCGGGACTGCTCCGGGAAGAGATGCAGGGACAAGTCCACCGTGCTGACGCCATGCTTCTTTTTAACGCCGCGGAGAAATCCGCTGCAACGCAGCGCGATGGGTCCGGAAAGCCCGAAGTGAGTGAAGATCATATCCCCTTGATGAGCCACAATCGTCTTGCCCTTCGGGTCGAGCACCGATAGTCTCACGTTCCGCAGAGATAATCCTTGCAGGTCCCGATTTACGATAAACTTCTCCTTGGAGGTAATCGGCACCTCGGTAGGGTACAGCTCGGTGATAGTATGGCCGGCAGCTTCCGCCCAGGGGTATCCGTCCCCGGTAGATCCGGTATGAGGCACTGATTTTCCGCCGGTGGCCACAACGATTGCTTTCGCTCCGATGTTCTCGCCGTTCAATAGCTTGACGCCCTTCACCCCGTCTTCTCCAAAGACCAGCTCGCGAACCTGAGTATGAGTGAGCAGGTCCACACCCAGAGAGCGGGCTTTTCCAATGAGCGCATCGACCACTGTCTTGGCCTTGTCTGACACCGGAAACATTCGACCGTTATCCTCTTCCTTTAACGCAATTCCCAAATCCTCGAAAAATGCAATAATATCCCGGTTGCTGAAGGTTGCGAAGGCACTGAACAGAAATCTCCCGCCGCCAGGTATAAAGGTGATCAGTTCATCAATTTCCTTGATGTTTGTTACGTTACAGCGGCCGCCTCCGGATATACCCAGCTTTCGGCCCAGCTTGTCCCCTTTGTCAAGCAGCGCTGTCCTTGCGCCCTGCCGGGCTGCAGCAATGGATGCCATGAGTCCGGAGGGGCCTCCTCCAATAATTAGCACGTCATATAGTTTCATAGTAGCTCCTTGTTCCTTGATTTGTACTATCCATCATAGCAAACATTCTATTTTTTAACGTATTAGGATGTGTTGTAAAAGATTGTCGCCTGTGATTTAATCGAAATTAGAATGATTCTTCCACCAAAGGAGGGAGAATGTGGGGGAAGTTAAAGAGTTCCTGTTGCAATTCCTGATCGCAAGTCTTCCGGCATTTCTATTTCCGCTCACCAATACCATGCGGCTGCGACGCTCTTTCAATGATGAAGCGGCCAGCGCGGATTCTGTTTATAGAATTACATTGGGCTTTACACTAACTTGCGCGCTTAGCATGATCCTTTGCTCACTTTTCTCCCCTCGGCTTTGGGGGACGCTTCATCTGGATTTTGCCATCTTGCCGCTCTTTGCACTCATGCTCTACAGCCGAATGGCTGAAGGGGTTTTTCTGGCTTCGCTTCATCTATTATTATATCCGGTATTTGCAGTAAACCCTACTTTTTCAGGCTTTATATTAGATACAGGATTGCTGTTATATCCATTAGTATTATTCTTTTCGAAATCGTTCTATAGGAGCGGTCGCAAGGGCAAGGTAGCGATTCTATCCTTGTTCTTCTTGCTTGGGGAGCTGATGATCACATCTTCCCCCTATCTGTTGGGAACCGCCAGACTGGAGAAAAGCCTGTCTCTGCTTGCAATAGCAGGTATGAACATAATTTTTACCATATTTATCAGTACATTGTTTGTTTGGATGATTGAGCATACATATGAGAAGGAAAAATTAAGAATGCAGGTGATGCAGCTTTCCCGGAACTATTTCCGTGAGGCGGAGAAGCTGCAGCAGATGATGGATGCGGCACCATTGAGCATTATTTTGCTGGATCGGCAGGGCGACATCATGACGATCAACGAGACCTTTATTCAGCTTTTTCGGAGGTACAAGCCCCAGGCCCGGAAGGAGGAGCTGATTCACAGCCGTCTTGCTCCGGTTATGGCGGACCTTGGATTCGAGGTGCTGATCGAGCGTGCAGGGCAGTCACTGGAGGAGCATATTAAGACCCGCGAGTTGCTCCAGAGCGGGGATAAAACTTATTTTACCAGTACATCACCGATCCAAAAGGGGCATACCGACGAGACGATCGGGGCCGTAGTGATTATTCAGGATATTACTGAACTCGAAACGTTTCGAAAAGAATTAAACCATGTGGAGCGGCTTAGTCTGGTAGGCCAGATGGCAGCGGGAATTACCCATGAGATTCGTAATCCCATGGCCGTCGTCCGTGGCTTTCTTCAATTAATGCAGGAGAAGAGTCCGCCGACGTTAGACAACTATTACCGGATTGTGATGGAAGAGCTGGACCGTGCGAACAGCATCATTAATGACTTCTTGTCGCTGGCCCAGAATCGGTCTGTTCGCATGGAGCTGTGCAGTCTCCATGATATTATCCGTGAGCTTACCCCGCTGCTGTGGGCGGATGCCAATCTTCGCGGCCAGAGTATTGAGGTCAGACTGGATGAAGAGCTGCCTGATTTGCTGCTTAATCAAAAGGAAATCAAGCAGTTGATTTTGAATCTGGGACGGAATGGAATGGAGGCGATGGGGGAGAAGGGGGAACTGACAATCGAGACCCGCAAGCGGGTGGACGGGGTGGAGCTCTCCGTGAAGGATCAGGGCCCCGGTATTCCTGCAGCTCAACGGGAGAGACTGTTCGAACCTTTTTATACAACGAAATCACAAGGAACCGGACTTGGTCTCGCCTTATGCCTGAGTATCATGGAAAGGCACAGCGGGAAGATCAGCGTACAATCCGAAGAAGGAAAAGGCACGACGTTTACGGTATTCTTTCCGTGTCCTGAAAACGTGGAAAGTTGGATGTGATGTTACATATGTCATTGCATGTTAAGTTGATTTCCTGCTTTGGGACTGTATAATTGGAATATAAGCTTACAGTCTTAAGGAGTGATACAGTCATGTCTATGTCATTTGACCAATATATGAAGGATATGGTTCAACCCATGCGGGATGAGCTGACTTCGATTGGCGTTCAGGAGCTGCGGACACCTGATGCAGTGGAAGAAGCTTTTACCGAGGCAAAAGGAACAACGCTTGTTGTGGTGAATTCTGTATGCGGATGTGCAGCAGGCCAGTGCCGTCCGGGTATTGCCCAGGCTCTGCAGCATGATCTGACCCCGGATCATCTGTTTACAGTCTTTGCAGGTCAAGATAAGGAAGCTACCGCCAAGGCGCGGGAATACTTTGCTCCTTACCCGCCTTCTTCGCCTTCCATCGCTTTGATGAAGGATGGGGAGCTTGTTCATTTCATCGAACGACATCAAATTGAGGATCGTTCGGCAGCAGAGATCGCTGAGGATCTGAAAGGCGCCTTCGACCGGTTTTGCAGATAAGCTTCGTTATGATAACGTCCTGGACGATTCGCGCTCTACTGCGGATTGAACAGGACGTTTTTACATATTACATCATGCGTCATATTGAGAATCAGAGAGGGATGGGAGAATGAGTCTGCAACATGAAATAATTGAACGTCTCGGGGTAAAGCCGGTGATTGATCCGGCAGAGGAAGTAACTAAGCGAGTGCAATTTTTGAAGGAGTATATATTGAACTCCAAGGGGAGCGGTCTTTTGATTGCCATCAGCGGGGGGATCGATAGTGCGGTGGCAACCGCGTTATGCAAACGCGCAACCGATGAGCTTAGCGGAGAGACCGGAAGAGAGTATATAACCCTAGGCGTATTTCAGCCCTATGGTGAGCAGTCCGATATTGAGCACAGCTATGAGGTTGCCCGCGCCTTCGGCTTGACCCACACCGTGGAGACGAATATTGAAGATACGGTGGACGAAATAGCTCTTGAGGTGGAGCACGGCTTCCGGTCCATCGGCCGATCCAGGCATATGAGCCATCAGGGGAAGGGAAATATTAAGGCTCGCACCCGGATGGTGATGCAGTATGCCTTGTCCTTTGAACTGAATCTGCTGGTCGTCGGAACAGATCATGCATCAGAAGCAATTACAGGCTTCTATACCAAATGGGGAGATGGAGCCGTTGATATTACGCCGCTCTCTTCCTTGAACAAACGGCAGGTCCGTCAGCTTGCTTCTTATCTTGGCGTGCCTGATGCGGTTATTTCGAAGGCGCCTTCGGCAGGCCTGTGGGAAGGACAGACTGATGAGCAAGAGTTGGGCATAAGCTATGAAGCTAACAGTGACTATCTGGAAGGAAAGGAAATCGATCCTGCGGTGCGGGAACGGTTGGAATCCTTTTATTTGAAGACAGAGCATAAGCGCAGCGCGATTCCTGGAATTTAATGTAGATGCTGAACTGCCGCAGAGGCTTTCTCTGCGGCAGTTTTTCATTGAACAACCTCATAAACTGAATCTTTGTACATAGGTTGTACGTATGAAGAAGTAGCAGCAACAAGAATTACATACAGCATCGCCTGGATTATATTAAGATGGGGGAAGGAGTAAGTGAACACATAGAAGACGGGAGGCGTTTTTTTGAGTTATTTTAGTAATTTATTTACCATTTTCAGTTCTCCGGCGGAAACCTTCAAACGGGTGAAAGCAAACAAGCTGGCGTGGTTGTTTCCATTTCTCCTCATTATTATCATTTCACTCATCTCTGTACAGTTGCAGATGCCAGCTACTCTGCAGACGACACTTGATACTCTGAAAGCACAACCTAATTTTAGCGCAGCTGATTCTGATTTAATCGTGCAAAGTACAAAAATAATGGGATGGGTCATGGCACCGTTGACCATTGCTTTCATGGTATTTTTGGGAGGCCTTGTATACCTTCTCTTAAATCTGATTGTCCGCGGGGAAGCCAAGTATATGCAGCTCGTTACCATGATCACATTTGCTATGCTTCCAAGCACAATCGGAGGTCTAATTACGGCCATCCTGGTATACACAACAGGCGCGGCCTCCATAACTGACATTTCGCTCAGTCTCGGCGCTTTGGTTGCGGATAAGGAAAGCTTACTTTACCATTTGTTGTCGATCATTAATCCATTTTCGCTATGGGGATTGGCGCTTTATGTGATAGGCTCCTCCGTCATGATGAACCGGCCCCGCAAAACGGTTGGTATCTGGATTATTGGAGCTTGGCTCATTATCTCTATTATTTCGCTGGGAAGCTTGCTGCTAGTATAAGTCATGGGAATGGGATAGGGTGATTTAAAGTGGGGAAGAAAAAAATAATGATTGGCGGAGTGCTGGGACTGGCTATTCTGGTGCTTGTCGGAGTAAATCTGTTGAATGTGAACAAGGCTGCTTCGGTACAAAGCATTGAGGTTACCGAAGGTGTGATTACTGAGGAGGTCTATGCCAACGGAAGGCTTGAGCCGGTAGATACTGCACAGCTGTATGCACCGGTCAGCGGAGTTGTGGAGGCAGTAGCCGTCAGGCTCGGGGATACGATCACCGAGGGCCAGGAGTTATTGACGCTGAATATGGACTCCGTTCAGGAGCAGCTGGATAAAGAACTTTTAAATCTGCGAATGGTGGAGGCAGAGCGGCTGCAGGCAAAAAAACAGCATTTTGAGAGCTTTAAGCAGGCAAAGAGTCAGGATGCTGATATAGAGCCGGAGGAGTTGGACTTGACCTCCTATGATCTGCGAATAAAGAGCAGCGAATTAAACATCGAGTCTCTTGAACGCCAGCTTGCTTCCAGCTCGATCAAGGCGGAAAAGGGAGGGGTCGTCACTGAGCTTGCAGTTCAAAAAGGGCAAATGATCGCTCAAGGCAGCCTGATTGTGTCGATTGCGGATTTCTCCGCGTATCAGGTTCGCTCCAATCTGAATGAACTGGATGCCGGAAAAGTTCAAGCGGGAATGAAGGCGGTCGTGACCGGTGAATCGTTCGCGGACGAATTCAATGGACAAGTCACCTATCTTGCCCCTATGGCACAGCTGGCTGATGCGGCCTCCAAGGACCCGTCGGTTGAGATGCTCGTTAGGCTGGACGAGATTTCTCCTGAACTGAAGTCAGGATATAATGCTTCAATTACGCTTGAAATACCGGATAAGCCTCGATTGCTGGTTCCAATTCAGGCAATTCAATATGAGGGTGACGGAACCTTCCTTTTCAAAGTGGAGGAAGGACAGCCGATGAAGGCCGTCAAGGTGCCCGTCCAGGTTGGCAAGGAAGGCGAAGAGCAGGTTGAGATCGTATCCGGTGTAAGCAAAGGGGAGAAGATCATTATTGAAGGAACGGAGGGGCTCCGTGACGGGGATAAGGTGAAGCTCCAATGATTACACTGAGCGATATAACCAAGGTATACAAAAATGGCCCGCTTGAAGTGGAGGCATTGAGTCAGATCAGCCTGCAGATTAATGAGGGCGAGTTCGTGGCGATTATGGGAACCTCAGGCTCAGGGAAGTCGACGCTCATGAATATTATCGGTTGTCTGGATATCCCTACCTCAGGAACCTATGTGCTGGACGGCCAAGAGGTTCAGACCTTGGACGAGGATGAGCTGTCCAAGGTGCGCAACCGCAAGATTGGATTTGTCTTTCAAAGCTTCAATCTGCTGGGCAGGCAGACAGTGCTGCAAAATGTCACGCTGCCCATGATGTATGCGGGTATGCCGAGAGATAAGCGGCAGGAGCGCGCTCTGTATTTATTGGAGAAGGTGGGGTTAAAGGATCGTGTGAAGCACCGGCCGACTGAGCTGTCCGGCGGGCAGAAGCAGAGGGTTGCCATCGCAAGAGCCTTGACGATGGGGGCTCCAATCCTGCTAGCGGACGAGCCAACCGGGAATCTGGACAGCAAATCGTCACATGATATTATGGCACTGTTCAAGGAGATTCATCAGGAGGGAACGACCATCGTGTTGGTTACCCACGAACCTGACATTGCCGAGCATGCGGATCGAATTTTGTTGTTCGGGGACGGCAAGCTCTTGAAGGATACCCGAAAGGGGAGTGCTCCTTCATGAGTATTTGGGAGAGCATACTGGTCGCGCTGGATAATCTCCGCATGAACAAGCTGCGTTCCTTCCTGACCATGATTGGCATCGTGTTCGGGGTTGCGGCAGTCGTTACCGTAGTATCGATTGGTCAAGCCGGGCAATCCTCCATTATATCGAATCTGTCGAATTATAAGGACGGTTACTTTGTGCTGTATCCGAATGTGATGACTATGAGCGAGCAGGAGGATCTCAGCTTCCGCTTGCGCGAATTCAATGAAATACGCAAGCAACCGGGTATCCGCTACGTTACTTCCTCTAATAACTACATGATGACAACGAAGCTGAAGAAGGAATCGCTTCAATTTATGGTGACGGGAACGACCTCGGAGACTACAAAAATGCAAAATATCGATCTTGTTGCCGGAAGATTCTTCTCGCAGCAGGAGGAGCGCGGGCGGCAAAAGGTGCTGGTCATCGATGCGAAGTATGCGGAGAAGGCCTATGGATCGGCGAATGCGGCTATCGGCCGGAAGCTCCAGCTGAATACCGATACCTTTCGGATCATTGGTGTATTCAAGGTTGAGGAAGGCCTGCTTAGCGGAATGGGCGGGGAGCAATACAGCAGCTATGCCCCGATTACCGCGCTGTCTTCCGTGGACTCTTCAGCCGAGAATGCGAGATTTGGCAGTCTGGAAATCGTCGTAACCTCACCGGACCGGATCGACGATACAATTGCTTCCCTTAAGAAATGGCTGGGAGACAAGAAAAACGTAAGCCCGGATATGTTCCTGTCGCAAACGGCGAAGGAAGCGGAGCAGATGGTTTCGAGTACCTTTTCCATTTTGCAGACGATTATTGGTGCTATTGCGGGAATATCCCTGCTAGTTGGCGGGATAGGGGTAATGAACATCATGCTCGTCTCGGTAACGGAACGCACCCGAGAGATTGGGATCCGCAAAGCCATTGGTGCGACACCGGGGACGATTATGCTGCAATTCATGATAGAGGCAATCATTCTTTCGTTCATTGGGGGGACCTTGGGAGCCTTGTTTGGTCTTCTGTTTGCCTACATCTTTGCATTGATTTCCGGCTGGCCGTTCGTCGTCTCGATTTGGGCAATTTTGCTGGCCTTCGGATTCTCTGCGGCGGTAGGGATTTTCTTCGGACTTTACCCGGCCAATAAGGCCTCGAAGCTGCATCCGATTGAATCGCTCCGTTACGAGTGATTTCGGATTAATATAGTGTACACAAGCAGTCCGCTCGCAAGGATGAAACCTTGCCTTTGCGGGCTGTTTTTGTTTATACTTCGGATTTTGTAATCTTATGGGGCATCCGGATTCTTCTTGTCCATCGGCTATGCTTGGTTAGGGAGGACTATGCTATAATGAGTGGATGATATGCGGCATAACCTTCAGTCGGCATAAGAGAGAAAGGAGACAGCGGCGTGATCTATGGGATCGGGAATGATATGGTAGAGATCGAACGGGTGCATCGAATGCTGCAAGGCCGTTCAGGCGAGAGGCTGAGGGAGCGGGTCTTGACTCTGGCAGAGCGGGAGCTCCCCGGCAGCAACAGCCGTCCGGCCGAATTTTTGGCAGGGCGCTTCGCGGCAAAAGAAGCGGTAAGCAAGGCGTTCGGCTGCGGAATCGGCAAGATTCTGTCCTTTCAGGATATCCGGATTATGCCCGGTGTACATGGCAAGCCGCTGGCCTTTCTCTCGGAGGAGGCCTGGATTAGGCTGGGAATGCAGCCTGAGCAGGTATGTATTCACATCAGCATCACTCATGAACGGAAGCTTGCCGCAGCGTTTGCGGTTATTGAAGTGAAAAACGGAGTCTAGGCAAAACCTACATGAGCGAAATGCTTCCAAAGGAAGCATACCTCGTAAGCATCCGCTCGGAATTCAAGGGTAAACGCGAGATTCGATGCCGAATTAACTACTAGGAATACTTCGTGATCAAAAGCTGACTTTTTGAATTACCTCTTAAAGGAGATTGGCATGCAAGACAAAATAGAGTACAGCAAGGCATTTTTCAGCAGAGAATTATTGGAATGGTATGAAACCGCAAAGAGAGATTTACCGTGGCGCAGACATCGGAATCCTTATTATATCTGGGTATCGGAGATTATGCTTCAACAGACACGGGTAGACACAGTCATCCCGTATTTCCATAGGTTTATCGAGCAATTCCCGACGTTGCAGGCATTGGCCGAGGCTCCTGAGGAAGAGGTGCTGAAGCGCTGGGAAGGGCTTGGCTATTATTCCCGCGCGCGTAATCTTCAGGCTGCTGCGAAGCAGGTGCTTGAGCAGTATGGCGGCGTAGTTCCCGCGGATAAGGCAAGCGTCTCGGGCCTTAAGGGAGTAGGGCCTTATACGACAGGCGCAATTCTCAGCATCGCTTACAATCTGCCGGAGCCGGCGGTCGACGGAAATGTGATGCGGGTTCTGTCGAGGTTCTTCCGGATTGAAGAGGATATTATGAAGAGCGGGACTCGCGCCCTGATGGAGGGACTTGCAGCGGAGCTGATTCCGGAGGGCCGGGCTTCCGACTTCAACCAGGCGTTAATGGAGCTCGGAGCGCTGGTATGCACGCCGAAATCGCCGCAGTGCTTGACCTGCCCGGTCATGGGCCGGTGCCTGGCACGGCTGGATGGGGTGGAGGATCGCCTGCCTGTGAAGAGCAAGGCGAAGCCCCCGCGGCCGGAGCATCGGATCGCTGCCCTCGTCGAGGGCAGCGGCGATCATGACGGCCACGTGCTTGTCCGCCGGCGTCCCGCCAAGGGGCTGCTGGCCAAGATGTGGGAGCTTCCCCACATCCTTGCCGCCCCGTCCGCCGGCGGCGGGGTTGGCCTGCCTGATGACGGGCAGGCCATGGAGCAGCTCTCGGCGCTGCTCGCCGCCGAGGGCATCGCCGCGGAGCCGGTGGATGTGCTGATGGATGCGGAGCATACCTTCAGCCACATCCATTGGAACCTCCGCGTGTACCGCTTCCGTGAAGCGGCTGCAGCCTTGCCGCCAGATGTTGCCGGGGCGGCGCTCCAGTATGCCGCGGTGGCCGAGTCCGGTGCGGCATATGAGTCCAGCGGCGGCGAAGAATACCGCTGGATTACTCCGGCGGATATGCAGCAGCTGGCATTCCCGAATGTATTTCTCCGCATTCTGAAGCATCATGCTCCGGAATGGGACGCTACCCAGACATCCTTGGAACCTTCTGTATAGGCAAGCAAGCGGAAGCGTTCGCTTTATGAGCGGATTTCTATCCTAAATGTCTTAGTTCAGTTTGAATAGAAATCGCCCAGGCATCAACTGCTTATATGCAGTCAATGCCTGGGCGATTTTTGTATGTTTTCGGAATTGGTGATGAATCAGAGCATCCGGTTTTCGGTATCCTTCAAGGTATTCTGTTTGTCAGGCTCCCGGTGCTGGTCCGGAGAGACCTGGCCAGTATCCGTTCCCGATGGTTCACTGATGTCTCTGACGAAGCTGGAGAACTGCTGCTTTTGCTTATCGGCTTCCTGTTTGCTCTTCAGCAGCTCCTGCGGATCATTGGTGAGATTGTTCTGCTCCATGGATATTCCTCCTCTTTGAATAGAGTTTATACTTTCCATTACCCTGCCCCTCGGTTAACAAACAAATACCGTCTATTTTTACGGAACACAAACAATCCTATTATTGGAATTTCCTCTTGAAATTATACAAAATCCACGATATTTCGAATAAAAAGCGAACATTCGTCAAATGTAACCGCTTAATATAAAGCGTTTTCAGAATAAAATGCGTGTTTTTAGCGAATTTCTATGGTTTAATGGACAAGTAAGCATTTTTTCTCGTGTTTTTTGCAAATTGTTTTTTTTTGAACAATGTAAATTTGGAGGACCATTTTTACATAGCTCTAATACAATTGAGAAAAAGGGGATCAGTTCATGCGTATTCGTTCCTTCCAATTAAGTGATGTGAACCAGGTGATGGAGCTTTTGCAGGAAGCCTTGATGGAGGAGTGTTACGAAGATACGAAGCGGGCGTTCGCAAGACAACTGTCTTGGGATTCGGAGCTAATCGTAATCGCTGAAGATGAAGACAAGGTTATTGGCACCGTGATCGGAACCATCGATCAAAATAATACGGGCTTCATCTACCGGACGGCTGTACATCCGGACTATCGTCGTCAAGGTGTAGGCAAAAATCTGGTGTCAGCGATGGAGCAACGTTTTCAGCAACGCAATATTCACCGCATCATGATTGCTGGAGATCCGCACAACAAGGCGATTGCTCCGCTGTATGAAGCGATGGGATATGGAGCAAGCAAGTTTTTGGAGGCTTTCCAGAAGCTGTCGATTGCCGCCGTTAACGCTGTCGGGAACTAGATAGATTAGAGGGAATGTCAGCCTCTGTATGATATTTACATTTTTAAGCATATCTCACACCGTTGCAAATGGGTGCGGGATATGCTTTTCTATTATTGAGCGAAATTTTAAGTAATACGGGAAGAAAGCCGACGGCTTGGAGGTATATACGTGAAGGAAGTTATGATTTATACAGACGGAGCCTGCTCCGGCAATCCCGGGCCAGGCGGCTGGGGAGCCGTACTTCTGTTTAACGGCCACCGCAAGGAGATATCCGGAGGAGAGAAGCATACGACCAATAACCGGATGGAGATTCAGGCGGTGATCTCCGCGCTGAGTCAGCTTAAGGAGCCTTGTCAGGCAAAGGTCTATAGCGACTCCGCCTATGTTGTGAACTGCTTCCAGCAGGGCTGGATCCGGGGATGGCTTAAGAACGGATGGAAGAACAGCAAGAATCAGCCGGTAGAGAATAAGGAATTATGGCAAGAGCTGTGGAGGCTAATGGGGATTCATCAGGTGGAGTACGTCAAAGTGAAGGGTCATAGTGATAATGAGCTTAACAACCACTGTGATTATTTGGCCCGGGAAGCGATCAAACGGCTTGGAAGCATGTAGTCGAAGAGGGGGATGGGAATGGAGCGGTCTTACAACATGATACAGCAACTGGAGGCCAGTTCAGGCCCCTCCCATTGGGAAGCTTTGAAGTCTGAAATCAAGGAGGCTGCATTCTCTTTGGGGATCGATGATATCGGCTTTACGACGGCTGATCCATTTTTGTCCTTAAAGGCGATCCTGCTGGACCGCAGGGAAAAAGGGTATGAATCCGGATTTGAAGAGCCCGATATCGAGAAACGGGTGGAGCCGAAGTTGACGCTGGAGCAGGCGGCTTCCATTATCTCGATTGCCGTAGCTTATCCTGCCAAGATGGAGAATCCGCCCAAGTCGGAGCCTGGCATGCGCCGGGGCATCCTGGCCAGATCGGCATGGGGGCAGGATTATCATACGGTGCTGCGGGAGGCCATGGCAAAGCTGGAGGCCTTTATCCGGGAGCGTGTGCCGAATGTGCGCATTGAGAGCATGGTCGATACCGGTGTTCTGTCCGATAGAGCGGTGGCGGAGCGGGCGGGAATTGGCTTCTCAGGCAAAAACTGTGCCATCATATCCCCGAAATGGGGTTCATGGATCTATCTGGGGGAGATGATCACCAATATTCCGTTTGCGCCGGACAAGCCAGTTACGGAGGATTGCGGAGATTGCACTAAATGCCTGGACGCCTGTCCGACAGGGGCGCTGGTAGGGCCGGGACAGCTGAATGCTCAGCGCTGTATTTCCTTTCTAACCCAGACTAAGGGCTTCCTTGAGGAAGAGTTCATGGTTAAGATCGGCAACAGATTGTACGGATGCGATACTTGCCAGGTCGTCTGTCCGAAAAATAAAGGCAGATCGTGGAATCACCGTCCGGAGCTGCAGCCGGACCCGGAGACAGTGAAGCCGCTTCTGCTCCCGCTGCTGGATATCAGCAACCGTGAGTTCAAGGAACGTTTTGGTTCCAGCGCCGCAGCCTGGCGGGGAAAGAAGCCGATTCAACGGAATGCGGTCATCGCCCTGGGCAACTTCAAGGATGCTACGGCCATTCCGAAGCTTGCAGAAGTGCTGCGCAATGATCCGCGTCCTGTTCTTAGAGGAACGGCAGCCTGGGCATTAAGCCGCATCGGGTCGACGGAGGCGCTGGATGCCATTATCCAAGCTGAGGAGAGGGAGTCCGATCCGGAAGTATTAGAGCGATTGAAGAGGGCAAGAGAGAAGCTGGAGAAAGCGGCAATCGGGGAGGAAGCGGAATGAGATTCGTGAGTATGGAAGATGTAGAACCCGGTCAATTGTTAGGGAGAACCGTCTATTCCGGTAATGGGACTGTGCTGTTGTCTGCAGGAGTTCAGCTTACGGTGTATATGATCAGTACCTTGAAGCGAATCGGAGTCACAATGATCTATTTGAGGGACCCGGCTTTTGAAGACGTGGAGATCGAGGATATGGTAAGCGAGGTGACCAAAAAGGCGGTATTTCGCGATATGAGTGAAACGCTGGAGGCGGTACGGTCAGGCAAGGAATGGAGTACGCGCAAAATCAGCAATTCCGTGGACCAGCTTTTAACCGATGTGCTCGGCACTAAGGAATTATTGTTCCAGTTAACGGAAATCCGTACCAAGGACAACGCTCATTATTTGCATGCGGTGAATGTGGCATTGCTCTCCTCTATGATCGGCTATAATCTCGGCCTGAACTATGGGCAGTTAAAGGAGCTGACGATGGGCGCCTTGCTGCATGATATCGGGAAAAGTGTTGCTCTTCCCGAGGATGCAGATCAAGAAATGATGAATAAATCGCATCATACCTGGAAGGGCTTCGAAATTCTCAAGCATAAGCGTGAATTCAGCCTGCTTGTTGCTCATACGGCACTCCAGCACCATGAACGGCTTAACGGCTCCGGCTTGCCTCGCGGGCTGACCTCTGAATCGATTCATCTATATGCGAAGATCGTTGCTGTGGCAAACCAGTACGATAATCTGATCAGCGGAGAAGGCGGATTAGCGAAGAAAGCGATGCTCCCGCATGAAGCCTGCGAAGAGCTGATGGCCAGCTCGGAGCTGCTGCTGGATCGGGACGTATTGATTGAATTTAACCGGATCGTCTCGGTGTATCCGACAGGCACCTCTGTACGCTTATCTACCAGGGAGAGCGGGGTCGTGGTTCGGCAGCATCGAGGCTTGCCGGGACGGCCGGTCGTAAGAATTATCCGCAGCGCCGGCGAGGATTTTGAGGTGAAGGAAGTGGATCTGGCTACGGAGACAACGGTATTTATTGATGCGGTTCTCGCTTGAATGAGTCTGGCTTGAATGCTATGATATGTTGAGTGCTCCGGCTTAGCAGGCTAAATATGCCGAGCCCGGGTGTATTTTTTTAATCGAGGTGGCTGAAGGATGGAAAT
Organism: Paenibacillus brevis; assembly: GCF_018919145.1. GTDB lineage: Bacteria > Bacillota > Bacilli > Paenibacillales > Paenibacillaceae > Fontibacillus > Fontibacillus brevis. The sequence goes on from NZ_JAHLQJ010000015.1 coordinate 79,243, forward strand.
TGCAATTCCTATTATTACGCTTGTGGTCGGATTGATCGCTGGCTTCGCAATCGGTGTATTTTATCTGCGCCGGCAATTAACCAAGATGCAGAGTGATCCGCAAGCACTGCAAAAGATGGCGCAACAAATGGGGTATAACTTAAACGGCAAGCAAATGCAGCGGGCCCAGCAAATGATGAAGCAGCAGGGTCAGAAGCCGCAGGCTTCCGGAAAACGTAAAAAAAAGTAGGTGACTATAGTGGCGGGAGTTAAAGATTATATAAATACCCAGGTAGGGGATAACCGGGAGAAGATTGAGCATCATGTTCGGGAGATTCTTAAGCTGATCGGTGAAGATGTCGAGCGGGAAGGCCTGCTGGAGACTCCGGCCCGTGTTACCCGGATGTATGAAGAGATTTTTGGGGGATATGAGGTCGATCCTCGCGAGGTGCTCGGCGTTACCTTTGAAGAGAACCACGAAGAACTGGTGATCGTTAAGGATATCGTGTATTACAGCCAGTGTGAGCACCATATGGCTCCCTTCTTCGGCAAGGCTCACATCGGCTATATTCCAAGCGGCCACATTGCCGGTTTGAGCAAGCTGGCTCGCCTGGTAGAAGCGGTTACGCGCCGTCTGCAGGTCCAGGAGCGCATTACATCGCAAATTGCCGACATTATGGAAGAGGTCTTGAAGCCGAAAGGCGTCATGGTTGTGGTGGAAGGCGAGCATCTGTGCATGTGCTCCCGGGGCGTCAAGAAACCGGGCAGCAAGACAGTGACCTCTGCGGTACGGGGAACCTTCCGGACCGATGCGGCTTCGCGCGCAGAATTTTTATCGCTGATCAAGGAATAGCAGCGCGTGACATTTATAAGGAACAGCCAGTTGACGGTATCTGCCGGCGGCTGGCTGTTTTATTTTGTGCGGGGGCATATAGTTATATCTTGACGTTGACTGTAGGGGGAATAGTATAATACATTTTAAAATCTTAGGCGGAGGTGAGTGGATGAAGGATTACGGACATGAGTATGCGGATATTTTTTATTACACGCCGACCGAGTTCGAGAAGCTTGGCGGGCTGTGGCCGCTCCGAACCGGACATAATGTAGCGAAGGAAAATTACAGCGTAGGACCACGAGTCATCGAGTGCTTCTCATTTCACTTTGTGCTTCATGGAGAGGTTGTATTATCCAGTCTAGGTGAGACGGTGACCTTAAAAAGAGGGAGCATCTTTTGTCTGTTCCCGAATGTGAAACATAGTTACTGGGTTTCGCAATATGATGCTGAATCCCCGCTGCGCCTACACTGGCTGGCCTTCCATGGCTCGCAGGCCGAGGCGCTCGTACAGCGGATCGGGCTGTCGGAGCGAAGGCCGTATTTGCATAACAAGCTCACGGATGACCTGGAAGAATTACTTAAGATGATTATGATGCGAATTGAAAACAGGGAAGCAGATGATGATCTGCACTTGCAGGTCATGCTTTATCGGATCTTCGAAATGCTGTCACGACCGCTTGCCGAGGGGGGAGAGGATCAGGATTGGTTAAGTGCTTGCCTGTTGTATATGCAGAGCCATTATACCGAAGGGATTACTGTAGCTGATCTTGCAGAGTTCATTGGAATGCACCGTTCTCATCTATCCAGCAGATTCAAGCGCAGCACCGGCATGAGTCCCCGGGAATTTCTAATTAAGCTGAGGATGGAACGCGCTGGTGAAATGCTGCTTAACCGCTCGTTATCGATCACAGACATCTCCCTCTCACTCGGGTATACGGACTTATATACGTTTTCCCGGGCCTTCGGTACCTATTATGGCGTATCTCCGACAGCCTACCGCAACGATTTACTCTCCCAACGAAATGCCAAATGATTAGCAACGAAATGTTATTTCTATTTCGGGCAAGTTACTTTATGCTAAATGCAACTCTTAAAACCAACTATATTTCCTTGAATACTTTGAATTAGAAGGAGTTGCAAAGCAAATGAGAAAACCGTGGAGAAGAAATGCTGTGTGGACAATGGTTATATTGGGGCTCGTAGTATCCGGGTGCAGCCCGGGCGCCGCTGGAGGCAAGGAAGCAAACTCTGCTGCACCCGCTGCTGCCGCAGCAACGGTAAGTAAAACAGGATATCCGATTGTAGAGGAACCGATTAAGCTGAAGATGTTCACGCGGATTGCTCCGGTCAACGGCCCGTTCAAGGACATGCCGGTATTTCAGGATTACGGGGCATTAAGCAATATCGAGGTAGACTTTATCGAGACGCCGACGGACGGCTTTCAAGAAAAGAAGAACCTGCTGTTCGCTTCCAATGAATTGCCGGATGCCTTATTCCGCTCAAGTCTCACTCCATTGGAGACTATCCGGTACGGTACGGCAGGGCAACTGATTCCATTGGAGAATCTCATTGATGATTACGCGCCGAATTTCAAGAAGCTATTGGATGAATATCCGGAGATCCGCTCGGGGATCACGACTCCCGAAGGCCATATTTATGCGCTGCCGGCCGTCGTAACCCTGGGAGCTGCCCGGACGGATAAGAAGTGGATTAATCAGTCGTGGCTGGAAAAATTGAATCTGGAGGAGCCGCAGACGACGGAGGAACTCTACAATGTGCTGGTTGCCTTCCGGGATCAGGATCCGAACGGCAATGGGGAAGCCGATGAGATTCCGATGACCGCCCGTGCAAGCGCCGGATCCGGTCAAGGCATTCCGGTAGTGAACATGATGAGCGGCTCGTTCGGCCTTGATCAGCAGCTTGGCTACAATATCAATCTGATTGATAATCAGGTGGAAATCTGGATGGGCAGCGAGCGAAATAAGGAGCTGCTGGTTTATCTGAACAAGCTTTATAACGAAAAGCTGCTTGATCCGGAGGTGTTCTCGCACACTGAGGCAGAGTATTTGGCCAAGCAAGCCTCGGGGAAGACGGGATTCTTCTTTGACCAGACAAACAACCCGTTCCTTGACATCGCGGACCAGTACACAGGGATTGCACCGCCTGAGGGCCCGCATGGAGATCGGCTGCAAAGCCAGGGAGCACCTGTCGCCAGAGATTTCGGAGCCTTTGCGATCACCTCGGTGAACAAATATCCTGAAGCAACTTTGCGCTGGATTGATTATTTTTACAGTGTGGAGGGCTCTACCTTGCTCCGGTTCGGAAGAGAGGGGGAGCACTACGAGCTGAAGGATGGCATTCCGTATTACAAAGAGGAGTTCTTGAAATCAGGCAATCAGGCGAAAATCACTCCTTATGCCGGAGGAGGCGCACCGCATCTGATCAGTGATCAGGTAGCGTCATACATCAACCCGCCGCAGGTGCAGGAAGCCCAGGAGAAGCTGGATCCTCACATGCCGAAGGTTCGTTATGCGGCACCGATGTTTGACGAGCAGACTGCCCAGCGGGTCAATATATTGCGCAATGATATCGATAAGTATTACGAGGAGCAGAGTACCAAATTTATTGCCGGGGCACAGAGCTTCGATAAATGGGATGAATTCCAGGCCACTTTGAAGAAAATGAACATTGACGAACTCCAGCAGATTTATCAGGATGCCTATGACAAGATGGAGAAGTAACGGACAACCCGGCCGAACAAGCCGCTTAATCCGCCGGATGGCAAGACGCTACGATCTATATCTTATGCTGCTCTTGCCTATGGTATGGTACTTGGTTTTCCACTATGGACCGCTGTACGGGCTGCAAATCGCCTTTAAAAACTTCAACCTTGCGAGGGGCATCGTCGGGAGTGATTGGGCCGGATTCGAGCACTTTCTGCGCTTTTTCAATTCCTATTATTTCTGGCGGCTGCTCCGCAATACACTGACGATCAACCTATTATCCTTGCTTGTTGCTTTTCCGATTCCAATCCTGCTGGCGCTGCTTATCAATGAAATTCGTAATAAAGCGTTCAGCAAGTGGCTGCAAAACATCACGTACATCCCGCATTTCATCTCCATTGTGGTCGTTGTGGGGATTTTGACCGTGATGTTGTCGACGAAGGGGCCGGTCAATATGCTGGTGCAGGCGCTGGGCGGCAGCGAGACCCGTTTCTTGGAATCGGCGGGGTGGTTCAAGACCGTCTTTATTGGCTCGAACATATGGCAGAACATGGGCTGGCAGTCGATTATCTATATTGCCGCACTCAGCGGCATTAATCTCCAGCTTTATGAGGCTGCCAAGATGGACGGAGCTTCCCGGCTTCGCCGTATCTGGCATGTCTCTCTGCCGGGAATTACCCCGATTATCGTCATTCTGCTGATTTTGGATGTCGGGCAATTTATGAATATCGGATTTGAAAAAATATTGCTGCTGCAAAATAACCTGAATTTAGAGTCGAGCGACGTCATTTCTACATTTGTGTACACCACAGGAATTCTGAAGGGCGAATATAGCTATACGGCTGCAATCGGGTTGTTTAACTCCGTGATTAATTTGGTGCTGCTGCTGATTGTGAACGGGTTTGCGCGCCGTACATCGGAGACGAGCTTATGGTAAGGGAGGAGACCGGGATGTCCAAAGAAGTCATTGCAGATGACCGCGCGGTTCTTCCTGCCGATGAGCGTTGGTTCGATATATTGGTCTATACCATTGCCATCGTAATTATGCTTGTCGTATCTTATCCCCTGTTGTTTGTGGTCAGCGCATCCTTCAGCGCCCCGGCCAAGGTATTGGCCGGAGAGGTCTGGCTATGGCCGAAGGGGATTACGCTGGAAGCTTACAGCAATGTGCTGCATAACGATAAAATCTGGAGGGGATACGGAAATTCGATCCTGTACACGTTTGTAGGAACGCTGATCAATCTGGGCATGACCCTGCTGGCGGCTTACCCGCTGTCTCGGCCAGATTTGCCCCTGCGCAAGGGGCTGATGCTGATTGTGACATTAACAATGTTTTTCAGCGGAGGCTTGATTCCAACCTATTTGCTCGTCAAGGATTTGGGGATGGTCGATACGATGTGGGCACTGATCATTCCCGGTGCCATCTCGACTTATAACCTGATTGTGATGCGAACCTACTTCCAGTCCAGTATACCTTGGGAGCTGCAGGAGGCAGCCCATATCGACGGAAGCTCCAACTGGCGCTTGCTCCTCAGCATTATTTTGCCTCTGTCCAAGCCGATCCTGGCCGTTATGGTGCTGTTCTATGCGGTAGGGCACTGGAATTCCTTCTTCAACGCGCTGATCTATATTCGGAGGGAGGAACTGTATCCGCTTCAGCTGGTATTGAGGGAGATTCTGCTCATCAGTCAATCGGATGCGGTGGATAGCAGTGTAGGGCTGGAAGACAAAATCCTGCTGGCGGAAAGTATTAAGTATGTGGTCATCATCGTATCCAGTCTGCCGGTGCTCCTGATGTATCCATTTGTTCAGCGGCACTTCGTGAAGGGCGTTATGATCGGCTCGATAAAAGGATAGGCGATAAGGGGGAAGGAAGCGGATTGGCATCCAAGGCGACGATTACGATACATGGCGATCAGATTAGCGAACATCAGGTAAATCCTTATTTGTTCGGACACTTTGTGGAGGATATCCGCGATCATATGCAGGCGATGCTTGCCTTTCCCTTAAAGGACATGGACTTTGAGAGCGAGGCGGAAGGGAGACCGGCTGTCTCGGGAAGCTGGAGCGCCTACACGAACGGGAGGAATACCCGGTATGCACTGGAGGCACCGGCCCTTAGACATTCGGGACGCGCGCAGCGGATTCGCATCGAAAGTGATGACGAAGCCTATGCAGGAGTTTCACAGCGGACGGCGCTGCAAGGACCGATGGACTACCATGTCCGAATTGTGGCACGCGCATCTGTCGAACTGAAATATTTGATCATTGAAGCAGCGGATCGGCGTACGGAAGAGATTTTGGGCGAGGTGCGTATCGATCTGGCAAGTCATGACTGGAAGGAATACGAGGCGGAGTTGCCCATCCAGAAGGCCTGTCCCGATGCCGAATTACGGATATACGTTCCGGAGGATCATCCGCGGTGGAAGGATCATGTATCCACGGGTATGCTATGGCTTGACCATGTCTCTTTGCTGCCATTTGACCATGTGGGGCTCGTAAAGCGCGAGGTGCTGGAGATGACGAGGGCATTGAACGCTGGAATGATGCGCCTGGCGGGCAATTACATTAGTGCTTACCACTTTGAACATGTTATCGGGCCTGTACTGGAGCGTCCCGTTATGTACAATGAGGCATGGGGAGGGTGGACACACAAATATTTCGGCACCGATGAATTTGTTCAATTTTGCAAGGAGCTTAAGCTTGAACCGTTGATCTGCGTGAATGACGGGTCAGGAACACCAGAGGAGGCGGCGCGCTGGGTGGAATACTGCAACGGCGGTATCGACACTCCGATGGGAGCCCTGCGGGCGGACAATGGTCATACTGAACCGTACAATGTAAAGTATTGGGAGATCGGGAATGAGGTTTGGGGCGATTGGCAGGTCGGTACGTGTACAGCGGAGCAATTCGCGGAGCGCTGCGTGTCTTTTGTACAAGCAATGAGAAAGGTGGATCCGGAACTTGCTATTATGGCTTGCGGGCACACCGATCAGGATTGGAATCGCGCCGTGCTCGATATTGCGGGCGAACACATTGATTATCTGACACTGCATTTGTACCATGGTTACGGAAGGTTTGGGATGGATAGACAGACAGCGGCGGAGGAGCGCTATAAGGCCATGGCCTCCTATCCAGAATGGACTCGAAGCCATATTCGGCAGACATTAGAACAGATTCAAGCGGATAACAAGCACCGCCATATGAAGCTGGCCATTACAGAGTACAATACAATGTATTATCCCAACACGGTGCGAAAGGGATTGCCGGATGAGCATACCTTGGGCGCCGCCGTCGCCAATGCTGCTAATCTGAACGAAATGCTGAGGAACAGCGATAGGGTAGAAATCGGCAGCTTCTCTGATCTTGTAAACGGATGGCTGGGCGGTTGCATCCGGGTGGGGGATCATTATGCCGACCAGTATCGCGGCAGAACGCCCGGCTGGAGCGGACATCCCTTGACTGTCTACGGAACCCCGACCTACGAGGTAATGAAGCTGTATGCAAACCGGGATATCCGGAGGCTGCTGGCTGTTGATACTCAGTGTGACACCTTTTCGGTGCATGCGAACAAGCCGGTTCCGAAGAACCTGGAGCTGGATGCCTTGCCTGACCTGGACGTGGTGGCCGGCGTGAATGAGGACAAGAGTCTCGTTACTCTATTTATCGTCAATCGCAGCCTCAAGGAGGTTACTGCCCGGTTGAACCTGCTCGACTTAGAACCATCACAAGACTGGATACTCCATGAGATTACGAGTGATTCCTTTGCTGATATCAATTCCGTCTTTTCACCGGACTTGATTACCTGTACTACAAGCAGTATTCCTCCAGAGATCTGGCGCGACGGGCTGCGGCTTCGTCCGTCATCCATTTATGCGCTTGAAATCCAAACAGACAGATAATAAATCTTAGGCAGCCGTCAAAACGGCTGCCATTTTAATGTTCTTGCTTGTTCGAAGCGTTCTGCGACTGCTGGCCAGTATACGACATTCCACCAATCCTGGATGTAATCCTTGCGTTTGTTCTGATGCTTCAAATAGTAGGCGTGCTCCCAGACATCCAGCGGAAGGAGAGGAACGATGTCCCATTGGGACAGGTTCTGATGCTTCTCGGCAGTCAGGATTTCGAGCCGATGGCTTCGGGGACTCCAGACGAGTACAGCCCAGCCGCCTCCCTCGACCTTCTCAGCAGCACTTGAAAATTGCTTATGGAACGCATCGTAGCTGCCGAAATCCTGTTTGATCTGCTCCAACAGAGCGCCTTCCGGCTTGCCGCCGCCTTGCGGATTCATAATGTCCCAGAAAATCGTATGCAGATAGTGTCCGGCTCCATTGAAGGCCAACTCCCTTTCCCAATGCTTCACCAGATCGAAGTTGCCGGATTTGCGCGCTTCCTGAAGCTTGATCTCGGCCTTGTTCAGATCGTCGACATAGGTCTGATGATGCTTGTCATGATGGATGCGCATCGTCTCCTCATCAATATACGGCTCAAGTGCATTATAGGCATAGGGCAGAGGGGGGAGCGTATGCCCGCCGATCGGAACCGGACGGTCTTGCTCACGCGGAACGGAACCTTTATCCGCGCGGAAGAGGGGAGACTCGTTAGTCAGGCTTTCAGCAATGCGGCCAGGTTGATTGAGCGTCTCCAGTACGCCGAGGAAATATTCCGATTCCCGAATAATGTGGAGCAGAACCGTCTTGGCTAAGGGGACGGATTTAGCGGCCTTGCTCTGATCGAGAATGTAATAAAGCTGCCGGATGAACTCGGCGGATTGCCGGAAGGAAGCGTCCAGCAGCTTCTCGGTTTCCCGGATTAATTCAGGGTCGCAGGCCGCTTCTTTAGACGTGATGCCGTATTGAAGCAGTTGGTCGGCAGCTTCGTATGTTGAAGTGAACACGTCCTTCCATTCATTCAGCAGCTTGACAAAGCCTTCTTCGAGTCCTGGAATAATCGCCTGTATAACCTCGGTATGCTCAGCCTCCTGCTCTTTCCAGAACCGAATTTCCTCCAGAATCCGGACAGGCAAAAAAGGCCCGTAAACGGTTAGCATGAAATGAAACCTCCTTGAGAATAAATGATCACTACGACCAGTTTATTTTCAAGGGGGCTTGGACTATGCCAAACATTTTCAGGCCAAAGCCTCCGGCTTCTATTTCGCTGCCGATACAGTTGATTGTCCGATCTTGCTAAGGAAGGTGGAGACCAGACGAAGATATTGCTTGGGATACTCCCGATAAATAAGCTCATGATAAGAGCCTTCTACAATCCATACATCCGAGGCCGGATTGGTCTGATTGGCAGCCAGCTTTTCTGCGATAGGGTAGGGTGCCTTCTCATCACGGGTTCCATGGATGAACTGGATCGGAAAGGGATAATCGGTTGTCTTAACCTCCTGATAAGGAATTTGCCGCAAGCTGGTTCCATTCAAAATGGGGAGCAGCATGCCAATGATCTCCAGGGAAGGATGGCGTGGCAGGCCAATATACTGCCGGATATTATGGTACATAGTATCCGGTTCAAGCAGGAAGGTACTGTCGAGAATCATTCCGTCGATCTCGTCGGTCTTCAGTGCTGCCTGGAGAGCCGTGCCGGCGCCCATAGAGAATCCCCATACGATAATCTCCTGGCTTCCCCGCTGTTTAGCGAATTGGATCGCGCCGAGCAGCTGCTGGGCCTCTTTTTTGCCTCCTGTGGCTACTTCCTTACTGTTCTGGGCCGCAAAGCCATAGTCGAACATCACGACATTAAAATCCAGATTGTGTGCAAAATGGGCCAGATCATACATCGGAATCCATGTTTCCTCCCGATTGGCGCCATAGCCATGACTGAACACGATTGTCTTGTCTGAATCCTCTGCGGGAATATACCAGCCCTGCATCATCCGGCTGCCGTCGGCAGCCGGGAAGAGAATATCCTCATACTCGAGATTCTTGGCCAGCTTGGGATTGGAGTAGAGCGGAGCGACGGTCGGGTTCGATAGTACCCATGCGATGAAGCCGTGCAAGGCAATAAAGCAGAAGCTAAGGAAGAAGACAAGTGACAACAGCAGTGCGATGGATATATTTTTGAAGCTAAAGCGGGAAGAAGGCGGTGCAGAAGCTTCAGGAGCAGTAGACGCGGAAGATGGAAGCAGTTCAACAGGATAATTCGGTCCCATGTTCCTCCCCCTCCTCTAAGATCGTAATAAGAATATGAATCATTTCTTTATGAAAGACACGAATTTTATGTCGAAAACACTCATATTTTCTGATTTAATCGTATGACGAGGCATGGGTTCTGTCAATCCGGCGGAGATAATTGGATAGATGCAGATTGACGTTTTCCAGACGACGTGATTATAATTTATGTAACCAGGTTTCATATAGTGAAACCGACAGAGAGAGGGATGAACCCTGATGGAGGAGCGAAAACTAACGGTTCGCGCTGTCGAGAGGGCGCTTGATATATTATTATGCTTTACCAAGCAAAGAGATCTGAGCTTGACGGAAATCGCCGGGGAGATCAGTCTTCACAAAAGTACGGTACATCGCTTGCTTACGACCTTGGAGGAGAAGGGATTTGTTATCCGTGATTCGGCGACAGAGAAATACCGGCTTGGTTTGAAAATATGGGAGCTATCCGTCCATTTATCAGAGGGTGATGAGCCGGCGATCCTGCTGCAGCCGCGGATGGAGCAGCTAAGAGACAGACTGGGCGAGACGGTCAGTCTGTACTTGCTGGATGGAACGGATCGGCTACGTATCCAGGCTGTGCAGAGCAATCAGGCCATTCGGCGCGTGGCTCCGGTCGGGGCGAGATTGCCGTTATTCGTAGGCGCTTCGAGCAAGGTGCTGGTTGCCTATGCTCCGGATGAAGTGCTTCAATCTGTTCTGAATAGCCCGGAATGGCCCTCAAGCATAGATCGTGCCGAATATATAACTCAACTGGAGCGGATTCGGGAGATCGGATATGCCACCAGTTATGAAGAGAGAGAACCCGGGGCAGCGGCCGTGTCCGTGCCGATTCTGAACCGAAGGGGAGAACTGGCGGCAGCCCTGTCCGTATCCGGGCCTGTCAGCCGTATGTCCCAGCAGACGTTGGATGAGATTGCTCCTGTGGTGATGGAAGCGGCGAAGGATATGGGAATGATGATGATTCTATAATAGAAGACATCAGATGACAATTTTATAGATGCAGAACGGCGGCGTCATTTTTCTCCAATGAGCAAACTGGCGCTCTTTCTATTTTGCCTTGTCGATCTTAATAAAGCGGATACATTTCCATAGCTGGAAGAAAGTCCTCGAATCCCTTGCGGCGCTTGAAATTTAAGGTTTGACAGATGTCAAATACCAGTGCATAATACTATTCAAACTAATTCAATAGGATTTATCGGACAGGAGGTCAGAAGATGTCGAAGAAGTATGCATTTTCAAGAAAATTGTGGGTGACAGGTATTTGCACCCTGCTCATATTGGTCCTGGTTGCAGGTTGCTCCGGCGGCCAATCATCCTCTGGATCGAATGAGAATGCCGGTCAGAATACGAATCAAGCCGGACAAACAGAAGGAAATACCGGAGCGAATTCAGACCAGGCAGCAACGGGAGGAACCTTTGTTTATGGGCGTCCGGCTGCTGTGAACTCTTTTGATCTTCATAATCAGATTACGGCCAATAACGCGTTTGCGATCGACAAAGTATTCGAATCGCTGTTGTCCTTCAATAGTGACGGGGAAATTGTCGATTGGCTGGCCGAATCGCATAGCGTTAGCGAGGATGGCCTTACTTATACCTTTGTGCTTCGGGACGGTGTGAAGTTCTCGAACGGTACCGATGTAACCGCAGAGGATGCGGTATTCTCGCTGGAGAGACATTTAGAGGTAGGAGGACCGCTTGCGATTGCGGCCAAGGTTGATTCAGTCAAAGCACAGGATGCGAAGACCCTGGTCATTACTCTGCAAGAATCGTACACTCCGTTCCTGTCTGAGCTTTCCAATTTCTCCAACGGGATTATCCCTAAGGATTTTGGAGGCGTGAGTGAGGAAGAGTTCTTTAAGCAACCTGTTGGAACCGGCCCTTTCGTAGTTGAAAGCTGGGATCCGACCGGAGACGTTACCTTTACGAAGAATCCATATTACTGGCAAGAAGGCAAGCCTTATATCGACAAGCTCGTATATAAGCTGATCGAGGATGATAGCCAAGCTATTAACCAGCTCAAGGCTGGAGAAGTGGACGCGATTGAATCGCTGGCTTTGCAAAATGCCAATGAAATTAAGGAAGGCTCCGACACAGCTGTTGCTGAGAATGGCAGCTGGGTGACAGAGCAGATCTTCTTTAATACTCTTGATGAACACTTTGCTGATATCCATGTACGTCGCGCTTTGGCCCAGGCGATTGATCGCGAGGGATTGACCAATGCACTGACCTTCGGCTATGCCCAGACAGCGACCTCTTTGCTGCCAACGGCCATTCCATATAACTCCAATGACACCGTCAAGGCTCTGGAGTTCAATGTAGAGGCGGCTAAGCAGGAGCTCGCTCAATCAGCTTACCCGAACGGCTTCTCGACCAAGCTGCTGATTGCCTCGGGGAACAGCTCGCGAGCCCAGGCTGCGCAGATTATTCAGGCGGCAGGGAAAGAGATCGGCATTAACATTGAGATCGAATCCATCGAGTTGGCGGCGTTCCGTGAGCGTTTCTTCGCTTATGACTTCTCGATTATGATTAACAGCGGCCAAGCGGATTCGCCGGAAGCGAACTCAATCATTGCATTCCAGACAGATCCGGACGGCTTCAGCAAGTCGTACTGGACTCACTATACCAACGATGAAGTAACCGGATTGCTCCGTGAAGGCCAGAAGACGCAGGATGGTGAGGAACGCGCAGCCACCTATGCCAAGCTGCTGCAAATTTTGGCCGATGAAGTACCGTACATTCCGCTGTATTATCCTGAGATTCTGAAGGGTGTCCGTTCTTCTGTAGACGGCCTGATCGTATTGCCGAACGGAAGTCTCCGCTTTGAAGAAGTCCGGATCGGGCAATGATGAACGAAGATCAAGTCCTTAATGCATCTGGCTCCAAAAAACGGGGATCATCCTACAGATGGTTGTTCATTACGGCTGCAAGATCCTTCATTGTCATCGTCTGCGTCATGATTGCTGTATTTTTCCTGATACGGATTGTGCCGGGAGATCCTGCGAAGATGATTCTAGGTGAATATGCCACGCCAGAAGCGCTCGAGAGCATGCATCATGCTCTCGGGCTTGATCTTTCGTTAGGAGAACAATTTCTTCGGTTTCTAAGTAATTTATTTACGCAAGGAGATACAGGCAACTCGATCGTATCCGGGAATTCGACCCGGGTTCTGATCGCGGAGCGTGCGCCGGTCACGCTGCTGTTAATTGCGATGTCCTCTGTCCTTGCGATTATTATTGCCCTGCTGTTGGCTACCCTGGCTTCCACCAATAAAAATAAGTGGCCGGATCATCTGATCCGAATCTTCCCCACGGTTACGATGGGAATGCCTGTATTTTGGGTTGGATTGCTATTGATCCTCCTGTTTGGAGTACGTCTGCGCTGGTTCCCGGTAGGAGGGGCGGGTGAAGGCTGGGGCATGGTCTACAGTCTGATTCTTCCCTCGATTACGGTTGCGTTCTCTCAGATGCCTACACTTGTCCGTTCTCTGCGTGCGCAGATGCTGGACGTGCTGGAATCTGATTTTATCGTCACTTTGAAAGCAGCTCAAATCCCAAGCAGGGTCATTCTGTTCAAGCATGTGCTGCGAAATGCGGCCCTGCCGACGCTCATGCTGTTTGGTGTTAACTTGTCCTACTTGATTGGCGGGACACTGGTGGTAGAGCAGGTCTTCGGCATAAAAGGAATCGGCAGCTTGCTCTTTTCCTCCATTTCCAATCGGGACTTCCCGGTCATTCAAGGCATCGCCCTCTACTGTGCGGTTGCCGTTGTGATCATCAGCCTTCTGGTTGAGATCGTATCTTGGTGGCTGGATCCCAGAACGAAGGGGAAGTCATGAAAACAATAAGCCCACACAACCTAACCGGCCCGAATCGGAAAAGCCAAGGCACCTTGCGGCGGATTCTCAAGAATCCAACACTGCTGGGAGGCATCATTATGCTTGCCATCCTGGTTCTGCTGGCGATTCTTATCCCGGTAATCAGTCCCTACGACCCTTCTGCGCAGGATCTGCGTGCATTTCTTCAGCCACCTTCAGCAGACCATTGGCTAGGAACGGATCAGCTGGGGCGGGATTTGTTTACAAGACTTATTTATGCGGCACGAACCGATCTGTCCATCATGGTCTTGGCCGAGATCATTCCGTTCTGTACGGGGATCTTTCTGGGGATGCTGGCAGGTTATTACGGCAAATGGATGGATAACATCATTTCACTGGTCACGGACACCTTTATCGCATTTCCCTTTTATTTGATCGTAATCATTGTTGCATTTGCCAGCGGGGCTGGACAGCGGGGGATCTTCATCACCTTCATGCTCGTAGGCTGGATTGTGTTCGCCCGGGTAACTCGCGGAGTTACTGTATCGCTTCGTCAGCAGGAGTGGGTTGCCTCCGCACAGACTCTTGGTCTTTCCGGCATTAGAATTATGTTCCGCCACATTCTGCCTAACGTGCTTCCCCAGGCGGTGGTGGTGCTGATGACCGATATGGTGGGCCTGTTGGTTGCGATCGTTACCCTTGGTTACTTGGGGATCGGCATTGCACCGCCTACCCCTGACTGGGGAACGATGATTTCAGATGGGCAGTCATTCATTACAACAGCCTGGTGGCTGTCTGCCATGCCGGGATTGGCAGTAGTATATACAGGGATTGCCTTATCCTTGGTAGGGGATGGGCTGGCTGATTTATGGAGGAGGAGATAATGTCAATGAATCCGATTTTGGAAGTAGAGGCATTGACTCTGTCATCCAGAGCTAACCCTAAGCTGGTGCATAATGTAAGCTTCTCGATAGGAAAGGGAGAGACGCTTGGACTGGTCGGTGAATCCGGTTCAGGCAAATCGCTGACCCTTCGGGCTATTCTCGGCTTGCTGCCGCAAGGGATTGAACAGACGGGCGGCCAAATCAAGAGCTCTCTAAGCAGTGCAATGGTATTTCAGGATCCTCGGGGTTCATTAGATCCGTTATGTCCAGTGGTTAAGCAGCTTGCTGAGGTAATCTCCTACCGCCAAGGGCTGAGCCGCAAAGCCTCGCACCAGGCTGCGCTGGAGCTGCTGGAGGTCTTGGGCTTGCCGCTTTCGCTGCGGCAGAAGGACCGCTATCCAAGCCAGCTGTCCGGCGGACAGTGCCAGCGGGTCGTTATCGCGCTTGCCCTGGCTTGCAAGCCGGGTATCCTGCTCTGCGACGAGCCGACCACGGCGTTGGATGTGACCGTTCAGGAGCAGATTATTGAGACGATCTCCGCTTTACAGCAGGAGCTTGGTTTCGCGATGGTCTTTGTCACCCACAATCTGGCGGTTGCCTCAGCGATGTGCTCGCGCCTTTGTGTGATGAGACAGGGACAGATTGTGGAGCAGGGTGATACGCTGAGTCTCCTTCAAGCCCCTCAGGATGCTTATACGCAAATGCTGATTAATTCGGTGCTTCCGGTACCGGTACTGGAGGGGGGAGAACAGAGATGAGCCATGGATTGCACATTAAGGATCTGACCGTACGCTATGACGGGGTTACGGCTCTTGATCGGATCCAATTAAATATTGAAGAGCATACCACCCTTGGGCTCGTTGGTGAATCCGGCTCCGGCAAGTCAACTTTAGCCCGCGTTGTCGCAGGGTTGATCGTCCCGGACGAAGGCATCATCTCGCTCGGGGACGAGCCGCTCACGAGGAAGAGAAGCCGGGCTCAACGCAAAAAAATCCAGATGATCTTTCAGAATCCCGATGCCTCACTCAATCCCAGATTGTCAATCCGGCAGCTATTGAGCGAAGCGCTGCTGTTTCACGGCATCGTTCGCCGCAGCGAGCTGGAGCAGCGTTGTCTGGAATTGCTGGCTCGTGTTCAGATCGATGGATCGGCATTGGACCGTTATCCGCACGAATTCTCCGGTGGCCAGCGGCAGCGGATTGCAATTGCCCGGGCACTTAGTGTGGAGCCTGAGCTGCTGATTGCTGATGAACCGACAAGCGCACTCGATGTCTCCGTACAGCTGAGTGTGCTTGAACTATTTTCTTCATTAAAGCAGGAATTGAATTTGACGATGCTGTTTATCTCCCATGATATGGGGGTTATCCATGCCATCAGTGATACCGTGGCCGTTATGCGCCATGGACAGCTGGTGGAGATCAACTCGAAGGATCGCTTCTTTGCCCGCCCGGATACAGCGTATGGCTATCAATTGCTGTCCGCTGTTCCCAAGATGCCGGCAGGAACATATAGCAGGAGGGATACACCATGAGTCAACTGAACGCAAGCCATATTCCGTTGTCGCTCGAAGAGTTCGACCGGATTACACAATTGTTCGCGAGCGTGCTCTCAACCGCTCATGCCCCGGTTGTGATCCCGGGTGAGGCAATTCTGGGCATTGAAGCCATGGCAGCAGGCATTGCAGCTCCCGGGCGCAAGATTCTGAATATCGTGACCGGACCTTATGGGAGCCTGTTTGGAAGCTGGCTGGAGCGCGGGGGCGCGACGGTCGTGGAGGTCAAGGTATCCTTCGACAAGGTGGTGACGGTCCGCGAGGTTCACGAGGCCATTAAACGCCACAGCCCGTGTGCGATCTCTTTCGTGCAGGCCGAGGTTGTCACGGGAGGCTCGAATCCGGCGAAAGAAATCCTCGAAATAGCCGGAGAGTATCAGCTGGTGACGATTATGGATTCTGTCTCTGCCGTAGGTGGAGAACAACTGCTTACGGATGAATGGGGCGTGGACCTGGTAGCTATCGGTGCACAAAAAGCGTTAGCGGGTCCGAACGGGATCAGCGCAGTCGGTATTTCGCCGCGCGGCTGGCAGTTCATCGAGACGAATCCTCATGCGCCCCGCAATTCAATCTTGTCACTGTTAGACTTGAAGGCGAGTGCAGACCGATCAGCTCCGCGGCGTGTTCCGCCTAATCTTCCTTCTCTGGAGGGGAGGGCGCTAATTACTGCGCTGTCCCGTATCGAAGAAGAGGGACTGGAGCAGGTCATCCGCCGTCATGAACTGGCTGCAGCCTCGCTCCATGCCGGAGCGGCTCAACTGGGGCTTACACCGTGGCAGCAAGACAGCCAATTCTATTCCACGCTGACCTCAACGATACGCATTGCGGATGAACCGCGTTTGCGTATAGATCAACCGATCGGAATTGTCGCTCCGGGGGACGGAGAGCTGTTCGGACAGCTGCTGCGAGTGAACCATTTTGGACTGAATGCGAGTAAAGAGGGTGTCAGTACAGCACTGATTACCCTGGCCGAGCTGCTCGAGCATTCTCCGGAAGCTGCCTTGTCCGCAGCCGCCGAGATATGGGAGGGACAGGCATGATTGTACAGGCACCGGAGAAAAAAGACTTTCAAGGAATCCATATAGTCGGCATTCTGGACAAGCGGTTCGATATTTCGATTCGTGATGGGAAATTTCAGGCTGTGAAGGAAGTGACTGACCGGCCTGTGAAGGAAGCAGGCGAGGGGGACGGGGCTGTCACCCTGAGTGAAGCATCCGAATGGAATGAAGCAGAGACTGGCGAGGGGCTGTGGATGAGTCCGGGTCTTATCGATCTGCATACGCATTTGGCTTGGACGGATTTCGACCATGCCGATCAATTAAAGCGGGAGCCGCAAGAGATTGAGGCGATGCAGGCCCAGGCGTTCGAGGCTACGCTGCGAGCGGGCATTACAACGGCAAGAGATGCCGGTGGCCTGGCACAGCCTACGGCTGATCATATTTTGCGGCATTACGGGCTTCCGCTAAGAGTCATCACCAGCAATGGAATGTTCGGGGCGTCAGATGCCCGCGGTATAGAGCATTTGAAGGTACGGATGAACGAAGTATTTGCATCAGGAGCAGGCTGGATTAAAATTATGGCTACCGGCGGTCTAGGTGCTCCAACGGAGAAGGTGCTTGAACCGAATTTTTCCGAGCAGGAGTTCGCCTTTATCGTAAAATACGCCCATGACCATGGAAAAAAAGTGCTCGTACACAGCTGGGGAGGCGTAACGATCGACTGGTCGATTCAGGCAGGAGTAGCCTCTGTTGAGCATGGGATGTTTCTGACGGCGGATCAGGCAGGAAGAATGGCGGCTGCTGGCGTGGCTTATGTTCCAACAGCATCGATTTACCGAATCGCCGCTGATCCTAAGGGTGTGTTGGCTCTTCCTCCGCTGATCAGTGACCGTGCGGCCCGTGCGGCTGAAGCACATCCCCGTGCAGTGGAATATGCCAGGCGGGAAGGCGTGCTGATCGGCTTCGGCACGGATTATGCCACGCCTGCATTGCACGGCAGCAACTTGATGGAGCTCGATACCTTGCGCGAATATGGCCTTTCCTGGGAGGAGGCGTGGCAGTCCGCGACCTCTAACGCAGCTCGCATTCTGGATGCGGAGCGACAGCTGGGAGCCGTTGCGGAAGGCCTGCTGGCAGATGCCGTTGTGTTCCGGCAGGATCCATTTCAGGCAGAATCCACGCGGCACATCCAGGACAATATTGCCATGGTGATTACAGCCCGTGAGGGGTCTTTGGTGTAAACAGGCTCCTAAACAGAATCTGCGTGTATGTAGAAAGCTATGTGTACTATGTGAAAGGGGCTGTCCGATAAGTCCCCGAAACAAAAAGTTGGGCGAGAAAAGGCACTGGCCCTTTTCTGCCCAACTTTTGTTCGTTCTCTCTTGCAGCACTTATTTCGTCGCACTAGCGCCTCCCGTCAGCAATTTTTAATGCTTTTTTGCATTAAAATTGTGACTTGAACGCCCGCCCGAACAATTATAGTGCCTTTCGGCACTATAATTCGCCGCATGAGCCTCCACACTAGCAATTATAATGCCTTTTTGCACTAAAATCGTCGTATGAGCACCCCCGCCAGCAATTATAATGCTTTTTAGCATTAAATTCGTCGCATGAGTCCCCACACCAGCAATTCTTAATGCCTTTTCCACCTAAGCCCAATCGAACGGCATAACTCCGAAGAAGAGGGAGCCCCAAGCAGTCATCATAGCTGACTTTCGGAACACCCTCTTCGTATTAAAAGGCCAACCAGAATCTCTGGTTGGCCTTTTTGCTTACGGCTTCACACGGTTGATCCAGCTGGCGATATCTTCAATGATCGACTCTTTAACATTTGACGGTGTTACATATTCGGAGCCGATCGAGAGACCATCATATTCGGACAGCAGGTGGTTGACCTTTGGATACAGCTTGTATTCCGCATCGGAACGGTTCTTAAGCGCCTGCTTCCAGAGGTCAAATTGTCCGGCAGGCACCTGCCAGTCATTTTCGCCCTGAAGGATCAGCAACGGTCCTGATTGCTTGGCAGCAAGCTCCGAAGCTGTATAATTCTTTTGCTCAAACCACCAAAAGGCGGGCTGTATCGGGAAATTGTCAGGCATATTCTCTGTCGTATACTGAGGGTCATTCACGATATCGGCGATGGCAATGAACTGGGCCGCTTGCTGCTCGTACGGGGTGGAATCGATGCCGATCTGCTTCACGCGGGCTACAAGCTCTTTTTGCTGCAGAGCCAGAATATCGGCAAATTTGCCGGCAGGTCCGGCAAGAATGATTGCTCCTGCGATGCTCTTGCCTGCATCCTCTTGAATCATCAACGGTACAGCGTAGCCGCCCTGACTATGGCCGGCCACGTAGATGCGTGATGAGTCGATATTATCCATACCTTTCAACAGCTCGACAGCAGCTAGTGCGTCATCGACGGTTTCGCGCTTCAACGTGAAGGTTGGATCCAACGATACCTTCAAGGAATGCTCGTATGTTACTTTGTCATAACGGAGCACAGCAATACCTTGGGCTGCAAGCCCGACGGCCAGATCACGGAACACTTTGGCGCCGCCGATCGTTGAATCGCGATCCTGCGGTCCCGAGCCGTGAACAAGCACGACAGCAGGAAAGGGGGCTGTTCCGGTATCTATACCGGCTGGCAGGGTTAACGTTCCTGGCAAGGCCAAAGCTCCGCCCCCCACCGTGATCTCTTGCTCTGTATAAGCTCCAGCCCGTTCATAAGCAGGCTTCTGATAATCCTGCGGAAGTGATGTATTGATATAGTAATCATCAACCTTTCCAGCCTCATTCAGTCTCAGGATGATCTGGAAGCCAGCTGCCTCCGTGACAAAAGTATAAGATACGCTTCTATGCACACTATTTACGGTTTCAGTCTTCGTCGCTTGTCCCTTGACCTTGCCGAAGAGCTGCTCGTAATTGGACCATAGTCCATTCAGCAATGCCGGTTGAAGGACAGGCGCAATGGATTCTGCAGTCAATGAGGCGGCAGCAGAACCATTCCCGGCTTGCAGCGCCTCAATAAAGGCATCGGCAGGATCAGACTCAACGGCTAGGCCAGCCAGCGCCTGATTCAGAATTTCGCTATCGATGACAACACTTCCATCCTTCACTTGTACCGGTGTGCGAAGAGCGATTTCCTTTCCGTTAAGCAACACGGTATGTTTATGACCAAGGCGAACGATCAGGGTCTGATTGTTCTTGGTGACGGTGACGCTCTGCTCGGCTTGGCTCCAATCAACCTTGGCACCCAGGGATTGGGCTGTGCTGCGCAGCGGAACCAGAACAGATGGATCGGAGTCCCCTGCAAGGGCTGCCGTCGCCGGCAGGGATATGGATACGGCCAGGGATAAGGCGGTTACAGCTTTCAGATTTTTCTTTAACATCGTAAATCCTCCCTCTAGAAATGATTATTATTTCATACCATGAATAACTATTTGGAAATCAAAATCGATACAATCACGATGATCAAAATGACACCTACAACGGTCCAGGCCGCCGGATGCGCATGGTTGATCGTCCAGCCGATGCCGCTCCTTTTTTCAACGAAAACAGAAGGGTCGGAAGGGTTGTAATAAAACATTCCCAGCTTCCACAAATGATCATCATCTACCGGCTGCACGTTTGAGCCCTTGGCCGGACGTTTGATCCTGCTGCCGCCTTGACCCGTCAGGAAAGATAATATGATAGCGAACAGGACGACAAAGAGCGGAATAGCAAGGGTCACGGATATCATCACGCTTGTATGAACCGGTTGGATCATGTTCAATTGCAGGAAGGAGAACAGTCCGATTGTCATAAAGGAGGACAACAAACTAAAGACGGACCACCGATGACGAAAAATCGAGCTTTGCCGAATGGAGCGTTCTGGATCTCCGGCATAAGTCTGTTGTTTGCTGTGCTGAATACTCCAGTTGATGAAGAGGAACAGCAGCAGCATCATAATCTGGGCGGCATTAAGAGAAAGGACAGTAGCATATGATTTGGCGGCGCTTTCGACAATATTTCCCTGGAAATCATACTTAAGTGCGATTTGTCCCGGAAGCCGGTCATAATTCGCCAGCATATACAGAACACTTCCCGCAATCAGTGCTACGTGCAGCCAAAACCAGTGATTAGATACAGCCAGTTTGTTCTGACGGTATTTTGTATCTACGGCCAAAATGGATTTTGCCTCCGCGGTCCCGGGAAGTGCTCGCTTCAGCTGTTTCATTTTAAAATGGAAATAGAGGAACAGCCCCGAAGATAAGGCAATCAAAAGAAAGATAAATAGAGGCAGCCAGATGCTTTCCTCTAATCGGTCCTGATGACCAGAACGTAACAGAGCAAAGGCGCATAAGAGATACAACAGCCCATATAGAAGCAAGCTAATTAGAGCATAATTTTTCCGCATACGGCGTACAGGTTCACTGCGGTAAATCTCTTCACTGATCGAGATGCCAAAGCTGACGGTCTCCCGGGTCAAATAGGGCATAAAGGCGAGCGATGAGATGAGTGGGATAAAGATGAGCGTTAACACAACGATGGATAGAGTTGACATTATGATTCCTCCTTTGTCGGCAGGGCAATTTCTGTATAGATCTGCTCCATGATCTCTGTCAGCTCCTGCCGGCTCATTCCTCTGAGGATCGCTTCAGCAATAATGGGCCTGAGTTCAGCGGCCTGCTTCTCCAGAAACTCGCTTGTTGCAGAAGGCATTCCCTCCGGATTAACGACGACTCCCCGTTGCCGGTGGACCAGAATATATCCTTCTTGCTTCAAACGCGTGTAAACCTTATTGACGGTATGGAGGTTGATACCTACAT
Organism: Paenibacillus brevis; assembly: GCF_018919145.1. Lineage (GTDB taxonomy): Bacteria > Bacillota > Bacilli > Paenibacillales > Paenibacillaceae > Fontibacillus > Fontibacillus brevis. Next base: position 101,009 of record NZ_JAHLQJ010000015.1, read on the forward strand.
CTGAAGCGAGCTGGCGGACAGAGGGCAGCAGTTCTCCTGGTTGCAGCTTGCCTCCGGCAATACCTTCGACAATCTGGTGTTCAAGCTGTGTGTAAATGGGAACCTCTGATTGCATATCTAAATGGATGATCAACAATCGCCACCTCCTTGTTATAACTGTTATACTTATAATATAACAGTTAATCAATGTGATTGTAAAGAGAGTTCTGCATAAAAAACAGTCAAGGGAGCCGGAGGCAAGCTATTCGAACCGTTCTTCTTGGAGGGGAGCCACGGTTACCGCCCGGGACGAAGTGCACAGCAGGGCATTGGGAAAGTCATTACAAGGCGAAACATCGATGGGGCCAAGTATCCGGTAAGTCTCATTAATGGTATATTTAAGCGTATAAGTAGTTTTAACCTTACAAGTGCAGCTTGGACACTTTGCCTCAAAGGAGAGGAGCCGATCATGAAATTGGCCGGATTGGGGGGAGCTATCCCCAGGGAGAAAGTATTGCTGGACAAGAGGTATCCTCTTTATATTGCAGAAACAGTGGGTGTGAATACCCACTACCAGAAGCTGCATTGGCATGACGTGCTGGAGATTAACTATATTTCTTCCGGTCGCGGTTACTACATCATTAATGGGAAGTCCTTTGAATTCGAGGAGGGTGATATTCTCCTGATCAATTCCAATGATCTGCATTGTGCCTACGAGATGCACGATCTGGTCATTCAGGTCATTGAGTTTGATATGGCCTGGTTCGCCGGAAGCCTTCGGTACGATCCGGAGATTTTGACTCCGTTTAAAGAGATGGGTATTCATTTCACAAATCTGCTGGATCGAAATTCACCCTACATCGGTGAACTGCGAACTTTGCTGCAAACCATGCTGAAGGAACATGAGCAGGAGCAACGTTCCTATATTTCAATGGTTCATGCCTTGCTGCTGCAATTCTTGTCCTGTGTAAATCGCTATTTTCGTTCAGATGTGGCGAATCAAAGCCATTCGGAGATCAGTTCTATACAGTTGGAGAAGGTGAGGCAGATCATTCATGCCATGGAGGAGAAGCTGGCTCATCCCTGGACTCTGGAAGAGCTGGCCGCTTCCGCCTATCTTAGTCCCTCCCGATTTAGCGATATTTTTCGCCGGGCCGTGGGAAGGCCTCCCCTGGAATACCTCATTCAGCTTCGTCTGGAGCATGCGCTTCGGCTGCTGGAAACTACCCCGCACAAAATTAGCGACATTGCGATGGAATGTGGCTTTCGTAGTTTATCCAACTTTAATCACTTATTCCGCAGGCATTACGATATGTCTCCCAAGCATGCTCGAACCCATAAAATTTCTAAATAATGAAAAACGCTTTCAATTCCCATGAAAATAACATAAACATAACATTATAAGTTTCATATATGCGAATTTAACATTGATTCTCAAACTTTCAGTAAAATATCGTTGCTTTTCAGATATTTAACGGGAGAATATAGGCGGATTAGCTTATAAAATAGTCTCAAATGGAAGAAAACCTTACGCAAGAGCTGGGCGCGTAAGGTCTTTTCTTCAAAAAAAGGAGGAGACGCTGCTGCAACCCAGTATACCCAAAGAGCAAAAAGGTTTGAAACGGCTTGGCCGGGGCCGTAAACCCAAGTTGACGGAGGATTTGCTTAGACAGTGGGATGTTCAGTTAATGGTCTTGCCGGCACTGCTGTTCATCTTAGTGTTCAGCTATATCCCCATGTATGGGGTGCTTATGGCTTTTCAGGACTACAACATTTTTACGGGCTTCATGTCAAGTCCGTGGGTGGGCTTCAAGCATTTCGAAAGGTTCTTTCATGCCCCTGAGTTCTGGAGTGTTATTCGTAACACAGTGGTAATCAGTTTGCTTAAGCTGTTTATCGGGTTTCCAGCCCCGATCCTGCTCGCGCTGATGCTGAATGAGATACATAACCGAGTGTTCAAACGCACCATTCAGACAATCAGTTATTTACCGCATTTTATTTCCTGGGTTATTGTTTCCGGATTTGTTACCTCGTTGCTGTCAACAGATAATGGAAGCTTCAATATTTTGTTGCAGCAGCTCAACCTGATTGACGAGCCTATCAATTTCTTATCCATTCCGGAGTATTTCTGGACCATTCTTGTGACAACAGGGGTTTGGAAGGAGATTGGGTTCTCTTCCATCGTGTATCTGGCCGCGATTACCGGCGTAGATCCTCAACTGTATGAAGCGGGAGCCATGGATGGAGCCAGCCGGCTGCGGCAAATGTTCTCTATTACGCTGCCTTCCATCTTACCGGTCATTATCATTTTTCTCATTCTGAACATTGGCAATTTGCTGAATGCGGGCTTTGAGGACATCCTGCTACTGGGCGCCAATCCGGTGTTGCGGGATGTTGCGGATGTTATTGACACTTACGTGTATCGCGTAGGGATCCAAAACAACAGATATTCTTATGCAACGGCTGTCGGATTGTTTAAGGGAGTGCTTAGTGTGGCGCTGCTGGCCGGGGCTAACTATGCAGCCCGCCGGTCGGGGAACAGCCTATGGTAGCCGCCGTTTGCCTTGACAAGTACGCCAATCGGAAGAGAGGGAAGACGCAATGAAGCTGACTCTGGGCGACAAGACGCTGTCTGCGGTCATTTACATCCTGCTGTTCGTGCTGGGGTTTGCCGCTTTTTACCCTTTCTGGAACGCTGCTGTGATCTCCTTCAATAGTGGAAATGACACGATGCGAGGGGGCATTACCTTCTGGCCCCGGGAGTTTACTCTGGAGAACTATGCAGTGGTATTCAAGGACGAACGGTTGCTGGGCGGCTTTGCGGTCTCTATGCTGAGAACGGTAGTGGGTACCTTATTATCCATTCTGGCTACCGCTATTTTTGCCTATGGGATGACCAAAACCTGGTTGATCGGCCGCAAATTCTATATGGTGGTATGCATCGTCACTATGTTCTTTAGTGGTGGACTCATCCCCACGTACTTACTGATTCGGGAACTGCAACTGATTGATACGTTTTGGGTCATGGTCGTGCCGGGACTGATCAGCGTGTGGAATATGATTATATTCCGTACGTTCTTCAAGGGCATGCCGGCCGGTCTGGACGAATCTGCCCGCATCGATGGTTGCTCTAACTGGGGGGTGCTGTTTCGAATTATCTTGCCGCTGTCCGGACCCGTGCTGGCGACGTTGGCCTTGTTCACAGCGGTGTATCACTGGAATGATTGGTTTGCCCCTAGCATTTATATCTCCAACGTTGATTTGCTGCCAATACAAACTAAACTACAGCAGATATTAAATTCGAACATCATGCTGGAACAGATGTCGCAGATGGACTCAGCCGCTGCCAGCCATTTGAACCGAATGAAGACAGTGACCACCAAGTCATTGTCGATGGCAACGATGATGGTTGCGACAGTACCCATTTTGTGCGTTTATCCGTTTGTACAGAAGTATTTTGTGAAGGGTGTTATGATCGGGTCTTTGAAGGAATAGTTCCGCAAATGAGGGGGAGTCTTGTATGAAGCATTGGAACCATTGGAAAATCACGAAAAGGCTGGTGTTGACCACCATGTTGGCCGCCGTGCTGGCGCTGACCGCTTGCTCAGGCGGAGGAGCGGGCATCGAAGCTAATGAAGGGGCGGCGCAAGGAGGAGAACCTGCGGGAGAATCAGGGCCGCTCACCTTCACCTTCTATGGCCACTATGATTGGTATACGATGCCCAACTGGGGAGAGGACCTGTCCACCAAATGGATTAAAGAGAACAAACAGGTCACGGTGGAGCCCATCAGTTCTGGCGGTAATGCCAAGCAGAAGCTAAGCACCATGATTGTATCCGGAGAACTGCCGGATGTGATCTGGATGGAACGGGGAGCGGATGTGGAGAAGCTGCGCGCGGCGGGCATGCTGGTTCCCTTTGATGACTATTTGGAGAAGTACCCCAATTTGAAGAAATGGGCCGGGGATTCGACGCTCGATATGCTCCGGTCACCGGACGGGAAGCTCTACCAGTTCCCTAACTGGTTTACGACGCAGCCTAACGGTAATGCAGGGTATCTGGTCAACAAGAAGATCTACAACGAGCTTGGCGCCCCGCCTTTGGAGACCACCGATGATTTGTATGCTTATCTGAAGCAGGTGAAGGCCAATTACCCGGATATCGTACCTTTGGAAGTGGGGCAGGGAGGCTCCGGTATAGAGATATTAACCTCGGCGTTTGGCGAGAACTATCCTTATACGTTCACCGCTATGAAGGGCGTCCCTTCAGGCAATCAATTGAATTCGCTTTTTACTGACCCGGTGTTCAGAGAAGGCATCGGATATGCGAATAAGCTTTACCGTGAAGGCTTGATTTCGCAGGATGCATTCACACAAAAGCTGGAGCAGGTCGAGCAGAAGGTGCGGAATGGACAAATCGCGGTGTATGTAGCCTCAAGTCCAACAGAGTATGGGGCAATCGGCAATGCCCTGCTATCGGCAGAAGATCCGGAGGCTGGTTATATCATGGTATGGCCTATCCATAAGTCCGGGCTGGATAAGAACAAAATTTATCCCGGCGATTACAAACAACAGGGCTGGAACGTCAATGTGATTACCCGCTCCGCCGAGAACCCGGAAGCAATCTTCGCCTTCTTGGATTGGATGACCGGTCCTGAGGGACAACGAATCATCATGTGGGGACCGGAGGGGTTGTATTGGGACGGCGTGGATGAAGAAGATGCTCCTAAGTTCACGGAGAAGTTTACTTCAGATCCGAAGGGCCGCGATGAATTGATGAATGCTACGGTCAACTTTCAATGGGTGGGGAATACCGTATACGTGGACAATTCAAAGATGAAGTTTGAATCCACACTCCCTCCAGAAAAGCAGAATTGGGAATCAAGATGGCAATCGGAAATTACCTGGAAGACACAATATAACACGACGGAATTTACCAACCTGGATCCGGCGGGAGACAGCGAGGAAGGAATTGTGGCTCAAAGTGTGCTTGATATCTATACCAAGGCGCTAGCCTCGGCCGTCATGAATGCGAAGTCTGAGGCAGAGGTGGCCTCGACGCTCGATAAGGCAGAAGCAGAAGCACAGAAGGCGGGATACGCCAAATTGCTGAAATATAAGACAGAGAGATGGCAGGAGAACTTAAGTAAGCTGAAATAGGAGAGAACGGTGTTGAACTACTATTTGGGAATAGACGGTGGTGGAAGCAAAACCTTGGCCGTCGTCACTGATGAACAGGGCAGAATTATGGGACGCGGGCTAAGCGGGTGCGGCAATCACCAGGTTCAGGTGGAGCTGGCACGGCGCAGTATTCAACAGGCGTCAGACGAAGCTATCAAACAAGCTGGTATTACTCGTAATCAGCTTAGCTATGCCATGTTTGGCCTGGCTGGTGCCGACCGGGAGGCAGATTTTCGGGTGCTGAGACCAATGATTGCAGATATGCAATTTCCGCAGCATGGCATCGTATGCGATACAGAGATTGGATTGCGGGCAGGCACACGGCAAGCGAATGGCGTTGTCCTGGTTTGTGGCAGCGGCACCAACTGCTATGGAATGAACAAGCAGGGTGAATCGCTGCAGGTTGGAGGCTTTGGATACATGTTCGGTGACTTCGGCGGTGGCAGCGAGCTGGCGGTGGAGGTATTCCGCACGGTAATTCGCGCTTGGGAGGGGAGGGAGAACTCGACCCTCCTCACCGAAGCCGTTCTGCAAACGCTGGAGTATCCCTCGGTGGAGCGTTTGTTCCATAATTATCTCGACCGTGGCGCAAAGGCTCCGAGACATCTAACCAAGCTGTTGTTCCAGGTGGCAGAGCAAGATGAAGCAGCGAGGGCGATTCTTCAGCGGCAAGGCCGCGAGCTTGGCAAGACTGCAGCCGCCGTTATTCGCAGGCTGGGCATGATGCAGGATCACTTCGACCTTGTTCTGGTTGGTAGCGTACTGACCCGAAGCGATCACAGATTCATCACACCTCAGATCGAGGAGATGATCAAGCCGTTAGCTCCCGGGTGCCGCTTGCGGCGGTTAACGATGGAACCGGTGGCGGGTGCTATTCTGCTAGCTATGGAGAAGTCCGGGCATCCCGTGGAGGATGGGGTGTATGACCGACTAAATGAAGGGTTGTCAGTAAAGGAGGAGCAAGCATGAAGCGGGAACTGAAAATCGCCGTTATTGGTGGAGGATCGTCGTATACCCCCGAACTGATAGAAGGGTTTATTCAAAATTATGAGACTCTGCCAGTCACTGAAATTGTACTTGTGGATATTCCGGAAGGAGCGCACAAGCTGAAGATCGTGGGGCAGCTGGCGGAGCGTATGATTGCAGCATCAGGACTACCCATTAAGCTGGAGATGACAATGGATCGACGTTCTGCACTGACCGGCGCGACATTCGTCACCACTCAGATGCGGGTGGGGCTGCTGCAAGCACGGGCCTGGGATGAGACAATTCCGTTGAAATACGGCATGATCGGTCAGGAGACAACGGGACCAGGCGGGATGATGAAGGCCTTGCGGACGATCCCCGTGCTGCTGGATATCTGCAAAGACATAGAAGAGCTCTGCCCGGATGCCTGGATGCTTAACTTTACGAATCCGGCGGGTATGGTGACAGAGGCGATTTACAAGCATTCCCGCGTCCGCTCCATCGGCTTGTGCAATTCTCCCATTGCGGCCTACAAATGGTTGTCTTCCTTGTACGAAGTGCCGATTGAGCGTATTCACTGCGAGTTCGTTGGCTTGAATCACCTACATTGGATTAGTCAAATTACTATTGACGGCATGTCCAAGCTGTCGGAGCTGCTGGCCAACCAGGAAGGGTACTCCGCGCGCAATGTTCCGCAGTTCGCTTGGAACGGCACTTTGCTGCAATCCCTGAAGGCTATTCCATCTTATTATTTGAAGTATTTCTATTTGCAGCGAGAAATGCTTGAGGAACAACAGCAAGCGGCCTCCCGTGGGGAGACGCGTGCCGAGACGGTTCAGCGTCTGGAGGATGAATTGTTCGAGATATATAAGGACCCAGAATTGAAAGAAAAGCCGAAACAGTTGGAAGAGCGGGGAGGGGCTTACTACTCGGAAGCTGCTGTAAAATTAATGAATTCTCTGTATAATAATTCCAGAGATATTCAGACACTGAATGTTGCCAATGGAGATACCTTGGACTTTCTCCCCGAGGATGCCTGCATTGAGGTGAATTGCCAAGTAACGAGTGAGGGGCCCCTGGTTCAGCCGATCACGGTTGTTCCAGAAGCGGCAAAGGGGTTGATTCGATCTGTAAAAACCTATGAGCAACTGGCTATCGAAGCGGCCGTTACCGGTGACCGGGGAATGGCACTACTGGCTTTGACACATCATCCGTTGACCTATTCCGTAAATGATGTTGAGAGAATGCTGGATGAAATGCTGGAGCAGAACCGGCGTTATCTCCCGCAGTTTTTCGCCCAAAACCATGAGGAGGGATAATTAAGATGAAGAAGATGATGTTAGGGAAAATCCGCGGTATATTGAGTGCAATGATGCTAGGCGTAAGCTTGCTATTGGTTATTCCGGCTTCGGCGGCAACCGGGTTCACAGAGAATTTGAATGCGGCAAACCCAAGTATGTTTTATATTTCAGATGGCTGGGCGAACGGTTCTGATTTTGGTGTGGCCTGGAAGGCTAGCAATGTCGAGTTCAATAATGGAGTGATGGCTCTTCGGTTGGATAATGTCGGATGTTCTTCGAATTGTCTGGGCAAGCCCTTTGCATCTGGGGAATATGCCACGAATACCAAATACGGATTTGGACGAGTTGAGGCAAGGATGAAGGTAGCTAAGGGAACAGGTCTTGTGACCTCATTATTCACGTATTATAATCCAGATCCTAGCGTGAAGCTAAACGATGAAATTGATATCGAGATTCTTGGGAAGGATACCACCAAGTTGGAAGTGAATTACTTCACGGCTGGTGTGGGAGGACACAGCACGATTATAGACCTGGGCTTTGATGCTGCGCTGGACTTCCACAATTATGCCTTTGAGTGGTCTCCTACCTTCATTAAATGGTATGTTGACGGTCAATTGGTGCATACGGAGAATGGATCACGGGGTCCGTTGCCTACGAATCCGGGTCATATCATGGTTAACCTTTGGGCGGGAGCCAATGCTGCAGAACAATATTGGACGGGTAAATTTATTTACCCAGGCTCCCCGGTACGAGCGTATTATGACTGGATCAAGTTTACACCAGCCAGCTAGGACGCAGAATCCACTCCCTGAATCGCCTCGTGATCAGAAGATGACTTGTGAATAATTGCGTAAAGGTAAATTAAAGCCTCCTCTTTTAGTGACCGGGAACCACATCGGTTACCAAAGAGGAGGCTTTCTTTGTTGCAGCTTAACTTTTAACAGGGTGTCCAGCTCTAGGGACTAACTTGAGATGAACGCGTAAAAGAGCAAAGTCGTAAGTAACGTGCGCAGAAACATTTCAAATTCCTGGTGTTAGCCTCGCTCTGAAAAAACGAAAGGCTCGTACAGGCAGGGAATTGTGACCTCCCCACTCAGTACGAGCGTCTTCGTTTAAAGATTATGAATTATTATCTTTAATCATCTGACGAAGCACCGTTTGGAGAATACCGCCGTTATGGTAGTAGTCTACATCAACCATGCTGTCGAGGCGGGCCGTGACATGGAACTCAAATTGCGTTCCGTTCAGGCGGGTAGCAATAACCGTAAGCTGCTGTCCCGGCTTGACTTCGTTGGATAACCCTACGATATCGAACGTTTCTGTTCCGTCGATTCCAAGCGTATTCCAGCCGTGTCCTTCCTGGAATTGAAGGGGAAGTACCCCCATGCCGACCAGGTTGCTGCGGTGGATCCGTTCGAAGCTCTCGGCAATGACCGCTTTTACGCCCAGCAGGAAGGTCCCCTTGGCTGCCCAGTCTCTGGAGCTGCCCGTTCCGTATTCCTTGCCGGCGATGACGATCAGGTTCTGACCGTCGGCCTGATAATTCATCGAAGCATCGTAAATCGACATCAGCGTGTCCGTCGGTAAATGCTTCGTGACGCCGCCTTCGGTTCCCGGAGCAACCTGATTCCGGATGCGGATATTGGCGAAGGTTCCGCGCATCATGACCTCATGGTTCCCGCGGCGGGAGCCATAGGAGTTAAAGTCTTTACGCGCTACGCCGCGGTCGCTCAGGTACACTCCGGCCGGGCTTGTCGGCGAAATGTTACCGGCAGGCGAGATATGGTCGGTTGTAACCGAGTCTCCCAGCAAGGCAAGCACACGTGCCTGGCGGACATCCGCGATGTCCTGAAGCCCGTCGCCGATCTGCTCGAAGAATGGCGGGTTTTGGATATAGGTAGACTTTTCATCCCATTCATACAGCTCGCCTTCCGGCACCGGAATGGAATTCCAACGTTCATTTTGCGTAAATACGTTCTCGTATTTGGAACGGAACATTTCCGGGCTGACGGACAGGCCGATCGCTTCCTTGATCTCCTTGGAGGAAGGCCAGATGTCCTTCAAGAATACCGGTTGATCATTCTGATCATAGCCCAGAGGGTCATTTTGCAGATCAATGTTCACCGTACCTGCAAGGGCATAAGCTACGACGAGAGGAGGAGAGGCAAGATAGTTCGCCTTCACTTGAGCATGCACGCGGCCCTCGAAGTTACGGTTACCCGAAAGCACGGCGGCAACGGTCATATCGTTCTCCGCGATTGCCGCGCTGACTTCGTCAGGCAACGGACCAGAGTTGCCGATACAAGTAGCGCAGCCATAACCCGCTACATGGAAGCCCAGCGCTTCAAGCGACTCGATCAACCCGGCTTTTTCCAGATATTCGGTAACAACAAGCGAACCTGGCGTCAAGCTGCTCTTTACATAGCCCGGCTTCTTCAAACCGCGTTCTACAGCCTTTTTCGCCAGAAGCCCAGCACCGATCATTACGCTTGGATTGGAGGTGTTCGTACAGCTCGTAATCGCTGCGATGACTACCGCGCCTGTCGTCAGTTCGCTGGCAGCTCCGTTCGGATGCTTAACGGGAACCTTCTGCTCGATTTTCTCATCGCTCAGACCGTATCCGCCCTTATCTACCGGCGTACGGATGATGCTGTTGAAGCTATCCTTCATCTCGGTCAGCTCGATCCGGTCTTGCGGACGCTTCGGCCCGGCAAGGCTCGGGACAACGGAAGCGAGGTCAAGCTCAATCAGATCGCTGAACAGCGGGTCTGGTGTATCGCTCGTACGGAACATACCTTGCGCTTTATAGTAAGCTTCCACAAGGGCGATTTGCTCTTCCGAGCGTCCGGTGCTGCGAAGATAAGCAAGCGTCTCTTGGTCAACGGGGAAATAACCGACCGTCGCGCCATACTCTGGCGCCATGTTGGCTACGGTTGCCCGGTCGGCCAGACTGATATTGGCAAGACCAGGTCCATAGAACTCGACGAACTTACCGACAACGCCTTTTTTACGCAGCATTTGTGTGACCGTCAGCGCCAGATCCGTCGCAGTCGCACCTTCTGACAAGCTGCCGGTCAGCTTGAAGCCGATAACCTCAGGTGCAACGAAATAAAGCGGCTGGCCCAGCATTCCTGCTTCGGCCTCGATACCGCCAACGCCCCAGCCCACCACGCCAAGGCCGTTGATCATCGTCGTATGGGAGTCCGTACCTACTAATGAATCCGGGAATACGACAGTCTCGCCGCCGATCCGCTTGGTTGCGGCAACAGAGGCCAGATACTCCAGGTTCACCTGGTGAACGATCCCGGTGGCAGGAGGAACGGCACGGAAATTGTTGAATGCCGTCTGCGCCCAACGCAGGAAACGGTAACGCTCTTCATTGCGTTCGAACTCTACCTTCATATTGTATTCGAGTGCTTCAGGTGCGCCAAAGGCATCCACCATGACCGAGTGGTCGATAACAAGATCAACCGGAACGAGCGGGTTAATCTGCTTGGGATCCCCGCCGGCCTTCTTTACTGTGTCACGCATCGCAGCAAGATCAACGACCACGGGCACGCCGGTAAAATCCTGCAGCACGATCCGTGCCGGGATGAAAGGAATCTCCTTGTTATCGTCTCTTCCTTCGCTCCATCCGGCGATTTGCTTCACATGTTCCTCAGTAATTGCTCTTCCGTCATATTGGCGCACAGCAGCTTCCAGCAGCACTTTAATGGAAAAAGGAAGCTTGCTGACTGGGCCAAGTCCCTGCTCTTCTAATGTGTTCAGATCGTAATAGCGGTAGCTTTTTCCGCCGACCTCCAGCTTGCGGCTGCTGGAGAAAAAATCTTGATTAGACATGAAACGAACCTCCTTGTTTCACTCTGTGAAACATGATTTCAAAAAAACTCACTAAATTAAGTATACCTGTCGCCAGACGGCTAGTAAAGTGTTTTTTGCCTTAGAATATGCCCTATTCGCTCTCTCTAAACATACTTGCCAGCCCCGTTTCATATATTAGTTGCAATGGACTTCATGAACGGCGGCATCAGGCTCCAGGTTTATTTTGAAGGAGGTCATGACGATGGCAGAGGGTTGGATGAGGACGCTGTCTCAGTATGTGAACCAGCATAATCAGGATGAAATTGATTTCGGGAGCCGGGTAGAGGAAGGGATCGTTACGGATCTGGAGTATTTGCTTAGGCTGGGAGAGCGAAAACGCAGGCTGGCGGATTGGTATGCCGAACGCAAAGCCGTTCCCCTTCGATGTGAGACAAGAGCAAAGCTGCTCCGTGAAATTGAACATAGAGAGGGAGAAGTAGAGGTTGAACTCCAGCTGTTAAGAAAGACCGATTATGAGCGTAGAGGGGTGCCGCATCGAGAGGAAGTGATCCATAAGCAGCGACTGACGCTTCAGCACGAAGATGGAGACTGGACGGTGGCGCGGGTGCTTGAGCCGATTTCTGAGCGAAGCGCTCCACGAAAATCCGAAGGCACGGCGGAGTCGGCCAAGTCTGGTGCCGGGTCCAAGCCTTATTTAAACCGCGAGCTGTTGAAAAGCGGCTTCCGCAGTACTCCATACCGGAGACAGGATGCCGTGCTGTATGCAGACCGCTGGTGGGACGATTTCAATCCGCAATTCGCCGCATTCGAAGTTGATTGCACCAACTATATCTCCCAGTGCCTCTTTGCAGGTGGAGCGCCAATAAATTATACTGGAAAAAGAGATTCAGGCTGGTGGTACAAAGGTTATGTCGGCGGGAAGGAAGCATGGAGCTACAGTTGGGCGGTCTCCAATGCACTGGAACGCTATCTAAGCAGCGGTTCCAGTGTGGCGGAGCCTGTAAATAGGGCGGAACAGCTTGAACTTGGCGACGTCATCGTCTACGATTGGGATGGCAACGGCGCTTTTCAGCACAGCACTATTGTTACGGCTTATGATGCCGACGGCATGCCGCTGGTGAATGCTCATACTGTGCCAAGTAAGCACAGGTACTGGGATTACCGTGATTCCTACGCATGGAGCGACAACACGGTATATCACTTTTTCCGTATTGCGGACCGGTTCTGAGCAGGAAAAAGAGCGGCGCAAGCCGTTTTTTTCTTAATTTTCAAATTGATGAAAAGAGGTTGCACATGGGACAGGAAAAATTGACGGTAGGTTTGATTTACGGCGGGAAATCGGGGGAACACGAGGTATCGCTGCAGACCGCCTTTGCGGTGTCCAAAGCTTTTGACTACGACAAATACGAGATTATTCCTTTCTATATTACCAAGCAAGGAACCTGGAAAGTGGGTCAGACGATGACAGCCCCTTTCAGAGCCCTTGATCAATTGGAGCTTGATAACGGTTCGGACGATACAGGAGCCGCGGTTCAGATGCTTTTCCAGGGGGTGTCCTCCGGGGAGCGGGCAATCGATATAGCCTTCCCGTTGCTCCATGGGACGAATGGAGAAGACGGGACGATTCAAGGCCTGTTCGAAATGGCCAATTTGCCTTATGTCGGAGCAGGTGTAATGGCCTCTGCAGCAGGGATGGACAAGGTCATCATGAAGAAGCTGTTTGCCGAAGCGGGCCTTGAGCAATGTAAATATTGCTACTTCACCGCTTCGGAATGGGAGAGCAGACAAGAGGTTCTTGTACATGGAATCGAAGAGAAGCTGGGGTATCCTTGCTTCGTTAAGCCGGCCAATCTGGGATCAAGCGTCGGCATCTCCAAGGCAAAGACCCGGGATGAGCTTGTTCAAGCCATCACGTTCGCGCTTCGCTACGATGTGAAGGTTATCGTGGAGGAATTCGTGGATGCCCGCGAGGTTGAAGTCGGGATTTTGGGCAACGATGAACCGCTTGCTTCCGTTCCGGGAGAGATTGTCTCCTCCAGTGAATACTATGATTATTCAGCCAAGTACTCCGACGGCAAGTCACAGATGATTATTCCGGCACAAATCGACACGGAACTGGCTGACCGGATTCGCGAGCTGGGCGTTCAGGCCTTTAAAGCCATCGCAGGCAACGGCTTGTGCCGGGCGGACTTTTTTGTGAAGAAATCCGACAACACCATCTGGATCAATGAAGTGAACACGATGCCAGGCTTCACGCCGTACAGCATGTATCCGCTCTTGTGGCGCGAAACTGGCGTGTCCTATGAAGCGCTTTTGGACCGATTGATCGGGCTTGGGCTCGAACGGTTTGAAGCAAAACAGAACCTGAACTTCGAGAACGGCATCTAAATTCTGGAAAGGCGGATGAGCTTATGGGCTTTCAAACAGAATTCAACTCAGTATGTAAATTCAAAAATGAGCAAGAGCTATACGAGCTGCTGGAGTATGGACGCGGTAAAATGCTCAAAACCGGTCTGCGCGTATTTCCAACCGGCCAGAAGGTAATTGCTTATACGCCGGATAACAAGGCGGTAGCTATCGTCAAAATAACTGCCAGTGTGGCGGAGATTAACTTCAATGATGAGGAAGTTACCTCGGTGGAGCTGCAGCTTGTCCGGCTGCTGACAGAGGAAGAATCCAAAATCCAGACCGATCTTGCTTATGAAATGTTCTTTGGAGACGCGGAGGGCAAATGATCGTCCGATTCGGCTATGTCGCGATGTCGACGGTCGTAGAGAAGGCATCCCCATCAAGAACAATGACTTACAAGACCTTCAGCGGTTTGCTCGACCGTGAGGCAGCGATTCGCCGGTTGGAGGCCCTTGGGGCAGAGAATCTTCATAATACGCTCAGGCTCCTGCGTCATAATGTGGCAAGCGATATTAAGTTGTACCGCTTCTCCTCCAAGCTGATTCCGCTGGCTACACATAGCGCGCTTGCGGATTGGAACCCTTATGCTGCGCTCCGGGAACCATTTGCACAGATTGGGGATTTCGTTCGCAAGCATGAAATGAGAGTATCATTTCATCCGGATCATTTTACCGTATTCAGTACGCCGCGCTCGGAGGTGCTACAGAGTTCGATCCGGGATCTGAGCCATCACATCTCGATGCTGGAAGCGATGGGGCTGGATGGCAGGTCCAAGAATAACATTCATGTGGGCGGTGCATATGGAGACAAGCACTCGGCGGCAGAACGCTTCATTAGCAATGTATCGGATCTCCCTGAGAGCTATCGTAAACGGCTGACACTGGAGAACGACGACAAAACCTTTAATGCTCGGGAAACGCTGGGAATTTGCGAGGCTCTGGGGCTTCCGATGGTGCTGGATATCCATCATCAATGGGTGAACAATGAAGGAGAGCTTCCATTAGAGCTGTGGCCCCGGATTTTAAAGACCTGGTCCGGTCCGCTTGCTCAGGCTGATTCTCCGCAGCATGATCCGCTGCCGCCCAAGATTCATGCGTCGAGCCCGAAGAGTGCGAGTGACCCGCGCGGCCACGCCGATCATGTGATAGCCGCTCCTTTGCTTGAATTTCTCCGCAGTATTGCCGGCATGACGGAGCGAATGGATGTAATGCTTGAGGCCAAGCTGAAGGACGGTGCGCTGTTTGCGCTTATGGAGGATTTGGCCCGTTACCAGGGGGACGGCGTGCGCATCCTGGATCAGGCCTCAGTGGAGATTATGCCTTAATACGCTCCGCGCTAGTGTATTTACTTGCGGCAGGGTTGATATTTCAGGATAATTAAGGTAAGTTGAACAAAACGTAGCAGGGTGCTGTGATGCATCCTCTAGTAGATGAGGGAGGCTATATCTGTATGGGAGATTTGTTGAACGGTAAAAATGTAGTTGTCATGGGCGTTGCCAATGATCGGAGTATTGCCTGGGCGATCGCTCAGAGTCTGGCGGCTCAAGGCGCCCGTCTTGCCTTTACATATGAGAATGAAAGAGTCGAGGGGCGCGTGCGCAAGCTGGCCGAGACGATTCCGGGCTCGCTGCTGGTACCGTGCAACGTGACGGTCGATGAGGATATCGACAAGCTGGCGGAGCTGCTGTCCGCCGAGTTCGGCGTACTGCACGGCTTGGTGCACAGTATCGCCTTCGCCAAGGCGGAGGACCTTTCCGGAGAGTTCGTGGATACTTCCCGTGAAGGCTTTGCGCTTGCGCATGATATCAGCGCCTATTCGCTGATTGCGGTGTCCGGGCGTCTGTCGAAGCTGATGACCGAAGGCGGAAGCATCATGACCATGACCTATCTGGGTTCGGAACGGGTTATGCGTAATTATAATGTCATGGGCGTGGCCAAGGCGGCTCTGGAGGCATCCGTTCGATATCTCGCGAACGACTTGGGACCACGGAATATCCGCGTGAATGCCGTCTCGGCGGGACCGATCCGGACGCTGGCAGCGAAGGGGATCAGTGATTTCAATTCCATTTTGAAGCAGGTTGAAGAGAAGGCTCCGCTTCGGAGAACGACGGAAACTGCTGAAGTCGGAGATACAGCCATGTTCCTGATCAGTCACTTGTCCCGCGGAATTACCGGTGAAGTGATCTATGTAGACGGTGGTTATAATTTTATAGGAGCTTAACCTGTTCCCATGCTTTAAATTATGATGAAGGTAGTGAATAGCTGTGGAATCAAAACCTGTTACTCCTTATGTGGTAGGCAGTAAAAATCCGCTTGCGGTGGCCATTAATTGTGCCGCCAAAGCCGGGGAATGGATTAAGAGCCGCTTGGGAGATATTAAAGCTGTTAATGAAAAATTCTCTCCGCAGGATCTGGTGACTGATGTCGATAAGGGTGCTGAGGCGATGATCCGCAAGCTGATCCTGACGCATTTTCCTTCCCATGACATATTGGGTGAGGAGGGGGTTGCCCCGGGTGCGGCGGCTTCGGCGGCTGCATTGAAAGAGGCTAGCAGCAGCGAGTTTTTGTGGATTATTGATCCGCTGGACGGAACGACCAACTTCGTGCACAGCTTCCCGTTCTTCTGCGTCTCCATTGCCCTGGCTTTCAAGGGTGAAGTCATTATTGGCGTGATTTATGATCCGATCCGAGATGAGATGTTTGTTGCGGAAAAGGGAAAAGGCTCTTATATGCACGGTCATACAAACCGGGTATCTGCAGACGCACGGCTGGAGGAGAGCATTATTGCTGTGGGCTTTAATCCGGACCGGCAGGCAGCTTCGATTAATCTTAAGGGAATAACGGCGTTATCCGGCAAGGCGCGTAGTCTCCGTGCCGGAGGATCGGCCGCCTTACATTTGGCTTACGTGGCTGCAGGCCGTCTCGGCGGTTACTATGAGGTGAATCTCAATTCCTGGGATACGGCGGCAGGCGCGTTGATGGTGGCGGAGTCAGGTGGTAAGGTGACCGATACAACCGGGAATCCTTACCATGTCGGCGCAAGAAATCTGATTGTCAGCAACGGCACCATTCATCAGGAACTGCTGGAGGTCATTAAGGCTGCCGGTGCAACCGGGAATTAACTCATCAGAAAGGGGTATACAGCCATGCAAGACAGAAAGGATCTTGAGAAGGAGCTCGAAAGAGAGCTTAGCGAGATGCTGTCGGATCAAATGGTTGATAGTGAGGAGGAACGGCGGAAGAAGGAGCGAAGCCGCCTTGCACCCAAGTATGAAGTAAGGATTCAGACCCAGCTTGATCCGATCGTTGAGGAGACCCTCAAATATCGAAGCATGGGCAAGGAGATCGATGAGCGGTATGATAGTTATTTGAAGAGGGCTGGTGTATCAGACAGGAAGGAAGAGAACTAGGCAGCTTAGAAGTGTCATAATTTCATTCTGTTTGCGGCGCCCTTTCGGCTTGAAGGGGCGCCTTTTTATTCAGGAGAGGTGGGGGAACTGATGAAGAAGAAATCCTTAGTCCATAGCAAAGGCCGCATACTACTGACAGGCATGCTGTCGCTGGCACTGCTGGCTGGAGGAGGCACGGCGGCATTTGCCGAGATAACAGCAAATGCCGCAGAAGCCGGAAGTCAACCAACAATCAAGCAAAGCAGCCTTCAGACTATCGTAGCCATTGGAGATTCGATTACAGCGGGATACGAGCCGGGAATGACGGAGGCCTCTGCTGTTTATGGTTATGTAGACCGGATCAAGGAGCAGGCCTTGTTCCATAACAGAACGGAAGTAACGAATTACGGTATTCTCGGACTGACAAGCACCGGACTGCTGAATTACCTCAAAGCTATCCAAGAGGGGAGTGCGGTAACCGCAGACACCATCCAACCGGGGATATCTGATCCGCGAATCAGCGTCTTTGCCTCCGGAATACCGGGAACCAAGATCAAGCTCGCCCAAGCGGACACGATTCTGATCACCATCGGCGGAAATGATGTATCGCAGTTGATTGGGCAGGCGAAGAGTCTGAGTGCAGAGCAGCTAGAGACAAAGGCAAATGAATTACTTACAGTCTATAAGACAAACATTCAAGAAATTCTCTCCGTTCTGACCGTAGTTAATCCCGATGCGCAGATTATCCTGGCAGACCAGTATCAGCCGGTTCCTAAGATTGCCGGAGAGAGCCAGTATGTCATGCTGAGCGAGGTTGCCGCCGGCTTCACGCAGGCGGTCGATGAGGCGGTTGCGGCCTTGGTTCAAGAGGGCAAGTCTGTGAAGGCGGCGCATGTCGCCGAGAAGTTTGTCGGCAAGGAGCTGTCCTATACACATATTTTCAATGAAGATGTGCATCCGAACCAATCCGGCTATGAGACGATTGCCAAAGTGCTGGCGGAATCCATCTGGGGCACTTACCGGGAGACAGCAGCGAAGACCGGAACGGCAGAACTTTCGGTTGTCGTCAGCGGCACGGAATTACAGACACCTTATCCGCCGGTTGTGAAGAACGGTCAAACCTTTGTTGTATTGCGTGACATTACGGATGCCATTGGAGGTACTTCGAAATGGGATTCCAAGAGCAGCACGGCAACCGTTTCGTATAACGGCAGTGAGGTAGTGATTCCCATTGGTGCCAAGACAGTTACTGCAAACGGCATTTCATTAGAGACAGCCAGTCCGGCATTTTTGCAAAAGGTAGGCTCGGAACAGAAGACTTATGTACCCCTAGCACTACTCGTGAAGGGACTCGGACTCGATGTGCAGTACAGCAGCAAGATGAAGACGGTATTTATTAACTTATAATCTACAGGTGATTGATTGTGCTATATAATTTGAACTAATGATGTACATTGGAGGCAACGTGTAAAGTATTCTTACGATCGCTGTTGTCCGCGGATTTCTCCGACTGAACTAAGCCATGATATGGGGGAAATCCGCGAACAAAGGCAAACGCTTCGCTTTAACAGAATACTTTACACTTATGCCTTTTCAGTGCAGCTTCCAATAGTTCAATTTATACAGCACTCCACTTTACTGCTGCCTTACTGCTACGATCAGCAAACGCACGTAATCCGCGTACCATTCTCCGTCCCGGAATAACTCCGTTTTCGCCAGCTTCGCTACCTTTTGAAGCACATGACCTTTTTCGGCCTCCTCAAAGCCTGCGAGAAACGGGCCGGCGGCAAAGCCATTCAGCCAATGAATCAGGCCATCTTCACCTTCTCCCAACTTGGTGGGCCGGTCGAAATGCGCCGCATAAGCGATTCGGAATCCAAGCTCCTCAAGCAATGTGCTGTATTCTCCCAAGCTGGGAAAATACCAAGGGTTAAGCGATCCGGCGTCTATTCCGTAGTCTTGTTCCAGGATCGTCCCCAAGCTTTGGACAATCGCAGCTACATTTCCTTTTCCCCCGAATTCGGCAACGAATCGTCCGCCGGGCTTCAAGGCGTTCCAAACGGAAGAGGCTGCGCCCCGGCCATCCTTCATCCAGTGCAAGGCCGCATTCGAGAACACCGCTTCCACCGGACTCTCCAATTCAAAATGCTCGGCATTTCCCACTTTAAAGCTCAGATGGGGATACTTATTCCTTGCCTGATGTACCATCGGTTCTGCCAGGTCCATGCCCAGCACTTCCGCGCCGGACTTGGAAATCTCATGAGTCAGATCCCCGGTACCGCAGCCCAGATCGAGAATCCGTTCGCCTGGCTTGGGGCTAAGCAATTCCACGACACCTTTTCCGTATTCCGCTACATATCCCAGTTTTTCATCGTACAATCCGGCCTGCCAAATCTGCTTACCGCTCATCTCCGCTTCCTCCCCGGTCATGTCATGACTCCATTATGCGGCACAAGCATGAATTGGTGAAATATATAGTTCAAATCATTTTGATAGGTTGCTCCTATAGCTGCCGGATTTAGTTGTCATGTTGCCTTTTTCTGCTGCAATCCAGAGAAATCCAACTTCGTATGATCGCACATAAGGTCATTAGAGTTGGACATTGGGCCGGTAAGTCCTCTTGGGCTAATCTGGAGAAGTAAAATGTGTAAAGGAGTGGGAGCAGAGCATGCCGAAAATCGCGGACAAATACTTGGTGGTTGATCCCTGGAAAGTAGTCGAAGAAGGGTTTGATCCGGCGCGCAACCGGGTTTCCGAATCGATTTTTTCACTGGGGAATGAATATATGGGCGTCAGAGGATACCCAGAGGAAGGATATGGCGGGGATACGCTGCTGGGGAGTTATTTTAACGGGCTATATGAAGAGAGTAAGGTAGCAGCCCACTATAAAGGAATTATTAAATCACTGCGCTTCATGGTCAACGCGGTTGATTGGCTGTACACCCGAATTACAGTGGATGGCGAGACATTGGACTTGGCGACAAGCCGGTTCTCGGATTACCGCAGGGAAGTGGATTTCAGAACAGGAATTTACCGCCGGGAGTTGACCTGGCATCTGCGGAGCGGCAAGAGCCTAAAGCTTGCGTTCGAGCGTCTGGTCAGCATGCGGAACTGTCATCTCGGCGGCCAGCGGATCACGCTGGTACCGGTTGACTTTGACGGGGAGGCAACGATTCGGACGGGGCTGGACTTCTCGGTGCTGCATGAGGATCAAGGCCGGCGTTATTGGTCGGTGCTGAAGCAGGAAGAGGAGCAGGGAATCGCGGCGATTCTGGGTCAGACTGAAAATACAGAGAACCGGTTGTTCTCCGGTTTTCGGGCAGTGTCGCTTGCAGAGACAGGACGTCTACCGGTGTCTGAGGACGGGCTGATCGCTTATGACCTGAAGCTCAAGCTGGAGCAGGGTGTCTCAGCCGTGATGGATAAACTCGTCATCAATGTTGCAGAGAAGGATCACGCGCTGGACGACAGTGCGGTGTGGCGGCAAGGCATGGACCTGGTTGAAGCGATCCGCGGGAAGGGATACGACCATGCGGCTGAGCAGCAGCAAGCCTATTGGCAGCAGGTCTGGGAGGCATCCGATATCGAGATTGCAGGCGATCCGGACAATCAGCAAGGGATCCGGTTCTGTATTTTTCAGATGTATCAGACCTATCACGGCGACAATCCCGGCTTTAATATCGGGGCGAAAGGACTGACAGGCGAGGCCTATCGCGGGCTGGCCTTCTGGGATACGGAGTCGTACTGTCTGCCGTTCTACATTTTCAATAATCCGAAGGCGGCAAAAAGCCTGCTGGAGTTCCGCTACAAATCGCTTCCTCATGCGCTTCAGCGGGCCAAGGAGCTGGATTGCGAAGGGGCATTTTATCCGATTGCGACGATCGACGGCACCGAGAGCTGCGATCTTTGGCAGCATTCTAATCTCCAGCTGCATGTAGGTACTGCAGTCGCTTACGGGCTGCGCCACTATGTAACAATTACTGGGGACACGAGCTTCCTTCATGATAAAGGAGTTGAAATGCTGATTCAGATCAGCCGCTTCTATGCTACTCGCGGACAATTCGGACAAAAGAGCGGCGAGTATGGTTATTTCGGCGTAATGGGTCCGGACGAGTTCCAACTGATGGTCAACAACAATTGCTATATCAACTGGATGGCGAAGAAGCTGTTCGAGTATACGTTGGAATCGATCCAGGGCATGCAGAATACGGAGCCGGAGAAGTTCGCGCTTCTGGCGGAGAGAATCGGGTTAACGGATGAAGAGCCAGCAGATTGGAAGCATAAAGCCGATCATATGAAAATCCCCCGCGATGAAGTCACCGGCGTGTATGAAGAACACGATGGATTCTTTGACATGCCGCATCTGGATATTCATTCGATCCCTGTGACGGAGTTCCCGCTGTACTCGCACTGGTCTTATGATCGGTTGTATCGGTATGACATGATCAAGCAGCCGGATGTGCTGATGTTCATGTTCCTGTACAGCAGTCAGTTCACGCGGGAAGAGAAGCGTGCCAATTATGATTATTATGAGCCTAGATGTATTCATGAATCTTCCTTGTCGCCATCGATCCATTCGATTCTTGCCGCCGAGATTGGGCGGCCGGAGGAAGCTTACCGGTTCTTTGAATTTGCGACCCGTCTTGATTTGGATAACTATAACCGTAATACGCGGGAAGGTCTTCATACGACCTCGATTGCAGCGGCCTGGATGAACATTGTATACGGCTTTGGCGGCATGCGATCCGACGGAGACAAGCTGCAATTTGCACCGAGCATCCCGGAGCAATGGACCCATTACAGCTTCCCGATCACCTTCCGCGGGAGCAGACTGACCGTTGAAGTGAACAAGGATGAAGCGGTGTTCAAGCTCGTGTCCGGAGAACCGATGGACATTGCGGTATATGGCCGAAGCCTGACCGTAGATGGTTCAGAGCTCAGAGTTCCTTTGGATCAAGTAAAGGTGGGGTAGTATGAAGCTTGCGAATCAAGACTGGATGATTCGGGAGAACGGCTTTGACCGGAACCGGATTGCCGCCAGCGGCAACAAGTTTATGATCGGCAACGGCTATATGGGCTGTAGAGGCACGATGGAGGAGTATACAAAGGACCAACTGGCGGCAGTAACGCTGGCAGGGCTGTATGATCAGGTAGACGGCAAATGGCGTGAACCGGTCAATGCACCGCATCCGCTGTATGCAGTCATTGAATTCGAGGGGCAATTGCTGTCCTTGCCGGACAGCGAGCCTGTGGAGCACGAGCAGGCACTGGATATTCGCAGCGCGGTACATCACCGCCATACGGTATTTAAGGCGGATAAGGGAGCAGAGCTAATCGTAGAATCAGAGCGGTTCTGC
The DNA here is from genome assembly GCF_018919145.1 of Paenibacillus brevis. GTDB lineage: Bacteria > Bacillota > Bacilli > Paenibacillales > Paenibacillaceae > Fontibacillus > Fontibacillus brevis. The sequence continues at coordinate 123,410 of NZ_JAHLQJ010000015.1, forward strand.
AGCGCAGCGCGGCTGAATGTGATTGCGGGACGGCTCAGCGTGACATGCAGCACTGACGGCCAATTAACGATTCGTACGGGCATCGATGGGGAGATATGGGATATCAACGGTCCGCACCTTGAGAAGCTTGAGGCATCGGAGCGTCAGAACAGCCTGCTTGTAACTGCAGTGACCCGTGAGTTGCAAGTGCCGCTCGCGGTGGCGGAGCGGATCGGCTCAAGCATGGAAGCTGATGACCGAGAGGCTGTGACAATGGAGGTTCGCTATGATCAGCAATCGGGCTCGATCTTCCGGATGATCACTTTTGCATGCCGGGCAGGCAAGACCTATACATTTGATAGATTTGCCGCCGTATGCACAGGCCTGGATGAGGAGGAGCCGGGCGCTGCAGCGTTGCGTCTCTGCCGCGAAGCGGCTGGTACCGGCTATTCCGGTCTGCTTGCCGAGCATGAGGCTTGCTGGGAGCGGAAGTGGGCTTTGGCGGACGTGGTGATTGAAGGCGATGACGAGGCACAATTAGCGCTTCGCTACAGCCTGTACCAGCTGTTGATTATTGCGCCCGAGCATTCAGAGAAGCTGTCGATTCCCGCAAGAGGGCTATCGGGGCAAGTGTATAAGGGGGCGGTATTCTGGGATACGGAAATGTTCATGCTTCCGTTCTTTCTGTACACGCAGCCGGAGACGGCGCGGAATCTGGTGATGTACCGGATTCATACCTTGGACGGAGCGCGGCGCAAAGCGGCTGAATACGGCTATGAAGGTGCTTTCTATGCCTGGGAAAGCCAGGAGACCGGGGACGATGCCTGTACGCTTTTCAATGTAAACGATGTGTTTACCGGACGGCCGATGCGTACCTACTTCCGCGATAAACAGGTGCATATCAGCGCGGATGCAGCCTACGCAATTTGGGAGTATTATAAATTTACCGGGGATGAAGAAATCCTGCTGAAGGGCGGGGCGGAGACCGTATGGGAATGCGCGAAATTCTTCTATTCCTATGCGTACTATAATCCGTTAAAACAAAGATATGAAGTGCTTGATGTCACGGGTCCGGATGAGTATCATGAACGGGTGAATAATAATGCATTCACCAATGCTATGGTAAAACGGACGCTCTTCATTGCGCTGGAGGCGATGGAAATTCTGCATGCCGCTTGTCCGGCGCAATATGAGGCGTTGGTGCAGAAAAGTGCCATCAAGCCGGAGCATATTCGGGATATGCATGATCGACTGTATGTGCCTGAACCGGATTCCGAGACCAGGCTGATAGAGCAATTTGATCGCTATTTCACGCTGGAAGATGTCCCGCTTCCCGAGCTTAAGGGCAGGGTGCTCAACAAGCACGAATATTGGGGCGGCGGCAACGGATTGGCAACGACAACGCAAATTTTGAAGCAGGCAGATATTGTGTTGATGCTGCATTTATTTAAGGATGCCTATGATACGGTGGTTAAAAAAGCGAACTGGGCCTATTACGAGCCGCGTACCGAGCACGGATCAAGTCTTAGCGCATGCATTTATGCGATGGTTGCCGCCGATACGGGTTCCCCCGACTGGGGCTATCCATACTTTATGCGGACGGCCACGATCGACCTGACGGGAGAATCGAAGCAATATGTCGGGGACTTGTACATTGGCGGGACCCATCCGGCTGCGAATGGCGGTGCATGGATGGCTGCTGTCCAAGGGTTTGCCGGTATCCGCTTTGACGGGGAGTGCGCGACGATTTCTCCTTCACTTCCAGAGAAGTGGCAGGCGGTTCAAACCGGCCTGGTTCTGCGCGGACAGCAAATCAAGGTACGGGTTGGCAGGGAACAGGTGGAGCTGGAGGCCGATGCAGGGAATACGAGCGAGGTTCGTGTTGCTGCGTATGGGCAAAGTCTAACGCTTGAGCCCGGTGTTTCTGCTGTTCTGCGAATGGGGCAGGAGTAATCCACGGAGCAGGATTAGCCGTGGGAGGATGGAACCTCTATATAAGTTGAACTACAAAGGCTACTTAGAAGGCATAAGTGTGAAGTGTGCTAGTAAAGACTGAAAATGGATGGTCAAGATAAGGAGAGAATTACATGCTGGAATCAATGAAGGGTGCGATCTTTGATCTGGATGGCGTAATCGTGGATACGGCCAAATATCACTACTTGGCCTGGCGGGCACTTGCGAACCGTCTGGGCTTTGAGTTTACAGAAGCGGACAACGAGCGCTTGAAGGGAGTCAGCCGGATGCGGTCGCTCCAGATTCTGCTTGAAATAGGCGGGATGGATGCGGATGAAGCAGAGCGTGAGCAAATGGCGGAGACGAAAAATAAGGAATATGTAGACTATATCTCCCGGCTGGAGCCATCGGAGCTGCTTCCCGGGGCAAAGGAGTATTTGATGTGCTTGAGAAGCCGCGGAGTACGGGTCGCCTTGGGCTCAGCGAGCAAGAACGCGGTGTTTATTCTGGAACGCCTCGGGATTACCGGGCTGTTCGATGCCGTTGTTGATGGTACGAAGGTGGCTAAGGCGAAGCCAGACCCTGAGGTGTTCTTGGCGGCCAGTGCGGAGCTTGGCCTGGATCCGGCGGACTGCGTCGTGTTTGAAGACGCAGCCGCAGGGGTTGAGGCAGCCAAGGCAGCAGGCTGCCGCGTGGTCGGCATCGGCAGTGCCGACATTCTTGGAGCCGCCGACCGGGTCGTCGGCGGGCTGGACGCGCTGCTGCCATAGGCGGCAGTGCGAGGGTGGATGCCGTGATATGTTTGAAGGAGGGTGTCCCAAAAGTAAAATTCTGTGCACCCTTAATAACAAAATAGAGTGATATTTATATAGAAACCAAGGAGCTAAGCGGCCTTCTCTCGCTTGATTCCTTGGTTTCTTGCGTCCATTGCGGCTTTCTTGATCAAATTATGGGCGAGAGAAAACCCACCCGGCCTTCAAACTTACTTTTGACAAGCCTCGAAGCTTTAATGACATCTGCATTATAATCACCGCACGATCCGACCACGCCAGCAATTTTAATGCCTTTTGGCACTTGTTTCGCCGCACGAGCGCCCACGCCAATAATTTTAATGCCATTCGGCACTTATTTTGCAACGTACAGCGTAACCTCATATGTGGTGACACCCGTACCGTCCCACCGCGCGCTGGGAACTGCACGCGGTGCAGAAGTAAATTGAAAAAGGCGTCCCTTATCATCTGTGATGACTTTGGGACGCCCTCTTTTTCACTGAAATAGTTGTTCAAAAGCAATGACCTCCTCAACAACTATCTATGTTGAACTAAAGAAGCTGCGTGGAATGGTAAGAAGGCTACTTCGGCAGCGTAGAGCTTTAGTGTTCGCCTTTATGAGCGGATTTCTTCCCTATGATGGCATAGTTCAGTCAGAGATATCCGCGAACAACAGCGATCGTAAAGAACACTTCACTCGTTGCCTCTCTCCCGCATGTTCATGAGTTCAGCTTCTACACCTTCCCCGCGATTTTTTTGCTGGCAAGCCGGCATAAATCGTTTACACTTTAGGAGAATGCATCGCACTGGTCTCCGGGCAAGAACGGCCATCGGAGGAATAGACATGATGTGCGTAGAAACACGCATATTGACCCTTTTTTATTCTTGCTATAGTTAGATTGCCGGGGGGAAGGAACGTGAGAAGAAAACTGCGAAATCCGTTAAGCAAGCTGAACGTCAAGCAGCAGCTCGTGCTGATGTTTATCGTGCTGACAATTCCTTTATTTGTCCTGAATGCATACGGTAATGACCGGGCGGGGCAAATTCTGAAGCGTCATGTTACCAACGCCTATATCGAGCTAAGCAAGCAAAATTTCCGGCTGATTAACCGGGATATTGAGGCTGTAAACAAAGTAACGTCAACCGTCTTCCAGAATCAGTTGTTGCAGCAATTGAATCCGGTTTCATCGGATAAGACTGTGCTTGAGCGCGTGAAAAACTACGAGAAGCTCGAGGATATTCTTACCACGTACTCTCAGGAGACGGACGACCGCGAACCGATTTATTATTCACTCTATGTTTATGATCCGAACAATACATACTTTTTTGCACCATTCTATCCGGGACCGCGAGTGTCAGGGGTGTATTTCTTCTCGGACGAGGAGAAGCCGGAATGGTTTGAGGAAGCGGTGGCCAAGAAGGGGAAGGGCTACCTGCGGATGATTGAGCACTTGTCGCCGCCTACGGAGGGGCAAAGCAGCCAGCAGACGCTTGCTTATATCAGAGCGATCAACAGCATCTACAAGAACGGGACAATTGGCGTGCTGGTGGTGACCAATCTGGATGCCCGGGTGGGCGAATCCCTGGAGACGGTAAGCCTGCCGGAAGGAGAGCTTTATTTTACCGATTGGAACAACCGTATTCTGAGCTCGACCACCGGAGAGTGGGGGTCTGTGCTTGAACTGCCGGAAGAGGCGCAAATGGAGGACATGACATCGGCGGTAAAAGACATCATTACCAAAGACTATATCTATGTAATGAATGTGAATCACGTGCTCCAGCAAAAGCTGGTCTACAAAGTGCCGCTTCAAGCGCTGCTGCAGCAACAGAACGAAATCAAGCGGCTGATCCAGCTTATCTCCATTGTGTATTTTGTAGCCAGCCTCGTCTTCTTACTTTATTTCTGGCGCTCTCTGATGACGCCGATCCAGCGGCTGGTCTATTTCGTCAGACGTTACGAACCTGGAAATGTGGTGCCCGAGACCCCGCGCAGAGGGAGAACGGATGAGGTCAGTGTGCTGATTTCGACGATCTATGAGATGGCGCGCCGCCTGAACTCATTGGTGCATTACAAATACACGATGGATCTGAAGCAGAAGGAGTCGCAGCTTCAACTGCTGTATCAGCAGATCAATCCCCATTTGCTGTACAACACACTGGAGAGCATCTATTGGAAGAGCGCGCTGGAGGGAAATACAGCCTCAGCCGAAATGATCAAGGAGCTTTCCAAGCTGATGAAGATCAGCCTGAGCCGAGGGCGAGAGCTCATTACGCTGGAGGAGGAAATGGAGCATGCCACCGCCTATATCAGGCTTCAGCAGCACAGGCATGACTATCAGTTCCGGGTCAGCATCGACATTCCGGAGGAGTATCGGCAGGTTTTAATTCCCAAAATTACGCTTCAGCCCCTGATCGAGAATTCGATGATTCATGGAGTGCGTCATATGGGAGAAGACGGCATGATCTGCATTACAGTCCGTGGAGATCAGGAGGACATATTCGTAACGATTGAAGACAATGGCTACAGAGCCGTTGATCTGGAGAAAATCTCCCGCTTATTAGAGGAAGAGACACCAGACCCGTCACTCGGATATGGCATTCGCAATATTCATCAGCGCATTCGTCTTCATTTTGGCGCGGGGTACGGTCTTGGCTATGCCATGCGCTCCGGCGGAGGTACGCTCGCCACACTGCATATTCCAAGAACCCTGCCAGAGGAAGAGTAGATCAGACAGGAGGGAACGCACATGTACAATATTTTGGTGGTAGACGACGAACCATTGATTTGCAAAGGCCTTGCCGGGCTGCTAACAAGCTCTGGCCTTGCCATAAATACGATATTCACGGCCGGCAGCGGACATGAAGCGCTGGACTATATTCGGATGGAGGTTATCGATCTTCTGATTACCGACATTCAGATGGGGGAGATGAGCGGGATCGAGCTGATGCATCAGGCCAAGATTATTAAGCCTTGGGTCCAGACCATCATTATCTCTGCTCACGAAACGTTCCAATACGCACAAATGGCGCTGCGCCTTGGAGCGCGAGATTATTTAATCAAACCGCTGAACAGCGAGCAATTTCTTGATTCGGTTCGCAATGCCTTGCTGAAGATGGATAAACCGGTGCCGGCCATGACTGATTTTCTGGAACGGCCTGCGGAGCATTTTCATATGGAGGAGCCGGAGGATGGAAAGAATGAAGAGATTACAGCCTTATTAAACGCCTTCCCAACCCACACTGAGGGTACCGGGAAGAGTATGGATGCATCAACCTCCATGAACAAGTGGGGGTTAATCGGACCTTATTTTTCATTGATCAAAATCAAAATGGAACTTTCCCGCAGGGCAGAAGAAACGACCGGGCTGCCGGAGAAGAGCAGAAAGGACTCCGGGTTGTTTCGATATGCTGCGCTAAATGTGGCCAAGGAGCTGCTGTATCAGGAATGGAATGCGGTTGTCTTTTATCCCGCCGACCTGGAGATCGGCATTCTGCTGCAATGGAGCGAACAGGAATATGCAGAGCTGGATGTCAACAAGATCAGCCAGCTGGAAATGATCGGACGCAGCCTCCACTATCATATCGAGAAGTATTTGGGTATCTCCGCCGTGATTGGAATCAGCCAGATTTTGAAGGGAGTAGAGTTCCTGCATATTCTTAATCGTCAGGTTGACAAGGCAATCTCTTGGGGAACCGGTCAGGAAGACTATCATGTGTTCTATTACGGGGACTTCAACTGGAATAATTATGCCCAGGACCCTTCCGCCGAGGAGTTGACTACGCAGAACAATGTCATTGTGGCGCAGGCCAAGCGGTATATTGAGGAAAACTATAATCAAAAGGGACTCACGATTCACGAGATGGCGAAGAAGAACCACGTCAGTCCAAACTATTTGAGCTACCTGTTCAAGAAAAATACAGGCTACAACCTGTGGGAATATGTCATTAAGCTGCGTATGGAAGAGAGCAAATCACTGATATTGCACACCGACCTGCGGAGGTATGAGATCGCTGAGCGGGTAGGTTATGAATCTCCGGAGCATTTCAGCAAAATCTTTAAAAAGTACTTCGGCGTCAGCCCAAGCGATATGAAAAAATAGCAGTAAGATCGGTTATACATCACATAGTTTTAGACATGTTCGCAGCCCCTGTCCTTTTCTAAAATGGAAGCTAGACATTATAGAGGAATGAGGGAGCATCATGGAAGAAACGATAATTTCTCCGGGAAGCATGCATCAGGAACCGGAGCACAAGACGAGGACGCGAAAGAAGCGGCTGACTAGCTTGAAGAAGTACATGTGGGGATATTTATTCCTTGTACCGGCTATCGCCATCTTCATCGTCTTCTTGTGGGTCCCGATCATCAAAGGGATGGTGTATAGCTTCTACAACATTGATTTTGTTAATGGCAATATCTTCGTAGGCATTGATAACTATATTAAAATCCTCAATAACCCTGACCTGCTGCTTTCCGTCAGAAATACGCTGTATTACATGCTGCTGACGTTAATTATCGGATTCTGGGTTCCTATTGCCGCCTCCATCGCAATTTCTGAATTGAAATTGTTCCAGGGCTTTGCCCGGATCGCAGCATATCTGCCTTACGTTGTGCCGGGCGTTGTACTATACGGCATGTGGCGCTGGATGTATGATCCGGTTGGTCCAATCAACGCCGTGCTTGGTTGGTTCGGAGCAGATCCGACCTCGTTCATCTCTGATGGCCGCTACTCGATGATCGCGCTTGTCTTCATGGAGACGTGGCAGCAATTCGGCTCAGCCATGCTGATCTACCTGGCCGGGGTACTTAGCATTCCGCGCGACTGGTATGAAGCAGCCGAGATCGACGGTGCCGGCGTATGGAGCCGGATCAAGTATATTACGCTTCCGTCGATGCGCAGCCTGATTGTGCTTATGCTGATCTTGCAATTAATCGGTACTTCCCAGGCCTATCAATCCCAACTAGCCATGCTGGATGGCGGGCCGAACAAAGCCACCTTGACTTATGCTCTCCTGACCGTCAAATATGCGTTTACCCAATTGGACTATGGTGCCGGTACGGCGCTGGGCGTGCTCATGTTCGTTGTGCTGAGCGTACTCGGAATTGTTCAATTCAAGCTGACGAAGGAGGACTACTAACATGAAAGAAAGAGGCATCCTGTCGGCTTCGGATTTGCAGAAGCCACTGAATAAAGTTGTATACGGATTTATGGTTCTATGTATCGCCTTTATGTGTTTTACGATGCTGTACCCGATTGCCATGACGATGTTCAATGGACTGAAAAGCAATCAGGAGGTCAACACCTTCCCGCCGCGATTCTTCCCGACAGTCTGGCATTGGGAGAATTTCTCCAAGGCATGGAATTATATTGAGCTGCCGATGTTTTTGAAGAATACGATGCTCATTTTCGTCGGTTCTCTTCTCGTTACTATTCTGGTACTAGGCTTGGCAGCCTTTAGTATTTCGCGGATCCGGGCTCCCTATAGCCGGGCGGTCTACTTCTTCATTCTGATGACGCTGTTCATTCCGGCTTCCAGCTATATGATTCCGAACTTCGTTAACCTTAAGGACTTAGGCCTGTTGAACTCGTATTGGGCGTTCTGGCTCCCTGCGGGCGCGAATGCGTTCTACTTTTTGCTGATGAAAAATTTCTTCGATGGTATCCATCCGGAAATATTCGAAGCGGCGCGGATTGACGGGGCATCAGAAGTAACCAGCTACCTGCGGATTGCGGTTCCGCTGTCGATTCCGATTTTTGCGACACTATCGATATTCATCTTTTCCTCCGCTTGGAATGACTGGTTCTGGCCATCGTTGGTCATGCATACCGAGGACAAATATACGTTAGCTACCGCGGTCTATAAATATGTCATCAATGCAAGAAGCCTGGATAGCAGCGTTAAATTCGCACTGTTATTCATGGTCATGATTCCGCCGATCTTTGTCTTTCTGGTGTTCCAGAAGTTCATCATGCGAAGTGTCAGTCTATCAGCGGTGAAGGGATAAGCGTTTTCATAGATCGTAGCCTTGCACATGATCGCCATATGAATACACATCGTCTAGTGAAGCAATCATCCTTAAGATAAAGATGTAATCAAGAACACATATTTGATGAAAAGGGGAGTATCCATGCGCAAGTTTACTACTTTACTGATGTGTCTAATGCTGTTCGGCTCGCTGCTCGCCGGCTGTGGCGGCAACAAAAACAATGCGGCCAACAGCCCGGCGAATGATCCAGCCGTAAATTCAGGCGGAAACAGCAACAATTCGGCTCCGGAGCAATCCGCCGAGGAGGACATTACTCAGAAGAAGATTACGATCAAGGTTCACTATCCTCTGCCGGATGAGACCACGCTTCGTGATCAAGAAGACGATAAGATCGCACGGTTCCAAGCCAAGTACCCGAACGTAACGATCGTAAAGGATGATTGGCAATACAGTGTCAATGAAATCGGCGTGAAGATGGCATCCAATGAAGCCCCTACCTTTTATAACACTTGGGCTACTGAAGCGAACTTCCTCGTAGAACGCGGTTGGGTTGCCGATATTACAGACCTGTGGAACAATTGGGAGTACAAGGATCAGATCAATCCGGTTCTGCAAAATCAATTCATTGTAGACGGCAAAGTGTTCGGGGTTACCCAGAACGGTTACATTACTTCCACGGTTGTAAACAAGAAGCTGCTGGAAGCAAAGGGCTTGGCTATGCCATCGCTGGATTGGACTTGGGATGATATGTACAATGTTGCCAAGGATGCAGCGGACCCGAAGAAGGGCATTTCCGGTATCGCACCAATGGGTAAAGGGAATGAAGCAGGCTGGAACTGGACGAACTTCCTGTTCGAGGCTGGTGGTGAAATCGAGACAACTGTCGATGGTAAAGTAACAGCTGTATTCAACTCCGAAGCAGGTGTGAAGGCGCTGGACTTCTACAAGAAGCTGAGATGGGAAGCGAATGCGATCCCTCAAGACTGGGCGCTTGGATGGGGAGATGCGGTTAGTTCGTTCCAGCAAGGGCGGACAGCAATGGTTATTGCCGGAGCGTTCGACGTCATTCAAGCAGCTCTGAACGAGGGCGGCATGAAGCCTGAGGATGTAGTGGCTTATCCGATGCCGGCTGCCGAAGCAGGCGGCAAGCATTACGGGATCTTAGGTGGCAATTATCTTGTCATCAACCCGAACGCCACAAAAGATGAACAAGAAATGGCATTCCGTTATATCACATTCGATTACTTTACCGATGATGCTCTGAAATCTGCCGAAGACACGATTCAGGCGCGTAAAGCGGAAGGCAAATACTATATTCCGACTCCGCTCGAATACTTTAGCGAAGATTCCGATTACGCTAAGAAAATACAAGCAATTTATGATAAGTATGACAATGTGTACAAATATGATCCAAACCTCTTTGGACTTCTGGAAGGTAAACCGGAAGCCCAATATGGAACACAGGACTTCTATGCTACGATGTCCAATGTAGTACAAGAATCCTTCTCCAAGAAAGGCACGGATTCGAAGAAACAGCTAGATGTAGCCGCACAATATGTGCAAGAGAACTACTTTGACAAGATCGAAGCAAAATAATCGGCGATAACGCAAACGAGGCTGCCCTAAGTCCATATATTGGACTCGGGGCAGCCTTGTTGTACTTATGCAGGAAAGTGTGCAGTAGCAGTTATCAGGCAGAATCTCAGTTAGCACGTAGCAGGGGCAGCCGTGTGAAATGATCTCATGATCGCTGTTGTTCGCAGATTTCTTCAATTGGACTAAGTTCTAACGAGGGAGAAATCTGCTCGCAAAGGCGAACGCTAACGCTTCATCAGATTCATTTCACACTCTTGCCTGAACTACTTTGCTCTACAGGTTAACTAAAAAATACAGTTTGCACATGGCTGCGTTATAAACGGCAATGCAATCTGTTGCACAGCAATAAGCTTGACGACTCGGCATCAAATAGGATATTGCCTGCATGAATTGTGCTCCCAAATCATGATACTCCGGCTTTGCGCCGAACTTCGCTCGTCTTACTTGAACAATTGGTTAGAACATCCTTCTCATAGGAGCAGTAACGTAGGATGTAGAAAACTCCTTGTGAACAATGACAAAGAATAACAAATTGAACAGATGAGTTGCCTCTGAGGAAACAAGTGTCAAAATGCATTAAAACTCCAAGTGTGTGGGCACATTTGAAGAAACAAGTGCTTAAAGGCATTAAAATCTCTTGGTGTGGGCGCGTGTGCTAAGAAATAAGTGGTTAAAAGCAATAAAATTATTAGTTCGCGGTCTCGGGCGGGGAAACAAGTGTCAAAGCGCAATAAAATTCTAGGAATGGGAGCCGTGTTGAGGGTGCTAATGCGGCGAAATCGAGTGCCGTATTTGCGAATAAACAAATGTTGAGGTCGTCCCGAAGCTGATCAGCAGGACGGCCTCTTTCGCATGCCAGCAGAATACGGTGCGCCTGGTGCTGTGTTGCATATTTACTTTTTATAATGCAGCATCCGGCGCCTTTTATGCCGGATGCGAGCCTGTATATGCATATCGAGGGATACGAGGATGCTGCCATATAGCTGCCTTATGGACAGCTATGTAAACTGCTAAGTGCACCGCGGCACATGCAAAGCAGAGTTCAAGAGCCTGCGTAATATGGGTATAAGTGAGAAGGTTGCCGCAGAAGCGGAGCGGTCGCCTTTGTGAGCGGATTTCTCCCTTGTTATGGTTTATTTAATCAAAGAAATCCGCGAACAACAGCGATCGAAGGCAATCTTCACACGTTACCTCTGACACGCAGAATCAGTTGGTTTATAAGGCTCCTCTACTTTGCAATCTCCTTAAAGGAAGCTTCCGCCGCTTCAAGCGTGAAGTCTATATCCTCCTCCGTATGGGCTGTAGTAAGGAACCAGGCCTCATACTTGGATGGAGCGAGATTAACGCCCCGGTTCAGCATCGCCCGGAAGAAGGCGGCGAACATCTCGCCGTTCGTGTCCTGGGCTTCATCGTAATTGGTTACCGGATGATCGCAGAAATGCGTTGAGAAGGAGCCGCGGATCCGGTTGATTGTCAGGGGGATGCCGTATTGGCGGGCAAATCCGGTGAGGCCATCCGTCAGTTTGATCGTCAGGCGCTCCATTTCCTCATACACACCCGGTTGCTGAAGCACCTCCAGGCAGGCGATGCCTGCGGAAATGGAGGCAGGATTGCCCGCCATGGTTCCAGCCTGATAGGCCGGACCGAGTGGAGCAACCTGCTCCATCACTTCTTTGGTGCCGCCATACGCGCCAATCGGCAGACCGCCGCCGATGATCTTGCCCAGCGCGGTTAGGTCAGGCGCGATCGCTTCATGATTGTCCAGTCCGGCGTAGGTCTGAGCCGAGCCGTAATGGAAGCGGAAGGCCGTAATGACCTCATCATAGATGACCAGCGCCCCATACTGGCGGCTCAAGCGGCAGAGGTCTTCCAGAAATCCCGGCTTCGGCATAACCATACCGAAGTTGCCGACGATGGGCTCTACCATGACTGCAGCCACATCGTCGCCCCATTTGTCCAAGGCCTCCTTGAGCGCTGGAGCATCATTGAACGGTACAGTAATGACTTCATGGGCAATGCTGGTCGGAATCCCGGCGCTGTCCGGAATACCAAGGGTGGACGGTCCCGAGCCTGCGGCGACAAGCACCAGATCAGAGTGGCCGTGGTAGCAGCCGGCGAATTTAATGATCTTGTTGCGTTTGGTATAGGCACGGGCAACACGGATCGTAGTCATAACGGCTTCTGTGCCGGAATTGACGAACCGAACCTTGTCCATGGACGGAATGGCTTGCTTCAGCATTTTAGCCATCTTGATCTCCAGCTCAGTAGGTGTTCCGTAGAGTGTGCCGTTTGCCGCAGCTTCCTGAATGGCGCGGGTTACGTGGGGATGAGCATGGCCGGTAATGATCGGGCCATAGGCTGCCAGGTAATCGACATAACGGTTATCATCCACATCCCAGAAATATGCTCCTTGGGCCCGCTTCATAAAGACAGGTGCCCCGCCGCCTACCGCTTTGAATGAACGGGAGGGGCTGTTGACACCGCCTACGATATGCTTCAAGGCTTCTTCATATAGCTGATCTGAGTGTACACGGTTCATAAGAAATCTTCCTTTCAAAAATAGACTCGGACAGCTTGAATCCCGCTAAGGCGTGCTCCAAAAGAAACCGGCCCTTTAGGGGCCGGTAGAGCTGCCGATTAAGTCTTCGCTGCTGCCTCAAGGTTAATTTGTATTGCTGCCAGAACTATTGCTGCTGTTCGTATCGGTTGTCTTTGACTCCGGATCCGGAGCAGTGCCGTCATCTGGGGTTGTTTCGTCGACGGCAGGCTGGAGAGCCTTTTCGAACACTTCTTGCACGTATTCCTTCAGCTTATCTTCATCCCTAACCCCTAATACCTGTGCCCCGCCAACACGCTTTTCCTCCAGCAGCTCCATCGGAGGGATTTGTTTGCTGGAGACCATGGAGCTGTCATATCCGACGGTGGCCAGCTTCCACATATCATTTACCGTCAGGTTGGTATCAATGTAAGGATTGATTTTTTCCAAAATAGAAGGCAGCTTCATGATCGAGGTGGTGGTCTTCAGCTTCTCGGCCACCGCCTTCAGGAAGTTGCGCTGGCGCTCGGTGCGGGTGAAGTCGGACATCGCGTCATGCCGGAAACGAACGTACTGTAATGCCGTGTTCCCGTCCAGATGCTGCTGACCTTCCTTCAGGTCGATATCATATTCATGATTGTCTGCCGCACTGGTGTACCGCATATTCTTCTCGACATAGAAATCCACGCCGCCAACGGCATCAACAAGCTCAATGAAGCCCTGGAAATCAGTGTAGACATAATATTGTATCGGAATCCCCAACAAGTCAGATACGGTAGCCATTGCTGTATTGGGACCATGGGTAATCGCCGCATTGATCCGATCCGAGCCATGCTCTGGAATTTTAGCATAGGTATCGCGCATAATGGAGAACAGGTGTATTTGCTTGGCTACAGGATCGAGAGAAGCTACGAGCATTGTATCGGAACGGGGGATTTCTCCCTTATCCAATCCGCGGGCATCGACTCCCATAAGCAGAATATTGACTCGTTCCTTTCCTTCCCATTTTGGCGGCTCCGGTATCTTGGTTTCTGTAGGTGTTACCTTATAGAAGGGCGACTCTTCACCCGTCTTTTGAAAATCGTCTACCTGGTTGTAAATTGAAGTAACGTAATAGGCCGCGAATGCGGCAAGTGCAACGAATACTCCAACCACTGACCAGAGAATCGCCCTTTTCGTTCGTTTTGTCATTTTGCTCGTCCTTTCAGCGGGAAACGATGAAATCATGCCGATTGCCCTAAATAGTAAAAAAGTTACTCTTCATATCATTACATTATAATTTCTTTTATAATTACAATCAATTTATAAGAAGTTTACAGTAATTTTGTCGAAGGAGAGAGCTACATGTCTGAAGCAGCATTTCAATTGAATGATCCGGTTCCTGATTTTCGTCTGCCGGTCAGCGGAGGGGAAGAAATCTCATTAAGCGATTTTAGAGGAAAGAAAGTCGTTATTTATTTTTATCCGAAAAATATGACGCCGGCCTGTACCCAAGAGGCTTGCGATTTCAGGGACCGTACAAGGGAGCTTCATGCCCTGGGAGCAGTTGTGCTGGGAATCAGTACGGACCCGGTGCGTTTGCACGACCGTTTTCGTGAAAAGCAGAATTTGTCCTTTCCGCTATTGTCCGATGCTGATCATCGTGTCAGCGAGCTCTTCGGAGTATGGCAGTTGAAGAAGTTGTACGGGCGGGAATATGAAGGCATTGTTCGCTCGACCTTTCTGATTGATGAAGAGGGGAGACTGATTAAGGAATGGCGGAAGGTGAGGGTGAAGGGGCACGTTGATGAGGTTGTCGAGGCGGTAAAGTCTCTCGGTTAAAGAGGTTGTTCAAAAAGTAAATTGAGGATTCTATTTTCTTCATTGCATTCATACAATCTACCAGAAAGTCAAACTATTGATATAAACGGTGGAGGATGAACGCATGAAAAGAATGTGGATGGCATTTCTGTCTATAGTTATAATCGTATTAATTTCTGTACCGGGGGTCAGGGAAATAGGCTTTTCTCCTGCATCCGCACAGTCCCGGGCACTGGCTCCCGCTCCAGGCCTGATAGAAGAGGAGAATGCTGCAGCGGAAGCCGCAATTCCTTCGACCTCCTCTGCGCAGCATCATATCGTCAAGACCGCTTCAGATTCGACTCTCCCTCCCGCAGCGAAAGCCACCTCCTTGGAGAAGGAATCAGGGCCTCAGGCGATTCTTGCCGCCTCGTCTTCACGCCAGGCATCAACGCCCTCTGCCGAGCCCAAAAAAGAGAAGGTTGTCTACCTAACCTTTGATGATGGTCCAAGCAAGCTGACGGATGAGATCCTGGCCATCCTGGAAGAGCAGAAGATTAAGGCTACGTTCTTTGTTCTGGGCGAACATGCCCAAAAATCCCCGGAAATAATATATCGTATGGCAGAGGCTGGACATGTCATCGGCAATCATACCTATAACCATAAATATAGTGAGCTGTATGAAAGCTTCACCGCGTTTTGGAATCAAATCAAACGAACGGAAGAGATACTTAGAGAAATTACGAGTACCCGGACTTCGCTTGTCAGGGCTCCGGGAGGAACGTATGGACATTTTGATTCCACCTACTTTCAATTAATGGAGCAGGGGGGATATCGGGTATTCGACTGGAATGTAGACAGCGGCGACTCTAAACGCAAAGGCGTTCCGGCAAGCGAGATCATTGAAAACGTAACCTCAGAGAAGCTGGAGAAGGAAATGATCGTCTTGATGCATGACAGTGCCGGACATGAAGAGTCGGTCAAGGCGCTTCCGAAAATTATTGATTTTTACAAGCAGAATGGTTACTCCTTCGAGGTGTTGTCGCCGGAGCAGAAACCGGTGCAATTCAGCCTGAGCAAGAAAATGACTGACAGAGCCGCACCTGCCGAATCGTGGATCGAGAACCATGTGCTTCCCAATGCGGCTTTATTCGGGCCAGGCCAGCCTTTGTATGTAGAGGCCGGAGGGGTACAGACCAAGCTGGCGGCGGGAGAATATAAAGTGGATCAAGGACAGTTGATCGTGCCGCTCCGGACAACGCTTGAACGCCTTGGGGCGGAGGTGAGCTGGAACGCAGGCAGCCGGAATGTAATTGTCGTCTGGGGAGAGCTTCATCTGACTCTCGATCCGGAGCGTGGAACGGCGCGCCGGGAGGATACCGAAGTCCCGGTGGAGATTGGAACAGACAGGTTCCGGAGTCAAGGCGGCTCCCTGTGGATGTCGCTTCGCTCTCTGCTGGAGCTGACGGACCATCCTATTATTTCCGTTACCAATACGGCTGAAGAAAGAAGAGTACAATCGCTATAGAGCAGGAAGACTCTTTTCATATAAACCTCTCTCCTGACAGGTCTATGAAGACTAGTTGTTGGTCACACTGGTTAATAGATTTGTCTTGTTGGAGGGATGAGGAATGATTCAAGATCAGGCCCGTGAGATTCTGGAGCTGTTGGTTCAGCGGGTAGAACGGGTTGTTGTCGGTAAAAAGAAGGAGATCGAGCTGGCGGTCATTGCGATGCTGTACGGGGGACATATTCTGCTGGAGGATGTGCCGGGAGTAGGCAAGACGCTGCTCGTTAGAACACTCGCTGCTTGCGTGGGAGGCAGTTTTGGAAGAATTCAGTTTACTTCCGACCTGCAGCCGGCTGATGTCACGGGCGTCACGGTCTATCAGCCGCTGACGGGCAGCCTGGAATTTCGACCGGGTCCGGTTCATGCCCATATTGTACTGGCTGACGAGATTAACCGTGCCGCGCCACGGACGCAATCAGCCTTGCTGGAAGCCATGGAGGAGCGGAAGGTAACGGTGGATGGTGTGACCAGAGTACTGCCTCAGCCCTTTTTGCTGCTTGCGACGCAAAATCCGCTGGAGTATGAGGGCACTTATCGGCTGCCTGAGGCACAGCTGGACCGTTTTCTGATGCGACTCTCGCTCGGTTACCCCAAGCCGGAGCAAGAGATTGAAATGCTAAGTAGAATGCAGAATCCGGGCGTAGAGCCGAAGCCGGTTATTTTACCCGAGGAGATCAGGCTTATGCAGCGTCAGGTTCGTATGGTGCTGGTGGATGAACGGATCAAGGAATATCTGGTCTCCGTAGCAGATGCCTCGCGGCGGCACCCGAAGCTTGCGCTCGGGATCAGTCCGCGCGGAACCCTGTGCTGGATGGGGGCTGCCCAGGCGATGGCCTATTATCGGGGGCGAAGCTACGTGATTCCCGATGATGTGAAGGAGGTTGCCGAGGCCGTACTTGCACATCGGATTGTTCTGAAGCCGGACGCGGGCTTTGCGGGGATGACCCCGCCCCAGATGGTAGCCGAGCTGCTGAAGCAGGCGGATGTACCGCTGTTTCACCGCGCTTCCGGAGGTGCCTCATGAGGGAGGGGAGATGGGCTTGGGTGATTGCCGTTGCTGTGCTGGGTTTATTCACAGCATTGTACATTTATCGGGGGGGTGAGACCCTGTGGTTTCTCCTTGTACTTGCCGGTTTTATTATTCTGCAAGGCTTAGTCTTTTGCTGGCTTGGTCCGAAGCATGTGCAGGCCTCCCGAAGCTGGAAGCCCTACTATCCGCAAGCCGGAGAACCCTTGGAGATGGAGATCGTGCTTACGATTTCAGGCGGGATCGTTCCGTTATCCATGCGGGCTCGGGATAGCTGGTCGGTGTCCGGTAGAGAAGCGGGGGCTTCTTCCGTGATCCTGACCGGGGAAGGGGAGATCACTGGCAAGCTGCGGGGATGGATCGGGCAACAACAGCAATTCTCCTGCACGTATGTGCTTCAGCCCTCAACCCGCGGACATTATAAGGCGGGAGAGCTTGCCGTGATGTGGAGCGACCCCTTCGGATGGTTCAAACGCAAAAAGCGCGTAGCGGTGAACGGCCAGGACATCCTGGTCATTCATCCTGCGCCATTACCGGTTTCATTGGAGAGTGAGGCAAGCCCTCGTGGGGCCTGGGAAAGTCAGCAGGCTATGGGCAGATTTCTGCCGGCTCCGATGGAAGAAGCCGATGGTTTGAGAAAGTATCTTCCCGGAGATTCGTTCAAGTGGGTGGAGTGGAAGCATTCCGCCAAGCGTGGGGAGCTGCTTACCCGAGTATCCCGTGAGCCGCTGGCGGAGGAGCATTATCTGTTGCTGGATACGGATCCGAATTCTTATCGTCTTGAGGAGACTGGGAAGAACGGGAGAAGGGAGGCGGTCCAGGGGTTTGAGACGGCCATATCTGCGGCATCAGCCATTTTGCATCGGGAGCTAACCCATCCAAGGCGAGAGTTCTCGCTGGAGAACAAGCAGGCTGCATCGACATGGTTTATCTGCGGCAAACGGGCTCGCCGGGATCTGGAGGAAGAGCAGCTCCGGGGGGGTGAAGGATTGATAAGCGGCTTGAATAGGCTAGCCGGTCTATCCTTGGATAACGGAGAGAAAGGTCTCAATGCTGCCTCCATATTACGGTCGCTTCCACGTTCCTCGAAGGGGTATCGGCTTACCCTGATTACAGGAAGATGCACGGAGGAAGTAACCGATGCAGTGCTTGTGGAGGCAGCCCGAGGGGGATATTTTGAAGTCCTGCTTGCGTCAGAATTGATTGTGGGTATGGAGGAGACAGCTCGTATCGAGCGGCTTAGGAATGCGGGGATTCGCGTGATCGTGCTTGCGCCGGGTTTATATCAGAAGCAGCCTTTAATAAAGGCGCTGCCTGCGAATACCCTGTCTTCAAAAGGGGGTGCCGGACATGTCATTGCTTGAGGCACCCGCAAGCTTCCCGGCCGTTCCTTCTTCAACAGGAACAAGGGAGCTAGTCTTGTCTGGCGAGAGCACAGTGCAGGGAAAGGCATTGCGGACGCCTGATCCTCTTCGATGGGGGCAGAAAATCCTTTTGTCGGCACTGCTGATGGCTTTGTTCTGTGAGTGGTTGTATCCGGTCAGACGGCTGATGGAGGAAGAGGCAGGACGTTGGTTTCCCTTGTTCGTCGGCCTGACGGGGCTGTTGCTGATCGCGGGGTGTTTACCTGTATACAAATCTGTATATGGGCTTCTGACGGTTAGTCTTGTCGGAGGATCGTTCTACTATTTATACGGAAACGGAGCAGGGGCAGCCTGGTTGCAGAAATATGGCGCTTTGCTCGTAACGGACTTGGAAGAGCTAGTGCGGACAGGCAGGCTGTATGGAGTCAGCGGGGAGTCCAGGACCCTCTTGCTGCTGATTGGCTGGGTGCTGCTGGTCGCATCGGTTCAAATGTTGGCTCTTGGGCGCCATAGCATCCTGCTTTTCTTCTCTGCTTCTGTACTATATTTGCTTGTGTTGGAGCTGGTTCTTGATACGAGCTTCCTGCCCGGAATGATTCGCACGATAGTCTGGGGCTTGTTGCTTCAAGGCCTTATTGCCGGCTACCTTCAGCGGCCCGCAGGGATGATCCGAGGCAAAGGACTGGGAATTGTTGCTGCGATGCTCTGTGTGCTTGCTGCATGGTCAACAGTCCAGCTGTTGCCAGCCCAGCCCGTAAGGGACATCTCCTGGGACAGAATTGCCCAGACGGTGGAGCGCTGGAGTAAATCCTACAGCGGAATGAACCGGGCGGCATCTACCGACTCAGTATCCGGATACGGGCGGGATGATTCACGGCTGGGTGCTCCGCTTGAATTGCGGAAGGAGGTTTATTTTACGGCGGTATCATCGGTGAATGCCTATTGGCGTGGGGAGAGCAAGAGCGTCTACACCGGACATGGCTGGACTTCCTTACTGCTTGCCCCAGAGCCGGTTCCTGAGTCATTCGGAGCAGCCGAAGTTGTCCAGCGGATCAGGTTTGTAAAGCCGGTATCTGAAACCCAACCTATCTTTAGCGCTGGAACTCCCATTGGTGTAACAAGCTTATTCATCGGCAAGCAGCACACGAAGACAGCGGCTGAAGGATTGGAGCTGCGTTATGATCCGGGTACGACGGCTATGTTTTTTGAACCGTCCTCCTCAGAACAGCAGATGTATGGGTATGAGCTGGTGGCCAGAGTTGCGAGCGTACCGGATGAAAGACTGGTCCAGGCGAGGGGAGAAGATCCGGAAGAGATTGTTGAGCGAGAGCTGCAACTGCCCGTAACCTTGCCGGATCGGGTAAGAAACTTAGGGGTTGAATTGACGGCAGGACATCACAACCGATACGAATCGGTGCAGTCGGTGATCCAATATTTGAAGGAGAACTATACTTATAGTCTGGCTTCGGAGGTTCCGGCCCGGGGGCAGGATTTCACCGATTATTTTCTGTTTGAGCAAAGACAGGGATACTGTGACCACTTCTCAACGGCAATGACGGTGCTGCTCCGCAGCGGAGGAATTCCGGCCAGATGGGTCAAGGGCTTTGCTCCGGGGACGGCTGATCCTGCAGATTCGCAGCGTTATTCTGTCAGCTATGCCGATGCGCATTCCTGGGTGGAGGTTTATTTTCCTGAAGAGGGCTGGGTTTCATTTGATCCGACACCGGGGTACGGCATAGGCCAGGCAGTAATCGGTGCAATGGCCGACACGGATAGCAGCAATTTGGCAAATGTTCAATGGAGTAAGCTGTTGGAGCAATTTCATCAATGGAGCGGAGAAGGGAGAGGTGCGGTTCAAAAGATCCTTGCCCATTTAAGGGGACACCTGTTTCTATGGAGCGGTGTAGTGTTGGCAGGGGGCTTCCTGCTCTTGACAATTCTGCTGTATGGCCGAAGCGGTTATCGCCATTCCATGTATTTGCTGTGGCCCTATTTTTATAGAAGGGCTGACTCCTTTCCGGATCGCACTGAATTGTTAAGTGCTGCGGATCGCGCCTGGAAGGGCTTGTATGTCCGCTTTGGGGGCAAATGCCAGGGGACCACCGCAAGGGAATATTTGCTGTCGGTCAGTATGGCTCATGCAGAACTTGCACCTCATTTGGAACGTTTCATTGCCATGTGGGAAACGCTTTATTATGGAGGCGGAAAATTGGATCGCAGCACAAGCAGGGATTTTCTGGATCTGTGCCGTTATCTGGCATTTGGCAAGTCCTGAGTTTCCAACCCGATTTCCTTGACGACCAGTTTTGTACTTTCGTATAATTAGTCTCATGAATTGAGGGAGGCTCGGACATGAATAAGCCAAATGAACTGATTGTCGTGCTGGATTTCGGCGGACAATATAATCAACTGATAGCTAGACGGATTCGCGATTTGGGTGTGTACAGCGAATTGCTTCCGTATAATACACCGGCAGAGCGGCTCCGGGAGCTTGCTCCGAGAGGGATTGTCTTCTCTGGCGGACCATCAAGCGTGTATGCTGAGGATGCTCCTCATATTGATCCGGCGATTTACGAGCTTGGTCTGCCGATCTTCGGGATTTGCTACGGGATGCAATTGATGGCACATCAGCTTGGAGGGAAGGTTGAACGTGCGGCCAAGCGTGAGTACGGCAAGGCTGACGTTGACTTTGCAGAACACTCCGCTTTGACAAGAGGACTCGATGCGAAGCAGACCGTCTGGATGAGCCACGGGGATCATGTCGTTGAGCTGCCTACAGGCTTCATTGTTGACGCCTCTACGGATCATGCGCCAATTGCCGGGTTCTCGAATACCGAGAGCCGCATGTATGGCGTGCAATTCCACCCGGAAGTGCGTCATTCGGTGCATGGCAACGAGATGATCAAGAATTTCATCTATGAAGTCTGCGGTTGTGAAGGCAACTGGAGTATGGAGACCTTCATCGAGGATGCAGTTCGTGATATCCGGGAAAAAGTAGGCAGCGAAAAAGTCCTCTGCGCGCTTAGCGGTGGGGTAGATTCTTCGGTGGTTGCTATGCTCATTCACAAAGCGATCGGCGACCAGCTTACTTGTATGTTTATCGATCATGGCCTGCTGCGTAAAGGTGAAGCAGAGAGCGTCATGGAGACCTTTGTCGGCAAGTTCGATATGAAGGTTATTAAGATTGATGCCCGCGAACGTTTCCTATCCAAGCTGGCAGGAGTCGATGATCCGGAGCAAAAACGGAAAATTATCGGCAACGAGTTCATTTATGTATTTGATGAAGAATCGGCGAAGTTCGATGATTTCAGATTCCTGGCACAAGGCACGCTGTACACGGACATCGTAGAGAGCGGTACAGCAACTGCTCAGACGATCAAGTCCCACCACAATGTGGGCGGATTGCCTGAGGACATGAAGTTCTCGCTGATTGAGCCGCTGAATACCTTGTTCAAGGATGAGGTTCGTAAAGTCGGCGAAGAGCTTGGATTGCCGGGCGAAATCGTCTGGAGACAGCCGTTCCCTGGACCGGGTCTGGCCATTCGTGTTCTTGGGGAAGTCACAGAGGACAAGCTGAAGATTGTCCGCGACTCCGACTTTATCCTGCGCGATGAGATCGCCAAGGCCGGGCTGGACCGTGAGATTTGGCAATACTTTACGGCACTGCCGAACATGAAGAGCGTCGGCGTGATGGGCGATGCCCGTACGTATTCCTACACCGTAGGCATCCGCGCCGTAACCTCCATCGACGGCATGACCGCCGACTGGGCCCGTATCCCTTGGGATGTGCTGGAGAAAATCTCCGTACGTATCGTCAACGAGGTTGAGAACGTGAACCGCGTAGTGTACGACGTAACCTCGAAGCCGCCGGCTACGATTGAATGGGAATAGAGTAAACAAACAAAAACGCTCACCTTTGCGAGAATGCAAACGGTGTGCGTTTTTTGTATTTATACAATTCTATCAATGCTGTTCATGTATACCCGAAGTCGGAATCGAGAAGGAGGTCTGTGCTGCTGCTTTACTATTCCGATACTCTAACCATTGGGAAAGAACGATGCCTGCTATGACCAGTATGGCTCCAATATATCCCTGAGCAGTGAGACGTTCGCCTATAAAAATATAGGCAATGACAGCGACGAATATTGGCTCTAGGGCGTATATAATGTCTAGCTGCACCGATGAAATAAGGCTATAGATAGATTTAAGTGAAATAGAAACAGACAGAATTATGAAAAATTACGAACATTGTAATGATTATTTTATCGAAACATTCGTTTTTGTCGTTGACAAACCTGCTCCAAAGGGCCTAGAATGAATCATGTGATAAGTCTGAACGACAGACTTGATCGGAAATTTCGACAAATAACTTAATATGCTTTTCGTATAATTCCGGGAATAGGCCCGGAAGTCTCTACGAGGTCACCGTAAATGATCTGGCTACGAAAAGAAGAAGTGCTGAACAGGGCGATATCAGGAATTGCGTATACCGATTCTTGGGGGTTATTCCCGTTTCACTTCTTCTGGCTGACACGGTACCCGGGGATAGAATTTAGCCTCGGGCTTTTTGTCGTTCCGATTCGAAATTAAGGAGGAGTATTGGAATCATGGATCGTTTTTTTAAGCTGAAACAGAATGGTACGAACGTTCGTACAGAGGTTATGGCCGGTATCACTACGTTCATGGCAATGGCTTACATTCTCACAGTCAACCCTAACACGCTTACTGCCTTTGGTCAGATTGAAATGGGCTGGTATTCTGTTTTCCTGGCAACAGCACTCTCGGCTGCTATCTTTACGATCGCTATGGGTCTCTTCATTAACTTCCCGGTAGCACTTGCTCCAGGTATGGGTCTGAACGCTTATTTTGCTTCTGTTGTGCTTTCCTCGGCGGCTACTGATAAACCCTTTACATGGGAAATGGGCTTGACGGCCGTATTTATTTCGGGTCTGATCTTTATCCTGCTGACATTGACGAAGGTTCGTCAGATGCTTCTGGATGCGATTCCGGATTCCTTGAAACATGCAATTACCGTTGGTATCGGCTTGTTCATCACGATTATCGGGCTGAAGAACAGCGGACTGATGTCAATCGGCGTGGAAGCAGGACAAGATATTCCTGCACATACATTTACAAGCATGCTCTCGTATGAGACGGTTATTTCCTTGGGAAGCTTCCAGGATACCACCGTACAATTGACTTTGATTGGCCTCGTCCTGATCGGTATTTTGATGGTACTGAATGTGCGCGGAGCTATTTTGTTCGGGATTTTGGGAACGACTGTCGTTGCCATGCTGATGGGCGCGGTTGACTTCAACTCGGTATCGGCTAGTGAGGCGAAATGGATTCCTGACTTCTCGCAAATTAATTTTATGTCCTTTGACTGGGATGGCGTATTGCATACAGGTATTATTTCGGTGGTTGCCACCTTTACCTTCGTTGAATTGTTCGATACCTTCGGTACTCTCGTCGGAACGGCTAACCGTGCAGGGATTATGAAGGATCCAGTAGAAGGTAAAAAGCGTGTAGGTAAAGCGATGCTGGTTGATGCGGTTGCAGTTACCGGCGGCGCTATGCTGGGTACTTCCACAACTACTGCCTATGTTGAAAGTGCGGCCGGAGTTGCAGAAGGCGGACGTACGGGCTTGACAGCCGTAACGACTGGCGTATGCTTCCTGTTGGCTCTGTTCCTGGCACCTATCGCAGCCTTGATTCCAGGGTCTGCTACCGCTGCTGCTTTGATTATTGTAGGGGTACTGATGATTCAATCCATCAAGGAAATTGACTTCCAGGACATGGTCGTAGCCATTCCGGCATTTATGACGATCGTAATGATGCCTTTCTCCTATAATATTGCAAACGGGATTTCGATGGGGATTATCTTCTATGTAATTCTTGCTACAGTGGCTAATCTTCGCGGCGGCAAAGATACGAAATATGAAGTTCACTGGTTAATGTGGGTGCTCTTCGTACTGGTTATTCTCCGCTATGTCTTCGTTGGCGGGCATTAATAGATTGTCTATAATAGATTAATTACAGCATAATAATTATTACGGCGCATCCGGCATACTATGGATGCGTCGTTTTTTATCGTTATTTAGGAATTCCCCAAAGGGATCCTGGACAATTGTAGGGTGACATAGACCAGAATAACGACAAATCTCGCAGGTTATGGTTGAGCAGAGAGAAAAAATATGCTATATTTATTACCCCGATAATATAGCGCTTTCTTTTTGGGGAAGTGGACAAGCCGAATACGAATAAACTTTTTCGAAAAAAAGGCTTGCACTTAGTTACTCAGCATGATATATTATTTAAGTCGCCGCTGAAACGCAGCGATGTGCAGAACGAAGTTGATCTTTGAAAACTGAACAACGAGTGAGTATTATAAGAGAATTAATCATTCTCGTCAGTATTGAAATGAGCAAGTCAAACACCTTAATGGAGAGTTTGATCCTGGCTCAGGACGAACGCTGG
>NZ_JAHLQJ010000016.1 GCF_018919145.1 Paenibacillus brevis
TTCTTGCGGGTAAAGTCTGTTTCAGGATTTTTTACATAAGGTGCTGGTGAGGCTGACATTTCTCGTATGAGAGATGTCAGCGTATCTTTTAGCGAATTCGCGTACGCATTCATGGGCAGAGCCTCCTCGTTTTTCAAGGGGCTTCGCCACACACTTCCAACTGCTTGTCAAGTCTTTTTTCTTTTTGTCGCAAAAAAAGAGCGGGCTATCTTTCGATAACCTGCTCTTTTTCTTGATTTTTTGAACCAGCACCCTAACTTAATGACATTGGCCCATTGGCCTCTCCTTTTTGAATCTGGTCTATAGAATGGCTAGATAGCAAGCTCTCCGTCTTCGGCAGCCTTCAAAAATGCGTCGATAGGCAAGAGCCCCTCTGGCTGCATCGGTCTGGGCCGCACACTTACATATCCATCCTCTGATTCGATGGCCTCCGTATCAATAAGAGACTTTACTATGGAAAGCCCCCATAACAGGGAAGGATCCTGAATCTCATGTGGCTGCACCATCTGTTTGATGTTGTACACATCCTCATATCCCATGAAGGATAACACAACTACATACTGTACCTGATGATTGTTGTTCGATACTATAAAAACCCTTCGATATCCATGAGGAACATGACAAACGGGTTGCCATCTTACAACAAGCGATTCTTTAGACACGTCCGATTTTTACACGGAAGGTTTCCGGTCCTTGCTCAAGGTATTCCCAAGTGAACTTATTCGGCCGTTCAATTTGAAATTGGAAAAATAACGGCTTCGGATCATGGTCATTAATCAACAGCATATCTTCTCCAGGGTTCAATGTATCAAAGGTTTCGAAAATAACCTTGTGTTTGATTTGCGGCGGGTACTCGGGTGCAACGACTGTAGCTTTGAAATTTTCCATTGTTAATTCCTCCTGAAAAGTCTTATTTTTCACAATGTTCGTGATAAAGTGTTGAGATTATACCGAAGAAAGCATAATAAAATGGTTCTGGCGCAACTAATCTGAAATGGCCGACCTCATCACAAGAAAAGTTAAGTGCCTTTTCCAATAAACGATATGTTGAATAGGCATAGAAGCAAAAGTACTTATACTCGAATTTCGGCATTTTGTCATAGATGACGGCAATTTCCTCTTTATATTGATCGATGTTTTTTACAGCTTCCTTAACGATCGTCTCAATATCCTCAAGGCCTGCCTCGAGCAGCAGTTCATTCTTTTCTATGCGGATATTTGCCACTTGATATCACCCCCAACTTGTTTTCTGTCTATTATTCTAAAGAACATCTCCATATCAATTGTGTTTCCCGTCACATTTCACAAATACATAAAAAAAGAATCCGCTTTAAGCTGACTCTAACGCCCTGCCGATTGCTACCTGAATTCTGTAAATGTTCTCACGGTCGGCATAAGCTAATAAAGCTATTGTTGCCAAGGAATATTGCTGATATAGTATAGAAAATCAATCGAAGGAACTGTTACGTGGCATCTCGGGGAAAGCGCGCAATACAGGGCCTTGATTCGATCCCTTCTCGAAATTGTCGGTGAAGAAGGGACTTTGATGATGCCCTCCCAAACCTGGAAGAATCTCGACCCTTCCACAGGAGTACATGGCGATGTGCCCATGGAATGGTGGCCGATCATCCGGGAGAACTGGCCGCCCTACGATAAGGAAATAACTCCCGCGATCGGCATGGGCGTCGTGGCTGAAGTGTTCCGAAAGTGGCCGGGAGCCCAAAGGTCGGTCGCCGCAGTAGGCAAGCATGCGGAGTATTTGACTCAGAACCATGATTTATGCAACATTTTCGGAAAGGATTCCCCGTTGGATAAATTATACCGCCTACACGGGTACGTCCTCCTGATCGGCGTCGGCTATGATAAAAACACTTCGCTGCACCTGGCCGAAACTAAAGCTGACTTTCCTTCCAAGAAGTTTGTCCATGAAAGCAGCGCAATTATGGAGAACGGAACGCGCAAGTGGGCAACCTATGAAACCCAAGCTGTGGACGATGAAGACTTTATCCGCCTGGGAGAAGAATATGATAAAGAAATGAACATCAAGATTCATAAAGTCGGAAACGCCGAAGTCCGGTTTCTGGACCAACCGCAGTTGGTGGACTGGGCAGCCGCGTGGATGGAGAAAAACAGGGGTTAGGATTTTCAAAAGTAACGCCCTATTACAGGCAATACAAATCACCATGCTGTTTGAAACAACAAGTGTAAAGGCCATCCCGCAAAGGATGGCCTTTCTTCGCAACTGCAATTATCTACATGGCTCTTTCAACAAGTCCGCAAATGTTATGATTCCTCTCCCCGGTTCCAGGAATAGGACATCTCCCTAAATCCCGCATCCCATAGCTTTACATTTCCCTTAATTAGGATGGTAAGCTCATGGCCCCGTTCGAGGTAGATGGAGGACATATCCAGCTCATGACGTTGATCTCCTGCAGATGCGGACAGAAGCTCTTCTCCGTCAACGACAACGCTCAGACTCCCATGAACGTCCTCTTCGTCGGGAACTCCATAATTAAAATAGAGATAAAGCTCCTTATTGCCTAACTGATAAGTGTACGTCTCACTATCGTTGCCTTCTGCGCGATACACGTTATATTGGGGCTCGATGTGTTCCCCGCCGATTATAAAGTTGTATCGTCCGGTTCCCGCCGACGGATTTCCGGTGCTGTCCCTCAAATCGTTTAACGCCACGAAAGGGCCCATTTCCTTGGCAAACATCTTATCGACAAGCCCGAAGGTCCCCCACACCACGATCATAAGGACCATCGCAGAAAGTCCCGCAACCGTTATATTCCTCCAGACATGCCGGGTACGGAAACCGAGCTTGTAAGCCCCGAATCCTATGGCTGCACCGACGGAATTCTGAATAACGTCGTTCATATCGAAGCTGCCGAGCAAAGTCAGTGCCTGAACCGTCTCCGCCACAAGAATGGACAGGACGAACAAGGCCATGAACCGCATAAAACCGGTCCTCGGATATAACCATGGAATCAATATGCCAAACGGGATGAAAGCAGCGACGTTTCCAAATGACACAACATCCATCAGAGTAGGGTGCAGAAGGTCGGACAGACCTGGCAGCCTAAAAAAATCCTCCGGCATAAAAATGAAGGTGTAGCCAGTCCCTCGACGAGCATCATCTGCTCTGCCGAATGCGAGCAACATAAAGTAAAGAATCAGAAGGGTATAGGTTACGGTTATGGTCAAAATAATCTTACGCTGTTGTGCAGTCATCGTGTACTCCTTTATCTCCCGGCTTGAGATCATCGTTAATATATGCTCTCTTGCTTTGCACTCTCCCAAGGTATGAATAGATATAGATCGGCTTATTCCCAAGATAGTATGATCAAGCAAATTCCTAACCGGCACCTTACAGGAGAGCAGGATTCAAATAAACAAAGATTCCTCCAGGAAGAATCGACTTTTTATTGGACTCTGGAGCAGACTTGAAAAGCCAAATTTAGAGCATGCCCATTCTTCTAACGATCGTTTCAGGGGATTTGTTACACGCACAACAAAGAGAACAGCCCGCAAGCCGTTCTCTCCCCACTGTCTGCCTAGTCAGAAGCACGCGGACGAGCCAATCATGTCCGAAAAAAGAGCAGAAGCCGTCAAACCCGCTCTTCTGCACCCGTGGTATGCTTGAAAACAAAGGAGGTGCATCGTATATGCACGCATGGGAAGCCATACAAAAAACGTTGGATTATATAGAGGACCACATCAGCGAAAGCCAAGAAATCGATGAGTTGGCCGCCATAGCCGCTTTGTCCCCGTTTTATTACCAAAGGTTGTTTTCCCGGCTAGTGAAGAAGCCTGTCCGGGAATACATCCGCTACCGCCGCCTGGCCAATGCTTGCGAAGCGCTGGGATGCAAAGAAAACCGGATTCTGGATGTAGCTTTGGAGTGGGGCTTCGGCAGCCATGAGGGCTTTACCCGGGCCTTCAAAGAGGCCTACGGCATTACGCCGGAGCGGTACCGGGAGTACCCGGTAAGGCTGAACCAGTTCACCAAACCGGACTTGAGTCTGGGCTACACACTGATCGATGAAGGAGTGCCGCTGATCAGCGATGGTCTGGTGCTGGAAATTAACCGGAGAACGTTGGAGCAGCCTATCCTATTTATTGGCTTGAGCGATTATGTTCCTATCGATGGTCAAATGCCAATTGGAGAAGCTACCGGAGTGGACGTTCCTGGGGAGGTATGGAGGCAATTCCACGAGCGCAAGGGCAGCATAAGCCGGCCTCCCAGAAGCCGGGAGCTGGGAGTAGCCTTTTTGGGCGATGCGCCTAAGGGCAGCTTCACCTATTTTGCCGGAGCGGAAGCACTGCCGGATGCAGACCCCCGGGAGTTCAAAGTGTGGCAGCTCCCGGCCCGGGAATATGTTGTTTTCGGCTTCGAGGCGGAAAACTTCGAGGAGTTAGTCACCTCCGCGCTCAACAAAGCGCTCAACTACAGCGAACTGTGGCTGAAAAAGCACGGCATGGTCAACATGCTGTATGCGCCAGAGCTCTATTACGATTGCACTCCGGAAGCAAGCTATATGGAATTGTGGCTTCCCGCCGACAAGCAATAAGGTTAAGGTGTTAGGAATCATCATGAAAATACATAAACCAGTACGTACAAGGGCCCGTCCAAAAAGCTAGTGAAGGCTGACTTCTGGAAGGCCCTTTGTGCATATAATGCTAGACAGCAAGCTCTCCGTCTTCGGCAGCCTTCAAAAATGCATCGATGACAAACGGGAGGTAATAATTATTTTTTCCTAACCGGTATCCATATCTCCCCTGCTTCATACCCGGCTAGTCCATAGTACATTTCGAAGCTGGGGCCTTCTACCTGCTCGTATTCGGATGTCGGAAACCATTCGGAATAGATCCGATCCCACAGCTTTTGCAAATCACATTGCGGTTCCGGGAAGATAGCCCATGTTAATGCCGGGACAGAGAGCTTTGTAAACCTCTCCGGAATTTCAAGCCCCTTAGGCAAATGATAACAAATCATATATTTAAAAGATTCTCCATTATCATCATATAAGGCAGCGTGCAGCATGGTGTCGCCAAACCGTCCCAGCATTTCGTTCATTAGATCCACACTGCCGTCATCATCACACTTTTTCCGGAATTCTGGAACTTCGGCAAATGCGGTCTGTCTGTTTGAATTGATAAGGCCGTACACTCCAAACATCTCAAAAGGCCCTCTTTGTTCCATGCGATAATTCATTTCGACATCTCCCTTTATTGAAATATGAAAGGACATTCGAGGATAGGCCTTAAGAGAAACCCCTTTATCGCGCGCCGATACCGGTATGATCCCATGAAGATTCTTAAACGCCCGTGAGAATGCCTCCGGCGAATCATATCCATATTTCATAGCCACATCAATCACCTTGGCATCTGTCGTCTGCAGTTCAAAAGCCGCCAAGGTCAACCGCCGGCGCCGAATGTACTCGGATAACGATACTCCCGTAATAAACGGAAACATCCTCTGAAAATGATAAGTAGAGCAACAGGCGATCTGCGCGATTTGATCATATGAGATATTGTCCGCCAGATTTGTCTCGATATATTCCATGGCGTTATTCATCCTGTCCAACCAATCCATCGTGTTCCCTCCCTTCAAAATCAACTTTATGGCAGATAAGAAATGAATGCCGTGCATTTTCTGCACGAAAAAGTCAGTATCGTCATCAGCTCAGGCTCCTAGCAAATCGAAAGCTTCGAACCGGATAGAATCCTTTTCGAGAAACATTCCATCCTTTCCTGCATGTTGAAGACCTTCATGCAAAAAGAGCAGCACGCGTGATTACCTCCGCATGCTGCTCTCTTCCTCTGATTCGGGACTTATGCCTCTACTGACTTCTCTATAATAATGTTCTCCAATTTGAGATTTACCGGATTTGCAATGGTATCTCCAACAGGGCACTTGCTCTCCAAAAAGTGTACAAATTCTTCTACCTTCTCTTTGGGTGAATCGGTTTGAATCCGGAATGTATAGCGAATATCAGAGTAACCTGGACGGACGGAAGATCTGTCAAAGAAACCGTCGAGGTCAACGTCCCCTTCAACCTCCACACGGAAGTCATCAAGCTTTACGCCAAATTTGGGAGCATAAACCCTTGCCACAATAGACTGGCATGCCCCTAACGAGGCAAGAAGCACTTCGACCGGATTCATTCCGGTGTCGGTTCCGCCTAAGCTCTTCGGCTCATCAATGGTGATCTCGAAATTTCTGGAGGTA
Source organism: Paenibacillus brevis (assembly GCF_018919145.1). GTDB lineage: Bacteria > Bacillota > Bacilli > Paenibacillales > Paenibacillaceae > Fontibacillus > Fontibacillus brevis. The sequence goes on from NZ_JAHLQJ010000016.1 coordinate 6,236, forward strand.
GTTTTAACTTGAACTCCTTTTTGCAAATGTGCCGTTGCTTTGAAAGTATGTACATCAGCCATGTTAATCACTCCTTAAGTTTTAGTTAAACAAAAGAGCCATAACCTCAACTAATAATAATTCCTAGTATTTTACTATGTATTATAGGGATGGGGATCGGAGTTGTCAATATGCTAAAAAAGCCCCTACTGGGGGCTACACTCAACACTTAGTCATTCACTCCAGTCATATAAGAGCCTTCAATAAACTTGATGAGGTGCATTTCAGGCTGCGCGAGAAACTCGGTAAAGCTGCATAAATCCGCATAAGTCTGATGCTCTACATCATAGCAACCGATCCGGCCTTTGTTCTCCGGATTCCAAACCAGTTGCAGATCGGGGTAATTGCCGATATCCGTTGATAGACGCAGCAGCTTCTGACGGCGCCTACTTTCATCTCAATCGTATCGGTCTATCACCCCAATCAAGGTCCTGTGAAAAGTAAAAAAGGTTAGGATACCGTTGTTTTAATCAATAATCGCGCGCGGCATCGAACCAGCCTTGAGCCAGCTCCTCCGGGATAGGCTTGCCGATCCGATGCTCGGATTGGCTGAGCTGCCATACTGCTTCGCCAAGGTCTTCTCTCTCGGTCGTTTCGATGCCTTTGAGGGAATTAAAGCGCGCGGCGAAAGCCGTAATTGCTGCTTCGGCATCGGCAAAGCTGCGGGCCTGAGCCAATGCTGCCTGGGTAATGTCGTAAGCTTCGTTAGCCAGCTTGGCGAGACGTTTAGGCCAGGACGAGAACGGGCGGCCATATTCGGTCGTCCACCACTCCGGCTTCCTCAATTGGCTCACAGAATGATGACCCGTCCATGGACGGACCTGGTCGCGTGCTTTCATTTGCTGCTTAAGGCGTTTGCCCGCGCTCTCTTCCACATTGTAAGCGATAAATCTGTCCAGTGACGGCCACGCGTCCAAGGACGGCAAGCCCTCCAGATCCGGCATGAAGCGCAGCTCCAGATTCGTTAACCCGGCATGACCTGCCGACAGGTCCAGATCGCAGAAGTTCCCCCACAAGCTCAGGGAGTTCAGATTGGGAAACCGATCCAAGCAGTCCAGCGAGATGGGCTGTCCCAGCGGAGTGTTTTGCAGCGTCAAGCTCGTCACCTGATGCAATTCGCCCAGATCGGGCAGCCTGAAAGGCGGATCATTCTTTCGGCGGCCCGTGCTCGGCGCCAGGGCCAGAAAAGACGGAATGCCGCCAGTGGACGTGAAGCGGGATAGATCGCCGGACACGCTCAGGCGGAAGGAACTCTTCGGGAGCTTCAAGCTCAGGCGCTCCCCGGACGGCCCTAACTCGATATGTAAGCTATGCAAAATGGACTCGCTGGCATCCGCCGCTGTATCCGCAGACAGGACCGGAGCCCAAGTCATCTCTTCGATGGGGCGTGTCTTGGCCCACTCCATAAACCCTGCGTCACTGCCTGTATAGTGTAGAAACCGCGGCCAAGGCGAACCTGCCGGTGTGCTAAAGACATCGAATACGGTCCAGTCGATGCAGGCATCGGAAGGGACGTGAAGGTCCGCCTTTTTTCCCAAGTGCGGCGGTCCGATGGATAGGCTGCCTACACCGGGCTGAATGACGAGCGTATGGCTTTGGGGGCCCGTGAGGTCGATGGGATAACGACCGGGTGCGCTGATTAATGCTGATGAGCTGGCATGATTATCATTTGGATTTGGCACTCTATCACCCTTTCTTGTATCCTTGATTCAGATGCTCCATTTTTGAAAGCCCAGCTTTAATAGGGAAGCTTGTACTTCCTGATCCGCTTTGCTTTTGGAGGTCATGAATTCCACTTCGGATAATGCCGTCGGAAGCTTTTGCCGGATAAAAGAATCAAAATCGACAGCCGTTCTGGATATGCGCAGCTTACGCAGTGAGGGCAGTTGCTCTAATCCCGACAAACGAGTCAAACCTTTGCAATTCGAGATGGTGATCTCCTCCAACGCCTCCATCCGCCGATCGAAGCTAATTTCCCGTAACTGAGCTTGATCCTCGATGACCAGGCTTGTCAGCGCCCGGAAATTCGTAATATTGCTCAGGTCATGAAAACCGCGGATCCTGCAAATCTCCAAGTGGTCGAATTCATTCTCTTCGATTTCCTGGATATGCTCTCTACCTCCAAGCAGAATACGAAGCTGCTTTAACTTCTTCAACCGGTTTACAAAATGTAACGGCAATTTGCTGATCGAATGCAGCGCGAGGTAATTCAAATCTTTCAGATTGCCTATCGCATCCAGGTTTTTCACCTTGCCCCCGACATGCAAATGTTCCAGTTGGGAGAACGCTTTGAAATACTCCAGGTTGAGCACCCTTTTATCAGAAATAACCACCAAATCCTTTAAAGAACGCAGCGAGTCAAATCCCAAAATATCCGTGTTCTCTAACTCATATATACCCAGATGCAAACTGCATAAGTGTTCCAGTACGTCCAACGTTTCGGTGTGATGCGCCTGCACAAGACTATCGAGATGCAGCCTTTTGACATGGGGAATTCTCAGGAGCGTACGGCCGTCGAACGAGAGGGAATAATGGCCATAGAACCGCACTCCGAAGTTTTCATCCAAAAGCGCGCACAGCTCATCCACTTCCTCCAAAATGGAGCCATAGAAGTCCGGATGAGTGAACTGGACAATGACTTGGTTTCCGTCGCGCAAATCTTGCTTGATCTGTACCCGGTCCACTGTGGCAGGATTATTGATCAGAATTCTTCTTTTCCATATCTTGCGCATTCGCAAACCTCCTTTTGTCTTACTCCGCCGCATCGGCAATCTCTACCGTCAGCGCCTTTGTCTCTTGGTTTCTTGAATTGGCTTGCCCTCTTCCTATAGTGGATATGGCAGAGCTTTTTCCGCTGTGATGTTGTCCGAATGCTAGGCTAGCTTGTACCACTTGTATCTTATTTCCATTATAGTGTTCGTTTGCCCTACGACCACCTCCTTTTTACCTGAATTCTGGAAGCAGATTTAGTTCATCATGGAAAAAGAGGGGGCCTCTCCGTCTTTTCAGGACTTTGAGACACCCTCTTTGGAACTACATACATGTAATTTGCTTACCTCAGAACCCTCTCACGCTCATGCATATGTCGATAATCGAATCCTCCAAGAGCCCAGGCTGTTACGGCTATGGAGCATAGCATTAATAATTCTTTCTCAGCAGCTCGATTACCTCATCCAGGGTAAGACCAAAGGATTTGTAGTAGGAGGTATCGATTTTCATTTGGCTCAAAACCATGTCGTTGCGGATTTGCAGTATCTCATCGGAAGTGAATTCGGCTACAAAACAGCCTTTACCCGTGACGGTATTGATCAGTCCGCTTCGTTCGAGTTCTTCCCAAGCTTTCTTTACGGTAATGACACTAACACGAAGCTCTTGGGCTGCCTGCCGAATCGGCGGTAAACAATAGCCGCCTTCGAGTTCCCCTTTCAGGATTTGGGCGCTAATCTGTTCGAAAAGCTGCTGATAAATCGGTTTTTCCGATGTATTCGAGATCGATACGTTCATTTCACAAAATCTCCACTTTGAGGAATCGCTTAACCGCAATCCGATAGGCGATCATGTTCAATGCAACAAAGATCATGATGCCCGCGGCAAGAATAGATATTTGAAGTCCTGTATTATGGACCCCGGAACCGATGAAAATATCGGATGCCATCGGACTGGAGATTGAGATCCATTGAGCAACTCCGGCAAACAGCATAGCGGCCGGAATGGATACAAGCGCTGCCCAACCGAAATTATACGCTGTCTTGTAGTACATGGGGATGAAGATCACGTTAAAGATCGCAAGCATGATCAAACACAGGCCCCAAAAACCCATGTACGGTCCGAAGAAATAAGGGGACGGATCCGGATATAAGTAAATATTGATCACACCAAAGATCATAGCCGCACCGACATGCAATAATTCCAGAATGATCATAACGATCACCCTTGCTTTCACGATATCTTTTTTGGTGATGGGCATCATCGAGGTAAATAACAAATCTTTCTGTGCTCTAAATTGTCCGAACATAATAGGTACCGTGATCCAGCAAAAATAGAGAATGACCAGGAAATAGATCCAGCCTGGAATTAGCATTAAGGCGCCTAAAAGAACGGGGAGGATCAGAAAAAATGGACTGATTGCTAATTTCAAATCCTTCATCACCAGGTTATACATACATATCCTCCTTTTTCGCGAAATAGATCATGATCTCCTCAAGGCTCGGCGTAGCTGCTCTAATATCGGATGAGGAATCAAAGTCTCCGGAAGGGATCAATCCGGTAAAACCGAATGAGTTCACTTTGTAGGAGATCATCTTATCTTTGACTTGGTTCAGCTGGCTTTCGCTGCCGCTCAGTAAGCGATAGGACTCCAAGAGTTCATTTTTCTCTGAACTGGCGACGATTTGCCCATTGTCAATAAAGGTAATAAAATCCGCGCATTTTTCCAGGTCCGATGTAATGTGAGTAGAGAAAAGAATGCTGATTTCACCATCAATGACGAGCTCTTGAAAAATATCCAACAGGTCGTCTCTTGCCGCCGGATCGAGCCCGCTTGTCGGCTCATCAAGAATGAGGAGCTTCGCCCCATGCGATAAGGCAAGAGCCAGATTGTATTTTACTCTCATTCCTGCCGACAATTCAGCTACTTTCTTGTTCTCATCCAATTTGAATCTTCTCAGATAGTTGTAATAGGTGTCAGTATCCCAGTTCTTGTAGAACTTCTTAATGACCTCGGTCAATGTTCTTAACTTGCTGCGGGTGTAGAAATCAACGCCGCCAAAAGCGCATCCGATGTCCTGCTTCAATTCAGTTTCGTATTCGCCGATATCCTTGCCCAAAATACGCACTTCTCCGCTATCGATATGAATCATATTCAGGATCGATTTGATCGTGGTCGTCTTCCCTGCGCCATTGGCACCGATAAACCCCATAATATAGCCCTTTTCTAGTTGAAACGATATATCCTTTAACTGAAAATTCGGATATTTCTTATTCAAATTTCGAATGTCTATAGCGAGCATGTCATACCTCCTTCTAAAACTGTGTATGTTGTGTATGCACAATATATCATGGAGAGCGGATGAAGTCAATTGCCCCTAATCCAATTCTGAACACGTTTCTGAATATCACGAAAAAACCGCTGAAACACACTACTCCGTACCTATAGTCAGTGGAAAACGTTGAACATATATGGAGCTTAAGCGCTTTGCTCACTGAGGATTGAATTTTAAGCTTTACGAACTTGCCTGATGATTTCAATATATTGCAGATCCCCATATCCAAGGGTCGGAAATACAGAAATGAGTTGTCTCACCAATTCCGTCTGGGAAAGATGGGCATGGTCCTTAATATATTTCGTTACACTGTTATCTTCAGCCAGCATACTTAAATGCAATTCAATAGCTTGATACATGACCGGCAATAATTCTATCGATGGCTTCTGTTGATGCAGAAGCACTTCTTCATATACATTTAGATAACTGCCTAAAAAAAGCTCCGTTTGATTGACTTTAAATTCATCATCCCGAAAGCTATTTAAAAACACCTTCCCCTTATAGTTAGACTGCTCCAGATAAGCCAGTACGGTCAGAAGATTCATTTGGCAAAACACATCTTCTCCAAACCATAAAACGATGTAATTATAGTGATTTTGAAATAAAGGTTCTAATGGCTTTATGACTATCTTCTTGTAGCTTTCTACTGAGCTTTGGTGCCCATCTGCACGAAGCTGAATAAATCGATCATCGAATATGGGCTTTGAAGCCGGATGCACACACATGGCTTCATTGAATGGAACATAATCCGAGTTCCCCATGATTTTATTCGAATGAAATTCATCGTACAGGCTCTGTCCATTTAAAATGTTTAAAACATCCGCATCAAATAACTCTGCCTTGCGACTTTGCAATTGGGTTACCTCTTCTTTGAAGTTCATGTTATGTACATCTCCTTCTCGAATTAATATCAGCTTCGCATAAGATTGAACCGGTTTTTGATTGATTTGCAATTCGCCAGGGCTGACTCCAAATACGGATTTGAATGCCCTGCTATACGCTTCTTGCGAGGAATAACCATAATGAATCGCAATATCAATCACCTTCCGCCCGTTTGCTAAATCCTCTATCGACAAATAAAGCTTTCTAAGTAAAACATATCTGCGAATACTTATGCCTGTTGCTTGATGGAATTTAAAAGAACAATAATAAGGAGAATAACCTATATATTTTGCTAATGCATCTAGTGAAAATGTGCCTGTCAAATGTTCTTCGACCCATTCAATCATGGACTGTATATAATCATTCATTTACACCACTCCTACTTACATTATAGATAGGAATATCTACATTCGTTTGATAGTTGTTGTGATTCCCTTATTCTATAATCATAAACAACAGAACCACCTAAAGCGTTATGAATTCAACGTTCTAGATGGTCTCATTTTTTAAAATGTGCTGATATTATCCCCATCAAAAAGAACAGCCTGCGGCTGTCCTCTTTGGCTGTCTGTCTTAGAAGCATGTGAACGAGCTAATCCGATTCAGATCAATGCCGAAGTACCCCCAGAAGAACCCGAACCATCTGAACCCTGCAACGGAATTAGGTCCGATGAATACCGGGAAGAACCAGAATTGCTCGCCATTGTTCAGCCAAATGTATGTGTTGCGGAACAGGCAGCCTCTGATCGCACCGGGGTCGACGGCAAATGCAGTAGCCGACATTTGCGGCACGAATTGCGGAGGAGGAGCCGTCGGCGCTTGAACGCCTCCCGGTGCACCCCCAGGAAATCCCCCTGGCCCGCCCGGTCCGCCAGGTCCGCCCGGGAATCCTGGAAATCCTCCGCCGGTTCCCGGCGCTGGAAAAAATCCCATATGTGATCGCTCCTTTCAATGAATAGGCATAATCATCATATGCATCCGTGGAAAGTGAGTGACGCTATGTGCTGGTTTCTCAAGCTGTTTATTTCAGGTCCAAGCCCAAAAAAATCCGTCGCGGTCCCAAGCAATTCTGCCTCCGTGGAGCTTGCGAAAAGCCTTCTTCACCTCTTTGGACAGCGAGGCATTTCCAATCTCATTCACGAATACGAATTGTTCGCCGAAACGAGTCTTCACATAATCAATCGCATCGGTCTGGTATAGCGACCCTCTGAACCTGATTTCCTTGACCATCCATTCTGCTACTTCCTGAGCAGTTACTTCCATAAATGTTGCTCCTCTCTGCTCGCTTACTCATAAATTGCTCTATCAGTATAGCAACAATACCCAGATCTGTATTCCTCCATTTCCAAGGGATTTCGGTATATCCAGCAAAAGACGGATAGTCCCGTTTCTGGCTCTTTTATTTCCCCAGCTTGCTGGACACCTGCACCGGATATCGATCCCCGGAGATTTCAATTGTGGACAGCGCACTCTCCAAGTTGCTCAGTTCTCCCGGGGTAAGCTCTATATCAGCAGCTCCAAGGTTTTCCTCCAAACGCGTCAATTTTCTTGTCCCTGGAATTGGAACAATCCATGGCCGTTGGGCAAGCACCCAGGAAAGCGCGATTTGGGCCGGAGTCACCTGTTTCTCAGCGGCTATCTTACGAATCAGGTCGACCAGAACTTGATTGACTTCCATGTTCTCTGTGTTAAACCGGGGAGAGACGGTCCGATTGTCTGCTTTGTCAAATTGGGTATTTTTATCGATTGTACCGGTCAAAAAGCCTTTGCCCAGCGGACTGAAAGGAACGAAACCAATACCCAGTTCCTCAAGCGCAGGGAGCAATTCTTCCTCCGGGCTTCGCCACATCATTGAATATTCGCTTTGAACTGCGGCAAGGGGTTGAACCGCATGGGCGAGGCGAATTGTGCCCACATCCGCTTCCGAGAGCCCCCAATGTCTGATCTTGCCCTGCCGAATGAGGTCCTGAATGACCCCGGCTACTTCTTCTATAGGAACGAGCGGATCAACACGGTGTTGATAGTACAAATCAATTGTTTCGACCTTCAGACGCCGAAGTGAACCTTCCACCGATTCTCTGATCTTCTCGGGCCTGCTGTTCAGCACCGGTTTGCCATTATCCGACATTAGGCCAAATTTGGTAGCAATCGTGACCTTCCCTTTGAGCGGGGCGAGCGCCTTACCCACCAACTCTTCATTGGTATAAGGACCGTATAATTCAGCGGTGTCAAAAAACGTTATGCCCCGGTCGAATGCCTGGTGAATCAGCGAGATCATCTCTGCCTGATCCGATGAAGGACCATACCCCATGCTCATGCCCATACACCCGAGCCCAAGCGCCGAAACCTCTAACCCGTCTTTCCCTAATATCCGCTTCAACATGATTCATCACCCTTTCATTTAATGTATAGAGATTTTGATCAGTTATTTAACTAACCGGTTAGTCAAATATAAATCTTTCTAACCGATTAGTCAAATGATATACTATTCTGGAATAAGCTTACCCCCAATTTAAAAGAAGGATGATTAAACATGCGAAATGCCGATACGACGCGGCAATCAATTTTGAACGCCGCTCTCGAAGAGTTCTCCGCCTTTGGCATTGCCGGAGCACGGGTCGAGCGCATCGCCAAAAATGCGGGTTTTAATAAAAATCTAATCTATGTCTATTTTGAGAATAAAGAAACACTCTTCACAACGGTTTTGCAAAAATACCTAGACCGTGCCTTTGATGCTATTTCGTTCACACCGGACGACCTCCCGGACTATGCCGTACGGGTGTTTGATTTTGCCATGGAGAATCCCCACCTCATTCGGCTGTTGATGTGGTCGGATCTGGAGGATAAGTCATTCAATCGCCCGGAACGAAGCGCGATCCATGAACAAAAGCTGCAAGAAATTCGCGATGCGCAGAGCGCGGGACGCGTGGGATCGGCTTTCCCACCGCACATTCTTCTCACGTCCATCATGACGCTCGCAACCGCCTGGACGGAGAAAAATCCTTTTGGTCCGACGCAAAACCCCGAGGTTACGAAGAACCTGGAGGAGATCAGGGCCTCCGTTGCCAAAACCGTTAAATTGATGGTTCACGCTTAGTATCTATACCATTAACGGGGAGGGAAAAGAAATGGATGATGAAAAATGCGACTTGATCCAATCGAACGGTATCCGAGATAAGAAAATGGAAATCATAGACGGTTGGACCATCAAGTATCACGCAAACGGAAAAACCATGTGGTCAAAAGGGAAAATGTCGGGAGAAACTCCTGATGGCTACTGGGAATGGTACCGCCCGGATGGAACCCTAAAGCGTTCCGGGCATTTCGATAAGGGCGAGCCTGTCGGGGAGTGGATTACCTATGACAACAAAGGAAAGAAATACAAAACCACAAACCGCGGTGAAAAATAATATAACAAAAAGCTTGCCAACAAGCGATACTCATTCCCGCACCCGCCTGGTTTTTCATTGCAAATTTGTTTATTGAACCGTATCGGCTTGCCCTGCAGTGATGGTCGACACTGGCTTCCTAAGCAATGCGGAAAACCGCGCCCTCTAACAAATAGGCGCGGTCAATAAGCGATTGCAGAAGTCTTGTATTATGACCTCAGCTTGTCGTATGTCTACATTACAGACTAATCCAGGCTCCTCCAGCCTCGGCCGATTGCTTTTCCCCTTCCACCAGCGCTACCGAATCAGCCGCACTCTCCGGCGTACAAATCACGATGTCTGCATGGTTCTCAATAGCTCCAATGAAATGCTTCAGCTCCCGGTAATATCCGTCTTCCGCAAGCAGCTCCGCCTTGAAGCCCGGCTGATCGTTAGGATTAACCGTTACCGTGCCGCCGTCGAATACGATATTGCCCCGTTCGAAGTTAACCCGGTAGCCCATGTAAAATCCATGATCCCCTTCCAGCGTCCAGTCCACCTGCGAGTTAATTACCTTGCCGTCCGGATAGGCATAATGCGTGGAAGCAATGTCATAGCCGCTGCCCGGAATCACGTTGCGGCCGATGGTAGATACCTTCTCAGGTGTTCCGAACAGCCACTGAATCATATCGGAATCATGGATATGCATATCCAGCAAGGCGCCGCCGCTTAAGCTTTCGTCCAGGAACCAGTTCTTCGGCGCCTCCGAGCCGCGATAGAAATAGCCAGCTGTCACCTTGCCAAAGCGTTCCTCCTCAATCGTTGCTTTCAAATATTCATAGCCCGGCCAGAAACGCAGACATTGTCCGATCATCAGCTTTCTGTCATGCTTGCGGGCCGTTTCGGCCATCTTGCGCGCATCGGCGGAATGACGGGCCATCGGCTTCTCGCAGAACACATGGTAGCCGCGCTCCAGCAAGGAACACGCCATCTCCGCATGGATATAGGTCGGAACAGCAAGGTCGATCATATCCAGTTCCTCTGCTGCAACCATCTTCTCGATGTCATCATATAACCGGTAGGCGGACAGATCATACACCTCCTGGCCCGTGGACATATTCCCGCCCGCTTTGCTGTCCTTCAATTCGTCAATAATCAAGTCACAGATAGCCACCAGTTCAATCTGCTGTCCTTCATTCATCAGCCGTACATAATTATCGAAATGCATACGGCCCATAAAGCCGAAGCCAACCAATCCAATCTTCAACATATTGCTTCCTCCTTGAAATAAAAATAGTGAGTGTTCAAAAAATCAGGTTTTCAGCACCGAGAAGCTTGGATGAAGCCAGGGACTGAGTAGCGGAGCGTAGACAGATCTACGTGAGCAACGGAAGTCCCGGTTGAATTCAAGATTCGACGCCGAATTTGCTTCCTGAGCCACTTCGTGATCAAAAGATGACTTTTTGAACTACCTTCCCAGAATCGCGTCCATGGCCGCCGATGTATTGTAAATAATCTGATGTGCATGATGCGCATAATGCGGGATCATTTCAGCCGTAACATAATTGTTATAGCCTACCTCCTGGAGGGCAGCGACGACAGCAGGGTAGTCCACGTTGCCGGCCAGCAGGTCCACAAACCCATGCAGTCCGCCTGCTTCACGACGGTAATCCTTGAAGTGTACCTTCTTGATACGCGAGCCAAGAATCCGGACCCAATGCTCCGGATAACCCGAGTACAGCACATTACCGATATCCAGATAGGAGCCTACATAAGGCGAATTCACAGCATCCAGGAAGCTGCGCATTTCCAGCGGAGATAACAGGAATTTATTCCATACATTCTCGATCCCGATGGAGACGCCCACCTTTTCCGCTTCTATGGCCAGCTTAGTGATCGCTTCCAGCGCACGGTCATAAGCTTTATCATAAGGGACAACCTCGGAGCCAGGGATAAAGTCGACGCCAACCGCTCCCGGAATGACCAGAATCGCATCCACACCCAGCGCTGCCGCCAGCTCCAGCTGCTTCTTGCAAATATCGGTCGCTTTGATCCGATTGGACTCCTGCTCGCCGGTCATGGAATAGGACCAATACAAGCCGGTAGCCAGACCGCAGATTTCTAGTCCCTCCTCCTCCAATTGACGGCGGATTTGATTGACCTCTTTGTCCGTTGTTTTCAGTCCAAGCTCACCGTCTTCATTCAGGGATAGCTCGATCCCTTCGAATCCAGCCGCCTTAGCTACACGAATGCTTTCCTCAATGGTTGTTCCTTCAGGGAAAGACCAAATATTAATACCCTTCTTCATCATAAGTCCTCCGTTTTCTAAATTTATATGAATGGTATGTTAGATCACAAACTGCATCCGGCCAAAATACGAGGGGATGTGAAAGTTAACCTCTCCCGTCGGCCCCCACGCCTGATACTCTCTTGTTCCGTCTGGCTGTTCGTCAATGCGATAGAAGTTCACGCGCCACTCCGTCCCCTCCACCGGCGCTGGAGCGGAGTCTCCCCAAGGCAGCCGCAATTCATAGATTCGTCCATAGGACTCCTCGAGAACGACGCTCGTCTCAAGTTGCTCCATGTTCCAGGAGGTATCTGCCTCAGTTCTTCCATCCTCACCCCGTTCAATCCAGGCATCGAAGATGACATTGAACGGACTGACCTCGATTTCGATGTAACGCCCGCCTTCGCCGACCATGTCAATGAACACTTCCACGACATCCTGCTCATACAGCGGGTCGTCCCGATTCTCATAATGGGATATCGCATATGAATCCTTGCACCGGAATTGAATGTGCCATGCCTCAGTTGTCCAACAAGCACGTACCTCTGTTGGCTCCTTGACCAAACTGCCCGTTACCGTATCCACAAGCAGAACAGGCGCGATCTGATCCCAAGGGATACTCGCAGACTGGTCCGTCACAAGCTGCTTGCACAAGTATATTGGTACGTTGATGCCCACCTGCAAAACCGTTACAACCACCCCCTATTTGCATTTTTCCGTTGGAGAGTTACATCAGTATTAAAAATTGATATTCTTGGTCTACACCTTTAATTATATTGACTTTATGAAAATAATTATTTAGCGCAAAAAGATAATTTTTGTATTTTTCCGTGATAATATTAATGGAAGTAGAAAAATGCGGATAAGGAGGAACCACCCGATGAGCGAGGAATACGTATCAGCTGTCAAGACGCAACACGCCCCCTTTGCCGACTGGTCGCCAGGCATCCATTATGCCCAGTTCCAAACGCTTGCTCCGTGCCATTTTCCGATGAGAAGGCTCTATGATTTTGAACTTCTCTATGTAGCCCAAGGAGAACTGGCAACAGCCATGCATGGACAACGTTATGTGCTGTCTGCGGGACAGCTCATCTTCCTGTCCCCCGGGGTATATCACCAGAATGAAATCGTGGCTGGGCCGGAAACGAAACTGATGGGCATTCATTTTGATTTTTTTGGCGAGCTGATGATTCGCAGAGAAGAAGATTTGGTTGTCGGGGAGGATGAATTGGTCTGGGACAAACTGGCTGCTGAGCCGATCATCGGGGGAGGTCCGGCCTTCTCCACCGATCCGCTCTATACCCCGTCCCTGGAGTGCGTGCAATTTATGGAACAGCTTATTCATGAATTCTCCAGACGGGATCTGGGTTATGAATTGGTGTGCAAGGGATTAATGCTGGAAATACTTGCGCGCCTGCTTCGCTCGCAAATGACCCGGCGGATTGCGGGCATTTCAGAGCATGGCGAACGGATCGAGCGGCTGACGGAGCGGATCGATGCAGCTCCGGCCGAGGATTGGTCCAATCGGCGGATCGCTGCCGAATTGCAAATGAGCATCGACCATGCCGCTAAGCTGTTCCGGCAGGTGGTAGGAATTCCTCCCGGAGAATTCGTCAGGGGGATTCGGCATCGCGAGGCGTGCAAGCTGCTTCGGGATACGGAGTGGACGATCGAGGAAGTGGGCGCCCGGGTAGGCTATCCGGATATTCATCATTTCAGCCGATTATTCCGGATCAACGAGGGGATATCGCCCCGCGCCTACCGCAAGCTGGCCAGTATTTTGTAATAAAAAAACTCCTCCAGGCAGCTTTATTCGCTGCCCGAGGAGTGACGGAGCATGATTTTATAGGGAATCATCAGCTTGACCGGAATCGCATATCGATTCTCTAAATAATCCAACAGCATCTTCACCGCGAACATGCCCATTTCCAGCTTGGGAACATGAATGGTAGACAAAGGCGGCGAAGTAAACTCGGAGATTTCAATATTATCTACACCGAAGAAGGCGATATCCTCAGGGATCCTGAGTCCGCGCTCCGTTGCCGCTCTCATCGCAGCAATCGCCATCATATCACTTGCCGAGAAGATAGCTGTCGGCCAGTTCCCGTGGTTCTCGAACGCTTGCTTGGTCAGCTCGTAGCTTAACGCCACATCCCACTTCACATCGATGACCCAGTCGTCATTGATCGTCAGCCCGGCCTCTTGCATCGCGCTTTGGTAACCGAGGAACCGCTTCTCGCTCCGGAAGTGCCCGTCCAGTTCTGCACCGCCGATATATGCGATTTGCCGGTGTCCCTTGGCAATGAGATACTGCACCGCTTCCTTGGCTGCCGATGTCCGGTCATAACGAACCGTAGGAATCTCCTTGTCCGCCAGATCGATGCCGACGATGACGCCTACGTTCTCCCGAAGCCACTTGTAGGCCTCGTATTCGATGCGTTCAACAATCAGAACACCGTCCGGGCGGTGCTCCTTCACCAAAGCCTGTAGCTGCTGAAGATCACCTTGCTTCTCCAAGCTATGCACGAACTCCAGCCTCATCCCGGATGCGGCAAGCTCCTTCTCGATCCCCTCCAGAATAACGGAGAAATAAGGATTATTGTACTTATTTTGAGGCATTGCCACTATACAGCCTACACGATAGCTCAGCTTGGGTGCCTGCCTCTTGGCTTTGTTGGCTCGCCGCGTATTATAACCAATTTGCTCGGCGGTTTCCCAAATTTTGCGCCGCGTCTCTTCGCTGACAGATCGGTTGCCATCATTCTTCATGACTCTTGATACCGTTGAGATTGACACTCCCACTTGTTCAGCAATATCTTTTAGTGTCGCCATCTTTTTCCTATTCCTCTCTGCAATCCCGTCGCAATAATGTATATATATTTCTAATATAGAACTCAAAAAAAGAGAAAAATTGCGGCAAATTTATTCTACATTTCTTATCATCGTATGTCAAGATTGCCTCGGATAAGGAACAGACCATGTCTAGGGCTCCCCCTTCCGACATGGCCTGATGGCGTTTGTATATTGTTTTCTGTTGATGACTTTTAAAAGTGTGGTGAACAGTTTTGCCGGAAGGCCGATATGGAGCTGAAACAGCGGAAGCGGTCGCCTTTAAACCCGGATTTTAACCTTGTGAGGTTTAATCGAATCCAAGAATACGGGTTTAACAGCGAGTGTAAGCCCCTATCGGTCGTAGGCCCTTATTGTTCACCGCACTTTTAAATTTCTATTTTATTTGCGCAGCCAGCTCCGAAATAGCTGCATCAAGATCGCCTTCGCCTGACAGCGGGAGCTTCAACGTTTGCTCGCCATAAGTCCATACGAGATCCGTTTTCTTCACGGTAAATGGCGAAATAATGCCGAACTTCTGCGCATCAAGGAAGATTTGGTTGGCTTCCCCTGCTGTTTCTACATAAGTATCTGCAGCTTCTTTATTGGCTGGCAAAGAATATCCTTGTTTGGCCAAAGCAATTTGCCCTTCCGGACCAGCCAGCCAAGAGAGCAGTTTATAGGCTGCCTCTTCATGCTTCGTACTGGCACTAATCGCGACACCAGCTGGTTGGACAACGGTTTGAGTGGTTTTGAATTTAGGCAAATAAGTCACGCCATAATCAATGCCCGCCTCTTGATAGTTCGTCGTATTCCAGTTGCCGCCCGGGTTCATCGCTACCTTGCCTGTCGTAATGCTCAGGTTGACCTGGCCTCCAAGTCCCTCAATCTGGGCCGGAGTCGTGTTGATTTTCTTATTCTTAGTCACATCAATGAATAATTCCATGACTTCCTTGGCCTCCGGAGTATCCAGAGCCAACGATCCATCCTCATTCATTAATTTAGCTCCATTCGACCATAGCTCCGGTTCAAGGAACCAGTCCATGGAAGAGCCTGGCGAGATGGACATTCCCCACTGAACGATATTTTTGGCATCGAAGCCTTCTTCGTCCGCACTCTTGCCGTTCTTATCGATCGTCATCTTCGTAGCAATCTCGATGATTTCATCCCAAGTGGGTTCCAACGATGGTGTAGGCGCATTTTTAGGATTCCGCTCGGCATCATTGAAGAGGCCCTTATTGTAGTACCAGACGATGACATTTCCGTCAATCGGCAGTGATACCTGTTTATCTTGATATTGATGCAGGCCAAGCAGACTGTCATCGATGTTGTCCAAATTAAATCCGCCGTCTGCAAGCAAGGTATCAAGCTCTTTATAAATACCCAGTTCAGCATATTTCTCAATGTACGCATAACTTGTCTTGAACACATCAGGAAGGGTGCCGCCAGCCGCATTGGCTGTCAGACCGTCCCAGTAACTGCCCCAATCCTTGCCTTCCAGCTTCACCTCAATGTCGGGATTGGCATCCATGAATTGATCCAGTAATTCTTGCACCCGTTGCAGTTCCTCAGCGGTTCCCCACTGGGAATAAGTAATGCTCACAGGTTCAGCCGTATTAGCGCCACTTCCGGCGGAATCATTCGGCTCTGCCGCAGGTTTATTTGTTGCTTGGGAACAGCCGGTCAGGCTAAGAACCAAAGTCAAAATCAGGCTTAAACTCCCCAATAGCCATTTACGCTTCGTTTTCATGCAAAATTCCCCCTATGGATAGTATGGAAACAACAAAACACCAACGATTTAGCCGAGTTATCCCTTCGTTCCTGTCAGCACCACCCCCTCAACAATGTAGCGTTGACCGAAGAAATAGAGCAGGCCAATCGGGATGATACTGATGAACGCTCCGGCCGCCAGTGCCGGGAAGTCCTGACTGGTCTGACCTATGAGCAATTGCAGCCCTACGCTAAGCGTAAACTTCAAATTGTCCTTGAGGTACAGGAAAGGCCCCAGAAAATCAAGCCATGAATTAACAAAGGACAAAATAACGGTCGTGATAATAATCGGCTTTGACAACGGCATGATGACCCTCGTGTAGACCGTCCAGCGGTTGCCTCCATCCAGATAAGTCGCCTCGTCCAGCTCCATCGGAATGCTCATGAAGAACTGACGGAACAAGAAGATATAGTATGCGCTTCCAAGCCAGGCCGGGACGATCAGGGGAAGCCAGGTATCTACCCATCCGAGCTTCGTGTACAAGACATAGGATGGAATCATCATAATGGATGGCGGAATCATCAAGGTGACAAGCACGATTGAAAACAGCTTGTCTTTGTACTTGGTCTTGAACCGCGCAAACCCATAGGCAACGATGGAACTGGAGAGAACTACGCCAATCACCACAATAATGGAGATGGTAAATGAGTTCTGAATCCAGCGCCACATCAGCGGCTGTACGGCGAACAATCGTTCAAACGCCTCAAACGTAAGCTGCTCGGGAAATATAGCCGGAGGTACCTTGTAGGTCTCCGCCTTGGTCTTCATCATCGTGGAAAGAAGCCACACCAGCGGCCCGACAAACAATAGCAATGTCACTGTAAGCAAGAAGTATTTGGTTATCGTCACGGAAAGACTGCTTTTTCGTCCTTCAGTCATCGCTGTGCCCCCCTAATTTCCGGATTCATTATAAACATACCGATTGGATAATTTCATAAGCGTCGTGGTCACCAGGGCAATGAGCACAAACAGGAAGATCGATTGAGCCATGGCCATACTGAATTTCAAATCGGTAAAGGCCGATTTATAAATGTTATAGACAAAGGTATAGGAAGCATAGTTGGGTCCGCCCTTGGATAGCAGCATCGCCTCCGTGAACATCTGAAAGTTGTACATCGTTTGTATAATGACGACAAACAGGATGGATGAGCTGATCATCGGGAGTGTAATGGAGAAGAAGCGCCGAATCATGCTTGCTCCATCAATTTCCGCCGCTTCGTACAGGTGGCGCGGGACATTCTTCAGGGCAGCCAGGAAGATCAGTACCCCACTACCGGAAATCCACACCTGAAGCAGGATGATGACCGGCTTAATGGTATGCTCCCCGCCGAGCCAATCGATCTTGTCGGCACCAAACAGACTGAGGGCCGCATTCAATATCCCGAACTCTGCATTGAACACCAATCTCCATATAATGACCGTAGCGACGATAGGTACTAGTGTAGGCAGGTAATAGAAGGTTCGGTACAAAGCGATGCCCTTCACCTTGAAATTCAACAGTGTGGCCAGCAGCAGCATGCCTGCGGTCACGATTGGTACTCCGAGCAGTACGAAGTACATCGTGTTAAATACACTCTTGGTAAAAATCGGACTTTTCAGCATCTCTATAAAGTTACTGATGCCAACGAATTGATAATCGGTCGAACCTGGCAGCTTCGCATCCGTGAAGGCATAGAAGATCGAAGTACCGAATGGAACCAGGAAGAAGACGCAGAAACCGATCATCCAAGGCAAAATGAATAGAAAAAAGCCCAGCGTATCTTTCCTACTCGAAGTACTCATCACACCACCCCATGGTCTTGGAGTTCCTGTACATACACATAACGTTCCTCAACGATTGATTTCTCTGCTGCCAAGGCGATTAGCAAAGCATTTCGGCCTACCTGGGCGCTGGCAAACGGCTGCTTGCCCGTACGGATACATTCCAGAAAATCGATACGCTGCGCTTGTCCCCCCGTGTGTCCGCCTTCGATGGAATCCGAAGTCACGTCCACTTCGAGATGATCGCGGCTGTAATCCACTCCGCCTGTAATGTCGATAGTCTTATCATTCCTAGCCAGCATCTGTGCCCCATTGCTGCCAATCAGGCCGAATTCCAAGCCGTCATCGGATAAATTCCGTGGCTTGAGGTACAGGCAGAGGCCCAGGTTCGCCTTGCTGCCGTTATCATAGTCAATCGTGATGAAGGCATGGTCGACAATCGTAGGGTTGTCGATGTATTTTGCCGGATAATGGCTGTATGAATTTTGAATCAGGTTTTTCTGTCCTTGCTTGATCATGTGTTGCCCGCCGGAAGCGAATACCCGAACCGGGTTAGCCCCGATCATCCAGTTGAAGATATCGAAGTGATGGCAATCCTTCTCTACAATCGAACCGCCCGATTTGGACTTGTCGTAGAACCAATCCGCTGGTGGGAATGAATCACGGAATTCCTTGCACCACATCATTTTCACCTCGCCTAGCCGGTTCTCTCCAATCTCATGCGCCATTCTCCGGTACAGATTGGAGTAACGATAGACTAACCCGATTTGCAACACCCGCTCATGCTTCTCTGCCGCTGAAATGATGGCATCGCAATCTTCCAGCGTATGGGCAATCGGCTTCTCCAGGAACACATGCTTTCCGTCTTCCAGGAAGGCGACCGCGATCTGCCGGTGCATATAGTTCGGTACGCTGATGACGACAGCATCCAGATCTTCCTTGCCCAGCAGTTCATGATAGTCGGAGCAGATGGTCGGATTGCTATTACGCAGTTCCTTTAGTGTTCGGGCTACATTTGCCTCGTTCATATCGCATATGTACCGCACCTCACAATCTTCCAGCCGGTCAAACCCCATGCAGTGATGTGATCCCATGTCGCCAACGCCAATAAACCCTATTCTGATCTTCCCCATAGTTGCCATACTCCTTTGTTTGTTTTTTGCCGCAAATTTCAGCTTTTCTATTGCGATTATTTCTTACCTCAAATGCCTTATAGCTTAGCAAACAAAGCATTTTTTCTCCATACTTGCTATAAATCAATCCTCCATTTACTAAATTCACTGATTTCCAAGGATCAACGCAATTTCCATGTTATAGAAAACCACCTTCCATACAATGAGAAATTTGCGTATCTTAATCAATTTATTTGCGGCAAATTTTTGCTAACTTTATTATTACATTTCTTTTTGGAAAGTCAACGGTTATTTTTTGAACTTGTTAACGCTTTCTTATTTTGCACGATCTTACAAATCAGATGATCGCAAAGGTTGTATATAAATTTAAACGGAGTCAGCCATAACCAGCTCACTCCGTTTGTATGTCAGTTTAGCTATTTATATCCTGGTTTGCTTGCCTTTACAGGCTCCAAGAAAACGTTGATTACGACTAAGGTCCAGTGTCCTCCGGCCAGATTTATCCTAATATAGAGTAGGTCATACAACAGTTAAGGAGGACTACATGATTCTATTCCTAAAAAAATACCGTCATTTGATCGCTGTTTTGTCGATCGCCGCACAAGGATTGATCTACATGCTCATAGCTGCGCACTTGGGTCAGAATAGCGCAGCCGTACCCATACCCGTAAATACCTGGATTGACGACCGTATTCCTTATATGTCCTGGTTCGTCATTTCTTATGTGGCATGGATGCCTGTACTTTACATTGCTTTTATCTATATGGGACTAACTGACCGTGCTTTGTACTGGCGAACAATCATTGTATATAATGCAGCCATAACGGTCTCCAATATCATATTTATAGTGTTTCCAACTTCCATGCCTCGTCCCGAAATATCGGGCAATGACCTCTTTACGTGGCTTGTACAATTTATTTACAACAATGACAACCCGGTCAACTGCTTTCCGAGCATCCACTGCTTAACCAGCTATTTACTGCTCATCACAATGAACCGTCACAAGCTATTTCCTGTTGGTCTGCGCGTTGTGCTTTCCGCTTTTTTCTGGTCCATTATTGCTTCTACCGTGTTTATCAAACAACATGCGCTTGTTGACGTCGTCGGCGGCATCGTGCTGGCGGAAATCACATACAGAATCGTTTATTTCATCGGGAACAAACGGCGCCAATTCATTCTCAAGGAGCAAAGCAACATGGGAGTTCCATCGAATAGTTGAATGAAAATTGCCTGTACTAGCAGCCTCCGGCATGCCAGTCTCGTCTCATCCCGGCAGCCCCAGCAGCCAACGATGAGCCTCCGCGAATAACGCCCCGCTTTTTTAGCGTACTATTCTTCACATGCAACATGACTTTACAATGATAAGCTTGATAATGTATGTCTTATTCCACTTTGGGAGGTAATAAAGTGAGCAAGTACGACGAAGCCATGAAGCTGCTGGAAGATCAAGTGGGCAACAAGGACGGTCTGATCACTCTGTCCACCATCGCGCTGGAACCGGGGGCCGATGGCAAAAGCCGTCCCGCCGCCCGCATTGTGGACGCCTATTATGAGGACGGCGCATTCTACACCGTCACCTACGCGACCTCAAACAAGATGCAGCAGATCGCCCAAAACCCCGAAGTCGCCGTTTGTATCATCGTCGAAAACTTTACGGCCGATGGTATCGGTGAAAACCTGGGCTGGGTGTGTGACGAGAAAAACGCGGAGATGATGACGAAGCTGCGCAAAATATTCGCCGCATGGTATTACGAAGCCAATAACGACGAAGACCCTAATACATGCCTGCTGCGCATACGCCTGACAAAGGGCCTGTGGAATGACGCCCACAAAGGAATCAGAAATGAGATTGATTTTATCAATAAGACAGCAAATTAAGTGGTTTATATGGTTTCTATAGTTTACATATCAAGTTACTAGATATTGATAACAGACAAGGCTAGCTCAAAGGGAGTGTTCGCACACTCCCTTTTTTTCGCCGTTATTTATGGTAGGATGCTCCCGATACACTATATCGTTCTCATTTACAATATCACTCTACTATGATTTGTTGAGTTGAATCCATGCCCTCCCAAACCTTCCCGGTAGACAGATAGTGTTCGATTTCTATTGAATTGTCTACTTTGGTGTACTTAATCTCAAAAGCCTGTCCGATTTCGATCAACATCGGGTAGTTGTTATAAGGAAGAACATTTTCCGTCAATATCAGATCCTTGAGATCCTCGTAAGCGCCCTCTAATCGCCAATATTCCCGATAAGCATAATCCTTGAATCCGGACAAATCCTGTTTTCCAAAATAAGAGGCTTCATATTTCTTCCCCCGCAAGGTAATGTAATCGACCCTTAAGGGCTCAATATCTATAAGAACCCAGCTTAAATCCTCAGAATAAAGGTTGTCTCCATAATGCTCTTGTAGTTGATTAGCCATGCAAGGGACGGATTGGGTATGATAATCCATCTCGTCAAGCCCGGTATGGGCTACGCCGTAAATACCCATGACATCCTCACTGCCCAGCCTCTCAAGTGCACGGATAAAGTTTTCAGTCATTTTATTTTCTCTGTAAACGTCATTATTTGTGTTGTAATAATATCGACCTTGCTGAATCGCTTCAGTAGTTAAAGTATATTGCTCCGAATCAGTCAGATCGTTTGCTTCAAGATAAGACAAGAAGCGATTTCCAATACTATTGTATTGATGTCCGACATCTGTCCCGTGAAAAATAGTCTCTGGGCATTCATTTTTTATTTTTTTGAAGAACGTCTTGGTATGTGGAGTATGAGCAGCCGTCCCCTCCCAGTCCTTATAAATGGCCTCCAAAATATCATCATTGTCCGCTTGCATCCATAGGTTCAAATATTCGGCAGTATAATAGGGATGCTCGACGAACAAATGTCTCATGCCTTTATTCTGATAATAATCAGACCACAATTCAAATTCTTTATCCATAATCTTAGCTTCGGCATGGATTTCACCGTACAGATAAATATGGCTGGATGCCTGTGTCACCACAGTAGTTTCCTTGATCGGCTGTCCAGTCTCATTTGCTGTCTTACTCACAGAGGAGCTGTCGCAAGCCACAAGTACGACAACCAGTGCAAGCAGTAAATAGTTAAGAGTCAACATTCTCGCCTTGGATAAATAGATTCGCCTGTCGTCATTCATAGAAGAAAATCACCTTTCATGTTTACTTCCTATCCATTCCTAAGTATTTTATAAATAGTTTGTAATTTATTTCCGTAATATTTTGCATACACACTGCTTGTAGTTCTCACATTAGATACACATTTGTGCCCGGCCAATTCGTGCAAAATCAAAAGGCACCTCATCAGGTGCCTTTCTTATTTTAGTGCATCTTTATTCAATTTCCTTACTACAACCTCAATTCCTACGTAAAATACTCCATTTTTGCATGCGGGAAATAGGTTTGGATGTACCTGCCCAACGTATCCTTAATATCCTCTTGCTCTTGATCTGTGTACACGTATTTTCCAATCCCATAACGCCCCCACTTCCACTTCCTCTTGGTCTCATCAAGCTCCAGCTTCGTCATCGGATAATTCTTCTCTATGACATTCTTCGCGGGCTTGGTAAAGCGATGCTGAATCAGCTCGAAGGTCAAATCTTTAGTGGAAGAAGAGGGAAGTGCGGATTCTAATTTCTCGAACATCTCCTTATAGCCCTCTTTCCATCCGTCATGCAAATAGATAGGGGCAATAATGAAGCCTAACGGATATCCTGCCTCCCCAACTTTCCTCGCGGCTTCGATCCTCTCCGCCTGCCTGGATGTACCCGGTTCAAAGTTCTTAATAATATAATCGTCATTCATACTAAATCGAAAGCGAGTCCGCCCATTATGCTTGGCGTCAAGTAAATGATCAATATGAGCAAACTTCGTTACAAAGCGTAATTGCCCCAGCTCGGACTCTCCAAAATACTCAATCGCCTTCTTGAGCGTATGGGTCAAGTGATCAATACCGGCTATATCCGATGTACATGATGCTTCAAACCTCGTTATCTCGGGAGCTCGTTCTTTCATATATTGGTCCGCAGCCTCAAAGATATCGTCAATATTGACATAAGTCCGGATGTACGGCTTGCTTCCCATCGTCGTTTGTAAGTAGCAATAATGACAATGGCCCATGCACCCTGTTGCAAACGGAATAGCGAACTCAGCGGAAGGCTTTGAAGTGTCGAATTTCAAGGTTTTCCTAACCCCGACGACTAGAGTTGACTTCGCCATTCTGTATTTTTGAAAATCATTGTCTCCGGGCAGGTTTCGGATTTGGTTATGCGAGGTTGTCTCGCGAATTTCGATCCCCATTTTATCAAACTTGGATGCTAATTCTTGTCCCAGCGGATACTCCAATGCACTTGGCTCTACGTATACGAGTTGAGGCACAAATGGCTTAACCATAAAATGCTCCCATGTCGGATACACCGAATGCCTCTGTATAAGCGTGCTCGGCCTCGCTTGCTGTCGGGTACACCGCGACCTCATCGTTCAATGGATAATACGTCTCATATATAAACAGCGCAATATTCCCCGGCGAATTAGGATCATTCACTACAGCAGCTTCCTGAACATTCGCGACTCCCTGAACATGCGGGTTGCGAATGATTACGTACACAATCTGTCCCGGTTGATATTCATTCATTACTTCATCGGCCCCTATTCTTCATGTTTCGGTTAGTGTCACACAAAACAATCCGGAATATGCCGGTGAAGGGGGAGTTGTATCCGGTTCGGTAAGAATTATTAATTTACGGGAGAGTCTTACAGTAACTTACTGCGGGAAGTATAATGGAAATAATGACTCATTAATAGGAGGGTATTCCTTGGATAACAATTACAAAGACCCGCAATACGGATTTTCTCCGCCAAATCAATCTTACGTTCCGGCACAGGAGAAGACGAGCGGCAAAGCAATTACCTCTTTAATACTAGGTATCGTATCCTTAATTACTTTACCGTTAGGAGGAGCAATCATATTCCTTGGAATCATTGGCTTCTTCAGCGGTATCGTTGCGATTGTGTTATCGTCTTTATCGTTTAAAGAAATCAAGCGAGGACAGGTGCGAGGACGCGGTATGGCAATTGCAGGATTGGTATGCGGAATCGTCGCGACGGCTCTCAATGTATTTGCTTTTGTTATCTCGTTTGTGATTGGCTTCATGAATGCTATGAATAATGCGTAGACACAATCCAAAGGCGCCCCGCGGGCGCCTTTACGCAAAATATTCAATTTTTGCTATAGGAAAAGGTATATACGTCGAATAGATTCCTGTCCGCGGATGCTTTGTTTTGTCTGAGAAGCTTGCCTTATTTAGAATACGGCTCAGTACGTTATCTGTAACGGTAATTATTGCTTCTCCAACAAACTCAGCTCTTCTTCAATCCGACTTACGTCAATGCGCTCGAACAAAAGCTCTAGCTTTTGAACCTGTAAGTCAGCCGGAACAAAGGTCAACTGCCAGCTCGGTTTTTCAAGCGTAAGGAAGGTTCTTATTTTCTCACAAGAGAAGGGAATGAAGGGCTCAAGCAAATTAGCAAGATTGGCTATCAGCTGAACACATGAATATAGTGTGCGTCCACACGCTTCTCGATCTTCCTTGATTTGCACCCATGGCTTTTGTTCATCGAAATATTTGTTTGCTTGACGAACGTAGGTGAAGATCAACTCAATGGCTTCTTTTAGACGACCATCTTCAATTAGGACCCCGGCATCCCGATACAAATCTTCAGTTGCCCTTGTCCATTCCTCACTAAGTTCTCCTGAAGGAATACGTCCTCCAAAGGCTTTGCCGATAAAGGCTAACGTTCGATTGACAAAATTTCCGAATGCACCAAGCAGCTCCCCATTGTGACTGTGAATGAATTCCCTCCATGAAAAATCAGTGTCACGCTTCTCTGGCCCATTTGCAATCAGGAAGTAGCGAATGGAATCCGGTTGATACCTTTTCAGAATGTCAGGCACCCAGACGGCCCAGTTACGGCTTGTCGAGAACTTTTTTCCTTCTAGTGTCATGTACTCACATGAGATAATCCGATCCGGCAAATGCAGCCCTCCTACTCCCAAGAGCACAGCAGGCCAAATCAGGGTGTGAAAAGGAATGTTGTCCTTTCCATGAACATAGTAAGCGGTTAGATCCTTCTCTTCGTCCAGCCAAAACGATTCCCAACTGCTTCCCGTCTGACTTGCCCATTGTTTGCTTGCGGACAGGTAGCCGCTGACAGCTTCAACCCAGACGTAGACCTTCTTCTCGTTGAATCCTTCAACCGGGACGTCTACACCCCACGTTAAATCTCTAGTCGCCGCACGATCCTGAAGCCCCTCGTCCAAGTATCTCCGCGTCAAATGGACTGCATTCTCTTTCCATCCATGAGCCTTTTCTGCGTATTCTGTCAGTGCAGTCTGGAATTGAGACAGTGCAAGGTAAAAGTGCTCCGTTGGCCGCTCGATAGGAGGATTCCCACAAATTTTGCATGTCTTTTCTGACAAATCCGCCGGATCGAGCATGGTTGAACAAAAATCACATTGATCCCCTCGGGCACGATGACCGCAAACAGGGCAATTCCCTTCAACGTATCGATCCGGTAAGAATCTTTGATCGGTCTCACAATACGTCTGCAGAACAGTCTTTTTATATAGATGACCATTTTCCAGAAGCTTCAAAAACAAATCTTGGACGACCTGATGATGAAATTCCCGATCGGTGCGGGTGTACAAATCATAGGTGAAGCCCATACGATCAAGACACTCTACAAATTCCTGATGATATCGATCCGCGATATCACTTGGCGCGACCCCCTCCTGAATCGCTTGAACCGTTACAGGGGTTCCATGACAGTCGCTGCCCGACACATATAGAACTTCATCCCCCTTTGCACGAAAATAACGCGCCACTACATCCCCCGGTAATAAACTTGCCAATCGTCCCAGATGCAATGAACCGTTAGCATACGGCCATGCTCCGCCAATAAATACCTTTGCCATTAGATTCCCTCCTTATTTTTGCACACAAAAAAACCCTCATCCCAAAGGGACGAGAGTTGTGCTCACGCGGTACCACCCAATTTCATCAAATGCCTCACGGCATTCACCTCTTCAGGTACGACGCTGTTCGCGTGTATACCCTAGCACAGTAACGGGTGCGGGTTCCGGCGCAGCCTACAACCACATGAGGTTTCGATGCGCAGCTCTGAGACCATATTCCCTTAGCTATTCTTTACCCCTTTTCAGCTACCGGAGCTCTCTGTAAAAAGACATCACCAAGGTACTCTTTCTCTTCTTAGCTTTTGAGTATATTTAAGTTACTGGGAATTATAATGAATGCCGTTTCTAAAGTCAAGATTACTAATGTCATTTATAACTTTTGCCGGAACTCCTGCAACAACCGTATTTTCAGGAACATCCTTCGTGACGACGGCTCCTGCCGCAACAACGGAGTTATCTCCAATCGTCACACCCGGCAGGATCGTGGCGCTGGACCCAATCCACACATTATTGCCGATGACGACCGGGGAGGAGAAGGTTGTATTTCTTGTGTCCAAAGGTAATCCATGATTAAGTGTAGCGATGGTGACATTCATGCCAATCATTGTACCGTCACCCACCGTAATACCGCCTCTATCCTGGAAGGAGCACCCCGTGTTAAAAAACACATTTTTCCCAATGGTAATATTCTTACCGAAGTCTGTATAAAAGGGCGGGAAGCACATAAAGGACGAATCCACCTGGCTTCCGGTCAGTTCACTGAAAATCTCGACAATTTCTTCCTTGGAATGATAAGAAGTATTCAGCTTCATGGTGATTCTCTGGGCTTCATAACTACATTGCGTTAATAGGCCATGCAATTCTTTATCCTCGCCTGAAATCGGATTTCCCTTCTTACAAAAGTCGATAAACTCCTGCATGTCCATATATTTCATCCCTGATCCTTCCTAGCTCACATGGTACTAATGTCAATGACGAATCTGTATTTCACATCAGAAGATAACACTCGTTCATAAGCCTCATCAATTTGATCTGCCGAGATCACTTCAATTTCAGGAACAATGTCGTGTTGGGCACAGAAATCTAACATTTCCTGCGTCTGGCGGATGCCCCCAATCATCGAAGCTGCGAATGAACGTCTCCGACTGCTAAGAGCGAACACCTGGACCGATAAAGGCTCTCCGGGTGCACCCACAATAACCAGGGTACCATCAAGGGTTAGCAGTGAGAAATAAGCATTAATATCAATATTGGCGCTTACTGTATTTATGATTAAGTCGAAGTGGCCTGCAAGCTTGTTAAATGTCTCCGGATCATTTGTTGCATAATAGTGATCCGCACCAAAGCGCAAGCCATCCTCCCTTTTATTCAAGGTTTGTGACAGGACGGTAACTTCTGCTCCCATAGCATGTGCAATTTTTACCGCCATATGTCCGAGACCGCCCATACCTACTACGGCTACTTTTTTACCTGGACCTGCTCCCCAATGCTTTAGCGGAGAATAGGTCGTAATGCCAGCGCAAAGCAACGGTGCTGCCACGTCAAGCTCAATATGATCCGGAATCCGCAGTACGAAATCTTCCTCTACGACAATGTGAGTAGAATAGCCCCCTTGTGTAGGCTCGCCGTATTGATCCACACCCGCATAGGTTGGTATATTTCCTTTGAGACAGTATTGTTCTTCTCCATTACGGCAGTTCTCACACTCGCCACAGGAACCAACCATACATCCTACGCCTACCCGGTCACCTACCTTGTACTTTGATACATTAGGGCCTACATCCGTAACAACCCCGGCAATCTCGTGTCCAGGCACGAGCGGGTAGTTAACCGGACCCCATTCTCCATGAGCAGTATGAATGTCGGAATGGCATATGCCCGCATATTTAATTTCAATCAGAACATCATGGGAATCAAGATCACGTCTTTTAATCTCAGCAACTCGAAACGATTTGTCCGGACCATCTACAGCTCTTGCTTTTGCAGTTATCATAAAAATAATACCTCCTAATAAATTTTTCTAAAGAAATAGACCTATTCAGCATCATATCCCTTAGAGTTAACTCTAGGTCAAATGGAATTTATATTGACTTTGATATTCGGCAAACACCGTGATACACTTTCCTTACACTTAGAGTTAGCTCGAGGTTTATATCTAGTGAAAGGAAGACATATGATGAAAGCCTATTCGATCAGCGAAGTCGCCCAAGCATTGAATCTGACAGCATATACCTTGCGTTACTATGACAAAGAGGGGCTGATGCCTTTTGTAGAACGCGCTCCCAGCGGAACGAGAATATTTAAGGAATCCGATATCGAAGCTTTAAAAATTGTTGAATGTCTAAAATCAACCGGGATGCCCATTAAGGAGATTAAGAACTTCATTGATTGGTGCTCAGAGGGGGATTCCACGTTACAGCAAAGATATGACATGTTCATGGAACGAAAAGCAACGGTAGAGGCACAAATGGAAGAACTGAAGAAAACCATGGAGCTGATCGAGCATAAATGCTCATATTACAAGACTGCATTAAATGCAGGGACGGAAAGTATTCACAAGAAAAATTTTAAAGATGACCCTGAACCAGAATGATACGGTACCCGGTCTGCGAGCTGCGGTTCTGTGTAAATAAAAAACGGAGACAGCTATATTTAGCCGACTCCGTTCCTATTCTGTTTAGCTATTTGTGTTCCTAGTTTTCAATTGCCTTTACAGGCTCCATCAAAATCAATATAGTGACATTCCTGCAGAACATCCTCCGCATCCGGCATTGTCCAAAACTGAGTGCGCTCCATGTCGGTAGTCGTCTCCTGATTAAACAGAGTAACGTCTGCCATCATAACCTGAGCCGGCAGCTCCCCCTCCTGATAGGCTACTTTATAAGCCTCTACGGCAAACGACGACAATGCGTCGTCTGGCGACACAGTATCCGTGTTCCCGCATCGTGTTTCTAACGCGTTCGCTCTCCATTTCTCCCTACCACTCCGTTCGTATGTCGTTCCCTCTACTATAGAGAACGCCGCACGATTCATGCAAGTTGGGCCAGGAAATTGATTCTAAAGTCCGATTTATACTTCATGAAATAAGGAATCGAGAATATCTGGGTTATCGTATGAAGTTGCAGCGTATTACTTAAAGCCGCAATATGATTCCACTAAATTAGAAATAATTAGCCAAACGATCATGCGATCTAATCCAACGTATAAATTGTGACTGCTTGAATCTCAGAAAGCCAGTTCACCTTCGCATCCACTGCTTCGCCGATAAACCGTAATGGAACGTAGGTGCTGCCCTTGATGGTAGAAGGGGCTACTGTCAGTTTCTTCTGCTTGCCATTGATCTCAGCAGTAGTTGAACCTACTTTAAGCTTGATAGACGTACCCGATTTACTTCCCGTGATCGTTTGGGTTTTTGAATCCCAGTCAACCTTCAATCCCAATGCTTCGAAAATAGCGCGGAACGGAACAAGTACAGATCCATTTTGCTTGATGGGTGGGACTTGGAATGTAACGATCTCCCCATTCAGCAGCACCATGATTTCGTCAGGATCTGAGGGTGATACCGGTTGTTCATCTTCATCTTTAAACACTTTGACGCCTTTGGCAGCGAGTTCAATCAGAATTTTCTCTGCACTCCCATTCAGAGAGTTATTGCTGAGTGAAACCTCTTTGAGCTTCGGAAGACTTGTTAAGACGCTGATATCTTGGACTTGATTATTCTCAAAATATAAATGTTCCAGTTCCGGGTGATCTCTTAGAGGTTCAAGAGACGGGATTTGATTATTGCTTATGTCCAGCCAATTCAGTTTGACTAAGGATTGGATCGGTGACAGATCCTTAAGCTGATTATGGCCGATTAACAAGTCCGTTAAATGGGTTAATCCCGCTATTGCATCAAGCTTCTCGATGTTGTTCGAATCGATAATGAGCTGCTCCAGTTGGGATAACTCTTTTAGCGGCTCAATTTGAGTGATTTGATTGTCATTCAGAGCTAGAAAGGTGACTTTATGCAGATTTTTAAGCGGTTCAATATTGGTAATTCCAAGATCCGGGAGCATCAGGCTCTCTACATTAACAGCATGCTCTAGTCCGCTTAAACTGCTAATTTTCTGCTCTGGACCATTGAGATAGAGCGACGTCATGGTTTGTAGATTCTCTTTGGTAATGGGGCCAGTCAGCTTCTTTAGCTCGACTCTAATCGCTTGTTCCAAATTTTTGTCTGAGATCAGGGAGGTCTCTGCAAATGCGGATGAAATAGAAACGATGCTTAGCAAGAAAGCAAGTACAGTGATTAATTGAAGTTTGATCAGTTTACGCAAAATGGGTTCACTCCTCGAATTGTCGTAATGACTACATTCGTCATTTGTGAACTTTTCCCTTTATAAAAAAAGTTTCGGGGAGGCTACTGTGTAGCCCAAGCCATAAATTCACTAAGGGTTCCGTTTATATTCATCAGCTTCTCATCTCCTCCTGAATACTCTCGGCATCATTTGAACCCCCAGCAGCTTCCGTATATGATAAACCATATGAGGATTTATACAACAGGAGGTTGGGTTACAGTGGCAGTCTTAATGAACGAACAAATTAGAGCGTCCGAGGTAATGCTTACCGGACTGAACGGTGAGGCCATCGGCATTGTCACCAGAGAGGAGGCGCTGGCTATGGCCCGGTCCAAAAAGGTCGATCTGGTCTGCACCTCACTGATGAGCAGTCCCCCGCCCTGCAGCCTGATGGCTAAAGGCAAAGCGAAAGCAACGGCACAGAAAGGGTCAGTGATTGCACGCAAATCAGGTAAAAATCAGCAAGCTGGCGGTAACGGCAGACAAGAAAAGGTCAAGGAGCTGCGCTTCACCGCTCATATCGAACAGCATGATTACGACACGAAGCTGCGGCAAGCGGATAAGCATCTGCGCTCCGGCAAGCCAGTACAGCTTGTAGTTAAGGCCTCCGGCGCGAAGGAGGGCGCAGCAGCCAGGAAAGTGCTGGAGCAGTTATTGAGTGAACTTAAGGAAGTCGGAAGTAAGGAAACGGGCATTCAGACAGGTGGAAAAGGCTCCCAGGTAATACTCAGACCGCGCTGAATGATAGGGCACTTTTAAAGCAGCTTAATCAGATCTTCCAGCTCATCTAACAAACCTTTTGTAAGTTCAAAGTTCGTCTCTTTTAAAGCCAATTCTATTTTCATTTCAACTGATTTTTTATTCTGCTCGATTTCTAAATAATCTCGATTAAAATGACTGGCATAAATCATCTGTCTGAATTTGCGCATACTCATTCTTCTAATCTTCTTATCTTCAATGAGTAAAACATAATCCATACCGTTTACAACAGAATAAAAATCATGCGAAATCATAAGAATTGCACCTTTGTAGTCTTGGATGGCTTTCTCCAGTGCGATCTGGGTATAGATGTCTAAATGGCTTGTCGGTTCATCAAGCAGCAGTACGTTTGCTTGACTGGCAGAAACTTTAGCGATTTGAAGCATGTTCTTTTCTCCACCGGATAAGGATTGTATCTTTTGATTCAGGATTTCTCCTTCAAAGCCGTAGTCTGAAAGATACGAACTAATCTCATCATAAGTTTTAAATCCGGCATCGATGAATTCATCCAGTATGGTATTCGAATCCTTTAGTGTTTCGCCTTGGTGTTGAGATAAATAAGCCACTTTCACATCGGCATTTACTTCAATTGAATCATGATTATTGTTGAAGATTTCTCGGAGTAAAGTCGTTTTCCCGGTACCGTTCGCGCCGATAATGGCTACTTTATCTGTAGATTTCACTTCAAAGTTAACATCGTGTAAAAGCAATTCATCAAAGGCAACGCTATAATGATTGACCTTTACAACCATGGTGTCTTCCATTTCATGATCTATACCAAAGCTAATATTCGGCTGCTTAATATCAACAAACGGTGCTTTAATTCTACGCGCTTCCAGTCTTTCTTGAAACTTGACTCTGGCCTTTAACGCTCGGCCTCTGGACGGGTCTGCAACATTCGTTGCGATCTCTCTAAGATTATCGATGAGGTGATCGTATCGCTCGATTTCTTCGGCTTCGGCGACCGCAATTTCTTGCAGCTCGATCTTGGTCTGAAGCAGCGAGAAGTTATAATCGATAAACCGCCCATCAAACTCTTGGAGCTCCCTGTTTTCGAGGTGGATGATTTTATTGAAGCAATGATTCAATAGATAGCGGTTGTGCGTAACAACCAGCATGATTCCCTTGTGGGAATTAATGAGTTTTTTAAGCGCATTGAGGTTTTCAAAGTCTAAAAATACATCGGGCTCATCCATAATTATTACATCCGGACTACTAAGCATTTCCTTCATCACTTGAATAAGCTTGAGCTCTCCACCACTGAGATCGGATACCCTTTGATCTTTCAGCTTCATGAGGTTTGCTAGATTTAGCTGCTTATTAATGCTGCTTTCAAAATCATCGCCACCCATAGATTGGAGCGTGTCTAAAGCCAATTGATACTTTCCCAGCAGCGAGTCCAACTCCGATGAGGTTTCCATTTCCGTACAAATCGATGCTATTTCATTTCGCAGCTTAATAAATTCTTCTCCTATATATTCAAACACGGTTGTTTCTTGAGCTTTGTCTACTTGTGGGAACTGACTGACATGCCCGATTCTGCAATTGGGGTCTATCTCTAACTTGCCCTCAAACAAATATCTTTCCGGATCCATCAGTATATCAATCAATGTACTTTTCCCACTGCCGCTTGTACCGATAAAGGCGCAGTGTTGGCCTTCTTCGAGCGTGAAGGAAATATCTTTATATAGTTCTTTTTGCGGAAACGAGAAGGATAAGTGATCCACCTTTATCATCGTATTACCTTTCTTTATAGCTAAATTTTGAGCGTACCGCTTCTCAGAGTAACACGGTTTACCACTAAAGTTCAATTCAGTTATTGATCTTACCTACACATAGGAAAAGGCCGCCAAAATGGCAGCCTTTCGTCTAATTACATTGCTTTTGTCTTTCTACAAGCCGGATAGGTGCTGCACCCCCAAAAGGCCTTCCCCTCCTTGTTCTTACGTGCCACCATCGGTGCACCGCAGGCACAAGTTATGGTTTTAACAGTTGAACCAGTTGGAGTAGCTTTTTTAGGCTTCTTGTTCCCTTTCCCCGGCTGCCATTTCCCCCAAGCATGGAGTTTATTCTCTATAAGTCCGCCATGCCAATAATCTACTTTAAACTGTTCGGCTTCCCGTCTCGCATCAGCCGTAAGATCGGAGGTAGTAATGAGTAAAGATAGGATGCAATCATGATTGCGCTTGGCAGCCACCAGTTCTCTGACGGTCATCACTTGTACCTTATTATGATCGGCGTAACATTTGGCTTGTACAGCGGTTTTCTCGCCTCGTTTATCGATGATAACCAAATCTACACCGCCATCTCTTCCGCCAACCCCTACTTCTTTTACCGTATATCCTTGATCCCGGAAATATAGCGATAATAGTCGTTCGAACTCAGCACCGTTGATTTGATCCAGTGGTGACTTAAGAATTACTTCGTCCGGCCTACATGTTGTGGAGGAACGATTGAATGAAGCTGAAGTCTTCTTCATTTCTGTTGGTTTCTGTTTGCTCGAGCCTCTACGTTTTTTCTTCTTGGTACCTTGCAACAAGCCAGATATAACGCCTAAAACAATAATTATTAATATGAACCCGATAATTTCTTTCATAAATACTCCTTTAGCCTCGAAGGTCCTTTCTCAATCCCTAAGTGTTCGCTTTTAATAATTCCTTCAATACGTTTT
Organism: Paenibacillus brevis; assembly: GCF_018919145.1. Taxonomy (GTDB): domain Bacteria; phylum Bacillota; class Bacilli; order Paenibacillales; family Paenibacillaceae; genus Fontibacillus; species Fontibacillus brevis. The sequence goes on from NZ_JAHLQJ010000016.1 coordinate 40,114, forward strand.
TAGCTAGTCTTATCTTTTCATCAGTAGTTTCTCTAAGCATTCCAACAACCTCTTGAATACTGTTGTCTGTTGATGTAACCTCGGTTTTCTCTTCAACGTAAGAAAAAAGCTGGATCAAATTAACCTCAAGTGCTTCGGCGATTTGGGCTAAATTGAGCAAAGAGATGTTCTTCTCCCCTCTTTCCACCTGGCCAATATATGAAAAATGAAACCCACCCTTTTCTCCCAAAGCTTCTTGGGACAGGCCCCTTTCTTTCCGCAACAATCGAATACGAGCGCCTACGAGCTTCAATACTTCATTATCCTTCACGTCATACACCCTCTCTAAGTCAAAAGTGTAGACAAGATTTCCAATAGTAAACACCGATATATAGATATCATTTACTTTTTTAATATTTATATGTATCATTAAGGTGTGTAGCATTATTGCTTTCAAAGGACGTGAATAGATGGAAACTGATTTTTGCTACAGGATAAAGAATTATCGAGAATTAGCTCACTATCATATGCAGTTGGCTTATTTGATGAGAAACAACCATCAGTTCAGAACATCACTTATACTCTGCAACTTGGCATTAACATCCATAGCACGAGCCCTATATGTTTATGAAAATAAATCCAATCCAACTAGCCAAGATATCATCTTTGATGATTTCCTTTTACTTATACATAAAGACCTCAATGTCGATCCTGAAGTTGCTGATCTAGTAAATAGAATTGTTTTTCTATGTTATTCCGAAGATGGCTTTATTATAGATCAGAAAACTACGGATAAGCTTATTCAAAAAACTGCAGATATTTTAACTATGGTCAGCTCAAAATTAACAGCTCCAAAGCTTAAGAAGGATAGATAGTGGAGCACCTAGTTGGTCTCCAATAGGCAACGTATGCCATCAACTGGCGGACATTATGCTCTAGCAGTAACAATAGTAAGGATCCATTTGATAGTTGTTGTGATCTGTATTAATAAACAACAGCCCCGCCTAAAACGTTGTAAATTCAACGTTCTAGGCGGGTCCATTTATTAACCGCATGTATTTTGATATGGTTCACGTATCATCTTTGAAGCGAAATTTCAGGAGGGTGCTCCAAAGTTTACTTTTGGAACATACTCCTTGAGTATTTAATAATTACAAATGTAATCATATCCAAAATGACAACCGTGGAGATTACACAGTTACTGAACCTGTTCCAATACGGTTCCATCTGTGAAAAGGTACTGAATGTATCCTAACTTTTTCCAGAATGAGGGTTTAATCGCTGCTACAATTGATGCACGATCGACTACTCCGGGCATAATAACGAATTCGGCTGTTTTTCCCAAAATTAAGAAACTCCACCCATTTTGAACCCCTTTATAGTAAACAGAATCTTCATCCTTAATGTCTTCAAGTGATACTGACTTAACTGTCTCGGAGAAATAAATCCAAACAGTACAAAGTCCTGCTTATCTTTGTGTACCAACTCCCCGTGTTGATTTAGCTCTTGAAGCCAAAAATTATTTGCTGATCGATCAAATTTGTTCACCTGATTTTGTTTACGACCAAAAACGTCTCGTTCCGGCAAAAACATGCCCAATCTTGGGTGGATTTGTACTGGATCTAATCCAGCAAGTCCCGAAATTAATGGGAAAATTATACTATTCGAAATATAACTTTGCTATACTAGCTTTAACGAAACTCGAGGGGAACGGTTGGACAATGGGGACATCAAAAAAAAATATTAATAGAGATGTTAAAAAGCTACTACAACAACTGGGAAAACAAGATATTAAGAAATCAATACCGCAGGCTACTTCGCTAGTTCTTGATGAACAACGAATTACAAAAGAATTAAATAAAGACTCATTTAAGGTTCTTTTGCAGCAAGGTATTACTGGTATAAATAGTATGAAGTCCGAAGGGCAATTTGGTGGTATTTCGTATGATGAAATACAAAGCAACGAGAGAATTTTCAATGAGTTTCTTGAAAAGCTAATTGAACTCGCAGAAGAAGAGTTTAAAGACGAATTTTCAGAGTTATTGCTTCAAGCATTTAGACTCGCTATAACAACAATTCTTAAAGAGAATATAGATATTGATGGTTTTATTTCTGAATTTACTTACTATTTAATCTACCTAATTGTTCAAACAGAATTGATTGAGGTTTTTAGTGATGTCTATTTAGAAATACCCCACGATGAAATCAATTTATTAATTAAGATACAAGCAAGAAAGATTGTTTCTGAAGAATTAACAAGTTTAATTAAAGGATATTTGAGTAGTAAAATTAGTCTAAAAGAACTTATTACGTCTGTGGTTAAGAGAGCTGAAGCAATTGAATTTGGGGAGTTTTAATAAATGGAAAATCCCTTTATTAAAGAGTTTGGATTACTACCGCATGAATTATTCCTAAGTCGATTAACTAGGTTTGAGAGTGCTCAAGATTCCATTGTGTTGGATTTAATAGATGTTGTAACTACAATATACTTTATTGATATCATGACAAAAAGAATTGATGACGGGGGTAGAATATATTCTATTTCTGTACCAGTTTCTAATCCTGAAATATGGGAGCAAACAAAACCTTTATTAAAAAAACTTGTTCAATTTGTAAGTAGGGATGTTGCTGATTTCAATTTTGTACTTTCTAAAAAGATGTTTATTGGAACTTCCTTAGAATTGGATTTTGGAAGATTTAACAACGTTTCCTTGCTATCTGGTGGCTTAGATTCATTCAGTGGTGCATTTCAAAATATTTCATCAGGTACTAGTTCAATTTATGTAGGATATAAACTCAATAAATTTGAACAGAGCAAACAGGAGTCTATAGCAAACTTTGTTTCAGGTAAACATAAAAATTCAATTAGATATTTCTTTGATAAACTTAATTGTAAAAAAGCAGAACCGACACAAGCTACACGGTCACTTTTATTTTTAAGTTTAGCGTCTGCTGTAGCATATGAACATGGAGTAAAAGATATATTAATATATGAAAATGGTTTTTTATCATTGAATCCAAACAAAAATGGAAGATTTACAACTAAGACTACCCACCCTAGAACTATATACTTGTTTAATTCAGTTCTCGAGTCTTTGGGACTAGTACAGCGTGTTTCTAATCCCTTCATTTTTAAAACAAAAGGTGAAATTATAGACCAATTAAGTGATGATTTTAAGGAACAAATTAAATTTACACATACATGTGCAAAAAGTAGACAATCCCTTCATTTATTGGACAAGTCTAAACAATGTGGCACGTGTATACCTTGTGTATTAAGGAAAATTTCATTGTCAGCATGTGATAATGAAAAATTTGACGAGCATTTGTATGACGTTGGTTATAATGGGAAAAATAAAGGCATCACACTCGAACAGTTCGAAGATCTGAAATCATCCATAGAGTACTTCAGGGGATGTAAAAACGATATTGATAATAACTCAATTATGTTGACTCTCGGTTTGAAGAATAGGTTCTATACTGAAGATAATTACTTTGTTAAAACAAATGAAATGTTTCAGCGTTTTAGCAAAGAAGTTGAAAGGTTTCTTGAGAAGTATGACATATTTTGATTTTCATGTTCATATCGACAACTATCCAAATCCTAAAAAGTTAGCTAAAGAGTATGAATCTAATAAGATTTATGCTCTATTTGTGACAAATTTGCCTGAGTTATTTGAAAAGCAATTCGATACTTATCAAGGCTTTAAATATGTGAGACTGGCTTTAGGATACCATCCTGACCTTACAGATGAATTCCCACTAAATGAAGAGTTATTTGATAGATTAGCAAGTAAGACCTCATACATTGGTGAGGTAGGGATAGATATCAGTGGTAATCAACCAACAGATAACCTACAAAGACAAATTGATAATTTCTACTTTGTCACTCAGAGAAAATATAACAAAAATAAAATATATTCAGTTCACTCTAGAGGTGCAGAGGACGAAGTTTTAAAAATATTGATTGAGAATGATGTTAAGTATGCTGTTTTCCACTGGTACACGGGCAAGATTTCTACATTAGAACGCATTATAGAAAGGAAGTATATGTTTTCAGTTAATATCAACATGTTGTTGTCAAAAAAGGGGCGAAATATTATTAAAAAAATACCTCAAGATTTAATCCTTTTTGAAACAGATGGTCCATTTACTCGCTTTGAAAAGAAAATAACAAGACCAGTTCAAATACCGTTATTATTAGATTTTTTTGACGAGCATATCAATAACTTCACTGAAATATCCTATAAGAATTTTAGGCGAATGTTATTATTAAGAGATTTACAATCAAAAATAAGAACATGAGCGCTTCATTTTTTTCAAAGTAACAAACCGCATTAGCGAAATACTATACGACTCCTCTATAACCGGAAATAGAATATCCGTCAGATAACTCAGAAAGATAAAACAAGCATTGAAGTGCTTTTTAATGATTAGATATCACTGGCGAACACTGGCAGCGATGAGTTCAAGGAATTTGTAATAAGAAGAGAGGCTGACCCTTAGTCATCATTGTTTATGACTTTTGGGACAGCCTCTTTTCCCTTCCATAGAGCTTTTGCGGTAACAACAACATCAACTCTCCGCTTTACCACTACTTATGATACGGTTCCCCCCTAATAATCTTCACCACCCGATACACCTGCTCCACAAGCACCAGCCGCAGAAGCTGGTGCGGATAGGTGAAGCGGCCAAACGAGATCTTCAGGTTGGCGCGTTGAAGGACTTCATCGGACAGGCCTAAGCTGCCGCCGATGACAAAGGCGATCTGGCTGCGGCCATAGGTCGCTAGTTCTTCAATATGCTGGGCCAGCTTGTCCGACGTCCAGAGCTCGCCCTCAATGGCCGTTGCCACGACATACGTATCTGGCTTCAGGTGAGCCAGGATTCGCTCCCCCTCCCTACGCTTCACTTGCTCTTCCTCACTAGCGCTGAGTTGCTCGGGCGCCTTTTCATCAGGAACCTCCGTTAACGTCAGTTTGATGTAAGGGGTCAGCCTTTTCGCATATTCCGCAATCCCCTGGGTCAAATATTTCTCTTTCATCTTACCTACTGCAATAATTTGTATATTCAATGATTTGCACCACCATCATGTTCATTATGTATTCCCGCCACATATACCTCTAGCATATCACAAAACCGCCTTTTTCCTGCCTATAGTATAGTTCGCCAGAACCGCCCTAATACACAATTTAATCCCAACATAAACTATCAATTATATAAGTTTGTTCATGGATTCTCTTATCTGATGAATTTACAGTCCATGTTTAGTTTTTTTGTCTGGCGGTAAATAACCTGTATCACCCCTTTTTCCTGATAATGATCCGCTCCCCCATTAAGCTGTATCAGGATACATGGCTCTGTCATAGTCTTGTCTTTGTCTATGAATTACATTGAACACAACTGGAGGAAACCACATGACGAAACCTAAACCGATAATATTAATGGCTGCTTTAAGCGCCGTACTACTAATGAGCGCCTGTGGAAACAACTCACAAGCAGGCACCATGAACTCTAACAATCAACCCGAATCCAATGCGACAAATCAGGCGCAAGCAGGGAATAACAACACAGACTCATCCATTAACGTCCTTACAGACCCTGTCGGCTCTATCTCAGAGAATGATAGGACTAGTGAGGAGATCCTTATTGAGATTGATCAGACACCCAAGCCGATCGAGAACAAAGGCAGCTTTGATTTTCAAGTGAAGCAAATCCCCGAAGGCTACAGACTTCAGGAAATGCAGTGGTCATCCGAAAATAACAACACCGTCAATACGTTTGAAGAAGCGATCGAGCATGGACAAACTGGCGGAGACGGCTTCTATATCAGCGGTGACGGGCAGTTTATGGGGTTCTTCTATCCCGAAGAATTGAAGGGTGAGGCAGGTAAGGCCGCCTTCGTATTCGTGAATGAGGAAGATCAGGAATTGACTTGGGAAAAAGAAATTACGCTCAATTAAAATAGAAGTCACTCTTCAATCGCAAAAAAACAGCAAGTGTCATGAGCCACCTTGGGGAATTTCCCCCGGCCCTGACGCTTGCTGTTTAGTTTTTTATACGCCCAATAATGTAAGCTAATTAATCCAACTCCGCTCGCGAGAATAAATCGCGAATCAGCGCTTCATTCTCACAGGCTTGTTTGAAGCCAACGGCAAAGGCCTGAAGCGCCTCCCGATCGGAGGAATAAGCACAGAACATCGAGCCTTCCGGGTCGAAGCGGATGATGCCCTGCAGGTCGGGCATCTGCTCAGCCAGATACACAAATGCGAGCGACGCCCAATCATATCCGCTGCCCTCAAAACCTTCATCGGCCCGCGACGCAAACAATTCCGTCAAATACGTTCCAACCGGTAAGATGACCGACATCCCCCGCTCACCTTGATCCACCAGCTTAAACGGAGCGACATCCGTATCCTCTTCTTCCACCGCATTCCCTCCGGCCTCCAGCTCCAGACGAGCGATGATTTCCTTGCGCGCATCCTCTGTCAAGCTCAAAGTCCCATGATCCTTCTTAATCCAGCCCTCTTGCATGCGTTTATCGAGCCAGTCCGTAATCCAGGCAGGCGCATAGCCGCTTTGGCCAAATTCCCCGCCGAACGCGATCATCTTCGGATACATATCGAGGTATTCCTCCCGCGTAGGCCGCGGATAAGCATTTGTATACAGCCAGAACTGCACATCGTACATCAGCAGCGACAAGTCATCCGCATGGAAGGAGAAATGCCCCTTTTCCTCCACAATACGTGTACATACCGCCCGGATCTGCGATTCGAGCTGCTTAGCATCCACCATTTCCGCCTTGCCACACAGCTCCTCCAGCAAAGGCGAGAACTTACCTTCAGCCACCTTGCGCAAATCGTTCGCTTTATCCTCGATCGAGGTATCGTACTCCTCTTCGCTCACCAAGCCGCGAATAAAGGTCTCAAAATCCGGCGCCAAAAAAGTAATCTCATACTCTGACTCCTGATCCACATGGATCACCTCAGGTTCCCCATCCTTGCCACAACGGCGGTAATCCAGCATAACCACATCATGACCTGCCGAAGGACAGTCACAAATGACGACCCCGATGTCCGGATATCCCCAGTCCTCGATCATAAATCGGCTACCCATATCCCCGCAGAGCGATTCATCTTTATCCCGCCCGATTCCCATGATCGACGAGATCGCAATATGATCGTCAGCCCAAGAGGTAGAGATTTGTGTAGGGAAGCAGGTATTCTGAGGAATGCCCCCATTACGCTGTTTCATCAAAGCGATATACGAAGCTGGCAGCTTGTAGCCCAGCTCCTCCTCCACACTGGCAATCAATGCGTCGCTAGGCGGGTCCATCGTATATGTACTCTCGGCATAGCTGCCGTTATCCCAAAATTCAGACAAATCCAGACCCTCGAAGAGCGGCTTCGTTGGAGTCTGTTCTTTTCGCCGCAACGCCTGTTCCCGAATTTTCTCATTTTGCTGCTGACGATCAAGGCGTTCCCGACACCAGTCAAGCAGATTTCGTGAGTGCTCATCCTCCGGATCGAGCTCCAGTGCCTTGGTAAATGCCTGCACTCCTTCTTCAAATCTCCCCAGAAAATAATAAGAATACCCTGACCGGTAATGCCACGCGGGATCACTCTCCCCCTGCTCGGCAACTTGGGCAAATTGTGCCAGTGCATCCTCATAACGGCCTACATTGTTATAAGCACGGCCCAACTGACCAGCCATTTCATAATCTCTATCAGCAACAGGGATAGCTTCCAAAGCATCTACAATATTCTGGTGTTCATCTTCCTCATACCACTGTTCCAACTGCAGCCGCAACGCTTGATCCACTTTCATCTACCTCCTGAATAAAGACTTCACAAAAACGCTGTGACCACCACTGCAAGGGGACTGTAGCATGAAAAATGCTATATTTCACTTTGAAAAACAGTAATCACCATCAAGAATATGATATTGTACTGGCTCCTATCTATGCAATAGTTCTTGTCGATCACTCATTAGTTCTATAGCCCTTGTATTAATTTACTTCAATGATCCTTCTACATGGTCGTTTTCTTTAATGTGCTACAATATTTCTATGAAGAATAAAGCAACTCATGCCTTGAGGAGGATATTGTGTTACCTATTAAAATAGATATCATTGGGGCTGTATCCATGCTTGTGGCATTATGTGCCGGGCTGTCTATCCTTTATAAAGGATGGAGAAACGGGATTTCTCCCACTCCTGCTTCTGCGCCAGTTCGCCGTGCTGTAATCAAGGAAATTCGGCAATGGGACAATGCGGCCCCATGCTCTGTAGTCGAGGCCGGCTCAGGCTGGGGGAACCTTGCTGTTCTTTTGTCACAATATAAATCAAGTTGGTTGATTACGGGGATAGAGAACTCGTGGATTCCTTTATGGTTTTCACGTTTGCTGGCTAAGGTAAAGGCATCTAAAAATGTTCAATTTATATATGGTGATTTGTACAAATACAATTATAGAAAAGCAGATCTAATCATTTGCTATCTCTTTCCTGGTGCGATGAAGAGGCTAGACCCTATTTTTACAGAGCAGTTGTGTTCTGGAACAGCGATTATTAGTATATGCTTTGCTCTGCCTAATTGGCAGCCTGAGAAAGTGATTGTCTGTAGGGATATCTATAGAACAAAGGTTTATATTTATGAGGTAAAATGATTGTTTGCGCAGCCATGTTGGCCTGTATGAGAACGGGAGCACTGGCAGCAACTAAATTACAAGAGATCAGCGCTTATCTTAAGCCTGACCGTTCGGAAACGGAGACCCAACCTACCATGAAATCCTCGCCGATGTCCCGGCCTTTTTATTATCTGTGGACCACCCAGACTGCGGCCAATGCCGCAGACGTGCTCTACATTATGGCGCTCACCGTGCTGGTGCTGAACCAGACGAACTCGCTCGTATCTGCGGCGCTAATGCCCTTAATGCGCAGCTTCGCTCAAATGATCAGCGGTCTGATCGCACCATTGCTGATCAATCGCTTCAGGCTGCCTTCCTTACTTCTCTTATCACAATCTGGCCAGTTTCTGCTGTTCATCGTCCTTGCTGTCTATCTGCAACTACAAGGGAGCGATGCTTCCTTTATTCTTGTCTTTGCGCTCGTCTTTGTCATGTCCTTCCTTGATGGATGGACCGTACCGACCCGTAATGCGCTTGTGCCGCGGCTCGTTCCCACTGAGCAAAGCTTGCTCAAAGCCAATGGTCTCATCAGTGTCAGCGATCAGGTGGTGCAGTTTGCCGGCTGGGGACTGAGCGGTATCGTCGTCGCGATGCTCGGCCCGAGTCCGACACTGCTAGTGACAGCGGTGATCTATGGCTTGGCGGCGGCCTTTACATTGGGCGTGAAAGAACCGGCTGAGTACAATGACTCCGCAGCCCGCGCCACCGCTGCAAATTCCGGCATGTCTGATCCCACAGCGAACACCACCATTGGCTCTTCCAAGACTTCTGACACCGCCGGCTCTTCACGCTGGCACACGCTAACCGAAGGCTGGAAGACGATCTGGCGCATGCCGCGCCTCCGCCTGCTGACCTTCATGGACATCATCGACATGCTGGGCGGCTCGGTCTGGGTCGGCGCCTTCACGCTCGCCTTCGTGCAGACCGCGCTAGGGCAAGGCGAGGAATGGTGGGGCTTCATTAACGCCGCCTACTTTGCCGGAACAGTCAGCGGCGGACTGCTGGTGCTGGTGTTGGTGCGGACCATCGGCGACCGCTTCCTGTCGGCGATGCTGATCGGCATGGCAGGCTATGGCCTGCTTACTGCCGTGTATGCCGTCAACACCGAGCCTTACATCGCCCTCATTCTTGTGCTGTTGATGGGCCCGTTTGCCGAGCTGTCCATCGTCAACCGCCGCACGCTCATCCAGCGCAGTGTCGGCAAGCTGATGCTGCCCAAGGTACTGTCCGCTCAGGCCTCCTTGCTGCACCTGGTCTTCTGCATCTCGCTGCTGGGCATGGCCGGGCTGGCCGAATGGTTCGGTATCGTGAACCTTTACCTGCTCGCGGCCGTGCTAACCATGGTGGCCTTTATCGTAGGCGTGCTTGGCCGCCGGAGCTTCCGAACTCCCGCCGAGCAAGATACCGCAGCCAACTAATTTCCGTCAGCCTTCGCACACCATCCAAAAAAGCAGGGCAAGCCACAGCGCTTGTCCAGCTCTCTTTTTCCCAGCCTATCCAGTATTCATCAACAGCAAAAAGGCGGCCTCCGCCTCCAAAGGGGCAGACTACCGCCTATCATCACTTCATCGTCATTTTACGTCTGACTTACACCACCAAAAACCGTGCCTCGCAGTCGCATTCCTGGCACTTGACCGGTGGCTCCCAATCAATGAACTTCGTGTGCTCAAGATCCACCACGTCCGGGGCCTCCTCGAACTCGTCCACAAACATATCAATCGCCAGCTCCACATGATCCTTGCATACCACGTACATGCACAAAGCATCCTTTCCTCTACCGCTTCCGCGGCGCGCTTCTCGTATTCAGGTTGTCCTTTATCTGTTCTATCATACTCGGCGCAAAAAAGGAACCTGCTCCCTCGCTTCATCCCGCGAACATTTTCTTACAATTGCAGCAAAAAGAGGCCATACCCGGCACGATACCCCGGTATCGCCTCTCTGATTATAACTCTGACCCAAGGCCTAAAATAAACCCTATTAGTACGAGTTTAATAAGGCAACTTTTCACCACTGCGAAGGTGGCTCCTTCTACTTGCCTTCCGCCAGCAGCTTCTGAATGTGGACCTCGATCTTGGACGGCTCATCCGCCGGGGCGAACCGCTTCACTACCTTGCCCTCCTGGTCGATCAGGAACTTCGTGAAGTTCCACTTGACCGCCTTCGAGCCGAGCAGCCCCGGAGCCTCCTTCGTCAAATGCTTGAACAGCGGATGCGCTCCATCTCCGTTCACTTCAATCTTCTCATACAACGGGAAGGTTACGCCAAAATTCAACTCACAAGCGGAAGCGATATCCTCATTGTCTCCCGGCTCCTGATTCGCAAATTGACCGCACGGAAAGCCGAGCACCGCCAGCCCCCGATTGCCGTAATCCTCGTGAAGCTTCTGAAGTCCCTTGAACTGGGGAGCAAATCCACACTTGGTCGCCGTATTGACGATCAGCATCACCTGCCCCTTGTAAGTTGCCAGCGTCTGCTGTTCCCCGCGGATGGTGGTTACTTCGATATCATAAATTGACATGGTCCCATCTCCTTTACCGAATTAATTTCCCCTAATTAAATTGTATGCAATTTAATTTCCGAAGTCAAATATCCACTGCACCCTTTCACAGCACCTTCACTCCGCTTTGACCCCACCCCGGGCTCATGCTATAATTCGACCAAACAAATGAATTGCATCCAATTCAATCGCAGGCAGGTGAATCAACAACATGTCCGAGACCAACGACACAAGCATCTCACTCAAGCTCGACGATCAGCTCTGCTTCGCCTTCTACGCCTGCTCCCGGGGCATCATGAAGCTATACCGCCCGCTGCTGCAGGAGCTGGGACTGACCTATACTCAATATATTACCCTTCTGGCGCTATGGGAGCAGGATGCAGTCACCGTCAAGGAGCTTGGCAGCCGCCTGTTCCTCGATTCCGGGACACTGACGCCGCTGCTGAAGAAGCTCGAAGCCATGGGGCTGCTGAGCCGTACCCGCGATCCGAAGGACGAGCGCAACGTCATCATCACCCTGACTGGGAAAGGGCAGGAACTTCGGCACCAGGCTAAGGAGATTCCCTGCAAAATCTACCAGGATACCAAGATCAATCAGGAGGACGTCCAGGCACAGCTTGCCCATATCCGCGGCTTTCTCCATAAGCTTGAATCGGAGGATACGCTCTGAAGAAAGACAAAGCCACCGGCTAAGCCGGTGGCCTTTATATTCCCTTCACTACACTACGAATTGAGCCGTTGTCCCATCTGCCTCCACATAATCGATGACCGTCCGGTTCGTGCCCAGATCAAGCTGCAGCGTGCAGCGCAGATCTTCCTTAGTCCACTCCAGCCGGACCTCATGGCTTGCCGATTGCAGTACACGGAAATCACCGTTAAAGGCGTCGTATTCGTTGCGGAACCGGATCAGCGCAAGAAGGCGCTGGACCGCGCTTTTGCCAAGCGCCTGCTCGATTTCGCCTACACTGAAGTTTTGACGGTTGATCTCCCGACCTTCCCCTGTGCGGCGAACCCCTTCTTCATCATTCTCTCCCGCTAATAGTCCGACGTAATATACCTGCGGAATACCGGGAGCAAAGAACTGGATGGCACGGGCCGCCAGATAAGCATCATCATCGCTGTTCAGTACGGAATAATAGCTGCAGCGGATCTGGTGCACGTCGAATCCGTCCGCATCCTTATGCTCGTCAGAGACGATCAGGCTTAGATTGGAGCCGCGCTCCAGGCAGGTATCAACCAGCTTGCGCGCTGCTTTCGTGTCGATCAATCCGTCGAGATCAGGCTTGACGGGGATGCCGTCATGGCAGTCCAGCATCGTGAACTGCTTCGCAGGACGCGTGATCAGGTATTCCTTCAGCGCCTCCGCATTTTTATTAACGAGCGTATCCAGAATGCGGTAAGGCAGAATGAAATCGTAAATCCAGAAGCCGTGCTCGGCCAGCTTATATTGAATGCTGTAGTGAGCATGGACCTCAGGCAGCAGCTCGATATCAAGCGAATCGGCCAGCTCCTTGATCCAGTCCAGAAAGCCGTAAATTTCCGGTTCCACGAAGAAGCAGCTCGTGCCCAGCTTCTTGATGATATAGCCCACGGCATCCAGGCGTACGATCTTGACGTTGTTGTTACGGAAATTCTCGAAGATCTCGGTCAGCAGACGTTTTACCTGATCCGAATGAATATCGAGGTCGATCTGCTCGGAAGGATCGGTCTTCCCGAAGGTCGTCCACACTTTCTCCTCTTCCCCTGTCTCCTCAATCGTGAACGTGGAATACGGCAAGGGACGGCGGAGAAACATTTTATCGATGTCGGCTTGAACGGGTTGCCCGTCCTCCCAGACTTTATCGAGCGTCAGGAACAAATCCGCGTATGGGGAGCGTCTTCCCTGCTTGAGGAAGTCCTGAAAATACGCCGATTGCCGGGAAATATGATTGACCATCACATCCAGCAGCACATCATGCTTCGCCCCGATCGCTTTAATGTCTTTCCAGGAACCAAAGGCAGGCTCGATCTCGAAATAAGTAAGCGGAGCAAATCCCCGGTCTCCCGAGGAGGGAAATGGAGGAAGGATATGAATCCCGCCCTTGAAAATATCATGAAAATGCTCATCGAGCACCTTTCTTAATGTCTGCAGGCTCCCGCCCAGCGAGTCGGGATACGTAATCAGTTGTACTTGATTGTGAACAGCCATGACTCTCGCCCTCCTAGATTGGGTACTTCTCTTGGAATGTCCCAAGTGCCGGCAGCTCTACGACCGCCCCCGTATATTGCAGCTTGTACGCGCTGACCGCCAGCCCGAACTTCAGTGCCCGGCGAACCGGATACCCTTTAACAAGCGCCGCATAGAACCCGGACCAAAAGGCATCCCCGGCTCCCGTCGTATCCGTCACCTGCGTAGCCAGCGTCTCCAGCTTCATCGTCTCCCGCCCGTTCGAGACGAGCGCACCGTCCTTCCCTAGAGTCAGAATGACCAGCTTCACGCCGAGATCCAGAAACCGCTGAAGCTGATTCTCCGGCGTGTCTGCCCCGAACAGCCGCTCGGCATCGTCCTCGGACGGTTTGGCGATATCGACAAGGGGAAGAATCGACTTGATATACGCAATCCCGTCCTCTCCCTTCTCCCATAATGCCGGATGGTAATTGGGATCAAAGCAGACGAGCGTCCCGTTCTGGCGGGCGTCCCGGATCACTTGCTCCACGGCTGCTCTTACCGGCTGTCTGGACAGAGGCCAGCAGGAGAAATGGACGATCTTCGTCCGGAGCAGGGCTGTACGCAATTCCTCCGTGTAGGTGAGCCGGTAATCGGCCCCCCGATAGAAGATCGGAACCGGCGTGGACTTGCTCTTGGTCACGACCACCAGGCTGGTTGCTTCGTCCACCTGCTGTACGCAGCTTGTATCCATCCCGGCCCGGCTTAAATGCTCCACCAGAAATTGTCCAAGCCCGTCTCTTCCCACTGAGGAAGCGACAAGCGGGCGGATCCCCAGCCGCTTCGTGTTCATGGCGATATTTGCCGGCGAGCCTCCAAAATACCGGTGATAGGTGCCGTTCTCAAAGGAAGCGCCATAATCCTCTGATATCATATCCACCAGCAGTTCGCCGACCGTTAAAAGATCCAGATCCTTTTCTGCAAATTGCACACTATTCTCAAAACCAAACATGGGTATTCCCCCATTCATCTTCGATAGATACGCTCTCAACTCAGCGCCCCTGATTGTTTTTCTTGTAGGACATGGGAGAGGTTCCCGTTACATTTTTGAACAGCTTGGAGAAATAAAGTGAGTCCGTAATCCCGACAGAAGCCGAAATCTCCTGAATGTTGAGATCCGTCTCCTGGAGCAGCACCTTGGCATTCTGGATGCGGATTTTGCTGATATATTCCGGGATCGACATGCCGGTGATCCGCTTGAAGTAACGGGAAAGGTACGAACGGCTATAGTTGACGTGCTTGCACAGCATATCTACATCAATATGCATGTAATAATTTTGCTCGATAAAAAGAACGGCCTGCTGCACCACGCTCTCGGAGCCTGTACGCGTGCCGGACTCTCCGTAATGCTTGGCTCCCTGCTCCACCAGGTGAAAAATATGCAGTAGATAGCTGATGCATAACAGCTGTCCATCCCTTGCCTCCGGGAGCTCCTGAATCAGCAGCAGCATTTTGTTGATAATGGTAGGTGTCGTTATTCCCGCCAGGCAGCAATGGTTAATATCCAGCCCCATCAGGCTCAGATAGTAGGAAGCATGCTTGCCGTTGAAGGAGACCCACATGATTTCCCAAGGGTCTTCAGGATCGGCATAGTAAAAATGCTTCTCCCTGGGAATCAGGATAAACATATCTCCCTGCTTCAGCATCTTATTGACATGATCGCCCTGGGTTAAATAGCCCTTGCCGCTGAGGACAAAGACCATCTTATAGTTCTCAAGGATTCGCGGGCCTACAACATGGTCTTTGCCGCATTTCCGGTGACCCGCCCAGGTAATGAAGGGAGCCTGATCCATTTGTGTCTTTGTCGGTGAGTGAAAATGCTGTACGATATGATCTTCCATCTCTGCTTCACCCCAAAAGGTTCCGTAAATTTGATGCTCTCACTCTATCGCACCGTTTTTTCTTTGTCAATTGATAAGAAAAGCCCCAGAATGGGGCTGTGACGGGGCTAGTCCGGTTATTCGGCGCCGGTCACCCACTGCTCCGTGAAGGAGATGAACTTCATCGTGCGGCGGTTCCCGAAGGAATAGGCTGCATGCAGACTTCCGTCCGCAGCCTGCATGATGCAAGGATACTCGTAACGGCGGTTGCGGATCAGGTTCTTATGACCGCTGAAGCCTTCGCCGGTCTCAACATGACGCCGGTACGGCCACGTTCTGCCCTCGTCCTCTGAAATGGCTACCGTAACAGGGCAGCGCTCGAACGGCCAGACGGTAATATCCGGCTTGTCATTGAAGCGCAGATCATTATAGATAATAGCTAGCTTGCCGCTCGCCAGCTTAATGGCGGAAATGCTGGAGTTGTTGTTCGGCAGCTCGGTACGCACCGGCTCCGTCCAGGTCTCTCCGTTATCGTCCGATTTCGCAAAGTAGATATTATCGGCAGCGCGGCTGCGGAAGAGTCCGATCAGCTTGCCGGGGGACATCTCGATCACGTTGCAGTGTACACGGCCGCGGCTGCCGGGAACCTCGACGCTCCGCCATGTGGCGCCTTGATCGTCGGAGATGTTCATGACCGTAATATCGCTGCCGTTGCGGGTATCGTCATTGAAGCAGATCCAGTTCTCGAAGATCCATCTCCCGCTTGCGAGAACCTGAATCTTCTGGCGGCAGAACGAGCCCTCCCGCGGAAACATCACCTCGGCATCTCCCCAAGTATGCCCGTTATCCTTGGAGACCTTGCGGTAGATCTTGGAGGTGTACTGCAGGTTGAACTCCGGTGGCTCGTTAGCCGTACGGGCCCGCTGGGCCGTATACATCACCCATAGCTCCCCGTTTGGATGAAGGAACAGGGAAGGATTTTGCTCGCTGAAGCCGTTATCGTCTGAGATTCTCGTTGCAGGCGTCCAAGCGTCCGAGCCCGCGTTCAGGCGGGACATCACGATGCTGACATCGGAGTTCCCTTCATCCGAGCCGGCAAACCAGACGCAGAGCAGATCGCCATTCGGCAGCTCCTGCAGGTCGCAGGCATGGCTTGTCTCGAAATCACAGGGCAAAAGGGATTCTACCAAGCCGAGGCGGCGGTTGAAATAGAGCTTGCCGTCTTCGGTAAGGTCATTTAATTCGATCATCGGATTGTTTAACATAATGCGCTCCTTCTGTTCACAAATTGTGGGGGTATTCCGTCGGGTCCTTGCCGGCAACGCGGGCTTACTTCACGGAACCGATCAGAATCCCCTTCTTGAAGTACTTCTGCACAAATGGATAGACCAGTACAATCGGCATCATCGCGACGAAGATCGCAGCAGCCTTCAGGTTGCCCGGATTCAGCATCACGCCGTTCTGGATAATCGTTCGGAAGGCGGTATTCGAATCACCCGAGCTGATAACCAGCCTTTTCAGCATGACCTGAATCGTCTGCAGGTTGGGACTTTGCAAATAAATGAGCGGCATCAAGTATTGGTTCCAGATGAACACGGCATAGAAGACACCGATGGTGGCCAGGATCGGTTTGGAAATCGCAAGAAAGACCCGGCTCATAATCTGGAAATCGTTGGCGCCGTCAATTTTGGCGGCTTCTTCAAGCTCAGGCGGCAGGCCGTCCAGGAATGTTTTCGTAATAATCAGGAATTGCACGTTGATCGCATTGGGAATGATCATGACCAGCCAGTTGTCGACAAAGCCAAGCTTGTTCAGGACAATATAGGCCGGAATAATTCCCGCTTCAAATACCCAGGTGAATACGAACAGGCTCATGATCACAAAGCGGCCTTTAATTTGCTTCCGGGACAGCACATAAGCTGTCATATACGTAATCATAAGCGCAACGATCGTGCCGACCACCGTATAGATGCCCGAGTTCAAAAGCCCCCGGAAAATGCCCAGGTTCGAATTCGTCAAAATATATTGGTAAGCTTCAAGGTTGGGATTCTTCGGAAAGAACACGACGTCCCCTGAGGCGATGCTTCTTCCGTCACTGATGGAAAGAAAGAATATATAGAGGAAAGGATACGTGCAGACAAGAGCGACCAATAACAGAAATAGATTGTTGCAGATGTCGAACAGGCTGATCTTCGTTCTCATCGTCCTTCTCCTTTCTCAGAATAGTCGCGTATCGGAATATTTAGTGGACAGCTTGTTGGTGCCGACAACCAGAACATAGGCGACAACGGATTTCAGCAGGTTGACGGCCGTGCCGTAGCTGTATTCCGGGAATCCCGAGCTGGCGAAGGCCAGGCGGTACACATAAGTCTGAATAACGTCGGCGGTCTCATAAACACTTTGATTGTACATCAGCAAAATCCGGTCCAGATCGACCGTAAAGATGTTGCCCACGCTGATAATCAGCATGATGGCAATCGTCGGCTTAAGGGAAGGCAATGTAATGTGAAGCATTTGTTGAAAGCGGCTGGCGCCATCCAGCGAAGCCGATTCATAAACGGATGGATCAATAGCAGCCATGGCGGCAATGTACACGATCGCCGAATAGCCGAAGGTCTGCCAGACCTGAAGCAATACATAGTTGGTGCGGAACCATCCCGGCTCAGCCATGAAATAGATCGTATCCAGACCGAAGCGGGCCAGAATATCGTTAACCAGGCCGGTTGACGGCGAGAGTAACGTATACAGAATACTGACCATAACGGCCGATGAAATGAAATAAGGCAAAAAGCTCAGCGATTGCACGCTTCCTTTAATCCAGCGAACCCGAACCTCATTCAGCAGCAAGGCGAAAATGATCGGAACGGGGAACGTGAACAGAAGGGAATAGAAAGCCAGAAGGACCGTGTTTTTGACAAGGGTCCAAATATACGGGTCTTCAAAGATGCGCTGAAAATGGGCCAGACCGACAAAGGGACTCCCCAGCACCCCGCGAAAAGCACTGAAATCCTGAAATGCGATAATCATACCGCCCAGTGGAGCCAGTTTGAACAGGACCAAGCTGATCAAACCAGGCAGCAACATAAGCAGCAACAGCCTGTTTGTCTTCATATAGGTGAGAAAACGGCTTACCCATGTTTTCCGGGGAAGAGGCGTCATTTCACTTGTTATCATTTTCTCCACCACCAATTTTATCTGAATTGTACCCTGTATTTAGGAGCCGCGCCGTCCCTTGGGAGGATGGCGCGGCCTAATACTGCTGTTTATTTATACATGGCGTCGTAAGCTTCTTGCTGGAGGGCTACGATATCCTTATAACCAGCCGCCTCCATTTCCCCCAGGAAGGCATCCCATTCGCTCATTGCGCGTTTGCCGGTGACGAATTGCGTCACGCCTGAGGTAACGGCCTCATTAACCTTGGCGGAAAGATCGGCTAATTTCTTCGATTGATCCGCTGTATAAGTCACCTGTACGCCGGTCTTCAAGCTCTCGTCTGTGAACAGCTCAAGTGCTGCATTGCGTACAAGCTCGGTATTCCAGGAATAGAACGCGTCGTTGTCAATCGGCTTGACGAAGGTGAGACGGTCGTTCAGGAATGACCAGCGCGGTTCGCCTGCAGGCGTTGATTCCTGCTCGGAGAAGTCCACGATGTACTGCTTCTGTCCGCCTTCTTCTTTGTAGCTTTCGCCTTCTACGCCCCAGGATACCAGGGTCTGTCCTTCCTCGGAATAGAGGTAATCCAGGAACTTGATAATCGTTTCGGCCTTGTCTTTACTATCTGCATTAACAACCATTGCTCTCAAGGTGTTGTACTGGGTCTCTGTCGTCTGAACGGAAGGATTGCCGTTCAGGTCCTTCAGATAAGGCAGGATGGCAATATTATAGTCCGGATCGTTCTCCGGTCCGCCGTTATCCATGAACCATGATGGACGAGTCAGGTAATCGTAGCTGAGGGAGCCTTGTCCGGTCAGCATCTTCGATTCCCAGCTTTCCTCTGTGCCGGAGCCTGCTACCCATTCCGGATCGATCAAGCCTTCATCATAAAGTGTTTTGTACCATTCCACCATTTTCTTGTAGCCCTCGGAATACAGATCCGTGCCTGTTTTGCCGTTGCCGTACACGCCTCTGGATACGCCGTCATCATAATTAGCGGCTGCATTGAACGCGCTCTGGAAGCGGATGTAGCCTTCACGGCCGACCATCGGATAGTAGTTCTTATCATCCTTCCCATAATGCGCTTTCAATTTGCGCATGGCATCGGTCAACTCTTCGATCGTCTGCGGCACTTCGGTAATACCGGCCTTCTCAAAATGATCGGCGCGATAGAAGATAAAGTCTGCAAAGCGTGGAGCTTCGGCAACCAATCCGAAGATTTGTCCGTCATCGTCGGTAATTAACGTCTTATAGGTTGGGTTCGCTTCAATATAGCTCTTGATATTAGGTCCGAATTCATCAATGTAAGGAGCCAAATCGACGAATGCGCCTTGGGCACCGTATACGGTAGCCTGCGACACAGAAACAATGCCCGAGTCAGGGAAGGTGCGGCTAATAATCTTCTGGTCGACGGAAGCATAGTACTCGTCGTCATTGGATCCGCCGGGAACAAATTCGACGGTCGTGCCAGTCGCCTCTTCTACGTAGGGATACCACTTGTCCTCATGCAGCCAGTTAATAAATTTATCGTGCATCAAATAAGAAAAGCTGCTGCTGGTTCCTTTCGCATTCCCATTCCCGTTGTCTGTAGTGTTCGTGTCGGCCTTTTGCGACGAGCAACCGGCCAGTACGCTCCCTGCCGTAAGCAAGGCGGCGAAGACCAAATAAAACGCTTTCTTTTTTCTCACCTTGTGTTCCCCCTTATACTGTAATTTGAAATACTAGGAGTCTTTCTATAATTAGTATCTCACGACCGAAGTAGAATATTAATGCAAAAATAGCTATAACTCATGGAAAATTGCGCACAATGTCTTTTTTGTGCTACCTATTTTAAAAATAAGTTGCAAATTGCAATACATTTCACAAAATATTTACAGTAAGCCTCTTTCAACGTACCCGGTCACCATCCGGCGCACTTCCTCCAGCGCCTGAGGTGTTAACGGAGCCACAGGCCGCCGGGCCGGACCAGCCGATAAACCGATCTCATCCAGCACCGCTTTCAGTACGGAAGGCAAGGTGCCCAGCGAGAAGGATGCGCGCAAATCCCGGAGGACGCGCTGCGCTTGCTCTGCCTGCTCATATTGACCGGCGCGCCAATGCTCATAAATCGCCACCACTGTAGACGGAAAAATGTTGGCCGTTGCGGCAATAGCCCCCGTGCCTCCCGCCATGAGCGTAGACAAGATGAGCGAATCCGTTCCGGCAAGCACGGAGAAGGATTTCGGCGTACGATCGATCAATTGCAAAATGTTATCGAAGCTGCCGCTGCTGTCCTTGATGCCAACTACATTCGGCAACTCCGCCAGCTTGGCCACTGTCTGCACGCTAAGCGTGTTGCCTGTACGGGCAGGAATCGTATATAGCACGATAGGCAGTGAGGTATCTCCCGCTACGGCTTCAAAGTGGTATTGCAGCTCCGGCTGTGTGTAGGTCAGAAAATAAGGCGTAATCACGGAGAGCGCATCGACTCCAGCATGCTCCAGCCTTTGCGCAAGACGGCGCGTCTCGCCTGTTCCGGCACAGCCTGCCCCGGCATATACGGGTACGCGGCCGCGGGTCTCATCGACGACGATTTGCGCTACTGCCAGCTTTTCTTCAAAAGATAGATTAAAGAATTCGCCATTCGTCCCCAGGCAAAATAGTCCGTGCACTCCAGCTTCAATATAACGGTTCACCATCTCCCGCAGTGCCTTCTCGTTAATGTCCTCCCGCTGATCCAGCGGAGTGACCATTGCAGGTATGATTCCCTTCACTTCCAGCATTATCATCAGCCCTCTCCTGTTATTTCATACATCCTCAACATCAAAGACCCCGCGGCCTGTCTGCACACTTACTTTGGGGCAAGCTCCACCGCGGAGCGAATCGCCTCCAGCATGCTTCTTTCATCGGCAATACCCTTGCCTGCAATATCAAATGCGGTACCGTGATCGACAGAGGTGCGGATGATGCCGCCCTTCAAGCCCACGGTGATATTCACGCCAGCCTCAATGCCAAGCACCTTGACCGGCGTATGCCCCTGATCATGATAGCAGGCCACGACGATATCGAAATCTCCCCGCATGGCTCTGTAAAAGAGGGTATCGGCCGGCGCCGGACCAAAAACACTCAACCCTTCCGCCTGCGCTTTCTCTACGGCAGGAACCAGCTTCTCTTCTTCCTCCCCGTTGCCGAACAAACCGCTTTCGCCTGCATGGGGATTGATCCCGCACAGCGCGATGCGCGGATTGGCATTCCCCGCTGTTCGCAGCACTTGATCCGCGAGCTTCAATACCTTGTACGTCCGCTCCGGCGTAATCAGCTCTACAGCCTTAATCAACCCGACATGCGTCGTCAAGTGAATCACCTTGAGACGGTCCGTGGACAGCATCATCGAGAAATCCTCCGTCTCGGTCAGCTTGGCCAAAATCTCGGTATGCCCGGGATAGAGATGTCCTCCCTTATGCAGAGCTTCCTTATTCAGCGGTGCGGTACAGATTGCCCGGACCTCGCCAGCCTTCGCCAGCTCAACGGCCTTGGCAATATAATGGAACGCTGCATTTCCCGCCGCAGCTGACAATTGCCCGAAAGGCACCGCTTCCGGCAGAAGCTTCAGGTCGATGCAATCGATGCTGCCTTGCTCGAACAGCGCGTCCTTGACTCCCGCTATAGAGCGAATAGTTAGCTCACCCAGGCCGGAGACGGCGGCTGCCCGCTTCAAGCTTGCCAGATCGCCGATGACAACCGGCTGGCATATCTCGTAAACATCCGGGTGCGTTAACGCCTTCACAATAATCTCGGGTCCAATACCGGCCGCATCCCCCATAGTAATGGCAATAATCGGCTTCATTATGTCACACCTTTCTGTAGTGCATTCACGGAGCGCACCAGAACCTGATCGCTTCCGAAGGCCCCTGCTTTCGTAATAATATATCTGCCGGCTTCCCCCGGTGTCCGCCCAAGCGGAACCCCGTTCTCCACCTCATCTATGAGCTTGATCTCTACATCGCTTAAATGGCGGCAAACCTGCTTCGCGGTATCTCCTCCGGTCAGCACCATATGGCGGATTCCGCACTCGGTGATAATATCAGCAGCTAACCGGCCAAGCTCTTCGCTGATGCGCTCGCTTACCTCAGTTGCGCTCAGTCCGTTGTCATCCCCCAGCTTGCGGACCCGTTCGACCTCGTCCAGATCGCCCGACGTATAGAGTGCCACATGTTTTCCCTTCCGGGAGATGACATCGATGGCAAGCTCCCGGATCCGGTCCAGTTCCATCCGGTATGAGCTTGGGAAGAGCAGCTTAGCAGATTCCACAACGATCGCATGCACACTGTCTTCCTTCACCAGCTCGGTAAGCTGGCGCCGCGACCAAGGGTTGACGCTGCCGACGACAATAATCACACTATTCGAATGGTAATACAAGGTATTTTGAATAGGTGCTGCTTCCATTGGGAGAGATTTCTCCAGGACAACACCTGCTTGCTCCGAGGCCTCTCTCATGCTGCGGAGAACTTGCGCCGTCAGAGCGCCTGCCAAACCCGCGGACCCGGCCCATACCACCTTCGGGCCTCCAGGTTCAACGGGAAACAAAGAAGCGATCAAGTTCAAATCCTCTTCATGCTCCGCATCGAACACCAGATAGGGAATGCCGGATTGGCGATGCTTCGCAATCTGCTCATCCAACAGAGCCCGCTCTCCTCGTAACAGTTCCAGCGAAATAAAGGCTGCTGGATAACGGCTTTGCCGCTCCAGAATGGCTGAGAAGGCCGACTCCGTTGCCGGGTGCTTGGGATCATGAGCCATTTCCGTCTCGTGCAGCGGCCTCCCATTTACGTACATAATTCCATCCGTCAGCTTGCGGCCGGCTCCGGGAAAAGAAGGGGCGATAACGATAAAGTCAGGCTGCAGCGTGTCATAGACGGCGTCCAGCTCGCTCCCGATATTTCCGCGAAGCGTAGAATCAAACTTTTTATAAATGACAGGCGGGGAAGCTTCCCCTCCGTGTCCCAGAAACAAGCATACATCCTTGACTTTCTGATAAGCCTCCAGGGGTGGAAGGGAGCGGCTATCGGTATCAAACACAACCGCCTCCTGTTTCCCGCCGCCCGTCTTCAGCTCAAGCAGTACAGAAGTGGACAAGCCCTGCCGGGCCATTTGCACCCCCGTATCGTTCGCCCCGGTCAAATCATCCGCGATGACGGCGATGTTCATTTTCTAACCCCCCTCCATACAACAGCAACCACACAAATACTACAGAACACGGCTTGAAATGCAGCCGTTTATTATTAATCTTCTTTTAGTTTGCGCCATAAGGTCGAGCGATTAATCCCAAGCCGCTTGGCAGCCAGTGACTGGTTCATGCCCTCCTGCTCCAGCACGGTCCGGATGATGTCCCGCTCAATGTCCTCCAGCGGCTGACGCAGGTTCAATTCCTCCTTGCCTGGAGCAGGTGACAAACCGCTGCGGGCTCTCCGGCTTCCTTCCTCCAGCAGCGTCAGCGCTTCCGGTTCAATGAAAGGGCCTTCCGCCGCCGTTACAAAGAGCTCCATGACCGTACGCAGTTCGGTAAAATTGCCTTGCCATGGATGCGCAAGAAGCGCCTCCATCACTTCCCCTCGGATCCCGGCAATCTGCTTGCCCTGCCGTTCATTCGTCCAGATCAGGCACGCGCGGATGCTGCGTTCCAGCCATGCCGTCTCCCGCAAAGCCGGGAGCGAAATACACTGATTCTGAAAGCTGCGCAGCAGCTTCCCGGCTAGCTGTTCTTCCTCAGCAAGCACTTCCGGATCCTTGTCAAACAGAAACACCGTCTTCATCTTGCGCTTGACGATGAACTCCGCCAGCTCTCTCTGTTGCTTGGCAGACAGCAATTCCGCTCCTTCTATGAGGGTGACGCGCCCGCCGCCATACAGCATCAGCTCCATCATGGCCTTCAGCACCTCTTCCGTCGATCTGCGGATATGAAGGCAAAGGATACCATCCCTTGATTCAGAGAGGGTCGCATTGATAACATAGCGTTTGCGTCCGCTGCCTTT
Organism: Paenibacillus brevis; assembly: GCF_018919145.1. GTDB lineage: Bacteria > Bacillota > Bacilli > Paenibacillales > Paenibacillaceae > Fontibacillus > Fontibacillus brevis. The sequence goes on from NZ_JAHLQJ010000016.1 coordinate 64,464, forward strand.
TTCACCGTATACGACTGCAGGGTAAGATTGAAAACCCGTCTCTTGCCCCGCTTCTTCCTGATAGGAGAAAAAAGGAGCATCCGCCAGAAGGTAGCTGGCCGCAAGGCCGCTGTGCTCCGGTTCTTCCTCTGAGGCGAGCAGCATATACAGTTGGCGCTCATCCGCAGCAGGCAGCAATTGCGCCCGCAGATACAAGCCCTGATCAGGCTCATAAACGGATGTCGTCCGATCGAAGTCCGCTCCCCGGCTGACGTCTCTGAGCATTTCACGCAGACCCGGGTACATGGTATACAGCGTATCTGCCGTTTCAGGAAGATTCAGCAGATGCTTGAACGAAGTGTTGGCGAATTCCAGCTTGCCGCCTTGGTCCGTTGCCGCATACCCACCCTTTAGCTTGCTCAGCATCGACTCATACATTTCATTTTTTAACTTCAGCTTCTCAGCTGATTTATAGAGCTGTCCCGCCCGCGAGAACGCTTCCATCAATGACTCTTTGCCGGAGGTAATTAACACGCCCTGCAATCCGTTTTCCGCCGCCATCTTGACTGTAATGCTGTCGCCGATGACAACCTGGACGCCTCGCGCCTTGGCATCTGCCAGGGCCGCGCCGGCCTCCTGCTCCTGATGGATAACCGTATATGAAATATCGACCTCCATCAGACTGGACACGGACATGAAGCCTTCGATAATGTTAGGGAATCCGATCATTTCACATTTAGCGTTATACCCTTTTACCAGCGTTAGTATCCGCAATATATCGAATCCTGAGACAGGAATTTCCACTACCGGCAGATAGGAATGCTTTTGCAGCAGCTTTGCCGTTCCGCCCCGGCTGACAATGACATCGTAGCCTTCCGTATGAATGCGGCCAATCAATGGCAGCACCCTCGATAGATCTCCCTGCTCCACGACGATTTCAAACTCTTGCAGCTCATGCTGCAAACTCAGCGTTAATTCGGACAATCCCGGGTAAGGAGCAATGACAATTGTTTTAATTTTCATACAATGATTCATCCTTGTTTTTTATGCCATTATAACCCAGTCGCTGCTCTTTAGGCAGCAATAAACCGTTCTTCACGAATCCTTAATGAAACAACTTGCCGTATACTGCGCCAATATCCTCCAGCGTCATCTTCTTCGGATTGTTATTCATTAGTCGGGTAACCTGTGAGGCCGCCAGTGAAAGCTCGGGAATATTCTCGCGTGCAGCTCCGAAGGCCGCCAAATCCTGAGGAATACTCATCTCCCGCGTCCATAACCGAATCTGCTCGATCACCTGCTCTGCATCCCGCTGTCTTCCCGTTCCCGTCTGAAGTCCCATCGCTTCGGCAACAAGCGCCAGCCGATCCACAATAGCATCGAAGTTAAATTCCATCACATGCGGCAAAAGCATGGAATTTGCGACTCCGTGCGGTACATGAAATTTCCCGCCGATCGGATAAGCCAAGGCATGCACGGCCGCCGTTCCGGCGCAGGTCAGTGCCATACCGCCGTACATAGAGCCGATTAACATAGCCTCACGCGCGTTTTTGTCTTCTCCGTGGTGATAGGCCTGCAGCATGCTGGCAGAAATGTTGCGGATGGATTCCAGTGCGAACATGTCGCTAAAACGGTTAGCCTTGTTGGAAATAAACGACTCCAGCGCATGGGTAAAGGCGTCCATTCCCGTCGAAGCCGTAATATCACGCGGCAAACCAAGCGTCAGCAGCGGGTCTAGAATAACAAGCTCGGGCAGCAGGTAGCGGCTGACTACGCCGATCTTCAGTTCTTCCTCCGGCAAAGTCACAATGGCATTCGGCGTCACTTCCGAGCCCGTGCCCGAGGTCGTGGGAATCAGTACCGTCGGAACCCCTGGATTCGGAATCAGATCCGTCCCCAGCATTTCCCGGACAGAAAGATTATTCGTTTTCATGACAGACAGCAGCTTCACAACATCCAGCACACTGCCTCCGCCGATCCCAATAATAGCATCGCAAGGAACTTCAGCTATCGTGCTGTAAAGCTCCTCAAGCTGCGCGATGGTCGGTTCCGGCTGAACATCGGTATTCCAGTGTACGGCAATTCCGCCGCTCTTCAAGAGACTTGTAACTTCATCCAATGTGCCATTGCTTTGAAGAAAGGGCTGAGATACAAGCAGCACGGACTTTAGAGAGCCTAGCCTTTGCAGATGCTCCACAATCCGCTCTAAGGAGCCGCAGCCCGCGACAATACTTCGAGCCGTTTGAAAGAAATACTGTTCCATCTTATCTTCTCCTCTAGATGTCTTGGTACTTCAACTATCGCCTTAATTATAACATAGCGTTATCATAATACAACACTTTATAAATTTATGATAAATATAAACAAAATACTGTTGTATATTGCAACATTTATTGTGAATAAAGTGAATTTATTAAGAACCATAGCAAACTAAGCAGACAGTCGTTGAAGAGGTGGTCAGGATTTTCATTCTCCAAATCAATTTTCTAGTGGACGGGATATGGCGACTATTATGGCTGAGCGCTTGATCACCTTAACGATTAACTGTAGAACGTACAACTAAAACCTCGAGATTTCTAATTTCACAGGTTTAAGTGTGCCTCCTACAGCTTTTGGACTCGCTAGAAAGGAGTACCTTTGGATTTGCCAACATTTGCTAACGCGATACCATCGACCTGCTAACGCATTTCGAACCATTAGCCGACTTCTTCGCACATTCTTGAATGATAACGGACATTTTCGGCATTAAGGATGCTCAAACGGCTTTGGTTCACGCAACTCGCCTATCTTAGCAGCCAAAATGTCCGTTACATTTCCGGCTTCATCAATAGTCCCCCTTAAGGAGACGTAATGTCCGTTAGACCAAGCATTTCCCCTCTGAGAAAATCTATCCAAATGTATCGATTGCGCTACTCGTATGCTGTCTGCATTGTTGCTTGAATTGCTCTAGTTACAACGCATCCGTCAAGCTCGAAAAGAAGAATATCGTCCTGTTAAGCGTGTCGTATATTGTTATACTGGCTGAAGCCATTAAAAAGGCGGCAAGAGCTTTTCGCTCCTGCCGCCATTCATTATCCGCATCATTTCTCACGTTCGTTGATCAGCTGCCGCAATCTCTCCAGACTGCCTTTCAGCCGAATCCGGTCACCACCGATCTGCTGCCAACACCTCATCAACGCTCTTGCCTCATACCTAACGCTTCAGCCTTCTTGCCCGGTCCAATTGCCCGCTGCATCCCGCAGTTCCCGTTCCAGCTCCTGCCGATAGCGCTCCTCCGTCTCTGGGCTCCATCCGCTGGCCTTCGCCATATAGCGGATGACCGGCGCCTGATAGCGCCGAACCCAGGCGATGTCGAACAACAGTGCGCCTGTTCTGCGGATGAAGAAATCCCCTGGCGTCACCGCCATCTCCTCGGCCATCGCATATTGCAGCGGCACCTCTACCTCCAGCGGCAGGGGCAGCCCAGCACCGGCATCAGCGGCTGGCCTCGCAGCAGCGGAGGAGGCGCCGGCTTCTACAGGTGCCGCTGCGGGATCAGCGCCAGCGGCATCCGCCGCAGAGGCCGCTGGCGCTGCCGCGCGCCGCTTCATCGCCTCCTTCGCCAATGCGAAGAGGCGGTCCGCATTGGCACCGTACCGGCGCGCCCAATGCTCTGCCAGCTCCGGCGATAGCCCCATAGCGGCGCCTTCGTCACGTTTGCCGCGCACGAACGCGGCAAACCCGTCACCGCCGCCCACCTGCCCGCCGGAGATGGGCAGCTCCCGGGTCGCACACGCGTGGAAACGCAGGCCATGCGCCTGCTTCAGCCTTGCTGCGACCCGATCCATGACCGCCTCGGCCATATGCCGATAGCCGGTCAGCTTGCCGCCGGCGATCGTGAGCACGCCGGACGGCGAGGTCCAGATTTCGTCGCGCCGCGAAATCTCCGACGGGGCCTTCCCCTCCTCGTAGATGAGGGGCCGCACGCCCGCCCAGCTGGACTCCACGTCCCGCTCCGCAAGGCGGAGCGACGGGAACATTCCGCTGATCGCGTGCAGCAAATACTGAACGTCCGCCTGCTCCACCGGCGGACGCGCGATATCCCGCTCTACCCCGAAGACCGTATCGGTCGTCCCGACATACGTCTTGCCCTCTCGCGGGATCGCAAACACCATCCGCCCGTCCGGCGTGTCAAAATACACCGCCTGCCGCAGCGGAAACCGCACCTGGTCGAACACCAGGTGCACGCCCTTGGTCAATTGCAGCACCTTGCCCTGGCGGGAGCCGTCCATGTCACGCAGGGCATCTACCCATGGTCCTGCCGCATTCACAATCTGCCGCGCCCGCAGCTCCAGCTTGGAACCGGATACACGATCCAGCACCTGAACCCCGCAGGCTTTTCCTTCCGAATCATAGAGGAATCCCGTCACCTTGGCGTAATTGACCGCCAGCGCTCCCTGGCCTACTGCTTCCTTCAGGACGTCCAAGGTCAGCCGGGCATCATCCGTACGGTACTCCACGTATAATCCGCCGCCCAGCAGTCCCTCCTGACGAAGCAGCGGCTCCCGCTCCAGCGCTTGGGCAGGAGACAGCATGCGGCGCCGCTCCGACCCCTTCACTCCGGCCAGCCAATCGTACACCTTGAGTCCTAGCGAGGTACTCGTTCGCCCAAAGGTACCGCCTTTGTAGATCGGCAGCAGCATCGGCTCCGGTGTCGTGACATGCGGCCCGTTCTCGTAGACAATAGCCCGCTCCCGGCCTACCTCGGCTACGACTCCCACCTCCAGCTGCTTTAAATAGCGGAGGCCGCCATGCACCAGCTTGGTCGAACGGCTGGAGGTTCCGGCCGCGAAGTCCTGCATCTCCAGAAGAGCGGCCCGCATGCCCCGGGTTGCCGCATCCAGTGCAATGCCTGCTCCCGTAATCCCGCCGCCGATTACCAGCACATCCTGCGGGGCCTGGGCCATCATACGCAGCATCCCGTCTCTCCCTTGTGCCGAAAATGAAGAATTCATCCTCCATTCCTCCTCTCGAACTCATAAGAAAAGGACCCCATTACACCTGAGACGTCAATGTCCAACGCTGTTCATGTAATAGGGTCCTTCAAGATGGCTTTTACTTCTACTTCTCTTCTTCTTCGGCGATCTCCGTATCACTCGGCTTGTCGGAGAGCTTCACGGTTGTGCTCCGCAGCTCGCCGTCCCGGTAGAAGGAGACCTCCATCTCTTCGTTGATCTTCTTGTTGTCGTATAAATATCTCCGCAGTTCCTTCGTCGAATCGATAGTCTGCTTATCGAGCTGAATAATCACATCATTAAGCTGAAGCCCCGCATCCTTGGCCGGTCCGTGCGCTTCAAGCACGATCACCCCGTCACTCACATGAGCGGGCAGCTTAAGGTCCTCCCTCTGCTCATTGGTAATCTCCGCATACGGATTACTGAGATCAAGCGTATAAACGCCGAGATAAGGACGAACCACCTTGCCATGCAGCATCAGATCATCCACGGTCTTCATCACATCATTCACCGGAATTGCAAAGCCCAGTCCTTCCACACCCATATCGGAAATCTTCATCGTATTGATCCCGATCAATTGTCCGTTCAGATCAGCCAATGCGCCGCCGCTGTTTCCTTCATTGATCGCTGCACTGGTCTGAATGACCTCCTGCTCCCAATCGTAGATGCCGTCCTGGTTGAGCGAGATCGGGATCAGCCGGTTCGTATAGCTGACAACCCCCGAGGTAAGCGTTCCGCCCAGTCCGAGCGGATTACCTACCGCAATGACGGTCTCTCCGTAACGGAGCTTGCTGGAGTCGCCCAGATCGATCACCGACTCGATGCCCTTTCCGTCAATCTCCAGAACTGCGATATCGTTAATGGAGTCCTGACCGACAACCTTGGCCTTATGGGAACTGCCGTCACTCGTAATGACCTCCAGATTTGAGGCATCAGCGATGACATGGGTATTCGTTATAATATATGCTTTATCTTTTGTTTTCTTGAAAATAACACCCGAGCCCAGCGCTGATTGCTCCGCCTTAACCGTATCATCGTTATAATTGAGAATGCTCACGACCGCAGGGGCAACCTTGGCCGCCGCAGTACTGATCCGTTCATAAGGGTCTGTCGTGCCCAGTGTCGTAAGATGTCCCTGTGAAGAGGAAGATGGGGAAGATGAAGGCAAACCGGTAAACATACTGAACAGCAGCACGGCAACAAACGCTCCGCACAACGAGGATAACAGGGAGACCTTCCACGGTGCCCAGCCTCCGGATCTTGCATGCGCCTTCCAGCGGTGCGACTCCTCCTTGGACCTGCGCAGCCGCATGCCCCGTCTGGGTCTCGCTACCTTGGTGGAATAGAAATCATCATCGAACAGTCCCATATCTGCTTCTCCCCCTCAAATGCATTGCCGGTCTCGATGTTGATCACCGAGCTTGCTCTATACATTACCCGCAAATGCTGCACATCCCACTCTATGCGACAACGGCAAAGCCATATTCCCGATTTACTCTTTATCTACTTAACGCAACAAACCATACGAAAGTTGCCTGTAAAGGCTGTTCAAAAAGTCATCTTTTGATCACGAAGTGTTCCAAGGGGTTGATTCGGCGTCGAATCTTACGTTCACCCTCGAAGTCCGGTACTCATGTAGGGTCTGCCTACACTCCGTTCCTCCTTCTTCAGGTTCTCGCAACCTTCTCGGTGCTGAAAAGCTGACTTTTTGAACTCGCAAGAGAGGTTTTTTTTCGGCTTTTTTGCGTTCTCGGGAATGTTTCCGGCACTGCCAGACTACACTAGAAATATAACGCTAGATTTATAGATTCATTCTAACATATCCCGGCTGCTTCCGGTGGCATTCCACTAAGGAAAATTTCGGGAATGAATGGATTTCAGCTCCCATTTATTTCAGAGAATAAGGAGGAACAAATCAGGATGAATTCACCCTTCGGTTCACCGATGAATGAGGTCAATATGATCGCCAAGCTGGCAGATATAAAAGAAGAGCATTACCATCAATTGGTAACACTCAGTGCAATTATGGAGCTATTGGTTGAAAAGGGAATCCTCAGCCGCGCAGAGATCGAAAAAAAGGCGGCAGAGCTTGACCAATTTATAGATCAGCCACCGTATCCCACGGTGTAGGCCGGTCGTAATAAGTATCTCTTAGCTGGAATTCGCTGTCCTTGTAAAAGCAACCGCGGTCCTCCATCGAGGAGCGAACCGCCATCCGCGCCAGGTCCGGAATATTATGCTCCCTGCTTAGATGAGCCAGATAGGTCCGTTTGAGCCGGCCATTCATCAGCTCGCTCATCAATTCGCCGGTGGCCTCGTTGGACAAGTGCCCCATATCGCCGAGAATCCGCCGCTTGATGTTCCAGGGATACCGTCCCATCCGAAGCATCTCTACATCATGATTTGCCTCCAGCACGAGCACATCCGAATCGGCGATGGCCGCCTTTACTTTATCGCTGGCATAGCCCAGGTCTGTGCACACGCTCAGCTTCTCCTTGCCGTCATAGAAGCTGTAACCTACCGGCTCGGCGGCATCATGCGAAATGGCGAACGATTCGACGCGAAGCGATCCGAAGTCGCGTGTCTCGCCGGTGCCGAGCAGACAGCGGTTCTCCTCCGGAATCTGTCCGATCGACTTCTCCATCGCTTTCCACGTCTCCGTATTGGCATAGACCGGCAGGTTATATTTCCGTGCTACGGCTCCAAGCCCCTTGATATGATCGGAATGCTCATGGGTAATCAGGATCCCGTTCAGTTCCGTCCCCGTCACACCACGCTCCCGCAGCAGTTCGTCAATTCGGCGGCAGCTGAAGCCCGCATCGACCATTAGTGTAACTTCCCCATTCGCTACGAGCGTCGCATTCCCTGTCGATCCGCTCGACAGCACCGTAAATTTAAGTCCCATGTTCCTCCACTACCCCTTCTACTTCTCTGTGTTCGGACTGATGACGTCCCCGCTGATGCCTTGAACGTAGTACTCCTTGCCGCTCTCCAGAAGGAAGCGCCACGCTGGCGCAGCCGGAAGATGGGCATCCGAGTCGAACACTTCACCGTAATAGCCGAGATCAATCTGTGTGACGACCGAGCCTTCCGGCAGGAAATTCTCAATCAAGTTGCCAAGTGCCTTCGAGGCCGACAAGACGCGTTGGCGCTTGCCATCCTCGGCATCCGCAATTTCAATTCCCTGCTCCAGATAGGAGATAATTTTCTGGTTGCTGTAATACAGCTTCAGGTCAATTTTGAACAGCGGCCACTGCCCGTCCACTAACGGATGCAGTACAAATTCTCCCGGCCCGCTGGCGATTTCGTCATATTGATAGCTTGTCAGGTTCGGCAGCTGCTGCTTCAGGGCCGCTGCCAGCTCCTTCGGGCTGAAGATCAGCTTGCTGTCCACCGGATTGTCCAGCTGGATCATTTTTCCGTTCTGTCCGCCCTCTAAGAAGCGGTACGATATCTTTCCGAGCTCCGGCGTTTCTCCCGGTATTTTGGCTAACACCCGGATCCCCTTGGCATCCATGGCATTCTGAATGCTTGTCTCCAGAGAGGAGAAGTCCGGACTGGAGTCCGCCTGCTCCTGCAAATCGTTCCACAGCTGATAGCCAAGCACCAGATTCAGCAGCAGGAAGGCATAAATCAATACATTCTTCGCCCGTCCCCAATCCATCCGAACACCTCCTCTGATATCTATAAAAGTTAAATTGATGATTGCTCGTGAAGGAAGCAACGTATGAAGTGTTCTTACGTAGCCTTCTATACTTAACTTTTATAGATTTATTCCAGCATTAATATAAAATCCTTGTGGCTCCATTGGATAGCTCTACCGCCCAGACCGGCTTCAGCAGCAGTCCCTCTTGGGTCAAGGAAGGGAAATAGGCCGGATACAGCTTCAGGATCTGCGACCCCTCTTCCATGGCAGCGATCCGCTCCCGCAGATTCTCTCCGCCGGGAAGCTCAACAATTTCCTTCCGCCATTCGCCCTCATCTGCATAGATCAAAGACCGCTCATAGCTGGTAATCGTACCCTGCCTCATATCCAGCGTAATCTCGCTGTAGTGGAAGGACGGCAAATCTACAATCGGGAAGCTTCCGAAGGGTCCCGTACCATAATACTGCCGGAATACAATCGTATGCTGGCCATCGCCGGCTCCATTCGTCTGATCCAGCCGGAACAGCCCATTCCAGCCGCCATGCTCATTCACGAAATCCACCGCAGAGAGGACATCACGTCCCGGATTGTTCTCTCCCGCTGCCGGAGCCGCAGGATCGGTATAGTTAATCCAATTGCGGTTCTGCCGCACCTGCAGGCTTCGCTTACTGTCCGTGTAGATTTCCGAGCCGTCCTTCTCCCGAATATATCGGGTAATACTCGGGTCAAAGAACAGGCTGCTCTGCATTTGATCTGTTGTGAATGTCTCGATATTCAGCCCAGCCTCAACCATGCTCATCGGCTGTTCCGGAATATAGATTCCGTTCTCCAGCGTGTAAGGAACCCACTCCTTGCCGAAGTCCACCTGTTGGCGCACATCCTGCACGGTCAAGTCTGCCTTGGTCGCTTCATAGACAACATCGCCCTGCGAGCTGAAGAAGAATACCCGTACCTGATCATCCGTATCTGTGTTATAAATCAGAATCCGGCTGACATTCTCCCCGTCAAACAACGGGTCCGGTACAATCTGCATGACGCGCTGCAGCAGGACAACCGGAATTCCCTCGTCGAATTCCAGTTCAAGCCCGGTATACTTGGTGCGAATATCATCCCAGTTGATATTGTCCAGCGCATAACGCTGGAAGCCATCGAACTGACGGCCCTTCAACCGGGAATTAATCAGGTTATAGAAAGCCGATTCCGGGTAGAAAATCGTATGGCGGTCCTCGCCCAGATGAATCGCTATCTGCGAAGGGAACAGCATGCTCTCCGCATCCGATTCCTGGCCCATATTTTCTGTCTTGATGTAGTCGCTCTCTGTCTTGACGACCGGGTCGCTGCCCGGCAGCCGGTAGATCAGGAAGTAGCTCTGGACAAGGCTGCACAGTACAAGCAGCGTGAGCACCAGCGATTTCACCGATTCTTTCATCGTCCATCGCCTCCTTGTTCCTGAAGCGGCAGCGTGAAGGTCACGCGCGTGCCGCTCCCCAGCTCAGACTGCAGCGAGATCGTCCCGCCGTGGGCCCGGACAATTTCCCGGGCAATCGACAGCCCGAGGCCTGTGCCGCCCATATTGCGCGATCTGGCCTTGTCCACCCGGTAGAAGCGCTCGAAGATCCGATCCAGATCCTTGCGCGGAATGCCGATCCCATTATCCTGTAGCGAGATCGCCAGCATCTTGTCCTCCATGATCCGGGCCTCCATCGCGATGGTTCCATCCTCCGGCGTATACTTCATTGCATTGGAGAACAGGTTGTCCAGCACCTGGTCGATCTGATCACGGTCGATCCATACGGAATCCACGCCATTCGCCACAAAGAGGGTTGGCTTGATGCCTCTCTCTTGCATCTGGAAGGAGAAGCGGTCGGCCACATCCTCCAGCATTTCCAGCACGGGCGTCATTTGCTTGCGAAGCTGGGCTTCCTTGGAGTCGAGTCTGGAGAGATGCAGCAGGTCGGTTACCAGCCGGATCATGCGGTCCGTCTGATTCTGAATGACCGAAGCAAATTTCAAGCCCAGCTCCGGATCCTCCATTGCCCCGTCTTCCAAGGCTTCGGTATAGCTCTTGATCGTCGTCAGCGGCGTGCGCAGCTCATGCGATACATTTGCCACGAACTCCCGGCGCGAAGCCTCCAGCTTCTCCTGTTCGGTGACGTCCTGAAGTACCGCAATCGTTCCGACGATGCCGGTCTCCCGCCGGTGAATCGGCGTAAAGGTTACCCGGATGAGGAAGACGTCCCCCTCCGGTGTCTCATTCTCCAGCAGGGTGGAATGCATAACCCCCCGCCGGATAATCTCGCGCTCCTCGCCGGATAGATCGAGAAGCGACATCATATCGCTTCCTACTGTCGGCTCGTTGCCGATCCACAGCATTTCTCCGGCCCGGCGGTTCATCAGAATCACCGTACCGTTCTCGTCGGCCGCAATTACGCCGTCGCTCATATTTGTGAGGATCGAGGCCAGCTTCTCTTTCTCTTCTTCATTCTGCGCGAGCGCATCTCTTAGCCGGCTTGTCATATAATTGAACGCCTTGCTGAGCTGTCCGATCTCGTCATTGCCGAGCACCGGCATTTTCTGATGGAACTGTCCTTCGGCCACCGCCGTCGCCCGCCGGGTCATTTCCTTGATCGGCGAGGTGATGGTGTGAGCCAGAATTACGCCAAGAACGGCTGTCAGTCCCAAAGCGAGCAGGATGCCCGAGATGAAAATGTTGTTCACCCGCTCCATCGTATCGTACAGCTCGTTCAAGGAAGCGGCGATGTATATCGCTCCGACGATTTTCCCGTCGCTGGTGACCGGCTTGGCCACCACCTTCTTACGGATGTTGTCTTCATCGATGATATATTCCTCGTTGTCCCGAATGCCCTGCAAGGCCCGATTGACAACGGTCTGCGTATTCTTGGTGCCCACATAGTCGGCATGGGACGGCTTGGATGTCGTCAGCACCTTGCCGCTTGCATCCAGCACCTGGATTTCGGCCCCATTGATGTTGAACAGATTGTTCACCAGCACGCGGAGATTCTCCATCGACTCCTCCGCCGAGTCTCCGGTCACGCCTAAGTTTTGCGCCGCCAGCACGGAGAGAAGCTCCGCCCGCTCCTGCAATTCCTTCGTGAAATTGCTCGTCAGCGAAGTCTTCATCGCGCTTACGAAATAGACCCCGATCAATTGCATCGCGATCAGGATCAAAAGCACATAGACAAGAATCAGCTTCGCCTGGATCGTGCGAAAGAAGGAGGGCAGCCTCAGCTTCATGCTAGAATGCACCCGCCTTGGAGCTCCGCATCATATATCCGAGTCCCCGGCGCGTCAGGATGTATTCCGGCTTGCTCGGATCCTGCTCAATCTTCTCCCGCAGTCTCCGGATTGTCACATCGACTGTACGCACATCGCCGAAATATTCAAACCCCCATACCGCCTGCAGCAAATGCTCCCGAGTCATGACCTTTCCGGCATTTCTCACCAGGTAATGCACCAGCTCGAACTCCCGGTGCGTCAGATCAAGCGCTTCGCCATTCTTGTAGGCCGTAAAGGTATCTGTATCAATAAACAGCTCAAACAGGCTGATCCCTTGCCGTTCATCCGGATCTGCCAGTGCGACCGGCTTCTGCTGCCTGCGCATTTGTGCCTTCACCCGGGCCAGCAGCTCGCGGGTGCTGAACGGCTTCGTGACGTAATCATCGGCACCAAGCTCCAGGCCCAGCACCTTATCGATCTCCCCGTCCTTGGCGGTCAGCATAATAATCGGGGTCTGCAGCTTCGCCCGGACCTCCCGGCATACATCCATTCCATCCTTGCCTGGCAGCATCAGATCCAGCAGGATCAGATCGGGCTGCTCGCTGTAAGCCAGCTCCACCGCTTCAATGCCGTCGAAGGCCACAATAACCTCATAGCCCTCTTTTTCCAGATTAAATTTCAATATGTCTGCAATAGGCCGTTCATCATCGACCACTAATATCTTTCCTTGCATCCGCTTGTCACCCCACAGCTCTCAGACCTTGACCAATCTTATTCTATCTTACCATACCTGTAACGGCGGGTCATAAGACGATGCAAAAAAAACGCCGCGAGGGCGTTTTTCTTAAAAACATGGATTATAAATATTTCAATGGATTCTGAACGCTGCCGTTCTTGATAATCTCGAAATGCAGATGCGTGCCTGTCGAGCGGCCGGTACTACCCATCACGCCCAGCTTGGTGCCCTTCTCCACAATCTGCCCCTTCTTCACCGAGATCTTGCTCAGATGGCCGTATAAGGTCTGGTATCCATTCTGGTGATCGACGATAATGCAATTGCCGTATCCTGACTTCGTGCCGGCAAAGGTAACAACGCCATCATCGGCGGACAGAATGCTTTTGTTGGAGGAGACGAGATCAATACCTTTGTGCGTCTTGCCCCAGCGCTCGCCAAAGCTGCTCGTCAGCTTCGCCCCGGACACCGGCCAGGCAAAATCGCCCGTACCGATTCCCCGCACAATCTTCGTACCCGCTAGAACAACCTTCGGCTTCGATTCCTTGATGACCTCTTGCCCGAGCCATTCTTCTTCGACGACTTCTCCGTTTTCCTTCGTCACCCGATACTTCATCGTCTTAAGCCCGCTCTCTCCGAGCGACAGTACCTTTGTCTCGCCTGCACGCATCTCATCGCTCTTCTGAATGATGACCTGCGGCTCGGTTACCAGCTGCTCGGAGACTCGCTCTACTGTAGTAACCGTAAGTGCCGGCTGTACCGCCTGGATCTGAAGCTCTGTGCCAATTTGGAGGGTAAGCTCCTTCACTCCGGGATTGCGGTTGAATAGCTCCTGCTGTGTCACTCCGTATTTTGAAGCGATCGAAGAAATCGTATCTCCCTCACGCACCTCGTACGTAATCGCAGCTTCGTCGCCTTCTAATATTTTCGCTACCACATCGCTGGCTGCCATCACTTTATAGGGATCGGTGTCCACATCCTGAACATCCACCTGCTCCTTGATGGAGACCTTCTCCAGCGCATTGTCCGGATCCTCTGTTGTTGCTGTATCTGAGGCAGCATCAGCTAGGGCCGCACTATTGCCGCCTGTCTTGGCCACCTTACTTACGAACGCAGGAACAGAGGCCGTCTTCAGCTCGGGAGCATACTTGGTCTTAATCTGCTCCAGAATCTGATCCGCGGTCTCTTGGTCCCTAACAATGGCAATCGTCTTGCCATCCACCTTCAGTTCAACACCCTTGGCATAGCCGGCAAGCATGCCATAGAGCTTGTCCAGCGTCTCTTCGCTGTTAACCTCAGCCTTATAAGCCTGATCCGGAACCGCCTTGATGCCTTCCGTATGAACGGCCATCTCAACTTCCGGATATTTCTCGCTATACTCCTTTTGCTTCTCCTGGAACAACGCCTGAAGCTGCTGCTCCTCTTCTATAGTCCCTATTTCCTGTTCTCCGACGTATACACGGTAGAAAGCTACCGTATGTGCTTCTACATATTCTACTGTTGCAAAATACCCGCCACTGCCCAGTACGAAAACGGCAACCGCACTGATTGCAATCGTCCGGATCTTGGGAGTCATGTTCAAGCGTCTTGTCAGTTCTGAGATTGGTCTGAACTTGCTTTGTTGGCTGTCCGGGTGGTTTTGATTAGTTGGATCGGTGTCTTTATTCTTGCGCCATAGCTGCCAGCGCATCCCCCTGAAACCTTTCATTGCTGTTCTCCTTTGCAATTCGACTGAAATCGACATGAAATGATGTCAAAATTTTAACCTTTTATTATCCTTGTTAAGAGTAACACAGTCAGCTTTAACATTTCAACTCAAGCCAAAAAGGCCGGAAGCCCTTATTATACTTAGGCTCCCGGCTTTTTATGCAAATTTTTCCGTTTATTCTTTTTTACAATCCTGTGAATGTGAACGCTATTTTTTTAATAAATTCAAGATTTTGGCATACTCTTCTTTGCTTAAATGCTTGGATAGAATCTGTTCAATTTCGATCATTTCCGTCTCTGTTAATCCCCCTTCGATCAGCTCGCTCATTCTCAGCATCTCCTCCTGAGGAAGCTTGCTCATCAAGGTGGCGAATACCTCTTCCTTCTCACTGTCGCTTAGCTCGTCCTTCTTCGCCAATAGATCGTCCGGCGTTACCAATACCTGCTGATCTTGTCCGGCCCCTGCCGCCTCGCCTGCAATGCCGCCCATGACCGGAATGGAGCCCTCAGGAGCTTCCTCCTCTACGTCACCCTCTACCGGCGAGCTGCCTGTATCCCCGTTAGCCTCTTGATCCTCCGAGGTATTGTTCTCTCCCAAGCGCTCTGTTCCCGAAGCCCCCGCAGCATCTAAGCCTGCTCCTGCTTGTTCATTCCTGTCCGGTGCCGGTTGCCCCTTCGAATCAGAACCCCCCTGCGAACCGAATCCCAGCATTCCCTTCATCATACTGCCCAGGCTCGGCGCCTGACCGGCTATAGACAGATTATAGCTGCCAAGCAGCGTCTGAATGTACGTATTTACCACATATCCCGTCGTAAGCACGGTCAGCAGCGTGACCATAACCACAACCAGTCCCAGTCTTGCGAATTTAAGCAACCATTTCACTGACTTTCCTCCATCCCGCCGTCAGCCGGTTCATTCTAGCTTCAAGCATCCGCTTGATAGAACGGAAGCTAGTGATTCGGCTGCGCATCTGTCTACTATATTTCCAGTATGGACGGCAAAGTGGAGATATAACCTCCCCTAAGAGCAAATGAGCAGACTAGTCAGGAAGATAGACTCTTTCTACTACTTCTCACATCCATTTACGAGCAGTGCAGGTTTGTGAAGTACAGCAAAAAGACCGCTTCTGCATACCGTAGAAAATAACGGCTTGCAGAAAACGGCCTATGATGGTTATTCGTAGATTGGCAGAACCTGATTCGTCTGGCTGCGGTTACGGCCTACGGAGAAGATCGCAATCGGAATACCGGTCAACTCAGATACGCGCTTCACGTAGTTGCGAGTCGTCTCCGGCAAATCCTCCAGTGTTTTCGCTTCGGAGATGTCCTCGCTCCAGCCTGGAAGTTCTTCGTATACGGCTTCACATTCCGCCAGCATCTTAAGGCTCGCCGGATAGTGAGTGATAACTTCACCGCGGTATTTATAACCGGTACAGATTTTAACTGTCTTGAGACCTGTAAGCACATCAAGCGAGTTCAATGACAGTCCGGTCAATCCGCTTACACGACGGGCATGGCGGACAACGACGCTGTCGAACCAGCCGACCCGGCGCGGACGTCCGGTTACGGTGCCGTATTCATGACCGGTCTCGCGGATGAAATCGCCGATCTCATCGTTCAGCTCGGTTGGGAAAGGTCCGTCGCCGACGCGGGTCGTATAGGATTTCGCAACACCGATCACCTGATCGATCTTGGAAGGTCCTACCCCTGAGCCGATGCAGACGCCGCCAGCCGATGGATTGGATGAGGTAACGAACGGATAGGTGCCTTGGTCGATGTCCAGCATCACACCTTGCGCCCCTTCGAACAATACCTTTTTATCCGCATCAATCGCATCGTTCAATACCACGGAGGTATCGGTGACGTAAGGACGAAGCACCTCTGCATATTCCAGATACTTCTGCAGCACTTCTTCAACATCCAGCGGCTCTGCGCCGTAGACCTGTTGAATCACATGATTCTTCTCGTTCATCAGGTGACGCAGCTTGAGCTCGAATTCCTCCGGATCCATCAGATCGGCAATCCGGATGCCGCTGCGAGCCGCCTTATCCATATAAGCCGGGCCGATTCCCTTGCGAGTCGTACCGATCTTGTTCGGTCCCTTGCGATCTTCTTCCAGAGCATCCAGCACCATATGATACGGCATGATGACATGCGCGCGGTCACTGATCACCAGATTTTTCGTCGTGAAGCCATTCTCGTGAATATAATTAATCTCGTCGATCAGCGCGGACGGATTCACAACCATCCCGTTGCCGATCACGCACTTCTTATCTGAATAGAACACGCCCGAAGGAATCAGGCTGAGTTTGTACTTCTTGCCATCGATAAGAATGGTGTGACCGGCGTTGTTACCGCCTTGATAACGGGCCACCACATCTGCGCTCTCCGCCAGATAATCCGTGATTTTACCTTTACCTTCGTCTCCCCATTGGGTTCCTACAACAACTACCGTTGACATGTACATTCCCCCGCCCGGTGCCTTCGCACCTGTATTTGCTTGAATTAAGATGACGCTGTGCCGCTTGGCCGCTTCACCCGTAATTGTGGCTGTAACTGAATCCTGCTACCCTGACATTTTACGTTAATTTAGCGCATCAAAGCAGCAATATCAGTTTACCAGTCTCCATTTTTAAAGTCAAATTAAAAAACGAACAATCACCCAATGACATGAATGATTGTTCGGAAATAAAGTGATAAATGTCGATTTATTCGGAAAAATAGACTATCCGGCGAAAGCATCGCTATGCGCCCGCTCATAATTGGCAAATTTATTGAAGTTCTTCAGAAAGACCAGCTCTACGGTACCTACCGGACCATTCCGCTGCTTGGCGATAATGATCTCGATAATGTTCTTCTTCTCGGTCTCCTGGTTATAATAATCATCCCGGTACAGGAAGGCAACGATATCGGCATCCTGCTCGATCGAACCGGATTCCCGCAGGTCAGACATCATCGGACGCTTGTCCTGCCGCTGCTCCACACCCCGGCTAAGCTGGGAAAGAGCAATAACCGGCACTTCCAGCTCACGAGCAATCTGCTTGAGCGTCCGGGATATTTCCGAGACCTCCTGCTGACGGTTCTCGCCGGGCTTGCCGCGGCCGTGAATGAGCTGAAGGTAGTCGATCACGATCATGCCTAACCCCTTCTCCTTCTTAAGCCGTCTACACTTGGCCCGAATATCGGCTACGGTGACACCGGGTGTATCGTCAATGTAAATCTCCGCTTCGGACAAGGCCGCGATGCCCATCGTCAGCTTGGACCAATCATCATCGTTCTTGAAATCACCGGTCCGCATCACGCCTGCATCCAGATTAGCCTCGGCGCAGATCATCCGCTGTACCAGCTGGGGCGCCGACATTTCCAGACTGAAGATCGCCACGGTCTCTTTGGCACGTACCGCGACATTCTGCGCGATGTTCAGCGCAAAAGCGGTCTTACCCACGGAAGGCCGTGCAGCTACGATAATCAGGTCATTCCGCTGAAAGCCGGACGTCATTTTGTCCAGATCGACGAACCCCGACGGAATGCCGGTGGTGTTCCCTTTGTTCTGGTGAAGCTGCTCGACCCGATCGAACACCTCCATCAATACATCGCGTATGGCAATAAAGCCGCTGCCGGAGCGGCGGTTAGAGATCTCCAGAATCCGGCGCTCGGCATCGCTGAGCATACCGGAGACATCCTCGCCTCCCGTGTAGCCATCGCTGACAATCTGTGTTGCTGTACGAATCAAACGCCGGAGCATCGATTTCTCTTCAATGATTCGGGCATAGTAATCCACGTTTGCCGCAGTCGGAACAGCATGCGCAAGCTTGGCCAAATAACTGACCCCGCCCGTCTCCTCCAGCTCGCCGCGATCCTGCAGACGGGAGGTCAGCGTAACCAGATCAATCGGCTGCCCTTCCTCCCCCAGTTGTACCATCGCTTCATAAATGAGCTGGTGAGGCTTATCGTAGAAATCCTCGGTACGAACCCGCTCCATGGCCGTAATAAGCGCTTCGGATTGAAGCAGGATCGCGCCAAGCACCGCTTGTTCTGCTTCCAGATTCTGCGGAGGGATACGGTCGTAATAAGGATCTACGCTCATCTTATTCCTCCGTGACCTGAACCTTGACCGTCGATTTCACTTCCGGATGAAGCTTCACCGGTACTTGAGTGACGCCAAGCGAACGAATCGGATCGTGCATTTCAATCTTTCGTTTATCGATTTTGACCCCGGCTTTTTCAAGTGCTTCCGCCACTTGCTTGCTCGTAATGGCTCCGAACAGGCGGCCGCCCTCTCCAGCCTTCGCCTTCAAGGTTACCGTCATCTCTTCCAGCTTCTTGCCCAGTTCCGCTGCTTCTTCCTTCTCGCGCTCCTTGCGCTTGGCCTCTGCGGCAGTCTGGTTCTCCAGTGTCTTCACGTTGCCGTCGGTAGCCGGACGAACCAGCCCGCGCGGGATCAGGAAGTTCTGTGCGTAGCCCTCCGATACCTCCTTGATCTCACCCTTCTTGCCTTGTCCTTTAACATCCTTCAAAAAGATAACCTTCATTCGAATAACCCCTCTTCCTTCTCGATTTCATCCAGAACGGCCAGAAGCCTTTGCTCTGCTTCCGCCTGGGTACCTTCCAGCTGTACTGCGGCATTCGTTAAATGCCCGCCCCCGCCAAGGCGCTCCATGACTACCTGCACATTCATACTGCCGAGTGAACGGGCGCTGATTCCGATCAACCCGTCAGGGCGCTCGCTAATGACGAACGAGGCGAGCACATTGGTCATGTTAAGCAGCGTATCTGCAACCTGAGCAATCAATAGCTGCGGTATCTTGCGGTTCTCCTCGGTCACGGCGAGCGCAATATGATTATGAATCATGCGGGCATGCTTGATAATATCCGCCTTCGCGATATACTCCTGCAAATCCTCCTTGAGCACCCGTTGTACCAAGGCCGTATCTGCGCCCATGCGGCGCAGGAACCCGGCGGCCTCAAAGGTACGCGATCCGGTATGCAGAGCAAAATGCTTCGTATCGATGGTAATCCCCGCAAGCAGCGTCGTTGCTTCAAGCGGACTTAATTCGACCTTCTCATGAATGTATTGCAGCAGCTCGGTTACCAGCTCGCATGCAGACGAAGCATACGGCTCCAGGTAGACGAGCACAGCATCATTGATAAATTCTTCTCCGCGCCGATGATGGTCGACGACCACCACCCGACGGGCCGCATCAACCAGCCTCGGCTCCATCGTGATCGAGCCCTTATGGGTATCCACGACCACCAGCAGCGTATGCGGCGTCATCATGCCGAGCGCCTGCTCCGGCGAGATGAACCGGCGCATCAGCGGTTCCTCCTGGCGGATCCGCTCCATCAAGCGCTCGATGCCTGGATTCGACTCATCCAGCACAATATGGGCCTCCACCTTATACATATCGGCGGCCTTCATGACGCCGATGGATGCCCCGATTACGTCGAGATCGGGCATCCGATGGCCCATAATAATCACGCGATCGCTCTCCTGCATCAGATCGCGCAGCGCATGCGCAATGACGCGTGCACGCACGCGCGTCCGCTTCTCTACGGCGCCGGTCTTGCCGCCGTAGAACGAGAGCCGCTGGCCTGCCTTCACAGCGGCCTGGTCACCCCCGCGCCCGAGCGCCATGTCCAGGCTCGACTGGGCCAGTTCGCCCAGCTCGCTGAAGCGCTCGGTGCCGAAGGCAAGGCCGATGCTAAGGGTCATCGGCACCTTCAGGTCCGCGGTCATCTCGCGGACCTCGTCCAGGATCACGAACCGGCTCTGCTCCAGTTCGTTCAGCGATCTCTGATTCAGGATCATCAGATACCGCTCGGAAGACAGTCGGCGCAGATAGATCCGATACTGCTTAGCCCATTCCGTGATCGCCTGCGCGACACGGGCGATCAGCGCGGTCCGCTGCTGGTCGTCCATACCTTGCGCAGCCTCGTCCAGATTATCCAGCAGAATAATCCCCAGCGCTACGCGTTCGTTCTCATACCGCTCCCGAAGAAGCGCCAGCTCGGTAATATCGTGGAAGTAGATCAAGCGTTCCTCATGATCCACTGACAATTCGTAGTAACGTCCGCCCGCCACAACCTCAATTGTATGCTTGCCGGGCTTAATATCCTTCTTGTCTCTTGCCGGAAACGGCAAGCTGGGCAGCAGTTCAGGCAAAGGCTGGCCGACAACCGTGTCCTTGCCAAATACTCCCGCGACATAGTGATTGTGCCATTCGACCACTCGATCGTCGCTGAACAGCAGAATACCGAACGGCAGGCGTCCGATCGCTTCGCCCTCCACCCGTTTGATCCTGTACGTCAAATCCGTGACGTACTTCACCAGCTCCTTGCGGAAGCGCCGCTCCGCCTGCAGCATAAAATACGCCAGGACTCCAACCAGACAGAGTGCGACAAGTCCGAGAATCCAGTTGTAGAAGCTGACGAAAATGACGAGCAGAAGCTGGAGCAGGAACATCCATACGGTCTGGTATCCGTGCCAGCGTTTTTGTAGTAAACTTGGCATGCCTTTTCACCCTATCATTTTGGTCTCGTGAGCTTCTCTCGCAGCGGAAATGCAATATCAAGCATCCCGGCAATGCGCAACGGTGCAAGGAATAAAGCCGCTATGACAAGCAATACCGGAATCGCAGGATTCCACTTCTTGTGGTACGCCACGAAGAAGAACAGGCTGGCCGACTGAACCAAGAACAAGAACTGCAGCAAAGGCATCATATTCAACAGGATTGTACCTATAAAGCTATTCGGAACGGATGATCCTGAAAACAGCTGAAGAATCAATCCGACCAAGTAATACCAGATCAAGGAGCGAGGAAAACGCCAGTCGCGAAGCGGCGGCAGCTTAGGAACGATATGTCCCATGCTTGCCAGAGTCGGACGGACAATCGCATGGGTGAGGCTTGCCAGCACCAGCGAGCATACAATAATCGTGAACGGAATCATGCGGACCGTAAATACCGAAAGCTGCTGACTTAGCTCCGGAGTCCATACAGCCCCGCCGGCAAGCGAGGTGTCCGTCATATTTTGTAATGGCGCCATGGCTAAATTCAGCATTTCCTCGATCATGCCTGCCAGATTGAAATCAAACCAGATGGTCGTAATCAGCAGCAGCAGCAAGAACAAGGCTGTAATGGAACCCGCCCCGATGAATAAAACCTTGAGTGCGGAAGTCCTTTTTTTATAGAGGTGCCCCATAATGACAGCGGGAATCAGGAAATAGACCGCCTGCAGCAATATGGCCGGACCAAAGATCAATGCAGCGATCAGCCAGGCCGGGACAAGATGCAGCGCCAGTCCCCGAAAAGATAGTGTCGCATAGAGCACGACGACCGGCACAATCAAGAAGAAAGTTGTGACGACCGTCAGCGGTGTTGCCAGTGACAGCAGAAGCAGCAAATACACGATGCTCCAGGCCACCGATGTCCAGCGGAATTTCAAGTGGGTTCACCTCTTACGCATATGTTCTTCCAGTGTGGAGATATCTTGATACCAGTCTTCCAACTGGTGTCCTTCTTGCTTATGTTTCCTCAGCTTATCCAGAACTGCTTCATCCAGATCCCGATAAGATATACCCAGCCGGCGTCCCAGTATGTAACTGCTAACCATCAGGCTGGCAAGGCTGTCCATGATGCGTGTCGTGCTGCCTTCCCACAAGGCCTTGAATAATCGGGATACGTGATCGACAACCTCGGTCTTCAACCATTCAATCACTTTCGCACGCTTGGCGACATCCATTTCCTTTTGCATAGACGGCAGCCTTCACCCTCCCAAAAAAGCATTATTCTACATTATAGCATAAAGCATGCCCCTCAAGAGAAGCAACGAGGGGCTGATGATGCACCGAAAATTATATCCCGGGCACTCCGGTACTTCTGGACACAAATCGCTCACAGTATTCAATAATCTGACTGCGGCGGACTATGCCGATGAACCGGCCCATATCGTCGACGACGGGCACAAAGTTCTGAACCTTCGCCAGATTGATCAGGTCTTCCATATCAGCATCAATGGATACCGGCTTGATGTTCAACTTCAGCGGGATCTCCCGCAGATAAAATTTTGAAGCGTTCTCAAATGTCACCTTGCCGTCAGAATTTTTCATGTACCAGAGAAGATCGCCTTCGGTAACTGTCCCGACATAGACTCCATCCCTTCCCAGAATGGGTACGGCTGTATACCTATGGAACTCCATCCGCTCCAGCGTTTGCCGCAGCGTCGAATCCATTGTAACGGTTACCACATCATTCTTGGGAAGTAAGAAAAACGCAATATTCATTTAAAAAGCCCTCCTCATTTGATTCCCTTGCCTGTTCTGCATATGAGCGGCGCTTGAGGCCATGGCGCGAAATCGGCAGCCGGTATACCGGACTGCCGAGGGATCATTTATTTAGATAAGTGCGAGTTCAAAAAGTCAGCTTTTCAACACCGAGAAGGTTGCGAGAACCCGAAGAAGGAGGAACGGAGTGTAGGCAAACCCTACATGAGCGAAATGCTTCCAAAGGAAGCATGCCTCGTAAGCATCCGCTCAGACTTCGAGGGTGAACGCAAGATTCGATGCCGAATTAACCCCTTGAATTACTTCGTGATCAAAAGATGACTTTTTGAACTTCCTTTATAAGTGCTATATTCAGTCTAACATATCAAGGCCTGTATAGGACAATTCGAATGTTGCCGATTATTGACTCGTTGTGTCTGTTGCCGACGTATTGCCCGCATTGTCCGTGTTCGAAGCCGCTGCATCCTTCTCCGCGTCTGCGGGCAGCAGTAACTCCTGCGGCTCCGTGTCCGGATTGCTCCAGCTGGCGATCATTTGCTTCGCGAACTCCAGATCCTCCTCATTGGCTGCATCATAGTATATCCCATCCTTGCGGAAGCCTTCACCCATAATGGTAAAGCCCTCAATCGTCGGAGATGGACCTAGCAGCACCTTCTTCGATAACTCGATAATGTCGCTTGGCAGCATATCTGTCTTGAAGTTTTCACCCATCATATCCATCAAGCTTGGGATTTTCGATACCTGATCCAGCTTCAGCATCCGGTCCACGATCGCATTCAGAAAAATCTGGTGCCGCTTGGTCCGGTTAAAGTCGCTGTCCTCCCGGTATCGAACGTAGTTGAGCGCCTCTTGTCCTTCATACAATGGCTTATTTGCTTTAATCGTGAATTTCTCATGATCCTTCTGCTTGTTCACGATATCCTTCGTAATTGGAAGCTCTATACCGCCCAGTGCATCGACAACCTGCTTCAAACCTTCAAAATTGATTGCCGCATAGTAATCTACCGAGCTGCCGAGGAAATTCTCAACCGTATCCTTCGTCATCTTCTCGCCGCCAAAGGCGTAGGCATGGTTGATCTTGTCTTCCTTATCCCTGCCGATAATCTCGGTATACGTATCCCGCGGAATCGACACCAACAGCACCTTCGATTCCTCCGGGCGGACGACCGCATAGATCATCGTATCTGAACGGGCCGGTTCATTTGCCCGTTGGTCTACCCCAAGCAGGAGCATGCTGAACGGCTCCATTTTCTCCTCTTTTACCACAATAACCGGCTGCTGCTGCTCTTCTTCAAGCGGAGCATAGGATTGCTCCAACTTCTTCTCCACCTGACCGGATAAGAACAAGTCGAATGCCATAACGGCAAGCGGCTTGCGGAATACAAACGCGCCTGCCCCGGCAATCACGAGAACGAGCAGCACGATCAACGCTTTTTGCATGCCGCTTCTCTTCTTCCGGGACGTCTGTTTTTTGCCTTCTTTCATATATATGCCTCCATCCAGGTAATTTATCTCATGAAGAATCTGATATGGGTCCTCACATGTAAATATCCTACCGTTTCGTAATATACCATACAGACGATTTTCGATTCAACAAAGTTACCGCGTCGGATATTGGCATTAGAGGGGACAAATCCCTAAATGATGGCCTCTGATATGAACCAGACTGATGATTCTGCGTTGCCCCCTAACTCGCTCTCCGATGTTTAACTGTCCTATGCTATTGTACAGTACCCTGCTTGCATGCCGAAAGGGGCCCTCCCGCAGATCAAGTCTTTGGGACAGCCCCTTTTCAGTGCCCTTGAAGGGTGCTAAATGAGTTGAAAGAAAAATTATTTTGCTACAACAGGCTTATCTTGAGTTACACCGATTTGATGAGGGTAAAGACCCGTTCCATCGCCAATGGCATAGTTCACGATCCGCTCATTGACCGGAGACAAGAGCGAACGATACAAGGTAGGGAATACAGGAATTTGTTCTACCATATATTGCTGCCACTCTTTGTAGACCGATTTGCGGTATTCCACATCGAAGGCTTTCTCAGAAACACCGTCTGCCAGCAGACGATCATTTTCTTCAGATGCCCAACGCGGGAAGTTATAAAGCGCATCGCGTCCGTACAAACCTGTTGGATCCACATCAATACCTACCGTCCATGCACCCATATACACATCTACGTTCGGGTCATCCGTACCTTCAGAGCCGACTTTTGTATAGAAGGTGTTGAATTCAAGCATTTCGAGATTCACTTTCAGACCAATGGCAGCCCAGGATTGTACATAGTATTGAGCCAGCGGCTCTGCAATGTCACTGCCTGTCATGGAAACAAAGTTGATTTCCAGCGGAGATCCATCTGGGTTCTTACGATATTCGCCATCATATGCATAGCCGGCATCATCCAATGTTTTCTTCGCTGCTTCAAGATCAAAGGTTACGCCTGGGTTAGAAGCATCGTGAAAGTCAGGATGTGAAGGCGGAATCAGCGTCGTCCCGCCCCAACGAAGACCTTTGTAGAATTTCTTACCCACCTGATCATTGTCTACCGCCTGCCACATGGCTTTACGCAGGTTTACATCCGCCATTTTCGCATTTGGATTCATAGCAATTTCTTTTTTCGCGGCATCCCATGTTCCAAGTTTAAAGCCGATATAGGAATAGGCGCGGTCGATAATACCCAGGAATTCAACATTGGACATATCCGCGTTATCCGGATATTGGTCAACCGGGAAATCACTTACGAGGTCAACCCCGCCGCTCTTCAATTCTTGAACAACGGTCGTTGCAGGGATTACTTTCAGAATCACTTCATCCAGGAGCGGCTCGCCGCGCCAGTAATCTGTATTCTTCTTATAGACAACCGATTCGCCCGGAACAATGCTCTCTACCTTGAACGGACCAAAGCCGATTGGATTTTGACGAACCTGTGGAGAAGCGGCGATATCCGCTACAGGGATGTCCTTAAAGATATGCTTGGCTAATGGATAAGTCCAGACTCCGCCTGTCAGCAAGGAAGGCGTGGAATTAATATAGGTGATTTGCAGTTGCTTGTCATTAAGCACCTTGATCCCTGAAATCTTGTCTGCCTTACCCTCATGATACTCTACAACACCTTCAATATTCGTGAAATCGGAACCATAGCGAGGGCCATTGTAATCCGGGTGGGAAATGACCTCATGGGCGAATTCCCAGTCTTCAGCCGTTACCGGAACACCGTCATGCCAGTTCACGTTGTCACGGATGGTGAAGGTAAAGGTGCGTCCATCTTCGGACACTTCATAAGTAGCGGCTCCATCATTGGTGTACACATAGTTTGCATCCCAAGTCAGCAAGCCCTCATCGAACCATTCCAGAACGTGCGCATCCGGAGATCCGGAATAGAAGTTGAAATTGAGTGTTCCTTCAAACGGGGAGTCCCCTACCAAACCGTATGTGATGCTGCCGCCTTGAATCGGCTCCCCACGGTTTGTCTTCACGTTGGAAAAATCAGCGATATTGAAATTGCCGTCGGCATCTGCCTTTGGCTTGCCATCGTCGGTGCTGTTCTCACCTTGATTGGACGTATTCTCTGAAGGCGTGTTATTTCCGGTTCCCGGGTTTGCTGATTTGTCGCCTCCATTGGAGCTGCACGCCGCCAAAGCCAACACTAAGGTTAGCATTAACACGACTTGCCATGACCTTGACCAACTCGACTTTTTCATGGATAGATTCCTCCCTTTTTATCCTTTTCTTTGTCTTGCATCTGTCGCGCGCTTCAGCGCTTGACCGACATTATTTATACTCAACATCATCGCCAAGATCAGTAATGATGCAGGTAACCAAATCCACCATCTGGACTCCAGTGTCTGAGGATTCCTGGCATAACCAACCAACGTTCCCAGACTTGGCGTACTTTCAGGAAAACCAAATCCAAGGAAGGAAAGTCCTGATTCAAGTCCAATATTTCCCGCCAAACTTAAAGTCATTGCAACGATGATAATCGAAGTTAAATTCGGCAGCACCTCCATGATCATAATCCTTAAATTAGATGATCCTAAGGTCCTTGATGCCTGTACATATTCCAGTTCTCTTTCCTGCAAGGTTTTGGAACGAATTAACCTCGCCTTGCTCATCCATAAGAAGCTGGTCATAATCAAGCAAAATTGAATAATATTATATTTGGGAACGATGGTTACGAAGATAATAACGATCATGGTGAAAGGGAGAATAATAAAGAAGTCCACCACTCTCATGATCGCATTATCCACATGACCACCGAAATATCCGGCTACAAGTCCAACCACAAGCCCGATTAATCCTGCCAGCAAGGTGACTACTACACCGATGGTGATGGAATTGCGGGCACCGATAATCAATTGCCCGAACACATCCCGTCCCCCGTAGTCCGTACCTAGCCAGAAATCTGCGGAAGGCGGCTGGTACAGGGCGAAGAGGTCTACCTTTACCACTTCCTTCTGATCAAGGAATAAGGATACCCCGTAGACCAGGACAATAATGAGGCCCAAAAATATTAAAGAGACTAGGGCTACCTTATCTCGAACCAATTCTCGCCACAGTACGCGCCAGCCTGACGGGCTCTTGCTATAGTCATCCGGCTGGATCAATTCAGCATTTGCATTTGCCATTTCTTTCACCCCGAATTTTTCCTAAATTATTTTATGCGAATACGAGGATCCACAATGTTTAGAATAATATCCGATATAAGCGCACCGACGATCGATGCGATCCCAAACAACAATGCAACTGCTATAACTACACTAAAGTCGCGTCCTACAATCGATTGGAGAAAGAGTTGCCCCATGCCGGGATAAGCAAAAATCGCCTCGATAAATACCGTCCCGCCAATAAGCCCCGTAATTTCAAAACCTAGAAATGCAGCGATCGGGAGTAAGGAATTTCTAAAAATGTGACGGTTGTACACACGGGATTCAGAGGCTCCCTTTGCTCTGGCAGTGATAATAAAATCCTTCTGCTTTGTGTCAATGATTTCGTTTCTGAGGTACTGCACGGTACTAACTACTCCGATTAGCGCCATACTCAGTGCAGGCAGTAGCAGATGATATATTTTACTTAAGACATATCCGATCCCTTCTGTTGCTCTAGGATTAACAGAGCCTCCGGTAGGGAACCATCCCAGGTAAAATCCGAAGAACCACAGCATCAGCAAGCCAAAAATGAACAGCGGCATAGCAAAACCGATATAGGTGTATCCGGAAATAATCCGATCGAAAAAGGTGTCATTGTAGCGCCCGCTAATGATGCCCAATGGAATAGCGATCAAATAGGTCAGAATAAGCGTTGCCAGTGCCAGCCACAACGTATTGGAGACACGCTGGGAAATCAACTCGGTTACCGGCATTTTATACTTGAACGAATTACCCAGGTCGCCTTGCGCTGCATTTGATATCCAGTCCCAGTACTGCACATACCATGGATTATTCAGTCCCAGCTTCTCCCGCATCGCTGCAAGAGCATCCGGATCCAGGCTCGGATCAATCAGTCCGGTAAGGGCATCCCCCGGCATGGCCTTTGCCATTAAGAAAAGCACGATACTTAAAATGAAGATCTGAGGGATCATAATGAGTACTCTTCGAACAATTGTCTTCCACATAGCTTTCAACCTTTCTGAGGCAGTGCCACGAAATGTGTGTCTGAAACCGGCTTTAAGGGATAGACCAATCCGTTCTCGTCAAAATATCTCTGGTGAGCTTCCTTATACTCTTCTTGGACAGAGCGACGGAACTCTACCTGCTGCTCCCGCTGGCGAGGATCGATATCCGGTATCGCAGCGATTAAACGTTTGGTATAGATGTGCTGAGGACTTTCAAAGATATCATTGGCCGTCCCCTCTTCCACATATCGGCCCTTATACATAATTCCGATTTTGTCGCACATATGGCGGATAATCCCTAGATCATGGCTTATAAATAAAAAGGTCAGGTTGAGTTCCCTTTGAATCTCTCTCATAAAGTTCAGGACCTGCGCTTGCACCGATACATCCAGTGCAGAGACGGGTTCGTCAGCGATGATTAATTTGGGCCTCAAGGCAATTGCTCTTGCGATCCCAATCCGCTGTCGCTGCCCTCCCGAGAACTGATAGGGATACTTTAGAAAGGATTCCGGGCTTAGTCCTACTTGCTCCAACAACTCGTGGACGCGCTTCTTTTCTTCTTGCGGAGACAGCTTTTCGAAATTGCGCAGCGGCTCTGCAATGATATCCCCCACTCGCTTCTTTGGATTTAAAGACGAGTAGGGATCCTGGAATATCATCTGGATATCTCGTCCAAAACGGCTTCGGCCCTTGACATGCCCAATTTCCTTGCCTTCAAATTTGATGCTTCCGCCGGAAATATGATTTAGCCCGATCACAGCCCGGCCCATCGTCGTTTTCCCCGAGCCCGACTCTCCTACCAAGCCGTAGGTTTGACCTGCCTTGATCGTCATATTGACGCCATCCACAGCTCTTACATGATCAACAACAGTTCTGAAGATGCCTCCCCGAATCGGATAGTGCACCTTCAAATCTTTGATTTCAAGAATTGACATGTTCGCTATCCTCCTCTGATTGAGCCGGAAAGTAAAAGTGTTTGTAACATGTACAACGGACAAAATGTCCTTCCGCTATTTCATGCATCTCCGGATGTGCTTCATGCTTCTCCGACTCGATCCAGGGAATCCGCGGAGCAAAACGGCAGCCTTCCCGGGGAAGATTTTTTAATGACGGGACTATCCCTTGAATGACATGTAACTTAGACTTCACTTCACTTACGGTCGGAATCGAGTTCAATAGAGATTTGGTATAGGGATGCTTTGCGTTAGAGACCAGGGTATAGATGTCTGCTATCTCCACAATCTGTCCGGCATACATAACCGCAACACGGTCCGCCATTTCGGCGACTACCCCAAGATCGTGAGTGATTAAGATAATCCCGGCTTCCATATCATTCTTCAATTCTCGGATCAGATCGAGAATTTGCAATTGGATCGTTACATCGAGTGCGGTTGTCGGTTCATCAGCAATGAGCAGCTTCGGTCCGTTTGCGATAGCAATTGCTATGACAATACGCTGCCGCATCCCTCCGGAAAGCTCATGCGGATATTGCAAATACGTAACTTCAGGACGTGGAATGCCAACCTTGTTAAGCAGCTCAATCGCCTGCCTCTTCCGTTCGGCTTTGCCTGATGTGGGCTGATGAAGCAATATGACTTCTTCAATTTGCCTGCCGACGGTCATCAGAGGATTAAGTGCAGATAAGGGGTCCTGAAAAATCATGCTGATATCCTTCCCGCGCAATTTGTTCAATTGGTTCGCAGGCATTTCAACGAGGTCTTGCTCCCCGTAATAGATATGCCCTTCCATCTTTGCCCGAGTATGCAGACCCATAATCGAGTAGGCAAGTGCGCTCTTTCCAGAGCCCGACTCTCCTACAATCGCTAGGATTTCATTCTTCCTAACCCTGAGTGAAACATGATCTACGGCTGCATAATAATCATCATCAATCCGAAAAGAGGTGGTTAAATTCTCAATTTTCAACAAATCTTCGCTCAAATTTATCACCCTAACAAAGAAGAATTTTGACGAATTTAATCAATATTTAATAGATTTAAGGTTTTGATGTAGTAAATAATAGATGAATGTCTATAAAGGGGGATGTTTAATGGTTCATTATTATTCTGTTTTATGAATAAATAACCACTGGTCAAAATTAAATTAAAAAAATTTTACATTGATTTATTCTAAATTATCGCATAAAAATTGGGGTTTATTTGAATTTAATAAATAATATACTCTATGTTAGCTAATATTCCAAGTATTTTTCCTGTTAATTCCCTACCTTTTTTATCTCACCTTTTAAAAGGTTACTTGGATTGTAAAATTCATGTAATGTATATTAATTCATTCCTGGATTCTATATAGTGACAGAAGTCCTCCTATAGAGGACAATCCCAACCTTAAAATAAGATTAAAATTAGCTTAAAATATAGGAATAATTAATTTATACTTTTTTGGATTAAAGTGTAAGGAGTCCACTGGAGAGCAACATATTTAGCCTTTAGAATTTATTGCTTTCAACACAAAAAAGCTGACCTTGTACGTTCAGTACAGGTCAGCTTTTTATTTGAACAGCTTATACTATTCAGTAGTGTATGGCAGCAATGCGATTTGACGCGAACGCTTGATAGCAACTGTCAACAGACGTTGGTATTTTGCGCTAGTGCCTGTTACACGACGTGGCAAAATCTTACCACGCTCGCTGATGAATTTCTTCAACAGCTCGATGTCTTTATAGTCAATGTGAGTAATTTTGTTCGCAGTGAAGTAGCACACTTTACGACGCTTGTTACGGCCGCCGCGGCGAGCCGGTCTCTTGTCGTCTCCGCCTTCTCTTTGTTTGAAGCTCATGCTTTTCAGTCCTTTCCAAATTAAAATGGCAAATCGTCATCCGAAATATCGATCGGTTTCCCGTCATCGGAGAATGGATCGTTGTTGCGGGAGGAGTTATTATTGCTGCGTCCGGCATTGCCGCCGCCAGCAAACGGAGCTTCCTCACGCGGTCCTCCGCCACCTGATGCACCTTCGCGGTTCGATTCCAAGAAACGGACATTATCGGCAATAACCTCAGTGACGTATACACGCTTACCTTCGTTATTCTCATAATTCCGAACTTGAATTCGCCCTTCCACAGCAGTCAAGCGACCTTTACGCAAATAATTTGCGCAAGTCTCCGCAAGCTGTCTCCAGGTAACTACCGGAATGAAATCCGCCTCACGTTCTCCCCCTTGCGAAGTAAACGGTCTGTCTACCGCAATGGTAAACTGAGTTACAGCCACACCGGATGGTGTATAACGCAGCTCCGGATCCCGGGTAAGTCGTCCAATCAGAATGACACGGTTCAACAATCAAATCCCCTCCTTCGGGCATTAGGAATTACTCAGTTACGGATTAAGCAACGTCTTTAGTAATGAGATAACGGATAACCTCGTCGGAAATCTTCAGAATCCGCTCAAGCTCAGCAACAACTTCTGGAGCTGCAGTAAAGTTTACGAGAACGTAAACTCCATCACGGATCTTGTTAATCTCATACGCAAGCCGGCGTTTGCCCATCACGTCATGCTTTGTAATTTCGCCGCCGTTTTGGATGATGCCTTGGAATTTTTCGACTGCCGCTTGAACAGCTTCTTGTTCAAGATCAGGACGAATAATGTACATCAATTCGTATTTGCGCATTTGGTTCACCTCCTTATGGACTATGGCCCCATCCTGTTACACATGGAGCAAGGAGCGAGTCTAAGCTCGCACCATAATAATATACCAAAATCAACGACTCACTGCAAGCATGAAACAATTTCCGTCTACATCAAATCCCGTTTCCCCGCACACAATAATTTTGATTTCATTAATGAAAGGAGTGCTTACAGTTGGGTGAACGGACAGAATTTGAAGAAGGAGACAAGGCTCCAAATCCAGGCGTATACGTAGAGGTTGGGGAAGGCCGCAGCTTCCATACCCAGATTCAAGATCCAAAACGGATTACCTTGGAACAAGGCGACACTTTTCCCGAGACAACGAACAAAAATCGAAAATGGAAAAAAGAAGAAAAAGCTCGCGTTCATTGATTTTAGAATCGATGTATAAAAGCCTTCCTGCTGCACATAATACAATCAGACGGTGATGCAAAGAGAGGTGTGGTTCCGTTGGAGGTGTCCGATGGTAACATCATTTCTGGAGTCTTATTCACTTCGTGACAGAAGCCAAGATCTCGGATAAAGAAGACCCCTCTTCATTCATCTGAGCTGCATACGCACACATCGAAGTTTCTTGTGTTGTGAGAGAAGAATTCCCATTAAGCATACCGTCAACCATGAAGGACCCGAAAGGGTCCTTTTGGCTTTTGTATAGACATAAAAAAAGACCCTGCCTAACCGGCAAAGGTCATGTTTCTAATAGAAGTAAAATGGCGGAGAGGGTGGGATTCGAACCCACGCACGCCTTGCGACGCCTAATTGATTTCGAGTCAACCCCCTTGGGCCTCTTGGGTACCTCTCCACAGCAAGCAAGAATGATTGTATCATGATTTTTTTATGATTGCAATAGCCGGCCAGATAAAATGGATATGGTAAAAAGATCAAGGTTTATCCAGACCGGCGGCATTACAAACTCTTACGTGCCTGCCATATCATTAGTTGAAATCAGCTACTTTCGGTCCCGGCGTCAGAAGGATCAGCGGAAGACTCAGCAGCAGACCGGATCACCTTCCGCATGTTCTTTTCGAACTTGGCCCGAGGCACCAATACGCTGTGCTTGCAGCCGACACATTTAATCCGGATATCCATCCCCATTCGAATGATTTCCATTTCATTGCTCCCGCAAGGATGATTTTTCTTCATTAATACTATGTCACCTAATTGAAAAACTTTACGTTCCATCGTCCTCTCCCCCTTTTGTCCATTTAATATTATAAATTCAGTGTATTATATGCTGATCATTCAGCAGTCTTTTCAGACTCGGCAGCAAGACGAAGCTCCTCCTCCTCTTCGAGGGCTTCCTTCGCGTACATTTGAATCTCACGCTCCAGATCAGCACGTACCCCTGGCGGGCATTCCGCCGCTATGCGAATGACATACTCGCTTGCTGTCAGCGATTGTACGCCCATTACGGTAGGAACCCGGCTAGCCAAGTCACTGCTATCCTCCAGCTCCAGCATAGCCTTCTTTAACAGCCTAATCGTATCCTCCAGCTTTCGGCTGTTACTGAAGGGCAGATCAACTATAGCAAGCGCCGTTCCAATCGAATAATTCGTTACATTCGTAATCGAACCGTTCGGAACAATATGTACCTCCCCTGTCCAGCTAACCAGTCTTGTGGAGCGAAGGCCTATCATTTCAACCGTTCCCTTCAGCGTACCGATTTGAACGACATCACCTACGGCAAATTGATCCTCCAGAATAATAAAGAAGCCGGTAATAACGTCCTTAACCAGGTTTTGCGCACCAAAACCAATCGCTAGCCCAAGCACCCCGGCTCCGGCAATTAACGGCGCCAGCTGCACGCCCAGCTCCCCTAGAATCAGCATGACCATCACAAAGTTTCCTGCAAATGAGGTCACATTCTTCAGCAGTTCCCCTACTGTTATAAATCTTCGAGGGTTGACCTGCATCCGTCCCTTCTCCTGACGTTCCAAGGAACGGTCTATTATACGGAACAACAGTTTAATCGCAAAGCGGGTCAGGATAAAGATCAGTAAAATACGAAGGGCTGAGAACAGCACCGTTTCCCACATCCCCATATTCGTCAACCAATTCCAGACCATATTTTTAAAGCTAATAGCCTCATCGATGACACCCGTTGGTTGTTGCAACCGCCAATTTATAAGCTTCAACCTGCCTCTCCTCCTTCATAAGTTGAACTAATGATTGTACGCCGAGAGCTGCTTGTAAGTATCACACTTATGCTTTATACCGCAGCTTCTTCAATTCAACTTATAGCTCTTCGTACCCTGAACCGGATCTTCTGAAAATCCCCCTAATCTCCACGGATTGGCTATGAACAATCTCCCGGACCCTCCCCAGATCCTCTGAATCGAACTGAATGGACAAGGCACACCCTGCGGTAATCTCCTTCGGCGTAGGGTACAGATCGATCTCAATCTCCGCATATTCTAACAGCATCTCTGCCCGCAGCGCCTGCTGTGTGGAGTCAAATGCCATCACTAGGCTGTTCTCCATCCATTCTCCCCCTCTATTTCAATCCAAGACTTTAGTCCGAGTATATATTCTCAATGATTTCCATATACTATCTACTAATATTCTAAGGGCTACTTCATTCTTGATTAAGGAAGGAAGATTCCATGTCATCTATTCAACCAGCCATAACAGCACCAACACAAGAGATCCCTTATCTAAAAATGCCTCATACCGAACCAGACATCCATGCCGCGATCATTCACCGTCTTCTTCTTCATTTCGCTAAGATTAGCCATGGGCAAGAGATGATCGTTATCTGCATTGGAACAGATCGTTCTACAGGCGATTGCCTCGGTCCCCTCGTTGGAACCTCTCTTGCGAAGCTGAATCAGTCGGGCAAGCTGTTCCATCTGTTTGGAACGCTTGAAGAACCTGTCCATGCTATGAATTTAAAAGATACATTGGAAAAAATCAATCAAAGCTTTCGGAATCCTTTCATTATAGGGATTGATGCCTGCCTTGGTCAAACCTCCAGCGTTGGCTCCATTCAAGTCGTACACGGTCCTCTCCGCCCCGGAGCAGGCGTGAATAAAGAATTACCGCCGGTCGGCGATATCCATCTAACAGGCATCGTCAATGTCGGCGGCTTTATGGAGTATTTTGTACTGCAAAATACCCGGCTTAGTCTTGTTATGCGATTATCGGAAATAATTTCCAATTCCTTATATACAGCCATCCAAGAATGGCATCGCGGATTTAGACCGCGTTACCGGCAAGGGCAATAGCTTCCTCTTCTTCCGAGGAGAGTGCATAGCTGGACTCGCCACGTTCCAGCGGCTTAGCATAGACGTAAGAACCGTCTCTGCTGTAGAGGCCGGTGATAATGATTCCATTCTTCTGATCATCCACGAAGGCCGCGGAGAAGCTCAACTCATTTCCACGTTCACCAAAAGCATTATAGCGCTTGATTCCAATCTTCGCCTTTTGCTTCGGCAGTAATTGATTAATACGTTCAAGCTGCAGGTTATGATCGTTCTGATTCTCTTCAAGGAGAGCCTGCTGATTCTTCAGATCAATTAGTAAGCCTTCCAGATCCTCAATACCCGTTCCAGCCATCATTTGATTGTATCGTTTACGCATTCCCCGCAGCTTGCTGCCCTGAATCAGATTCCAGAGTAGCAGCCAAAGGAGGATCACCACGAATCCCATCACGATCCAGATCATTTGGTCCAATAAAAGTGCATTCCACTCCTGCATTTGAATCTCCCCTAGTTAAAATATCACTGCGCAATCTGCTTCATAGCTGTTATCAGTGCTTCTATCTCTTGCACCGTGGTTGAATACCCAACGCTCGCCCGAACGGCTCCGCGGCCTGTAGTCCCTGCACTCATATGGCCAAGCGGAGTACAATGATATCCAGCCCGTACGGAAATTTGATATTGTCGATCCAGACGGAATGCGACTTCTGCGGCATCGAATCCTTCCAGCGTAAAGGCTACTAGTCCAGTGCGCGGCATGCCTAACTCCGGACCCAAGCAAGTTAGTCCTTTAATCTCAAGCAAGCCTTGCATCAACTGCTGTGTTAATTGCCATTCATGCTGATAAATCTTTTCTATCCCGTATTCCATAACTGTCCTGATCCCTGCACCTAAGCCGGCGATGCCTACAGTATTGAGCGTTCCGGCTTCATATTGGTCTGGACGCACCTTTGGCATTTCTACAGCTTCTGACTGACTCCCCGTTCCCCCGTGAAGCAATGGCTCCAGTTCCAGCTCCGGGCGAATATACAGCCCCCCGGTTCCCTGCGGACCAAGCAAGCTCTTATGCCCTGGAAAAGCAATCATATCTGCACCTGTCTGCTTCACATCCACCGTGTAACACCCAATAGTCTGAGCAGCATCTATCAACATCAGCGCCCCTGCAGCATGAGCAATTTTTCCGATTTCCTCCACGGGGAGAATCGAGCCCAACAGATTAGAACTATGAGCACAGACGACGAGTCTGGTCTGCGAGGTAACCCGCTCCTTCAGTTCAGCCATATCTAGTACCCCTTGTGCGCTTACTGGAATATAATCCACTTGGATTCCTTTAGTGCGCTTGAGGTATTCTAACGGTCTGCGTACAGAATTGTGCTCGACCATCGTTGCGACGACGTGGTCACCTTCGCGCAGACAGCCTTTAATAGCCAAATTCAATGCTTCAGTTGTATTGGAGGTAAATACGATATCGTTAGCATTTTCAACCTGCAGTAATTGTGCCAGTGCGGTACGGGTCTGCAGGATGGTTCTTCCCGCATTCATAGCCATCCGATAATTTCCCCTGCCGGAATTGGCTGCCGGTCCGTTTAGTATTTCCAACATGCTCTGACTTACACGCTCTGGCTTGGGCCATGAAGTGGCCGCATGATCAAGATATATGGGAGATCCTGTTTTCATATCGTTACCCACCTTTGGGACCCTCTAATCGGTTCATTCGTAACAATGACATACTCCCATTCACAGACACTCCATTAACATGTCCATCAAGTGAGTATGTCATTATTCACATCCAGATTCAATTGAGATTCAATAAATCAAGCAAGCGCTGCAAATCCTGTTTACTATAGAAGTTAATTTCAATCTTGCCCTTTTCTTTATTTGACTTGATCTTTACGGTCGTCTTATAGCGCTCCCGCAAGCTCTCCTCAACTTCCTCCATGTAAGGGTCACGCTTCTTATTTACAGTCTTCGCTTTGTCTTGTTTATGCTTGTCCAACTGTTGAACAGCATCCTCAAGCTCTCGTACACTCCACTCATGCTCGATACATTGCTTAGCCAGTTGTTTGATCTTTCCATTATCCTTTATCCCAACCAACGCTCGTGCGTGCCCCATAGATAATGTTCCACGTGAAACATATTCCTTCACTTCGTCTGGTAATGACAACAGTCTCAGAAAGTTAGCGATATGCGATCTGGACTTACCTACCTTCAGCGACAATTCCTCTTGCGTAAGCTGGAAGGTATCCATCAGGTTCTGGTATGCCACAGCGACTTCCATAGCATTCAAGTTTTCACGCTGTAAATTCTCGATCAGCGCAATTTCCATTACCTGTTGATCGGAAAAGCTTCTTACGACTGCAGGAATCGTTGCATTCCCGCAATATTGCGATGCCCGGAAACGACGCTCCCCTGCAATAATTTCATATCCTTTGAGCACACTGCGAACAATGATAGGCTGAATTACACCATGCTGGCGAATCGATTCTGCCAATTCACGAATAGCTTCTTCATCGAAAGTCTTTCTAGGTTGGTAAGGATTCGCCCGAAGCTGATTCAAAGGAATTTCGATTACCTTGTCATCGTCTTGAACGGATAGAGATGGAATTAAGGCATCCAGCCCTTTTCCCAACCGCTTACTCATAGGAAATCACTTCCTTTGCCAGCTCTAAATACACCTCTGCGCCCTTCGATCTCGGATCATAAGTGATAATCGATTGACCGTGAGAAGGAGCTTCACTAAGGCGTACATTTCTTGGTATGACCGTCTTGTAGACTTTTTGTTGGAAATACTTCTTCACTTCTTCAATAACCTGAATACCCAGGTTAGTACGCGCATCGAACATAGTAAGCAGCACACCTTCAATTTGCAGAGACGTATTCAGATGCTTCTGTACAAGTCTTACCGTATTCAGCAATTGGCTCAAACCTTCAAGCGCATAGTACTCGCACTGAATCGGAATAAGCACCGAATCGGCTGCGGTTAACGAATTAATCGTAAGAATCCCGAGTGAAGGCGGGCAATCAATCAGAATGTAATCATATAAATGTCTGACCTGCTGCAAGGACTTTTTTAATCGAACCTCACGAGATATCGTAGGAACAAGCTCAATTTCTGCACCCGCCAATTGAATGGTCGCCGGAATAATATCCAGCCCGTCAATCTCTGTTTGCATGATTGCTTCCTTCGGATGCACTTCATTAATCAACACATCATAAATACAATTAGGAACATCGGCTTTATTAATCCCGACACCGCTTGTGGTATTCCCTTGAGGGTCAATATCAATAAGAAGCACCCGTTTCCCAACCGTTGCAAGGCCGGCACCCAAATTGACTGAGGTCGTTGTTTTGCCGACCCCACCCTTCTGATTTGCTATGGCAATTATTTTAGACAATCCATTTCACCTCAGTATAATAGAAGAATCTTCTTGTAGATTTCATTATGCGATCACCAAGCTGTTGCTACAAAAAGACCACAGTATTCCTGGCGATGTCTCATGCGGTTTTCAAAAAAAGAAACTGACCTTCAATCCCAAAGGTAAGGTCAGTAGTCCTTCTTTTATCTTTTCGGAATTTGAATGACAATTTCATAGTGATCTTCATGATCCTTCTCGGATGTCTTGATAGCCATTCCTGATCCGGATACCATGTCGATAGATTGACGAATCGTATTCAAGGCTAGCCGAACATCTTTCGTGAATGAAATGCGTCTGGATGATTTCTTGTTCTTGGCTACTTCCTTATAAAAGGCGATTCGCGCCTCTGTTTGCTTCACATTCAATTCCTTCTGGATAATTTCCTCAAGGACCTTTAATTGCAGTTCTTCTGAATCAAGAGAAAGCAACGCTCTGGCGTGCCTTTCCGTGATTTTGCGCTCCATTAAGGAGTTCTTCACTCCCTCTGGAAGATTAAGCAGCCGAATTTTGTTGGCGATGGTTGATTGACTCTTGCCCAATCTCTGTGCCAGGCTCTCTTGAGTTAATTGGTGCAGATCAATTAGGTTCTGATAAGCTAAAGCCTCTTCGATAGCAGTAAGACCTTCACGCTGCAAATTCTCGATCAAGGCAATTGAAGCTGCCTGTGAATCGTTGAATTCCCGCTGAATAGCTGGAATTGTCGCCAAGCCCAGTTTTTTGACAGCGCGCCATCTTCGTTCTCCGGCAATGATCTCATACTTGTCATTCCGGAAACGAACTACAATCGGTTGGATAACCCCATGTGTTCGGATCGTCTGGCACAGCTCATCAATTTTCTCATCATCAAAGATGGACCGCGGCTGATAGGGACTTCCCACAATATCCCCTACCGGGATTTGTTTTACTTCATCGACTTCCGCACGTTCGGTCATGCCGAACAGTCTCGTGAATTGTTCTTTCATTCCACAGATTACCACCTAATTTAAAAGTGACATAAGCCGTCCGATTGCTCTGTTGCAATATCGTCTGTTATTGTACCGATCCCGGTTCGTTAAAGCATCCAGCAAGCACAATTCTTGCAAAATTCTTCTATAGAATAGATCGATTTCAGCTATCTTCTATTCTACCACTTTTTTCACTATAATCCTATTCTCTTCTAAATGAAAAATAAATAAATAGGTTTGA
This sequence comes from Paenibacillus brevis, assembly GCF_018919145.1. Classification (GTDB taxonomy): domain Bacteria; phylum Bacillota; class Bacilli; order Paenibacillales; family Paenibacillaceae; genus Fontibacillus; species Fontibacillus brevis. Next base: position 104,082 of record NZ_JAHLQJ010000016.1, read on the forward strand.
ATGCCTAATTACAGAAATAAAACCTCCTACCCTGATGTTTCACGTGGAACATTTAGGTAAGAGGCTGATTCAATTGATTATACAAGCGGTGATTTGAGCGGTGTACCCGCTTTTCTAGGATACTTCTTCGGGGTAGCGCCACTTTTTTCGATAACAATAATATGGCGGTCCGAATTTTCTAGTGGTAAAGAGAATTGATAGGTTTTACGCAGCTTAGCATTCAATTCCTTAAGACTGCGTTTTGCCTCAATTATTTCCTCGGAAGGGTCGCTCCCCTTCATAGCAGCAAATACCCCGTTACTCTTGGCAAAAGGAAGACAGAATTCATTCAGTACCGCCATCCGTGCAACTGCTCTGGCCGTAACCAGATCAAAGCGGTCTCTCATATGTTCCAGACGCGCAGCGTCCTCAGCCCGGCTATGCAGAAGCTGCACTTGCTCGAGTCCAAGCTTATCACATACATGCTGCAAGAACTGAATCCGCTTGTTCAGAGAATCCACAATGGTTAATTGAATATGAGGGAAACAAATTTTAAGCGGAATTCCAGGAAAGCCAGCCCCCGAACCGATATCCGCCAAGTTTGAAACCTCATCCATATTTAAATAGAAGGAAAGCGACAAGGAATCATAAAAGTGCTTGATATATACCTGTTGTCGTTCGGTGATTCCTGTCAGGTTCATTTTCTCATTCCAACTAACCAGTTCCTGATAATAATCCTCAAATTGCCGGAATTGCAGCTCTGTTAATGTAATTCCTTGCTCAGCCAGCAATTGTTGAAATTGGAGTTGAATCTTATCCAATAGCTTATCCTCCCGCTGCGGTTACCCGATTATAATGCTCCAGATACACCAGCAGAATAGATATATCCGCAGGAGTAACGCCGGAGATCCGTGAAGCTTGCCCAATAGAGATAGGCCGGATTTTAGCCAACTTCTGTTTAGCTTCCATTGCCAAGCCTTGAATATCCTCATAGACAATCGATTCAGGGATTTTTTTCTTTTCCATTTTTTGTAATTTTTCAACATGAATTAATTGCTTCTCAATATAACCAGCATATTTGATCTGGATCTCTACCTGTTCGCGCATTTCCTCATCCAAAGGAGTCTCTGATGGAAACCGCTCGCCGATCAGATCATAAGCTACTTCAGGGCGCCGGAGAATCGTTAACAGATTGCTTCCATCCTGGATCGGAGCAGACCCGATAGCTTCCAGCAGATCATTGATCTCTGACGGTTTGATCTTGGTTACTTGAAGGCGATGAATTTCCTTCTCTACCTTCTCCTTCTTATCTAAAAAGGCTTGATAACGTTCGTCCGTAATCAGACCAATCTCGTGACCAAGCGGGGTCAAACGCAGATCGGCATTATCATGGCGAAGCAGCAGGCGATACTCTGCTCGAGAGGTCAGGAGACGGTAGGGCTCATTGGTTCCCTTGGTAACCAAATCATCAATCAGTACGCCAATATAGCCTTGCGAACGGTCTAAAATAACCGATTCCTTGCCCTGTACCTTACGGGCAGCATTAATTCCAGCCATAATGCCCTGACCTGCCGCTTCCTCATATCCGGATGTCCCATTAATCTGTCCCGCCGTGAACAGTCCCGGCAGCCGTTTTGTCTCCAGCGAAGGCCATAGCTGTGTCGGCACAACGGCATCGTATTCAATAGCATAACCGTTACGCATCATTTCGGCATTCTGTAAGCCTGGAACGGAACGGAGCATTTTCAGCTGAACCTCTTCCGGCATGCTTGTCGAGAAGCCCTGCACATAGTACTCCTTCGTGTTCAGACCCTCTGGTTCAAGAAAGATCTGATGCTTTTCCTTATCGGCAAAGCGGACGATTTTGTCCTCGATAGAAGGACAGTACCGTGGCCCGGTACCTTCAATAACGCCTGAGAACATCGGAGCGCGATGAAGATTTGCATTGATAATAGCATGTGTCTCGGAAGACGTGTAGGTCAGCCAGCAAGGCAATTGCTCATTCTCCGATCCCTTGGTCTCATAAGAGAAAAATTTAGGCTTCTCATCACCAGGCTGAATTTCGGTCTGGGAGAAGTCGATGCTGTCCCCATGCACCCGTGGCGGTGTGCCTGTCTTGAAACGCACCAGATCAAAGCCCAGCTCCTTCAAATGATGGGAGAGGCGCAGCGAAGGCTGCTGATTATTCGGGCCACTCTCGTACATCAGCTCGCCCATAATAATTTTTCCGCGTAAATAGGTTCCGGTCGTCAGAACGACTGCTTTGGCCCGGTATTGAGCACCTGTCTTGGTCTCCACACCAACACATACGCCATCCTCGACCAACAGCTCCTCAACCATGCCCTGACGGAGCGTAAGATTCGGCTCTCGCTCCAGCGTCTCCTTCATCTCATGCTGATAGGAGAACTTATCGGCTTGCGCCCGCAAAGCATGTACAGCCGGTCCTTTGCCGGTATTCAGCATCCGCATTTGAATAAATGTCTTATCGATATTCCGGCCCATTTCCCCGCCAAGCGCATCGATTTCACGTACTACATGTCCCTTTGCAGGTCCGCCAATCGACGGATTACATGGCATAAAGGCAACCATGTCCAGATTTATCGTCACCATTAAGGTGCTGCAGCCCATCCGGGCAGCTGCCAACGCAGCTTCACAGCCGGCATGTCCCGCACCAACGACAATCACATCATAGCTGCCGGCAACATATCCCATATGCAATCAACCTCCAATTCTTTATTCTCATGTTGAACTGAAATCTACGTTATAAAGGGCATAAGTGTGAAGTGTTAAAAGCTTTCTATAAGAAAGCTACTTCGGAAGCATAAAGCGGCAGCGTTTGCCTTTGTGAGCGAATTTCTACCTTTTAATGGTTTATTCCAATCAAAGAAATTCGCGAACAACAGCGATCGTAAGCACACTTCACACGTTGCCTCCCACCGTAGAGTCTTTAGTTCAACTTCTCCATCTTTATTTTCCCAAACAGAATTGGGAGAAAATTTGATCTATAAGCGCATCCGGAGCGGAATCTCCGATTACTTCGCCCAACTGCTCCCACGCCAACCTTATATCGATCTGCATAATATCAATTGGTATGCCCGCATCGGCCGCCTCATACGCATCGGCAAGCGATTGACGCGCCTTCTTGAGCAGAGCGATATGACGCACATTGCTGACATACGTCAGATCTCCGGATTCAAGCTCTCCGCCGAAGAACAGTCGGGAGATGGCATCCTCTAAATGATCTAACCCCTCCAACTGCTTCGCAGACAGCTCCACAACTGCATTTTCCGGGAAATAATTCAACACCCTTGCCCGGTCCAATTGCTGCGGCAAATCAATTTTGTTCAATAATACAAGCACAGAGCGCCCTTGCAGCTGCTCCATTAATTGCAATTCATCCTCATGCAGCGGCTCGGCTCCATTTAGAACCAGGAGAATCAGATCCGCTTCAAGTACTGCAGCACGGGACCGCTCCACGCCAATCTGCTCGACGATATCCATCGTCTCTCGGATTCCCGCTGTATCTAGCAATTTCAATGGAATATTGTTAATTGTAACATATTCTTCAATGACATCCCGCGTCGTTCCCGGGATATCCGTCACAATCGCTTTGTTCTCACGTGCAAGAGCATTCAACAGGGAGGACTTACCCACATTAGGCCGGCCCACGATAGCGGTCGTAATCCCTTCGCGAAGCACCTTTCCTTGTTCTGCCGTGCGCAGCAAGCCTTCGATTCCTTGCGTGACCTCGTCACACTTCGCTTTTATGAACGCGGTAGTCATGGACTCTACATCATGCTCGGGATAATCGATGTTCACTTCAATATGCGCCAGCGTCTCCACCAATGTATACCGGAGTTGATGAATCTTACGCGACAATTCCCCATCCACCTGCTTGAGTGCCACCGAGAAAGCCCGGTCTGACTTGGAACGAATCAAATCAATTACCGCCTCCGCTTGAGACAAGTCGATTCTTCCATTCAAGAAAGCGCGCTTCGTAAATTCTCCGGGCTCAGCCAGCCGGATATCAGGCAGCTCCAGCAGCAGGTCCATGACCCGCTTTACTGAAATAATCCCGCCATGCGTACTGATCTCAACGACATCCTCGGTCGTGAAGGAACGCGGTGCCCGAAAGACAGAGACCAGCACCTCTTCCAGCTTATCTTCGGTCTTCGGGCGAATGATAAAGCCATAATGTACCGTGTGACTCTCCGCCTCCGTTAACGGTAACCGGGAGCGAAACAAACGCCCCACTCCGTCGATGGCTTCCGGGCCGCTTACCCGGATGACGGCGATACCGCTCTCGCCGACCGCTGTAGAAATTGCAGCGATTGTATCGCTAAGCATATATTTGTCACCTCGAATATTCAAAAAATTGATATTGGGAGGGTTGAGTCCCCAACTAAAAGAAAAGCAATGACATTTGCCAAGGCAAAACGTCATTGCGTCTCATTCATCATTTGCTCTGCTTCAGAGTAATAATGACTCGGCGGTTCGGATCCTCGCCTTTACTGTAGGTTTTCACTTCAGGATGATCCTGAAGCTTGGAGTGAATCACCTTACGCTCTTGAGGAGACATCGGTTCAAGCACGACATCCTTACGGGTACGAACGACTCGTCCTGCAAGCCTCACGGCCAGATCCTCCAGCGTCTTTCTCCGCCGCTCCCGAAAATTCTCGGCATCCAGTATGATACGGATATATGAGTCCGAATAACGGTTAGCAATAATATTAGCCAGATATTGCAAAGAATCCAGCGTCTGCCCTCGGCGCCCGATTAGGACGCCGAGATCGCTGCCGCTAATGTTCAATACAGTAATGTCTTTCTGATGGACAATTTCCACCTCAGTTTCAATGCCCATGCTATCACTGACGTCCCGAATAAATGACGCCGCCGCTTCATAAGGCTCTGAATCAACCTCTGAATCAGACCGAATCTCTTCTCTGGAACCCAAATCAGAACTTCTGACCTTCTCCGTCTCCGGTGTTCTTACTTGCGGCGGAACTGAAGCCGGCACCGCTTCGGACTGCAAGGTCAATTCAACCTTCGCATCCTTCGCGCCGATCAGTCCCAGGAATCCTTTTGACGGCTGCTCTAACACATTCACGGTGACTTGATCCTCGGTAGCGCCGAGCTTGGCCAACCCCTGTCTTACAGCTTCTTCAACGGTTTTTCCTGACGTCACTATCGTTCTCATTTCGATTTTTTGGCCTCCTTGGCACCACTTTTGCCGGGATGACCGGCTTTTAAGTTCGAACCGCCCTTTTTGGACTTGTTGCCGGAATGAGTTGCATCCGCACCGTTATTGAGTGCCAATACCGGATTCTTCTTCCGATAAATGAAGAAGTTTTGTACGATCGTGTACAAGTTACTGAAGATCCAGTACAACGGAAGTGCTGCGGCAAAATTGTATGCCATAACGAAGATCAGCACAGGGTACACATACATCATAAATTTCATCGGATTGATGCCCTGCATATTGCCGGTCTGCGGCTGCATATTCGACATCATCTTGGTTTGGATAAAGGTTGTTAATGCCGCAATCAGCGGGAGAATATAGAGCTTGTCCGGCTCACCCAACTGAAGCCACATGAAAGAGTGCTCACGAATCGCTGAGTTATGGTAAATTGAGTTATATAGCGCAATGAATACCGGCATCTGAATAATCAATGGGAAACAGCCGGCCATCGGATTCACTTTATTTTCCTGGAACAGCTTCATCGTCTCTTGCTGCTGCTTCTCAGGATTATCTTTATACGTCTCACGGATCTTATTCAGCTCAGGCTGAATCGCCTGCATCGCCTTCGAGCTCTTCACCTGCTTAAGCGTAAGCGGCAGGATCAATGTCCGAACGATAAGCACCATGACTAGGATAGCTAGTCCATACGCACCGCCGAACCAATCTGCAAACGTATCCAAGGCCAACGAAAAATAGTACACGACATTAGAGGTCCACCATGAATTACTTGCCTTCATGTCTGCGGTGGTTGAGACATAGTTGTTCGGTTGACCGCACCCGGATAACATTACCACGAGGCCGATCATAAGCAGGAGCAGAAGCCACTTCCTGTTGCTCTTCAAAATACGCGACACTTGAAAACCCCTCTCTTAACCTTTCCATTACTCGTAAATCATAACATATTTACATGGACAAAGAAACAAGCATGCTTACTGCCTAGAAGCCTTGAGCAGCGAGGCTTTTCGCAGTACGTGCAGCACGCTTTTCTCCAACTCCTTGAACTCCATTCCTACGGCCCCGTTCCGGACAATCAAGATCAGATCGACATGGTCCTTAATCTCATGCTGATGCAATCTTACAATCTCCTTCAGGACACGCCTCATCCGGTTCCGAACCACGGCATTGCCGATTTTCTTGCTGGCGGATACCCCGAGCCGAAAACGTTCAACATCATGCCTGGACGAATAATAGACGACAAGCTGACGATTGGCGAACGATTTCCCGTATCGGTACACCCGGCCGAAGTCGGATCGATTCCTTAATCTGAGCTTTCTATGCACAGGTCCATTCTCCTCAAGTCAGTCAATCCCAACCCGCCGGCGCGATCGTCCCTCCATCATTATTGACCAACGGCATAGGCGGTAAACCAATTTCCTTATGCGACGCCGCGTAAGACCCGGGGGAAATTAACATTTTTGAACTGCCTCTTTTCAGCAAATGTTCAAAAAATCAGCTTTTCAGCACCGAGAAGGTTGCGAGAACCCGAAGAAGGAGGAACGGAGTGTAGGCAGACCCTACATGAGTACCGGACTTCGAGGGTGAACGCAAGATTCGATGTTGAATCACCCCCTTGGAACACTTCGTGATCAAAAGCTGACTTTTTGAACTACCTCTAATAATGTAAAAAAAGACCACCGCAGTGGTCTTCATGCACGTACGCTTTACGCACTCAATACTTTTCTGCCCTTTTGACGACGAGCAGCGAGAACCTTACGGCCATTTTTCGTGCTCATTCTTTTGCGGAAACCATGAACCTTGCTGCGCTTGCTCACGTTTGGTTTGAAAGTCGGTTTCATTTATTGCACCCCCTTAAACAGGAATCATTTACTGTATATTTACCATTTTCATATCCACAGAAAATGCCTTTATATATTTAATCATAACCCCCATAAAAAGTCAACTGATCCCGGCATATCTTTTCCCCCTCTAAAGCGGCCTGTGGATAGGCAAAAATCGGGTTTTCCACAGCTTAATTAGTGTTTTATTTCATAAAGTAAAGTTATGCACATGTGGAAAAGTAAAAATACACTTTTTTCTACGGTTTACACCTGTTAATAAAGCCTTTATGATGAAGTTGAATTATCTTGTATACAAGTATGAACATAGCCAAAACAAAATAAGTAGACCTATATAAGTTTAAGTAGAATGGCATAGCGTAAAATTATTAGCTCAACTTATATAAAGAGGATTTTAAGATGAAATTGGGTATGATTGGATTAGAAAAATAGAGCAGGTTCTAATTCATTTATCGTTTATTAAAGAAATATCCGTTAGAAATGGGGGAAAACAACATGACTGATGAACGTTCGTTGATGATCGGTGTAGATATCGGTACAACCAGCACAAAAGCAGTCTTATTCGAGGTTAATGGAGCTATCCTGTCCTCTGCCAACGAGGGTTATCCGCTTCATACCCCCTCTGCCGACGTGGCGGAGCAGAATCCGGAGGATATATTCAGCGCTGTAGTGTCCTGCATGCGTCAGATTATGGAGCAAAGCGGCGCGGCGCCGGAGCAATTGAGACTGGTATCCTTCAGTTCAGCCATGCACAGCGTTATTCCTATGGATGGAAACGGAAAGCCGCTGATGAACTGTCTCACCTGGGCGGACAATCGCAGTGTCGCTTGGGCGAAGCAATTGAGGAACAGTCCGGAGGGACATGATCTTTATCTGCGGACGGGAACACCGATTCATCCCATGTCTCCGCTGTGCAAGCTAATCTGGCTGCGTCATGAGCTTCCTGAGATCTTCAGTCAGACTTCCAAATTCATCTCCTTGAAAGAATATATCTGGTTCAAGCTGTTCGGTCAGTATCTGGTGGACCTGTCGATCGCCTCCTGTACGGGGCTGCTGAATCTGGAGCAGCAGGCATGGGATGAAGGAGCCCTGCACATGGCTGGAATCACAGCCGGACATTTATCCGAAATCGTGCCTACCACACATATCTCTCAGGGCATTGACCCATCTCATGCAAAAAAAATGGGACTTCTCCCTTCCACCCCTTTTGTAATCGGTGCAAGCGACGGCGTCTTGTCCAATCTGGGAGTCGGTGCGATCGGTCCGGGAGAAGTAGCGGTCACGATCGGTACCAGCGGTGCGATTCGAACGGTTGTGGATCATCCCCGGACCGATCCAAAGGGTAGAATTTTCTGCTATGCCTTAACCGACAAGCATTGGGTGATCGGCGGACCGGTGAACAATGGCGGCAGCGTGCTCCGCTGGCTTCGCGATGAATTTGCTTCCGCAGAAGTAGAGACAGCCAAACGTCTCGGCATCAGCGCTTACGATGTGCTCACGAAAATCGCGGAAAATGTCCCTCACGGCTCTGAGGGGTTGCTATTTCACCCTTTTCTCGCCGGTGAACGCGCTCCATTATGGAATCCGGATGCCCGCGGATCCTTCTTTGGCCTCACCCTCCATCATCATAAGGAACATATGATTCGGGCTGTCCTGGAAGGCGTCATCTTCAACTTATATACCGTTCTTCTTGCGATGGAGGAAATTATCGGCAGGCCTCAAGCGATTCTCGCCACAGGCGGATTCGCAAGATCACCCCTTTGGCGTCAACTGATGGCGGACATCTTTGATCAACAGGTCACCGTACCGGAGGAAATTGAGAGCTCCTGTCTGGGAGCAGCCGTTCTCGGTCTCTATGCCCTCGGCGATATCGATTCACTGGATGTGGTCGCCTCAATGGTGGGCAGCACCTTCAAGCATCTTCCCGCTAAGGAGCATGCGGCGATCTATAAGGATTTGCTGCCGATCTTTATCCGCATTTCACGCAAATTGGAAGAAGAATATGAAGCGATCGCCGAATTTCAACGGCGCAGCTCCAACCGTTAATAGTTATAGCAAAGAGGGAAGAACTCTCCCAGAAGACTTGGGAGAGTTCTTCCCTCTTTTTATACAATTCCGGACAACCTGTGCATAATATTTTTGAGAATCAAAGTGATTCTGTCGAATATTAAACAATTTATAAACAATATGTAGTGGTGTGAATTAAAATTGTACACAAGTTATTGAATTTGTGGATAAAGTTTAGCAATTCATTGAAATATAGGCCTTCTTTTGCTATGATTATATTGCTTTTGTTGTGAATATCTAAATTAAAGCGGAATAATTATTAACAGGCTGTGGATAAGATTGTGAACAATTCGAAATTATCCATGTTTATAATTATTCCACTTTTCTGACTTATGGGGATAAATATCCCCATTATTGTTGTTTTTTCGACCCTTTTCTGCATGGCTTATGCCACAAGTGGAAGATGTAAAAGGAGTGACCGTCTGTGGATAGCCATACGTCTGATATATGGCAGCATATTTTATCCATCATTAATACCAAACTCAGCAAGCCGAGCTTCGATACCTGGTTTAAAGCAACTAAGATCGTCTCGCTTAACGACCGTTCTATCGTCATCTCGGCACCCACAACCTTTGCGGTAGAATGGCTGGAGAGCCGGTACACGAAGCTTGTTGCAACCACTGTCTTTGAATACCTGGGCAAGCAGGTAGATGTTTCCTTTGTGATCGAGGAATCCGCTATTCCTGAGCAAACTCCCGTATTCAAAGAGCCTCCTGCACCCGTCCAGGTAGAGGAAAACGGTTCCAATATGCTGAATCCGAAATATACGTTTGATACCTTCGTCATCGGCTCAGGCAACCGGTTCGCCCACGCGGCATCCCTGGCTGTCGCCGAAGCGCCTGCGCGCGCGTATAATCCGCTATTCCTCTATGGAGGCGTAGGGCTTGGCAAGACTCACTTGATGCATGCGATCGGGCATTATATTCTTGAGCACAATCCAAGCAGCAAAGTCCTTTATATCTCATCTGAGAAATTCACCAATGAATTCATCAATTCCATCCGGGATAACCGCGCTGAGAGCTTCCGCAACAAATACCGCAATATTGATATTCTATTAATCGACGATATTCAATTCATTGCCGGCAAAGAATCAACGCAAGAGGAATTCTTCCATACCTTCAATGCGCTCCATGAAGAACGCAAGCAGATCATCATCTCCAGTGACCGGCCGCCGAAAGAAATTCCAACCCTTGAAGAACGGCTCAGATCCCGGTTTGAATGGGGACTGATTACCGATATTCAGCCTCCTGATCTGGAGACACGGATCGCCATTTTGCGCAAGAAGGCCAAGGCGGAAAACCTGGACATTCCGAATGAAGCCATGATGTATATCGCGAATCAGATTGACACGAACATCCGGGAACTCGAAGGCGCTCTGATCCGCGTCGTCGCGTACTCCTCACTGATCAATCAGGATATTACGACCCATCTGGCTGCCGAGGCGCTTAAGGATATTATTCCTTCCAGCCGCCCGAAGATGATCACCATTCAGGACATTCAGCAGCGCGTCGGAGAGTATTACAATCTGCGGCTGGAAGATTTCAAGGCCCGCAAGAGAACCAAGGCTATCGCCTTCCCGCGGCAAATCGCGATGTATCTGTCCCGGGAATTAACGGACTTCTCGCTTCCCAAGATTGGCGATGCGTTCGGTGGGCGCGACCATACGACCGTCATTCATGCCCATGAGAAAATATCTCAGCAGCTGAAATCCGATCAGGATCTCTATAAAGTTATTAACAACTTGACGGAGAAAATCAAAAACTCATCCTGAATAAGCTATAAGCCTATGCACATGATATTCACATGTGGATAGGCTTCATTTCATATAGTCTGCCCTCTTATCCACATATTCAGGGCCCCTACTACTTCTTCTATTAATTAAAAGATATACATCATCATGAGGAACACGGCTTTCGCCGCACTCTCAAAATGGAGGGACAAGCCTCCAGCCTGAGTACATATTCATCTTATGCCGGGCACTTAGCAATTATGAGGAAATTGAATAAGATTATGTTTAGGAGTTGAATTTATGAAAATCCGCGTATTAAAGCATGATTTAAATGAATCCATCCAGCATGTGGCCAAAGCCATCTCAAGCCGGACGACGATCCCGATCCTGACCGGAATCAAGCTGGAGGTTAATTTTCAGGGAATGACGCTTACAGCCAGCGATACCGACATTTCCATTCAAGCCTTTATTCCTGCGGAAGACCAGAATAAGCAGATCGTCCAAGTAGAGCGTCCGGGCAGCGTTGTGTTGCCTGCGAAGTTTTTCGTGGAAATGATTAAGAAGCTCCCTTCGTCCGAAATCGAGATGGAGGTTCAAGAAGGCTTCAAGACGCAAATCCGTTCCGGCTCTACCGATATTCAAATGGTCGGTCTGGACCCGGAAGAGTTTCCTGTGCTGCCTAGCATTGAAGAGAACCAGGTTATTTCGATGCCGGGAGATCTGCTCAAGAATATGATCAAACAAACTGTTTTCTCCATTTCCTCCAATGAGACCTCCCCTATTCTGACCGGGGTTCTCTGGAGCTTAAGTGAGAACCAATTCAAATTCGTGGCTACAGACCGTCACCGGTTGGCCAGCAGAACGGCTGAACTGAGCAACGAGGATCAAGTCCGTTTCAGCAATATTGTCATCGCCGGTAAAACGCTGAATGAACTGAGCAAGATCGTTCCGGATCAAAATACAATTGTGGATATCGTTGTAGCGGATAACCAAGTACTGTTCAAAATTGACCGCGTCCTGTTCTATACCCGTATCCTGGATGGAACCTATCCGGATACGTCCAAGATTATTCCGACGACCTACAAGACAGAGTTGGTTCTGGATACGAAGAAGCTAAGCGATTCGATCGACCGTGCCTATCTCCTGTCCCGGGAAGAGAAGACCAATATTGTTCGCCTGCAGACTATGGACAACGGATCCATCGAAATTTCTTCAAGCTCTTCAGAGCTTGGCAAGGTAACCGAGCAACTGGATCTGGCAGAGTTCACAGGGGAACAGGTACGAATCTCCTTTAACTCCAAATATATGCTGGATGTGCTTAAGGTCGTAGAGAGCGAGCAGCTCCATATCGGGTTTACCGGGGCGATGAGCCCGATTATTATCAAGCCGATGGATGATACCAAGAGCCTGTATCTGATTCTCCCTTATCGGACGACCAACTAAGAGAGGAAGCTGGCATCAATGCAGACCGTACAAATTTCAAGCGAATATATCAAGCTGGACCAATTTCTCAAGCTGGCTGATTGCATTTCAACCGGCGGCATGGCTAAGGCGCTCATTCAGGATGGGGCTGTTAAAGTGAATGGCGAAGCTGAGCTGCGCCGCGGCCGGAAGCTCTATAACGGTGATGTGGTTGAAGTGGAAGATGCCGGAACCTTTCAAGTCGTTCGCAGCGAGGAAGCATAAGAGATCGGATCCGAAGTCGCATACGGTGTCTGAAGGAGGCTTTGGAATCGCGTGTATGTCAATTCACTAACCTTATCGAATTACCGCAATTATGAGACGCTGTCCATGGAATCTTTCGGCAGCGTCAATTTATTGATTGGGCGCAATGCCCAAGGTAAGACAAATCTGCTGGAAGCATTACTCGTATTGGCCTTAACGAAGTCGCACCGGACGTCGAAGGATAAGGAGCTCATCTCCTTCGGCAAGGACTCCGCCTCCGTTCAAGCCGAGGTGGAGCGCAAATACGGCAAAATCCAGCTTGAGCTTCGTTTCTCCCAGCAAGGCAAGCGGGCCAGTCTGAATGGATTGGAGCAACGGAAGCTGAGCAATTTTGTGGGCAGTCTGAATGCGGTTATGTTTGCACCGGAGGATCTTGAGATCGTGAAGGGTACGCCCGGGGTGAGGCGCCGTTTTCTCGATATGGAGATCGGACAGGTGCAGCCCAGTTATCTGTATCATCTTCAGCAATATCAGAAGGTGCTTCTCCAGCGGAATAATCTGCTGAAGCAAGCATTCAACTCCGGCTCCAATTTAGCGGTCATGCTGGAGGTATGGAACGAGCAATTGGCAGAGCATGGTGTTAAAATTATCAGAAAAAGGAAACAATTTATAAGAAAACTGCAACGGTGGGCACAGCAGATTCATGAGGGGATAACCGGCGGCGGAGAAGCCCTGCAATTATCCTATCTGCCTTCCTTCGGAGATGCGGATGAAGAAGATGAAGCTGTCCTATTGGAGCAATTTATGATAAAGTTATCACAGATGAGAGATCAGGAGATCCGCCGCGGAATGACGCTTGCGGGGCCGCATCGTGATGATTTGGCCTTTCATATCAACGGAAATGAAGCACAGAGCTTTGGCTCCCAAGGGCAGCAGCGGACGACGGCATTGTCACTAAAGCTGGCAGAGATTGAGCTGATTCATGAGGAGATCGGTGAATATCCGATTCTGCTCCTTGACGATGTATTGTCAGAGCTTGATCCCTATCGCCAGACTCAACTGATTGAGACCTTTCAAAGCAAAGTGCAGACGTTCATTACGGCGACCGGCATTGAGAGTTTGAATGCCAGTCGTCTTCAGGACGCCAGCATTTTTCATGTTCAAGAAGGACAAGTTCATCGATAGGAACGGAGGGGTGCGCGTGTATATTCATCTGGGTGGAGAAAAGGTTGTGTTGTCTTCCGAGGTTATAGCCATCTTCGATGTGTCTGTTGAGAAATCCTCGAAGGTATCCAAGCAATTTGTAAGTCATGCGGTAAAGGAGAAGCAGGTGCTCCGAATCGGAGAGGAAGAGCCTAAATCCATCGTCGTGACTAAAGCCATGGTCTATTACTCGCCCATATCTTCGGCCACATTGAAGAAGAAGAGCATCCAGTCGATGATGTAATTGTTGAACCAGAAAATAGAGAAGTAGGTGAAGGCATGTCTATGAACGAGCAATCTTATGATGAGAGCCAGATACAGGTGCTGGAAGGCCTGGAGGCCGTCCGCAAACGTCCTGGTATGTACATCGGTTCTACCAGTGCCCGTGGATTGCACCACTTGGTATGGGAAGTCGTCGATAACAGTATTGACGAGGCCTTGGCAGGCTTTGCGAATAAAATCGATGTTTTCGTTCATCAGGATAATAGCGTTACCGTCATTGATAACGGCCGGGGAATTCCGGTCGGAGAGCATCCTAAGCTTAAAAAGTCCTCCCTTGAAGTGGTTATGACCGTGCTTCACGCAGGGGGAAAATTCGGCGGCGGCGGATACAAGGTGTCCGGCGGCCTGCACGGCGTAGGTGTCTCGGTAGTGAACGCCCTGTCCGAAAAGGTCGTGGTCAAGGTTCAACGCGATGGCCATGTTTATCAGCAGGAGTATCACCGGGGAATACCGCAGTACGATGTCAAAATCGTGGGCGATTCCACACTGACGGGTACAACAACCACCTTCTATCCGGATAAAGAAATTTTCACGGAGACTACCGTATTCGATTACAATATCTTGCTGGGCCGGATTCGGGAGCTTGCTTTCCTGAACAAGGGAATCAATATTTCACTGACCGATGAGCGTACCGGCACCTCCGAGTCCTTCCACTACGAGGGCGGCATCAAGGAATACGTGAGGTTCTTGAACCAGAACCGTGAATTGCTTCATGAGGACCCGATTTATGTTGAAGGCTCGCGGGACATGATTCAAGTAGAGATTGCATTGCAGTACAATGACAGCTACACGGAGAATATTTTCTCCTTTGCGAATAATATCAATACGCATGAGGGCGGGACGCATGAATCCGGCTTCAAAAGTGCGCTGACACGGATTATCAATGATTATGCGCGTAAAAACAACATGATCAAGGAAAATGACTCTAACCTGACCGGGGATGACGCGCGCGAAGGTCTGACTGCGATTATCTCGGTTAAGATTCCGGAGCCGCAATTCGAAGGACAGACGAAGACGAAGCTTGGCAACAGTGAAGTACGCGGTGTCGTGGAATCGCTGTTCGCAGAGAAGCTGCAGGAGTTCATGGAAGAGAATCCGGCTGTTTCGCGGCGTGTGCTTGAGAAGGCGCTTCAAGCGTCCCGGGCGCGGGAGGCTGCTCGTAAGGCGCGGGAACTGACACGGCGCAAGAGTGCGCTTGAAGTCAGCGCCCTGCCGGGCAAGCTGGCGGACTGTTCCTCGAAGGATGCCTCCATCAGTGAGCTTTACATTGTCGAAGGGGACTCTGCGGGCGGATCCGCTAAGCAGGGCCGCGATCGTCATTTCCAGGCGATTTTGCCGCTGCGTGGTAAAATTCTGAACGTAGAGAAGGCGCGTCTGGACCGGATCCTTGGCAATGCCGAGATTCGGGCGATTATCACAGCGCTTGGCACAGGGATTGGAGAAGAGTTCGATATCTCCAAGGCCCGTTATCACAAAGTGATCATCATGACGGATGCCGACGTCGATGGTGCGCATATTCGTACATTGTTGCTGACCTTCTTCTTCCGCTACATGCGTAAGATTATCGAAGCAGGCTACGTATATATCGCACAGCCGCCGCTCTTTAAAGTAGAGCGCAACAAGGTTGTCCGCTATGCCGGTTCCGAGAAGGAACGCGACGAGATCATTGCTGAATTCGGCGAGAATGCCAAGTTCAATGTACAGCGGTATAAAGGTCTGGGCGAAATGAATCCGGATCAGTTGTGGGAGACTACCATGGATCCGGAGAGCCGTACGATGCAGCAGGTATCGATCTCGGACGCAATTCAAGCGGATGCCATTTTTGATACGCTGATGGGCGACAATGTCGAGCCGCGGCGCGACTTTATCAATGAGCATGCCCGTAACGTTAAGAATCTGGATATTTAATTATCATATCTATGCAGATCAAGAAACCGCCGAAATGGCGGTTTTTTTGTGCTTAGGTGTAATGAATGGAGACCGCCGACGTATTTACAGGTGTTGGCGATTTGATCAAATCCCTCACCTTGTAACAAAGGAGGCAAAAAATGCACCAGCAGCAGCGCGCATGGTTCCGTACGGAAGCTGTAAATCCCGAGATGGCTTGTGAAAAAATATCCAAGGCAAGTATTTCCGAGGTCTTCGAAGCTTACTACGAACGAATTTTCAATTATGTCAGTTACCGAACCGGCAATCGTTATACGGCGGAGGATCTCACCAGTCAAGTTTTTGAAAAAATTGTGGCGAAATATCATACCTTTCAGCCAGGCCGTCGTCCTTTGGAAGTCTGGATTTTCACGATTGCCAAAAACACGTTAACTGACTACTTTCGAGCTTCTCAAAGACACAATACTTGTTCTTTGGAGGTTATCGAAGAGAAAGATTCGAAGTTATCCGGACCGGAGGCGACTGTCATCAGCAAGGAATCAGCGCTTAACTTGATTCAGGCCCTGTCTGCGTTGACGGATAAAGAGAGGCAGATCATTGCTCTGCGGTTTGGAGCCGGACTGAAGAATGTTGAGATCGCCAAGATCATGAATAGCTCCGAATCGAATGTGGGCGTCATTTTATTTAGGTCCATGAAAAAGTTGAAAAAGGAATTGGAAAGGGAGGATCACAGTGAAGCCTAACACTTCAGCCGATGTCTTTACGAATAGCTTGGACAATTACCTAAAGCACGGAAAAATGCCCGCTGGAATGGAACAAAATGATCCGGAGGTTGCGGATTTATTGGATTTGGGAAAGAAGCTCTCTGGGATGGATTTTGGTGCCAAGACCTATAAAGCACAAGCTAGAGAAGAGTTGTTTGCCGGCTCAATTGCTTCAGACAGCGCAACAATCTGGCAGAAGGGATGGTTCAAGGGGGGGATTACAGCCGCTGCAGTCTTTCTCTTTGTAGGAGTCATGTTCTCCCCGCCTGCAATTGCCGGTGAATGGATGGGGAAGATTATTAATAAGTTGTCACTAGGTTACATTGAGATCCAACAGGTAGAGCCTCAGCTCGAAGGAGGAAACATCCCTGTACCTTATGAATTGCAAGGGAAGATCTTCGATGAGCATGGGAATGCGTTGACGCAAATTTCAGTGTCGACCCAAAAAGTTTACACGGCCGATGGGGAAGAAATCGTGGAATATCGCGACGGTGTGATCATTACGAAGCAGGATGCGGAAAAAGGCTTGGAAGACATAGGAATTACGACAATTCATGATGCAGCCAAGCTGAACGATCATACGAAATTCGTGGTAAAGGTTCCGGCCTATTTGCCGGAAGGGTACCAATTTGAACGGGCGGAGCAGTATAATAATGACGACGGGCTGCCTGCACCTGAATACATCACCCTGTACTACCGAAATACGCAAGGTCAGGAGCTTACATTGTTTCAACGTGAAGCAAGCGAAGAAACGGCCTACGGATTCTCAACGGAAAGTCGGGTAGAGGAAATCGAAATCAACGGCCAGCCGGCCGCCTTGATCGGGGACTCCTCGATAGACTGGCAATCCGATACGGTTCTCTATAGCTTAGTAACGGATAAGACAGGACCGAGCCTGAACAAGGAAGAGCTTGTCAAAATTGCAGAATCGATAAAATAAAAAGAAGCAACCTCCCTGAAAAGAAACATCTTGAATGATGTTGATTTCATGGAGGTTTTTTTATGAGGCTGCGGCGTTACTTTTTGTACCTGCCATAGGCTACGGCGTAGCGGCGGATTTTTTTATAGATTTCCTTGTCCTTGAGATACTTAAAGGGAAACAGCGCGGGCAAGGTGTTCACTTCCAAAATCCATGGGCGCAGCTGTTCATCAATAGCCAGATCCAGACCGATCTCTTTCAGATTCGGAAACTTGCGCGCCATTTGGGCGGCTGTTCTTACTCCAATCGTCTTCATCTCTTTATACAACAAGCTAAATTGGTAGGGCTCCAGATATGGACCGAGCAGTTCCTCGATGGGCTTGATCATGCCGCCTCCGTGATAGTTGGTAATGATTTTCTGCTCCGCTGCAACCCGGCCGATAAATCCGGTCGTTTCCCATTTTTTTGAGGGGGTTCTTTGCACAAGGGCGCGGAGGTCAAACTTTCGGCGGCGGTAGGTGAGCATATGAATTCCCTTTTGAATCAAATAAGTCTGCTGGCCGATTCTAGACTGAATGCTCTGATGCGCTTCCTCCAAGGTAGTAAAATATATGCTTTCTATACCGAACCTCAGCTTATAGCGGAGCGGGTTATCAGGGTCAAGCTCATCCTTCCAGGGCTCAACGCTCATCACGCCGTTGCCATAGGTTCCGCGGTCAGGCTTCATGAAGACTAATCCGTACAATTCCACCATATCCTGCAGGTGATTGTACGTATATTTGCGAGTGTCGGGGAGGTACGGGCGCAGGCTTCCCCTTTGGTTTAAAAGGAGTGTTTTTTCCCACTTGCTTTGGATACGCTGGATCGCCAACTCCAATATCATCCTTTCTGAAAATCCCAACTGCAGATAGATGCAGGTATGAAAAACATAGGACAGAAGAGAAAAACAATGGTATAATTATAAGATATGGGGATTTTATAAGTTTTTTGAACGAACCTAACTACAACCTCTCAAAATGCCTATATTCCTAGTGTATGACCTAAGTCTGCAATGGGAATGGACGTATCCCCATTTATTTTGTGTCCATCGTAAAAAATGGGATGTAAGCAGGGCACGTTTATTTGTTCGGATTTTGTGCAAGTAATATAGTGTTCCCTTTACATAGGCATTTGGATTGATTATTGAAGGAGGTCCAGCATGGCGGAAGAAAAAATGTCGCAAATCATAGACCGGGACATTAATGTGGAAATGCGCGAATCTTTTATGGACTACGCGATGAGCATTATTGTTAGCCGTGCTTTGCCGGATGTAAGGGACGGACTGAAGCCGGTTCACCGCCGTATTTTGTACGCGATGAATGAGCTAGGCATGCATCCTGACAAGCCGTTTAAAAAATCGGCCAGAATCGTCGGCGAAGTGATCGGTAAGTATCACCCGCACGGGGATTCGGCGGTCTATGAGACGATGGTGCGGATGGCTCAGGATTTCTCGATGCGGTATATGTTGGTTGACGGTCACGGTAACTTCGGTTCGATCGACGGCGACTTTGCAGCTGCAATGCGTTATACGGAAGCTCGCCTATCCAAGATTGCCATGGAAATGCTGCGAGATATCAATAAAGAAACGATCGATTTCATGCCGAACTATGACGGCGAAGAGCAGGAACCGGTAGTTCTGCCGGCCCGCTATCCGAATCTGTTGGTCAACGGGGTATCCGGGATCGCTGTCGGGATGGCGACCAATATTCCTCCGCATAATCTCGGCGAAGTGATCGACGGGGTTCAAGCAATGATTGAGAACCCTGACATCGATTCGCTGGATTTGATGGATTATATTAAAGGTCCTGACTTTCCTACGGCCGGCTATATTATCGGGCGCACCGGCATACGCCAAGCCTATACGACAGGCCGCGGCTCGATTACGATGCGGGCCAAGACAACGATAGAAGAACACAATAATAAAGCCCGGATTATCGTAGACGAGCTGCCTTATCAAGTGAATAAAGCGCGTCTAGTTGAGAAGATTGCCGAGTTGGTACGGGAGAAGAGAATCGACGGCATTACCGATCTGCGCGATGAGTCCGATCGCAACGGGATGCGGGTTGTTATCGAACTGCGCCGGGATGTAAATCCTAACGTGGTGCTTAACAATCTGTACAAGCATACGGCCCTTCAAAGCACATTCGGCATCAACATGCTTGCGATCGTGAACAATGAACCTAAAATTTTGACGCTGAAGGAAGTGTTACAGCATTACCTCCAGCATCAGGTTGAGGTTATTCGGCGCCGGACAGAGTTTGAGCTGAAGAAGGCTGAAGCCAGAGCTCATATTCTCGAAGGTTTGCGGATTGCTCTGGATTATCTGGATGAGGTCATTGCCTTGATCCGTGCTTCCCAGACCACCGAGATTGCACGTAATGGCTTGATGGAGCGCTTCGGACTTAGTTATGAGCAGGCTCAGGCGATTCTTGATATGCGTCTGCAACGCCTGACAGGTCTCGAACGTGAGAAGATCGAGAACGAATATCAGGAACTGCTGGCTAAAATTGCGGAGTATCGTGAGATTCTGGCTAATGAGAGCCTTGTGCTCCAGATCATTAGCGAGGAGCTGCAAGAGATTCGTGACCGCTTCTCCGATGACCGCCGTACGGAAATTATAGTGGGTGAGGAGAGCATCCTTGATGAGGATCTGATTCCGCAAGAGGAAGTTGTTATTACGATTACTCACACCGGCTATATCAAACGCCTGCCGCTGACCACCTACCGCAGCCAAAAACGCGGCGGACGCGGTGTTATCGGGATGGATACCAAGGATAATGACTTCGTGGAGCATCTGTTCGTGACGAACTCCCACCATTATCTGATGTTCTTTACCGATAGAGGGAAGGCGTACCGTCTGAAAGCTTATGAGATTCCGGAGCTTGGACGTACCGCGCGGGGAACTCCGATTATTAATCTGATTCAGATCGAGCAAGGAGAGACCGTGAATGCGGTTATTCCGGTGGAACGGTTTGATGAAGATAAGTACCTGTTCTTTGCGACCCGCTCGGGCGTAGTGAAGAAGACGCCGATCGAGGATTATATCAATATCCGCAAGGGCGGTTTGATTGCCGTGCATTTGCGTGAGGATGATACGCTGATTGATGTGAAGCTGACAGATGGTCAACAGGAAGTGATCATGGGGACAGCGCAAGGCATGTCGATCCGCTTCTCGGAGAGCGATGTGCGTTCGATGGGCAGAGCTGCAACCGGGGTGAAGGGAATCACGCTGGATTCCAACGACCAGGTTATTGCGATGGATGTTATTGTTCCGGAGCAGGATATCCTGATTGTAACCACCAATGGCTACGGGAAGCGGACCCCAGCGTCCGAATACCGGATTCAAAGCCGCGGTGGTAAAGGGATCAAGACAATCAACGTCACCGGCAAGAATGGTGCTGTCGTTAGTCTTAAGGTCGTGAAGGATGACGAGGATCTGATGATCATTACCTCCAGTGGAACACTGATTCGGACGAGCATGTCCGGCATTTCCACCATGGGCCGCAATACCCAGGGTGTGAAGCTGATCAGTATTCGTGAGGACGACTCTGTAGCTACAGTTTGCCGCTCGGACAAGAGTGAGGAAGAGCCGGAGAGCGCGTTGGAGGAAGCAGAGGAGAATGCAGTGGAAACATTGGAAGCTCCTTCTGACTCTACGGAATCCGAAGAATAGAGAACCTGTTTGAATGAAGCAATCATTTGCCGCCAGTCTGAAAATTGACGGCAGATGATTGCTTTTATTTTTATTTAAAGATTGTTGGGTAGGAAGACTCGTAATATAATGAATCTGTTAGTTCTTTTTCACTAATAAGAGACCATCTCTAGATTAAAGGAAAAGTAAGGAGAGGGAGAAAATGCTCAGCGTCCCTGTAATCGAATTGAAGCCAGGCTATAAGATTGCAAGTCATGTACATACTCCCTTGGGCGGTGTACTTTTGCAAAAAGGGAAGGTATTACTGCCAAGAGATCTCGATATTCTGAAGGCTTTTATGATTCATGAAGTGGAGATTGATTCCTCAGCGGATTCAGCCCTGTTGCTGGATGCCCGCAAATCGTCAAAAGGAACAACGGATCATGCTGCTGTTTCCAGGGTCTCAGAAATAGAGCAGCCGAACTCGGCCCAATTTCATAAGGAATACGAGCGGATGCTTCATCTGATTAAGAGCGCATTTCAGTCGGTCTTAGCGGCAGAGCTGCCGATCTATGAACTCCGTCATCAACTAGAACAGCTCCTGAAGCAAAGTAAGAGCTATAATGCGCTGACCTTCATTCCTCGGAACATGAGCGAGTATGATTATTTGTTCCACAATGCGATTCTGTCTGCTTTAACTGCCTATTGTATCGCTCAGTGGCATGGCCTGCCTCAGAAGGATTGGATGCAGGTTGCTTTTGCCGGCCTTCTTCACGATATCGGAAATACGAAGATCGATCCTGCCATATTGTACAAGCCAAGTCCCCTGACCGATGAAGAACGGGAAGAGATGCGGATGCATACGACTTATGGCTATCAGCAGCTGCGGAAAACCTCTGCCATCAATGAAGGGGTCAGATTAACAGCCTTGCAGCATCATGAGAAGATGGACGGCACGGGTTATCCGTTTCGCCTGAACGGAGATAAGATTCATATCTATGCCAAAATCGTTGCGGTGGCCGATATCTTCCATGCGATGACGCTTAATCGGAGATATAAGAAGGCGCAATCGCCTTATTTGGTGCTGGAGCAGATCAAATCCGAAGCCTTCGGTAAATTGGATCCTTCAATCGTCCAGACCTTTGTTGACAAGGTGACGCAATTCCATACCGGAATGCGGGTAAGACTGAGCAACGACAAGATTGGTGAAATTGTATTCTCCGACCGCCAATACCCTACGAGACCTATGGTGGCCGTTCAAGGAGAGATTATTAATCTGACTCAGGCGAGACATCTCTATATTGAAGAAGTTTTATCTTAGGGGTTGCTTTTGCCTATAGGAATAAGGTATAGTAATATTCACTGCTGCGAAGCGCAGAATGAACGGATGAACTTCCTTTCACCAGCTTTTTTGAAAAAAAAAAGTTGTTGCATTGATTCGCAGTATGTGATATATTATAAAAGTTGCCGCTGATGAGCTGGTGACGAAAAAAGAACCGAAGTTGATCTTTGAAAACTGAACAACGAGTGAGTATTATAAGAGAATTAATCATTCTCGTCAGTATTGAAATGAGCAAGTCAAACACCTTAATGGAGAGTTTGATCCTGGCTCAGGACGAACGCTGG
>NZ_JAHLQJ010000017.1 GCF_018919145.1 Paenibacillus brevis
AATGTCTCCTGTCCCATAGTGACATTATCTCAGAACAGTTATAGGGTGACATTATCACAGCACAACAACATTTCTATTTATTCTATCTTGACGGCAGAAGCTGAAGGCGTTATATTAGTAAATGCTTTAATAATTCAGTATTAATTTATTTAGTTATAAATTATTAATTAGTTAACTAAATTAAAGGAGGAGGTTTGCTGTCATTGGCAGATCGGGAGGCCATATTTGAAGTTTCATCGATGTTCAGGATGCTGGTTAAGGGGATAACCCATCTATGGAATAGACAGAAGAACGATAACATCAGTTTTCCCCAGTTCAAGATGCTCTATATGCTGAACCGGTGCGGCTCTCTGAAGGTATCCGAGCTTGCAGAGCGGCAAGGCCTTACTTCGGCGGCAATAACCGGACTGACTGACAAGCTGCTGGTGGATGGGTATGTGGAGAGAACCCGCACAGAACAGGATCGACGGGTGGTTATGATCTCGATTACCGAAAAAGGCCGCGAGATGGTCGACAAGCTAAGCGAAAGTCAGCGTGAGACCCTTCTTCAGGTATTTTCTGACCTTAGTGATGAGGATATTGATCATTTGAAGCGGATCTATTCCATTTTGCTTGGAAATCTGGATAAACTGTAGCACGTTCAGATCATTCTATAAGACAGAGAGAAAAAGAAATCAGAACAGGATTCAAGAACAACGAGGTGGAGAGAGAAGAATGGAACATTTAACACAAAAACGTAAATTATCAATTATGGTAGCTGTTATGGCCGCCATGTTCTTTGCCGCGATCAACCAAACGATCGTCAGTACGGCAATGCCGCGTATTATTTCAATACTGGATGGCATGGATTATTACACCTGGACCATCAATATTTATCTGCTGACCTCAACTATTGCTACGGTGCTGGTCGGCAAGCTGTCCGATATGTTCGGACGGAAGCCGTTTATTCTGTTAGGTATATTGCTGTTCATGGTCGGGGCCTTCCTGACAGGAACGTCGGATAATGTATTTCAATTTATTACTTACCGGGGGATTCAAGGGATTGGAGCGGGGATTATCCAGTCGACCGCCTTCACGGCAGTAGGCGACCTGTTCGCGCCGCGCGAGCGCGGGAAGTGGATGGGCTTTATGACCGCCATCTTCGGTTTCTCCAGTGTACTTGGTCCTACGCTAGGCGGATACTTGGTCGATCATCTGGATTGGCACTGGTTGTTCTGGATCTTCCTGCCGCTGGGTGTAGTTGCCTTCATTATGATTCTGACTCTGTTCCCGAAGGTGGAGCGCAAGCCGGGCGAGAAGATCGACCTTCTGGGTTCGCTGTTCATGACAACAACGATTGTCCCATTGTTGCTGGCTTTTTCGTGGGCAGGCACCCAATATTCATGGGGCTCAGCGCAAATTCTGGGGCTGCTGGCAGCAACGATTGCTTCCGGAATTATCTTCGTTATTGTTGAATTGTATTCAAGCAACCCGATCCTGCCTATGCATCTGTTCAAGAACAGTGTAGTTACCATTTCTAATCTTATCGGATTTATTATGAACTTCGGAATGATGGGGGCGTTGATCTACATTTCGTTCTTCGTGCAAGGGGTCATGGGAATCTCCCCGACCTACGCGGGATATGTGACCATGCCGATGTCGATATTCATGGTGATAACAAGTGCAGTGACCGGTCAATTGATCGCTAAATCCGGTAAATATAAACGCTTCGCCCTGATCGGCATGCCGATTATGATTGCCGGGATGGCGTTAATGGTATTCATGAACAGCGTAGGGATGGCGATTGTGAGCATGATCATATTTGGCCTGGGTCTTGGTCTGGGCATGCCGGTCTTCTCATTGGCAACGCAAAATGCCGTGCCTCATAAGGAGCTTGGCGTTGTTACGGCATCCTCCCAGTTGTTCCGTAATCTTGGCGGTACAATCGGGATCGCAGTGATGGGAACGGTCATGTCGAATAGCCTGACTCGTAACCTGAAGAACGCAATGGGCTCAGCCAGCGCAGACCTCAGCGGCCTTGATCCGGAGATTGCCCAGAAGATGGCGTCCTTCGCCAATCCGAACCAGTTGATGAATAAGCCGTTGATCGAACAGACGCAAGCAAGCCTGCCGACAGAGATTCAACCGATGTTTGCTCAATTGATTCAAAGCATCCGCGATATTCTCGGGGATACTTTGTCTCATGTATTCTTGACAGGGACTCTGGTTCTGGTCATTGCCTTCTTCCTTGTCTTTTTCCTGAAGGAGCTGCCGCTTCGCACGTCGAATCAGGCTGCCGCTGCACCCGAGGAACCGGGAAAAGTAACAGGTGAACCTGTAGTATCGGAATAAGGGAGATCTCTTTACAATGATGAAATACCTCCGCCATTTGGCCGGAGGTATTTTTATTTTTAAACAGGTCAAATTGCGAAGAAATATACTTGAAGCACTCAGGCAATTGTTCTATGATTACCATGTGTTTTCGCTTTCATTTTACATATAAGGAGTAGAAACGATGCCGATTATTGATATGCCGATGCCCGAATTAGTGAAATACCAAGGGATCAGCCCCAGGCCGGATGATTTCGATCAATACTGGGCCAGAGCGCTTGCGGAATTGGAAGACGTAGATCCTCAGGTTGAGCTGGTGCCAAGCAACTTTCAGGCTCCACATGCGGAATGCTTCGATTTGTATTTTACAGGCGTGCAGGGGGCGAGAATTCATGCGAAATATGTAAGGCCCAAAGCCGCTACGACTCCGCATCCTGCCGTCCTGCAGTTCCATGGATATGCTTGGAACAGCGGCGATTGGAGCGACAAGCTGGCCTATGCTTCGATCGGTTATTCCATTGCAGCACTGGATTGCCGGGGACAGGGGGGAAGCTCCGAGGATGCCGGACAAGTAAAGGGGACAACACTTCGGGGACATATTATTCGTGGACTTGATGATCATCCGGATAAGCTCTTGTTCCGCCAGATTTTTCTGGATACTGTACAGTTGGCACGAATCGTGATGAGCTTCCCCGAGGTGGATGAGCAGCGTGTTGGAGCGATCGGGGGCTCTCAGGGCGGCGGATTGACCATTGCTTGTGCAGCGCTGGAACCACGGATCAAGCGTCTGGCTCCGGTGTATCCGTTCCTCAGTGATTACCGCCGTGTATGGGAGATGGATCTGGCTAAGGATGCTTATGAGGAGCTTCGAAATTTCTTCCGTTTTCACGACCCGCTGCATACGAGGGAGGAAGAGATATTCAACAAGCTGGGCTATATCGATATCCAGCACTTAGCTGATCGGATTCAAGGCGAGGTGCTGATGGCGGTCGGTCTGATGGATACGATTTGCCCTCCGTCGACCCAATTTGCAGCCTATAATAAGATTCAAGCACCGAAGCAGGTCGAGGTCTATCCCGACTTTGGGCATGAATACCTCCCGGGATTTGGCGACCGGACCCTGCAATTCATGCTTGGACTATAAGAAATGAGGCCATCATAATGGAGCGGAGAGATTGAGGTTGAAGACAGAGATTAAGGATGGGGATCGCAAGGATAAGCAAGTCCTGGTTCTCCGGTGGTTAAATTTTTGGCAGTACGCTATTCTGGCTGTGGTGGCACCGTTCTTGCCGCTTTATTTCTCAAATCAGGGCTATTCTTCTTCACAGATCGGGTTTCTTATGGTTATCGGCCCGTTTGTGGCAAGTCTGGTTCAACCGATGTGGGGGTATGTTAGCGACCGCCTTCAGGCCGTAAAGGCTATCATTTTTGTCTTATGGACCCTCGCTATTGCCAGCAGTGTTGTCTTGTTTCATGCAGGTTCTAATTATGTTCTTACCTTGATATTTGTGCTGGCATTGTACTTTTTCTTTCAGCCGTCCATGCCGCTGGTGGACAGTATATCGGTTCAGTCCGCGTCGCGAAGAGGAATTTCTTATGGCTCGGTACGGTTGTTCGGCTCCATGGGATATACGATGATATCTCTCACAGGAGGCGCGATTCTGGCCTTGCTGGGGGGAATTACCCGCCTGCCCTATTTGTTATGGGCTGTGTGGGCGATCCCCTTGCTGCTGCTCATCTTCCTGAAGGATGAACCGGCTGAGGGCGGCGGTATGACGCTCAAGTCGCTGGGTGCCATTTTCAAGAATAAGTCGTTTCTCTGGTTTCTTGTGCTTGTCTTTATCATTTCGGTACCGCATCGGCTCAATGACGTCATGCTCGGCCTGTATATGAAGGAACTAGGGGCAACGGACTCGATGGTAGGCTGGGCGTGGGCGCTTGCAGCTGCCGTGGAAATTCCGGTGTTCGCTTTGCTGGGCAGATATCTGCACAAAATCCATGAGTTTGCCCTGCTTGGCATTGTCGGTCTTTTATATGCATTACGATGGTTGATATACTATGTAACGGATGAGCCGTGGGTGCTGTTGTTCTTGCAGGCGGGAGCCGCGCTGACCTTTGCAATTTTCTGGTTAGTTGCGATGCACTACGTCGCCCGGGTTCTCCCTCCTGAGCTGGGAGCGACAGGCTTTTCTTTGCTCAGCATGGTATACCTTGGTCTGGCAGGCATGTCAGGCGGATTGATCGGGGGGAGCCTTAACGATTTATATGGCGGAGAGAGTATGTATCTGTTCGCATCGCTGGTTTCCCTCTTAGGGGGAGTGCTCTTTCTGGGAACGCAATATCTCTCTGGACGAAAAAATCGGTAAATTTCTTTGGTTCAGCTTATATAGGATGATCAAAATAATAGCCGTTCTGCCGCGCGTATCGGAGCGCAGCAGGACGGCTATTTTCTAAATATATTGTGAAATCTTATGCCCGTGGCTTGAAAATCCCGAATGGACGTCCTACGGGAAGAAAGCTTCTTCCGAAATGGACGTTCAGCACCGCAGCTCCGGCTCCATAGAGCGAGAGAAGCCCGATACAGAGCTCCGCCCATGCTGCCAGAGCGTGGGAGAATTCAGGAACAATGCCGAAGGCATCCAGACTTAAACCCAGGAACAGGACATCAATCAGCGCAAAAATAAAGAATAGTACTTTATGCGTCTCCATCGCACCGATGGTCATAAATATCGTAAAAATAAGATAGCCGAGGAAGGCGAATCCCAACTGCTTGCCGTCCACGCCGGAAGCAAGCTCAGCCCCGAATACGCCCAGCTTGATCAACCAGCTTGTTCCCATAGCAAACCAGAAAAAGGCGTATGCACCGAATGCGGTCATCCCGAAGGTGTTATTATGCTTGCCGTCCTGAATACTGGCGAATAACTGAGCGAAGGCCCCAAGGAAGATGGCCCACGGAATGGCATAGCTAAGACCTTCGGTCCATCCGAGCTTTTGCGAGGACGCGACCAGGGTAACAATCGCCAGCCCGAATAAGCCGATTCCGCTCGGATCAGCCGTAACGATTTTTACTTGAGTAGATGTTGCGTTGTGCATAGTGTAAGTTGAGCCTCCATAGTTCATTTGCAGCCATTCCTCCGATACCGCGGAATGGACATATGGATGTATTGTAACTGACAACCAGGAGTACGTACAGTGGTTATTTTGATCCAAGACCGCTGCATGTTGCAAAAAAACGTTTTTTTGACTATTCTCTTATTGAGACAGGTAATTAAGGAGAGGGAAAACGTTGAATTATCGTCAATTGGGAGATACAGAATTACGAGTGAGCGAGCTAAGCTTTGGAACATGGGCAATCGGCGGCAGTTGGGGCCATTCCGACGATCAGGAGGCGCTGCGAGGTCTTGCGACAGCGATGGAACAAGGCGTTAACTTTTTTGATACAGCGGATGTCTATGGCTCCGGGCATGCGGAAGAGTTGCTGGCTAAAGCGACAAAAGGCAAAGAGGACGAGATTCATATTGCTACAAAATTTTGCCGAGCGGGCGATATTTATGACCTCAATACGTATTCCGAAGACTCGGTCCGAGCTTATTGTGAGGGCAGCCTGAAGCGACTGCAGCGCGAGCGCCTTGATTTATATCAAATTCATTGTCCGCCACTAGCGGTATTGAAGGATGGTAAGGTGTTCGAGGTGTTGGACAAGCTGCAAGCCGAAGGGAAAATTCGTCACTATGGCGTTAGTGTGGAGACGGTGGAGGAAGGTCAGTTTTGTCTGAGTGCACCTGGAGTGAAAGCGCTTCAAGTTATCTTCAATTTGTTCCGCCAGAAGCCTGCTGAGGAATTATTTGCTGAGGCAAAAGCCGCCGGTGTGGGAATCTTGGCCAGATTGCCGCTGGCTAGCGGCTTGTTGACAGGTAAATTTTCGAAGGATACGAAATTTAGTGAGGACGATCACCGGAATTTCAACGCGAATGGAGAGCAATTTAATGTGGGTGAGACTTTTGCCGGCTTGCCTTTCACTAAAGGGGTAGAACTTGCTTCCCGGTTGTCCTGGATTGCCGAGGGTCGCGGGGACATGGCCCGTGCTTCCATGCGCTGGATTCTTGAGCATCCTGAAGTGACCTGCGTCATTCCTGGATTTAAGAATGTACGTCAGGTGGAAGACAACCTTGGTACGTTGCAGGTTCCGGCGTTTCGTCCCGATGAGCTGGAGCGCCTAAACAATTTTTACAAGACGGAAGTGGCGGGACATATTCGCGGACCTTATTAAGGCGACCGCTTAGCAATCAACACAGGTGATATAGCTTGTGAACAAAGAGCGATACTTTCGGTTCCATGGAGCCTGAGAGGATCGCTTTTTGATCTTTTCGTACAAATGGAATATTAGACTCAGATTAGTTTATCTGGAAAATGCTACTTTAAAAGTTATTTAAAACGTGATATTATCCAATTGTAATCGATTACAAGGGAGGAATTGGAAATGTCATTGGCGGTCTTGTCCAGAAAAGTAGTCAAAAGGAGTTTTTGTATGGCTTTAGCCGGTGGATTAGCTTTATCTTCTTTAATTGCACCGATACATGCTAATGCGGCCGGGGAAGCGGTTGAGGTATGGATTTCAACGTCCGATCCTTCGCAGACGGATTCAGGTCTTAGCACTTCTGCCAGACTGACCCGTAAAGGGGATGTGTCCTTTGGTGCCGATACGGGCAATGTGACTTACAGCATTCGCATCGATGAGAATGCGACGAGGCAGCAAATGGATGGCTTTGGCGTTTCAATTACGGATGCTTCTGCCTGGCTGCTGAATTACAAGCTGGATTCTTCCAAACGTGCGGAGGTCATGGAAAAATTATTTGGTCATAGCGGAATTGGATTAAGCGTGTTGCGTCAGCCGATCGGTGCATCCGATTTTAACTGGGAGGCATATACCTATGCGGATACTCCAAACGATAATAATTTGAACAATTTCTCGATCGGCCGAGATAAGCCGTATATTGTTCCAATGGTGAAGCAGGCATTAGCCAAAAATCCAAACATAAAAGTATTTGCGTCCACCTGGAGCGCACCTGCTTGGATGAAATATTCGAACTCATTAAATGGGGGGAAACTGAAGGCCGAGAATTATCAGACGTTCGCAGATTACTTGAAGAAATTTGTCCAGGCTTACCAAAATGAAGGCATTCCGATCTACGCGATTACCGTGCAAAATGAGCCTTTATATGAAACGTCAAACTACCCGACGATGAAAATGAATGAACAGGATCAAATTGGCGCGATCGGCGATTTTATTGGTCCAACCTTTCAAAGCGCGGGATTAAACACTAAGATCATTACGTTTGACCACAATTATTTAGACTGGGGTTTCCCTAATAAAGTGATCACTGATCTTAAAAATGCCGGAAAAGGCCACTTCGTTTCCGGAAGCGCTTTCCACCACTATGACAGCGGCGATGGCTCGCAAATGACCAGTCTTCATAACGCTCACCCGGATAAGGATATCTGGTTCACCGAAGGCGGCTTCGGAACCTGGAATGATCCGGAGAACGGCACACATTCCGGATTTGATAATATGGCAAACGAATTCATTAACATTACCCGCAACTGGTCGAAGTCGATCATTACGTGGAACGCGGCACTGGATCAACGAAGCGGACCGACGCTGCTAGCGGCGAACAACAGCAATCGCGGGATGATTACGATTCAAAATTCAGATAACCGCAACGATCGGCCTGAGAACATCGTAACGTACAAGAAGCAGTACTATCTGCTCGGGCACTACAGCAAGTTTGTCGTTCCCGGCGCATATCGTGTGGACTCCAATACTTACGGAGATATGAA
Organism: Paenibacillus brevis; assembly: GCF_018919145.1. Classification (GTDB taxonomy): domain Bacteria; phylum Bacillota; class Bacilli; order Paenibacillales; family Paenibacillaceae; genus Fontibacillus; species Fontibacillus brevis. The sequence goes on from NZ_JAHLQJ010000017.1 coordinate 8,149, forward strand.
GAATGTGGCGTTCAAAAACCCGGATGGCTCTAAAGTCATCGTCGTGTATAATCCTCAATCCTTAAGTCAGAACATTAAGATTCAGTGGGGGAACCAAGCGTTTACTTATAACGTCCCTGGAAAATCGATGATGACCTTCAAATGGTAAGGGCAGAGTGGTTATGTTGTCGCATTCTTGGAAAGCGAATCTAAAAATTTATTGACAGTGATAATCATTATCAATAAACTAAAACTGATCGAGTAATCTCACTTTGCAGCTCCTAGAAGGGGCTGTTATTTTTTAGTACCTACAAGGGAGTGAAGAGTGATGCCGGATGAGGAGTGCTTAACCAAACGCTTTACCCCGGAGGTGATCGAGGATGCTATTTGGCAGTGGGCACGCTCATCTATTTCCTTGATTGATATTCGCCATTCGCTGCTTGATCCCGCCGAACCGATCGACGGCTATACAATGCCGACAAGCACGATGCTCTATATTTATGGGGGGAGCGGAGATGTAAGACTGAATCAAACATTCTATCCGTTAGAGCGTTATAATCTGTTTCACGGCGGAAAGGGCACCGAATTGGCGATCTATCCGTCCGGTTCGCAGCTTGAGCTCTACATGGTGTTATATAAAGCAAAGCCTCCTTTATATAAGCGGGAGCCCCACCGATGGAAGGAGCATGCCAAGCCGTTTGAACAAGTGTATGGCTTTTCACCGGGGAATCCTATTTTTTTCACGAAAAGGTTCCATGATCTGTACACTAGCTGGAGCAGAGGCTCGGCGCTCAATCATCTGCATGCCAAGTCTTCCTTCTATCAGCTTGTTCATGAGCTGTATAAGGAGCTGGAAAGGGGAGACATCTCGTATATTGATCCGGATTACGTGGAATGGGTTAAGCAGTATTTGGACAAGCACTTTACGGAGCCGGTTTCCATCCAGCAGCTGTCCGAAATGCTTCCCATAAGCCGCAGTCTATTGAACAAGCTGTTTCGCAAACGCGAGCAGAAAAGCCTTCAGGAGTACTTGAATGAAAAAAGGCTTGAGGCAGCGATGCACGGCTTGCGGCATAGCCGGGCCACAATCCAGGAAATCGCTGCAGGCTGCGGATTCACGGATGAGCTGAACTTGATTCGGATGTTTAAAAAGCAAACCCGAATGACGCCAAGTGAATATAGAAGAAAAATGATAACCGGAATTACCAATAATGATATTGATAATCATTATCACCATCGCTACAATGGGGAAAGGCTAGCTGGACTGGTCAAATCTAAAGAAGATGGGGAGTTATCAATGTTCGGATTATCTGGTAATAAAACAGTCGTTCTTGCGGGAGCTATGAGTGTGATGCTGCTTCTGTCAGCATGCGGCGCTCCAGCTCCAGCCAACAATACAGGCTCGGCAAATTCGGCCTCTGCACAGACACAAGCAGAGACTAACTCAGATGCCACAGCGGCGGAGCAGTCAGCTACTAGAACCGTTCAAACGGTGAAGGGGGAAATCGAGGTGCCAACCAATCCTCAGCGTGTCGTGGTGAACTGGTATGCAGGGGATGTATTTGCACTGGATCTTAACATTGTGGGCTATTATTGCTGGGCCCAAGAAACAATGCCTTTCTATGATAAAATGATGGACTCCACCAAGATAGAGAATTGGGAGCGCGAGGATGTCATGGCATTGGATCCGGATTTGATCGTTACTTATGATGAGGCGGATTTTGACAAGTTCAACAGCATTGCCCCTGTGCTTGTTGTTCCGGAGGGAGACATTACCTCACTCGAACGGGTGAAGATTCTTGGAGAAGCAACAGGCCGTGAGGATCTGGCGAATGACGCCGTAGCGACCTTTGAAGCCAAGCTTGCCGAAGCCAAGGAGAAGTTTAAAGGGGAAGCCTTTGAAGGCAAGACATTCAGCATTTTGGAGGATTGGGGTCCTTCCGGTGATTGGAGCGGCATTGGCTACGAGACTGACTCCCGCGGCGGCACATTAGTCTATCATCACTTGGGCCTGGGCATTCCTCAGAAGCTGCAAGAGCTGATTGACAGCGGTCAGGGAAGGGGAACGCTCAGCTATGAAGTTGCCCATGAATACTTCGGGGATTATATTCTGTGGTTCCGTAAAGAAGGAGTGGAATCTGAATATCAAAAGACGGAGATCTGGAAAAGCATTCCGGCTGTAATTGAAAATCATGTGGTTGAAATTCCGGGTAACTATCAAGGTCTATTCTATTACTCCGATGTATTAAGTCTGACTGCACAGCTTGATTATATGGTGGATGCCATTAATTCAGTAGCAGAATAATATTGAAAGGAATATCTGCGATGAATGCTCCCCTCGTCAAGCTTCGGGGTAAGGCACGATTTGCTATGTATATGCTTGGAGGTTGCATATTACTGGTGCTCGTATCGGCGGCCTCCATTGCTTTTGGCGCCGCTGATATGAGCATGTCGACCGCATGGGCAGCCATTGTTCATTTTGATCCGGCCGTGACGGAGCACAACATTATCCGTACCTTCCGGGTTCCAAGAACCGCGGCTGATATTATGGTCGGCTGCAGCCTGGCCATCTGCGGAGCCATTATGCAAGGCACCACCCGGAATTCGCTCGCCGATTCCGGGTTAATGGGGATCAGCTCAGGAGCAACCTTTTCTATCGCGCTGTGCATGGCTTTTTTGCCGGACCGGACTTATGTTACTACTATGATATTCGCTTGTCTCGGCGCGGCTGTCGCTACGGGAATCACTTATTTCGTCGCTTCACTTGGGAAGAGAGGGATGACGCCGCAACGGCTGGTTCTGGCCGGGATTTCGATTTCGATGCTCTTCGGCGCCTTTTCCCAATACATATCTATCCGCTATCGTTTGGGACAGGCATTGGCTTTCTGGACAGCGGGAGCAACAGCAGGGGCCAAATGGGAAGAGCTGGCGCTGGTTGCGCCTGTATTCCTGTTTGGTGTCCTTGTTGCACTTGCCCTGTCACCTTCGGTGACCGTAATGAGCCTTGGTGAGGATGTGGCGTCCGGACTAGGGTTGAAGACTCGGGTAGTCCAAGGCTTTTCTACGATTGTAGTGTTGTTGTTGACCGGTATTTCCGTCATTGTGGTGGGGCCTGTAGGCTTTATCGGCCTAATTACCCCTCATATTGCGAGAAGTCTGGTCGGTGTGGATTACCGCTACATTATTCCGGCATCCGGTGTCTTTGGCGCATTGCTTACCGTGTCGGCTGATCTGGTCGGCCGGTTAATTAACAAGCCCTTTGAGACGCCGTTGGGTGTTGTCCTTGCCGTCATCGGGGTGCCGTATTTCCTCTATCTGGTTCGCAAGCAGAGGAGGGAATTCGAATGAAGGAGCGGCATGGTGCGTTAAGACGCGGAATCATGATTATTCTGGTTATGCTGGCTCTAACGCTGATCATAGCCGTAATCGGTATGAATTCGGGGAAAATGAATATTTCTCCGGGGGATGTGTTGAACGTTCTCCTCGGCAAGGGAACCGATAAACAAAATTTGATTGTCTATGAATTTCGGCTTCCCCGCATTGTTCTTGCTATACTCGTAGGAATTGGCATGGGGGCCGCGGGTTGTATCATGCAGAGCTTGCTCCGCAACGATATGGCAAGTCCGGGGACGCTGGGGATCAGCTCGGGTTCGGGACTGTTTGTGCTGGTATTTGTAGTCCTCTTTTCCGCAAAAGGAATTTCATCCGCAATGATGCTTCCGCTTCTATCCTTTATCGGAGGAATGACCGCAGCGGCGATCATCTTTCTGCTATCCTTTCGGCGGGGCAGGGAGCTGTCGCCTACAGGGCTGATTCTGAACGGGGTAGCTCTGTCCAGCGGTTATAGCGCATTTACGATCATGCTGACGTTAAGGCTGGATGATAAGCAAATGGACTTCATGCTGAGATGGAGTGCGGGCGATCTCTGGGGAGATGACTGGAGGTACCTGTCCATCCTGCTTCCCTGGACGCTCATACTTTGCGGTTACATTTTTTACAGATCCAAAACATTAAACCTGATGCAGTTGGGTACCCAGACGGCAACGGGGTTAGGGGTTGCAGTCAAGCCGGAATTTATCGGCATTTCTATTGCTGCGGTAGCCTTGTCTTCTGGGAGTGTGGCGCTTGGCGGGAACTTCTTCTTTGTCGGCCTGATCGCACCCCATCTAGCTAGAAGGCTGGTTGGACCGAACCACAAGCTGCTGCTGCCGGCTTCCTGCCTGGCCGGCTCGATGATTGTCCTGTTAGCAGACACGATTACTCGTACAGTCAGCTTCGGAACGGATGTGCCTACAGGCATTATCATCACGATTCTTAGCACACCGTACTTTTTATACCTTTTGTCCAAGGCATAGTCAAGGAGAGGAAGTGATCTCATCAAGACCCTGGTTCGTTTTTTTTCGTATTATAAGCCTTATAAGTGGCTGTTTATGCTTGATTTCGGCAGCGCCATTATGGCCGCTTTGCTTGAGCTGGCTTTCCCGCTGGCAATTAACGTGATCATTGACGATTTCTTGCCTGCAGGCGATTGGAAATGGATTTTTTGGGCCGGATTGATTCTGCTCGCTGTCTATGTGCTCAGCTCCGTATTTCACTTTGTGATTACTTATCATGGGCATAAATTAGGGATTAATATCGAGACGGATATGCGGCGCAAGCTGTTCGAACGGGTGCAGCGCTTGTCTTTCCGCTTCTTCGATAACAACAAGACAGGCCACCTGGTCTCCCGGATGACCAATGATGTGATGGATATGGGGGAAGTAGCCCACCACGCGCCTGAGGATTTGTTCATTGCCATCATGACGCTGTTAGGGGCATTGGGGATCATGCTGGGCATCAATTGGCAGCTTGCGGTGCTGACCTTCGTCATCGTTCCATTCATGATTGGCATATCCCTGTATTTTTCAAGCAAGATGAATCGGGCGTTCCGCAAGATGTTTGAAGACATTGCGGATTACAATGCCCGGGTTGAGAATAACGTAAGCGGCATGCGTGTGGTTCAGGCGTTTGCCAATGAGCCGTATGAGATTGAGAAATTCAGAAAAAGCAATGAGCAATTCCGGCTGACGAAATTATTGACCTACAAAGTGATGGCTTGGCATTCATCGATCAGCTTCATTATGTTGAAGTTCGTATCCCTGTTCGTCATCGTATGCGGCTCCTGGTTTGTGATTGAAGGCAGTATGAGCTACGGTGATTTTATGGCCTTTATTCTGTTGTCCAACGTATTTCTCGGGCCGATTCGTACGATCAACTCCATGATTGAGACGATTCCAAAAGGCTTGGCCGGTTTCAGAAGATTTGAAGAGCTGCTGGATACGGAATCAGACGTCAAGGAGCAGGCAGGGGCTCATGAAGCAACTACGCTGGCTGGGGAAATCAGCTATCGGAACGTCAGCTTCGGCTACGAGTCGGGCAAGCGGATCGTTGAGAAGCTGAATCTCAGCATCCGGGCCGGGGAGTCGGTGGCTCTGGTTGGCCCATCCGGCGGAGGCAAGACGACGATCTGCAGCTTGCTGCCAAGGTTCTATGATGTGGAGGAAGGGCAGATCCTGATTGATGGAATAGATATTCGCGAGCTGACGCTGAGCAGTCTGCGGGGCCGGATTGGGATTGTGCAGCAGGATGTCTTCCTGTTCGACGGATCGATCCGTGAAAATATTGAGTATGGCAGATTGGGAGCCAGCGAAGAGGAAATCTGGCAGGCTGCAGAGCGGGCTCAATTGGCTGAAATGATCCGGTCCATGCCGGAAGGGCTGGATACGATGATCGGCGAACGCGGCGTGAAGCTGTCAGGCGGTCAGAAGCAGCGGTTGTCCATTGCACGAATCTTCCTGAAGAATCCGCCTATTCTCATTCTGGATGAGGCGACATCGGCTCTGGATACCGAGACAGAGGCTTCGATCCAGCTGGCGCTGTCCGAGCTGTCCAGAGGGCGCACGACGTTTATTATTGCGCATCGGCTTACAACGGTACGAAATGCGGATCGCATTCTGGTCGTTGCAGACAAAGGCATCGCCGAGGATGGCACGCATGAGCAATTGATCCAGCGTAATGGAATTTATAGCAGGCTGCACGGAGAAGTGCTATCGATGTAAGGATGAAGTGAAAAAGGGTCCCTATTCCGTCAGCTAAGCTGACGGACTTTGGGGACCCCTTCTTTTGTATTGCTCAGCCCTTGACCGCACCTGCGGTTAAGCCGCTGACGATATACTTTTGACCAAACAAATACAGGATAAAGACAGGAAGCGAGGTCAGTACCAGATTTGCGAAGATCAGGTTCCAGTCCCGGCTAAATTTGCCGTAGAAATTATAGATGGATAACGGCATGGTCCAGGTTGAGCTGTCGGTCAAAAAGTAGAGCGGAATCGTAATATCATTCCAGACCGACATGAACACCATGATCGCTACAGTGGCATTGACGGGCAGGATCAACGGGGTAACAATCCGGAAGAATACACTGAAGACGCCGGCACCCTCCAGAAAGGCAACCTCGTCCAGTGCCTTCGGTATAGTCTTGATAAATCCGCTGTACAGAAATACGCTAAAGGCCGTATTCAACGAGGCGTAAATGAGAATAACGCTAGTTACGCTGCCGTAGAAGCCCATCCATTGAACGATGCGAATCGTAGTAATGGTGGACATCGGGGCAATCAGCCCCATAAAGAAATACATGTACAGGGTATTCGCAAATTTGGTCTCCCGCCGTGCCAGAATAAAGGATGCAGCCGAGGAAGCAACAATATTGATGACGGATGAGATGCCCGTGATTACAACACTATTCAGGAAGGCCCTTCCGATGCCTCCCTCTCTAAATACCGTCATATAGTTGGAGAACATCCACTTCTTGGGGAACTTCAAGGAGAAGTCCAATACTTCAGCGCTGGTCTTGAAGGAGCCGATAATCATGATCATCACAGGCAGCAAGATCAGCAGGGAAGAAAGCAGCAAGAAGCTTTCAACGATATAGTTGCGGATTTTAAGTTTGCGTGAGAATCCCATCATTCAGCGACCTCCTTTCGCCGCATGAAGATTAACAGCGGAATCGCAGTAATGGTGACGGCCACGAAGAGCAAGGTGTTGATGGCGGTGCCCAGTCCCCAGTTGCCTTCCCCGAAGGCACGCAAAATAATGGTACCCACCACCTGGGAAGCGTTGCCTGGCCCTCCGCCGGTAAGGACGAAGACCTCGGAGAACACTTTGAGTCCGCCGATCAGGGTGAGCATCACGTTAATATTGATTGCAGGGAGCAGTAAAGGAAGCGTGATATTCGTGAATTTCTTCCAGGAGCCTGCACCGTCAATCGTGGCAGCCTCGTAATATTCGTTGGAAATGGACTGCAGGCCAGCCAAATAGATCGCCATCTGGAATCCGGCATGCTGCCATATTGAAATCATAGCAATGGTGAAGACGACGATATTCGGGTTGGTCAGCCAGGCTTGAGATAGAGAGTGAAGCCCGAGCGTATCGAATACATGGTTCAGCGTACCTTCTGTTCTTAAAATCGGCGTAAAGATGATTCCAATAACAAGAATGCTAAGAATGGATGGCGAGTAAAAAATAGCGCGCAGAAGGTTGCGGGTTCTCAGCTTCATATTTAAAGCGACCGCGAGCGCAATTCCGACCAAATTTTTGCCGAGCACGGTCACTACTGCGAAGATCAGCGTGTTCTTGAGCGCAAGGATCAGTGTCTTATCCGAAAAAATGGTCCGGAAGTTGTTCCAGCCGATGAATTCCAGTGTCAACCGATCCATCCGCCAGTCCGTAAAGGAATAGTAGAAGCCTGCAAAGGCAGGTATGACGAAGAAAACCGAGTAAATCAACAAAGCAGGCAACACTAGATAATAAGAGTAGAGTTGCTTGGTTGTTTTCATTTCTCACACCCCATTTGTGCCAGTGGCAGCACAAGATCCGCTTTCGCAGAAATTATGCTGCCATTGCACTGTCTATTTAGAAGCCAGGAACTTGCTTGTCTGTCATCAGTTGATTAAACTTCTCATCCCATGCCTTGAGCAGCTCCTCCGGCGTCATGCCTCCCGCGAACTGATCTTGAAGCATCCGGTACAATTCGTTACGGTCAACCAGCATGTAAGCATCAGTGGTCAATACCGTTCTCTTCGGAGTAATGTAGAGGTCTACGATCTCCTGTTTGTACTCGGGCAATGCCGGTGTCGTTACATCGCTAAAGTTGGATACATAGCCTTTGGAATCTACGATTTGCTGAGCAATTTCTTTGGAAGCCATGAAGTCCAGGAATTTCTTTGCTTCTTCGATGTGCTTGGCTGTCTTCGGAATGAACAGCTGTCCGCCCAGCGGACTGGCTCCGAGACTAGGGTTGTCGATGGCCGGGATCGGGAAGACGCCCAATCTCATATTAGGATCTTGTTGCGCTACCCCTTCAATCAGCCAATCACCCATGAACATCATAGCGACTTCTTTATTGAGGAATTTGCCTACGGCCATGTCATAGCTGTCACTGAGGACGTCGGTGTTGGTGTATCCCATTTTATAGATGTCATATTGCTGCTGCAGAAAGGTCTGGAATTCAGGAATGTCCGACCATTTCCGCTTGTTGTTGTTCAGTTCGTCAAAGAAGGTCGGGTCGGTCTTGGAGACAAAATCTGCAAATGCAGCTGCCGGCCAGATGTTAATCGCCCAGTTGTCCTTGTAAGGCATAAAGACGGGCGTGGTGCCGCTCTCCTTGATCTTTTCACATACGGCAAGAAATTCTTCATAATTATTCGGAATGGAGAGTCCCAGCTCTTCGAAAATATCTTTATTATAGACGACACCCTGCATCCCGGTATCTTGACTGACATGGAAGCTGTAAATGTGGCCATAGGCAGACAGCACATCCTTATTTAATAGCCGGCTGGCCCAAGGCTCATCATCAAGAATCTCGAAGTTGCGCTCCAGGTTCAGGTCCGTGGTAGCACTCGCCAGGTTGTATTGGATAATGTCAGGCGCTTCCTCAACGGCGAGTTTGGTCTGAAGCACGGTTGTTGTCTGTTCCGCGGGAATCAATTGCAGATTCACCTTGATATTGGTCTGCTTCTCAAACTCATCGAGCAGATCCTGTTGAATAAAGGCCGAGTCCTGCGAGCTTTTGGAAATGGCCAGCTCAATCGTTACTTTTTTTCCGCTGCTCTCTTTAGCTGCCGAATGATCTCCCGCACCACCGGATTTGGAGCCTCCGGAACCACAGGCGGCCAACGCGAAGGCCAACAAGCCAGCGGTGAGTATTCCTGCTGCTTTCCTTCCTTTTCTCATAAAGAACATCCCCCTAACCTCTAATTGAATGCGCTTACAGGTAAAGTATAGAATGGATTTCCGACAGGGTACATGTTTGTACATGACAAATGATGTGTAAAATTCTGAACTTGAAACCGTTGTCAAATTTTGCGGAATAATGGTACATTTGATGCAAAGCGCAGGATGAAAGAGAGGGTTGCCCATGGTCAAGAGGTTGATGGACCGATTTCATTTTAGTCTTCAAACGAGGGTGTTTTTAACGCTTGTCATCCTGCTTCTGTTTGTATTGGGGTGCTTCATGATCTATGTGAACCAGATGGTGATTTCCCCATTGAAGGAAAGGACCTTGGAAGAAAAAATCGAGACAGTCGCCGGCATAAGCGGACAGATTGATTTCTATATTGACAGCCAAAATCAGCTGTCCCAGCGAATTTTGTCCAGTAAGGATGTATTCGCAATTCTAGAGAAGAGAAATCAGTCCGTACCGTTGGTGGAAAGATTGCAACAGAACCGAAAGCTGCTCGATATTATGTTTCAGGCCATTGGGCCGCGAACGAATATCAAGGATATGACCATTTACGACCTGGAGGGCAGACCGCTTTTATCCTATATCGGCATGGGGACAAACCCGCAGATGCTTCAGTTGCCGCTGGTTGACGGAAGATCAGATACGGCTTGGAATGGTGTCGGCTTCTTGCTGCGTCATCAGGACAGCGATCTGTCTTTTATCCGCGCGATTTCGAATCAGAATGGCCGGGTGTACGGGTACTTATCGATTCAATTGGATGAGTCCTATATCGAGCGGATTACGGAAGGGGCAGCCCTTGGTGCCGTGCATGTGCTTGACGGAAGCGGGAACAGGATATCCGGCAACTCCGATCATGAACATATTGAACTGACAACCGTTGCGGACGGGCAGGGCGTATATGTGGACCCGTATAAGAACTACATCGCCTATTACCAATCTCCGGGCACAGGATGGACCGCCTATCTCGTTACTCCCAAGCAGGATGTGACCGGGCCTATCAATTCGATTATCAAAGTATCCGTGCTGCTCATTACGTTATTAATGCTGGTTTCATTCGTTTATATTTACCTGTCTACCCGCAATCTGTTGCTCCCGATTCGCAGGCTGCGCAGTCAGATATGGCGGCTTAGCTACAGCAATATGAATATTAAGCAGGATTACTCCCGGCGCCAAAATAATGAATTGATTTTGCTGAATGAGGCCTTTCAGGACCTGATGAACCGGCTGCAGGAATCGATTGAACGGGAAAAGGCGGCCTTGCATGAAGAGGTAAAGGCGCGGAATTCGGCCCTTCAAGCCCAGATTGCCCCTCACTTTATTCACAATGTTCTCTATTTGATCAGCATCGCGGCCCAAGAGGGGAAGAGTCATCTCGTATCGGACATGTGCAAGCATCTATCAGATAGCCTGCGGTATATTGTGTCCTCCCCTTATGCTCATGTCACCTTGGCGGAGGAACTGGAGCATACCAGGCATTACCTGTCTTTGGTGCAGCAGAAGTACGAAGAGGATCTTGTCTGGGAGATCCATGCGGACGCCTTGTCGCACAGTATTCAACTGCCGAGACTGACGATTCAGCCCTTCGTCGAGAACTGCATTGAGCATGCTTTTCTCGAAAAGAGCCCTCCCTGGCGGATCAAGATTACAGTCAAGCAATTCAATGGACTGTGGGTGCTGGAGATTAAAGATAACGGGTCCGGATTCCATCCGGACAAGATCAAGCAGATCAAAGATAGTCTCGGGATAACGGATTCGGGAATCCTTGAAGGAAGAAACGACCATGTGTCGATTGGAAATATGGGCATTATCAACAGCGTTCATCGCTTGAAGCTGATGTACCAGAACCGGCTGTTTTTTAATATCTTTAATCATGCGGATGGAGAAGAGGGGGCTACGGTTCAGATTATCGGGTCCCTTACAAGAGAGTTCTACTAAAAGGAGGCGGGGATCGTGTATCGAGTACTCATTGCGGAAGACAGCAAGCCGATTTTGCGGAATATTCAGTCTCTGCTCACTTCATTGGAGTTGCCGCTGGAGCTTGCCGCCAAGGCCGCGAATGGAGAAGAAGCGTTGGAGCTGATCCGTAAACAGCACTTTGATCTGCTGCTGACGGATATCCGCATGCCAAAAATGGATGGTCTCACGCTCATTGAGCAAGCTAAGCAGCTTCATCCCCGCCTGCTCGCGGTTCTTATCAGCGGCTACAATGACTTTGAGTACACGCGTAAAGCGATTAACCTGCAGGTCTTTGATTACTTGCTGAAGCCGGTGGAGCGTAAGCAGCTTGCGGAGGTGATGGGGCGGGCAATGGAGCAGCTCAACGGCCAAGGTCATGAAGAGCTTGAGAGCTGGAAAGAAATTGTTGATCTGCGGGAAGTACCGGATACAGATCGGAAAGGGCTGCAGCTTTACGGGAATAACCTGCTGATTTTACAAAAGCAGCCTTTTACTAAGGGGAGCACAGCCTGGAGCAGACAAGCCGTTCAACAATACACGGCTGAATTTTTCAAGCTGCATGGCTGCCTCGTCTACCCGTCTTGGAATCCCAAGCAGATGCTGGCTGTCGTTCCCAAAGCGGCGATGGAAGGGTACGGATCGTTGAATGAGTGTGCGAACAAGCTGCGTAAGCATCTGGAGCAGCACGGGCTGCCGGTATCTATAGTAGGGCGGAGCCAGTCGCCGGAGCCGGGCATGCTGAAGGCGGTCTATCACCAGATGTCGGATTTGCTTCAGGCGCGTCTGCGGATCAAGCAAAGTATCGTTCTAGATGGGGACCATGCCGTCCCTCAATCTCAATCGGACTCGGATCAGGAAAGCATGGAGAGAGAGCTTCTGACAAGCTTCACGGATATGCTGCGGGGATACCGCAAGGAGCAGCTTCTGTTGAAGGGGAAGGAGCAAATGTCCAGATGGGCGGAGGAGGATTCTCGGCTGGCTCAGCTGGAGCGATTTATCCGTATGCTTACTGAAGCCTTCATGCAAGCAGGAGCAGAGCTGGATACCGACATCCGGATAAGTATGGAACATGAGGCCAGACATCTGTTGAATGCGGATAGTTATGAAGACTTCAGCATCCGATTCGAGGCCTGGTTGAAGCAAGTCTTCGAGCAGTTGCAATCCCTTCGTCGTAAAAGCGCGGAGGAGTTGTTCCGGCAAATTGACCAGTACACCCGAGGCAATTTATATTCCCAGCTTTCAATTACGGATGTAGCCCGAAAGTTCCATGTGAGCCCCTCTTATGTCAGCAGAATTATGAAGAGATATGCGGAGAGCTCTTTTGTGCAGTATTACACCCGCTTGAAAATCACTGAAGCCTGCAGGCTGATGGCTGACAGAAGCGATATGAAGGTGAAGGAGATTTCGGACGCCCTGTCTTTTAGCGACCAGCATTATTTCTCCAAAGTATTCAAAGAATATACCGGATTATGTCCTACTGATTATAGGGAAAAGCAAGTGTAATCCAAAGGTCGTTTCAGGATGCTTGTCTAGCATGGTGGAGCGGCTTTTTGTTGTGCATCTGTGCATGTGCTGCTTCTGCCCGGTTGCTTATTTGTATTCATTTTTCGGGAAAGCAAACCGATATAAATTTTAGAATATCGAAAATAAAGTCACTTTATAAAATATAGTTATTTATACATAGAGAGGATGTCTAATTTCATATGAGTATTGTGGAGAGCTTGATTGCGAGCATGCCTTTTGTTAAGCAATTGTTCCGGGAGGACGTCTCGATTACTGTATTCGATCGGGAGAAGGTGATGTATATTTCCGATAGCAGGACGGTTAATCTCGGCTTGAAGATTGGAGATGCGTTGTTTGAGGAGCATCGGGATTTTAAATGCCTGAAGGATGGGCGTGAGCTGAACACAAGTCATATTCCTGCCGAAACCTTTGGCGTGCCTTTCGATGTCGTATTTATTCCAGTCAAGAGCCAGGAGGATGAGGTTGAAGCTGTCCTTAGTATTAATTATTCCATGGAGAATCAGAAGAAGCTCGAAGGAATGATCAACGAGACCAACGAAGCCATCTCCGAGCTTCTTAACGGCGTGCAGCAAGTAGCGGCCCATTCAGAGGAATTGACCGCGGTCGCGGCAGAGATTCTGACTAACTCCCGGAAGGCCGTCGAGAATTCAACAGGCATCACCTCCATTACTCAAATGATCCGTGAAATCTCCGAGCAGACGAGCTTGCTCGGGCTGAATGCAGCTATTGAAGCTGCACGGGTTGGCGACGCAGGATCGGGATTCGGAATCGTAGCAAAAGAGGTCAGAAAGTTATCCGATAACAGTAAAGCGGCAGCAGAGCAGATTGAGATCTCCTTGGCGGCGGTGAAAGGGTCTATCGAACACACAGAATCCGATATTGGACAGATTGCGGCTGCATCCGAAGACCAATCCCGACTCGTCACACAGTTCATGGACAGCATTGACCACTTGAAGGAGACCAGCAGCCGGTTGAAGAGCTTTATTGATGGAATGACGAGCTATCATCAGGATTGATTCGAGGCTTGATAGCTTTGATTGGTTTAATCACTAGACTAAATTGTGCCAGATAATTAATGACCCGCTTACTCAGCTTTTGCCGGGCGGGTTATTTTTGTTATTCAAGACCTTTCTTCAAGATAATCAAGTCAAAGGTCAGCGCGTATGAGCGGCATCTCAATGGGTGCAGAAACTGATCAGGAGGATATTCACATGAAACAACAGGGAGTGAACCCCTTTTGTTTCCCGTACAGGCACAGATAGGCACCCACCCACATAGAATAAATTGACCCAGAAGAAGTGGTTAAAGTTTGCTCTATTGTGATCCAGCAGGAGGTGCCATCAATGCCTGGTTTGTTTACTGCAATTGCAATGTTCATCAAGCAGTTGACGCTGCTCGTCTCTTATGTGAAGAATAACGCCTTCCCCCAGCCCCTAACGGAGGAGGAGGAAGCGAAGCACCTGGAAAGAATGGCCCAGGGCGACCCTGTATCCCGTAACTTACTGATTGAGCACAACCTGCGGCTGGTTGCGCATATTGTCAAAAAATTCGACAATACCGGCGAAGACCTCGAGGACCTGATCTCCATCGGAACGATTGGTCTGATCAAGGCGATTGAGAGCTACCGGCTCGGTAAAGGGACGAAGCTGGCGACATTTGCAGCGCGCTGTATAGAGAATGAGATTCTAATGCACCTGAGGTCGCTGAAGAAAACCCGCAAAGATGTCTCTTTGCATGATCCAATCGGAACGGATAAAGAAGGCAACGAAATTACCTTGATTGATATTCTGGGCAGTGATAATGATGAAGTGGCAGACCATGTTGAGTTGAAGCTGGAAAAGAGCAAGATCTACCAGAACCTCGACATCCTGGACGAGCGAGAGCAAGAAGTAATCAAAGGGCGATTCGGGCTGGAGCATGGGGGAGAAGAACGGACCCAGCGCGAAATCGCCAAGGAGCTCGGGATTAGCCGGAGCTATGTGTCACGGATCGAGAAGAGAGCGCTCATGAAGCTGTATCATGAGTTTTATAAGAAGAAATAGGGAGAATTCATACCTAAGGGGCTGACCGTTTAATGTAACGGGTCCAGCCCCTTGTGCTGTATTCTGAACTTGCGCGGAGTTAAGCCGATTTCTCTTTTGAAAATGCTGCAGAACTGAGCATCGTTCACAAATCCGGAAGCTGCCGATACCTCCGAGATGGGAAGCTGGGTATGGCGCAATAACGATTTGGCATAATCCAGGCGTTTTAGCAAAAGATAGCGAAGCGGGGATAAATGGTAGCGTTCTTTAAACAGGTGGCGAAAACGATCGTAGCTGTACCCGGATAGTTCCGACAAGCCGGATATCGTAAGTCTATGCAGGAAGTTCTCATCCATATAATTCATGACATACTGCATGCGATCCTCAGCAGGTAAAGAGGACAGGCCGTCGTCCACATTTCTCAGCAAATGAACAATGATTTCGCTGAGCTGCAGGTTCATCAATTCAGCAAAGCCTTCCCGTTTTCGCTGAAATTCTTGCTTTATCCGCAGTAAGGTTTGCAGTACGGTGTGTTCCTTATCATCGTCATACACGCCTGCAAGGTTAGACAGGCGGGAATTATCACATAGAAAGCCAATGAACAGCACCTCTGCTTCCGCATCCGGCGTATGCTTCTCATCGTGCTTATAACCAGGGGGGATGATAGCAAACGAGGATGAACGGTAATGGAAATTTTTCGCGCCTACGTTAGAGGTGCCTAATGCATTGACGTAATATACGAGTTCATAGCATTCATGCTGATGCGGGGGAATATGCGTATTAGGCTCATGAACAGCATTTACAATATAAAGAACACGATCCATAAAGCACCTCCCTGAAGTAAGAAATTCAATGTCTTGCAGAACCCGCGCGGTATGATTAGCCGAATCGTATAAAAAATTGACCGAAATCTTATAATTTTTTGCATTCATTTTTGTTATGATCTTATCAATTAGACGGAAGTTTTTCAACTAGGCTGGCCACCATGTTCGGAAATGAGTCGTAAAATTCTGCAAAGGTCCGATGGAAAAAATACTTTATTCGGAAATAGGAGCGATGAGCGAGAAATGAAAAAGAATGTACTGGTTTTGCTGATAGCAATGGTAATGGTGCTGGTAACTGCATGCGGCAGCAACACAGACAATCAGGCTTCAACAGGAAACAGCGATTCAAACGGCGGGACAAGCAAAGATGGGAACTTGAAGGTTATTTTGCTGATTCCGGGTACGCTTGGAGACAAATCGTTCTTTGATGCGGCAAATAGCGGCTTGAACAAGGTTAAAGAAGAGCTTGGCGCAGAAACCAAAGTGGTCGAGATGGGAACGGACAAAACCAAATGGGAGCCTACCTACAATGATATTGCCGCTCAGGACTGGGATGTTGTTATTTCCGGCGGATCTGAGATTACTGAAATGTTCAACGCTGTAGCAGAAGCAAATCCTGATAAAAAATTCATTAACTATGATACAGATATTGAAGAAGCTCCGGACAACGTGTACAGCATGACTTATGCAACCAATGAGGTATCCTTCCTGGCAGGGGCTGCGGCGGCTTATGCTACCCGGTCGGACATGGAAAATGCAAATGAAGACAATGTCATTGGTTTTGTCGGCGGCATGGACATCCCTGGCATTAACGCTTTCCTTGTCGGCTACATCCAGGGGGCCCAATATGTTGATCCTGACGTTAAAGTGGCGGTCTCTTATGCAGGTGATTTTGTTAACCCGGCGAAGGGCAAGGAATTGTCTCTGATCCAGTATAATTCGGGCGTAGATATTATCTTCAATGTCGCCGGCGGTACCGGCCTGGGGATCTTTGACGCGGCAAAAGAAAAGAAAAAATACGCGATTGGCGTCGATTCCGACCAAGCAATGCTGCTGAAGGATACGGATCCTGAAAAAGCGAATCTGATCGTTACCTCGGCTATTAAAAAGATTGATTCAGCCATTCTGGGCGCAGTGAAGAGATTGAGCGAGGGCACCTTGGAAATGGGCAAGCGCGACATCCTTAGCTTTGTAGAAGACGGTGTAGGCATTGCGGAAAATGAAATCTATACAGCCGCTTTCCCGGAAGATGTTCAAGCGAAGATCGAAGAAGTGAAGCAAAAGCTGATTAACAAAGAAATTAAAGTGGACAACGCCATGGGGATGGAAACCTCCGAGGTTGAAGCGATCCGGAATGCCGTTAAACCATAACTAAGCGTACAATCTGTCATTCAGCGCAGCAAGAAGTCCTTCGATATGAGGGGCTTCAAGCTGCTTATTTTTTCAACGATTTAAGAGGTAATTCAAATGTCATCGGGTTCTTGCAACCTTCTCGGTGCTGAAAAGCTGACTTTTCGAACTCGCAGTTTACTAATCTTCAAGTTAGAAGGATGTGAAGGCTCTACCATGGAAACTCCTTTGCTGGAAATGCGCGGGATTACAAAGGTGTACCCCAATGGGGTCGTGGCTAACCGGGATGTGAATTTCTCTCTGCGCGAAGGGGAAATTCATGCTCTGGCAGGTGAAAATGGCGCAGGAAAATCGACCTTAATGAAAATGATCTTCGGAATGGAGGAGCCGAGCGAAGGTGAAATCTATATCCGGGGAGAAAAAGTAAGGCTGCAATCCCCTCAGGATGCCATTGATCGGGGGATCGGGATGGTCCATCAGCACTTTATGCTGGTGCCTTCCTTTACGGTTGCAGAAAATATGGTGCTGGGCATGGAGCCCCGCAAGGGCTTGGGCATTCATTATGCCGAGGCGATCCGAATGACAGAGGAGACGGCCCGCAAGTATAATCTGGCGGTAAATCCGAAAGCGAAGGTCGAGGATTTGACGGTAGGCATGAAGCAAAAGGTGGAGATATTGAAGGCTTTGCTTCGCGGTGCCAAGATTCTGATCCTGGATGAGCCCACAGCCGTATTGACTCCCCAGGAGACGGAGGAATTGTTTCGTGAGCTGCAGCAGCTTAAGGAGCATGGTCATACCATCGTGTTTATCTCGCACAAGCTAAAGGAAGTAAAGGCGATTTGTGATCGAATTACGATTTTGCGGGGCGGAAGCAGTGAAGGTGTATTCCAGACCGCGGATGTGAGCGAACAGGAGATTTCCCGCCTGATGGTTGGGCGGGATGTTGTGTTGAAATACGACAAGCCCCAAGTAGCGCTTAAAGAGCCTGTGCTTACGGTGCAGGAGCTGAATGTGAGCGACCGGCAAGGCAACTCCCTTTTGCGGGATGTGAATTTTACCGTACATGGCGGACAAATTGTCGGGATTGCCGGAGTCGAGGGCAACGGGCAGCGTGAGCTGATTGAGGCGCTGACGGGCGGACTTCAGGGAGTATCCAGCAACGGCACTGTGCAGGTCAAAGGAACCGAAATACGGGAAGCGGACATACTGGCCATACGAAATCTTGGCGTAGCTTATATTCCCGAGGACCGGATGTCCCAGGGGTCAGCCGCAGAGGCTAGTATCTCCGATAATCTGATCTCTACGCGCTATCGTTCCAGGACCCTGAATAAAAACTTCCTTCTGAAGAGTTCGAGTATTCTGGAATTGGCCACGCGTTTGATTGAGGATTTTAAAATACGATGTTCAGGCCCCAAGCAACCTATCGGAATGCTCTCGGGGGGGAATATGCAAAAGGTTGTGGTGGCACGTGAGTGCTCTGCCAATCCGCAGTTATTAATCGCAGAACAGCCAACACGCGGGGTTGATGTCGGGGCAGCACAGTTAATTCACCAGAAGCTGCTGGAGCTGCGGGAGAAGCAGAGCGCCATTGTGCTCGTATCTGCCGATTTGAATGAAGTGCTGGAAATTAGTGATTGCCTGCTGGTCATGTATGAAGGACAAATCGTTGCCTATATCGAGAACCCTTCCGGCATGAGTGAAGAGGAGCTTGGGCTCTACATGCTGGGAATCAAGCGACAGGATGCACAGCAGATCAGGAGGGCTCTGAGTCATGTTTAAATCCAAATATTTCGAGACGATCCGAACAACAGCAGTCATTTTGATTGCGCTTGTGATTGCTTTTCTTATTATTGCGCTTGTTAGCGACAATCCCGTAAAAACAATCGGCATTTTTCTGTTTGAGCCGCTCAACTCGAAGGGACATATCGGAAATGTGATCGAGATGGCGATTCCGTTGATGTTTACTGGACTTGCAGTCTCCTTGCTATTTCGTGCAAACATGTTCAATCTGGGCGCAGAGGGAATATTCTATTTCTCTGGCGTCGTAGCGTCTGCGGTTGCCATTCACTGGTCGCTGGGCGGCTTCCTGCATCCTGTTGTTGCTATTCTTGCAGGCTCGATAGTGGGAGCCATTTTATCTGCTGTTCCGGGCATATTGAAGGCGAAATGGAATGCGAATGAGCTAGTGACCTCCTTAATGTTCAACAATATTTTATTTGGAATCGGCCTGTACCTGTTAAATTATCAATTACGGGATGCAAAGGCGTTTGCCAACGTATCATTTAAATTCGAGAAAACGGCGCTGCTCGATAAAATCATTCCGGGCACACGGATTCACACGGGCTTAATCATCGTATTGGCGCTTATCGTGCTTGCTCACTTTTTTCTGTATAAAACGAAATGGGGCTATGAGCTTCGCATGACGGGAGCCAATCGCAGCTTTGCCCGCTACTCCGGAATGAAGACGGCCAAGGTGATCATTCTCGTTCACTTGCTTGCAGGCTTTGTTGCAGGCATGGGCGGTTCTGTGGAAGTGCTCGGGATGTATACCCGCTTCCAATGGACTGCCTTGCCTGGCTATGGTCTGGATGGTGCTCTGGTCGCCATGCTGGCCAAGAATAACCCTTTGTCGGTGATCGGTTCGGCCTTGTTCCTGGCCTATATTCGGATCGGCGCTGATCTGATGGCCCGCCTGTCTGATGTTCCTGCCGAGATGATCTCCATTATCCAAGCCGTCATTATCTTACTGATCTCGGCCGAGCAATTCCTGAAATTCTGGAAGAATCGGATGCTGCTGAAGGAGGCGCGTGAAGCATGAATGGTCTGGACAGCTTGTTCAATGTGATCTTGACAACAGATTTTGCCTTCTCCGTCTTGCGGGTAACGACCCCTATTTTATTTGCAGCATTAGGCGCGTTAATCTCCAACCGTGCCGGTATTATCAATATCGGGATGGAGGGGATCATGCTTGTATCCGCCTTGACAGGCGTGATCGTCAGTTCCTACTCGCAGAACGCCTGGGTAGGCCTGCTGGGCGCCGTGCTCTCTGGCACACTTATTGCAGGCTTGCTAGCCTTTTTCACATTGAAATTCAAAACGCACATTATTTTAGGCGGTATTGCCATTAATATGTTTGCTTCCGGCGGCACCGTGTTCATCCTGTACCTGCTTAGCGGGGACAAGGGATCGTCCACCTCCTTGCCGAGCAAGGTATTGCCCAGCCTTGAGCTTCCCCTGATCAAGGATATCCCTGTAGTGGGTCCGATTCTATCAGGACATCATGTGCTGACCTATATATCCATTATCTCGGTATTCGTTGTTTACTATCTGCTCAACCGCACCTCCCTGGGCTTGCGTATCCGGTCTGTCGGTGAAAATCCGCATGCAGCACAATCTGTAGGGGTCAGTGTGATGAACATCCAGTATACAGCTTTACTGCTCAGCGGCTTCTTTGCCGGACTCGGAGGAGCTTATATGTCCATGGGCTATTTATCCCTGTTCACAAGAGATATGATTGCCGGACGCGGCTGGATTGCGATTGCGGCTGAATCCATGGGACGAAGCACAACGGCAGGGACCGCATTAACATCATTGTTGTTTGGTGCAGCAGATGCGCTATCCAACGCCTTCCAGGTGTTGAAGATTCCTGCGGAGCTAATCGCCACGCTGCCTTATGCAGCAACTGTGGTGGGATTAGTCATCTATGCGGTTTCCGAGACGCGCAAGAAAAATCGGAAGATAAACGCTAAATAACCAGGTTAGCGAAGTCGTCTGTAAAGAAATAGCGAGGAGCGTGATGATATATGGCAACACCGATTATTATTGACTGCGACCCAGGCCATGATGATGCTATTGCGATTTTACTCGCTTATGCACACCGGAATGCATTAGACATAAGAGGGATCACGACGGTAGGCGGCAATCAGGTTTTGGAGAAGATTACAGACAATGCGCTCCGCATTCTTAGCTTTATTGGAGCTGATATTCCTGTAGCCAAGGGGGCGGCAGGTCCCTTGCTGGGCAAGCTGGTGACGGGGGAAGAAGCGCATGGGGAATCAGGAATGGATGGTCCGGCGCTTCCCCCTAGTCTCGCCCGGCCGACGGACCAGGGCGCAGTGGAGTTTATGCTTGAGCTTATCAGGTCCAGTGCGGATAAGATTACGCTTGTTCCGCTTGCTCCTTTGACCAATATTGCCTTGCTGCTTACCGCCTATCCGGAAGTGAAGGATAAGATCGAACGGATATCATTAATGGGCGGCGGCATTAGCTATGGCAACGTGACCTCTACGGCTGAGTTCAATATTTATGTTGATCCGGAGGCGGCCAAAATTGTCTATGAATCCGGCATTCCGATTATCATGAGCGGTCTGGATGTGACGGACAAGGCAGCTATTTTTGAGGATGAAATTGAGGAACTGAAAAGACGCGGACCGGTATCTGTCCTCGTGGGAGAACTGCTTGATTTTTACTCGATCTATGGTAAAAAGATGGGGTACGTCGGCAATGCGCTGCATGACCCGTGTGCCGTGGCCTGGCTTTTGCATCCTGAGTTATTTCAGTCCAGACATCTGCATGTTACGGTCGAGACGGAGGGCAAGCTGACAAGAGGAATGACCGTAGCCGACCAACGCAAAAAGACAGAACATGCGCCTAATGTTGAGGTGCTGGTTGATGTAGATCGGACGGCATTTATAAATTTGTTATTTGATTCCCTGGCACGTTTGGACCAACAGCTTCTTGCTGCGAGAGGAGTGTAGGCTGTGGCAGGCTGGGAAAGATTGCAGGAAATGATGGCCTTCGAGCTGATGCAGCGAAGGGAGGAGGGCTGCAATGTAGCAGGATTTCAGGAAAAGCTTGCTTTGGCCGGCAAGGATGAGACCAAGCTGATGCAATTCTATCATGAGATTATGCAGCTTCCCGTTGCAGCAGATTTCCCCTATCAAGAGCCATCCACATGGGATGAGATCAGGAGTCTGCGCCCGGAAGGGCCGCGCAAGCTGAAGGCAGTATGGAGTGAAGAGGAGTGGCGCAACAAGTTCTACGGGGCCTGGCTTGGGAGATCTGTAGGCTGTGCCCTGGGCAAGCCGCTTGAATATTGGGACTACTTGTACGGCAAGGACGGCCGCCCGGGCTGGGAAAATATAGAGCTGTGGTTCCGCGGTGCGGATGCCTGGCCGATTAAGGGCTATACACCGGGATATTCCCGAGCAGCGGAGCAATATGGGCTTGGATTAAGCGAGTGGTCCTATGTAAGCACCTCGGACAAAATTAAATATATGGAAAGTGATGATGATCTGCGCTATACGATTCTCGGCCTGCTGCTGCTGGAGGAAAAGGGCCTGAGCTTTGATTCGTGGGATGTGGGCAAGCTGTGGCACAGCAGACTGACCTATAGTCAGGTATGTACGGCCGAGACACAGGCTTACATGAACTTTGCACAGGAGACGTCTCATTTGAACGGGGACAAGCCGGAGGACTGGGATCTTCGGCAAGAGCGCGTGCGAATGTACTTGAATCCATACCGGGAGTGGATCGGGGCGGCGATTCGCGTAGACGGTCTTGCCTATGGGGTAGCGGGACAGCCGGAATTGGCGGCGGAGCTGGCCTACCGGGATGCGTCCTTTTCTCATGTAAAGAATGGCATCTATGCAGCCATGTTTAATGCAGCCATGATTGCTGCGGCATTTGCAGAGCAGGATAATGAGAAGCTGCTTGAAATTGGACTCAGTGAAATTCCAAAGACCAGCCGTCTGGCGGCGGATGTCATCAAGGGAATTGAGATTGCGCATCAGGCCAAAAGTGAGCGTGAACTGGTGAGCCGAATCTGGGATGAATTTAGTCATTATGATCCGGTTCACAGCAACAATAATGCGGCATTGGTGGCGGCCTCGCTTATCTATGGAGGGAATGATTTTGAAAAGGCAGTCGTAACCTCGGTATATGGCGGGATGGACACCGATTGTAATGGAGCAACCGTTGGCTCTATTATGGGAGCCAAGCTAGGTGCGGACCAATTGCCGTCAAGCTGGATTGAGCCATTAAATGATACGCTCTATGCGGACTTGATCGGTTTTGATCCTGTTTCAATCTCTTCCTTGGCAGAGCGAAGCTATCAGGTGTTTCTAAAGCTGCGGCAAGAAAATCCGAAACACGGTTGAACCGCCGTATACGGTGTGAGAAAGAGGCTGCTCAACTAGTGAGCAGCCTCTTTCTCGATTATTCCTCTAAATCAATTCGTCTTCGACTTATTATAAATATCAAACGCTACGGCTAACAGCAGGACAAGCCCTTTGATGCCTTGCTGCCAGTCGACGCCGAGCCCGATGAGGGACATGCCGTTGTTCATCACGCCCATGACCAGTCCGCCGATGATCGCACCGATGACGGTACCGATCCCTCCGGAAGCGGATGCACCGCCGATAAAACAGGCTGCGATGGCATCAAGCTCGAAGTTGATGCCTGCCTTCGGGGTTGCTGAATTCAATCGGGCTGCAAAGATCAGGCCGGATAAGGCGGCTAGAGCGCCCATGTTGACGAATACCCAGAATGTCACCCGTTTCGTCTTGACCCCCGACAGGCTGGCAGCCTTTTCATTGCCGCCGATAGCATAAATATGCCGACCCGCCACCATCCGGTTCATGACAAAAGAATAGATGACGATCAGGAAGAAGAGGATGATGAGAATATTCGGCAGCCCGTTATAAGTAGCAAGTACAAATGTGAAAATGTTAAGCACGGCTACAAGCAGTACCATTTTCGTTACGAACATCCAGATGGGCGGCGTGTCGAAGTTGTATTTAATCTGGGTGCGACGGTCCTTGAATTCTTGCCAGATGTAGAGGACAGACAGCAGTATGCCGAGCATTAACGTAAGCAGGTGAATTTCGCTTCCGCCAAGCCAGTCCGGGATAAAGCCGGAGCTGATGCGTTGAAAGGTTTTCGGGAAGGGGGAGATCGACTGGCCTCCCAGCACAATCATGGTAAGTCCGCGGAATAGCAGCATGCCGGCCAAGGTAACGATAAAGGCCGGGATTTTGACATAGGCAATCCAGAAGCCCTGCCAGGCCCCGATTAACGCTCCGGCTGCAAGTGACAAAATAACCGCGAGATACACCGGTAGTTGCAAATTCACCATCATAATGGCAGATAGCGCGCCGATGAACGCGGCGATGGACCCGACGGACAAGTCGATATGTCCGGTAATAATGACTAGCACCATCCCGATGGCAAGCACCAGAATATAACTATTTTGCAAGATCAGATTTGTAATGTTAAGCGGCTTGAGCAGAATGCCCTCAGTTAGAATCTGGAATAAAATTGTGATGAAGACTAAAGCAATAATCATGCCGTACTGGCGAATATTTTTCTTAAAGAGCTCGCTGACTGCTTGCATCTGTCTCCCCCCTGCCTCGAGTCATGGATTTCATTAACACTTCCTGCGTGGCGTCTTCGCGGCGGACCTCCCCGGTGATCCGGCCTTCACTCATGACGTAGATCCGGTCGCACATCCCGAGAATTTCCGGCAGCTCGGAGGAGATGAACAGGATGCCCTTACCCTCGTCAGCCAATTGATTCACGATGGAATAAATTTCGTACTTGGCCCCGACATCGATCCCGCGGGTAGGCTCATCAAGAATCAATATCTCCGGCTGCGAATAGATCCATTTGCTCAATACGACCTTCTGCTGGTTGCCACCGCTCAGGTTAACCGCCTTTTGCAAAATGCTCGGCGTTTTGATGTTAAGCTTGCGGCGGTATTCCTCGGCGACAAGCACTTCCTCCTGTTCATGAATAACACCTCGGCGGGAGAGCTTGCCTAGCGAGGCCAGCGAAATATTCCGCTTAATATCATCGATTAAGATCAGGCCATATTGCTTGCGGTCCTCCGTAACATAAGCTACCCCCTGTTCAATCGCCTGGCTGATATGATCAAATCGAACCTCCCGGCCGTGCAGGAACAGCTTGCCTTGAATATGCCGTCCGTAGGAGCGGCCAAAGATACTCATTGCAAGCTCCGTTCGGCCTGCTCCCATCAGTCCGGCGATGCCGACGATCTCACCCTGGCGGATGTTCAGGTTAATGCTGTCCAGCACCTTGCGCTCCTCTTGCTGAGGATGATAGGCCTCCCAGTCCTGGACCTCAAAGATGATATCGCCGATTTGGGGAGTCCGCTCGGGATAGCGATGAGTCAAGTCCCGACCAACCATCCCCTTAATAATCATGTCCTCTGTGACCTGATCGGCCTTCATATCCAAGGTTTGAATCGTCTGACCATCACGCAAAATGGTAATTGAGTCAGCCACTCGACTGATCTCGCCCAGTTTGTGAGAGATGATAATCGATGTGATGCCTTGTTTCTTCAATTCCAGAATGAGAGCCAGCAGGTTCTCGCTATCGTCTTCGTTTAACGCAGCCGTCGGCTCGTCCAGAATTAACAGCCTGACCTGCTTGGACAAAGCCTTGGCAATCTCCACCAACTGCTGCTTGCCGACCCCAAGTTCCAGCACACGGGTGGCTGGCGATTCGTCCAGCCCTACCGTATCCAGCAGCCCTTTTGTCTTCATCGTGGTCTCGTTCCAGTCGATGAGTCCCCGCTTGCTTTGCTCGTTGCCCAGGAAAATATTCTCCGCAATCGACAGGTAGGGAATCAAGGCCAATTCCTGATGGATAATGACGATTCCAACCTGCTCGCTTTGCTTGATGTCCTTGAATTCGCAAGGCTGCCCGTCAAAGAAAATTCCGCCCTCGTAAGTGCCGTGCGGATATACTCCGCTGAGCACCTTCATCAGCGTGGACTTGCCGGCCCCATTCTCCCCGCACAGGGCGTGAATCTCTCCCTCCGTTACCTTGAGGTTGACGTTGCTGAGCGCTTTAACGCCCGGAAACGTCTTGGTAATGTCCTTCATCTCCAAAATCGTCCCGCTCAATTGCCGTCACCCGGCCTTTCCTTGATAGTCTTAGACATGTGGTCAACAATAGGAACAATAGGAAGCCTGCGGCCGATATGGACTTGCTGCTCGCTCGCTGTTATAGCTCCATACCGGCCATCCGGCTATTTGCTTACCCCCCTTTTAGAGGCCCAGTTCTTCCTTCGAGTAATAATTGCTTTCCACCAGCAGGCTTTCCACATTGTCCTTATCTACCGATTGAGGCTCCAGCAGATAGGATGGAACCACCTTTACGCCGTTGTCATAGGTTTCGGTATCATTAACTTCGGCCTCCGAGCCTTCCAGGATGCTTAGAGCCATGGAAACAGCCTTTTTTGCCAACTCCCGCGTATCTTTAAACACCGTCTGCGTCTGCTCTCCGGCGAGAATGGACTTTACCGAAGCAAGCTCTGCGTCTTGTCCGGTCACGATCGGAAGCGCCTTGCTGCCGGAGCCATAGCCTACGCCTTTAAGCGAGGAGAGAATGCCGATGCTGATGCCGTCATAAGGAGAGAGGACAGCATCCACATTCTCCGAGGAGTAGTGTGCACTCAGCAAATTGTCCATCCGTGCTTGAGCCGTTGCCCCATCCCAGCGAAGCGTAGCGACTTGCTCCATCTTGGTCTGTCCGCTGCGAACCACCAGCTTGCCGGAGTCCATATACGGCTGTAGAACAGACAAGGCGCCGTTGAAGAAGAAATAAGCGTTGTTATCATCCGGTGATCCGCCGAACAACTCGATATTGAATGGTCCCTTGCCATCTTTAAGCCCGAGCTTCTCTTCAATGTAGGAAGCCTGCTGCACGCCCACCTGGAAGTTATCGAAGGTAGCGTAGTAGTCGACGTACTCGCTGTTCATGATCAGACGGTCATATGCGATGACTTGAATGCCCTGGTCATGCGCCTTTTGCAGTACCTCGGTCAACGCGCCGCCGTCGATGGAGGCAATGACGAGAATTTTAACGCCTTTGGTAATCATGTTCTCGATTTGCGATACCTGATTCTCGATGACGTCTTCTCCATACTGGAGGTCGGTGTCATAGCCCAGTGCCTCAAACTCCTTGACCATGTTGTTACCGTCGCCAACCCAGCGCTCTGAAGATTTGGTCGGCATGGCTATACCTACCGTTCCTTTACCGCTTGCGCCCTTGCTGCTTCCGCCGGCGCAAGCCGCGAGGCTGAGCATAAGCACCAGTGCCAGCATCATTGCTAATGATCTCTTCAAAACTCATTCCCCCTATACGTTTTGTGAATGCGCTTTCGTGAGAGAGTATAGCAAGGGAGGAGGGAGGTCGTATTTACATAGAAACTACTCTTTTTATAAATTCTTTACTTTCTATAGAATTGAAACGGATTGGGATTGTTTAATAAGAGGACCCGGGGAGTGGAGGAGAAAAGGGGATAGTAAGGGGAGGGGATAAGAAAGAGGCGGAGGAACGGGAAAAAGCTCCCGCTCCTCACGCCTCATTCATTATTCTTCATTTTCAGACTCATTCTCGAAGGCACCCTTGCGATATTGCATCGGGGATATGCCGGTGGCGCGCTTGAATGCGGTGCTGAAATAATGCTGGGTTTCGTATCCGGCCTGCTCGGAGATTTGGGCAATGCTCAGCGAGGTGGATGTAAGCAGCCTGCTGGCCCGGCGAAGGCGGATTTGCGTGAGATAGCTGCCGAAGGTTGTGCCGAGCTCTTGCTTGATCATTCGGCTCAAATAAGCGGGAGAGGCCTGCAAATCATGAGACATTCCCTCCAGGGTAAGCTGACTATCGGCATAATGCTCCAGCATATATTGCTTGGCTCTTCGAACTAGGGGGGAGATAACGGCCTCCTTCATCACGACGGCCTTGCTGGCCCGATAAACGGACGGGAGCTCCAATACGCTGCGGGTGCCTTCCGCAAGGTGAATCTCCGCGGCAATCTTCAGATGCGTCCTTACTGAGGCTTCAATGCGGTGGAAGTTCTTCTCCGCCTGTAAGTCCCAGAGCAGGATGACCAGCAACCCGAAGGGATCGTGGAACATGACCTTGGGATAGGGCGCGAGCCACTCGTTAGCGATATTCTCTACCGCAAACCAGTAAAGCTGGCGCTCATCCTCCTTCAGAGCGGCGGGGGAGCCGCCCGGCTCGGGCAGGCGAATGACTCCCAGCCAGTCGGGACTGGCCTCCGGCAGCTTCAGAAACTGCAATTGCTCTAAAATTTCCGCTTCGGTCAGGCCGCCTTCCATCCATTCCTGGCAGAACCGTTCCCGCAACAAGGGATAGCTTCGCGAAATTTGGCGGGATGCCGTCTGCCAATGCTGCTGCTTGGCTGCTTCTTCCTCCAGTTCGCCGCGTACCTGTCGCAGTACCTTCTCTAATTGAGCCGGATTGGCCGGCTTCAGGATGTAATCCTTCACCTGCAAGCGGATGGCCTTCTGGGCATAGGTGAACTCATCATGGCCGGTAATAATGATAAGCTTGGCTTCCGGCAGCTTCTCGCGTACCAGCTTCATCAGCTCAATGCCGTTCATAATCGGCATATTCAGATCGACCAACAGTATATGTACGCTGTGGCGCAAGGCTAAATCGAGCGCCTCCTCGCCATCCTCGGCCTCCGCGACCACCTTCATCCGCAACTGCTCCCAATTGACGCTTTCTCGAATACCTTCACGGATAATCAGCTCATCATCAGCAATCAGTACCTTCCAGCGGAAATCACTCATGCTCCATTCCCCCCATCCATGCCGGGTTCTCCCGGATAATCGGGTGCAGTATAGTAACGGTCGTTCCTTGATCCGCTTCGCTCTGGATCGTTAATCCGTATCTGCTGCCAAAGGTCAAGGCAATGCGCGCCTGGACATTCATCATGCCGTAGCCTTGCTGATCCTCCCCTGCACTATCCAGAGCGGTTGCTATCTGCTCCTGTCCTTCCGTACTGACGGCAGAGGCTGTTTGCAGCTTTCTTTGCAGGACGGCGAGCTTATCCGGGGGAATCCCTTTGCCGTCATCCCGAATGGTCATCACCAGCATGCCGTCTTCCTCAGCTGCTTCCACGGTGATATGTCCGGGTCCGCGTCGCTCCTTAATTCCATGATAAATGGCGTTCTCCACGATCGGCTGAAGGATCAGCTTGAGGACGTGGACATCCTGAATTTTCGGATCGATACTCAGCGTATAATCCAGCTTATTCTGATAGCGTACATGCTGAATTTGCAAATAGCTGCGGACATGCTCGGTCTCATCGTTTAGCGGGATAATATCGTTTCCTTTGCTTAGTCCGATCCGGAATAGCTTGGAGAGCGATTCGGCCATCTCGGCAATATCCTCAGCCCCCCGGCGGCGAGCCATCCAATGAATGGTATCGAGCGTATTATAGAGAAAATGCGGCTTAATATGAGCTTGCAGGCTGCGCAGCTCTGCTTCTCGTTTCTGCCGCTCCTGCAATTCCGTCAAGGAGAGCAGGCGGTGAATTTGCAGCAGCATAGCATTGAACTGGCGGCCCAGCAAGCCGACCTCATCGGTACGATCACTCCAATGGCGAATCGTCAGATCGCCGGACTGAGCCTTCTGCATGAAGGAGGCTAACTGTCCAATGGGTCTTGAGATCGAGTGAGCCAGGTAGAAGGAAGCCGTCATGCCCAGCAAGCACACGATAAAGACGAAGCTGACGACATAGAAGCGGATTTCCCGCATCTCGGCTGCCGATTCCGCCATGGGAAAGATGCCGACCGTGGTCCAGTCGGGGAATGTGGCATGCCGATAGACGAATTGGAAGTCCCGTCCGCCGATATGCGCTGAATAAGTTCCCGATCCCGAAGGATCAAGATGCTCCAGCGGGATTTGCTCAATATAAGGGTCAGGCGGAGCATAGATTAATTCACCTTCGCCGTCGACTACGGTTAAATAACCCGTTTTGCCCAATCGTACATCCTGAGCGGTCTCTGCAATGACGCGCAGCTTAAGGTCGATGAGAATGACGCCTTTGACTTGCTGGGTGTCGGGATCAAGAATGGCCCGTACAGCGGATACGACCTCGCTATCCTGATAGTTGACGTGCGTGGTGACATTCCGGTTATGGGGATGGCCGATAATCTTAAAAATCCCCTTGTTCCGGATCGCCTCCGCATACCAGCTTTCCCGAGTCAGACTTTGATCCGTGCGTGCATACATTTCATTACTGATATACTGGCCTTGACTGTTCACCACCAGAATGCCGGCTACCTCGGAATGCAGGGTCGTGAAGCCTTGCAGAAATTTGCGGATTTCATAATATTCGTTGCCCGCCTCCAGCAACTGTTCGGGCGTATTTGTATCACTGACAGCTAGGGGTGATGCCAGATTTGCGGCGATGCTGGCCCGATCCTCTGCGGTCGTCGTCAGAACGCTGCCGTCAGAGGTGCCCGGCTGGGCTTCGAGAAACCGCCGCACCTCGGGATTAAAAGAAATAAAATAGGTTATGTTCTGCAAATTTTCCACATAGGTCTCCAGGGAATGGTTCACCTTGCTGATCAGTTGCAGGGTGGTGTCCGTAATTTGCCGTTCGATAATGCGGTCCACCGTCCAGTTCGTCAATAGGCCAAGCCCGATGGAGGGAAGGATACTGATCAGCAGAAAATGGACGATCAGCTTATAGCGAATCGGCAAGTTATTTAGCAGAAAGCGACGAAGCTCCAAGGGCCGTTCCATGCGTCTATTTTGCATAATAATCATTCACATTCTGCCGGGTCACGACGGTTATCCCGGTATCTACCTGCTGCGGAACCTGCAACGAACCCGGATTCCGGGTATCGTTCATGCCATGATTAAGCGAGAACAGAAATTGCATGGCCCAGTACCCCATATTCCAGGTGCCTTGAGCCATGGTAGCGTCAATGTCGCCGCTCTTGACGAGGTCCAATGTCCCCTTGTCTGTATCAAAGCTGACAATTCTCGGTCCAGCTGCAGAGGAGCTGTATTCGCGTACGGCCTCCGCCACGCCGATGCCCCCGTTGGCTTCTGTGGTGAAGATGCCTGCTACATCAGGAAAGGAGAGGAGGATTTCCTCTGCTGCCTGGCGGGAGTAGAGCGGGTCGCCCTTGCCGTTTTTGATAACAACCACGCTTAACTCAGGAAATTCGGCTGCTATTGTGTCGGCGAAGCCCTGCGTGCGATCTAAATGGTTTTGTTGATCAGGCACCGTGATGATGGCGAGCTTGCCTCTTCCGCCTGTAAGCTCGGCCATCTTGTCGGCGGCCCGGGCTCCGGCCGCGTAGTTATTGGTGCCGAGGAAGGAGTATGCCCGGCTGCCGGGGGCATCGGAGTCGAAGAGAACGACCGGAATACCCGCCTCTACAGCCTTATTAATCGTGGCTGTCAGTTCGGCTGCATGCATGGCGGAGATAGCGATGCCGGCCGGCTTCTTGGCAATGACCTGCTCCAGAACGGTCCGCTGCTCATGGACATCGCGCTGGGTTGCGCCGCGATATTCAACGGATACGTTCAACGCTTGAGCCGCATCCTCAAAGCCCTTCAGGCCACTCTTCCAATAATCGATGCCCATTTGAAAGGTGACCATGACGTATTTTTCGTCCATACTGCCGCGTAAGCCGCCAGCATTTCGTTGATCACTGATTTGGCTTTGCGCGCGGTAATTCAGCACATAGAAGGCAAAGCAAGCGATTAGCAGTAAATAGACGATCCAGATTTTTCGCATATGAAACCTCTTTCATGAATGCGCAAATGATAGGATAACGCCATCATCATACTATGATTCACAGGGGATATCATCATTTTTTTGCAATTGACAGGAAGGGCTGGATTTATCGGGAAATTGGCGTTTACCTCAGATGGACTATTCTGATGTACGGTTTAATGGGAAGAGCTTGAAAAAATCAGCCCGTTACGATAGCTAAAAACAAAAAATCTAAAGAAAAACCTAGAGAATTTTAAGGTTTGAACCGGAAGGACTGCTGTACAGTATACACGACATCCAAAAGTATCCAACCAAGACAGAAGGTTAGAACAAGCCAACAACATCTGCGACTGCCGGAACGGACAGTGTGCCGGAGGCGGGGATCCTGAATTCCGGGATGTATGAAATTTTCCTATGGACAGCCTTGTAATCGCTTACAAGATGTTTATCCGGATGGATGGGTTGAAAATCTGAATCAGGAGGTGTCGAAGAAGTAAGATTCGATCAGAGCGTCGTCAATAAAGCGAATAAGCAGGAGAAAAGTAGTCTGGATAGTACGGAGTGCGGCGAAATCCTTATCCCATCTGCCTCGGCGAAGGCGGAGAAGTTAACTGATTCCAAGGAGGACTGCAAATGCTCAGGAGAAGATTCAGGTATCTGCTGCTTTGTCTCGCGGTGCTGCTGATGTTGCCGCAATGGAGCGGAGCGGCTGCGGCGAAAGAACCAACGCCGGATGCGACAGATTTGATGTCGGCATCGACAACGGGGGTGTCGGAGGTGTCAGATTTCTATAATATTATCATGCAGGTAGGAGCCGACCCTTATGTTTACAAGCACACGGACGGCTATTACTATAACGTCTTTGTCAACGCCAGCGGAATCATGATCCGCAGATCGAAGACCATCACCGGCATTGATGCGGGCGAGAGGAGCCTAGCCTGGACGCCGGTTAAGGGGACCATGTACAGTTCCAACGTTTGGGCGCCGGAAATGCATTATCTCAAGGATAATGATGGCAGCTACAAATGGTACATTTACTTTGCGGCTGACAATGGAACCAACGCAAACCATCGCATGTACGTGCTGGAGAACGCCAGTGAGAATCCGATGACCGGAACCTGGGAATTCAAAGGAAAAATCACCGATTCTACTGACCGCTGGGCGATCGACGGCACTGTGCTGACGGTAAACGAGAAACACTATTTCATCTGGTCCGGCTGGGAGGAAACGGATGGAAGCTTTCAAAATCTATATATTGCGGAGATGAGCGATCCACGGACCATCAGCTCGCAACGCGTATTGATTTCGACGCCTGACCATGATTGGGAGACGTCCCCGGGCAGGATCAATGAAGGTCCCCAGGTCAATATCCGCGGCAACACCATTAACCTGGTCTATTCCGCAAATGGAAGCTGGACGGACAGCTACTGCCTGGGATTGATCACGGCCAACATGGGTGAAGATTTGATGAACCCTGGCTCCTGGGTAAAACAGGACCAGCCGGTTTTCTCCAGCGCCAACGGCGTTTACGGCCCGGGTCATCACAGTCTCACCACCTCACCCGATGGCAGCGAGGACTGGATTATCTACCATTCCGCCCGCTGGCCGGGATCAGGTTGGACCCGCAATGTCCGTGCACAGAAATTCATCTGGAACGCGGACGGAACGCCAAACCTGGGAGAGCCTGTCGATCCGAACCAACCGATTGCCGTGCCTTCAGGGGAGCCGGCACGTC
The DNA here is from genome assembly GCF_018919145.1 of Paenibacillus brevis. GTDB lineage: Bacteria > Bacillota > Bacilli > Paenibacillales > Paenibacillaceae > Fontibacillus > Fontibacillus brevis. Next base: position 41,393 of record NZ_JAHLQJ010000017.1, read on the forward strand.
AGCGCTATGAGGCGGAAGCAGCCCTGTTGAGTAAAGATCCCAACGGCGGAACGGGTCCCGGAGTTTGGCGGGAAAGTACGGCTTCCGGCGGTAAGAAGGTCGGCAATATCAAGAACGCAAATGATTATGCCCAGTTTATGGTCAATGTGCCGGAGGCGGGATTTTATGTGCTGTCCGTGCGCAATGCCAACGGTTCATCGAATGGAGCGGATGCTTCCCATATCTTATCGGTCAACGGCGGTTCGGGCGCCAAATTGAACATCGTCTATTCCGGCTGGAATCTTTGGGGAGCCTCCACGGCGAAAATCTATCTTAAGCAAGGCAACAATACCATCCGTTTCTCGACGGGGGCGGGCCTTGGTGAAATTGATAGCATCGATCTATTCAAGCTTGATGTTGATTCGGAAATTCTTTTCGATTCTCCGGGATACACGCTAGGATTGGGTGAAAGCCGCAGTTTGCCCGTATATACGGTAACAGGCACTACCACCTATTCCCCTGTTGACGGCGAGGTCTCCTTCAGTTCTTCCAACAAAGAGGTTGCTGATATTGACGGGATTGTGGTCAAGGGCCTCAAGGCAGGCAGCGCTACGATCACCGCGGCATATAACGGGAAAACGGCCACGACCACGGTTACTGTCGCTGCTGAACCTACCTTTGTACAGTCCATTGCCCTCAGCGGAATGAACAACATCCTGACCCGTGGGGACACAGGGCAACTGCAGGTAGCGGCACACTACAACACCTATGAGGTTCAGGATGGGACGGCTGACGCTATGTACTTCAGCAGCAATCCCGACGTGGCCGAGGTTACGGTCACCGGTCAGGTATACGGCGCCGGGCCGGGGGATACGGTGATCAAAGCCGCATACGGCGGCAAGGAAGCACTGTTCAACTTGACGGTAATTCCGGATCCGTCTCAGGTTCCTCAGATTCTTTCTCAAGTAAAGACTCCCTCCGGAGTGACACCCAAGCTGCCCGGTGTCGTTGAGGTCAGCTACGAGGGGGAGATAAGTGCTGCCGATGTCACCTGGAAGCTGGAAGGAATCAGCTTCAACTCACTTGGCATGATTCAGGTGCCTGTCCTGTTGACAATGAATGGCGAGAAGATTCCTGCTGCCGTTTCCGTAGAAGTCATCCCGGGATGGGGGCTTGATGAGATTGTAGATATCATGCGCAACAGGATAGTCGGATTCTCCTATCCTTTGGGCGAGGGCTTGGGAACCTATAGTCAAGATGCATATAATGCTCTCCTGGCTGAGCTGGATCATGCGGAAGCGTTGTCCGCAGACGCTGACCTAAGTGAAGAGCAGTTTGAACAGGTGCTGGATCGCCTTGCAGAAGCGGAAGCAGCCCTGTTAGGCTCGCTCAACCTGACCGAGAATGGCGTGATCTATCATGCTTACCGGGATTTCTCCGGCGATGAGACGGGGAAGTACCCTTACGGCATTACCACCGAGGATCTGACCAATGGCGCTGCCGCCACGGTGCGAGAAGAGGACGGGAATAAATTCCTGCGGCTGACCACAACCGCAACTTCGGGCAAGGCAAACTTGTTCCTGCCGTATGCAGGCGAGGTTAAGGCTGAAGCGAATCAGCGCATCGTCATTGAATACCGCGCCAGATTAAACAGCAGCTTCCAGTACGCCAATGGCGCCATGGTGAGAAATGACAGCGGCACAGGCAACTATTCTATGGTCACGGCTTTTGATGGGGGTAAGATCATTGTGCAGGACGGAGGGACTAAGAAGGCCGTCCAGAACTTCTCTTTGAACACATGGTACAGCATTAAAATGGTCGGCAACTGGAATGCCAAGACTTATACCGTCTATATCGATGATGTTCCAGTAGCCACGGATTACAGCTTCCGTCACACCGGCGGCGACAAGCTGACCGGTCAGCGGTTCGGCATCGACGGCTACGCCAATGCCTCCATCGACTTCGACGATTTCAAAGTCCTGGTCACTGAAAACTAATATTCATATAAAACCAAGGATTCAAGCGGTCTTCTCTAGCTTGAATCCTTGGTTTCTTGCGTCCACTGCGGCTTTCTTGATTAAATGAGCAGCGAGAGAAGTCCGCCCGACCTCCAATCTTACAAAAACCTTGACAAGTATTAGCCTGGTTTTAGCAAGCCTCAAAACTGTAGTGACAATGTGCATTATAATGGCCTCACGAGCACCCACGCCGGCAAATTTAATGCCTTTCGGCGTTAAAATCACCGTAGTAGCACCCACGCCAGCAATTTTAATGCCTTTCGGCACTTATTTCGCCGCATGAAGCACCCCGCCGAGAATTTTAATGCCTTTTAGCACTAAAATCGTCGCCCGAGCACCCATGCCAGCAATTTTAATGCTTTTTGGCACTAAAATCGTCGCCCGAGCACCCACGCCAGCGAATTTAATGCTTTTTGGCACTAAAATCGTCGCCCGAACACCCACGCCAGCGAATTTAATGCTTTTTGGCATTTATTTCTCCGTACTAGCCGCCTGCCAATATTTTTAGTGCTTATCGGCACTTGCCTCACAACGCACGGCGTAACCTCACACTGAAAAAGGCGTCTCCCCATCGTCTGCCACGACTTCGGGACACCCTTTTTTTAGTGCGCGAAAAACAAAAAATCTATAGAAAAACCTAGAGATTCTTAAGGTATGCAACGAAGGGACTGCGGTACAGTAAAAACATCATCATAAAGCAATCAACCAAGAAAGAAGGTTAGAACATGCGAACAACACCCGTGACCGCCGGAACGGACAGTGCGCCGAAGGCCAAGCAAGCCTTTTACGAGACGAAGAGGTTTCGGCAGAATATTCCGCTGCTCCTCATGCTCGTACCGGGGATCCTGTACTACGTGATATTCCGTTATCTTCCTATGGGCGGACTTGTGATCGCTTTCAAGGATTACAACTTCCACGATGGCATCTTATCCAGCCCGTGGGTGGGGCTTAAGTATTTTAAAATATTATTCCAGTCAAGCGCTACGCTGCAGATCATATGGAATACCCTCGAACTGAGTGTTCTGAATCTGATCTTCGGTTTTCCCGCGCCGATCATTATCGCCATCGCCCTGAACGAGGTTCGAAAAAGATGGCTGAAGCGCTGGATACAAACGATTATTTATTTGCCCCATTTCCTGTCCTGGGTCATTATAGCGGGGCTGGTTCTCACCTTGTTTTCAATCGATGGCGGTACGGTCAACAAGCTGCTGGAGCAATGGGGAATGGCGCCGGTGCCTTTTCTGTACCGTATCCAATCCTGGGTTGCAATCTTTATCGGCTCCGGGATGTGGAAAGAAATGGGGTTTGGCGCTATTATCTATCTCGCCGCCCTTTCGTCCATCGATCCCAGCTTATACGAATCCGCCGCCTTGGACGGCGCGGGCAAGCTAAGACAGATCTGGCACATTACGCTGCCGGGCCTCCGTCCTACGATTATTCTTCTTCTGATCCTCGGCATGGGCCGCTTGATGGAAGTAGGGTTCGATCAGGTTTACAATCTGCAGAATCCCACAGTCCTGGAGCAGGCCGAAGTCATCAGTACCTATGTGTACAAAGTGGGGCTGCAGAAGGCCCAATTCAGTCTGACCACAGCTATGGGGCTATTCGAGTCTCTTGTCGGCCTGGTGCTGCTATTGTCCGCGAACGCACTGGCCCGGAAATTCGACCAGGGATTATTCTAGGGGGGAACTACATTGAGAGAGTCGACTGGCGGAAAGATTTTTTCGGTTTTCATTCATACGGTTTTAATTATCATCGCACTCACCTGTATTCTGCCTTTTCTTCATCTGATCGCCTTGTCCTTAAGCGAAGGGCATGCGGTGGATCTGGGACAAGTCTTCTTCTGGCCGGTGGGCCTTGATTTTACGGCTTATGAGTATTTTTTTCAAAATACGCCGGCTTTGCGGGCATTTAACAACAGCGTCATCATCACCTTGGGCGGAACGGCGCTTAGCATGCTGACGACGGTTCTGACGGCGTATCCTTTGTCCCGCCGCTATCTATATGCCCGGAAGCCGTTAACAACAGCCGCGCTGTTCACGATGTTGTTCAGCGGCGGTATGATTCCCACTTATCTGGTGATGAACAATCTGCATTTGACGAATACGTATTGGTCCCTATGGTTTGTAGGGCTGATCAGCACTTATAATATGTTGATTATGAAAAGCTTCTTTGAAAACATTCCGGGTGAAGTGACGGAAGCGGCTCAGATTGACGGCTGCGGAGAGATGCAACTGCTTCTGCGCGTCATATTGCCTTTATCCCTGCCGATGCTGGCTACATTGACGCTATTCTACGGTGTTGGTTACTGGAACATGTTCATGAACGTCATTCTTTACATTAATCGGACGGAACTGCAGAATCTCACGGTAGTCGTGCAGAGCATGCTGCAGATTCAGAGCATGGACAACATGATGGCAATGGATATCATGCAGCAGCAGGAGCTGATCTCCGAGAAGCTCAAGGCGGTAGGCGTTATGGTAATGGTGGTGCCGATGCTGGTCGTGTATCCGTTTTTGCAAAAGTACTTCGTTCAAGGGATTATGCTCGGTTCCATTAAAGGCTAGCGGCAACACATCCATTTATTATAGATCATAGATCGAGAGGAGCTTGCAAATGTTTGAACAAACATCCAAGTGGAACAAAAAGGTCTGGTCATCCGCAGTACTGGCTATCGTGTTGACAGTGGGGGTTGTTGGCTGCAGCCAACCCAAAGAAGAGACAGGAAGTGTAGAAAAAAAGCCCGTCATTACCGTATCTAACTATGACAGAGGCAATATCCCGGCCGCGGAGGGAAGCGTGGAGGAGAACCGCTGGACCAAATGGATTAATGAGCATTCTCCGGTTGAGGCCAAGTTTGTGCCCGTGCTCCGGTCGGAGGCAGTCCAGAAGTTGAATGTGATGTTCGCTTCGGGCAGTGCGCCGGATATGGTCAATGATTATGATACGGGCTTCCGGGATTCCCTCTACCAGCAGAAGCAGTTGCTTCCTCTGGATGATTACTTGCAGTATGCCCCCGAATATGAAAAATTGCTGGAAAAGTATCCTCAATTGCGCGAGGTGGGCACCAAGCCGGACGGCAAGCTTTATGAAATCGGCAAAATTAACGAGCCCCATCTGCAAAGCGTGGCGTTTATCCGGGTGGATTGGTTGAAAAAGCTGGGCCTGGAGGTGCCGAAGACGACTGATGAGCTGATTACAGTCTTGAAGGCTTTTGTAGAGCAGGATCCTGACGGCAACGGCAAGAAGGATACGTACGGAACGAATATCAGCTATACCTCCGGCGGCATGGTGGATTCCATGTTCGGCGCGGGCGGCTGGGCGATCTCGGCTGATGACAAAATCATCCGCAGCTGGGATAATACGCTGGAGGCGACGAAATTCAAGAAGAGATTGTTCGAGGAAGGGCTGATCGACCCGGATTACCTGGCCGACACGAACGGCTCCAAGGCAAAGCAGGATTATTTGAACGGCAAGGTGGGCGTTTTCCTGCCTCCGCAAATCAATAACTGGTTTGAGAGTACGGTCACTGATATCAAGACCATCAGAAGGGTGGTTCCGGAAGCGGAAATTGCCCCGATGATGCAGCCCGAGTCGCCTATGGGACAGTTTACCCATCACGTGACCAACCCGATTCAGATGACGACCGTGGTTAATGCTGCGGCCAAAGATCCTAAGGCCGTGATGGAATATATCAACTTCATGCTCCAGCCGGATACGGCGCTCACGCTGAGAAAAGGACTGGAGGGAGAACATTGGAACAAGGGGGCGGACGGTGCGCCCGTTGTGATTGATCCCGACAAGAATACGAAGGAAGTGGATTGGGCCGCGGACTACACCATGTTCTATTCCCTCCCGCAGAATCCATTTTTGACTTCCTTGTCGGCATTTAATGTGGAGGATCCGGATCAGAAGGCAGGGCTGGAGATGATGCAGCAAGCGGATCAGTTCTTGCTCAATCCGAACGCCAAATATCCTGCTCTGAGCCACTACGAGCATATGCCGGTATTGCCAAGCGATCTGGTGGTTATTAATACCAACGTGAGTAAAGAAGTGAGCGACATCATTGTCAAAGGAATCATCGGCGGGTCCAAATATACGGCGGATCAAGCTATTGCGGATGCTAAAGCGGCCTGGGAGAAGGGCGGCGGCAAGCAGATTGAGGAATACATGAATACGTGGTATCAAGAAAATAAAGATACTGCTTTCCTAGGCGATGATGTACTAGAGATGGTTCGCTCTCAGCTGAAGTAGTAGTTCAAAAAGTCATCTTTCCATGACGAAGCCATTCATGAAGCGGATTCGACGTCGAATCTTAAATTCAGCCGGGCCTTCCGTTGCTCACGTAGCCTCCAGCTACGCTGCGCTACTCAGTCCCTAGCTTCATTTAACCTTCTTGGTCCTGAAAACCCGACCTTTTGAACATTTATTTAAAGTAAGCTTGGAAGGAACACCGTAAAAAAAGTAAATAAGAACTTGGTCCGGTAGCAGCCGGGCCAAGTTTTGTTTTAAAATTACTTTGTAAGGGGTTACAATTGGATTTCATCATCGTTTCGGGGAGGGAGATAGGCTGAATCCGATAAGCTGGCCGGGGAGGATTGCCGGAAAAATGAAGGGCAGCTTCAAGCTGAAGCTGATTGTACTGCTCTCCTGTATGGTCACAATAGCCTTTGCATTAGCGGGGTGGCTGGTCTCCCGCTTAAATGTCCAATTGATGGAGGATGAGATCAGCAAGCAGTTCTCGATTGCCAATGAACAGGCTTTGGCCAGATTGGAGCTCACCTTTCAGGAGGTAAGCCGGGTATCCCAATCCATTATACTGAATCCTTCTATAGAAATGTTCGTCACGGAAAGCCTTGATCCCGGAGGGGATCTCTATACTCAATTCAAGAACCGTAAGTACGTGGAGGAGCAGCTGATCACGCTGCAAGTGGATACGCCGTCGATTCGGTCCATCTTTCTGTTCAATGAAAACGGAGATTTGGCGGTTCTCTCTCAAAATGGGGCATCAGGAAAACCCGGTCCTGAGGAGATGGCCATGGTAACTGGCAAGCTGGAGTCTCATCGGGGAAATCTGGTCTGGGGACGGGCCAGTCTGCCCAGTGCCGTCGATCCCGGCGGACGACGGACGGTGCTGATTGCCGCCAGACGGATGCTCAATGATAAGCTGATTCCGTACGGAACCATGGTAGTGGTCATGGAGGAAAGCTTGGTATCCAAGGTGCTGAGGGATCTTACGGAGAACGGCAACGGCAAGGTACTGCTGCTGGAGCCTCTGGGTGGACTGCTCTACTCCAATACGAATCAGGAGGAGACGGAGCAGCTCATGCGCTTGATCGAAGCAGGCGATCCCAAATATTCGAAGATGAGCGGGGTCACCTATTTATTTGTCCGCCATCGCCTGGAACCGGCAGGCTTCACGCTATACGGAGGGGTCTCTCTGGAGGAGATTCAACGCAAAAACAAGGACATCATTCATATCTTTGTGTTTGCCGGAATTGGTGTCGTGCTTCTCAGCGCCCTGCTAATTACGCTGTCTACCAGAACCCTGCTGAAGCCTTTGGCCGATCTGATGAGGGGGCTGCGAAAATTGCGCTCAGGGGATTTCTCGGCGCGGATCAGCGTCCGTTCCGGCGATGAGCTGGGATTTATCGGTGAGAGCTTCAACAGCATGGCGGAGCAGGTAAGCACTCTGATCAACAAAGTGTACCTGGCCCAGATCAGTCAGCGGGAATCGGAATTAAAAGCGATTCAGGCGCAGTTGAACCCGCATTATCTGCACAACCTGTTCAATGAACTGTACTGGAAGCTGTATAATGACGATCAGACGGAGGCGGCGCTGCTGGTCAATGCCATTTCGGAGATGTTGAAGTATTCGCTTAAATCCGTCAAGACCGATACGACGCTGGGAGAAGAATTGCAGCAGATACGGAACTACATTAAAATTCAGACCGAATTGTTTACCGGTGAGGTTGAAACGATCATTCAGGCCGAAGAGGCGTTACTGAATCTGCGGATGATGAGATGTCTGCTGCTGCCGGTGGTGGAAAATGTTTTTGTGCATGCCTTCCGCAATATGGATGAAGACAGGGTGCTCAGAGTAAAGGCGGCTATACAGGATGGAGCGCTTCATATCGAGGTGGCTGACAACGGCTGCGGCATGGATGACAGCACTTTATGGGCTTTAAAGGAAGTTGAGGATGTGCTGCCGGAGAACAACAAAACGGGAATCGGCTTTAAAAGCGTGCTGCGGCGCATTGAGCTGGTGTACGGGGCTCCTTACGGAGTAGAGATTTCCAGCGTCAAGGGAAAAGGAACGACCGTTCACATCAGGCTTCCTGTTCAGACGATGCCGCAAGAATACTAAGCTTATGCTTCTGAAGCAGTATTGAATGATAAGGAGTCGAGGAAGCAATGTTCATAAAACTAGGCCTGTGCTTTCGAAGCAAGTTATGCTCGAAGCTTCTCGGGAAGTAACACTTACAAAACTTTGAGGGGGAAACCGAGTGAAAGCCAAGCTGTTTATCGCCGAGGATCAGCCGAATTTTCGCAAAGGATTGCTCAAGCTGGCCGGGAAACGGTCCGCCGAGTGGGTAGTGGCGGGAGAAGCGGCAAATGGCCGGGCCGCTCTATCCTCGATGGAGCAATGCGTCCCGGACCTGCTGTTAACCGATATCCGCATGCCCCATATGGATGGACTCGAACTAGCCGAGGAAATCAAGGCTCGCGGCTGGGGGACCAAGATTGTGATCATCACAGGATTTAAGGATTTTGCTTATGCCCAGTCCGCTCTCAAGTTCGGAGTGCTGGACTTCATCACGAAGCCCTGCGTGGAAGCGGATATATTGAACATGCTTGACAAGACCTACGTACGGCTGATCGAAGAGAATCAGTCCGGGCGGTTGGTGGAGGATTGGAAGCGACAGCATGAGGACAGCCAGCTTCGTTCGGCGCTTATGGGCATGTCCTGCAATAATGGAGAAGTGCAGGCTTTGCTTGGACGGATGAAGGAATGCGAGCTTTACTTTCTTAGCATCCCTGCCTATATTTCCGCAGAAAAGCAATATTCTGCCCAGGATATGCCGCTATTGCAATTTGCTCTTGGCAACATTGTCAGAGAGCATTTGCATAAATGGTATGGCGCAGGCTTTCGGCTCTTTTCCTTGAGTTCATCGGAATGGGCTTTATTGGTGGATGGAGAGGAGTCCCGGCCGGAAATGCCCCCAACCTGGTTGCAGACCCTCACCGATTCGATTCAGCATTATCTGAAGCTGGCGCTTGCCTGCAGCGGACAAGGACGATGCCGCACGGCGGAGGACCTTCGCCAGGCTTACGAGCGATATTGCAGCGGATCGGGCCGGGAGGCGGCCTCTGAGCGCAGCGCGGACTATGAATCTTTACTTAACCAGACGGCGCTTTACGAAAAGGAGAAGGAAATCGTGTCCTGGCTGATGTCGGAAGACAACGGACGCTTGAACAAGGAGCTTCTGGATCAAGTGGCCCGAATCGGCAATATGCCCCAGCAAACCGCCAAAATTGAAGCCCTGCTCTTGGCCGCAGCCCTTCTTCGGCTGGTGCAGGTACAGTTTCCCGAATGGCGGATGGCCTCACGTTCCATCGAGTGGGGCTCCGTCTACAAATGCGAGACGCCCGAAGAGATTACCGAGTGGCTGCAGATGTACATCCGTGAATTTCTGGATTCCCATAATAACTGGCTTGCCGGAAAAAAAGACAATCCGGTTAAGCAAGCAATCCGGTTTATCGAAGAAAAGTACATGGAAGAATGCGGATTGGCCGAGGTGGCGGCCCATGTTCATCTCAACCCCAGCTACTTCAGCAACCTGTTCAAAAAAGAAACCGGCGAGAGCGTCACTGCTTATATCCAAAACCTGCGCGTGAAGAAAGCAAAGCTCCTGCTCAAAAGCACGGACATGAAGGTCTTCGAAATTGCTCAAGCCGTCGGCTTCAATGATTCCAATTACTTCACGCATATGTTCAACAAAATAGCCGGGCTTTCGCCAAAGGAATACCGCAAGCGGACCCCGGCAACCTCTCATGACTGATAAAAATATACCTCATAATTTGAAAATTTAAGAAACTATGACAAATTCATAGTTTCTTTTTTTGTCATAATTCCCCGCAAGCCTTTCGTAGAGTAAGATTCCCGACAGATAAGGAGCCCTAATTCCGCTTGTTTTTCTCATAACTATGTTTATTTAGAAAATTATAGCAGGAATCATGGAGGAATATGTAAAATATATCAAATGTAATCATTTTTTAGATTGTCTTGAGAGATTGACGATCTATGGAAAGGAGGTCAACGGATAGACTGATAGTTTCTGCTCCTGACCGGGAGCACAATATTAAACTGCGGGGAGGAATAAACATTGACTCAGGCAAAAGTATTCCGTAAAGCAAGTATTTGGCTGCTCGCTATGGCTCTAATTGTTCCGTTATTTTCGTTTTCCGCATTTGTTGACGGCAAGCCTGCCGGAGCTGCGGGAGACCGCAAGCTGGTTGGCTATTGGCATAATTTTGATAATGGTTCCAGCAATATTCGGTTGAGAGAGGTTTCCCCGGATTTTGACGTCATTCAGGTAGCGTTTGCAGAGCCAGCAGGAGGATCGACGAGCGGGAGCATGGCATTTCAGCCTTATAACGCTTCCGTAAGCGAGTTTCAGGGCGATATCCGTCAACTGCAAGGGCAAGGCAAAAAAGTATTGATTTCCATCGGAGGAGCCAACGGAACCATAGAATTATCGTCCGAGCAGGCTCGGCAAAATTTTGTCAGGACGATGAAGGATATTATCGATACTTACGGCTTTAACGGCTTGGATATTGATCTGGAAGGAAGCTCATTGTCCTTGAACGGCGGTGACACGGATTTCAGAAACCCGACGACGCCGAAAATTGTGAACTTGATCTCTGCGGTGCGGGATATTCTGAACAGCTACGGTTCGGACTTCATGCTGACCATGGCTCCGGAAACGGCATATGTGCAAGGCGGGTATGTGGCGTACGGCGGTCCTTGGGGCGCTTATTTGCCGGTGATCTACGCATTGCGCGAGCAACTGGATTATCTGCATGTTCAGCATTACAACTCCGGCCCGATGACCGGGCTTGACGGCAAATCCTATGCGCAAGGAACAGCGGATTTTCAAGTGGCCATGGCCGAAATGCTGCTGCAGGGATTTGACGTAGGCGGCAATGCGAATTATAAATTTCCGGCGCTTCGCCCGGAACAGCTGCTCATCGGCCTTCCGGCCACACAAGCGGCAGCGGGCGGCGGCTATACGACGCCGGATAATGTGCACAAGGCACTGGATTATCTTATGAAAGGCCAATCGTTCGGAGGCAGCTACACCTTGCGCAATCCGCAAGGCTATCCCGGCTTCAAAGGTCTGATGACCTGGTCGATCAACTGGGACAAAGTAGCCAATTATGAATTTTCCCGCTCTCATCGGGCTTATCTGGACGGTCTCGGGACGGACCCGGGACCAGAACCTAACCCAAATCCTGACACGACGCCGCCAACCGTTCCGAGTGAACTTCGCGTGACTGCGACTACACCGAATAGCATCACTTTGGTGTGGAATGCTTCCACAGATAACGTGGGCGTTGCCGGATACACCGTCGTCTACGGCACAAGCAGCGTGAACGTCAACACCACCACCGCGACTATCAGCGGCTTGTCTCCGAATACGACGTACACGTTTACCGTCACTGCCAAAGACGCCGCCGGCAATGCTTCCGCGGCTGTCTCCGTCCAAGGAAAAACGACAGCCCAGGATAACCCGGGCGAAGCTCAACCCTGGCAGGCATGGGTTTCCTATAGTGTCAACGACCAGGTGACCTACAACGGCAGCGTCTATACCTGCATCCAGGCGCATACTTCCCTTCCGGGATGGGAGCCGGCCAATGTGCCTGCTTTGTGGCAGTTGAAGTAGGGATGGGGGAGCGTAGTAATTGATTATGTAGAAAGAGGAGCACGCGTCTTGGTATGAGATGCGGGCTCCTTGCGGTAGATTCGAATGTTCAAGGTAGCGACACCTCTAATCCAAACGCCGGATTTTATAATTTAGTCGAGGGTGAAAAACGAGGATACATGCACTCCGATGATGAACACCTCAGTTGCGGGAAGGTGGCACCAAAGTGAGCTAGACCCGGTGCGTGAATACGTTGTTAGCTGATGCTATAATGGTTATAGTTACTTCTCGAAAGGGGTTGTTATATATGGCTGTATCCAAGAAGGATATTGCTAACCTTATTCAACAATTACCAGATAAAGATATTCCGCTCGTAGCTGATTTCTTAAAACGCCTCATTAGTCATCCCCTTGATGCTCATATCCCCTTCGATGATGAAGAATTAACAGAAGACGACTTAAAGGCAATTGAACAAGCGGAACTAGAGTTCCGACAAGGGAAAACCATTCGTCTTAAGGATATCGAGCATGAATTACGAAATTGAGTTAAGTACAGAAGTGACAAAGTACCTTCGCAAGCTGGATCAGCCAATCAGAATAAGGCTCTTAAATCACTTAACCCTACTCGCCGAAAATCCCAGGCATGCTGAACTTGATATCAAAAAGCTGCAAGGGAGAAAGAACCTTTATCGTTTAAGAGTTGGGACCTGTCGCATTCTCTACACTATCAAAGAAGCTCTTTTAATTGCATATGTCGTAACAATAGGTTCGCGAGGCGATGTTTATAAATGACCCGTACAAGCTAAATTGTAGGGGTCTTTTTTTGTAATTTGATTAGTTGCGAAGAGGGGGGAGCGGACGGCGAATCTGCCTATGAACGAGGTAGAGATTACCGTAGCCAAGCGGCCAAAATGGTCTGAGGGAGGTACTCGATTAGCCTAACGGGATTGAACATCGAGTTTCATGGTCCATGAAGTTCCGGAAAGGCCCCAATAGACAAACCCCAATTTCTGATATAACTTCACGACGGAAGTATTCTGGGGGTCAACGCTCAAGGAAAGCGATTTGTCGGAATGAAAAGGGCGGAGTGACGGGCAGTATTACATGGGGGCTGCTCTTCGAATTTTGCTCAACTGAGCGTTTACACAGGGAAGAATCATTCCCAGCCAAACGCTCAGTTGGGCAATAAGATCTCAATTATCGTGCCTTGCCACACTTTAGATTTTACCTGGATTTCTCCGCTATGCGCTTCCACGATGGTTTTGGCGATGCTCATCCCGAGCCCGGATCCTTCCGTCGATTCATCGGAATTCGTTCCCCGGTAGTAGCGATTGAACAAATGATGCAGCGTTTCCTCGTCCATCCCTTTGCCATTATCGATTACTCGTATGCATGCCTTGTCGTTCATCCTGCCGACATAGACGTTGACAATCACGCCAGGCGGGTTATGCTTCACGGCGTTGGACAGCAAATTGTCCATCAACCGCATCAGCCAGGTTTCATCGGCCTGTATCAGCAAGGGACAATCCTCCCCAACATAGTGAAACTGATACTCAGACATCATGGCGTCGTTGACATACTTCAGTACGGAGCAGCGCACCAGCTCAACCAAGTCGATCTCCCGAAACTTCAAGATCGAATCGCCCTGCTTGAGCTGATGAATCAATGAGAAGTCGGAGATCAGCTCCAGCATATAATCCCCCTTTTCCCGGATCGTCGAGCCCATGATGCGCATCTCCTCTTGGCTCCATTGCTCAGGCAAGCTCTCTAGCATATACCCATAACCTTGAATTGTGGCCAGTGGCGTACGCAGATCGTGGGAAATCCCTGACATCCACTCCGCTTGCGCCTTTTCCAGCCTCTCGCGTTCCTTCTCGATCTGAGCCAATTGATGAGTCATCTGATAGAAGGATTCAATCACTTCCTTATAGAGCCTGTAGCGGATGCGCATCATGCCGTTGCGGCGGAATACCTTGCGCATGTCCTTGGCGGTCAGTACCTGGTCGTACTGTCCCCGGCCCATACGTTCGAACCAGCCTGCGAACAGAATCAGCGGCTGACCGTAGCGGTAGCCATGCCAGATGGAAATCGGCAGCGCCAAGAGCAGGATCAGAACTGTAATCCGGATGAGTCCACGCGTTGCCTTTTCCATCACAGGATGCTTCAGAGGGGCTTCCGCTGCATGGGGTGTATAGAGAATCCACGTCATTCCGCTCAGCTTGTCCCGATGGGCGACAATATTCGTGTCATAGTTGCTGGGCGATTGCTGGATGGCCAGGATATCCAGCTGTCGATACGCCTTCTGCACGTATGCTCCATCGCCGATGCCTTGTACGATATGGCTCTCGGGGTCGATGACCTGCAGATAGCTGCCGGTTTTGCGCAGCCGCCGGTCCAAGTGGGAAACCGCTTCGCTACGCACGATTCCAAGCTGCCCGTAGGCATCAAACCAGGCAACGAGCTGGTCAAGGTCAGGACTAGGATAGCCCAGCATATACAGAAGCGGGTCTTGGAAAGCAAAATTAAGCTGAGTGTGTACGGCATACGTCTCAAACGTCCGTGTCTCTTGGATATCGAGCAGTTGAGCGATGGAGTAGGAGGCCGGCAGCGTATGATGCGGAGTTGTATTGACGGCGTAGATCACCTCTCCTTCGGCACTGACAACCTGCAGCCACATGCCTTTTTCCTCGATGAGCTTGTCCCACTCGGGGGAGATCTGAATCGTCCCGTCCTTGTAATGAGCTTCTTGAGCGATCTGTTGCAGGACGCCAACCGGAAAGTTCCGGCGTATCTCATTACTCGTCATGTTCTGGAAAAACAAGATGCAGGCAACCAGAGTAATAACCACCATAAGCAGGGCATAAAAAATCAATTGATACGTGAAGTGGAAGGCCATGCGCTGTTGGATCTTCATCGCTCCTGCGGCTCCTTCACCAGCTTGTAGCCAAGCCCGCGTACGGTAAGCAGCAGCTTCGGATTACCGGGGTCGATCTCGATCCGCTCTCGGATGCGCCGGATATGCACCATTACCGTCGAATCATCGCCCTGTCCGTTGATCCCCCAAACCTTGTCGTAGAGCTGTGTTTTGGAAAATACGATGCCGGGAAACTTACAGAAGTGCAGCAGCAACTGGAACTCCTGCGCGGGGCAAGGAACTGGCTGTCCCTCCACGATTAGTTCGCCCTCCACCTCGTTGACGGTGAAGCGGCCAAACCGATAAATCCCCGGATCGGGCCGTTTCGCCGGACTGGACGTCGAGGTTTCTGGCTCCAGTCGGCGTATGCGTGCCTGAATTCTTGCGGCCACCTCCAGAGGATTGAAGGGCTTCGTGATATAATCGTCCCCGCCCATAGCGAAGCCTCGCAGGACATCGAGATCAGAAGCCTTGGCGGTCAGAAACAAAATATGCGGATTCCCGTATTTGCGGAGCTTGGAGCAGAGCTCCAGGCCGCTGCCGTCGGGGAGCATGATGTCGAGCAGGAGGATATCGGGGGCTTCACGCTTCGCTAAATCGAGAGCTTCCGCACAGGTGGAGGCCGCATACAGCTGATGAAACCCTTCCCTGTGAAGCACCATTTGCAGCATCGTGACAATCGAAGGCTCGTCGTCGACGATTGCGATTTTAATATCGGATAGACTTGTCATTGTTTTCACCCATTTCCATAGTAGCATAATCACTTTAACAGAACCTAAACGGCGGGAGTGAAATTAAGCTGATGTTTGTCTATCCGTTTAGGTTCTGTTTCATTGGGGCTGGTAGGATAGGGGTGAGAAAGCTATTCGACATAAAAAGGCTTAGTTTATTAGCTACCGGGGTCAAGCCAACTTTGGGCAAACCCGTTTGGGAGGTCATCGGTTGATTCTAATGGGGCGCTTTCCAGAATGTACTGGATGAACACTCGCGCCCAATAGGAGCTCATCCGAAAAAGGCCGGTTGGGGTCAGAAGCGGAAAACAGCAACAAAAGTATTATCATTTAGCCAGGCCAATTGAGGAGGATATTTATGATTATAACCACTACATCAACTATTGAAGGTTCCCCGATACGGCAGTATCTGGGCATTGCTACCGGTGAAGTCATTATAGGAGCCAACGTATTCAGAGACTTTAAGGCTTCGATTACCGACCTCGTAGGGGGGGCGTTCGGGCGCTTACGAAGGCAAGCTTCAGGAAGCAAGAGATATGGCATTTGCTGAGATGACTCAGAAAGCTTCAGGGATGGGAGCTAATATGATTGTCGGAGTCGACATTGATTATGAAGTCATTCGCGATGGCATGCTGATGGTTGCCGTAAGCGGGACGGCCGTGATCGTTTAATACCACGATGTTTGCCTGTTGTCTGGACCGTTCGTTCTGTTCTGCCGATAATCTCTGAAATCTCTAGCGTATCAACTTATATACTAAATAAGTCGTTATCTACGCATAACGATGCAAAAAGGTGTACACCCGTGAAAAATGTTGAAAAATTGTCTGAAACTGAAAAGGAACTCATGGAGGTGATTAGCTCTTCCACGTCCACTATGCCCCAAGCCCGACCTGGCTGGCCAGAGACCCTAACTGCACTGGGTCTCTACCTGATCGGCATTGTTATGCTCGGTCTTTGGATGTCACAAATCCCTGACGAGCAAGCCATCTTGAGAATTAACATTGGGGGTGTAGGCAATGGTCTCGTTGGTCTCGCCGCCTTGTTCGCAGCCTACGCCCTGCGGGTTCGCGATCTACGCGCTTTCGGTTTCCGGGCGATCGAACGGAAATGGCTACTTGTGGGAGCCGCCCTCGGTGTTGTCGCGTTCGGCGGATGCTTCGTTATAGAGGGGGTGTATTTTCACTTCATCACCGAGCCGAACAACCAAGCGGACTTCCAGATGGCGGCGCAAGGTGGCGCGCTCTCACTCTTCGTTCTGCTTATCACTGGCGCTATCCTCACACCGCTCGGCGAGGAGTTTGTATTCCGTGGCGTTATTGCCAATGCGCTGAACCGTTACGGAGCATGGGGTGGCGTGGTTGGCAGCGCTGCGATCTTCGGCGTCGTTCATGGATTCAACGTCATCCTGTTCGACGCATTCATGGTCGGCATCCTGAATGGTATACTGTTCCGTAAGATGGGTTCCATCTGGCCCGGGGTAGTGGTGCATATCGTGTATAACGGCCTCAATCTTCTCTACTATTCTACGCTATAGATCTAATTTCATGAGACATCGTGGCAGAGACAAACAGCTCGATCAGCTGCGCGCGACCGTGGCTGTCTATGATCGTAGCGTTTTAGCATAGATGTAATGCTCATCATTGTCGGGCGTGGCCCGGCCATATACCGCCGTTCAAGGGAGTGGCAGATATATCCTATTTTGAGAACATATCGGTCAAGTAAGAAGTAGCTATGAGAGTTCTTTGGTTGCCTCAGATGGATCCTGAATGGCTCGGACAATAGCGACATCTATTCGTTGAATGGAGCTAACGGGCAAATCCTGGATTTGTCGACAATGCCTATATCCCGAATGAGTATAGATAATCAAGCGAAAGGTGGAGGCAGTCTAACCTTTTGAGTTGGCTTGGAAGCCGAATGTTGTAACAAAGCCTCTGATCGCGTTAAAATAGCTATAAATGAAACGCTTTAAAAAACGGGGGCTTCGCCGTGACGATGAAACGGATCGACTTGTCTAGAAATGCGGTTGACGTATACGAGCAGAAGCATATGAATGGCCATCTTGTGTCTGAGCATTATCATCCGACGCACCAGCTGCTGTTTGTGCTGGAGGGCGAAGGCGCGATCCGGCTGAACGGTGAGGTACGGAAGCTGACTGTTGATGATACGGCGCTGATTGTGCCGTACTCCTTACACTCGGTCATGTCAGACTCCAGGCTGACCTTGCTAGTGTTGGCGTTTGACGAGGAAGTACTCGATAAAGATATGAAGGATCAGTTGCTTCACGTTTACTTCTCTGATTCTTGCTTGTTAAAGCCGGGAATGTTTGCTGCGAGCGAGCTCCGTCAATGGCTGAGAAAAATGCTGTTCGAGCAGTCCAGAGAGTCGTCGCCGCTTGTCCGGCTTTCACTCAAGGTCCAATTATCTCAACTGCTGCTCTTGCTGGTTAGTTCTGTCGAGACAGAGGTCTCTGGAGCAGGCTCCAGCTCCAATAGGCTGCGCGCCGAGAAAATCCGCAGCTACATTGATTCGAAGTATTTCGATCCGCTGACCGCAGGGGATATCGCCTCCAAGCTGGGCATCAGTACACGGCACCTGAACAACATTTTCAAGGAACGGTACGACATGACGCCAATTCAATACTTAACCGAGGTGCGTATTCGCGTCGCTCAGAAGCTGCTGGAGGAAACGGACAAGGACGTCATTTCCATCTGCTTCGAGGTTGGATACGACTCTGTGTCCACGTTCTATAGGTCATTCAAAGCCGTTGCCAAGCTGTCGCCGAAAATGTACCGGGAGTCTAATGCCCATGCAAGCCAAGCAGGCAGGGAGCTTGCGCCCATAATCAACGAACGACCGGATAATTGATTGAATTTGATATCCCCTCTATCCCCTCTATCCCCCATCGGCTGAGTGCTGGCGGGGGATATTTCTTGCCTTGAAGAAATCGCTTCCGAAATTGAGAATCGTGTTCCCGGAGTTGTAAGAAATGCGGTTATGAATCGGGCTACAATACGGGTATACGAAGCGAAGGGAGCAATGAATAATGGCAGTTCGCAATATCGGAATTATTATGAACGGGGTTACCGGACGAATGGGGACCAACCAGCATTTGATCCGTTCAATTCTTGCAATTCGTAAGCAGGGGGGCGTTGCGCTTCCAGGGGGAGACGTCGTCATGCCTGATCCGATTCTGGTCGGCCGGCAGGAGAACAAGCTACAGGCGTTGGCCGCCACTCATGGGGTTGAGCGCTGGAGCACGGATCTTGAAGCCTGTCTTGCCGATCCCTATAATGAAATTTATTTTGATAGTCAGACGACGGTACGCCGCGCAGAAAGCATCAAGCAGGCAATCGCCGCGGGCAAGCATATTTATTGTGAGAAGCCGACGGCCGTCGATTTGGATGGGGCGCTTGAACTGGCGAGCATCGCGACCAAGGCTGGTGTGAAAAACGGGGTCGTCCAGGATAAGCTGTTTTTGCCCGGATTACTCAAGCTGAAGCGTCTGATCGATTCCGGCTTCTTCGGACGCATCCTGTCGGTGCGAATGGAGTTTGGCTATTGGGTGTTCGAGGGCGATTGGCAGCCGGGTCAGCGGCCATCGTGGAACTACCGCAAGGAAGACGGCGGCGGGATTATCGTCGACATGTTTGCCCATTGGCGTTATGTGCTCGAGAACCTGTTCGGGGAAGTGGAATCCGTGTCTTGTCTTGCCGCTACGCATATTCCGAAGCGTCTGGACGAACAAGGCGCCCCATATGATTGCACGGCAGACGATGCAGCCTACGCCACGTTTGAGATCAAAGGCGGGATTATCGTACAGGCCAATTCGTCCTGGGCGGTGCGCGTCGACCGGGACGACTTGCTTACGGTGACCGTTGACGGCACCGAAGGCAGTGCGGTGGCAGGCTTGAGAGATTGCAAGACGCAGCACCGGGTCAACACGCCGAAGCCGGTATGGAATCCGGATATTCCGAATCCGTTCCGGTTCCGTGACCAATGGGTGGAGGTACCTGACAATGCAATGTTCGATAATGCCTTCAAGGTACAATGGGAAATGTTCCTGAAGCATGTCGTCATCGATACGCCGTTTTCGTGGGATCTGCTTGAAGGGGCAAAGGGCACCCAGCTTGCCGATCTCAGCTTGCAGTCATGGCAGGAACGCCGCTGGATTGACGTGCCGAAGCTGAGCTTGTAAAGGGGGAATACAGATGGCCAAATCGCTGATTCTCCCCCGCGCAGGGGGAGCGTTGTACGAATACGCTCCGGGCAAAAGCGCCTTGTTCGCCCAGTCGGCCAAGCCGCCGTTTACGGGCCGCATCGCCTTCTCCGCCGCCCATGTGGTCTGCGATCCTTTTGCAGACGCCGATCCGCTGCATCACGCGCCGATTGACTGGAACTCGACGCTCGCCTATCGGCATCATCTGTGGTCGCTCGGTCTGGGTGTGGCGGAGGCGATGGATACTGCACAGCGAGGCATGGGTCTCGACTGGAACAGTTCGAAAGAGCTGATCCGCGCCTCGATCTCGGAAGCGCACTCGGTCGGCGGCAAAATCGCCTGTGGCGCCGGAACCGATCATCTGCTTCCGGGGCCTTCGGTCACAATCACTGACGTGGAAGCCGCCTACGAGGAGCAAGTCGGCTTCATCGAGGGCGAAGGCGGACAAGTCATTCTGATGGCGAGCCGTGCGCTTGCCGCTTGCGCGAAAGGGCCGGAGGATTACGAGCGCGTATACGGGCGCATCTTGGGACAAGTGAAGCAGCCTGTTATCCTGCATTGGCTCGGTGACATGTTCGATCCTGCGCTGGCCGGTTATTGGGGCTGCAAGAATGATCTGGAAGAGGCGATGGATGTTTGTTTGCGCGTCATTCGGGCACACGCAGATAAGGTGGACGGGATCAAAATATCACTGCTCGATGCAGATAAAGAAATCAAGATGCGCCGGCTGTTGCCGGAGGGTGTCAAGATGTACACCGGCGACGACTTCAACTATCCGGAGCTCATCAAGGGCGATGAGCAGGGTTACAGCCATGCGCTGCTTGGTATATTCGACGCGATTGCGCCAGCTGCCGCCCAGGCGCTCCACGCGCTTGATAGGGGGGATCTGGCGGGTTACGATTCAATCATGGAGCCTACAGTCGCCTTGTCGCGTCATATTTTCCGGAAGCCGACGTACGCCTACAAGACAGGAATTGTATTTATGGCCTATTTGAACGGTCACCAGCCGCATTTCCGTATGATCGGCGGAGCGGAGGGATGGCGTTCCATTGTCCATTTGGCCGAGTTGTTCGTGCTTGCTGACCGGGCAGGGCTATTGGCCGATCCGGAGCTTGCTGTTCAGCGGATGAAGCCTGTTCTGGCACTGGCGGGTATTCGGCCGTAATCATCGTTAGCGATATTTAAAATCCGGGAGGGATTACCATGGAACCGCTTCGTTCCATAGATAGACTCAGCTTGAATCAGATTACGACCGATCGGTTGAATATGAGTGAGGCCGTGGAAGCCTGCGTACGTGCCGAAGTGCCCTGGATCGCCCTGTGGCGGCATAAGGTGGCCGAAGCCGGCTTGGCCGAGAGCAAGCGGCTTGTGCGTGACGCAGGCCTGCGCGTTTCCAGCCTGTGCCGCGGCGGTTATTTTCCGGCGGCCACCGCAGCTGAGCGCAAAGAACGGATGGACGACAACCGCCGCGCCGTCGAGGAGGCCGCCGAGCTCGGCACCGATGTGCTCGTGCTCGTATGCGGGCCGGCGCCGGACCGGGACATCGATTTTGCCCGCAAGACCGTCGAAGAGGCCATCGCAGAGCTTGCCCCGTTCGCCCGCTCGCACGGAGTCAAGCTTGGCATCGAGCCGTTGCATCCGATGTACGCCGCTGAACGGTCCGTTATTAATACGCTGGCGCAAGCCAACACGCTTGCGGAGCAGCACGACCCCCAGGACGTCGGTGTCGTTGTGGACGCGTTCCACGTCTGGTGGGATCCCGATCTGTATGTGCAAATTGAGCGGGCCAGAGGACGGATACTCGGGTTCCACGTCTCCGATTGGGTCGTGCCGGTCCCTGACCTGCTGATGGGCCGGGGGATGATGGGGGACGGGGTTATCGAGCTGCGCCGGATGCGCCATGCCGTTGAGGCGGCCGGTTACGCAGGAGCGATTGAAGTGGAAATCTTCAACCGGCAAGTATGGGATATGCCGGGAGATGAGGCGCTTGCACTCATTAAGGAACGTTATTTGCAGCACGTTTAATAGTTCATGTATTTGCCTTGGCGAGCGGGGAGATCGATACCTGGCTTGTCAAGGCATCAGCTATGGAGGGATGGAAAGTGAAGATTTGTCGCGTTGCGCTGATTGGAATCGGAGGATTTGGCGTTGAGCATGTGAATATAATGCAGAAGCTGTCCGAAGAGGGCAGGCTGCAGGTTGTTGCTTTTACAGAACCGAATGTTGATGCCCACCAGGAGTCTTATGGCAAGCTGACTGCACTCGGAGCCATCCATTATACGGATTATGTGCAGATGCTTACACTTCATCCGGACGTCGATTTCGTGGCGATCGTCACGCCGATTGCCACCCATAAGCCGATGTGCATCCAGGCGATGCGCATGGGCTTTCACGTTCTGGTGGAGAAGCCTCCGGCGATCACGATTCAAGACCTGGACGAGATGATCGCCGTGCAGCGCGAGACCGGGCGCTTGTGTCAGGTGAACTTCCAGAATACGTCGGGTCAGGCGTTCCGGGCACTACTAGAGAGACTCGGCTCCGGCGCATTAGGTCAGGTGGAGCATGTGGTTGGAGTCGGCATGTGGAAACGGTCTCGTGCGTACTATGACCGAACCCGCTGGGCGGGCAAGCTGGTCAGCGACGGCCGATATGTGCTGGATGGGACATTCAACAATCCCTTCGCCCATTTGCTGCATAATTGCTTACTGGCGGCCGGAGTCGAAGGTGCACCGGGCTTGCATCCGCAATCGGTGCAGGCCGAGCTCTACCATGTCAACGATATCGAAGGAGACGACGTCTCTTGTATTCGCGCCGTTATGGCTAATGGCGTAGACGTCCATTTTTATGCAATGCTCTGCTCTGAAGGAAGTGGAGAGCCATTCATTACCGTAAATGGAACGCAAGGGAAGGCATATTGGGATTACGAGAACAAGTTGACTATTCACACACGGGATGGTGAAGAGGAGCTGGCGTTTGGCCCGGTTGACTTGATCCGCAACATGTATGTGAACCTGATGGAAGCGATCGAGAGCCCGGGGAAGCCGCTCTTTTCGCCACTGGAGGCGTGCCGAAGCTTCGTATTGGTCTCTAATGGCAGTTATGAGTCGGCTCGTGCCGTTCATGCCATTTCCGGCCAATTCGTGACCGAGCGGCAGGCTGGTGAGTCTACGGTACGCTTGCTGCCGGGCTTGTCCGAGAAGATGGGGGACGTGGCGGCAAGGCGGCAGCTGTACAGCGAATACCCGTTTCCATGGGCAACGTCGACCCTTCCGTTCCGGATGGCGGGCTACAGCCGATTCGAGCTGCCTGTTGACATGCGCAAATAATATCCGACCGGTGGAAAATCAGATTTCACTTGACACTATCATGTCGGTGAGATAGCATAAATTCAAATCATTCAAATACGTTGAGAAGGAATAGTACGGTTTTCCAAACGAACAGAGAGCTGTTGGATGGTGTGAAACAGCCGTGTAGAAAATCGGAACTCGCCTTGGAGTTGCCCGCTGAACCCTAAAAGTGTAAGTGTGAAGTAAGCGGAGCCGGAGCCTGGCCGTTATCATCAGGAGGATGCCTGGTTTGTTCTGCAATCCCGCATCCGTAGAGGGCATGCCGTTGATGGCATGAATTCGGAGTGGTACCGCGTAAGATGTCAAAGTCTTTCGTCTCTGTCAGTGGAGATGAAAGGCTTTTTTTGCTCTTTCGGTCTTTGGCAGGTCAGCACAGTAAATCGATGAAGGGAAGGATTATCTATGAAGAATGTTGAGAAGTACGCCAGAGGATATTTTATGCCGCCGGAGACAAGCTTGAAATGGACTCAGAAGGAGTATATGACAGAGGCGCCGACATGGTGCAGCGTAGACCTTCGTGATGGAAACCAAGCCCTAATCGTCCCGATGAATTTGGAGGAGAAGCTGGAGTACTTTCGAATGCTTGTAGAAATCGGATTCAAGGAGATCGAGGTCGGTTTTCCCGCTGCATCGGAGACGGAGTTTGTCTTTTTGCGCACTTTGATCGAGCAGGAATTGATCCCGGACGACGTAACGATCCAGGTGCTGACCCAATCAAGAGAGCATATTATCCGCAAAACATTTGAAGCGCTGAAGGGCGCGAAAAAAGCCGTAGTGCATTTGTACAACTCAACGTCCGTGGCTCAGCGGGAACAGGTATTCCGTAAATCCAAGCAGGAAATTATCGATATCGCTGTGGAGGGAGCCAAGCTGCTCCAGCGGTGCGCAGAGGAAACGGAGGGGAATTTCCAATTCCAGTATTCGCCGGAAAGCTTCACAGGGACGGAAATTGATTTTGCGCTGGAAGTCTGCAACAGCGTGCTGGGCGTATGGCGGCCGACGGCGGACAATCCGGTCATCATCAATCTTCCTGCAACCGTATCGATGTCGATGCCTCACGTCTATGCCAGCCAGATCGAGTATATGAGCGAGCATCTGAATTTCCGGGAGCATGTAATTTTGTCGCTTCATCCGCATAATGACAGGGGAACGGGCGTGGCGGATGCGGAGCTGGGGGTGCTGGCCGGAGCACAGCGCGTCGAAGGCACTTTGTTCGGGAACGGGGAAAGAACAGGGAACGTCGACATTGTAACGTTGGCTCTGAACCTGTACTCGCATGGGATAGATCCGAAGCTGAATTTCGAGAACATTCCGGCGATCATCTCTGTTTACGAGCGACTGACCAAGATGAGAGTAAGCGAACGGCATCCTTACGGAGGCGAACTGGTATTCACCGCTTTCTCCGGTTCGCATCAGGACGCGATTGCCAAGGGCATGAAATGGCGCGAGGAAAAGGCTCCCGGGACTTGGTCGGTTCCATATCTGTTGATTGATCCAAAAGACATCGGCAGAGAGTATGAAGGCGATATTATCCGCATTAACAGCCAGTCCGGCAAAGGCGGGATCGGATACGTGCTGCAGCTGAAGTATGGACTCGATCTGCCGGCGAAAATGCGCGAAAACTTCGGCTATTTCGTCAAAAACGTATCCGATCATCGGCAAAAGGAATTAATGCCGGATGAAATCTATGATATTTTCCAGAAGGAATATGTGAATATACAAACGCCTGTCGAGTTTATCAAATACCGCTCTACAGACCATGAGGATTTTCAAACCATCGTCACGATACGGACCGGCAATGAAGTGAAGGAAATTGAAGGCGCCGGAAACGGAAGACTCGATGCGATCAGCAATGCGCTGCAAACCAGTCTTAGTATAAGCTACACCGATTTGATCTATAAAGAGCATGCCCTTGAAACGGGCTCTAAATCACAAGCGGTGTCTTATATCGGGATTACGGCTTCGGACGGCAGCTTATATTGGGGTTGCGGTATTGACGTTGATATTATGATCTCATCTGTAAAAGCCCTGTTTAGTGCAGTGAATCAGTTTATCCGTATTAAAAATTCATCTTCATAAATCCACCGGATCCTTTGCAACACATTCTGCGACTGGTTACTAAATTTTAATTTTGAAACCTGACCTTTCACCAAGTATACGCCGGTTTTATTCTGGTGGTCTCCGAGAGCCCCTTCATACAGCTTGCCGGCACCGTGAGCAGGCGGCGGAAAAAATAACTGCATCAGAGCTTTAACCACAAGGGGGATTCCAGACGGTTTCCCCTTTCTTAGCGTGTTGTTGCCGCCAGGGTCAACGCTGCGGATCATGATCTCCTCCTTGGCAAGCTGAGGCGCGATGGCTTGAGTCCACAGTGAAAGAGCCAGCTTTGAAGTGGCGTAAGGACCGATCAGTTTACGGAACGTTTTGGGACGCTCCAGAATTTCCATCGAAAATGCCTTGGTAAAATGAAACGCGGTAGACGAGGTGTTAATCACCGTTTTCAATTCCCCTTTTTTTAGCAACCCCTTCATTTCCATCAGAATAATGTACGGAACAACCGTCAGCAGCTCATAATGCATCTCCCGCCCCTGCTTCGAATAGCTTAGTTGAGAAAAGGAACCCCCTGCATTATTGAATAAAATATCGATTCGCTGCTCCTTGCTTTTTATCTCTTCCAAGGTATGTCTCAAGCTGACATAATCCGAAAGATCCTCCGTTTTATAAATTCGAAGCGATCCGCTGTGAACCGCATTTTGGAGGTTCTGATCGTC
The DNA here is from genome assembly GCF_018919145.1 of Paenibacillus brevis. Classification (GTDB taxonomy): domain Bacteria; phylum Bacillota; class Bacilli; order Paenibacillales; family Paenibacillaceae; genus Fontibacillus; species Fontibacillus brevis. Next base: position 67,294 of record NZ_JAHLQJ010000017.1, read on the forward strand.
CTCTGGAAAGCCGGAACGGTTCAGAGCAACCACCTGCCAGTTCTCGGACAGTAGTCTTCGAGTTAATTCCAAACCGATCCCGGCACTTGCGCCGGTAATCAATGCAACGTGTTCACTTGGGCTCTTCATCATCATGTGTCTCCTCCTTATAGCGGCATATTTGCTCCAGTCATGCACACTCTACAACTTGAAGTCGACTCCAAGTCAAGGGACCAGAATCATGTTTTCTCCAAGGAGAAGGGCTTGACTTGGAGTAAGCTCCAAGATGTATAATGCACAAAAAACAATCGCCGGGAGAGAATGAGATGAAGGATGAACAGACCTTTACGATAAAACAGACCGCGGAGCATACGGGAATGACCGAGGATACGATCCGTTATTATGAAAAGATCGCATTGCTCCCTCGAGCGGAGCGGAAGGACAACGGGCATCGTATCTATCGTCAGGAGGACGTCGAGACCATTCAATTGTTAGGCTGCCTCAAAAAGACGGGAATGCCACTAGAAGAAATGCGCCCCTTTTTGGCGGTGTCCAAAGATAGCGATCCCGCCGATTACCCTGAGTTGGTTGAGCTTTTAAGAAGCCATAGAGAAAATATTGCTGCACAAATCAACTCTCTGCAGCAGGTCGTAGATTTTATCGATATGAAGTTGAAGGAGGGGAAATACCGGCGGGATTGCTCGGTTGAAGGTCTTGAAGGTAATAGCGAGGGAGAAGTGAAGACCAAGACCTCCTCGCCTGCGGAGATGAGTTATTTTCGCAAGTAATGGGGCTTATACTGGAGAAAAGCGACAGTAGCACCTTGAAGAAAGTGGTATCCGTATCGTTAGATATGAGACAAAACTTTAAGGTTATCCCTCAGCGCTGCCATAATAACGATTCCGGTATTCGGTAGCCGAAACGGACTCGCATGTTCGAAATACTCTGCTGAAGTGATTCAGTGTCTGAAAGCCGGAAAGCCTCGCAATTTCTTTCAACGAATAAGATGTGTTAACGAGCAGTTCCTTCGCACGCTGCAGACGAAGTTGACGCAAATATTCTGATGGGGACATACCCATCGTTTTACGAAAAAGAAGACGAAGATGACTTTCGCTGAGGTAAAGATATTCTGCTAACTCATGCAATGCAAGACTTCTGTCCAGATTAGCCTGCATGTAGGCGCACAGCCGGCGTATTCTGGGGTCAATTTCTTGCGGCTTATCGACTATGTAGCACCTCATCATTTCCAGGAACCGGGTAAACCAGGTATGGAACGATGCGTTTACGCCAAGCAGCGCGATCGTTTCGTCGGTATCGACCCTGCTGACGATGAGTTGAGGCTGATTCAGGGCATGGAGCATTGTGATCACTTCCAGCGATTGAGCCAGCAGCTTTGCGCTTAGCATGGAGATTTCCTGAAATGCGGATGAATCCTCAATCCTTGTAATTAAAGGAAGATGGTACAGTTCCACGAAATTCAGCGAACCGATTTTAATATCGCAGCCGATCGAATAGTAATGAAACGGGGCGTCTGTTGGATCGCCTGAACATACGATTCTGGGCGTTTGCGGGGGGATGACGACGACATCCCCTTCCTGAACCTTATGGATGTCGCCATCTACCTCGATCATTCTCGTACCTTCCAGGACGATCCATATAATCGTTGTAGGATAACTTGCCCGGGAAAACTCCGTTTCGGTGTGCACTACATTTTTGATGATCCATGCCATTCGAAAATTAAAATCCTCAACAAATCTGATTCTACTAAGAACGGCCATCTTTATTCGCCCCTTTTTCTTCCGCTCCAATATAGTCGATTATGCATAATAGTTAATCGAATGATCAATAATTCCTCATGCTACTATTTACATAGTAACACACTCATTCAACATTAAATTGATAGCGTTTACATGGGCAAGTGGACAGGAATATTGTATGAAACATCGGTATATCAGAAAATACGATAAGCCACTTTTCCGAATGAGCAATCGGGAGGTGGCTTTTCGTGCTCAATGAGGATAATGAGGGGGAGAAATATGCGCACGATCCAGGGAAAGATGTTCATGTCCTTCAGCATCATGATCTGTCTGGGGATTATTCCGATTTCCTATAGCACATATCAAAATACTTCAAGCGTTATCGAAGAGAATGCAACGACATTTATATCTGACAGCATCCGCAGGGCAGATGAGAATTTGCGATCCACGATGGAGGAGGCTGATCAAGTCGCCAAGGTAATCGTAACGCGGGATATGGTTGCCCAAAGTCTGCTTAGCGATACAGCTGCACCGACCTATGAATGGTTTCAGGAAAAGAAGCTTGTGGAAGATTACATCGCTTCTATGGCGGCCTACAAGTCTTATATTGAGCGGATTTCCATTATCGGTTATAACGGTAAGCTGATGCAGAACGGCTTTTCAAGGATCCATCAGATGAAGCTGCAAAATCTGCTCGAGAATAGGGAGCTGCAGGATAACCGAAGACATGTGCTATTTGACGGATCTACGGAAAACTCCATGCTTCTTGTTCGCCCCTTGATGGCGGGAGGGAGAAGCATCGGACTTTGCGTGATCGAATTTCACCCTGACTTTATGGCGAGGGTCTTCAATATCCAGCCGCTGAAGGGCATTCTGATCGGCGTTGTGGACAACAGGGGCAAGGTGATTTACCACAGCGGTTCGAACGACAGTGAAAATCATGACCTATTCTCTTTGTTGGAGAACAGGAGTGTAGAGAGCGGGACCGAGCCTGCAGGAAGGCTAAAAAAGATAGATGGCAAGACCTTCTTAACCGTAGAGATCGCATCCGACCTTACCGGCTGGACCACCATCGGCATGGTTCCTACCAAAGAACTGCTTCGCGAGGTGAAGCAGATTCGAAAGCATTTTATCCTGATTACTTTGCTGGTTCTGCTGGCTGTTCATATCATTTCTATTCTGCTGTCAAAGCAAATTACAAAAAATCTGAAGCGGCTGCATAACACAATGAAAAGGGTCCGGGGAGGCCAATTAAAAGCGAGGCCGCATATCGATACCGAGGATGAGGTGGGGCAGCTAAGTGCCATGTTCTCCTCCATGATGACGCATGTGCAGGAACTGATGGAAGAGACGGAAGAGCGGGGAAGACAAAAGCGAGAAGCCGAGTATAGAGCGCTACAATCCCAGATTAATCCTCATTTTCTCTACAATACGCTGAATACGATCAATTATTTGGCCAAGCTTCAACAGGTCCCCAATATTGCCGAAATATCCGCCTCCTTGGTGGAGCTTATGCGATTCGCTGTTGACCAGAAGCGGGACGTGATTCCGATCCGGGAAGAACTGGAACTGTTGAAACGGTATCTGAGCATTCAAAGATACCGTTTTACGGATCAAATCGTCGTAAGCATCGACGCGGAGGAACAAATCATGGATTGTTTGGTTCCGAAATTCGTGCTTCAGCCGATTGTGGAGAATGCCCTTCTGCACGGATTCGGCTTATCACAGGAGCGGGAAGGAAGAGTTACCGTCAAATGCTATTGCCGGACGGACTCGGAAATTTCCATTGACGTAACCGACAACGGAACGGGAATGACGGAGGAGCGGATCGAGGCTATTCTCCGTCCCGAATTCGAGCCGAGTGAGCGGGACCGGACCGGTGTAGGCATACGAAACGTAAAGGATCGCATTCGTTTGACCTTCGGCGAAGACTACGGATTATCGATCTATAGTGTGCCGGAAATGATGACGACGGTAGAACTGAGACTGCCGCAAACCAAGAAGAGGGGCGGAGAGGGAGCATGAACTGGAAAATTGCCTTCATTGATGATGAGCCCTTGGTTAGAAACCACCTGCGATCCCTTCTGGCATGGGAGGAAACGGGATTCGTCGTATGCGGAGAAGCGGGAGACGGACAGCAAGGGATGGAATTGGTAAAGTCACAGCAGCCGGATGTAGTGATTGTCGATATGAGCATGCCAGGAATGAACGGTTTAGAACTAACCCGGCAATTGTCAGAAGCTTATCCCCGATTGAAGATCATCGTTCTAAGCAGCTATGACTCCTTCGAATATGTTCGAGGTTCTCTTAGCTACGGGGCGGTCGATTATCTATTAAAGCATCAGCTTAACCCCGGGACACTGGGATCTGTAATCGGAAAAGTCCGCAAGCAGCTGGAAGAAAGGGTAACCCAGCTGCGGGCAAAGGAGATGGCCGATATCGCGTTGGCAAGATCGGTTCTTCGCGATCATTTGTTAGGCGCAGAGCCAAACCTGCAGCCGTTGGAGCATTATTTTTCGGAAAGCGACCCCGGCAAGGCGCCTCCACGCTTTGTTCTTATGTTTGTCCAGCTTGCTCACTACGAAGTATTGACGGCGCGATTGAAGGAACAGGAATTAAATGCGTATCTTCGGTCGGTAGCGGACCTGTGCGATCAAGCGACAGGGGGATATCCCTTAAGCTGTACCGTGGATATGGATCGCGGACGTTGGATCATGCTGATTTCCAGCGGGCACGAACGCAGTGAACATGCGCTGGCCCAATCGGTTCTTGCAAAGGCAGCCCGATTGGAAGCCTCCCTGAAAATATATATGAATCTGGCGGCCACTATTCTGACCAGCCCGTTCTTCCCTTCACTGGAGCAGAGCTGTGAAGCTTACCACAAGCTGGCCCGGCGAGCGGAAGGACAGGTGCTTCAGCCTGCGCGTGGGGGGCAAGTAGCCAAGGCGCCGTATGTAACCATTGGGCAAGAAAAGAGGATATTGGCCGCAATGGAAGCAATGGACGGAGAAGAAGCTTCAGCAATTATTAAGGAAATTATGTCCGTTGAGCAGCAGGGAGGTGCCAACCATCTGGAACGAATGGCCGGAGAATTGGTGCAGATCGCTGCAAAAGTTGCACGCAAGGCAGACATTCCGGCCGACTGGGTAGCGAAGGAGCTTTCAGTCTTCCAGCATCCGGGACTAACGAGAGACCGCGTGCAAGCCGTGGTTTGCACTATTTATGCAAGGCTCGCACAGGAACTGTATAGTATGAATCTTCCTTCCGGCCAATCCCGTCATGTTAGACAAGCTATGCAGATTATTGCCAGCCGGTATCGGGAGGGAGTTACGCTCGAAGAAACCGCGGAGAGACTGGCAATTACCCCCTCGTATTTAAGCCGGCTCGTGAAGGAAGAGACGGGGCGCACATTTACGGAGCTGCTTACGGAGCAGCGAATCGAACGGAGCAAGCAGCTTTTGCGAGAAGGAGATACGCCGCTCAAGGAGCTTCACCTCAAACTCGGATTTAGCAGCAACAGCTATTTTATCCGCGTATTCAAGGAAGCGACCGGGGAGACACCTTCAACTTATGCGCAACGAATGAAGAGAAAGGCTAAATAACAAGGCTGCAAAAATTTAATACGAAAGTATAAAAAAGTGAAACATTATCACATTTCTGTCCGGCCTATAATCAGATCAAGCTCCTGAATGAAAGCCTTTACATAGGAGCGATAGAATCAAAAACCTAGAAAAGGGGATGGAACATTGGTGAGTGTAAAGCTTAGGAATCGAATGATTATGCTGGTAGCTGCTGTACTCGCGGTTACAGTGCTGGCCTCTGCCTGCGGCAATGCGAAAGACGGGGCGAACGCAGGTCAGGCAAGTACGGGTGAGACATCCAATCTTACCGAGTCGGGCTTTCCGATCGTGAAGGAGCCTGTCACCTTAAAGGTATTCGGTTGTAAGGACGCCAACCATGCGGAATGGGGAGATGTTCTGATCTTTAAGGAATACGAGAAAATGACCAATGTCAAGCTGCAATTCGACGAGCTGCCAACGGGACAAGGCTGCGATGAGAAGCGGAATCTTCTCTTTGCCGCCAATGAGCTGCCGGACATCTTTCTGCGGGCGAACCTGAGCAATACGGATATTGCCCACTATGGCCAACAGGAGCAAATGCTGATTCCTCTGGAGGACTTGATCGATGCGCATGCGCCGAATCTGAAAAGTATTTTCGAGCAATACCCAGAGGTGAAATCAACCGTGACGGCTGCGGACGGTCATATTTATTCCCTGCCAAGCATACGTCTGGCCAGCTCGGGAAGATCGGAAAAAATCTGGATCAACAAGGAATGGCTTGCCAAGCTTAATTTGAAAGCACCTGCGAGCATAGATGAACTGTTCACCGTGCTCCGGGCGTTCCGCGACAACGATCCGAATGGTAATGGGAAGAAGGACGAGATTCCGCTAGGGCTCCGGGATATCGGAATGGTGTATTCCACCTTCTCGGGGTCTTTCGGATTAGAGCAGCAAATGGGCTACCAAATCAATATCAAGGATGACCAGGTAAACATATGGCTGACCGATGACCGCTTCAAGGAGCTCCTGCAATTCCTCAATCAACTGTACAGCGAGAAGCTGTTGTGGCAGGACTTCTATGCGGGAGATATACCGAACTGGAGAAGCAATTTGTCCCAAGCCTTGATCGGTATGTTCTTCATTCAGGCCTCCGATCCGTTTCTGCAAGTGGAGGATCAATTCACCGGCATGAATCCGATCATAGGTCCTCACGGAGATCAGATCTATTCGGCAACGGGTCCAATTGCCGCACCAATAGGAACATTCGCTATTTCCAGAGTGAACAAGAATCCGGAGGCTGCGATTCGTTGGGTTGATTATTTCTACAGCGAAGAGGGCTCGAAGTTCTTCCAATATGGGGTAGAGGGCGAGACCTATACGATGAAGGACGGCCAGCCGGTCATTAATGATTCGATCAAAAATGACTCCCGCGGCTTTATGGCGGCGCTGGGCGAAGTGAATCTGGTGCCGGGCGGCAGCTTCCCTCACGTCGTCACGAATACCTATGGCAACATTGTCGAGAACGAGAAGGTGCTGGAGGTCAACGAGTTCATAAAAGACTACTTGCCTGAGACCGTATACGGCCCTCCGATCTTCGATAAAGGGACCTCTGACCGAATCATCCCGATTAAAGCGGATATCGATAAATACGTGAGAGAGTCGGTCGCAAAGTTCATCATCGGCGAGATCGGCTTCGACAAGTGGGATGAATATGTGGCTACCTTGAACAAGATGAAGATCGGCGAGTTGGAGAAGGCGTATCAGGACGCATACGACGCCAAGAAATAATGAAGGCTTGCCGGGGGCGGCGGATATGATGCCGCCCTTGGCGCCTGCGATGCGATAAGGAGTGTGAAAGTCATGCAGGCCGAAGCTGCAAAAACGACCGCATCAAGAGGTATCTATCGGACGCCAAAGCATATTCTGTGGAAACGGATGGTAGTCCGGTACCAGCTTTACTTGATGTTACTGGTCCCTATTGTTTGGTACATTTTGTTTAAATATGTTCCGATGTACGGCATTACCATCGCCTTCAAGAATTTCTCCGCAACCAAAGGAATTCTGGGCAGCCCATGGGTAGGCTGGGAGCATTTCGAACGGTTCTTCTCTTCCGTTTATTTTGGAGAGCTGCTGTGGAACACGCTCTCGTTGAGCCTGCTTCAGTTGTTGATCGGCTTTCCGGTCCCCATTCTGCTAGCCTTGCTAGTCAATGAGATTCGCGCCAAGTGGCTCCAGAAGCTGCTGCAAAATGCATCCTATATTCCTCATTTTCTTTCGATTATTGTACTGGTCGGGATGCTGCATATTTTTCTTGATCCGGATACGGGAAAAGTCAATCAAATCATGACTGCCCTGGGGATGGAGTCTATCAACTTCATGCATAAGGCGGACTGGTTTCAAACGATCTTCGTAACCTCCGGGATCTGGCAGCATATGGGCTGGGGTTCCATCATCTATCTTGCGGCGCTCAGCGGCATTGACCCTACCTTGTACGAAGCGGCAAAAATCGACGGGGCCACCAGGCTGCAACGAGTCATGCATGTATCGATTCCGGGGATCATGTCTACCGTCATTATATTATTCATTCTCCAGATCGGTCAGTTGATGGATGTCGGCTTTGAAAAAGCACTTCTGATGCAAAATCCGCTCAATGCCAGCAGAAGCGATATCTTGCCGACTTTTGTATACAAAAACGGTATTCAGGGCGGTCAGTTCAGTTACACGGCGGCAGCGGGCTTGTTTAATGCCGTGATCGACTTTACCCTCCTCGTGACGGTGAATTGGTTTGCCCGTAAAAAGACCGGATCAAGTCTGTGGTAGAGAGGAGAGAAGAGAATGGCAGAAACGAAAAGAATCAGGATCAGATCCAGGGATGACCAGCTCTTCGATGCCGCTGTATACACCATCACTGCCGTGCTGCTGATCTTGGTAGGCTACCCCTTGCTGTTCGTAGTCAGCGCTTCGTTCAGCAATCCGATTGACGTTGTGGAAGGCCGGGTCTGGCTGCTGCCGCAGGGCTTTACCTTGGAGCCCTACAGATTGGTATTCGAAAATGAGAAGATATGGAAGGGATACGGAAATACCATCTTCTATGCGGTAGCAGGCACGCTTATTAATATTGTATTGACCGTGCTGGCGGCTTATCCGCTTTCTCGCAAGGATCTGCCGGGTCAACAATATCTTATGTTCTTTGTTACGTTTACTATGTTTTTCAGCGGAGGACTGATTCCGACTTATCTTTTAGTTAAAGGCCTGGGCATCAACAATACAATCTGGGCCATGCTGATCCCGGGGGCTATTGCAACCTATAACCTCATCGTGATGCGGAGCTTCTTTCAGAATAGCATTCCTTACGAACTGCAAGAGTCCGCATGGCTGGACGGCTGCTCCTTTTTCCGGCTGCTCTGGAGTGTCATTCTGCCTTTATCCAAGCCGATTCTGGCGGTCATGGTGCTCTTCTACGGCGTAGGACATTGGAATGCCTATTTTAACGCACTGATCTATTTGAAGGATTCGGATTTATATCCGCTGCAGCTGATATTGCGTGAAATCCTGATCCTGAATCAGGATGATATGGCAGGCGGCGATGCTGCCGGCATGACCGAGCGCGTCATGATGGCGGAGAGCATCAAGTATTCCGTCATTATCATCTCGAGCGTTCCTGTACTGATGCTTTATCCGTTCATTCAACGTTATTTTGTCAAAGGCGTCATGATCGGTTCAATTAAGGGCTGATGATCTAAAAGGAAGGGGAATTTTGATATGCAGAAGAGACCGAATCTGCTTCTGATCCAGACTGACCAGCAATCCGCGGAAACGCTTCGACTCTACGGCAATCCCGTATTGGAGACTCCGGCTCTTGAAGCTCTGGCTGAACGCGGGGTTGTCTTTGAACAAGCCTTCTGCAATTATCCGGCCTGTTCTCCGTCGAGATCTTCGATGTTTACAGGAAGGTATGCCTCCACGATCGGGATTCAGGCGAATCATATGATGATTAATCCGGCTGAGGTAACCTTGCCGCAATTGCTCAAGGAGCAAGGATATCAGACGGCGATTATCGGTAAGAACCATGCCTTTATGGAAAACACTGAAACCTACTATCCTGGCGTAGTGACGGATCCCGAAAAAGCCAGCACCCTCCGGCAAGTGTTTGATTACATCAGGCTGGCGGATCATGGGCATCTGGTTGACGGCCACAGGGATGATCCCGAAACCAAGGCGGCGCATGAGTGGTCCCATACTTGCTGGGTGAGCCCGCTCGGTCATGGAACCAATCCTGCCCGTCCGGAAAAGTGCGGAACCCATCTTCTCGGAGAGACCATGATCGATTACCTTGAACATCAGCGCGATCCGGAGAAGCCGTTCTTCACTTGGCTGTCTTTCCCTGATCCGCACACGCCGTATCAAGCGCCAGAGCCTTATGCCAGCATGTTCGATCCCGCGACCGTACCGCTTCCGCCGAAAGATAACCTGGAAGAGAAGCCGGAGCGGCAGCGGGTGGCTTATCTGATGGACGCAATGGATACGGCGGATGACGACCTGATTCGCCAGGTAAGGGCGATCCATTACGGCATGATCCGCTTTATCGACGATACGCTTGCCCGTGTGTTCGCCAAGATGGATGAGCTTGGTCTGACGGATAATACCGTCGTCGTCTTTACTTCCGACCATGGCGATTCCATGGGCGCCCATGGGCTGATCCAGAAGCATAACATGTTCTACGACTCCTTTACCCGTGTGCCGTTCATCGTTGCTGCGCCGGGCTATCAAGGAACTGCGCGAACGGACCATCCGGTCGAGCTGATTGATCTGATGCCGACCTTCCTGGATATGGCCGGGATTCCGATCCCGCCGGGTGCCCAGGGACGAAGCCTGGCTCCCTATCTGAGAGGCCAGAATTACGTGCCGCGTGAATACGTGGTTATCGAGAGCGGCGAGGAAGGAGAGCCTCTGCGCATCTCCGACATCACCGTCCGTCCGGAGCATCCGTTCGATGACCGCTGCTTCGTCTGGTGCGCCTACCGCGATGCCTGGATCGGAAAAGGAAAGTGCATCCGCACGCTGGAGTGGAAGCTGAACATTTATGCAAGCGGTGAGGGAGAGCTTTATGATCTGAAGAAGGATCCGGACGAGTTGGAGAACCGCTTTGATGATCCGGCTTGTGCGGACATCCGTTCCGGGCTTGAGCGCAAGCTGCTGTACTGGACGATGGATAAGGAAGACCGTCTTCCACTCAATACAACGGTGAAGCTGAATTATGCCGAAGTGAAAGCAAAGCATGCAGAATAACTTTTCCATTTCGGTGAGCCATTGAATTTAAGGAGTGTGTGGAACACGATGACGACTAAGAAATATATAAAAGATTATCCTAGGCCGCAGTTTGTACGGGAAGATTGGAACTTGCTAAATGGCGAGTGGCGGTTTGACTTTGATGATGACAATGTCGGTGAAGCGGCGGGCTGGCACCGGAGCTTTGCCGGCAATCGCACCATTAACGTCCCATTTACGTATGAGACGAAAGCGAGCGGGATCGGCGAAGAAGCGCATCACCCGTACGTATGGTACAACAGACAACTGGATATCCCTTCGGCTGCGCAGGGAAAGAGGATTCTCCTGCATTTTCAAGCGGTCGATTATATTGCACAAGTGTGGGTGAACGGGGAGTACGTCGGAAGGCATAGAGGGGGCTACGCGGCGTTTTCCTTTGATATCACGCCCTATGTTTCCTGTGAATCTCCAAATGAGCTTACGGTTAAGGTAGAGGACAGCAAGGATGCTACCCAGACACGGGGTAAGCAGCGCTGGGTGGACGACAACTTCGAGTGCTTCTATGTGCAGACGACGGGCATTTGGCAGTCTGTGTGGCTTGAATACGTTGACGAGCAACATATAGACGCGGTAAAAATAACTCCTGATCTTGACGCCTCAACCGTTCATTTTGATTATCAGGTTAAAGGAGGCACCTCTGAGGAGAGCGGGCTTACCCTGGAAACGGTCATTACGATGAAGGGCCGGCAAGTTAAGCGAACCAGTCTTGCGGTTGATCGTCCATGGCTGACTCTGGAGGTTGATCTCGTACATGAAAGGAACGGGCCCTGGAAAAAGTGCTATTGGTCACCGGGAAATCCGAATTTGTACGACGTGGAATTTATTCTGTACCGTAATGGAGTCGAAATCGATCATGTCTATTCCTATTTCGGTATGAGGAAGATCTCTATCCAGCAAGGCCGAGTACTGCTCAACAATATTCCGATCTATCAGCGGCTGTTGCTGGATCAAGGCTATTGGCCGGAGAGCCACTTGACGCCGCCCTCGGAGGAGGCATTAATCGAGGATATTGAGCTCCTGCTGAAAATGGGGTATAACGGTGTCCGCAAGCATATGAAGCTGGAAGATCCCCGGTTCCTGTATTGGTGCGATGTTAAGGGTGTCCTGGTGTGGTCGGAGATGGCTGCGACTTATGAATTCAATGATCAGGCGGTGCAGCATTTCACAGAGGAGTGGATGGAGATCGTCCGTCAGCAGTATAATCATCCCTCTATCATTACCTGGGTACCGTTCAATGAATCCTGGGGAATTATGAATGTTTTCAAGGATGTGCGCCAACAGAAGTTTACCGAAGCCATCTATCAATTAACCAAGGCATTTGATCCGAATCGTCCGGTGATCACGAACGACGGCTGGGAGCATACGGTATCCGATATCTTGACGCTGCACGATTATGTGGAGACCAAGGAACAATTCCTGGAGCGCTATGCAAGCAAGGATGATATCGTCAACAATGTGAAATCGTTCAACCGTTGGAAATACGCTTTTGCAGATGGTTACAGCTACAAAGGACAACCAATTATTCTGAGCGAATTCGGGGGCATCGCTTTTAAATCCGACAAGGGATGGGGCTATGGCGGTCAGGTGGTCTCGGAAGAGGCGTTTTTTGACCGCTTCCGCGGGATCCATGAAGCCGTTAAGGCAACGGACTATATTGTGGGGTACTGTTACACACAAATTACCGATGTCCAGCAAGAGGTGAACGGACTTCTGACCGAGGAGCGCGAGCCGAAGCTTCCCTTGGAGAAGATCAAGGAGATTAATCTCCTTTAACCTGTGATATTCACACATAAGTAATCGATCTGAGATGTGCCTGTCCTCACAGCTACTATAATTCACCCTGGAGGAAAATCATGAGCGGGATATGTGGGATTAGCAATAATGAAAATGTCAGCGTGATGTGGAAGACGGTCTCGGAGGATTGTAACCTGGCTTGTGATTATTGCTATTACAGCACCTGTGGAGGAAAGCCCGGTCCGCGGATCAATAAGATTGATCCCGCTGTGCTGGAGAAATTTATCCGCGAATATATGGAGCTGAGTAGAGGGAGCGTCTCGTTTGCCTGGCAGGGCGGAGAGCCGCTGCTGGCCGGACTTGATTTTTTCGGGGAGGTTGTGAGACTGCAAGCAGCTTATGCGCCTCCTCATACATCTATCAGTAATGCTGTTCAGACGAACGGAACGCTGATCACAGATAAATGGGCAGCTTTTTTTCGGAGATATCAATTCCTTATCGGGGTCAGCATCGACGGTCCCCAAGAAATTCATGATGCTCGCAGAGTCGATTCGCGGGGGCAGGGCAGCTTTGAACGAGTGATGAAGGGGATTGATTGTCTTCGGCGTCACCGGGTTGATTTTAATATACTTACGGTTCTTCACCGTGGAAATATCACGAAAGCCAAGGAGCTAATTGATTTCTACGAGCGTGAAGGCTTCACGTATGTGCAATTCATTCCGTGCATGGACTTCCGCTCGCAAGAAGTGGGCAAGCCGGGAACCTATGATATAACTCCTGAGGAATATGGCGAGTTTCTGTGCGAGGCTTTTGATTATTGGTATAATGACGGACAGCCGCGGACCTCGATCCGTTTCTTTGATAACATGTTGAACGTGTATACAGGCCGTGAAGCCGAACTGTGCATTCATCGCTCCGGCTGCGGCAGCATCCTGGTGCTGGAACAGAATGGGGATGCCTTTCCCTGCGACTTCTATATTCACGAGGACTGGAAGCTTGGAAACGTGGCTGAGCACAGCTTGACGGAGCTCCTGTCTCATCCTGTCCGGAAGAAATTCCTCCGTATGAAGCCTACATTGCCCGAAGCCTGCCTTAGCTGCGAATACAAGCCGCTATGCCATGGGGGCTGTCCGCGTAACCGCAAATGGGCCGATGACCTAAGCACCTCGGATCCTGATTATTTCTGTACGAGCTACAAGCGTATTTATGCTTATGCCGACGAGCGGATGAAGACACTGGGCATAGCCTTGCGGCAGCAACTGTTCGCAGAGAATGTCCAACGCTACTTCAAGGGTAAGCTGCCTGGGCGCAACGATCCCTGCGCTTGCGGAAGCGGCAAGAAGTTCAAGAACTGCTGTGCAGATATTGCGGTGTCTTGACCGTAGTTGGCCTTTATATCAATTCGGTTTGCGAATAGTTCAGCTTATATTCCTTGGGGCTCATTCCCGTATATTTGGAGAACACATAGGTGAAGTAAGCAGGTGTCTCGATACCGACGGCTTCCGCGACTTCAAATACTTTGCTCGCCGGATTCCTGAGCAATTTCTTGGCTCTTTCAATCCGATACTTATTGATGGCGTCGATGATGGATTCACCGGTTACCTTTTTGTAGAGGCGGCTGAGATAGCTGCTGTTGATATGGATATGGTCTGCAATAATCTGAAGATTCAGGTTCTGGTTGTAATGCTCTCTGATATATTTCTGGCACTCTATCACGATGTAGTTAGGTTGTTTGTCATTGAACGCCAAGGCTCTTGAACAGCCCTCAATCAAACGCTTGAGGATGTCTGTCAACTGCTGGATGCTCTTGCTCTCCTGAATTTGCTTATACACCGTAGTTTGGCTTTCAGTAGGCTCCGGTGCAAAGGGTTGGCTGGCGCTCAGCAGGCGGAAACAGTAAGAGCCGATCAGCAGACAAGCCACCTTCACATGTTCAATCGGCTCTTGGGTGCTTTTATAGCTCTCGAGTAATTGGCCCAGTTGGCGGATGGCCAACTCGCTTTGTCCATGTTGCAGATATTCGGCAATTTGCTCTGCAGTAAGATGAGGCGGCGCTCCGGGAGTGAGTGTTTGGTTGGCATGCGGCCTATAGACGGCAACATGATTATCGCTGTAAAAGTTGCCCTGCAATGCTTCTTTGGCTTCGCGGTAGGCCAGGGACAGCGTCATTACATCCCGGTGCATTGTACTAATGCCAATATTCAGATGATATCGTTGGAAACTCTTGGACATAGCCAGGATTTCATTGCAAATGGTGAGCAAGGCTTGTGTGGAGACAGCCGCAGGTTCGCCGTTCATGGACACAATAGCGAGCATGCTATTGTGTTCCATGACCATGGTATAAGAAGGACGGTCCCCGAAGGCTAGCGCAAGGAATTGACGAATGGAAGCCAAGAACTGTCGATACTCATGGGTTGAGGGAGAACTCTCCGTATCCTCAAATTCCAGATAGATTCCAAAATAGTTCTCGATGCGCAACCCAAGCTCTCTCGAGCGGCCGAACAAGCTTGCCTCATCGCTAATCAAGCCTTCCACGGCTTCTTTTAGAAATTTTTCACTAATTTCAGAAAGAGTATCATTGATCTTACTCTCTAGCTGCATTAATTTCTCCTTTTGCTCTTTCTCCTTTTCTAGCAGGCGCGTGGCCTTCTCAATGGCTACGGGAATTTTCTCCGTAGGATTGATCTTGACCACGAAGTCGACTACTTCATACTGAATGGCCGTTTGGGCATAGGAGAAGTCGGCGAAGGCGGTAAGAATGATGACCTTGATCTCCGGAAAATTACGGTGTACATAGTTGGATAAAGCCAAACCGTCCATTGCCGGCATCCGGATATCGGTTACGATAATATGAATATCATACTGATTCAGCAATTCCACAGCCTCCATGCCATTGGATGCTTCACAAACCACCTCACATTGCAGAGCCCCCCAGTCGATAAAGCACTGCAGCCCTTTTTTGATAACAGGCTCATTATCCACGATCATGACGTTATACATATGATAGTTCCCCCTGATCAGCAGGGATATGAAGAGTCACATTGGCCCCTGCTCCAAATTCGCTCTCGATAGTAATTCCATAAGGCTCACCGTAGATCAGCTTGACCCGTTTTTGCGTATTGATCAAGCCGATGTTGTTGTGGCCTTGCTTGCGCCCGGCTCTGTTCTCGAATTCACTCCAATTCTGCGGAACATATTCAAACCCGGTACCGTTGTCCTTAATCTCAAAAAAGATAGAGTCGTTTCTGCGGTAAATATAGATGTGAATCAGACCTTTACCCAGTTTTTTTTCAACACCGTGAACCACAGCATTTTCTACCAAGGGCTCGAGGCATAGCTTGGGAAGCATCAGATCCAGTATGGCTTCGTCCTCAATATGAATGGTATATTCAATTTTATCCTCAAATCTTTCTTTCTGCAGATAAAGGTAGAATCTGATGAAATCCAGTTCCTGGCGAATGGGAATCTTGGCCATGCTATTGGAATAGATGCTTGCTTGCAGCAGCTCCGTCAGAGACGTAACCATCTTGTAAACGGTCTCATCTTTGGATAGCTTTGCCTTATAGCCGATGGTGATTAACGTATTGAATAGGAAGTGGGGATTCATCTGAGCTTGCAAAAATTTAATCTCGGATTCTTTAATCAGCAGATGCTTCTCATAAACTTCCTTAATCAGATAATTGATCTCCTCCGTCATATTATTGAAGGTGCTGCTTACCTGATTGAGTTCTACATCCTTGTAGGCCGGCATTCTGACGTCATAATCGCCCTTCTTGACCTTGCGGAAGCTCCGCAGTAAATCACGAACAACTCGTGTAAAGCGAAGAGACAACAAGACGCCTGCTGCGAGGGATACAAAAGCAATCAGAGTAATAATCCATATGTATCTGCGCATGCTGTCGGACAATGTGGAGAGTATCTGCTTCTTAGGAATACCCGCAATGAAGGTAAGGCCGGTTGTACCGATGCTGCGGGATATGGCGAGGTAGCTTTCTTGGTTGATCTTGACCTCGCTTACTTCATGATGATTTTTCAGAGCATAGACGGCGGGGGAAACAACAGAGCCCAGCGCTTGCTTATCGGCAGTGGAATAAATGGTTCCCTGGTTATCGATGATGTAGGCTATAGCGCCCGGGAAGGTGAGCAGTTCAGCATATTTCTCCGCTAAATCGGATTCCTTCGTCCCAAAGATCAGTACAAGACGATGCTGGGGAAGGTTGATATTGGATACGATTCGTGTGAAGTAGATCGTATAGTCATCATTGCTCGGCGGGATAATTTCCTTGCCCCGTTCCATATTATGAACCGAATGATAGACAACGAGATTGTTCTTGTTAATTTGTTCAATGTTAGGCTGCGACTTTATAACGGATACATAATTGTCCTCGTCAAAAAAAACATAAGCAGTTGACAACAGGCTGATATTCCAAGCGTTATTGAACATCAGGCTGTATTTCAAGTCTTCTTCCATTTCAATTTTATTGATAAATATTTTGTAGTAATCATCTTCTAAAGACACATCCTCGATAGACCAGGCCCTTACCGTTTTATTGGCAAGGAAATGCAGTGAGGTATTATCAATGACCTGAAAGGACTTCTCGATATTATCGTTGGTCTGGCCGATTAAGAGCGACAGGTTATCATTGGCATTCCTTGTTAGGATTCCAGAGATGCTCCAATAGAAATAATAGCCGGCGAAGGTCATGGGCAGTAGAATGAGCAAAAAAATGATAATAACAATTTTATTCCTTACCGGAATGCGGGAGATAAACCCCAGAATGGTGTTGGACATGCTATCTGCTCCTTGGCTATGACGCTATAGTAAAGTTATTATATAATCTTTTCTTTATGTCGAATAGCCGAACAGGCCCATCTCAAGCCATTTGGTAAAGAAATCAACAAAGAGTTAAAGATAACTGAAAGCCCTTTCAGATAGCCTTCGGCTTTTCTATATTTGCTCAAGATATTATAAAAGATCATACCGAAAAACCAATTCAATTGCCCTTTTCTTTGTTCTAGAATGGGGGCTGTAACAAAGCACATCGGCTGCAGGAGAACATCTCTGCACTAAGCCGTCACTATTAACAGAGGGGGATTTGATTTGAGAAAGTCATTGTACAAAACGAGTTGTATTCTAGCAAGCACGCTCATGTTGGCCATGTCCATTTCGGCGTGTGGATCACCGGGCTCATCAGAGAACAGCGGGGGGGCGGCAAACTCTACACCTGCCGGATCGGATCAGGCAAGCACTGCTCCTGCCGCCAAGGGACCGGTGAAAATTACTTATCTTACCTTCCGCGTGGGAACTCACGCGTCAGCCAAGATGGAAGAAGAACAGATCAAACAGTTCAATGCCAAGTATGGCGATGAAGTGGAAGTCGTGGTTGAAGAGATTCCGAGTGATTCCGCCTATGAGGATAAATTGAAGATCCTGGCTGCCTCCGGGGATGTTCCGGATGTCGTAATGGGCAAGAACGGGATTAACGATCTGTTGATCAAGAGCAATCTTGCAACCCCTTTCAACGAGTATTTGGACAAGGACCCGGAATGGAAAGCGGAGATCGGCGAGGCAGCTATCACAGCCAATACACGGGATGGGAAGGTCTGGTCCATCAGTGATCAGAAGCAAAACATCGGCTATTTCTACAACAAGGAAATGTTTGAGCAGGCAGGAATCAAACCAGCGCAGACCTGGGATGAATTTATGAGCAACAACGAAAAGCTGAAAGAAGCAGGATTTATCCCCCTCTCACTGATGACCGGGGAGAATGCCTGGACGACGAATCTGATTCTTGGCGCGATCGTGGGTACGAACGGAGATGCAGGCAATTCATTCATGAACACCCTTCATCCCTCCGACTTTAATACGCCGGAGATGATTCAAGCGCTCAACCTGGTGAAGACGATGCTGGAGAAGTATGCGACCAAGGATGCGCTTGGGGCAGGATATGCCAATGCGGCAAATAACTTTTGTCAGAACAAGGCAGCGATAATTGCTAATGGTCCGTGGATGATTGGAGACTTTAGCGATCCAACCAAATGCAGTGAAGGCTTTGATCAAAAGGTAGGGGTCGCGGCATTCCCGAACAACAGCATGTTTTCAACCTATGAAGTAGGTTATATGATCGGAGCTAAAACACAAGAAACCCGCGATGCCGCCGAGAAATTCATCCGATTCAAGACAGGGATGGAGGGCCAGACCATCGCGCTTGAATATGGCAATGTCATGCCGGTATCTGACGAGGTTCAGCCTTCAGAAGAGCTTAAACAGAAATATCCGCTGTTTGTTGAATCTATAGCGGTAGCCCAGAAGACAGAGGTTCATTTTAAGAACTTTGACGCTATTGTCTATCCTAACGTTACCGACGCTTGGAAGACGCTCTATCCGAAGCTTGTATTCGGTAAATCGACGGCAGAGGATATTGTGCATGAGCTGACAGATATTGCAGCCAAAAGTAAATAAACAGCAAGTTTACGATTGAGTGTACGAATTGTGACCTGATTTTACGGCAGCCATGGCTGCCGTAAAATCAGGTTGGGGAGGACCATATGCATGGTAAGAAAAAACAGAGGCTATATCACGCTATTCTTATTGCCTACGCTTATTTTGTTTATTGTCGTTTATGCCGTATCGCTGGTCATTCTGTTAGGCACATCCTTTACGGAATGGTCGGCCGGGCAAAAACCGATTTTTATAGGTCTAGCCAACTATATCGAACTATTTACGGATGACTCCAACTTTCGCAAGAGCTTTCTAAATACGGTGATCTGGGTATTCCTACAGTCTACAGTCCACGTCGCCATTGGTACGGTATTCGCCATCATTCTCAATTTGAAGGAATTCTATTGGAAGTTCGCACGAACGGTTTATATGTTTCCCAACATCATTTCAAGTGCGGCCGTAGGCATGCTGTTTTTATGCTTGCTCAATCCTGACTTCGGTGCGGTGAACAGTATTGTCCGCTTGTTTGGCAATGCGGATTACGCTCAGAACTGGTTCATGGATTATGCCACGGCCTTCCTCTCGGTCACCATGACCTGGCTGCCCTATGCGGCTGTCGTTACGATTCTGATCCTGGCCGAGATCGCAGCCATTCCGGAAAGCCTGTTTGAATCAGCACGGATCGACGGGGCCAGCGAGATGAAGATCAACCTCTATATTCTCATTCCTATGCTGCGTAATATTATCGGCACCTGCGTTATTCTGGCCGGAACAAGTATGCTGCAGAAGATGGATATTATTTTGATGACGACCGGTGGCGGACCCGGCAATGAAACGATGAATTTGCCCATTTATATATACAAAACCGCACTTATGGACAATAACTTCGGTTATTCCAATTCGGTGGGCGTATTCCTAATCGGCTTTGGCTTGATTTTTGTTCTGCTGTGCCGAAATCTGTTCAGAATAGGCAGCTCCCATAACTGAATGGAGCGACTGGGGTGAGAATGTTGAAAACAAGTTTGGGTGTGCTTAAATATGGATTTGTGCTTCTGATTATATTGTTGTCGCTTGGCCCGTTCCTGTGGGTGTTTCTGGCATCCTTCAAGACAAATGCAGAAATTCTGACTAATTCGCTCGGCTGGCCAAGCAGCTTTCGCTTTTCCAATTATGTGACGGCTTTTAAAATTGCGCCGATATCCCGATTTTACATTAACAGTTTGATCGTGGGGATCTTTGGGACAGTAGTGAATTTGCTTCTTCTTGGAATGGCAGCCTATGCCCTGGCACGTTTTCAGTTCCGGGGGAAGAAGCTGCTGATGGGAGTGTTCTCTCTATCGCTGTTGATTCCGGGTGCTGCCATGCTGCAACCGTTATATCTGACGGTGAACACCTTGGGCCTCTATGACAAGCTGGTCGGACTGATTATTGTTTATGCGGGCTTCGGCTTGCCGGTCTCGCTCTATATTTTAACAAGCTACTTCCTGACGATTCCTAAGGAGATGGAGGAATCGGCTTATCTGGACGGTGCCGGCTTCATCAGGACATTCTTCAAAATCATCCTGCCGATCTCAAAGCCGGGCTTCGGTACGGCCGGTGTCATGCAATTTCTGCTCTGCTGGAACGAATTCCAGTTCGCTATTATTCTGACAACGGGTAATCAGAGCCGAACGTTGCCGCTAGCGCTTTACTATTTCAAGAGCCAATTCGCCAGCGATTACGGCGTGATGTTTGCGGCTACGATGGTCGTAATTATCCCTAGCATTGTTGTGTATATACTGCTACAGAAGCAAGTGGTATCCGGACTTGCCGCGGGTGCGGTTAAGGGGTGACCTGTTGTAAGGGAAACGAAGGGAAAAGATCAAAGAAATTGAGGGATGGCAGATGAATGAGGAAAAGCTGTGGTGCCTGAAGGAAGACGGGTATCACGCCGAACTGCACAAGTATTATGAGGGGCTCTTTACCCAAGGGAATGGCTATATGCATGTCCGCGGAAGCTTTGAAGAGGGGTGCAGTGATGCGCCTCAGGATGAGGAATATCTGCGCTTTCCCGATAATGTCACGCTTGAGAAGCCAAGGCATCCCAAATCCAAGCAGGGAACCTTTATTCCGGGCATTGTTGGCCGGCATCCGTTGTTGAAGGAGGAAATCATCAATCTTCCTTTTTATTTGGGGCTTGAATTCAGATCCGGCGGCGAGAGTCTGGACATGGACCGGTGCCGGATCAGCAGCTACAAACGCTGGCTGGATCTGCGTGATGGAAGTCTTCATCGTTCATTTATATGGGAAACGGCGGCGGGGATGCGCTTGTACTGTAAGTATGATCGGTACATCAGCATGGCAGATTCCCATCTTTGTATCCAGCGTGTGCAAATTGAAGTCTTGTCAAGCGAAGGAAGTCTGGAGATTAAACCCACACTCCGGGCTGATGTGCGCACCAATGGCATGAGTCACTTTGCCCGGATTACTCCTGCGGCAGAGCCCGAGGGCAGCTTGTCGCTCGACATCCTGACGGAGGAGGGCAATCAAATCTTCATGCTCTCTACGTTGGAAGTCTCGGAAGCGGTAACCTGGCAGGGTGAACATACCGCGATCATGGCATCGCTCCGGGCCGAATGCCCGCTGAAGAGCGGAGACCGATTGACGGTCCGCAAGCTGACTGCCGTAACAACGGACCGGGATATAGAGGAGGGGACGGTTCGTGACAGAGGGCTTCTGCATCTGGATCAAGCCCGTGACTTGGGTTGGGAAGAGCTTTATCATCGGCATGCCGCCAAGTGGAAGAGCAAGTGGCAGGATGCGGACATCCGTATTCAAGGGGATGATGCGGCACAAGTCAATGTTCGTGCTTCTCTTTACCATTTGATTCGTTCCAATGCAGAGCGGGATGACCGGGTAGCGATCTGTGCAAAGGGTTATGCCGGCGAGGCTTATTTCGGCAGATACTTCTGGGATACGGAGATTAACCTTTTGCCCTTCTTCCTGCATACCAACCCGCAGGCTGCCCGCAACCTGCTTCTTTTCCGTTATCATACGCTGGAGGGGGCGCGGTGCAATGCCCGGAATTACGGATACCGGGGCGCACGATATGCTTGGGAATCCTCGTTAAGCGGGGAAGAGCAATGTGCCAACTGGCAGTATGCCGATCACGAAATCCACATTACGGCGGATGTTGTATATGCTTTGTACCATTACATGAACGCGACCGGAGACGATGAATTTCTGGAGCATTACGCCATCGATATTCTGGTCGAAACGGCCCGTTATTGGTGTGATCGAGTGGATTGGAACCCGGAGGGGTACGGCGAGCTGCTTGGCGTGATGGGACCGGATGAATATCTGCCGTTTACCCGCAACAATGCTTTTACCAACCGAATGGTCAAGTTCAGTCTGGAGCAGACGGCCCTTTGCCTCAGCAAGCTGCTACACAGCAAGCCGGAAGGCTATGCGGCTGTGGCAGAGCGCTTGGATATCCGCCCGGATGAACGGGAGCTCTTTCGGCACACGGCGGAGAAGCTGAGGCTGCCGTATGATAGCCGGACGGAAATTGTTCCGCAATCCGACGACTTCGCCCAGTATGCTGATGTGGAATTTGATACCCTCTGGACGGACCGTTCCAGACCGTTTGGTCATTTCATTTCCCAGGAGCGCAATTATCGTTCCAAGGCGTTAAAGCAGGCCGATGTGCTCGAATTAATGCTGCTCTTTCCGCAGGAATTCACCCGGGAGCAGATGAAGGCGGCTTATGCGTATTATGAGCCGATAACGACTCATGATTCCTCTTTATCCGCAGCGGTTCATGGCATTGTAGCCTCTTGGCTGGGCGAGAAGGAGGAAGCGGCCAAATTTCTGCAGCGAGTGATGGCGATCGATCTCTCTGTGGAGAAGAAAGGGGCTGCCGAGGGAATTCATATCGCCAATTGCGGCGGATTGTGGCAGCTTATCGTTTACGGCTTTGCCGGTATGACCAGCGCGATGTGGAGCGAGGACCTTCACCTGGAGCCTCGTCTGCCTGCCGGCTGGGAGGAGCTAAGCTTCCCGATCGTTTGGCGGGGGGATCGCTACCGGGCAACGGTTCGTCCGGATGCTTATGAAGTAACCAAACTGGACAGGAGGAAGTCTGATGCAAGTCAAACTATTTGAGGCAGCCATCTTTGATTTGGACGGGGTCATTGTCGATACCGCCAAATTTCACTATCAAGCCTGGAAGCGGCTTGCTGAGGAATTGGGGTTCGCTTTCAGCGAGATAGAGAATGAGCAGTTGAAGGGTGTTAGCCGGATGGATTCACTTGAACTCCTGCTTCGGGCCGGAGGGATAACGAATCTGACGAGAGGGCAGAAGGAAATATTGGCTTCCCGGAAAAATGAGTGGTACAAGGAGTATCTCACCACGCTTACGCCTGCGGATGTATTGCCGGGCGTAGCGCGCTTTCTTCATCACTTGCGCTCAAGCGGTATCAAAACGGCGATTGCATCGGCCAGCAAAAACGCACCGCTGATTTTGGACAAAGTGAATATCGGGCCATTGTTCGATGTAGTGGTGGACGGGAACAGCATTGTTAAAGCCAAGCCGGACCCGGAGGTGTTCCTTCAGGCAGCCCGGCTTCTTGATGCGGCTCCGTCCGCATGCTATGTATTTGAAGATGCGGAGGCTGGTGTAGAGGGGGCTATCCGGGCAGGTATGCGCGTGGTGGGCATTGGGGCAGAGCAACTGCTTGCCCGCGCCCATCTGACCGTCACGAGCTTTGAGCAGCTTGAGCCTGTTTTTTTGCTGAGCCGAATCGGCGTATCTGATCCCGGCGTCACGGTAATGGGAGATAGCCCCTATGAACACTAAACCTACAGGCGAGTTGATGCTGTCGCAAATGCAGCCGGAGGTTCCGTATCTGCTGCCGGCCGGCGGGTTCGTTACCCTGAAGCTGTTTACAGACCGTTTCGGCTCACATTTGCATTTGTTTACTATATCCAATGGCCGGCTTGTTTTTAACGTAATCCTTGAACGCGGTATGGATATAGGGGAGGTCTGGCTTGGGTCGGAAAAGTTCAGTTGGGAGCGGGACACGCGGTATTTGCTGCATGCCGACAACGTGGACCTTTCCGACAATGAGCATTCAGGCTGGGATGCAGGCTTCTATGCGGCTGTTGCCGCCATCGGTCCTGAAATCTTTGGTACTCCGGATGAAGTGAGAACCGTCCATGGGACGGGCTCTTACTCCCCAGCGGATACGGAGTCAATCCGTTTGGTCTGGGATGAGCGGAGTATATGCTTGGAGGGAATTGTGCCGGTAAGAGGGTACGGGATACAGCCTGTATATGAAAAAACAATCCGGATCTTAACCCATTACGGGGCGACCACGCTGTTCAGGGAGGATACGGTGCTCAATTTAACGGATACAGCCCAACCGGTGGATGATGGATACCATATCCAGCTGGCAGGGCCTTTTTTGTCATGCGGAGGAAGTTATGTTCTGCCTGTCTCGCCCGAAAAAATGCTGCTCCGCGACTCCGCTCCACCGGAAGAGAACCCGTTAGCCGTCTATGATTCCGGGACGAAGCTGGATCCGATCCGTTGTTATCAATACGTTCCTGAGCCGGTGGATGGGCTGGCCGCTCTGCCACAGGTTCGTGAATACTTCGCGGATGCCAGCGCTGGTGAAGCATTGACGGCCGAGATGCTGGTCAACGCAGGCAAAGACGCCGCAGCTTATGTGATTCGTTCACTGGCATGCTATCCCCGCTCCCTGATAGCCAAACGGGCGATCAGGGATAATATGTATGCTCTGGAGCCCTGCAAGACGAGACCCAATTCTATGAAGCAAAAAACGATAGACGGAGAGACTGTCTATATCGGTCCCCACGACCAGTGCACAGGCTGGATTATCTTAGGAGCGACACGCGATATTCAGGAAATAAGAAGCCTTACGCACATGATCCGAAGTGCAGAGAAGTGATTCATCCCAGGAGCACTGCTGTCGCCTTTCCTGCAAGGTTCTCATAACAGATTCCCAATATCCTAAGACTTGCATGATTAACAAGAGGCGCTCCCCCTGACAACATCAGGGGGAGCGCCTTAGTTATAGCTGTTGGCAGAGCCGACAATAATGCTTGGCTTATCTCAAATAATTCAGCAGCATCTGTGCAGCTTCAGCACGGGTAGCGGAAGCTTTGGGTGCGAAGCTGCCATCGGCTCGCCCGTTCACAATTCCGAGCGAAGCTGCTGCCGCAACGTGATCCGCAGCCCAGCCCGAAATATCCGCAGCATCCGTCATGGATAGTCTGTCCGCAGCTTCCGGAACGGCACCATGCTGCAGCCGGTATGCCCGCATCAGAATGACCGTCATCTCCTCGCGGCTGATCTCCGCCCCCGGGTGGAAAGATTCCGGAGTCCGGCCGATAATCAGACCGGCTTCCACCATGCCGGAGAGGGCCTGGCCGTACCAGGCGCCAGCCGGAACATCGGCGAAGGAGGTCGCGCCGCTGCCGTTGAATTGCAGTGCACCTGCCGCCAGTTGTACGAATTCAGCCCGTGTGATATTCCGGCCCGGCTGATAGGAGGTCTCCGATACTCCTTTGATCAGGTGTTTCGCGGACAATTCACGCAAAGCTTCAAAAGCCCAGTGCGTTGCGGGAACATCGCTAAATTGCTTGGTGTACTCCAGCAGCGCGTAGGTGCCGTTGCCGTCAAGAACCGCATTCATTCGTCCGGCTTCCGCTGCTCCGCCCAGATAAGTGAGCGTGCCGTCGCTGCCTGTCAGATAAAGGCCCAGCAATTGCGGATGTAGTCCTTCATCGGCCAGCCAGCTTAGGCTTACCGGTGCAGTTGCCTTCTGGAGACGGTGTGCTGTTCCGTCACCTGCGTTCAAGCTCAGATCGAAGTTCAACAGCTTGCCCTTGAGATTTACGCCTGCTTCTGTCTTCAGGACAGCATCCTCCAGCTTTGTCAGCTCCGCTTTCAGCACAATCTTGGGCCCGCCCTGCCCGGTTGCAGGTAGTAATGCGGCCAGCTGCTTCAGGAGTTCCGGCTTCAGTTCAAGAGTTATTCCGCCGTCTCCCTGCAGCCGGAGCCTCTGGCTTCCCAGCAGTTCTCCGGCATTTACCGGAAGCTCAACGACAGCAGCCTTGCCTACCTGCACAGTTACGCTTCCATTCTCCGTAGGGTTGCTAAGTTGTTCAGCCGAAATAACTGCGGCCGAAGACTGTGGTGTTGGTATCGGCTTAGGCGTTGGTGCAGGAACCGTCCCGGTTACCGGAGGGCTGGTCGGCGCTGACGGATCACGATAAATGTTCAGTTTAATCTCTGCCGAGCTGATCGTATCCGTATAAGATCGGCCGTTAATAGTCCGGGTATTGGTGACCTGCACCTTGTATGAGCCTGCATCGGAGAGCTGAGTCCGTCCGAGGGTCAGGCTGCTGCTGCCGAGGCTTTCCAGCATCAGATCGTTCTTCAGCCAACGGTAGCTCAGCTCTCCATATACCGAATGAGCTACGGTGGTAAAGGTGACAGCATCGCCTTCCTTCACCGGATTACCGGAGACCGTGAACGATTCAATCACTGGAATATCATGCAATGGATATACTTTGAGCAGCAGCTCCGTTCCGGTGATGCGTTCCGGCGGGGTCATTCCTTTACCGGTCAACACAACACGATATTGCGACCCGTCGTCCTCGACTCCCGGTGCGAAGCGGTATACCGCACCGGTAACACTCGGGATCGGCAGCCAATCACCGTCCGGCTTGCGCTTCATTTCCCACTCTATAGACTCCACGTCTCCTGAGGGTTCGACCAGAAGCGTTATAGGTTCGCCCTCGACGGTCTCAATCTGCGTCGGTAAATCTACCGTGAATGCCGGTGTAATCCATTCCGTGTCTGCCGGGAGCACCTGCAGAATAAATTCCTGCTCTCCGGTCAAACCGTTTTCATTCGTCACGACGACCTTGTACTTGTAGCCGCTCATCTCTTCCGTTAATCCCGGAAGTCTCAGTTCATCGCCCACTTCGATGGGTGCGCCGTAGCCTTGCCCTTCATCGACATACCAGGCATAGGTCAATACCCCGGCCCCCTTGCCGGCTGCACGGAGTACTCCGTCGGCTCCAGCTCGAAGTGTGCCCTCACTGACAATCTGCACCTCCGGAGGCCCAAGGGTCCATTTCGCAGTCAGCGTCAGTACATTGGACACGGTCTGGGTTGCAAAGTCCCATTTCGCTTTTGTGGCATCGCTGTACCAGCCCTCCAGCGCATAACCTTCTTTCGTTACGTCCGGAGCAGTTAAACGTTCGCCGTAGACAGCCTGAACAACCGTCTGCGCCGGACTTCCGCCATTGGCGTCAAAAGTGATGTTATAGCGCTCATTTTGCTCGGTCAATGCGCTGATTTCACTATTACTGAGGTTGCGGATTTCAATTTTCATGCGTTGATTATCATTTGCCTGGTCATCCGCTACCCTCACCGTTGCGCCGTCACTCTTGGATGCGCCTTCAATCGTGATTACTCTGTTATTGCTTTTGTTAACAATTTTATAGTAGTTACCGTCTTCTTCCAGCCTCCATTGTTGAGTATCAGGTATAGAACCGGAAGCTCGGATATTCTGACAGAGCTGCTGTATCGGCGAGCCTGGAAGAATGTCGAGGACATGTCCGCTTTGAACCGACTGAATCTGGTAATACCCCGTACCAAGATCGAGGAATCTCCACAGCTGGTTATTTCCGTCGCCATTGGCCCACTGGTTAATTACCGCCAACGGATCACTTGACACTCTATCCACATCCAAGGCTTTTCCGCTGTGCTTCGGCTGGATTTTTACCATCTTTTCAGGATTGATTTTCTTGGCAATCGAGCTCATAAACCCGCCGCTGGTCTTGTCAATGGTGAGGCTGTCGATATTGAATCTTCCCGTATCTCCCTGTTCACGGATGAATTCAATGACATTTTTTCCCGCATTCAGGTTTACCGGATCCATACTGTTACTCCAGGTATCCCAGTCCGCTGTCGGAAGTAAGGAAACTTGTTTGATTCTCTGCCCGTTGACATACATCGTCATGGTTATATTTGAACTCTGTGCACCGGAATACCGCAATGTTGATGTATAGGCAGCCGTATTGGGGACGTTCACTTCGAACTTGAGCGCATCGCCTGTTTGCTCAAAGCCGCCTACAAATCCGTTGCCTTCATACCATAAATGATCTTTGGCAATCTGTAGTCCAGCTGATCTGGTTGCATCTTCTGCTTGATACCTCCAGGGAGTACGCTTGTTAAGATGAATGCTGTCAATATTAATAATGCCTGAATTGTCGGTTTCATTTTTGTAGGTGATAATGTTCTTTCCCTCTTTGAGGCTTAAAGTCTCAAGCTGCTCCTGCCAGACCGTAAGTCCGCCGGTAGGAGGGAGGGTTATACTTTTAACATACGAGCCGTTCAAGTATAGCCCCAAGGTTTTGCCTGCAGCTTCTTTCGCATATCTCAGCTTTACATCATAAGATGCCTCGTTCTCGACATTCACAGCAAATGTCACGGATGAGTCCGCTCTGGACAGCCCGGTTACATAACCGGTTCCCATATTGCCGTCTTTGGCATATACCACTGCAGCATCATTTGAACCCGTAGTTGTTGCATCTTCTGCACCATAATGCCAGGTAGATGCTTCGGTAACAGCAATATAGTCTAGATTGACATTACCGGTATCGCCGTTGTCATACCTGTACGTGATCGTATTTTCCCCTTCTTTCAGGAAAACATTGTCATAACGGTCGGCCCAACTATCCCAGCTTTTTAGACTAAAGAAATCTACCTGCTTCATTTTTTGCCCGTTGACATACATACTCAGCGTTCTGTCATCATCAAATCCTAAGCTGTAGCCCAGCTTAACCGAATAACTGCCTGCAGCAGCGGCATTCACCTTGAAGCTTACTGCAGAATTGGAAACCCACAGTCCTCCGACAAACCCGGTCCCGCTGTAGCCCGGATGGTTTGAATCTGCCATTGCATTTCCGGACAATTCGGCATCTTCCGCCTCATACATCGCAGTTTTTTTGATGATCATTGCATCCAGAGCTAAAGTGCTCTTACCGGAGAGTCGGATCGCGTTGCTTCCGGCGTTCAGCCTAACGTTATAAGTTGTATGAATATCGAAGTTTGCATCAAAGCCCGGATTCGGGGCAAAGGTAAGGTCTCTGGCTGCCTCCTGGTTGACGCCTAATTTCATGGTAACGGCATTGGCTTCCGGATTTTTATATCTGAAGTCCAGGGAGTAGATGCCATGATCCTTGGCGTTAACGGTAAACTCTATATAGTCATCGGCGCTGTTATTGCTGTATTTCTCATACACCGCGCCTGAAGCATAACTACTGTTCCCAATAACTCTGGAAACACCCGATAGATTTGCATCTTCTGCTTCATAAATTTGACTTTTTTCTTCTCCGGAAGGCCTGTTCAGAACAGTGCCGGGGTTAGAGGGGATACCGAGATTTATGAAGTCATTGTCATCCCAGTGTATTCGCTGCGCTCTTATTCCTCTGTTTCCGCCGCCCTGTCCATGGGTCGGGATTCCGTGGTACATTAACCAATCCTCTGTACCGTCTTCGGACTTCAGGAATAGGGGCGATCCCGGTCCATAGGAACTGTTCTCATCCGAGCGTTTCAACGCAGGCACCGGATGTTTCCGCCATGAATCGGGATTCATCACATCTGCTGTTGCATCAGCTACGGAGACGCCGACCGCATAGTTATCATTCATAAAGCTGCTTACCGAATAAGCAAAATAGATTTTGCCGTTCCTCTCTACTACGGCAGCGCCCTCGTTGATGCTGTCACCGTGTTTTTCCCAGTCGTATTGCGGCATAGCGACGGTAGTCTCCTGACCTTCCAATGTCCATGGATTCTTCATTTTAACGATGGTTGGACTCTCGTCAAATTTAGTCTTGGCAGGATCATGAGGATCAGGAAAATAGTAGTATTTGGTATAGGTGAAGTAGCTTTCCCCTTTTATGGATACGATACCGCAGGCCAAGCCGTAGCCCTCTGTATTCAGAAGTCCCTTCTTAATCGTAATTTGTCCGTCGCTATCGGCATTGGCGGATTCTCCCTTGAGCTCCCAGGTTCCTTCAAACGGATCGGGTGATGCGTTCTCTAGCACGTATGAGCTGGGATGTCCGTAACCAAAGTCATTCTCTGGACCGGAAGTGAAATAAAGATACCATTTTCCTTCCAATCTATAGATATAGGGACCCCACACGTATCCAAAGTTGCTCGGTTTTTCCCATACTATCTTGCTTTTCGCGGTGGACACGCCAAGAATGGTTTCATGTCTTTTTAAAGTGATATTATTATCTCCGGAAGAAGCAGAATAGTAATAACCGTCCGCAGCTCTGGCGATGGTCGGGTCTGCGCCGCCCATCAGCGGGTTTGTGAAATTGGAAGTTACATCTGCATTAGTAATGCTTGACAACACAAATGAAACTATCATCACAATGGGAAGAATGATCAGACTTTTTTGTCTCATTGCAATCTCCTTCTCTAGTTAATTGAATGATAAATTCATGCATGACACCGCAATGAATGAAAACGCTTGCAGTTTTTTTGTAGCGCTACACATTCATTATAAAATAACCATGGCACTGTTTTTCGGCATCATGTTTTATGATATTTTGAGGAGTTGTGCTTGCTAAAGAAAAGTTTCGGATGAACATTCCGCGTTCTTGATTTTTCTTTAGCTTTCTTATGATTTTTTGACCTTGCGGCCTAATACAGTCCACTTGCGTCTGCAATTCGCAGTCATATTCCAAACCCATTATACTAAGACTATTGACGGTTATTTCGGTTATGAAGGGAATGAGGACAAGCTTATGAAGCAAGTGCTGATCGCTGACGACAATGTGAATATCAGGGAGCTCCTTCGTTATGCGCTGACTAAGGAGGGCTATCAGGTGCATGAAGCACAGGATGGGCAAGAAGCGGTTAAGTTGATGGGGCAGGCTCCGATGGATCTCGCGATTATAGATATTTTAATGCCCGGGATGGACGGTTTTGATTTATGCGAATATATCAGGAACGACTACAATATTCCGATTATTATGCTTACTGCGCTGGATCAACTGGCAGATAAGAAAAGGGGTTATATGCGCGGGACGGATGACTACGTGACCAAGCCGTTCGAGCCGGAGGAGCTGGTGTTCAGGGTCAAAGCGTTATTCCGCCGTTACAACCGAACCTCGGATAATATCATTAAATTGAATCGCATTACGATTGACCGGAATAACTTCGAGGTTTCCGACGGACAGTCTGTATTCATCATGCCCATGAAGGAATTTGAATTGCTATCCCAGCTTGCCCAATATCCAGGGCGTCTGTTCTCGAGGGACGAACTGATTCGTCTAGTATGGGGAGAGGATTATGAGGGCGATGACCATACCGTGGTCGTTCATATCAAGCGGCTGCGGGAGCGTTTTGCGGATTATACAAGCGACTTTACGATTCAGACGGTCCGGGGGATCGGTTATAAGATCGAGGTGAAGACACCATGAGATCGTTGTACTCCAGGGTTTTTCTCATTACGGTCGCCGTTATTCTAGCCAGCAGCTTGCTAGGATTCATCATTTCGAATGTGTACTATCATATCCAGCTTAAGTCCTTCAATGATCAGAAGCTGGTCACCATTGCGGAGCAAATTAAAGAATATGCAGAGGATGATCCTGAGCGAATGGAGGACTATCTTCATAATGCTGCCGCGCTTGGGTATGAAATCTATCTGACGAATGCCCAAGGTGAGGACCGCTTTTTCGGCAGCGAATTTCGAAAGCAGGATTTGAGCAGACAGGCTATTGATCAAGTGCTGAACGGAGAGGTCTACCATGGCGTAGCCCAATTTCCCAATAAGCTATTTATTACGGGCTTTTTCGATAACCGGTTAAGCAATACGGTTGGGGTTACCGTTCATCTGGATCAGCAAATATATGCTCTGTTCATGCGCCCGGACGTGATCTTGCAGTTCGGCGAATTGCGCATTTTCTTCGCTCTGATCGGCTTGCTTACGGTGGTTATCAGTATCGCTCTATTCATTTTCAGTACCAGATACCTGGTAAAACCGATCACTCAATTGACGGAAGCGACCAAGCAAATAGCCGCAGGCAACTACAATCTTCGCTTGCCGGGCACAAGACGTGATGAAGTCGGGCAATTAGCCGGACATTTCATGACGATGAGCCGGGAGCTGGAGCGGGTGGATTTATCGCGCCAGCAGTTTGTATCTAATGTATCCCATGAAATCCAATCCCCGCTCACTTCGATTCAAGGCTTTGCCAAGGTGCTCGCCGACGACAGTCTTTCCCCGTCAGACCGGCAGCATTATTCGACGATTATTGAAGAAGAAAGCCAGCATCTCTCTTTGCTTAGCAGACAACTGCTCCTGCTCTCCTCCCTGGAATCCGGTCAGGAGGCTATTACCCGAACAACCTTCTCTCTGCTTGGCCAAATTCGGCAGGCAGCCAAATTGCTGCAATGGCAGTTGGAGGAAAAGGAGCTGTCGCTCAAAATCTCTGTGCCCGACACGATCCAGCTTCACGGCGATGAAGTGCTGCTCATGCAGGTATGGATGAATTTGCTTGGCAACGCGGTAAATCATATTCCGAACGGAAGATCGATTGAGATCCGCGCCGAGCAGACTGCTGCTCATCATTTGATCCACATCCGTGATACCGGAGATGGGATTGAAGACGAGCATCTGCCTTTTATATTTGATCGTTTCTATCGGGCGGATCCTGCACGGAAGCATACTGGCCGGACAGGGCTAGGTCTTTCCATCGTGAAAAAAATCATCCAGATCCATGACGGTCAAATTGAGGTGACCAGTTCATCGGAGGGGACCCTCTTTACGGTGTCTTTACCGCGGCTGTAACCTGTTGTTTATTTGCTGTTTATTTTCGCTTCCTATAATTTGCTCATACCAAAGGAGGGAAGCATATGTTTTTAGCGCTTAGAGAGATGAGATTTGCCAAGGCAAGATATATCCTGATTGCTATAATAATGGTGCTTGTTGCGTTTCTCGTATTATTCGTCACAGGCCTTGCTCAAGGGCTTGCTTATGATAATGCTGCTTCTGTAAAAAATATGGCGGCTACTCATTTTGTAATGGAAGATAACTCGAATCACCGATTTACCCGGTCACAGATCGACGAGGAGCAGCTTGATGCGGCAGCGGCGGTTGTAGGCGATCAGAATGTGGAGCCGCTCGGAGTCAGCATGACGACTGTCATTCCTGAGGGGGAGACGGTGAAGCTGGATATTACGCTGCTTGCTGTTCGGCCGGAAGGCTGGTTGATGCCTGAGCTGACATCCGGTACCAAGTTCTCTGATTTATCGAAACGTTATGTTCTTGTCGATCAATCGATGGCTGAGGATGGGATAGATATCGGTACGGTGCTTGTAGATCAAGCTTCAGGAGCGGAGTGGACGGTCAATGGATTTGTAGCCAATGAATCCTTTAGCCATACCCCTGCGGTATTTCTCAGTGAGCAAGACTGGATTGATCTTCAAATGCAGTCCCCAGGTCATCCAGGTGCTGATGAGGCTGCAAGTAACACCCGGTACAATGCGATTGCCGTAAAGGATTCGGCGGATCAGTTGACCCATTTGCAGGAGGTCTTGCCGGGAACGGAGATAATTACCAAGTCGGAGGCTATCTCAGCCATTCCGGGTTACAAGGAAGAACAGGGTTCACTGCTGATGATGATTGGATTCCTGTTTGCCATTTCTGCATTTGTCCTGGCCGTTTTCTTCTACGTTATTACCATCCAGAAGACAAGCCAGTTTGGTATTTTAAAGGCTATTGGCACTCGAACTTCCTATCTGGCAAAAAGCGTAGCGCTTCAGGTTCTGGTTCTGTCGGTCGGCAGTCTGGCTCTAAGTATTCTGATCGTTCAACTATTCAAGGCAGTCTTGCCTGACTCCATGCCATTTCAATTGGGCTGGCTAACCATGGTGATTACCAGTGTCTCCTTTATCGTTATGTCACTTGGCGGCTCCTTATTTTCCGTATGGAAGGTAACTAAAATAGATGCGCTGGATGCGATTGGGAGGACTGCGGCATGAGACATCTGCTTGAATTGCAACAAATTACGCAAACCTTTGAAGATGGAGGGAGCGAAAGAAAGATATTGGACAACCTGAATCTGGAGGTATCCGAAGGAGAAATAATCGCCGTGATGGGCCCGTCCGGATCAGGAAAGAGTACCTTTCTGTCCATTGCAGGCGCATTGTTGGCACCGACGGGCGGCGATGTTCGGCTTGAGGGCACATCTATTCTTAATAGAAGCAAACTGGAGTTGTCAGAGCTGCGTTTGCGGAAAATCGGATTTATCTTTCAAAGTGCAAATCTGATCCCGTATTTGAAAGTACAAGAGCAGTTGCAGCTTGTTGCCAACCTGGCAGGTCAGGTGAAGGCTCAATCCGCAAAGCGTTCAGCTGAATTGCTCCGCAAGATGGACCTGTCCCATCGGCTACAGGCGTATCCGGACAAGCTTTCGGGCGGGGAACGGCAACGGGTCGCTATCGCGAGAGCGCTGATGAATGATCCGGCAGTCCTGTTTGCGGATGAGCCAACCGCCAGTCTGGATGCGGCCCGCGGACTGGATGTGGTCAACCTGATTGCGCAGCAAGTAAGGGGACAAGCGAAAAGCGCAGTGATTGTAACGCATGATGAGCGAGTGTTGCCGCTGTGTGACCGGGTATTGTTTTTGGAAGAGGGCAAGCTGGTTGCGGGGAAATAATCGCACATAACAGTAAAAACGGCCAAGGAGAATTCTTTGGCCGTTTTGCTGATTGATTTCTTCATGAAGCTCACTGCTGGATAGCATGGATAATTTCGTACTGACCGGTCTTGAGTACCATGTTCACTGTCCGGTCTTCTTCCTTGTAAGATAGACTGCCTGTCTCGAGCGATATTCCGTTTACCATGATGTCCTTGCTATCCGCATCCAGAAGTACGAGGTCGGCCTCGGCATGGAAAGGAATGCGGAACCGGTAATGGAGACCGTCCTCTTCATAGCTCCAAGCGCTCTCGTAGAGTCCCGAAGCTGTCCTCAGGGATGCCTTAACATGCTTCAGAAGGGGATTTGGCTGAGGGGCAAGCCGAATTCTTCTGAAGCCGGGGGCGTCCTCCAGCGGCTGGATTCCGCACATATTGCGGTACATCCATTCCACGATGGAACCATACGTATAATGGTTCAACGAGTTCATGCCGAGCTCGCCGAATTTCCCGTCGGGAAGCAGCGAATTCCACCGCTCCCAAATCGTCGTTGCTCCCATCTTGACCTCATAGAGCCAGCTCGGATATTCCTCGTTAAGCAATAATCTGTATGCCAGATCGTTGTGCCCGTTTTCGGATAAAACTCTGCAGATATAAGGCGTCCCTACAAATCCGGTCTGTAAATAGAACTTGTTCTCCTCCAGATTTCGGCGCAAGTCTTCGATGATTCGCGCCCGGAACGATTCCGGAACCAAATCCATGAAAAGGGCAAGAATGTAAGCGGTTTGGGTATCCGCCGCCAGTCGTCCTCTCGGGGTGACGAATTCTTGGCAGAAGGCTGCTTTTACCTCAGCCGACAGCTTGAAATAATCTGCTGCCATGCTGTCCTTGCCTAATGCCTTGGCTGCTTTGGCGACAAGCTCCGAGGAGTAGGCATAATAAGCGGTGGCAATCAGATCGGTTGGTGTTCCCCCGAACGGGTTGAATTCCCCCTCCCCGTCCAAGGCAAGCCAATCCCCGTAGTGAACACCGGTATTCCACAGCCTGCTTCCGTTATCCTGCTTTCTTATCCAGTCAACATAGCCCTTCATGCTGCTTAGCTGTTGCTCTAATATGGCCGTGTCTCCATAGTGGAGATAAAGGTTCCAAGGAATAACGGTCGCGGCTTCGGACCATGCACTGGAACCGGTGTGCGAATCCTGTTCGTTCATGCCGAAGCTGGGAACGGTAAGCGGAACAATCCCGCCCATTGTAGCCTGCTCTTGGGCCAGGTCATACAGATACTTATGAAAGAAGGCATTGCAATCCATATTGAAGCAGGCGGTGCCGGAGAACATTTGGGCATCTCCCGTCCAGCCCATCCGCTCATCCCGCTGCGGACAGTCGGTAGGCACGTCCAGGAAATTCCCCTTTTGCCCCCATAGGGCATTCAGAATGAGCCGGTTCACCATCGGGTTAGAGGATTCAAGAGCTCCCGTCGGTTCCAGGTCGGAATAGACGACACATCCGGTAAAGTCCTCCGTCGTCACTTGCCCGGGCCACCCCTCTACCTTCACATACCGGAAGCCGTAGAAGGTGAAGTAAGGCTGCACCTCATCGGGCCGTCCATTCGAGATATAGGTGAATTCCGCTTTGGCGGACCGGAGATTGTCCCTGTAAAAACAGCCCTCCTGCATTTCCTCGCCATATTGAAGCTGTATGACGCTTCCTTTTGGAGCCTTATTTTTAAAGCGGACCCACCCCACCATATTTTGCCCCAGATCGAGAACGGTTTCGCCTCTTGGCGTATGAATCACCTTTATGGGCTTCAGTTCTTCCTTGATCCTTACCGGCAGGCTTCTGCGGGCCTCCAGCAGATTGAAATCGATGTCGAGGCAGCGGACTCCATCCCAACCGGCGTGATGGAAGGAGGGAGAAGACCATTCCTCGATATATTTGCCAGCGTCTTGAACCTCCCCATCATAAAGATTGCTGTCCAATATTTGCGACGGCGCGCATCTCCAGCTCTTATCCGAGCAGATCGTGTCCTCGCTGCCATCCGTATAGGTGATGACGAGCTCGCATAACAAGGCAAAATGTTTTCCGTAATAGCCGTCCGTTATGCCGTTAAATCCAAACCTGCCTTTATACCAGCCGTTGCCCAGCATGGCGCCGATAACATTTTCCCCTTGGCGGATGTGGTCGGTAACATCAAAGGTCTGGTATTGAATCCAGTTGTTGTAGCTGTTGCAGTAAGGCGTGAAGTATTCGTCCCCGACCCGCTGTCCGCTAATCTCCGCCTCATACAGCCCCAACCCGCAAATATATAGCCTTGCCCGAGCGATGTCCTTATGAATGCTGAAGCCTCTTCTCAGGAGCGGATGAACAGATTGCTCCTGCCAATCGGGCGTAATCCATCTCCCCGTCCAAGCCTCATCCAGTTTGGCGGTTTCAAACCAGGCCACAGGGCTGGCCGCTTCACCGCGGTCTGTCCAGACATGGACCCTCCAGTAATAGCGGGTGCGGGGTTCCAGGTCCAGTTCCGGAGAATAGCAGATGCTGTTGATATCCTCTCTTTTTCCGCTGTCATGCAAAATATTCAAGAACGCCTCATCCAGGGCCACTTCAACCCGGCAAGCTTGCTGGATTGTCGCACCCTCGGCTCCAGGCTCAACAATCCAGCTCATCCGGGGCTTGCTTAATTCGTAACCCAGCGGATTCTCGATCCTGTTGCATTTCATCTCCTGAATAATCAATCCATTCCCTCCTCTTCAAGATAACAGGAATTTGTACACTCCAATTGTATCCTTCGGTTTCCATGAATTCATGGGGCTGTATTATAATTGTAGGGGGTGAATTTTATGAATCATGCTTCAATTTACCGGGATACCGGAGAACAATTTTTCCGGCACGGGCATTCCATCTTTCTGAATTACATTTCGGAGAGCCCTAAGCCGCATCTGCATGTGCATGACTTTATCGAAATTTCTTATGTCGCTTCCGGAACGGGGGTTCATATTCTGGGAGATAAAACCTATGAGGTTGGCAAAGGCGACTTGTTCCTGATCAACTACGATGTGCCTCACGAATTCAGGTCGTTCGATTCGCCCTCCGCAGCCCCTCTGGAGGTGTACAACTGTGTATTTAAGCCTGATTTTATAGATGTAAATCTGATTGATTACATGGACTTCAGCGACGTAATTCACTATTTATCCTTTCGATCCATCTTCACTATAGAAGCAGACCATATCGACGATGTGAAAATACTGGGCGGCGGAAATTCGGCGATTGAAGCGATCTACCGGAAGATGCTGGAGGAGTTTACTGGGCAGGAAGAGGGATATGTCGAACTTCTCAGAGCTTATCTTATCGAGCTTCTTATTCACATCTTCCGAGCGCTTAAGAAATCGGGCAAGGCCGGAGGCGCTGCGATGACGCATCATGCCAAGCTAATCGAACAATCCAAGCAATATCTCAGGGCGAACTATGCTCTCGGGGCCAAGCTGAACGAGCTGGCTTCCCAATCGTTCCTGAGTCCGACCTACTTCTGCAAGCTTTTTAAGGATTATACCGGTACGACCATTTCGGAATACGTTCAGGGCCTTCGAATCGAAGAGGCCTGCCATCTGCTTCAGCATACAGACGAGAAGATCATTGCGATCGCACAAAAAGTGGGCTATAAGGACATAAAGCACTTTAACGAGGTGTTCAAAAAGCTGACAGGTATGACGCCAAGCAGCTATAGAAAAATGATGTAAATCTATATTTTTCTTGCAATAAAAGCGCTTTCTAGTAAAATACAATTAAGTCCTTCCGTTTTGCTATTTGCGCAAACGTTTTCTTGAAGAAGAAGGGTTATTTTGAATTACACCTAGTGTTCTACATACGAATCAAATATGCCTTGGAGCTTGAGAAGGCTGATTTTTCGGCATATTGTGACATGCTGCTGTTTACGTAAGGTCATTACTATAATGGAACTTTCGCGGCAGACGTCATTTTTGTCGAGTTTGCGCAATCGTTTGCATAAAAAGTGAAGGCATTATTGGATGTTTAGTACGGTTTCTTGTAGCTCTGTATGCCGGAAGGAGGGGAGATCGCCAGAAGCGGAAGGGTGCATGAATTGTTGGTGAGGGTCGGACTTTGAGACTTTGAAACGAAGGGAGAAACAACGGTGAGCAGACGTTCTCTATCTAAGCGCACATTTATCATGACTCTGGTGTGTGCCATGTTTATCAGTTTATTTTCGCAAGCGTTTACATTTTCTCCGGCAAGTGCCGCCAGCGGCGATCCGGAACCGGCGGTTGTTGTCTTGGTTGGTGATTTGCAAAGTGAATTGAACGGCACCGATTGGTCGCCTGGAGATAATACGGCCAGGATGATTTACGATGGCAACGGGTTTTATCATTTTACCGGGACTCTGCCGGCAGGTAATTACGAGTACAAGGTAGCTTTGAATAACTCCTGGGATGTAAGCTACGGGGCGAACAAGGGCGGAGATAACATCAAGCTGTCCTTGGCTGCTGAGCGGGAGGTGACCTTCTACTACAACCATAATACACATGCCATTGCGGATACGACGCACTATACGCCTTTGAGTAAGGACCAGCTTCCGCGTCTGGTAGGCTCCATCCAGTCTAAAATCGGAGACTCCGCTGATTGGGATCCCGCCGGAGCCCAGGCCCTCTTGCGAGATGCTGAATTCGATAACAAGGTCTATACCGTTACCTTGAATGTGCCGAAGGGCAGCTATGAATACAAGATAGCGCTAGGGCCTTCCTGGGATGTCAATTATGGTGCAGACGGCGTCAAGGATGGCGGCAATATCAGCTTGAATGTGCTTGAGGATACCAAGATCACATTTACTTATATAAATGACGCAACGCACGCGATCTACACGGACTACAGCCCGGGCGGTTCAGATGGCGCGGTTAACGCAGCCAAGCTGTATCATCACACTTGGGATAAGCTATATCGCGCTCCATTCGGAGCTGTTTCAGCCGGGGAAGAGGTCACACTTCGTTTGCAGTCAAAGTCCGGCGACTTGACTCGGGCGAGAGTGCTTCTGAAGAATTACACGAGCGGTTCAAGCAAGCTATACAATATGAGCAGCGCAGGCACGGCAATGATCAATAACGAGGAAGTTGAAATTTGGGAAGCATCCGTTACTCCCTCAGCTGTAGGTGTATATGGCTATAAATTCCTTGCCGGTGACGGGGACGCTCAAATCGAATACGGCGAAGATGCCGCTGAAGGCGGAGCCGGGAGCGCGGTTGCAAGCAATGCGGGATATTTCCAGTTGACGGTATATGACCCGGCCTTTAAAACGCCGGATTGGATGAAGGAAGCTGTCGTGTATCAGATTTTCCCGGACCGCTTCTTTAACGGAAATCAGGATAATGATCATGTCAAGGATGAACATGGCTCAAGGGGGCCTATGCCGATTGAGCATATGGACTGGAGCGAGCTGCCGGATAATCCGGATATGAAAAACGAACCGGGCTATCAGGGAGACGGAGAATACAATAACGACTTCTTCGGAGGGGATATTGCGGGCATCCACGCCAAGCTGGATTATCTCGAATCTCTGGGTGTCAATACGTTGTACCTTAACCCTATAGCAGAGGCTTCCTCCAATCATAAGTACGATGCAGCGGATTGGAAGTCACTGGATCCGATGTTCGGAACCGCTGAGGAGTTCGAGGTGTTTACTGCCGAGCTGCAAAAGCGCGGCATGCACTTGATTATGGACGGCGTATTTAACCATACCGGCGATGATTCCATCTATTTTGACCGTTACGGCAAATATCCGACCATCGGGGCATACGAATATTGGTCGCTTATTTATGACCTGATGAATGATCAGGGAATGACCGAGACTGAGGCGAAGGAACAAGCGGCCAAAAGCCTTACGGAGGAAGGACAGACTTTTAGTCCGTATGGCTTTGAGAACTGGTTTAATATCAAGAACAACAAGGTGGACGCAGGAACGGCTAATGAACGGTACGAATACCAATCCTGGTGGGGATTTGACAGCTTGCCTGAGATTAAATCGGTGCCGGGGACTGCGGTCAATTATGACAGTGAGCTGAATAATGAGCAATTTGCGGATTACATTTTCCGGGATGATGACTCTGCGGCAAAAATCTGGCTTACACTCGGTGCTTCCGGCTGGAGGCTCGATGTAGCCAACGAGGTTGATCCTGCATTCTGGCAGGAATTCCGGACGGAAATCAAGGATAAGAAGCTGAACGGTGGCAAGGACCCATTGATCCTCGGAGAAATCTGGGACGATGCCTCCAAATATTTTCTCGGTGATCAATACGATTCGGTCATGAACTACCGCTTCCGCGGAGCCCTGATCAATTTCCTGAAGAACGGAAATGCCGAATCGGCGGATAGTACACTGATGGCTGTAAAAGAGGATTATCCGAAGGAAGCATTTTATGCCTTGATGAACCTGATGGGCTCACACGATACCGCAAGGGCCGTATTTGTTCTCGGGGGCGGTACCGACAGCTTTGAACGGGCGGAATTTGATAAAAATTATAACTACGAGCTCGGCAAGAGCCGCTTGAAATTGGCTTCCATCTTCCAGATGGGGTACCCGGGGGCGCCGACAACTTATTACGGGGACGAGGCCGGTGTAACGGGCTCAAGTGATCCGGACAGCCGCCGCGTATATCCTTGGGGAAATGAGGATACGGATCTGATCGAGCATTACCAGAAGATCGGCAAAATTCGTACAGACAATAAGCAATTGTTCGCTTACGGGGAGTTGGAGACCCTGTATGCTAGCGGAGATGTCTATGTATACGGACGCAAGCTGGATAATCAATACGCGATCGTGGCGATTAACCGAGGCAGCCAAAATCAGACGGTAGAACTGGACCTGCAAGGACAATTGAAAAACGGGATTCATCTGACCGACCAGCTGAATAGCAACTACAAGGTGACAACGGCCAATGGCGCTCTTACCTTGACCATTCCCGCGATGGATGGACGCATGCTGACTGCGGATGCCGGACAATCGCTTGCTTTGCCGGCACCTGTAAGCAATCTGACTGGAGCAGAAGGCGTTAGCTCGGTAACTCTTCAGTGGAGTCCAAGCGGAGATGCCCAGGAATATCATGTATATGTTTCCACCATTCGCGGCAGCTTGCATGAACGGATCCTTTCGGAAGAGATCATTACAGGTACCAGCGCTTCTATAAGCGGTCTCACCAATGGGAAGAAGTATTACTTCATGGTTACAGCTGTGGATGGAAACGGGAATGAATCTCCGGTGACGGAGAGCAGTGCACTGGTTCCGCACTATTCCTGGAATTCCGGAGACTATTACATTAGTCCTGCGACAGTAACCAGCTCCGTATATGTGGACCTGGAATATGACCAAAGCGTCACTGCCGAGGTGTGGATTAAGGATGCTACTGATAAGTTCCTAGCAGAAGGTCTTCAGGCGAAACTGCAAATCATCGTGCCCGGCGGGATGGATTGGGAGCCGCTTCCGGCCAGTTATGCAGGCCAGGGCGGAGGATATGGCACAAATAATGTATTCAAAGGGACCTTCACCGCTTATGAAGCGGGTGAATACCAGTATCGGGTGGCTTTTTCAACGGATGCCGGAAGAAATTGGATGTATACAAATATTGAAACGGTGACGATCGCCCAAGATCCGTCCGACAAGATACCGCCAGTTGTAGACATTACGCTGGATCAGCCTTTGCAGGAATCAGGACAGGTCAATCTCGCTTGGTCAGTTACCGAGGTTGTGTATCCTCAGCCGAAATCAACGCTCCAACTGTCTTCTGTATTTGATGCAACCACCGAGAATGCAGAGGGCACCGATCTGATGGATGCAATTCACGAGGCTGCGCCAACTGTAGAAGCAGAGCTGGCAGCCTTTGGCGGCGAACAGGGAGCAGATGAAGCCGCATATGACTCGGTGTTCTTATACCGGATTTTCCGTAATGGTGAGCCCATCGCAGTGGTGAAGGGCGCTGCTCTTCACACCTATCGGGATTATGATGTGGAGAACGGAACCACCTACACTTATTTCGTTCGGGCTTACGACAGAAAAGGCAATTCTGTGGATTCGAATATTGTGGCGGTAACTCCTGATCTTGTGATGGTAGAAGTGACCTTTAAAGTCCATGCGCCGGATTATACGCCATTGAGCACACCGATCACGATTCCGGGCTCGCAGAATAACTGGGATGTGAATGCATGGGAAATGAGCCGTAACGGGGCCACTTCGGCGGATTGGGAATACACTACCTTCATTCAGGACGGAACTTCGATTACCTACAAGTATACGAAGAACAAAACCTGGAACGAGGAGGGTCTGGCAGATCACACTCCGTATGATTCTGCGATCGATCATGATGTCAGTTACTACGGCTACGGAGCTGAAGGTACCGATCTTAATGTCTTGATCACTAACCAGGGCGGAAACAAAATGGTGATTGAGGACTCCATCCTCCGCTGGATCGATCAGCCGGTTGTGGTTACTTCACCAATGGATGGCGCATCTCTAACCACAGATACAGTGACCATCAGAGGAAATGCTATCAAAGGCGGCGATCTGAAGATCAACGCGCAAGCGGTGAGCATTGCCGATGACATGAGCTTCTCGAAAGAAATTAACTTGAAGAAAGGTGTCAATACGATTACTGTCTCGGTTGCTCCGGACAGAGCAATCTGGGATACCGTCTTTACAGGGAACAGCGAAGCAATCGGCAAAGCAACCTCTACGCTCACCTTAACGGTGACAACTACGGGCGGAACGGTTGATGGAGGAGGCGGAAATCAGGGCAACAATGGCAATACCGGCAGCACGGGAAGTGCGGGAAGCTCCGGCAATGCAAATCACTCAAATAGTCGCATTCAGATTAGCGAAAGCACTCTAAAGGCGAATGACGGCACGGGAAAAGTTGTGATTAGTATGGAAAATGGAGTCCGCGAGGTTGCCCTGCCTGCTAATGCAGCTGATTTACTGCAAGGGCAAAGCCTTGAATTTGTAAATGGAGAAGTCAAGGTACAGATTCCGGCAGACGTATTGGAACAGTTAAAGCAGCAGCTTCCAGCGGACCAATGGAGTACGGCTGAAATCATTTTCAGTATCGACAGACTTTCTGCCGAGAATGCAGCCTCGTTGCTTAAGGCAGCGGAAGCCATGCTCCAAGCGGTTCGCCTGACAGCAGCAGGCGATGTTCTGGATTTCAACCTAAAGATTGTGCCTAAGAATGGATCCGCTGTGGTCTTATCCTCCTTTAACAAACCGGTAACTTTAAGCTTGGTTGCAACCGGTACGACAAAGCCTGAATTGCGGGGGGTATACCATGTGGCAGACAGTGGGCAACTGGAATATGCAGGAGGAAGCAAGCAAGGCAGCAGCATGACGGCCGAGGTTTATCACTTCAGTAAATACGCCGTGCTGGAATATGACAAAATCTATCATGATGTACCATCTTCCTTCTGGGCTTCGGATGTGATTAAGCAAATGGCGGCAAAACACATCATCGAAGGCGTGGGCGCAGTTTCATTTGCGCCGCAGCAAGACGTAAGCCGTGCGGAATTCGCGGTGATGATCGCCCGGGCGTTGGATCTGAATACGGAGGCTGCTTCTTCGAGCTTTGCCGATGTAGACAGCTCCAAATGGTATGCCGGCCCTGTAGCTGCCGTAGCGCAAGCGGGGATTGTATCGGGGCGCAATGCCTCTGCGTTCGATCCGAATGCGGCAATCAGCCGTGAGGAAATAGCAGTAATGATCGTCCGTGCATATCAATACGTGAATGGCAAATCTGCAGAGCAAGCCAAGAATGCAGAATTTGGTGACAGTGCAAAGATTTCAGACTGGGCGAAGACGTATGTGAATCAAGCGGTGGAGCTTGGGTTAATGCAGGGCCGGGGCAATCTGTTGTTTGCGCCTCAGGACCAAGCGACCCGAGCAGAAAGTGCCAAGCTTCTGGCTGCGCTGCTTCAAGCAAATAAACCTTAAGCTATCCTGCGCTCAATTGAATGAATATCATCTAAAGAGTTGAACTATTGAATTTTACGTTTTGAGGGCAACGTGTGAAGTGTGCTTACGATCGCTCTTGTTCGCGGATTTCTCTAATTGAACCAAGATAATAGGAGGTAGAAATCGACTCACAAAGGCGAATGCTTCC
This sequence comes from Paenibacillus brevis, assembly GCF_018919145.1. Taxonomy (GTDB): domain Bacteria; phylum Bacillota; class Bacilli; order Paenibacillales; family Paenibacillaceae; genus Fontibacillus; species Fontibacillus brevis. Next base: position 111,973 of record NZ_JAHLQJ010000017.1, read on the forward strand.
GCTTTATGCTTCCGAAGCAGCTTTCTTCCAGAAAGCTTTTAACACTTTGCTCTTATGCCCTTTCTACGCAGTCTATATAGTTCAACTATAAGTACGCCCCTTGAGAAAGCATGGAACACCCCCTGGGATTTCAAATCCAGGGGGTGTTCACGCTGCTAAGTGGGATTGTTCGACTGATGCACGCTTCCAAGCGCAACTTGGTGAAAGGACAGGGGATGGGCGAAGGAGATCGCTCCGACCTTCATTCCATCGGCCAGCCCCTTGCCCTTCAGTAATAGCGCCTTCATCTAAAACTACTCCTTTGGGATATTCTAGTTCTATTCGCACGTTGCCCCAGCATACAACCGTTAGTTCAACTGCTAGAGGAGGGTGCTTCTTGATAGAACAGCTCCAGAATCAAATGCTCGTTGTAATTACCGAATCCCTTACCGAATAAAGTGAGTCCGCCCATGTGCACCGCATCCTTGTCAACGGCAAAGCGGAATGTCCATTGTTTCCTTCGAATGTCAACCTGATCAAGCGTGATGTCCGACAGCTTGATCCCGTCCATAAAGGTTCCTTCATGATTAATTCGCAGCTGCTTCAATAATCCGTACTGGTTAATAGCGCTAGGCCACCAATCCGGCGTATACTTTCCGCGCTGCTCACCGTAATCGCCTGGACTCGTCCATATACCGAGGGGAACCCCGTTGAAGGCGAAGGAAATATCCGACGGATAATTTTCGCTAATGCCCGGAGCTTCAGATGCAATCTCGAAGGTGAATACAAGCTCGGTGGGAGCTTGAGTGGATAACAAATAATTGGGGGCTTTATATTCGATAAAGCCGTGTCCAAACCAAAGGATCGCAGCATTAATCCGCTCAGGCTCCCAAAAGTAGCGGGGATCATCAAAGCCGCCGATAAACTTCTCCGTCGTAGCCAGTCCGCAAGTAGGCTCGATGTAAAAATCGGAATAGTGGCCTACCGGAATTTCTACCCGGTGACAATGGCGCTCCGGCGCGTCGTCAATCCCGGGAAACTGAATCTGAGCTTCGGTAACGGCAAGAGAGCACACTTTTTGCAGACCGCTTTTCCCCGGGAGCATCTGGGTTGTGATCAACCCGGCTTCGTCCAGCTTACGGACATGCATGGTCATAATAGCGCTCGATAAGCCGATGGAAGCAGCCAGTTCCTTCACATTCATGGAACGATCGGCCAGAAGGCGCAGCACTTGCAGCCGGACAGAGCTTGCCAGCGCCTCATAAACCGGAAGTGATTGTTCGCTTAAATCAAGATTCATCTTCTTCCGTCCTTTTCGCATGATTAATAAATATATTATCTATAGTTTGTGATTTTGACAAGAATAAGGATTTGAACAAAAAAATGAATTGACTGAAAAGAGAAAAGGTAACTATAATATTATTGAAGTGACATATTGATTAATATTTTTATTAATTAAGGAGTGATTCGGGATGAGTTTGCAAGGGATACTGAACACCGATCTTGGAAAAGGAACGATTCATCGTCATATTTATGGTCACTTTTCCGAGCATTTGGGGAGATGTATTTATGAAGGCATCTGGGTTGGCGAGGATTCGCCCATTCCTAATACAAAGGGGATTCGCAACGATGTTGTGAAAGCGCTCAAACAGATCCAGATTCCTGTACTGCGTTGGCCGGGAGGATGCTTTGCGGACGAGTATCACTGGAAGGATGGCATCGGCCCGAAAGAAGAGCGGAAACGCATGGTGAACACGCACTGGGGCGGGGTGGTTGAGAATAATCATTTTGGTACGCATGAGTTCATGGAGCTGTGCAAGCAATTAGGCTGTGAGCCTTATATTAACGGGAATGTGGGCAGTGGAACCGTTCAAGAAATGTCCGAGTGGGTTGAATACTTAACCTTTGACGGAGTATCCCCAATGGCAGAGCTTCGAGCGGCCAACGGTCAGGAGGCTCCTTGGAGGGTAACCTATTTTGGCGTGGGGAACGAGAATTGGGGCTGTGGGGGGAATATGCGCCCTGAATATTATGCCGATCTCTATCGCCGCTACCAGACCTATGTGCGCAATTACGGAGACAACAAGATCCACCGCATCGCCTGTGGCCCGAATGTGGATGATTACCATTGGATGGAGGTCGTCATGCGTGAAGCAGGAAGATTCATGGATTCCATCACGCTTCATTATTACACCCTTCCGAATGATAGCTGGGCAGACAAGGGCGAAGCAACAGGGTTTGATGAAAAAGCATGGCATACGACGCTGAAGAAAACCTTACGGATGGATGAACTGATTACCCGTCATTCGGCGATTATGGATCAATATGACCCTGAGGGACGTGTAGGCCTGATCGTTGATGAATGGGGAACCTGGTACAATGTAGAGCCCGGAACCAATCCCGGATTTCTGTATCAGCAGAATAGTATTCGCGATGCCCTGGTAGCCGGGCTGAACTTTAATATCTTCCATAAGCATAATCGGCGCGTGCGCATGGCGAATATTGCCCAGACCGTCAATGTTCTGCAAGCTGTTATCTTGACGGAAGGCGAGAAGATGATTCTTACCCCGACTTATCATGTATTTGATATGTACAAGGTTCACCAGGATGCCGAGTTGCTGGAGCTTGCTATGGATGCTGGCAGCTATAAGCTGGATGACAGCGAAATTCCAGCTGTAACGGGAACCGCTTCGCGAGATGCAGAGGGCTGCATTCATATCAGCCTGTGCAACTTGCAGCATCATGCTGAAGCGGATGTGGCGATTAATCTCCGAGGATTGGCTGCAGCGCAGTGGCAAGTAGAAGGAATTACACTGGCCGGAGACCGAGTGGATGCTCATAATACCTTTGATCAACCAAACAACGTCGCACCGAAGACATTTGAGGCTTGTAGTCTGGAAGGCGGCAAGCTCCATGCTACACTGCCTGCTATGTCGGTTACGACGCTGAAGCTGGCGCCGAAGGCGTAAGAAGTCTCATGGCGGACAATACATGCAAAGCCTGCCGGGACAATTACAAGGTAACAGAGACGCAAATGCAGCGCATTTTGCAGACCTCGGCATTTGCTCTGGAGCGAAGAGTCGACATGCAGCAGTATCAGGAAAGGCTGCATCTGTGCAGCACTTGTCCCAAGCTGTCTGACGGTGTAACCTGCACGGCTTGCGGCTGCATCATCCCAGTGGTCGCCTGGTTGAAGGAACGGGCTTGCCCTTTGCCAGGAGGAGGACGCTGGGGCAAGCTGGCAGATCAAGAACCTGCCTCTGTGGCAACTGCTGCAGAATGAGCTGCTAATCCGAGTTAACAAAGGAGGCCCCCTGCGTCCAATGTCATTAAGTTAGGGTGCTGGTTCAAAAAATCAAGAAAAAGAGCAGGTTATCGAAAGATAGCCCGC
>NZ_JAHLQJ010000018.1 GCF_018919145.1 Paenibacillus brevis
CCAGCGTTCGTCCTGAGCCAGGATCAAACTCTCCATTAAGGTGTTTGACTTGCTCATTTCAATACTGACGATATAAAATCGTTTATTTATTGACGTGTTCCATCTGTTCAGTTTTCAAAGAACTTGCTTACATTATTCGACTCATCTATCATTCAGATCAGATTTTGTCGAACAGTTACTTATTATATTCACCTCGCTTCGATATGTCAAGATGTTTTTTTCTTTCATCTTGTCCGGCAGGATGCCGTCCGAAGCGACAAATAATAATTTACCACGTAAACAATAGGATTACAATAAGTAAATGTTTCCAATTTAAGCGGCAATAAAAAAAGGGTCATGAAGAGAAGCACAGCTTCTGATCATGGCCCTTACAGCCACGTACAGCTATTAAATTTATTCTTTGTCTGTAGAATCTACAGACCCGACTTCAATGCTTATGCCTCCTCCGGAGGTGCTGCTTGATTCCGCGCCATTGGTACCGGTATCTTCTTTTCCTTTATTGGCCTCCTGATCTTTAATGGCCTTATCCAATATAACCTGTCCTTCCTGCTCCATGGCCTGCAAAGCTTCCTCAACCGACTTCTTCTTCTCCTGCACCAACTTCAATTGCTCTTCTTGAACCGTATAGAACTGCATATAGAAGTCACTCGGAATCTTGCTCATTCGCTCATAAGAAGCGCTTTGATCCAGCTTGGGCTTAAGGGCATAGAAGGCATCAAGACTGTATCCGTCATATTCCTTTGAATATCCCATGCGTGACAAAAGTCCGTTATTGAGTGTTCTGGACTTGACCTTCGCATATTCTTCTCCATTAATGAATTTAATGAAATCCCAAGCCGCATCCGCATTCGGCGAATCTGCCCGGATTGCAAAAATGTCGCTAAAGTAGATATTACGAGAGGTCTCCGGGTCTGCCGGATCTACCGGGCCAGCCACGATACCAATTTCAAACGAATTATAGTCCTTTATATAAGTTTTAGACTCTTTCATATTCTGCAGAGTATATGGATCTCCCAGTGTCATTGCCATTCTTCCCATCAGAAACAATTGACTCTTGTAATAGTCCTCCATCGAACCTCCGGAAAATCCGCCATCCTCAGGATTATACACACTGCCTGATTCCAGAGCATCAAATGCGAGCTTGTAGGCTCTTTTCCAAGCGTCCGTATTCATAGTCACTTTCATAGTATCCGGGTTCACCTGACTAAGCCCCTCTGTAGAGGAAATCATGCTCGCCAAGCTCGAGAAGTTCATGCCGTACTGCGCACCGTAGCCATATACTCTTGAATCCGCATCTCCATCGGTTGGAAACCGGCGTGCCAGATCGAAGATTTCCTGCCAGGTAATATTATTCTGCGGTGGATCAATACCGTATTTGTTAAATAGGTCCACATTATAGAACAACGCTTGTCCTTGGAAGGTCGGGCTCAACCCGTATAATTTACCGGCCCCTTTTTCCTTCAGCATTTCAATTAATGCAGGATAAATCGACTCGGTATCATACTTGTCGCGCGTGATGAATGAATCCAATTCCATCAATTTTCCATCGGAGACCATCTTTTCATAGCTGCTGGAATCGACCATAACCACATCAGGCTTCTGCTCTTCAATAAAATCTAACGTCGCCTGATACTGGTCTTCGATAACTGCGCCACCTCTATACATACTATTTGTGCTGACTACTTCAATATCTACATCACCATATCGCATCGAGAACAAATCACCATATTGTTGAAAGAAATATCCTTCGTCCCAAAACATAACTTTCAAGCTCCGCCGTACATCTGACTGTTTCGTAGGAGCCGGGCCGCATCCGGCCAAAAGCACTAATACGCCGCAAATTACCGCAATGGTCAGCTTCCGCATGCGGCTTCTATTCTTTCGTTCAGAAAACATAGTAAACATAATAACCTCCCGATTATTCTAAAAATGTAGTTCAGTTTCTCTCTCCTATGTAGCTTGATAACAGCTGGAATATACGTTCTGCTCCCCCTTCTTTTTTTACAGTCTCTATGGTTATACGTATGAAGCCTCGGTCTGGTTACAAAAAATCATCTATTATTTTCCAATAGAAGAGTTTCTCTGGAAAGTCGCATAGAAAGGCTCACTAGTTAAGTAGCCGGCCTTCCATAACCTCCGATTTTTAGATACTTCTTGATCAAATCGATAACTCGTTTGTCCTCAATTTGTTTGCGCAAAAGATCCGGAAGCAGTTCATGATTCAACGTATCGAAGTATTTCGACAGGTCGATTTCTAACACGTAACCATATCTGTGGGACATACCGGGCGCACCTAAAAAAAGAGGCTAGCCTTAGTCATGACCTTGGCTAACCTCCTTTGAAGTTGCTATTTAGCGTCGGCCCCAAGCGCAGAATCGCGCAGGGGTCTATGTTATATTCGTCATCCATCTATAGATGGCAAAAGCTACTCTACCGTCACACGAACCTCGTTTGCTGTATTATCCGCTGTGCCGGATTCTGCACCGCTCTCGCCAGATGTGGCTGAACCGACATCTTCACCGGCTGTGCTGCCGTCATCAGAGCCTTTTCCCGCCGCCTCATCCTTAATTGCCTTATTCAGTAAAGCCTGCGACTCGTCCTCAATGGTCTGGAGGGCTTCTTCAATAGACTTCTTCTTGTCTTGAGCCAGTTGGATCTCTCGGGTCAGAATACCGTAGTATTCCATATGAAATGCTTCCGGAATTTTGGTGTAGTCCTCACTACTATCACTATTGAGACTTGGCTTCAGCTTATAAAATACATCCAGGTTTAATCCATTGTATTCCTTGCTGACATTCATTCGGGATAACAGACCGCCGTTCATCGTTCTGGACTTGACCTTGGCGAATTTCTCGCTATTAACGAATTTGATAAATTCCCAAGCCGCATCCGCGTTAGGAGAGTTGGCTCGAATGCCAAAGATATCGTTGAAGAAAATATTCCGGGATGTCTCCGGATCCGCCGGATCCACAGGTCCTGCTACTGCCCCAAGTTGGAACGGCTTATAATCATTAACCTGATCCTGCACGTCCTTGAGGTTTTGAAGCATATACGGGCCTTCTACTGTCATGGCCATGCGTCCCATCAAGAACGGTTGACTCTTGTAATAATCCTCCATTGATCCCCCCTGGAACGCAGTATCACCTGGGTTATAGATAGCCTGAGAGTCTATCGCATCCATAGCCAGCTTATAGGCTTGCTTCCATGAGTCCGTGTTCAGTGTAACTTGCATGGTGTCTGTATTGATAAACTTCAAGCCTTGTGTAGTGGCTATATTGGAAGCCAGTTGCTCCATCGTCATACCGTAATTCGTACCGAAGCCATATACCCGGGTGTCTGTGTCTCCATCGGTAGGAAAACGCCGAGCCGTGTCAAGAATCTCCTGCCAGGTCATCCCGTCATGCGGTATTTCGATGCCATATTTGGCAAACAAATCAGCATTGTAGAAAATGACATTGCCATAGAAGGTCGGAGCTAAGCCATACAGCTTGCCGCCCCCCTTATCCTTAAGGATTTCCATAAGAGCCGGATAAATCGACTCGGTATCATATTTATCCCGTTCGATAAGCGCATCCATCTCTGCCAGCTTACCTTCGGAAGCCATCCTCTCATAGGTCTCCGTATTTAACATAACGACATCCGGCTGTTCTTTCTCTATGAATTCCTCAACAGCCGCACTATAGTCCACTATGCCATCCGGGTTGTTGCGATAGATGCGGTTCGTGCTGACAACCTCAATCTCGATGTTCGGCTTCTCCATCGCAAATAAATCGCCATATTGCTGGAAGAAGTACCCCTCATCCGAAAACATAACCTTTAAGCTGGATGTCTGCTCTGCCTCTGGTGCCGGACGGCTGGTACAACCCGCAAGCACAACAGAAGCCAATAAAACTATGAGCCCTTTATGTAACCATGATCCCTTCATCTTTACCTCCAAAATATAGATATTTTAGTAGAGTTCTCTATGGATAGAACGAATCAAAGAAGTAATAGTTTCTTTGTCTAGAAAAAATCCGATCCTGACAGTTTTTAAGAACTGTCAGGATCGGATTAAGGCAAGCATTCATAGATGGAAAATTAGCTCAAGTTGCCTGGGACTGACTTGGTCAGACGTCCAGTTTTGACAAGAGCCGCTTGGGCTGCGGAACGAATTACTTTCATGCTGGTCACCTCCTTATCTAGATCAAGCGTCTGCCTGGATTCATGCGGCTGCCCATCAGCCTAAAGTTTGGGCAAATTCCTCTTCCTGCTGCGATTGCAGCCAGATGGTCCGGAGTGTTTTTTTGATCTGCCGTTTCTCATAAGAGCATGGCCGCTGACCGGTACGCATTCGATATAACGGACAATGGTTGCCCTGACAGGCAGGGCGGAAAAAGCACGCCCGGCATTTCTCATCCGTCTCCTCGCCCGATGTTGTCCAGAGGGCCAGCTTGTCATAATCGATCTCAAGAGTTCCATCCTGTTGGATATGCCCAAGCCGATTGTTATCCTGCTCCATGGCGACAGAGCATTTGTACAACACTCCGTCCGAGCCGATCACCAATGAATTGGGCTTGGCAGCATAGCATACAGCTCCTGTAGGCAGCAAAGTATCAGAGATAAAGCTGCTGACCGTAAGTCCCTCTGCAATCGCACGTTCATTAAACTCCCAAATCTTGATGTCCTTGGTCCGGTCGTCGCACACAGGCAAATTCAGATCATTCTCTCCCCCCATACAGCCGACTGGACGGAAATACACCTTAAACCGACAATCATCTCCAAACCATTCCTTAAGCATGGGAATAAAGCGTTCTACAGAATCGAGATTACTATTGTCAAAGTTAACGCGAATATTAATTTCAAACGGACGATCTACTTCTTTAAGCGATAACAGATTCTGGAGGATCGTATCAAATGTCCCTCCGCCCCCATGAAGCCCGCGACGAGTATCGTGCACCTGCGCTTCGCCATCCAGGGTGACCATAAACCGCTCCACGTGCAAATCCAGCATCTGCTCGAAGCGTTCCCGGGTTAAATAATAGCCATTTGTGGACATTTCTGCCCCATATACGGCTCCACTGGCTTCACAAGAGTCCATAAAGGAGCGTGACAGGCGTTCAATAACATGGGGAGCCAACAGAGGTTCTCCGCCATGCCAGCTAATTGTCAAACGATTCAGGGTTCTTGCCCGTTCCTTCATATAAGCCTCAAGACCTGCGATGACCTCGGGGCGCATTGTCGCTCGCGGAAAATTCTCGTAACAGTAAGTACAGCGAAAATTGCAGGCTTCCGTCACAAGCAGGACCAAATGCATCGTATCCTGCGCATGCATCGATTGGTGAAGGAATGTGGCACGGCGTTCTTCGTCTACGGTTGTCTCAACCAGGAACCCCTGCTCTATCAAGCTCGCATACAGTGGGGGAGCCGGATCCGGTGCTGGCATTCCAGGCCGCAGCCATTCCAGAACTCGAGTCCGTTCTTCAGGAGAAAAGGAAGCAATCGCTCCAGTATAGCTGTTGTACAGCACTACTCCTCCTGCATCTTCTCCGCTCTGCGCGTTAAAGCGCGACGGTTTCCACTGTATTGCGTGCTGATTCATTATGCATTCCATCTTTCGTATCAGTGTGGTTCATTATTGCCGGAAGGACTGCTCCTTCCCCAAACCCTTACCTATCATGAAAGGAACCAAGCGGAAATTTCAATGACTTGCATCACTTTTAAGTAAAGAGGTAATCATCGCAATACTGAGCCATAGAAAAAAGCTATGCCAGGGCATAGCTTTTTTATGTTTCCCGATAGCAGCTTCCGCAATCTATACTAAAACCAACTATTCAGCAAGGAGCTGTTACCATTGAAAACATCCATTATCGGTTATCCACGAGTCGGCGCGCTCAGAGAGCTTAAATTTGCATCCGAAAAATACTTCAAAGGCGTGCTTCCCGTCGAAGAACTGCAGCAGACGGCGGCTCAGCTTAGATCGGCGCACTGGAAGCTTCAGCAGGAGAACGGCGTCGATTTCATTCCATCCAACGATTTTTCCTTCTACGACGGACTGCTCGACACGGCTTGCTTGCTTGGAATCATTCCGCAAAGATACCAAGCGCTCGGCTTAAGCCCGTTGGAGACTTACTTCGCAATGGCGAGAGGCTATCAAGGCGACAAAGGCGACGTTAAAGCACTGGCGATGAAAAAATGGTTCAACACGAACTATCACTATATGGTGCCCGAAATCGACGATGCGACAAGCATCCGTTTGACCGGATCGAAGCTGTTCGACGAATTTACGGAAGCAAAGCAGCTTGGCATCGCAACCAAGCCTGTGCTGATCGGACCATTCACTCTGCTCAAGCTTGCGAGATTCACAGGCCTGAAGAACGCAAAAAATTTCGTGCCTGCGGTTATCGAGGCTTATACGGCTATCCTGAACCAATTGAACACGCTTGGTGCAGCATGGCTTCAACTGGATGAGCCTGCATTGGTAACGGATTTGACTGCGGAAGATATCGCGCTGTTCACGGAGCTTTATAAGGGGATCTTGTCCGCCAAAGGCAGCGTAAAGGTTGCCTTGCAAACGTATTTTGGAGACGTTCGCGACTGCTATCAGGCGCTTCAAGCGCTGCCGTTCGACGGAATCGGCATCGACTTCGTCGAGGGCAAGCAGTCTTTGGACCTCGTGCGCAAGCATGGCTTCGCAAGCGACAAGGTGCTGTTCGCCGGTGTAATCAACGGCAAGAACATCTGGAAGAACCAATACAAGCAGACAATTGCCCTCGTTCGCGAGATCGGCAAGCATGCAAGCCAAGTCGTGCTCGGCACTTCATGCTCGCTGCTTCATGTCCCATACACGATTAAACACGAAAAGAAGCTGCCGGAGGCAAATAAGCAGTATTTAGCGTTCGCGGAGGAAAAGTTGCGCGAGCTTGCAGAACTCAAGTCGATCCTGGAGCAGGCGAGCCCTGAAGCCTCCGCTTTATATACGGAGAATGAGAAGCTGTTCAGTGCATCGCGCCTCACAAACGACAACTCGGTACAGAAGAGAGTAGCGGAGTTGACGGAGGCCGACTTCACGAGACTTCCCGACTTCGCCGAGAGAGAAGCCATCCAGAAAGCGAAATTCAATCTGCCGCCGCTGCCTACGACGACGATTGGCTCGTTCCCGCAGACGGCTGATGTCCGCGCAAATCGCGCAGCCTTCAAGAAAGGCAACATCACTGAGGAACAATATAAGCAATTCAACTTTGACCGGATCGCGGAATGTATTGCACAGCAAGAAAAAATCGGAATTGACGTCCTTGTTCATGGCGAATACGAGCGCAACGACATGGTCGAATACTTTGGCGAATGCCTGGATGGCTTTATCTTCACTGAGAATGCCTGGGTGCAGTCTTACGGAACACGCTGCGTAAAACCGCCGGTCGTATGGGGCGACATTAGCCGCAGCAAGCCGATTACTGTAGAATATTCGGCGTTCGCTAAGAGCCGTACTAACAAGCTGGTCAAAGGTATGCTGACGGGTCCGGTGACGATCCTGAACTGGTCGTTCCCTCGCGAAGATATCAGCCTGAAGGAAAGCGCTCTTCAGATCGGTCTTGCGATTCGTGACGAAGTACTCGATCTCGAAGCCAACGGCATCGAAATTATCCAGATCGACGAAGCCGCCTTAAGAGAAAAGCTTCCATTGCGTCATTCAGACTGGCAGAGCGAATACCTGAGCTGGGCGATTCCTGCCTTCAGACTTGTGCACAGCGGTGTTAAACCCGAAACGCAAATTCACACTCATATGTGCTACAGCCAGTTCAGCGACATCATTCGCGATATCGATGCGATGGATGCCGATGTCATTACGTTCGAAGCGTCGCGCTCGGATCTAGCCATCATCGATGCGATTAACGAATGCGGCTTCCGAACTGAAGTCGGCCCCGGCGTATACGACATCCATTCGCCTCGGATTCCTAGCGTCGACGAGCTTAAGCAAGGGCTGAACCGCATGCTCGACAAGATCGAAGTCTCCAAGCTATGGGTTAACCCGGACTGCGGACTTAAAACTCGCGGTGTTACGGAAACGTGGGCCAGTCTGGAGAACCTTGTCCAAGCTGCCAAAGAAGTAAGAGCAACCCTGTAATAGCAACCAAGAGGATGGGCTCAGGCGAGCTCATCCTCTTGGTTTATGATCGGATATCCGAAATCTGTAATGACGGTTTTGAGCTTCATCACATAGGCGGCAGCCAGCTGGCTCAAGCTTGCCTTCTGATTGACGATGTATCCTACCTGTATACTCTCGTCCGTACGAAGTCTTACGGATTTGATTTGCTCGCCGTTAAGATCCTTATTCAGTACGCCTGAGCTAATGGTATAGCCGTTGAGCCCGATCAGCAGGTTGAATAGTGTAGCGCGGTCACTGACCAGTATTTTCTTCTTGTACGATCTTGTGCTAAGTATTTCCTCCGCGAAGTAAAAGGAATTATATTCTCCTTGCTCAAAAGCCAAACACGGGTAGTCGTCCAATTCTTCAATGTCCAGCAGCGACTTCGAGGCAAGCGGATGCCCCTCACTGATGAATACATGCGCTTCCGCTTGGAACAGCGGATGAAACCGCAGGTCCTTGTCTTTCAATATCTTCTGAATCACCTTACGGTTGAATTCGCTCATATAGATAATCCCGAGCTCACTCTTCATATTCCGTACGTCTTCGATAATCTCGTGAGTGCGTGTCTCGCGCAGCGTACACTCGTACTCGTCCACGTCAAGCTCCTTCAGCAGTCCGACGAAAGCCTGAACCGAGAAAGCATAATGCTGTGTTGAGATCGAAAACAGCTTCTTCGAGGGCTTACGATTCATGTACCGCTGCTCGAGAAGTTCGGCTTGCTCCACGACTTGCCTAGCGTAGGATAGAAACTCCGCCCCATCGCTTGATAGCACGATTCCCTTGGACGATCGAAGGAAAATCTCAATACCGGCTTCCATCTCGATTTCTTTCACCGCGTTGGACAAGCTCGGCTGCGAAATAAACAAACGCTTTGCCGCTTCGCTTATCGTACCGCAACTAACGATGGTCAGAATATATTTCAATTGCTGCAAGGTCATTGGAATCCCCCTTCCCACTCACTTTAACCGCGTTTCTCCAGTTACACAAATATCAGGTATTTTAAAAATTTTAAATGCAAGGAACCGGTGCTCAGCATCAGATCCCTTATGAATATAAGGCTGTACTAGTAAGTCTCTTTTTTCAAACTAAGATTATTTGCTTTCAAATAATTTATAGCATCTTTGTTCACTGCTCGTAAGTCTATGCTTTGTTTCTCTGCTGCAAATGAACATCCACAATAACATTGTCGGAAAACATCATATTCATTACACATTTCGATTGAACGCTGATATCCATTGTTTTTTTTGAAATCACTTGGTAAATATCGCGAATCATAATTTTGTTGCACACCGATTCCAAGTTCATTTATTAATTGACTATTTTTATTTTTGGAAAGAGTAATCGCACTGCCGAAGTAATCAAATCCTCTTTCTTGCGCTACTTCAGCTGAACGATCCAATCTCATATCAAAACAAGCCGAACAACGAAGCCCGCCTTCCGGCTCTTCTGTCAAACCTCCTTCTTTTACCATTTTAAAAAATACGTTCGAACGGTAGTCATCATCAATAAATCCTACTGTGTGCCCTGTACGGTCATTGAACTTCTCCACAAAAACCTTTTGTTCATTAGACCGCCGCATATATTCACTTCTAGGATGGATATTCGAATTGGAGAAGAAGATTGTAACATCTGCATGTTCTGCAAGAAATTCCAGTGAAGAAGTGCTGCAAGGAGCACAGCATGAATGCAGTAACACTTTTGGCCTTTCCTTCTTTGCCTCCCAATCTTGAATCATTTTTCTTAGCACCTTGTCATAATTTACTTTCTGATTCTTCATTCTGCTTAAATACGTTTCAACATCTGACGCTTCCTTCATACCTGAACTCCCATTAATATATTTTACGTTCAATAAAAGGCGCCCTCCCGATGAAATATCCATAGGGAAAGACGCCTCCATAATAGTGCATTATGACGGTTCATCTAACACTTCCCTATCTACCGTAGGTACAGCAGTGCTGACAGAACAGGCAGGTCTCCTGGCTCCGGAATCATCACTCGGCAGCGGCCTTCCCGATCAATGCAGATCAGTGGCCGATTAAGCTGCCTGCTCCTCCGTTACAGTGGCGGGACCGCGCCGGTATTGCACCGGCCTTCCCTTTTAAGTCAGAACAGCAAGCATGCTCGCCGATCAGACACCTATTCTCGATTATGTGATTTAAATTTAGTTATCGTTCAGCAGCCGGATAAATTCATTCTCATCCTCGATGACGGGAATGCCTAGTTCCTGCGCCTTTGTTAGCTTGCTGCCTGCCTTTTCACCGGCTATCACGAGGTCCGTCTTCTTGGAGACGCTCCCCGTCACCTTGGCGCCCAGCGCCTCTAGCCGGGCCGTTGCTTCATCGCGGCCAAGCTGGTGCAGTGTGCCGGTAAGGACAACGGTTTTGCCCGAGAAGAAGGAGTCGGTAACCGCGGCCGCCGCCTGAGGCTCCTTCGGAGATACCCCCAGTTCCAGCATTTTCTGGATCCCCGCCTTATTGAATGGATCCGCGAAGAAGGACACAATGCTCTCGGCGACAATGCCGCCGATATCCGGCAAGGATACCAGCTCCTCCTCCGTAGCCGCCATGACCGCAGCCAGGCTTCGAAAATGATCAGCAAGCACCTTGGTGGTCGACTTGCCGGTATTTGGAATGCCAAGTGCATACAGGAAGGAGGACAAGTCGCGCCCCTTACTCTGCTCGATGGCAGCCAGCAGATTATTGGCTTTCTTTTCCCCAAATCGGTCAAGCTTGACTAAGTTCTCGAAGGTTAAGGTGTACAAGTCTGCGGCTTCATGAACCTGAAGCTCATCGTGGAGCTGCTCTGCGGTCTTCTCGCTGAAGGTCTCAATGTCCATGGCGTCCCGCGATGCGAAATGCGTAATCCGGCTGACGATTTGCGGCTTGCAATCCAGACTGTTATTGCAGAACAGGTGAGCTCCGCGCTGCTCCAGAGGAAACCCGCAGGCAGGGCAGTCTTTCGGATAAATGATTTCTTGCCCATCCTGCTCCTCTGTTACCTTACCAAGAATTTCAGGGATCACGTCATTGGAGCGGCGAATAAAGACGCGTGTGCCCAGCGCGAACTTCAAGTTTTTCCGTTCGATATCGCCGATATTGTTAAGGGTGCAATTCTGCACCGTTACTCCCGCCAGCTCTACGGCTTCGACCTTGGCGAGCGGGGTGATTTTGCCGGTGCGGCCGACGTTCCAGGTGACAGATTCGAGCACGGTCGTCGTCTCTTCCGCCTCAAATTTGAACGCAACGGCCCAGCGCGGGAATTTATCGGTATAGCCAAGCACCTCGCGGGTGCGCATATCGGTCAGCTTGATTACAGCCCCGTCAATCAGATAGTCCAGGCTGGAGCGCGTCTCCACAATGCTGTGCAGGGTGTCCATCACACTGCTGAAGTCATCATGATAGCTCACATAAGGATTGACCTTAAAGCGATTATCCCGCAGGAAGCTCATCATCTCTTGATGACTGGCAAACTCAATCCCGTCCGAATACCCCACATTATAGAAAAAGGCACTCAGCTTCCGCTCGGCTGTCGTCCGCGGATTGAGGTTCCGCAGTGCGCCAGCCGCAGCGTTCCGCGCATTCTTGAGCGGTTCGGCTGCTGTCTCGTTATATTTGGCCAGCACCGACAGATTCATAATCCCTTCACCCTGCACTTCAATGGTTCCGTCCTGGTAAGGGATCGACAAGGGTACGGATTTGATCGTCTTGACTTGGGCCAGAATACCTTCGCCGACAACACCGTTTCCGCGCGTGGAAGCCTGAACAAGCTTGCCGTCTGTATAGGTCAGGTTCAAGGTCAAGCCGTCAAACTTCAGTTCTATGGCATAGGAAGGAGCGGGCAAAGGATTCTCCGGATGCTTGGTGTTATAATCCTGGATCAGCCGCTGAACACGGCCATTCCATAGCAGCAGCTGCTCTTCATTCTGCGCCTTATCGAGACTCCAAAGAGGTGCCAGGTGCCGATGCGGCTTGAATCCATCCAGAAGCTCTCCCCCTACGCGCAGCGTGGGCGAATCCGGGAGCTGGACCCCGGTCTGTGCCTCCAGGGCAGCCAGTTCATCGTACAGCCGGTCATACTCCTTGTCACTGACAAGAGGCTGATCGAGCGTATAGTAGTGATAGTTGTACTGATTCAGCTGCTCGATAAGCTGCTCCATTTTGTTCATTGGATCCATCCCGGAACCACTCCTCCTTTGATTATATAAGTTGAACTACTGAGTATTACGTTCTGGGGGCAACGTGTGAAGTGTGCTTACGATCGCTATTGTTCGCAGATTTCTCTGATTGAACTAAGTCATGATACGGTAGAATCCACTCGCAAAGGCGAACGCTTCTTCAGCACACTTCACACTTATGCCTTTCTACGTATTTATAGTTCAACTTATATAGCTCAATTATTTTCGTTATTCAGTCACTTTGGTGATGGGAGCGAAGCCGGCGAGAAGCCGCTTCACACCTACCGGCGCCGGAAAAGCAATCTGCAGCTCCGTATCATTGCCGGTGCCTTTGACGGCTACCACGGTGCCCGTGCCCCATTTGCCGTGCGACACCTTGTCGCCGGCAGCGAAGCCGCCGCTGGCGCTGTCTCCAGCGGCAGGCTGCCCGCCCCGCGAGCCTGTGCGCGACGGGGCCATGCCCGGGATGCTCACCGTGACGGGTGAGCTCCCGCTATTGCGGCCACCGGCTGGTGCCGGGGCGCCGCCCCGCAGCGGCGATGCTGCGCCCGCTGCCGGGCTGGCGGCACCACCGGTACGGTGGCCGAAGTTGCTGCCGGCCGCGCTGCCAAAGCCGCGGCCGCCGTAAGCGCCGCCGATACCGGCTCCGCGGCGGTATCGGTCGCGTTCCACTCCCGCTTCTTCCTTTAATTCCTCCGGAATTTCCTGCAGGAAGCGGGAAGGCGGGTTCGCCGTGGTGCGGCCGAACAGGGTGCGCATCTGGGCGCAGGAGAGGAACAGCCGCTCCTCGGCCCGGGTAATGCCGACATAGGCAAGCCGGCGTTCCTCCTCGAGCTCTTCGTTATCAAGGAAGGCCCGGCTATGCGGGAACACGCCTTCCTCCATGCCGACGATGAAGACCACCGGGAACTCCAGCCCCTTCGCGCTATGCATCGTCATCAGCACGACGGCATCATCGTTCGGCTTCTCTGCATCCTGGTTATCGTTCATGCTGTCGATATCGGCGATCAGCGCCAGATCCGTCAGGAACGAGACGAGGGTCTTATCCTCATTCTTATTCTCGAATTCCATGGTTACGGACAGGAATTCGTCGATATTTTCCAGACGGGACCGGGATTCCAGGGTGTTCTCATTTTGCAGCTCCAACCGATAATGCGTCATTTCCAGCAGTTTCTCGGTCAGTTCGGTCACAGACAAGAACTCTACCATTTGATGAAGCGCCGCAATCATATCGAAGAACTCGACCAGCGCATTACGAGTACGCCCGGTAAAGCCGAGATCATCGACGGTCTCCAGTACCCGGTAAATGGATGTTCCGCGCTGTGCCGCTTCCGCCGCCAGCTTCCCGACGGTCGTATCGCCGATGCCCCGCTTAGGCACATTGATAATCCGCATCATGCTGATATCATCATCCAGATTGGACAAGAGGCGCAAGTACGCAAGCAGGTCTTTAATTTCCTTCCGATCATAGAACTTGATTCCGCCAACGATTTGATAAGGAATATCCGACTTAATTAGAATTTCCTCAATAACCCGGGACTGAGCATTCGTCCGGTATAGAATCGCATGGTCCCGGTAGCCCTTGCCCTTCTTGACGCTCTCCTGAATCTCGGAAGTGATAAAGTATCCCTCGTCATGCTCGGAATCCGCATGGTATACCTTGATCTTGTCTCCGTCTCCCTTGTCCGTCCACAGCTTCTTCGCTTTGCGGCCGGAATTCAGGCCGATCACTCCGTTTGCCGCGTTCAGAATCGTCGAGGTCGAGCGGTAATTCTGTTCCAGCAGGATCGTGCTGGCCTCCGGATAATCCTTCTCAAAATTCAGGATATTCGTAATATCGGCACCGCGCCAGCGATAGATCGACTGGTCGCTATCCCCGACCACGCAGATCCGGTGATGCTTGTCTGCCAGCATCCGGCACAGCATGTACTGGGCCCGGTTGGTATCCTGATATTCATCGACGTGAATATACTGGAACTTCTTTTGGTAAAAATCGAGCACGTCCGGCACATCCTTGAACAACTCGATGGTCTTCATAATCAGATCGTCAAAATCCAGCGAGTTGTTGCTGCGAAGACGTTGCTGGTACTTGGTATATACCTTCGCCACAATGCCTTCAAAATAATCCCCGATCTTCTGCTCATATTGCTGGGGAGTGATCAATTCGTTCTTGGCCGTACTGATCATGGACTGAACGGCTTTCGGTTCGAATTTCTTGGTATCGATGTTCATATCCTTCATACAATTGCGGATTACAGACAACTGGTCCGTGGAATCCAGAATCGAGAAGTTCGATGTGAAGCCGATCCGTTCAATATCACGGCGCAAAATCTTCACGCACATCGAGTGGAAGGTGGATACCCAGATATCGCGTCCTTCCGCCCCTCCGACAAGCCGGGAAACCCGGTCCTGCATCTCACGGGCGGCTTTATTGGTAAAGGTGATCGCCAGAATCGCCCAAGGGGGAGCTTTGCGTGTTGCAATCAAATACGCAATGCGGTGCGTAAGCACGCGCGTCTTGCCGCTGCCCGCCCCCGCCATAATGAGCAGCGGGCCTTCGGTCGTAACAACCGCTTGGCGCTGCTGGGGATTGAGGCGTTCTACTGCTTCTTGTATGTTAACAGGTTGCATCAGGAAACTGCTCCTTTCGTCATTCAAATTGATATATAAGTTGATTGCTATTTAAGTTGAACTTATGATGATGCATGCTGGGGAGCAACGTGTGAAGTATTCCTACGATCGCTGTTGTTCGCGAATTTCCTTGATTGGACACTATGTGGTAGAAATCCGCTCACAAAGGCGAACGCTTACGAGCATATGCTTCCGAAGCAGCTTTCTTACAGAAAGCTTTTACTTCAGAACACTTCACACTTATGCCCTTCTGCAGAGCATCTTTAGTTCATTTTATAGATCCACTTACAAGGACGAACGCTTACACACATATGCTTCCGAAGTTAGAACACTTCACACTTATGGCTATTCCACGCAGCTTTATTAGTTCAACTTATAGTTGATCTTCCTATTGATTAAGGATGAGGCAAAGATGTAACCAGACATCAGCCAATCCTGTCCATCAATAGCTGGCGAGCCTGTCATGAGTGCCCTTGACGGCTTCTACGGTCTCTAAAGCTCCTGCCAGATTGGAATAGATGACATTGCCCACGACGACCGTATCGCTGACCGCAGCAGCCTGTCTGGCCGTCTCCGCATTTGTGATCCCGCCTCCGTAGAACAGTCTCGCCTGTGTCAGCTGCCGCCTTACTTCTCCGACTAGCTCCATATCCCCAAATCGCCCGCTATATTCCACATATACAATCGGCAATTGCATCAGCTTGTCCGCAGCCCCCGCATACCCTGCCGCAGCAGCGGCATCCAGCGAGGTATCCGCCTCTGTAATCCTGGCGACTGTAGCTTCAGGGTTCAGGACGATGTACCCTTCCGAAGCCAGCCTGTCCCACGGGATGAAGGGACCGTATTTCTCAATCGCCCGCGCATGATGGCCGATCAGCCACTCCGGACGCTTCGTATTAAGTACCATAGGGATCAAATAAAGGTCAAAGCCCGGTACGATCGCATCCAGTTCTGACACCTCAAGCACACAATCGATCTTGTAGCGGCGAATCCGCTCTAGCAGTACTTCTGTATTGTCATAGGTTACACCGCTGGAGCCGCCGATAATGATCGCATCACTTCCAGAGGTGCACACGGCTTCAAGCTCCTGTTCGCCAATTGTCCGGTCAGGGTCCAGCTTGAATACATGCCGCCAGGAATTCTCCATGGGCAAAGGCATAGAACGCATCCTTCTTCACTTCCTTACATGGCCTCTTAGCTAAACGCTCCAGATCACGAAGATCTCTTCTTCCGGGCGTAAAAGCGGGAGTGAACACGTTCTGATCCACTCCCGCTTGGCTCCGGCTTACCCATCCTTTTTTGCATAACCAAATCTATATAAGTTGAACAATTGAATTTATGCCAGGAACAACAACGTGTAAGGGTGTCAGGACGCTTCACGCTTATGCTTTTTCTACGCAGCTTCTTAAATTCAACTTATCATAGAGGTTCTTCAAAAAGTCATCTTTTAAACTCGCAATTCTAGTCTAAGTGACCACAAGAAGGCTGTCAATGTTCGTGTTTTCTTCGCAAAAATGCGAACAGAATGAGACCGCAATCGTACACAAAAGGATACGCAGCTGCCAGTTCAACAGTGTGCGTATCCTCGCAATTTGCTGATGCTTATAATCCTAGATATTGTAGCCAACTGGAGGATTCCACATCCTTTTCCTCCAAAAAGTCGGTATAGAAGCCGTAGACGCCCATTCGTTTGAACTTCAGCACTTGATCCCGATCGTTAATCGTATGCACATAGCTCGGTATTCCGAGCTCATTCAGCGAGGCGACCAGATTGGCATTGGCCCGGGTCTCCGACATCGTAATCGCTGCGATTCCCTTTTCCTTGGCAAACTCTACGATAGATTGATCGCTATCATGGGTCTGGTAGAGGGTGAAGATCACTGATTCAAAAGGATAAATAGCCTCAATTGCATCCCACATGGATTGATAATAAATTTGCGGTACAATCCGCTTTAATAGTTCCGGATTCTTCTGCTCCGCAGTTTCGGCAATCAGGGTGAAAATCTGGTCAATCTCTTCAGGCTCAATCTGCTTCGTATCTGTAATCAGGTACATATCCGGATACTGTTCCATGAGATCAAGAATATCTTCCCAGCCCAGCGGCTCATAAAGGCCCATGATTTTGGCGTTTTTGAATTCCTCATACGTCCAGACCGCCCCATGGGTTCCTGGATCCATCACTTCCTCCTGCCCAAGCATCACCGTGAAGCTCTCCCCCCACTCATGGCGGGCAATGAGCTTGTTATCCTTGCTAAGCAGCAAATCGGCTTCGAATACGCGTATCCCCTTTTCATAGTTGGCAGCAAAGGCCTCATAGGTATTGCTATAGGTTAGCCCTTCAATGCCTCCCATGGCATGGGCAACCAGCCGGTGAGCGGTAAAGCTGTCCTTCGGATCGCGATCCTGCGGCTTATACAGCGTGACGACCAGCAAAAAAACGAGCCCCGCCAGCAAAAGCAGGCTGTATATTACTTTACTTCTCCTCATCCAGTACATTCCTATCTCTAGTAAGCATTTTTGTTAATAAATCCATTGAAGACGGTCTTTAAGATAATCTTGATGTCCAATAAAATCGACCAGTTCTCGATATAAAAAATATCATGCTCGATCCGCTCTTCGATAGAGGTATCGCCGCGCAGCCCGTTGGCTTGGGCATATCCTGTAATACCCGGGCGGACATGGTGCTTAACCATATACTTAGGAACTTCCTCCCGGAATTGATCGACATAATAAGGACGCTCCGGTCTGGGACCGACTACAC
The DNA here is from genome assembly GCF_018919145.1 of Paenibacillus brevis. GTDB lineage: Bacteria > Bacillota > Bacilli > Paenibacillales > Paenibacillaceae > Fontibacillus > Fontibacillus brevis. The sequence continues at coordinate 17,692 of NZ_JAHLQJ010000018.1, forward strand.
TCATATGTCCGGCGAGGACATTAAAGAATTGCGGCAGCTCGTCCAGACTGGTCTTCCTCAGGAAAGCGCCGAATTTGGTGCGGCGAGGGTCATTTTCTGTTGTCCATCCCGTGTCCGGCGCTCCATCCGGCAATACCTTCATAGAGCGGAACTTATACATATGAAAGTGCCTGCGGTTGAGACCCACCCGTTCTTGCTTGAAAATAACCGGCCCCTTCGAGGTCAGCTTGATACCGATGGCTGTCAGCAGCATGACCGGCGACGTGATGACAATGGCAAAGAGACTGAACACGATATCAAAGGCCCGCTTCAGCAATCGGTTGCCCGTAAGATCCAGTGGAATGTCACGCACATTGATGAGCGGCATTCCCGCAAAATTGTCGAAGTAGGGGCGAGCAGGCAGAAAGTCGAAAAAGTCAGGGATGATGAGGGTACGGACACCTTCTTTTTCACAAATCGCTATAATTCGGGCATATCTGGAGTGAGCAGTCAGAGGCAGTGCCAATACGACCTCGTCAATCAGCTTGGCTTCCAGGATCTGTTCCAACTGATCCACCCTGCCCAGGATAGGCTTATATCGCAGCTTCTCCTGGTCTGACCAGGCAGCATGGTCGTCCAGAAACCCGATGGTCTCATAGCCCAATTCCGGATACTGCCTCAAGTTATCGTGAAATTTGCGCCCGAGTGAGCCCGCGCCGATGATCAGCACGAATTGCTTGTTGTAGCCTTTCTTGCGCAGCTGTTTCAGCGAGCTTTTCAAAAAATAACGGTACAGCAGGATCGACAGCACGTTGACCACCATGTAGATGGCCAAATACATCCGCGAAATATCAATTTGCCGGACGAAGAACATCAAGCTGAGCAGAATGAACAAGCTTGCCACATGGACCTGCATCAGCTTCATTACTTCATCCGCAAATCGCTTTTTGCGTTTCGGAATGTACAGTGACAGAAGTACTCCGACGACTGCGGCTATCACGCCATAGGCAATGCTCCAGAAAGCGTAAATTTCAGCCGGGAGCGGACGCTCGTAAGGAATCCAGCCGCTCTCGAATTTCAACCACCAGGATAGCAGGAAAGAAATCTGGATGAACGCAAAATCCGTCAAAATATACAATTGGGTCAAAAAACGTTGATTTTTGCGGATCATTGCTTCACCTCCATTTGCCCGTTCGTTGTATCTGTGCGCGAATCCATGGTGCGTGTTGCCGGGGTGCCTGGTTTAAGCTTATTGCTGATCAGCGATAAGGAGAACTTCAGTCCGATACCGCTGAATACGGCCAGGTTGGTGAGCCAGGAATAGCGCTGTTTGAAGTGCTTGCGGTGGAACACCCACATCGCTCTATGAAACTCGTAGATGATTTTCATAGGCTTGCGGCGGCTGCTTGCTCCCTTGTAATGAACAATATAGGTGGCCGGATGATAGTGGATCTCCCACCCCGCCTGTTTGATGCGGTAGCACCAATCTATGTCTTCCCCATACATAAAAAAGGTCTCATCCAGAACCCCCACCTGCCGAATCGTCTCCTGACGCAGCAGCATAAAAGCGCCGATAAGACAATCGACCGGATAAGTCTCGTTCGGGTCGAGATAACTGAGGTGATATTGATTGAACCGCGGGCTCTCCGGAAAAAGCCTCGAAAATCCGAATGCGTAATAAAAGGAAGCTGACGGCGTAGGAAAGCCTCTTCTGCATGCTTTATCCAATGAACCATCGGGAAGAATCACCTTACAGCCTGACGCTCCTACCGTCGGTTGCTCTTCCATGTAGGCGAGCATCACTTGCAAAGTCTCGGGTTGTACGATCGTATCCGAATTAAGCAACAGCATATAGCGACCCTTCGCTATTTCCATCGCTTGATTGTTCGCTTTGGCAAAGCCGGTATTGGTGTCGTTCTCGATCAAGTGTACCTGCGGGAACTGCTCCTTGATGACCGGAACCGAGTCGTCCTTGGAGGCGTTGTCGACGACAATGACCTCATAAGTATATTCCATCTCCGAGTCGAACACGGATCTTAAGCAGTCTATAGTTAAGTCACGCGTATTGTAGTTGACGATGATAACGCTCAAATCCATAATCAAAGACTCCTGACAAATATAGTAATCTATCGACATTATATCATAGGTGAAGGAGTTGGGGGAGAGTTGAAGGGTGAGAAGAAATGGGAGTGGAGCTTAAGAAGAAAGGTGCCCCGAATGATACTAGTGTCTAGTCCATTTGAATTAGTGCTCCTCAAAAAAATACCCTGAAAATCCTATGTCATTAGTTCAATTTGTGGGTAATAATCTAAAGTAATTATTAAAATTGGAGGTATGTTTGTGAAAAAAATCATCCTGTCTTTGGCAGCCTGCGTCTTATTAGGTACGGCAACTGTCGCCGCAGCCGCTCCAGTCGCAACATCTGTCAAGGCAAGCATCCGCTATTTCAGCTTTATAGTAAATGGGCAACCTAAGTTAAGCGCCGACACCCTTGTACACAATGGTTTTACCTATGTCCCGATTCGCGAAGCTGCGAACTTGTTCAACTATGACACCAAGTACGATGGGGCAACAAAATCTATTTCGTTCGAATCCCGGAAAGAATGGATTACTCTAACCGAGCTCATCGCAGCAAATAGTACTCTTTCTGTTTCAAAACAGGAAAACGCTCCTGATATTTATGAAATCCATGAAAGAAGCCAACTCGCGTTTAAAATTAATGTAACCTCTCTTAAAGATGGGGACAACTCTACTACTGCGGATAACAAGTCCAATGTGATTGCCATAAAAAAGGATCTGGGGTCCTTGTTTTTGAACAAGAAGGATGTTCTTGAGGCCGGTTATAAGATTGAATAATAAGACTGTTTCATAATTACATCATTCAAAATGCGCCTCTGCTGAAAGTAGCAGAGGTGCATTTTATTTTACGCCAGTCAACTTCTCCTCAATTTCTCTCCGCTTCTCTCTTAATTCCGGAAGCTGCTTGCGAAAATCCAGCCAAGCCCCAAGAACCTTCGGTTCCCTTAACAGCATATAGGCATGTACGGCTACTTCATAGGCCAACAAAGCCAGAAGCTGCTTCTTCCATGCCGAAGGGCGGAGATTTTTATACAGCATCTTGTAGCGATTAATGAAGGAATACCGACGAATAAACAATGGTTGCTGCTTGCGGCTCCCCTTCTTCCAGCCGCGTTTATGATAACCGATGGCTTCAGCGCAGTAGTAAGACTTGAAACCGAAAAGCCGGGCTCTCCAAGCGACATCCACATCCTCTTTATAGGCAAAAAAATCATCGTCAAAAAATTTATCTTTTATGGAGATAGCTTCAATCATCGTTCTTGAGTACATGGCCGCAGCACCCGACACACCGAATACATCACCGGACAGCTTCCAATTATCCGCTGATTCCCCGGCTCCACGGTCAAAGGCTCTCCAGATCCGGTTCATGACAAGTCCTGTAGAGTCGATGATTTCCGGATGACTCTGGAATACCAGCATGCCTGTAGCACTTCCAATTCCTTGATCCTTGTTCATAATGCGGATAAGATGCTCCACATAGGTCGGGGTGAGAATCACATCCGGGTTAAGGATCAGCATATAATCCGCTCTGGATATTCGTATTGCTTGATTATGAGCTGGAGCAAAGCCTGCATTATCAGCATTAGCAACGAGACTGATTGGCACAGGGATACTCTCCCGCGATTGAATAGCTTCAACCTGTTGAATCGTATCGTCTGCAGAGGCATTATCGACGATAATGATTTGATCAATGGGGAATGTTTGCCCAAATACAGCCTCCAGGCAAGCTTCTATATCTTTACCGCTATTAAAAGTTACAATATGTACGCTGACAGTTGCAGACATGGGTTCTCCTCTCACAGCAAAAATAAGGAGCACTCATTTCCCAGTGCCCCAGCGCTAATGTGATTATTCTGAAGTTCATTATATCAAATCGCCTTCATCAAGCATACCGGATTATATGCTACAATGAGCTTAATAGGAGTGAACAACGTGCCCAACGGACTACTAATGAATAATAAGAACTTAACTATTAATGGATTGAGAGGACTATTAGCATCACTCGTAGTTCTCTATCATGGCTATACCGGGATGACGACTTCAAATTATTTGGAAGAAAGCTATATACGACAAATTAATCATTTTGGCCCTTTTGCTGTTAATATCTTCTTTATCATTAGCGGATATCTAATCCTCCAAAGTTTAATTCGCAGCGGTAGTATAGACTATTTTATTAAAAATCGTATTCTCCGAATCTACCCCGTGTTCTTCGTTATTCATATATTTATTTTTATAGCTGGACCGGTGATCAACTACGAGTGGATGGGAAGCCTTTCCACCGCCGAATATTTATTACACTTTGTATCCAATTTACTGATGCTGCCCGGAGTATTTAATCTCCCAATAGCACAAATTGTAGCTTGGTCACTTAGTTATGAATTTGCTTTTTATATTGTGATTACTGTATTTTACTTTGGTCACAAATCACAGTCCATACTTCTTAAGTACTTTAGCATAGGTGCTGCCCTAATCACTTCCCTGATTCTGCTCTATAAACACCCAACCATGCTATTCTTCTTAGTTGGGATATTGTTGTGCTTGTACAGTGAGAAAATAACTGCCTTATTGAAGTACCGCTATCATTCATGGTTTTTCTTCAACGGGATTTTATTTATGCTGATTGCAATTTTTGTTTACGATCCTGAGAATTTATCATTATCACTTATTTTCAGCTTTCTGTTCTTTTTCACGGTAATAAATGAAGAAGGAGCATTTGCCAAGATCATGAGAAGCCGAGTGTTTCAGTACCTGGGCGAACTCAGTTATAGTCTTTACCTCTGGCATACGTTCATCATGTTCCCTATTAAGAGAATCATTCCTATAGTCGGACTGGAACAGTTGAATCAATACGTTTTACTTGTCTTATTTACAGGATCATCACTAATCATATCCTTGCTTGCTTCACATTTTTCTTATCGGCTCCTGGAGGTTAAAGTAGTTAAGTTCTTGAAGAAGTCCAGAGTTTTTCGTTCCAACCGTACCCCGATTTCGCAAAGAAACGCTGGTGCACTTTAGCATCCAGCGTTTTAGTAAGTAAAGAACCTATTTATTGCTTTGAAAATATAACGAGAGAAACTCCTTTAGCCCTTCATGCCAAGGTCTCATATCTTTAAACCCATTGCTTCGGATCGCCAAATGCTCCATTACCGAATTCCGGGGACGCGGTGCTGGTAATGGATACTCCTCCGTCGTGCAGGCATGCACCCGAGCCGAATAATGCTGTCCGCTGATAGTCTCAGCTTCCATAAAAATCGCCTTCGCAAATTCATACCAGGTGCAGGTTCCGGAATTGGAAGCATGATAAATGCCGTATTGCTCTGTCTGGATCAACTCTAGCAGAAACTCAGCCAAGTCCGATGTGTACGTCGGCGATCCTTTCTGATCATGGACAACCTTGATTTCATCACGTTCTTGCCCCAGTCTAAGCATCGTTTTAACAAAGTTATGACCATGGAGACCATACACCCAAGATGTCCGTACGATAAAATAAGCCGAGGAAAGGCTCTGCACAAGTACTTCACCCGCCCGTTTGGACTTGCCGTATATACTCTGCGGATTAGTATTGTCATATTCGTGATACGGCAACTCCGAGTTACCATCAAACACATAGTCTGTACTAATGTAGCAAAACTTGGCCCCAATCTGTTCACTCGCTACGACCATATTCCGCGTACCGGCAGCATTTACAGCATAAGCGGATTCCACTTCTGTTTCCGCCCGGTCCACGGCTGTGTAGGCCGCACAGTGAATTACAACTTCCGGCTGAAATTGCTGAATAAAGGATTGACAGGCAGCCGGATCAGTAATGTCTAATGCATCTCGATCGGAAGCAATGACTTCATGCCCACTACGTTTCAAATGGGCTACAACATCCCTCCCCAGTTGACCTGACGCCCCTGTAACCAACACTTTCATGCCTGGTCACCACCAAGACGCTCACCATATTGCTTCTCATAATAGTCCTGATAAGCCCCGCTTTGAATTCGTGTCCACCAGTCTTTATTGTCCAAATACCAACGAATTGTTTCCTCTATTCCCGTCTCGAAGGAGTACTTTGGCTCCCAGCCTAACTCCTGCATCGTTTTCGTGGGATCAATGCCGTATCTACGGTCATGGCCAGGACGATCCTGCACATGCTTAATCAACGATTCTGGCTTGCCGAGTTGCTCCAATATGGTCTTAACAATATGAAGATTTGTTCGTTCATTATTTCCGCCGATATTGTAAACTTCTCCATTACGCCCCTGGTGGATCACAAGGTCAATGGCACTGCAATGATCTTCTACGTACAACCAATCGCGAATGTTAAGTCCATCTCCGTACACTGGTAATGCCTCATCAGCCAGCGCTTTGGAGATCATTAATGGAATTAATTTTTCCGGAAATTGGTAAGGGCCATAATTATTGGAGCAACGTGTAATATTGACTTGCAGCCCAAATGTCTCATGGTAGGCACGAACCAGTAAATCCCCTCCAGCCTTACTGGCAGAGTATGGACTATTCGGCTGAAGAGGAGTCTCTTCCGTAAATAGTCCAGTCTCCCCTAACGTCCCGTATACTTCGTCTGTCGATACCTGAACGAATTTTTGAACATTATACTTACGAGCTGCCTCCAGGAGTACTTGAGTTCCAAGTACATTGGTCTTCACAAAAACATCCGGCTCCAGTATGCTCCGGTCTACATGTGATTCTGCAGCAAAATTGACAATTACATCCACGCCTTGACCCATCAAGTTCTCCATCGCTCGAGCATCGTTAATATCGGTTTTCACGAAAGTGTGATTTGGATGATTCTCTATGGATTTCAGGTTTTCCAGATTTCCTGCATAAGTCAGCGCATCCACGTTTACAATTTGATAGTCAGGATGTTGGCGGAGCATATATAGCACAAAATTGCTGCCGATAAAGCCGGCACCGCCTGTTACAAGCAGCTTCATGGGTAAAATCCTCCAATGAGTTTTCTAAAAGTTAATTTCAGCATCCTTTAATAAGGGCTGCTTTAAATCCTTAGCAGACAAAACTGGATTTGGAGTAGGCCAATCAATATTCAACTCCGGATCATTCCATAGTATGCCACGATCATGTTCTGGAGAGTAGTATTCGTCCACTTTGTAGAATACTTGGGTGTTTGGTACGAGCGTGCAGAATCCATGTGCAAATCCTTTAGGCACCAATAATTGACGCTTATTGAACTCACTGAGGATCACTCCGATCCATTGACCAAACGTTGGAGAGTTCCGCCGAATGTCAAGGATCACGTCATAAATTGCTCCTGAAAGAACCCGTACCAGCTTTGTTTGAGCCTTTGGGTTCAATTGATAGTGTAAACCACGTAGTACGCCAGGTTCCTCGGACAACGATTGACTATCTTGAACAAAGCTCTCGTAGATACCAAACTGCTTCATAACAGCACCATTATAGCTTTCCATAAAAAAGCCCCGGTGATCCCCATGTACCACCGGTTCGAGTAATACTGCACCGCCCAGCTTCAGTGGAGTATCTTTCATAATAGAATAAACCTCCCTGTTTATAGCTTTAACTTACCGAACTCTTCACCAAAGGTGATATCCTGTGCAAGTTCATTGGCACGAGCCAAGGAGGCATGTGTGCCAGCATCGGTCCACCATCCATGCAAGATATCGAAAGTTAGTTCATTACGTTCAATATATGCATTATTAACGTCGGTGATTTCCAATTCACCCCGGCTGGAGGGTTTCAATTTTTTTATTATTTCAAAAACATTATGGTCATACATATAAATTCCCGTTACTGCATAGTTAGACTTCGGATGCTTTGGCTTCTCTTCAATTGAAACAATCCGTCCTTCTTGAAGTTCAGGAACACCAAATCGTTCAGGATCAGGGATCTCTTGAATTAGAATTTTAGCCCCGTACTGTTGTTTCGTAAAATTAGCCACATACGAAGATATATCATCCACAAAAACATTATCACCTAAAATTATAACCATCTGATCTTTACCAACAAAATGTTCAGCGAGCCCAAGAGCTTGAGCAATCCCACCTGCTTCATCTTGTACCTTATAAGTAAAAGTTACTCCCATCGCAGTTCCACTACCAAGGAGGTTTACCACATCCCCCATGTGCTCTTTACCTGTCACAATAAGGATCTCCGTAATCCCTGACTGTTTAAGTTTATTTACACTATGGAAAATCATCGGATACTTGCCAACTGGAAGTAAATGCTTGTTAGTCACCTTTGTTAATGGGTAGAGGCGCGATCCTGTACCACCTGCAAGGATAATTCCTTTCATCTACTATACCCCTCCAATTCCTTGCATTTTTTACATAAAATTATAATAATTAACAATTTCATTTATAACTATATTGATTTCTTCTAGAGTGATATTGTAATAAAGTGGAAGTCTCAACAAGCGTTCACTTTCTATTGTAGTATAATTATCCCGACCAATCATTTCTCCAAATTCTAGTCCTGCCTGTGAAGAATGCAGTGGGATGTAGTGAAAAACTGTTTGAATCCCCTTACTCTTTAGGTATGCTATTAAACTGGTCCTTTCTTCTAAATTAGATGTTTTTAAATAAAACATATGTGCATTATGATCTATATGTTCGGGAATAAAGGGAAGAACAATCTTTTCTTCGTCCTCCAAAGGCTTTAAACCATTAAAATAAGTATACCAGCAATCTAAGCGATAAGAATTAATCCTCTCTGCATTTTCAAATTGAGCATAAAGAAATGCAGCATTAAGTTCACTTGGTAGATAAGAAGATCCTATATCTACCCAGGAATATTTATCTACTTGTCCCCTAAAGAATCTTGCTCTGTTGGTACCCTTCTCACGTATTATTTCAGCTCGTTCAATAAAACGAGCATCATTAATAACTAATGCCCCTCCCTCGCCACAATTGTAATTCTTTGTCTCATGAAAGCTGTAGCATCCTAGATGCCCAATAGTCCCCAAATATTTCCCTTTATACTTACTAATGACCCCCTGTGCAGCATCTTCAATAACAACAAGGTTGTATCTATTAGCTATTTCCATTATAGCATCCATTTCGCAGGCTACCCCTGCATAGTGAACTGGAACTATGGCACGCGTCCTTGCAGTAATAGCCTGTTCTATAAGCTTCTCGTCCATATTCATAGTATCAGGGCGAATATCAACAAAAATTATTTTGGCCCCTCTTAGAGCAAATGCATTCGCAGTGGATACAAAAGTATAGGAAGGTAAAATTACTTCATCACCTTCTCGTATATCTGCTAATATTGCGGCCATTTCCAATGCATGAGTACATGACGTGGTTAATAATACTTTTTCGGCCAGAAAGTGTTCCTCTAACCACTTACTACACATCTTCGTAAAATGCCCATCACCTGAGAGGTGTCCTCTTTCAATGGCTTCTTTTATATAGTGTTCTTCAAGGCCAGCTACTGCGGGCTTATTAAATGGTATCATGATATCGACCTACTTGATATTATTATTCCTATCACTATAAAGACAAGACCAACCATCTTGTATACTGTAATAGGTTCTTTAAAAATAAAAATTGAAAAAATAAAAACTAGAACATACGAAAAACTCATAAAAGGATAGGCATAGCTGATATTGAATTTTGTCATTGCGGCCATCCAAAATAAAGATGCTATGAATGCAGATAATAATGAAGAAAAAATAAAAGGGTCAAAAACTAATTTAATCAAAAAGAGTAATTTATCTATAAATGGCTCCGGTAAACTTCCAAATTTAGATATCCTCCACTTCATTACGAGTTGGCCGTATACAGTAAACAGTATTGTTCCTAGCACATATAAATATCCCATAGTCATTCAAACCTTATTCTAAATTTATTTAAGGGTAGTAATTCTTTTCCTGTTTCATCATCTATTATGCTTTGTATCTTTAACAAGCCCTTTCCACAAACAACAATAGGATTTTTATTTTCAAAAAAGATAACTTTCCCTGGTGTTCTATTTTCTATCAAAACATCTTGAATTGGGATGCTTTCAACAATCCTTACTTTTTTTCCATTCAAAAAAGTTGCTGCACCTTTGTATGGAAAACCCGTTGCATCAATAAAGCGCTGAATATACTCCGATTCCATACTCCAATCTATTAAATAGTCTTGCTCATCTCTCCAAAGACTGTATGATGCTTCTTTTTCATTTTGCGGAACCCCTACTATTGCTTTTTCTTCAAGAATATCACAAGTAATTTTATTCACTAACAAAATATATAAATCAGCGATCTTGGCAATGGCGTCTTCAATTTTTATAGGATAGCTAATCGTAAGAGATTCTTGTGCAATAATATCGCCCTTATCATAATCTGTCGTTGCAAACAATGCAGTAACACCAATTTGTATTTCTTTATTAATTAGAGCATTTACTAAAGGAGCAAATCCTCTATATCGCGGTAATAAAGAATCATGAAATACGATTAATTGATTTACATTGTTAATAATCCATCTCCAACCAATAGCAAAAGCAATCTGATTTTCAAATAAAGAATTGTCAATTTCTAATCGATCTAGTACTCTCACCCCATTCTTCAAACACAAATCTCTGATTTCTAAATAATAATCCTTTTGCACATTAGGATCTCTACTGATGATAATAACATCGATTGGATCAATTCCGTACCTATTTATAAAATTCTCCAGTATTAAGTAACCTTTTTTGTTCATTAAGAACATCGCTATCTTACTTTTCATAGATTTCCCTCACAATATAGAGTGGACGACGCTTCGTTTCATCAAAAATTCTACTAATATAAAGCCCAGTTACTCCTACAATAGAGATTATTATTCCTCCAATAAACCAAATTGAGACTATTAAACTCGCCCATCCCTGGATGCTTGTTTTTCCAAAGAGAGCTTGGCAAATAATGTAGACTGCATATAAAAATGAAATAAGTGAAATTAGAAACCCTATTTTCACTGTTAAACGCAATGGTTTATCCGAAAAGGAGATCATTGTATTAACAGACAGCATTAGTAGCTTTTTAAAAGAATAGCTAGAATTACCAAGCTCTCTCTCCCCATGTTCAATATCCATAGTTGTAGATTTGAATCCTACCCACTTAATCATTGTAGGGAAAAACCTTAAATTTTCTCGCATAGAAGCAACAGCATTAATCGCTCTTCTGCTATAAACACCAAAGTTCGCTATAGATTCATCCTGAGGGGTATCTGTCAAATAACCAAATAATTTATAAAAAAGTCTTGACGACATTTTTTTTAATAATTTATCTTGTCTTTGGTGCCTTCTTCCTTGCACAATATCATATCCTGCTTGAGCCTTCAGTAACATCTTACTTATCTCTTCTGGTTTATCTTGCAAATCCCCATCCATGACTACTATCCATTCTCCTGAACTTTTATCTAGTCCAGCGGTAATCGCATAATGTTGGCCAAAATTTCTTGAAAGATTCAGTCCGATTACTCTATTATCAGAGTCTACTAAACTCTTAATTTTATCCCATGAATCATCTGGGCTCGAATCATTAACAAATATAATTTCAAAATTCTGTGTGAATTTCTCAAATTCCTTCCTCAGCCTGACATATAATTGATCTATAAATGGAGAGTTTTTATAGATTGGGATTACAACTGAAATATCAACTCTACTAGATGGCATTAAAGCACTGCTCCTTTTTTGTCTACTGAAATGAATACGAAGTAACTGATTAAGTTGCTCTTATTTAGTAGAAGGTTATCCTCCAAAATAGTATTACAGCGAGAAATAATTCAGTTTGCATGCTTTAAATGTAACTATTTCCGAGTATTATCGCAATCAAATAATATAATCCAGAACAAAAGTGAAAAGCTAAAATCGTTTGCACTAAAGTCTGCTTCCAATTACCATTGCCAACCTCAATTTTCCACTTAATAAGTTCAATTACCGAAAATAGAAACAATAAAGCAACCATCATGTGCACTCCCCATACAAAGTTTGCATGGGTATATCTAATTCCTTCCTCTGCTAACACAGCAAATTGCAAATAAGCAATTATTGTTCCAATCCAGCTAAAAAGTAAGTATCTACTATTCCATACAGATTTCGATCTAAATACCAATATTCCTAAAGGAAACGACAAACTTAATACAACAGACAACAGTGGAGATGGTGAATACAGATTCCAAACTCCTAAAAAATCAAAGACTATCTTGCCTCCATCATCTAGATTATATGTTCTAAAATATTGATATATTAATAGAGATCCTGTTGGAACTAAGGTAGCCATTAGGAGAAACCATCTATTGAAAGAAACATTTTTAATTAGCATGTACAATGGTGCAGTGAAAATAAAAACCAATACAAAATTAGGCTTCATTACAGTACTTGCCATTAATATGAAGCCTGTTAGCACTACATTCAAAAGTGTAGGTTTCTCCAACATCTTTATGAAATAAATTAATGATAAATATACAAATGGCTTTACAGCAATAAGGGTAGGATTATGATATACATTGGCACTTGACTGACCAAGATAAAGTTGATTAAAAAATGGCACAAATATAGGTGTGACAATCATTAAAACACTCGTATATTCTAATGCCTTATCAGTATATTTAGTTAAAAATCTATAGATTATCCAGGAAATAAGAACCACAAGTATCGATAAAGTTAATATACCACTTTCTTCAAAACTAAAAGGAGAAACCAGTGAAACTAAAAAAATCAAAAGATAAAGCCCCGGGTGCGGCAGTTGATTATCACCCGCTAAAAATTGTTGACCAAAGCTTATGTGATCAGGCAAGTCAGATGGAAAAAGTCCAGCTTTATTATATATTTGGTTATAAAATATATAGAAATAAAGAAAGAAAACTCCTGAGAAAAAAACTGTTTTTTTCATATTGACATCTCTTTCGTCGCTATTTTTCTTCAAGCCTATTTATCGGAACCCTTACATATTTTTAGGGCTCAATCTAAAGATAACATAGCCTCTTTTCTCTCCCTTGTTTCAATCAATGGATAACCCTGTAGAATGACAACAAATTTAGAAATAAATATATTTCTAAAAAAAGATATCTCTCCATTATCAGACACTGTGAAATTGCATTAAAAAGCAAACTAGCAAAGTTCGACCTATAGTTTCTTGGGCTTCCTACTAAGCATAGCTTCTCAAGCGTCTAATTTTCTTATAGAAGGACTTCTAGATGTACTTCTGTAAGGGCGCTGGCAGACGCTCCCTGTTTGTTCTACCATTTGCCCACTTGAATTTGCTAACCGCTAGTTTATGTTGTTAAGTCATAATTTGATTTCCTGAATGAATCGCATACTACGGTGATGTAAGCGAACGAAATGCGATTCTTGAACTCATTGCAAAAAGTCAAAAGAAATCTCGGGGTCTTTTTTCATAATTTTGCAGTGGCTCACTATAACATGCTGTCTTTGTTGTAGTCCATGAGACAGATTTCCCTGAAACTCATAATCCGCATGTCAAAATACCTTCTTTTATAATTCTTTTGAAATATCTTTATCCCAATATAAAATTGTCAATCCATTGAAATTATAAATCCGATCTGGAACTCCAAATTTTTTTTCGGCGTTCTCTGCATTGATATCACCCCAATTTGTATTGTCAAATATTAAAAAGTTTGTTGGCTCTGAATACCATGATGTTTTAGAAAACCAAGCAAAAGGAACAATTTCTCCGTTATAAACAACCGGTCTTATTATTACATCATTCTCACTTTCAAGTGTAACTATTGATGAATTCCAGTAGGAACCATAGCCACGTGTCAATCCTTTTTGTTGCAAAAAGTCTGCAACTTCCTGATATATGGAGACCGTTTTGTTTAAAGTCACTGTTTGTAATGATGTCAAAGCATAAAGGATAAGAGATATTGATAATGCTACTGTAATTTTCCTGCTATTAATACGAGATAATGAAAATTTCCCTATATAAATTGAAAAGAAAACGAATGCAGGTAATATATATCTTGTTGTTGCTATATTAATAGGCATATTGCTACAAACATATTCAACAATGTTAATCATGATCCCAATTATCAAGAATAATTCTAATGTCGATACATTACTTTTATCTATTTTTTTGATGCTCTGATAACCTAACCAAATTGTAAAGATCAAAACGAACAGGTGTAAAATGACTATTAATACTATTGTAGATACTGATTGCCCAAAGAAATTCGCTCCGTATAAATTCAAGATTCCTTCTATTGTCAACACAACATTCTTTTTCAGTTCATCAATCTTAACAAATCGAGTCTCTCCAATACTTGGAACATTGAACCCAACAAACTTCATAACTACTTTGGATGTTACATATGATCCTATAACAATACCAAGCGAAATGTATTCGCTTTTATTCCGAATCGCTTTATATGCACAGGCCAGAACAAAAGGAACCACAAAAAACCAGAGCACAAAAGGGTCCGCTATCAGAGCCAAAGTAAGAATTATAAACAAGCTTCCATATCTCACATAAATATTTTTCGCATATTCCCATATAAATAGAGCTAATAAACAATAAAGCAATGAACTAGTATGCATAGGCCCAGAGAACACCATATTCGTAACAAATAAATTTGGTAACCCTACTATAGCAAATGTAGCAAATGCTCTTTTGTAAGAAATACCATTCTTTTTTTTAGCACTAATCCACATACATACTATAACAAGACCAGTGTAGAAAATTGCGGAACCAACATAAATAACATTTGTTGAAAATCCGAGAAAAGGTAACAATAATACATATAGGAATAAATCAGTTGTAATATAAGTTCCAGTAGATAAATACCAATTTCTAAGAAACACATTTCCTTCCAGCATATCTTTAGCTTGCAATACAGCTGAAGCACCATCTGAATTCATAGGAACTTTCAATGACAATGCATAGAAATAAATAAATATAATAACAATAAATAAAACAACACTTGGGAGCTTTAAGAATTTCATAATTAATCCACCTTTAGTATCTCATTGGGTAGTAAATCAAATTAAAATGCCTGTTACTACATTCAAGGCCCATCTTGCATAATAAAGTTTTTGATTTTTTTACTTATTATTCCAAAGTCACACGTTGATTTGGTGTAATTTTCCGCTATATTCCCCATATTGTTCAGTAGGGAGCAATTATTACATAATTCAAGCAAATAACTAAGTAACAGTTCCTCTTCAAACTGATCAACATCAACCTTCCATACACAATCATCAGGATACTCCATATATGATCCGACATTAGAAACTATACATGGTACACCGGATCCTAAAGCCCTCATCAAAGTAGCCGAAGTTTCACCCATTGTGGGCCACCGAAGATTAATACATAAATCACTTGCTTTAATGTATTGTTTAAAAGTTTCGATATCCGGTGAGTCAATAAATGTTACATGTTTTTTCATGTCCAATTTCGACACTAAATGAGTTAATTCCTTTTTATAATGCGGCTCTGGATGACCAATTATTCGAAGATGAACCTCTGGGTTAGTTTCTATAAGTTTCGAAATCACTTTTATAATGATATCGACTCTTTTGTTTGGAATAACATTTCCAAAGACCCCAATATTAAATTCACTACTTTTGAAATTCAATTTTGCCTGTATTTCTTTCCGTGAGACATCCTGATTTTCAATGGTTATTCCTGAAGGAATGGAAATAATCGGTCCCTTATAATTCCTGTTTAAACGGATTTTATCTGCCGCATATTTGCTATGGACTAACACTCCAGAGCTCATATCGACAACTCTATTAAATAACGGGAAGTTTTGATTGTCTGGAATTATCTTAGAGTTGGCTAATAACGTTCCAGCTTCTATACCTTCATTGCCGTTATTATAAACCAATTCATTAACAAACTTTTCAGTGTTGCCTTTTAAATACGTGGAGTATAAAAAAACGCCAAATAAATTCAAATCATGCAAAACTACATAACCTGGATATTTTTCCAAAGTATCTATAATCCATTCATGGTACTCGTTATTACCGACATGATATAATCTCAAATCAATATTTTCTAATTTTTTTTTGTTCTCGTTTATATCAACAACTTTAAAATTATTAGAGATTATTGGATTAGATGGGATATAACCATTTACAAATATAATTACTTCATAAATTTTTTCCAGGTGTACAAGAAGCTCCTCGCTATAATCGGAAATCCCACTTGATTGTGGGTTAAGAGGGCTAATGTAAGCCAGTCGGGGCTTTTGTAAATCTTCTTGCATTATCATTTCATGTGAAGCAGATTGGAGAGATTCAAAACTTATTATGCTTTCAACAACTGTTCTTTCCCATGAAAAAATTTTAGCTTGTTCTATCCCCTTCCTTATTAGCTCTGAACGGTAATCCTTATCACTTAAAACTCTAGTAACACTACTTTCTATTTCTTCATCATTAATAGGATCAACTAAGATAGCCGAATCCCCGGTTATTTCGGGCAAAGAGGAACACTTGCTTGTAATTACGGGCGCTTCGCATCTCATTGCTTCTAATACTGGCAACCCAAAGCCTTCATATAAAGAAGGAAAGACAAAAACTTCACAATGCCTGTACAAAGCTCGTAATGTGTTTTCAGCCACATAGCCTGGAAATAATAATCGTTCCTTATTAACACCCTTGCTTATAGCATATTTAAGCAACTCTTCTTGTTCAGATTGTTGTCTTATGCCGCCAATGACTAACGTTAATTCTTCAAAATCATTCATAATATTAGAAAAGGCATTGATTAACCCTTTATTATTCTTTCTTGGATCATTACCAGTTAATGAATATATATATGGCTTTTTTAGACCAATTTCGTGTAAAAGCGCCTTTTCCTCATCCCGAACATTTCTTGCGTTTTCAGCATCTTCATTAGTTGAGGCGTAAATCACCCTGATTTTTTGACTCTCTATTCCGAGGAATTTTATTAAATCATGCTTCGAAGCATCTGATATCGTAAGAATTAAATCTGCATTCTTTATTTTGTCGGCCCTTTCGTTATAATTTTGTTGGATGCTTTTGGGCCATTTATCATAGTACTCTTGCTCCATTACTAATGGTATTAGATCATAAACTAAGTAAGATACTTTTGTTAGATTCGTGGTAATTTCAGGCAACTCTATATCAAACATAAACGGACTAGTTAAATGAACTATATCAATTTCTTTCTCTAAGAGGAAAGAATTGAATTCTTGTTCAAACCAGCATTGGCTCTCGAGTAATCTTGAATCGATATCAATATACTGGGATATGAAGGTAAAATACCACTTCCCCCCTTCCCTCTTCATTACATAAAATCTATGCTTATTGTTTACAGTAACAATCTTCTTTATCCATTGATATGTATATATACCAATGCCTCTATTCTTCTCATTTGTAAAAAGAGTCTGAATATCGATGAGTATCCTCATACGAAAAGATCCTCCTTGTTGAATCCGTTATCAATCAAAAATTTAACGATCCTTTGGGCCGTTGCATTCCAAGTATATTCTTTCTCAACGTACGCTTTTCCATTCAGGCCCATTCGAGATATTTTTTCCTTCGGTGATGAAATAAAATAATCCAAAACTTTCTCAAATGACTCATAATCACTATAAGACATTCCCCCCTTACTTCGTTCACAATGTCCTTTGGTAACAGCACATAGGTCATTAACAATTACCGGGGTGCCGCAAAGCCAACTTTCCATGATGACAATCGAGAAACTTTCCATAAGTGAGGGTTGAATCAAACCAAGGCTTCCAGATAAAACATCGTATTTTTCTTCATCACTAACTTCACCTAAATGAATCATGTTAGGTGATTTGTCTATCACTTCTATAATCTCTTCCTCGCCTTTCCCCATAACTACCAATGTTATATTCCTATTAGTTTTCTCTACAAAATTTTTAAAGAACTTTAACAGTTGGGGAACATTCTTTCCAGTAACGAGTCTGCCGACATATACAAAATAATCACCACTAAGGTTGAACTTATCTCGGGCTCTTCTCTCATTAGGATGGTGGTTAATTTCAACTCCTCCACCGGAAATGACAGAGTTGGACAGATCGATACCATGCAGTCTTTCAGTGAGCAGCCTTTCCTCTTCGGTATTAAATAAGATCCCCTTTGCTCTAGTAAGCATATGACCGATAGCCTCTAAACGTGCCAGTTCTTCATCATGTAAACAAGGAATGATAAAACTATGCTCTGGAATAATTCTACTTCCCCAGAAGGTAGTACCGAACAAATAAGGTATGAATAAAAAAATGTACTCGTGCCCATTCACTTCAATATACTCATACATAGAATCGCTATTTACAGTCTCTAAAAATAATTGTAACTGCTCAGAATATTTTATTTCTTTGTTATGCAAGACCTTTCCTAGTATCTCTTCGTATTTCAATCTGTTTCTTGCATTCAATGAAAATCTACGGATTAGTATCCCATTTACTTGATAACTGCCTTCATTATAGTAATCTTTGCCCCAATCCCAAAATGAATCTTTCCCGCAAGTAGTCAGAATCTCAACATTGCAACCAATGTCTAATAAACACTTGGCGATTCCGCCTGCAAAGCGCTCAGCACCACCTGAAATCCCATCGTTATACCATGGAGTAATAATTGCAATTTTCATTATCCACCAACTATACTATTTTTTTAGAACCAATGAGTAGTTATAATAGTCATTTTCTTTTCCTGTCTCAATTATTGCTCCACTAAGATACGACGCAACCACAGTAAACCCCGACACCTCAGCTAAGTGTTTTAGTGCCTCAGGAAATAATGGTTTCTCGTGAGTAGGATCTAGGTAGTACAAATTATGCATTACATAAACAGAAGTAGTGTTTGGGGTTTCAAGAATTAAGACCCCTTCTTTTTTTAATTTTTTATAAGAAAGATCCAAAAATTCTATTTTTTCAGATAGCGTGAGGTGTTCAATTACATGAGCAAGAAAGATAGAATCTATGGATTCATCGCTCTGCTTTTGTAGATATGAATGACCATCTTCAACATACGCTGTTAATCCTTTTTCAATACAAAGCGATACCAGCCTAGGGTCACTATCCACACCAATTCCCTTTATAGAGCTTTCATTCAATAGTTCTAAAAAATACCCCTGACCACAGCCTATATCTAAGACAGTATGTTCTGGTTTAATGTACTTTAAGTACTGAGTGAAAATCTGTTTAACTGCATCGCCCGGTGCACTAAAACGTTTGGAAAAAGCAGAATATTCAAATGCACTATGGGAATACTTCTTTGTTAGCAATTGGATATCCGTCATTATCTCTTCATCTTCTCTTCTTAAATCTCTTATGTCATTATTAAGTCTCGTTATCTCATCCTTTAATTCCGTTATAACATTATTTAAGCCATAGACTTGATTGATTAATTTCGTCTCTAGCTGAGTTAAGTTTGTAATAATTTCAATCGAACGATTTAACCCAGACCACATTTCCTTGTTTAAGTAATGTTGTTGGCTTGAAATGGGGTCTACATACCATTTAGTAAATAGTCTCGCTCCAAACTTCCTTATCGGAACAATAATCTTGCCCAAGAGCCTAAATCTAGATACTAATCGAGGCTCCTGAAAGGCTATTGGCATATTAGGTGGAACCTTCCCTGACAATGCCCTAATATCTTCATTAATTCGTTTCATTAACTCAAAATAACTTGAATTCCCGTCGCTCAATTGGTCAAGATTCTTCTCCTGTTCAACCTCACTAGGAATACTTTCATCCCCCCCATGTTTACGAACAGTCGATCTAATCTGATTCATTATCATTCCAGGTGTCATTGATTGTTTAGGCATTTTGCTTCCTCCTAAAATTCACTACGGTCCCAATGATGATCAATTTTTACAATTCCCACTTCATTGGATAGGCTTGTCACCTTAAATGAATACTTCTTATCATGAAAATCATACTGAAGCCCATTCTCATCATGAATTGCAACTGTGAGTAGATATGTTCCTCCACATAAGTTCAATTGAGGGATTTTAAAATACACCTCACCTACATCATTAACGGATAGTTCATCAATTTTATAATAATCGATTTGGGTATTTGTCCCATAACAATGCACATGTTCTAATGTGTGAATAGCTATTCCAAAAACCGGATTTTCAACAAAACCCCAACTTTTATAGTGAATTCTTATAAGTAGCTCATCACCGCTAAGAAAGCTCATCTTCTTCTTACCATTGAAATCTTCAAGAATTACATCTGTAATTTCGACCTTTCTATTTCCCCATCTCTGTTCATCGTGTTGATTCTCTTTATTAGTATCGAAAGAGTCTGAAGAATCTTGTTTTACTTCAATTTGCTTATTAACTTCTCCTGCCTCTTCAATCAATCGCTTATCTTCTTCTATAGCTAAGTATTCCAAATATTTATCTATTACCTTTTTAGGTTTATCGTCTTCCACAATCTTACCTTTGTTTATCCAAACAACCCTATCGCACAGTTTCTCCATAGCACCTAAATCATGGGATACAAACACGATAGTCGTTCCTTTTTGCTTCATATTCCGAAGTTGATCCATGCATTTTTGTTGAAATGCAGCGTCTCCTACTGCAAGCACCTCATCAATTAAAAGCACCTCTGGTTCAACCATGATGGCAACCGAGAAGGCAAGTCTCATATACATTCCGGAAGAATAGTTTCTGACCGGATTATCAATATAACCCTTGAGTTCAGAAAACATGATAATTTGATCTAGTTTCTTTTTAATCTCTTTTTTTGTCAATCCCAGTATGGCTGCATTCATAAATATATTTTCTCGCCCTGTAAAATCCGGATGAAACCCTGCCCCTAATTCGAGTAAGCTTGAGACTTTACCACTGACACGAATCTGTCCACTATCCGGATATAAAATTCCTGTTAACAATTTAAGAAGTGTGCTTTTCCCTGAACCATTTCTTCCGATGAAACCAACAGTTTGTCCTTTTTCTATATTCAATGAGACATTGTTTAGTGCACAAAATTCCTGATACTTGTTCTTTCTACCTTTTACAATCCTATCCTTAAGCGTGGAACTTCTTTCGGTGAAAATTTTAAAAGTCTTGGTTACATTGCTAATGGAGATTGCATCCATATTGATACCTACTCCTTACTAAATTTCTTCAGCAAACTTTCTGCTAAGTTTACCAAATACAAAATAACAGATAATCAATAGACCAATTGAAAGAAGGCCTAACCACAATAGCTGAATCATATCCGGAAACTGGTTGTAGAAAAACACCTTGTGGAATCCATTAACAATTGGATTCATCGGATTTAAAGCAAATACGCTCTTTAATCCAGCAGGTATCATATCCTCTGTAAAGACTATAGGTGTAAGATAAAACCATGCCATCACTACTACGGATAAAATATGTTCAAGGTCTCTGAAATACACATTTAAACAAGAAACTAAAGTAGTAAGCGCCAAGGTAAAAATAAAATATACCGTTAGAATTATAGGCAGCGTTATCAATGGTAAACCCACTTTCACGTTTGAAAAAAACAATACCGGAAAAAGCACAACTAGGCTTAGCAAAAAATTAATTACCCCACCTAGAACAACAGATAAGGGTAAGATCTCTTTGGGAAAATATATTTTTTTTACTAAACCAGCATTTCGAATCACCGAAGTTGCTCCCGAAACTAAAGATTGACTCAACAGGTTCCATACAACAATCCCGATAAATAAGTATGCTGTATAATTCTCCAATGAAATTCGTACAACATACTTAAAAACAAGAGAATAAACCCCCAGCATCAATAAAGGGTTTAGCAAAGTCCAAAAAAAACCTAAGAAGGACCCTTTGTATCTAGTTCGGAGATCAGTCAAAACTAAGCTTTCCAACATCTGTCGATATTTGAATATTTCCACCGTTTTTTTATACATTTCGCACTTTAGCCCCTTAAAGCTTCTTTCTCCAAAATTCAAGAATATCATTAAGTGATTCATTTAATGTTATTTTATTCTGCCACCCAGTAGTCCTGCTTATATTACTTGGGTCTCCATAATAAACCGGAATATCTGAAGGCCTTAAGCGACTCATATCTTTCTCAACACAAATAGAAGTACATTTGCTCAATTGGATCATTGTCTGTAACAGTGTATTTATTGATACCGGGATGCCCGAACAAACATTGTAGGCTTGTCCGGGCATTCCTTTACGCTGAAGCAATGTATATGCATATGCGATATCACGTACATCTGAAAAGTCACGTTTAGCTTCTAAATTCCCTACTGAAATTATTGGATCAACCTCGCCCTTTTCAATTCGAACTATCTGGGTCGCGAAATCTGTTGTAACAAAACCTTGCCCTTGGCCTGGGCCTATATGGTTAAAGGGGCGAGCATGGACAATTCTCATGCCATGTGCTTGCGAGTACTGTTTAGCCATTAACCAAACCGAAGCCTTCGACACTCCATAAGGACTTATAGGATTTAAAGCCACTGACTCACTAATTGGCAAGTCACTATATCCCACTCCCCCATATTCTTCGGAGGACCCAATAGTCAGTACTCTTACTTCTTTGCAAATACTACTTTTCCGCAAAGATTCTAAAAACCTCAAAGTGTTCAGGGCATTTCCTTCAAAGGTATCCAAATGATTACTCCAAGAAAACTTAACTGAGCTCTGTCCAGCCAAATGATATATTTCATCTGGTCTGATATCGTTAAACAAATTTATTAACAACTGTTCGTTTGAATAATCTACTTTTACCAAATTACAATTATTAATAACACTATCTTGAGCTTCCATTCTAGTGAATCCCCAGACCTCATACCCCTTATCTAGCAGCAATTGTGCAAGATGTCGCCCCACAAACCCCTTAATACCGGTAATTAGCGCTCTCATAATCATTCCCTTTGACTAAAATTTTTCATCTATTTAGCTTTTCTAAATCACTATCCACCATCATTTTAACCAAGTCCTCAAAGCCAACCTCCAGTTTCCATCCTAATGTTTTTTGGGCTTTAGAACTGTCTCCCAGGAGCAAGTCCACTTCAGCCGGACGGACAAATTTGGGGTCAATAACCACATAATCTCTCCAATTCAACCCCGCATGGCCAAAAGCAATTTCAACAAGCTCTTGAACGGTGTGTGTTTCACCTGTCGAAATGACGTAATCATCCGGTTTATCTTGCTGTAGCATAAGCCACATGGCTTTCACATAGTCACCGGCAAAGCCCCAGTCGCGCTTAGCATCAAGATTACCCATTCTCAATTCCCTTTGGAGTCCCATTTTAATTCTCGCTACCGCATCCGTTACTTTACGGGTAACAAATTCGACTCCGCGACGCGGCGATTCATGATTAAATAAGATGCCGGAACATGCATACATATCATAGCTTTCCCGATAGTTCACAGTAATCCAATGACCATAAACCTTGGCAACACCATAAGGGCTACGCGGATAAAAAGGGGTTGTTTCCTTCTGCGGAGTTTCGACAACTTTACCGAACATTTCACTACTAGAAGCTTGATAGAATCTGGCCTCAGGCTTCGTTAAGCGAACAGCCTCCAACATATTTGTTACTCCGATTGCAGTCGCCTGACCGGTTAAGATAGGTTGTTCCCAAGATGTTGCCACAAAAGACTGTGCAGCCAAGTTGTATACTTCATCCGGATTCGACTTTTGAACTGCATTAATTAGCGACCCTTGATCCAGTAAGTCTCCTTCAATAAATTCAATCTCGTTTTTAATGTATTCGATATTTTCCATCATGGGTGTGCTGGTTCTACGACGAAGTCCATA
The DNA here is from genome assembly GCF_018919145.1 of Paenibacillus brevis. Lineage (GTDB taxonomy): Bacteria > Bacillota > Bacilli > Paenibacillales > Paenibacillaceae > Fontibacillus > Fontibacillus brevis. The sequence continues at coordinate 41,415 of NZ_JAHLQJ010000018.1, forward strand.
AACCTTATATCCTTTTTCCAACAGAAGTTCTGCCAAGTAAGAGCCATCTTGTCCCGTAATTCCGGTTACCAGTGCATTTTTTGACATAATCAAATCTCTCCAGTTCTTTTCAATATAATTTATAGGTACTGTTCCAATTTCTGCATTCTTAATTCTTTGAGCAGCAGCTTCACTTCTTGAGCTTTATCCTTGCTACAGATCAAAGTAACATCTTCGGTATCGACAATAATCAGGTCCTCAATGCCCAAGGTAGCGATCAATTTCCCGTTACTTTCTATAATGCATCTTTTGGTATCCAAATTCAAAATGTTTCCTTTAATCACATTTCCATTTTCATCAAGTTCATTGATACGTTCCAAAGCAGTCCAACTACCGACATCATCCCATCCAAAAACACAAGGGATAACATAAATATTGTCGACTTTCTCCATGATTCCATAGTCAATCGACTGGTCAGGCATCTTAATGAATTCATCTTTAATAACTTCAGCAAAATTTGCATTACCGAAAGCAGCGCGCATCGTTTCCAGTATATCATGCATTTCCGGCATTAACTGTTGGATATATTTGCGGATCACTTCTGTACGCCAAACAAAAATCCCGCTATTCCAGTAATAATTCCCTGCCTCTAAATAAGACTCTGCAGTGGCCTGGTCGGGTTTCTCAACAAATTTATTTACTTTGAGAACGTCCAACTCATTAACTATTTCTCTTTGATCTGTACTTTCTATATAACCGTATCCGGTTTCCGGGTATCCAGGTTGGATCCCCAGGGTAACCAAGCTCTTGTTGTCCTGAGCAACTTCAACTGCAGTCTCAAGGATTCTAATAAAGCCCTCTTCATTTTCGATGATATGATCTGAGGGTAATACTATCATGGTGCTGTCCGGGAATCGTTCTTCAATTAATATGGAAGCTAAACCGATACAAGGCGCCGTATTTCTCCCAATCGGCTCTATAATGATATTCTCATGCGGCAAATGAGGAATTTGAGCCTTAATTAATTCAGCGTACAATCCATTCGTTACGATGAAAATCTGACTGATATCTATCAGATTCTCTAACCTGGCTATTGATTGCTGTATCATCGATTTATTCCCTGAAATGTTCAGAAATTGTTTGGGTAGGTTGGTTCTACTTTTCGGCCAGAACCGTTCTCCTTTTCCTCCTGCCATAATGACGCATGTTATAGTCATTGTCTTCCTCCAAATTTCCATTTTTCAATATATTTTAATCGTTCTTGTATCAACTTCCCAATAGCCGGCGGTGAAAAGCCCTCTTTGATATTTCTTTGACCAGCTAGAGCAATTTTATCATAGAACTCTTTATCGGCAGCTAACCTTTTCATATAGTCTCCTGCTTGATCGACATCCGGATCCGCCCATTGCTGGTATGCCTTATAAGGACCATAATCATTTCCGACTTGGATTAATCTATAATCAACCGGACAGGAATTGCTTGTATTCATAAAATCTGTATTCGAGGACCAGTTAGTTCCGATCACCGGCTTTCCAAGGTACATGGCTTCAGCCAATCCGAGCCCGAACCCCTCACTTCTATGCAAAGATACAAAACAATCTGTTACATTCAGCAATGCATTTATATCATTACGGCTGATCGTATCCGTTATTAAATAGATATTTTGATAATCCTCTATAAGGGAGTCAAGCGCTCTAAGTTCAGCCGTCCCGCTTCTATAACTATTTACCTTTAAAACAAGTCCGACACTTGCATCATCCGGTTTAAAGGCCACTTTAAAAGCCTCTACCACAGCTTTCGGATTCTTTCGCTCCTGATAACTCTTCACATCGTACATAGAAAGAAATAGAAATGCATTCTCAGGCAGGCGAAAATAGGCTCTATTCCGTGGCTCCTTTATTTTCACATCGATAGAGTGCGGAATTTTTACCACCGGAACCGGACTCTTTAAAGCTATAGAATCTGCGACAAATGTCGACGGAACCCACACTTCGTCTACCAAACTAAAACCCTCTAACCATTCATCCGGAAACTCAGGTAGTTCCCAGTGCCAATAACCTATTGTATATCTATTTTGGAATAGTGTGTTCCCATATTTCGCATAAATTTCTGTCATTTGCTCGGCATTTACATGAAGCAGGTTTATATTATAGTTTGGTCCAGTAATTTCTTTGTGAACCCATGACAAGTCTTCCATTCTAGCGCTATTGGTTCCCGTGAAATTAAGGATTCCGAACGGAATATGAGCAGCTTCCAGGTTATTGGCAGCAATTCTGCAAGATTCCCCAATTCCCATTTCTGCTCTTGAATAGCCTAAGAGATTCACACCTCTTGCACCAGTGACATAAGAGTGAGTTGAAGTAGCCTTTTCGATAGGAAAAGCTTTCTTGAGCAACATCCTCTTAACTTTTTGCCTGACAGTGGGAGAAACTATGCTGGTAATAAGAGGCTTTATTTTAACTGCCAGCTTATATGTAATTCTATAAATCAAGTTCTTAATTTTGCACACCACCAAATCTTGGACGTTAAACGGAATGATGGAAATCTAGCCCCATCCTTTTCCTTATGCTAAAATACTATACGTATCTACTAGCAAAGGAGCAAAAATACGTGTCGAATCCAGTATACGGGAAAAAGGCAGCAACGTCGAGAAAGAGGGAGAATTTCCCTGCATCGTTGTGGCTATTAATTGTTGGTTTAATTTTGTTTCTGGTGTGGGCTCCATTCCAGGCCGGACTATTTAACGGGTTAGTTCAAAACTTTGAGAACCCAATCTATTGGTCTGTATTAATTGGAGGAATCCTCGGGGTCATATGGGTCTGGGCTCATTTCAAGAAATTTAGGTTAGAGGATCAGCGGGATTGGACAGCGGCGTGGGTATTGCTTATTCCAATCACTTATTGCCTCTCTTTGATTTCGGCGGCTAGTCATTATTTTGCCATGAACGCGGTGCTGATTCAGTGTCTATATGCGATCATTTTCGTAATTGGACTTTATATCTTGCAAAATAAATCGGCCAATACTATCATTGAAACTTCTCTTATCGGCGTTTCTTATCTTATCGTCCTGTTTGGCCTGTTCAATTGGCTCGGACAAGGGAGAACGGTTTCCGCACTAGTCGGCTGGTTTACAAAGACGGTTATCGGCGGCCAGTACAATCAAGCAGTATGGATTGATGCAAATGGACCACGTCTTGCTTCAGTCTTCCAGTATCCAAATACATACGCAGCTTACTTGTTGGCTTTTCTGTTTGTAGCTGTGTTTGCTATTACTCGATCAACAAAATGGTATCTCCAGGTGATTCATGCCTTCATGCTGGTACCGATTATTTTGTCGATTCTTCTAACCTTGTCGCGCGGCGGGCTTGTCTTCTTGCCGGTCGTGTTCATCTTGCTGTTGCTGTTCCTGAAGCCGGCCAAGCAAGTTCTGTGGATCATCTATGTCCTGATCTCCGGTGCAGCTACGCTTGTCATTTCCAAGCCCGTTACAGAGCTCGGACAGCAGTTCCATCTGGGGCAGATTAATAACCCGGCAAAGGGCTGGGGGTATGTGCTTGCCGCATCGATTATGGTGGCCTTGTTGGCTTGGGGCATTCAACGCTATATTTCACCTTGGTTAGACCGAATTACAGAACGCTGGGCTTCCAAAAAACTTGCTGGCTTATGGCTGCCCGTGGTTTCTGTTCTGGCCTCAGTTATTCTTGTAGCGCTCTTGCTCGGAACTAATCTGAAGCATGTTCTTCCTGGCAACATCGGCGACCGTTTGGAGAATATCAACTTCCAACAGCACAGTGTGCTGGAACGCTTTACGTTCTATAAGGATGCCGTTAAGGTTATTAAGGATTATCCGATACTGGGTGCCGGAGGAGGCGCCTGGGCTTCCATCTACGAGAAGTACCAGAACAACCCTTATACAAGCCGTCAGGCACACAGCTTTGCCATGCAGTACCTTGTAGAGGTTGGTCTTTTGGGCTTCATTGTTCTTTTCGCAGGCATCGGATTCATCTTCTATAAATATATTCGCGGATATTTTAAATCTGAAGAAGCACAGCGCAATTCGTATTTCGTGTATTTTATTATCGTCCTTTCAATACTTATTCACAGTTTAATGGACTTTAATATGAGTTATGTCTTTATTGGAATACTAGTCTTCCTTGGTCTTGGGGGCATGTCGGCAGCTATGGATGCTCAGCCTCTCAAACGTCTTTCACTGAAAGGTTCGACAGCCCGCGTACTATATAACGGTATTATTGTGATCAGTTCCTTACTGCTGATTTTCACTTCAATCCGCTATGTCCAAGCGAATAATACTCTTCAGAAAGGGCAGGAATTGATGGCAACAAGTACAGACTTCCAGGAGATTCAAGCTTCTTTCGTGCAAACGCTGAATAAGCGGAAGAATCACCCAACGGCTGTGCTTAACTATAATGTCTTGCTGCGATCTGCCTTTGAGCAAACACAGGAGGAAGCCTTCTATACACAAAACTTGAGTTTGCTTACAAGCGCTTTGAAAAAGGAACCCTTTGATAAAAATCTGTACTCTCAGCTCGCAACGTTATACAAGAGCAAGGGCGAGTATGCTAAAGCTTATGATGTTCTTAAGGATAATGCGAGCCGTTATGTGTACGATCAAGACTGGTACGAACAGTTGATTGTTGAATCCTATGAACTCGGGTACCAAAGCCTTAGCAATGGTGCAGTTGAAGAAAAGGACAAGTACTTCTTCTCCGGACTTCAAGCCTTTGATAGAGTAGTACAAGGAGTAGAGCATTTAAAGGCCCTGCCGGAGGGGCAGTTTCAAGGGAATCCATTTGCAGTTACCATGAATATGGCGCTTCATGCCGGCAAGATGCAGTACATGATGGGAGAGCCTGCTGAAGCAGCTGTTATCCTACAGCATGGACTACCACAGGACTTTAACGATCCGAACAACCGGGAAATTGCTCGCTGGTACCTTGCCGCTTTACAAGTCTCCGGTGGCAGTGATCAAACAGTTTATGATCAATTGATTCAGGCAGATCCTGGGGAGAAGGCTTCCATCGACCAAATCGCACAACTAACCTTTTAAATTAGCAGATTAACAAAAAATCGGCTTCTCCTGCTCAGGAGAGGCCGATTTCATTTCGGAGCACCAGCTCCGCCAAATATTTTAGCAGGTCATCATGCAGTTCTTCTCTTTGCAGGGCATAGTGTATGCTGGTCTTAATAAAACCAAGTCTTTCCCCCACATCATGTCTCAGGCCATCAAAATGGTAAGCAAGAATCCGCTCACGCTCACCAAGCCGCGCAATCGCATCTGTCAGTTGAATCTCCCCACCAACGCCCTCTTGCTGATCATTGAGGATATCGAAGATCGCCGGAGTAAGAATATAGCGTCCCATAATGGCGAGATTAGATGGCGAATGTCCAATGGGCGGCTTCTCCACAAGCTGCCTTGATTCGTAGACCCGATCTCTGACTTTAATACCGTCGACAACTCCGTATCTGGAGACCTCTTCCCATGGAATCGGTTGAACTCCCACTATGGAAGCTTGCTCCTCATTGTAGACATCGATCATTTGCTTCAAGCAAGGCTCGTCTGATTCCACGACATCGTCACCAAGCAGTACAGCGAACGGCTCATCTCCTATAAATTTGCGGGCACACCAGATGGCATGGCCCAGGCCGCGAGGTTCCTTTTGCCGGATATAATGGATGTCTGCCAAATTGGAGGATTTTCGAACCTCATTCAGCATATCCCATTTAGATTTGTCGCTCAAAAAGTATTCCAGTTCAAACGAATTGTCAAAGTGATCTTCAATGGCCCGTTTGCCTTTCCCTGTTACGATGATGATATCCTCGATTCCCGAGGCAACGGCTTCCTCCACGATGTACTGAATCGTTGGCTTGTCCACGATCGGCAGCATCTCCTTGGGCATCGCCTTGGTTGCAGGCAGGAAGCGGGTCCCTAGGCCGGCCGCAGGAATAATGGCCTTACGGATTTTCATTGTTCTCCGGTCTCCTCTCACAGCTCAAACTCTCTTTCTCGACATTATAGCATATGACCAACCACGAACCGACATCGTATTGAGTTAGTAATTTGATCAAAAACAAAGATGCCCCCTGCAGATCAATTTCTGCAAGAGGCATCCAGGCGAGAATGTTGAGCCCGCTATCGCTATAGCTACCACACTATTTTTTTGAAGGGGCTCTGCTCAATCTAGTTAGATGGTCCAGAACTTGAAGCGGGATACGAATGACTGAGGCGCTTCCTCGGCACGGCGTCTGCTTCCTGGTTCCGGTGTATGAAGATGGCGTTCTGTACCGAATTCGAGCTTACGGTAAGCTTGATCGCCCTCAAGTTCTAACCGTCCATGAACCTTTGTAACTACCGATTGCATTTCGAGGAATCCTTCAAACATCACATTCACCCTCCTAGACCTGAAGAATTTTTGTTTATTCCTTACTTCCTGTGTACGCTTTTATTATACCATCATCACGTTTTCTTTGCTTGGTGATAAATAGGACTTATCACCCCATTTTGAATGCTTTTCACAATTTATTCACAGTAAAAAACGCCTTAATTACGCGGTTTTTAAGCATGTCTCCGGATTATGAACAGCTGTCCTCGATTGGAGAACGATTTGTATATAAAGACAAATACAGGATATTCAGCCCACTGTCTCCTTGGAATAGACTCTCGTCCTCCCTAAAAGTATACATATTTTTCTAGTCACATTTATCCATATAATAACCAAAAAAAGGAGCACCCGAAGGTCCATACCCCCGGAATGCCCGCAATTTATTAGCCCTCTGTTTATTTGACGAGCTGACCTCTTGTGACGCCTAACTGGTTGGTCGCTTTCAACGTCTTCCATACCTGCGTCCCGCTAATCTCTCCGCGCAGGGCTTGGTTATATAGGGAGATCACTTGCTGCACCTGCTCCGGTGTCTCCTCCAGAAACTCAACCCGGTAACTAGGAACACCCAGCTCCAGAAAATGACTCAGATATTCCGCCCCAGACTGCTCAATTGCATTGTACACCGTATTACGGCATCCCTCATCGACCCGTACCGGATGGCTCATGCCAATCCGGTCCTGGAGAGAAGCGCGCTGCTCCTCGCAAGGGCGGCCGCAGTTCGTATAGTTCGTGCCCTCACTCAGGAAAGTACAGTATACACAGTGCTCAGTATGAAACATCGGCAAATGCTGATGAATGACGATCTCCATCTTCGAGGTTCTACTCTTGCCCAGCAAATCCACCATCTGCTGAATGTTCAGGTCATACGACGGTGTAACCATATCGCAGCCAGCCTCCAGGAATAGCTCCACCGCTTTGTGATTGGCGATATTCAACGAGAAATCGCCGATTAGCTGCGGGTGGACAGCGGAGGGATTCTCTTGCCGGTGGCGCAGGTAGTAATATAGCGCGCCGGTATTGCGCACCAGCACTGCGTCAGGTGCAAGACGCAGGATGTTGTTATGGTAGCCGTTCTCGCCCGGCATATGGATGCGCGGTGTCGCCAGTGCAATCTGCTTGCCGGCAGCCCGAACGGCTTCCACTGCTGCCGGGAACTGCTTGATAAATTCGAAGTCGGCGTAAATAAACTCCACGCCGGCATCCAATGCAGCCCGCACCTGCGGCAGGCTGCGGCACAGCGCGGTGAGCTTCGCCTCACCGCGCGCCAGCGGCGCACCCTGCACAGCAGCAGGCGCTGCCGCTACCCGGGCCGCCCGCGTGTACACGGGCGGCTTAGGCCGCTCGCCGGCTAGCAGCTCCACTGCGCGCCGGCGAAGGGCATTCAGCTCTCGCATGGGAAGGATCACGTCGCCATGCAGCTCCGTGTCCAGCCGCTCAAGCTGGAACACCGTGCCGCCGAGACGGCCAAGCTGCTCTTCGAGCAGGGCATCGTCCATCGGCCGCTTCTGCGCGGTCTCAAGCAACAGCTCCGAGTCCACGCGCACTGTCGTCCCCTTCTGGATATCCGTCCAGAAGGTTGCCAGCGGCTCGCCAGCCTGGCCGGATACCTGCACATGTACCGGGAACACCCGGTACGGCTTGTCGGTCTCATAGCTTTGGCGCAGCCGCTTGTCGAGTGCCGGATCATTCGTCTTCCAGATCCGGTCCCCTACATGCACCCGGCGCAGATCGATATCATTGCGCCCCGGCACAATATCGACGATCCACGTCTCGTCGGCCTCGCCCTCCAGCTTCACGCCTTTGCGCCGCAGATCGTAGACACGTCCGCCTTCTTCCTTTTTCGTCGGATCGCCCGCATCAAACACGATTCCATCTCCGCGCTTCACCGGTGCTTCAAGCTTGCAGACAACGCCGTCACGCAGCACCTGCTCTACCCGCCCCAGATAGACGCCGCGGCTCTTCGGGAATGTCCCGTCCAGCAACTGCTTGTTGTTCGTTCCCTCCAGGAAGCCATGGGTGAACCCGCGCGAGAAGCTTTGCTGAAGCTCGCGGATTTCTTCCTTCGAAGGCGGCGTGCTGTCTCCGTCAAAATACCGGTCAATTGCCTGACGGTATTTACTTACCACATTGGCCACATACTCCGGTGTTTTCATCCGGCCTTCGATCTTGAACGAGGTTACGCCAGCTTCGATCAACTCAGGCATGATATCAATAGCCGCAAGATCCTTAGGAGACAGCAGGTAAGCTACGTCTCCCATCGGCTTCTGTACGCCGTCTACGATCAAGTCATAAGGCAGCCGGCAGGCCTGCGCACATTCTCCCCGGTTCGCTGAGCGTCCGCCCCACATTTCCGAGGTCAGGCATTGCCCTGAATACGACACACAGAGCGCTCCATGCACGAATACCTCCATAGGAAGCCTTGCCTGCTCACCGATCGCCTGAATCTGCTTCAGATTATTCTCCCGGCCAAGTACGACTCGCTCCATGCCCCATGGCTTGGTAAATTCCACTGCCTCAGGCGAAGTGATTGTCATCTGTGTCGAGCCATGGATAGGGAAATCCGGCGACAGCTCACGAATCAGCTTCACCAGGCCCAAGTCCTGTACGATTACCGCATCGATGCCCGCTTCCATGCACGCTTCAATCAGCTCCTGCGCATCCGCAAGCTCATTTTCGAATACCAAAATATTGAAGGTCAGAAACCCTTTAACACCATAGCTATGCAAAAAGGCCATAATCTCCGGAAGCTCGTCCATCCGAAAATTGTTCGCGCGCGCCCGTGCATTAAATTTTTCTACGCCAAAAAATATCGCGTCTGCTCCATTCGCTACCGCCGCCCGCATACAATCCCAATCCCCTGCGGGGGCGAGCAGCTCTACATCCTGTCTGGTCAAAGCTACTGCCGACTTGCTCATCTATTTCCTCCTGAATGCCGAATGAACTCGGCTGACTAATTTCCTAAATAATTTCTCCGATTGAACTAAGGTATCATAAGGCAAAACACCGCTCACAAAAGCCGAGCACTACTATGTGCATGCTTCCGCAGTAGCTTTCTTACAGAAAGCTTTACTTCGGCATAGTTCACGTTATACCTTTTCCCTGCAGCTTCTTTAGTTCAACTTATCTATTTTAGCAGACATTACTCCAACACTCTAGCAAGCAATAACTGCTAAAACGCTTATTACTCCTGACCCGTTACCATTTCCCGCCATCAGTCACCAGCACCCAAAAGCAAGTTACACAAAATCCCTGACGTAGGCGCTCATGCGATAGATTTAGTGACTAAAAGCGTTATAATTGCTGGCAGAGATGCGCATGCGACTTTTTTAGTGACAAAAGGCATTAAATTTGCTAACGCAGTTGCTCATGCTCCGATTTTAGTGACAAAAGATATTAAATTTGCTAATGCAGGCGCTCATGCACCGAATTTAATGACAAAAAGCATTAAAATTACTCGCGTAGTACTCGCGCCACGAAAGATGAAATAAGTAAAAGACACTCTATTCCCTTCCGGAACAAAGTGCCTCCCTCAAGTCAAATAACACGGGATTACGAGTCATAGTCCAGTCATCTTTCGATGAAGCTCATCACCGAACTTCCAAGCTGGACCCTACTGGCTCTGACTGAACCAGGCCATCACCATGACGGCATCCGAGGCCAAAAAGATGAGCAAGCTGAACAGCCCGAAGCCGATCGCAAACAGATTCTTTTTCGGTTCCTTCAGCAGCCGCAGCACGCCGATCAGGATAACAATCGTAAACAGGATCATGAAAATATCAAAACCGTTAAAGGTTGTCGTGACTTCCCCTGGTGCAGCAAGTAACATGGCAAGCCCTCCTCAGCTATGTTCACGGAATTTTCCACCTTCCTCTATGTTAGCTTCTGATTAAAGCGCATGCAAGTAAAAAGTCAAAAAATTGTTGAATTTATCTTAAAAATGTAACCCCAAAAGAATTAATTGTTATTGCGCTGCCCCATCCAAAAGAACTCGCGCCGCCTTGGTTCTCTTAAAAAATTAGAGGAGCATTGGGGCGAGACTCTTGCAGAATCAACCATCGATCTTTCCATAAACGTTGATATAAGATCCATGGGTGCTATCAATTGATCCCTTCCTGATATTTCTGAAACAAGCTGCTAAAGGAACCTTTCCCATTCATTCACGTACTTATTTACAAAGGAGTTGATGTCATGTACGTGTTCTTTGGACTGGTGATTATCGGGATTGGTTGCCTCAATCTCTTCTTCCCTTCCTTGGGCTGGCATATGAAAGAAGGCTGGAAGGTCGATGGAGATTCAGAGCCAAGTGACACCTATTTAACGATGACGCGCCTAGGCGGGCTATTTGCCCTTTTCGTCGGATTTATTGTCCTGGTTACTCAATTCTTCTCTTGAAATAAATCATGCATCTCTCACATAACAATTAAAACTCCAGCATTTTCAAGCCAAAAAAGCTCTCTTGAAATCGGCCTTACCGATCTCCAAGAGAGCTTGTATTATATTATGTTCGTTAAAAGGATTGCTACGAATGCACTTTGATGGCACGTGTCCGTTCCGTATCGCGCTGCAGAACCGGCGCAAGATAGCGGCCAGTATAGGATTCCTCCACCTGCGTGACCTCCTCCGGCGTACCTGTTGCAATGATGGTCCCGCCGCCGCTGCCTCCTTCAGGCCCCAGATCAATGAGATAGTCCGCAGTCTTGATCACATCCAGATTATGCTCAATAACAAGCACGGTCTCTCCGGAATCCACGAGCCGATGAAGTACATTCAGCAGACGATCAATATCATCGACATGCAGACCTGTGGTCGGCTCATCCAGAATGTAGATGGTTCTTCCCGTACTGCGACGATACAATTCGGAAGCCAGCTTGACGCGTTGAGCTTCCCCGCCAGACAGTGTAGTCGCCGGTTGTCCCAGATTAATGTATCCGAGGCCAACATCGAGCAAGGTTTGCAGCTTCCGGTGGATCTTCGGAATATTCTCGAAGAATTGGGTCGCATCCTCCACCGTCATCTCCAGCACATCTGCGATGCTCTTGCCTTTGTATTTAACCTCTAGTGTCTCCCGATTATAGCGTTTACCAGCACATACCTCACATGGCACATAGACATCCGGAAGGAAATGCATTTCGATTTTGAGAATGCCGTCTCCGCGGCAGGCTTCACAACGCCCGCCTTTAATATTGAAGCTGAAGCGGCCTTTCTTGTAGCCCCGTACCTTAGCCTCGTTCGTCTGCGAGAAAAGGTCCCGGATATCATCAAAGACACCGGTATAGGTCGCCGGATTGGAGCGGGGAGTCCGTCCGATTGGCGACTGATCGATATCGACTACCTTTTCCACATGCTCCAGGCCACGAATTTCCCGATACTGTCCCGGACGAACCTTCGCCCTGTTCAGATCCCGCGCCAACGTTTTGTATAGAATCTCATTCACCAGCGTAGACTTGCCCGAACCGGATACCCCGGTAACGGCCGCGAATACGCCGATAGGGAACTTGACGTTAATGTTCTTCAGGTTGTTCTCCTTGGCCCCGCGCACTTCAATCCAACGTCCATCAGGCTTCCGCCGTTGCTCAGGCACCTCAATGAACCTCCGGCCGCTTAAGTATTGGCCGGTCAAGGAGTTCGGGTCCTTCATAACCTCCTGCGGCGTACCCTGGGAGACAACCTGGCCGCCATGAATGCCTGCTCCCGGACCAATATCAATAATATAATCGGAAGCCAGCATCGTATCCTCATCATGCTCAACGACAATTAAGGTATTTCCCAAATCCCGCATGTGAGCCAATGTCGTGATCAAACGGTCATTATCCCGCTGGTGGAGTCCGATGCTCGGCTCATCGAGGATATACAACACGCCCATCAGACTGGAGCCGATCTGCGTCGCCAGCCTGATGCGCTGTGCTTCACCCCCGGAGAGCGTTCCTGCTGCACGGCTCATCGTCAAATACTCCAGCCCAACGTTAACGAGAAAGCCCAGTCGGCTATTGATCTCCTTCAAGATCATATGGGAAATCGTCTTCTCCTTCTCATTCAATTCAAGACCATCAAAGAACTTCATGGCTTCGCCGATCGACAACGAAGTCACGTGAGCGATGTTCTCTCCATTCACGGTAACCGCGAGAATCTCTTTTTTCAGGCGATGCCCCTTGCAAGTACCGCAAGGCTTGGAGCCCATGAAACCCTCGATAAACTCCCGAATTCCTTCGGAGGCGGTATCGCGATACCGGCGCTCCAGATTATGCACGATGCCTTCAAACGTTACATAGGCGTCCTTACTAATACCAAAATCGTTCTCATAGCGGAAGCGTACCTTGGTTGTGCCCGTTCCATACAGAAGCTTGTCCATTTGATCCTTGGTTAGCTCCGATACCGGCACATTCTGAGGAATATGGAAATGCTCGCACACCGAGCGAAGGAATTGCGGATAATAATTGGACGTACTGCCTGCCCACGCTTCGAAGGCGCCTTGCTCAATACTCTTCGACGGATCAGGAACCAATAGCTCCGGATCGATGATCATTTTCATGCCAAGACCGTCACATTCCGGACAGGCTCCGAACGGACTGTTGAACGAGAACATCCGCGGCGACAGCTCCTCGATGCTGAAGCCGCAGATCGGGCAGGCATAATTGGAGCTGAAGCGCAGCTCCTCCTGGCCGATAATGTCGACCAGCAGTTGACCGCCGGACATTTTCAGCGCCGTCTCAATAGAGTCCGCAAGGCGGCTTTTCACATCCTCCTTCACCACGATCCGGTCCACGATAACCTCTATGGAATGCTTCTTGTTCTTCTCCAGTTCGATATCCTCGGATAAGTCCCGCTGTTCCCCATTGACTCTAACCCGAACAAAGCCTTGCTTTGCAATCTCACTGAACAGGCTCTTGTGTTCTCCCTTTTTGCCGGAGATCACGGGAGCAAGAATCTGCAGACGAGTGCGTTCAGGATATTGCATAATCCGGTCAACCATCTGTTCGACGGTCTGCGAGGTAATCTCCACACCATGCTCCGGACAATGCGGGTGGCCGATCCGGGCAAACAACAGGCGAAGGTAATCATAAATTTCCGTCACTGTACCTACTGTAGAACGCGGGTTCCGGCTTGTTGTCTTCTGGTCAATGGAGATTGCCGGCGAGAGACCTTCGATCGAATCCACATCCGGCTTCTCCATTTGGCCAAGAAACTGGCGCGCATAAGCCGACAAAGACTCTACATAACGTCGCTGTCCTTCTGCATAAATCGTGTCAAATGCAAGCGAAGATTTCCCCGATCCACTCAAGCCGGTCAAGACAACAAACTTATCACGCGGAATCGTAATATCTATATTTTTCAGATTGTGCGCTCTCGCACCTTTAATGACGATATTCTCAATGGCCAAGTGGTTCATCTCCCATTATCTATTTAATCCGCTGCGCGCAATTCCATAATTGCATCGCGCAGCTCAGCGGCCCGTTCAAATTGCAAATTCTTGGCGGCTTCCTTCATCTCGGATTCCAGACGTCCGATCATAGCTTCGCGGTCACGCTTGGACATCTTGCTCTTAGCCGCATCGGCCAGATAATCACTCTTGCTCTCGGCCACCTTGGTAGCCTCGATAACATCCCGAACCTTCTTGCGAATGGTCTGCGGAGTGATCCCATGCTTCTCATTATAAGCGATCTGAATCGCGCGGCGCCGCTCTGTCTCTTTGATGGCCCGATCCATCGAATCGGTAATCTGATCTCCATACATCAGCACGCGTCCCTCGGAGTTCCGCGCAGCCCGGCCAATCGTCTGAATCAGCGACCGTTCCGAACGCAGGAAGCCTTCCTTATCGGCATCCAGGATCGCAACGAGCGAGACCTCCGGCAAATCAAGGCCTTCCCGAAGCAGGTTAATGCCGATCAGCACATGGAACGTTCCAAGCCGCAAATCCCGCAAAATACTCATCCGCTCCAAGGTCTTTATATCGGAGTGGAGGTACCTTACTTTAATGCCGACCTCTTTTAAATAATCGGTCAGATCCTCGGACATCTTCTTCGTCAAGGTGGTAACAAGCACCCGTTCATCCCGATCGATCCGTTCGCGGATCTCACCGATCAAATCATCGATCTGCCCCTTGGTCGGACGAACCTCGATAATCGGATCCAGCAGTCCAGTCGGACGAATAATTTGCTGAACCATCGTATCGCAATGCTCCAGTTCATACGGCCCCGGTGTCGCGGACACGTAAATCAATTGATTGGCCTTGGCTTCGAATTCCTCGAATTGCAGCGGCCGGTTGTCCAGCGCCGAAGGCAGGCGGAATCCATGGTCCACAAGCACGGTCTTCCGCGCCCGGTCACCGTTATACATCGCACGAATCTGCGGCAGCGTCACATGGGATTCGTCAATCACGATCAGCATATCATCCGGAAAGTAATCCATCAGCGTGTAAGGGGTTGCCCCCGCTTCCCGGAAGGTCAGGGGGCCCGAATAGTTCTCGATGCCCGAGCAGAAGCCGACTTCCTTCATCATTTCGATATCATAGCGGGTACGCTGCTCCAGCCGTTGGGCCTCCAGCAGCTTGCCCTGTTCACGGAATAAAGCCAGACGCTCCTCCAACTCCCGCTCTATGTTACCTATAGCGATCCGCATCGTCTCCTCCTGCGTCACAAAGTGAGACGCCGGGAAGATGGCAATATGCTCACGTTCGCCAACCAGTTCGCCGGTCAGTACATCGATCTCGGTAATCCGTTCAATTTCGTCGCCGAAAAATTCCACTCTCACCGCCTGTTCCCCTCGGGAAGCCGGGAAGATTTCCAGCACATCGCCGCGCACGCGAAAAGTGCCGCGAACAAAATTGATGTCATTACGCTGATACTGGATATCCACCAGCCGGGCTAGGATCTGGTTGCGCGGCTTTTCCATTCCGACACGCAGCGACAGCACCAAATTCCGGTACTCCATCGGAGAACCGAGACCGTAAATACAGGATACACTCGCTACAATGATCACGTCTCGCCGTTCGAACAGCGAGCTGGTCGCAGAGTGTCTCAGTTTATCAATCTCTTCATTGATGCTGGAGTCTTTTTCAATGTAAGTATCTGAGGATGGAATATAGGCTTCCGGCTGGTAGTAGTCATAGTAGCTGACGAAGTAATCAACGGAGTTATTGGGGAAGAATTCCTTGAATTCACTGGCAAGCTGTGCCGCCAGCGTCTTGTTATGGGCAATGACCAGTGTAGGTCTTCCAAGCTTCGCTATGGTATGGGCAATCGTGAACGTCTTGCCGGTGCCTGTAGCTCCCAGAAGGGTCTGGTGCTTTTTTCCCATTTTTATCCCTTCCACTAATTGGTCTACAGCCCGCGGCTGGTCGCCCTGTGGCGAAAAATCGGAGATTAGCTCGAATTTATTATTACTGAAGACAATTTCACTCATTGTCCAACATCACCCTTATCGTCTAAAATGGAAAAGTGAATTTCTATGTTATGGTTTCTCTATCTATATTAACCTTATTTCATTAGTTTCAACGGAATAGTAGACAAGCAGTCTATTTTCGCAAAGCAAAAATAAGAATAAGTGTTCCCATTTATTATACCTTCTTTGCATCCGGGATGCAACAAAAGTCAACGAATGGAGCTGTGTGTGAACGAATGGATATATCCACAATTATTGGTATTATTATCGGCTTGGCCGCGCTGATCGGCGGCTTTATCTGGGAGGGCGGAGAGCTCGGCGGGCTGATGCAATGGGCTGCTGCCTTAATCGTGTTCGGCGGCACCTCTGCCGCAGTCATGATCAGTTTCCCCTTCGCGAAGCTGAAGACGATACCCAAGGCTCTTGCGCTGGCCTTCACCAAGGGATCACAGGATATGGAGGAGCTCGTTTCGGATCTGGAAGGAATGGCCGTGATTTCCCGGCGGCAAGGCGTTCTTGCTTTAGAAAAAAAATCGGAGGAGCATGCCGATCCTTTTCTGCGTGAAGGCATTCAGCTTGTCGTGGATGGTACTGAGCCGGCCATCGTACGGCAGGTGCTCGATCTGGAGATTGAGGCGGTTCATCTTAAATATGAGGGATATGCTAAAATTTTCGATTCTGCCGGCGGTTATGCCCCTACAATGGGCATCATCGGTACGGTCATGGGATTAATCCACGTCCTGGGCAGTCTGACGGAGCCGACTTCACTCGGGCCCTCCATCGCGCTTGCTTTTACGGCTACATTATACGGCGTCGCCAGTGCAAACCTGATTTTCCTGCCGATTGCATCGAAGATTCGCGCCCGTGGCGAGGATGAGACGTCACGGATGGAACTGATGCTGGAAGGCATGATTTCGCTGCAAAACGGAGATCACCCGATGCTGGTCCGCCGCAAGCTGGAGTCCTTTTTGACAGATCGGGAGCGGAAGCCGCAACTGCCGGCCTCATCCGGGGAGTCAGAGCTGTGATGCGCGGCAGAGACAGAGATTTCCAGTCAGGTACAGGACGCCGCCGTTCTGCAGGACCGAAGGATACCAAAGACCGCTGGATGATTACCTATGCCGACCTGATCACGCTCCTGTTGATCTTTTTCGTGGTCATGTATGCGATGAGCCGGCTTGATGTCGAGAAATATGAAGTTGTTACCCAATCTCTTCAACATACATTCAAAAGCGGCAATTCACTGCTGGATAAAGGGACCGGTGTTCTGGGCAGCGAGGATAAATACGATTACAATAATCCGCCGGACAGACAAGGCGCCGAGAATGGACAGGGACCGGATAGTACAGGCGGCGAGGGCAGCGGCAACACATCTCCCCCTTCAACTCAGCAGCCATTGACCGAGCGGGAGCTGGCGTTTCGTGAGCAGGAACAGGAATTAGCGACATTGATGGGACGGATTGAATCCTATATTAAAGACAATCAGCTGGAGGATCAGATCAAGGTAACCGATCTTCCGAAAGGAATTTCGATCACATTAAGCGACCGGTTTCTGTTCGATACTGGCAGGGCAGATCTGAAATCCGGATCCGAGGTTGCCCTTGCGCGGCTCGCCAGCCTGTTTAAAGAGCTTGATGCCGTCATCAGCATCGAGGGACACACCGATAACCAGCCGGTCGGCCGGGCCTCCTCCTTTGAGGATAACTGGGAGCTGTCAGGCGCCCGGGCACTTTCCGTGCTTCGCTTCTTCCTGGAGAAAGAGCAGCTTGACCCAAAAGACTTTCAGTATGCCGGTTATGCCGATACCCGGCCTGCAGCAGATAACGCTACTTCAGCCGGACGGCAAAAGAACCGCCGCGTAGAAATTACCGTACTGCGGCAGTTGCAGCAATAACCCATGCAACAGGCCCCGCCTGTCCAACGACAAGCGGGGCCTGTTATCTTTTCATGTTTGATTGCCTAGTCAATCATTCCGCTCTTCTTCAGCATGCGCTGGATAAGTACGGCCGCTTCCCCTCTGGTCAATGCTTGCTTCGGCATCATCATACCCTCCGCCGAGCCTTCCAGAATGCCAAGATTGACAAGCTCTTCGGCTGCAGTCCGTGCCCAGTCCGGCAAGCCGTCCAGATCCTTGAACAGCAAGCCCGGAGCCGTCGACGAGTTTGTTTGGGCCGTACTCTGGAATTCTTCTTCCGCTATAGCCCGAGCAATGATAACAATTGCCTCCTGACGGCTGATTGCTTGATGAGGGCGGAAGTCTCCCGCTTCATCTCCCTGGATTAATCCATGCTCTGCCGCCAATGCAAGCGGATCATGGAACCAATCCGTGACGCTGACATCCCTGAACACTGCGACTGGAACAGACGAATCATACAGACCTAGCGCTCTTGCCATCAAAGCTGCGAACGCTGCGCGCTCCATAGACGCCTCCGGAGAATACTTCCCTTCCGCTGTTCCCGTGATAATCAGCCTCGAGGCCAAATCATGCACAGCTTCGCTGGACCAATGGGATGCCGCATCCGCAAATGATGCCGGTTTCGAGATCAGAGTAAACGAGCCATTATACATACTCTTCAGCACCGCAAGGCGGGTGCCGTCTTCCAGAGTCTCGAGCCGGGTCGGCACCGGGATTACGGAACGATCCTCACCAATAAAGGCTCCGGTCGTTACATCATCAGCCTGCTCCGGAAGAACAGGTAAGCTGCGCTCTACATAACGGCTCCACTTCTCTATTGGATGAATCTGTTCCCCGATCTGAATGATCGCTTTAAATTCAACGGGAGAAAGCAGCGTCATAAAATGCCGCTCCGCCTTCGCACGGGCAAGCTGCTTTTGCACTTCGGCCGTGCTGCTGCCCAATGTAAAGGTAATTATAGCCTGAACGGCAGATTCTTTGACTGTCTCAGACCCATAGCGCTCAAAAGCTTCGGCTAGCTCCGCTGCTGCGAAACGGAAGCCTCCGAGGGAGGAACGCAGCTCCAGGGAGCCTTCCCGTTCAGCAAACAACTCTGCGGCTTGAGCGTCCATAGTCAATTCAATAAGATCAGCCTGCTGCCCAAGAATGAGGATCAAGCTTGAATCACTCCCGGGCACTTCCAATGCGGCTTTTAATTTTGCGAAATCGAGCCTGAGCGATACAATTTGCTGATCTCCGCCGCTGCTAATTCCGGCATGGACGATGCCGTCCTTAGGAAGATTGTTTAAAAGCACCTGGAGATCGAACTGCCGCGAAGGAGGCTGTGACGCATTTCCCCCGGACGACTGTCCTGACCTCACCGGATCGCTTCCTCCGCCCGTCCCGTCTTCACCAGGGTTATCCGGTCCTTCCCCCGGCTCACCCGGACCTTCTCCAGGATTTCCCCCAGGCACGCTGTCCCGGTTCAAGGCAATCCGATACGCCTGTTCCTGACCATCCGGCGTCGTCACGGCAACTAAAAGATAGGCTGCATCTTCTCCTACGATCAATTCTTCACTGGGTTCGCCAAAAATCAGCGGCACCGATCCCTGCAAAAGCTGTCCGCTCTCCCCATAGACGCTTGCCGTCACGGTAGCTGCCGTGTCGTAGACGTCCGCCGTGACTGAAAGCCGATCCGTAGTCTCTGCAAGGCTAAGATTGTAAGTGTATTGGTAGCGGCTGAAACCGGGATTCAATGCCAAACCGCTCTCTTGGGTCGACTGTACAGCTAATTGCCGCAGGGTCGGATCGTGCAGCGGAGCCAGCGGCTTTGTCTTCACGCTTAGCATCGGATAAGCGCTCTTGTTCCCCGCGCCGTCCCTGACAATGACATTGAAATAGTAGGTTTGATCCGGAGCAAACAGCTGCATCGCA
Organism: Paenibacillus brevis; assembly: GCF_018919145.1. Lineage (GTDB taxonomy): Bacteria > Bacillota > Bacilli > Paenibacillales > Paenibacillaceae > Fontibacillus > Fontibacillus brevis. Next base: position 61,001 of record NZ_JAHLQJ010000018.1, read on the forward strand.
GCACTCGTCTGATTTTTTTCATAGGGTCCCAGAGCTGTCCCGTTTTGCTCAATCTGCTGAACCGTGCTTAAGTTATCCCTGCCCGATAAATATAGCCTGTACTCCAGCTCGCCCGGATCATCAAGATTGTCGGATGCAGTTGCCCACTGCAGCTCTATAAAATCGGCTGTAACCTCGGCAGCCTCGATCATGCCTCCCGGCACAGGGGCTGTGGTATCCAAGACAGCCTTGCTTAACACGGGAACATAACTCGTGCTCCAAGCTCCGTCACCCAGTTGACCGTAACCGTTGTATCCCCAGCCCCAGACGCGCATATCCTTCGTCATCACCGAGCTGTGAAAGCCGCCGGCGGAGATGTCGATTACGGACGGCAAATTCTGAACCAGTCCGGGAGTTCTATCGCTGGCAGCGCCCGTACGTCCAAGCTGGCCGTAATTCCCCAAGCCCCAGCTCCATACGCCACCGTCCGCATCCAAAGCAAGGCTGTGATAGCCTCCCCCTGCTATATCAACAGTATTTTTCAAATTCTGGACTCTCACCGGCAGATTTCGCTTAGTGATTGTTCCGTCTCCTAACTGCCCCTGACTGTTGGAGCCCCAGGCCCATACCGTGCCATCCTGACTGATCGCCAGAGAGTGCGAGCCGCCCGCAGCAATCGTGATTACATCGTCAAGACCCGCAACCTGAACCGGCAGGAGCTTGTTTGTGAACGTTCCATCGCCGAGCTCTCCATTCTCGTTGTTCCCCCAAGCCCAAACGGTTCCATCCTCCTTCAATGCCAAGCTGTAGTAGCCGCCGGCAGCAATCGCCGTAACCCCGTCTAACCCGTTAACCTGAACAGGCTCACTTCTCTGGAGCTGTGTTCCATCCCCCAGCTCGCCGCTGGTATTCATGCCCCACGCCCACACCTTGCCGTCCTCGGCAAGGGCCATGCTATGATAGCCCAGCCCGCCCGATATAGCCGTAATTCGTACACCTTCCAGACCGATGACCTTGGTCGGAACGTCCATGTTGATTAAGGAGCCGATCCCGAGCTGCCCGTTCTCATTCATCCCCCACGTCCAGATCGTTCCGTCAGCCCGAAGCGCCATAGAACTGCGTACGCCGGAATCTATCTCGATAACCTGGTCCAGATTTTTGACCAGGACAGGAGTATTACGACTACTGCTCAGCCCATTGCCTAACTGCCCCTTCTCATTTCCCCCCCAGCTGTACACTTGCCCCCCGCTGGTCAGAGCTAATGTATGATAGTAGCCGACAACCAGCTTGGGAGACGTTGCCGAAGCCGCAAGCACCCTGGATGAGTTGCCCATCAACTGCAAATGTACGATAAGTATGCTTATACACAGTAAGATTTTTCCGATACGCTGTCTCATATTTCCCTCCTGAAATTGATCTGTCAGGAAGAGGCTAACAAAATAAATGGAGCAAAAGAATTGACATTCGTTAACTTTCCTTAAAATTCTTCGTATAATCTATTCTATAATCTACTTTTTTATTTGACGAAATTACCTTATTCGACAATGTCAGAAATATAATCAGGGTCTACCAGGATAGAAATCAAAAAGAGCGAGGTAAGTCTATGCGCCGAACAGCTAGTCCTTTATTAAAAACTAAATTGTTCGTTCCTGAATCGAAGGGTCGGCTAGTTCAGCGGGAGCGCCTGCTCCATTCGATCTCGGAGGGCTTTCAGCAAGGAAAGCGCCTTGTCGCTGTCGTGGCCCCGGCCGGCTACGGCAAGTCCACCCTGCTCGCCCAATGGGCCCGTCATGCCGGAATGCGTTGCGCCTGGTTATCGGTCGATGCACGGGACAATGATCCTGCACGCTTCTGGAGATACTTTAGCGCATCAATAGCCTCCGCTCTGCCCGAGCAGCATCGTCAGCAGCTTGAAGCCAATTGCCAACTGCAGGCGGGGGTCTCCATCTATACTTTTTTGGATACCCTCATTAGCGGACTGCCCGAAGGAACAGATCATAAGCATGCTTTTTCGCTTCTGCTCGACGATTTGCACGAAATCACCAACCCTACTATTCTCGACGGATTGTCTTACCTGTTCGACTATATGCCGGATTCGATGCATGTGCTTCTGTCCTCTCGCTCGGAGCTTATGATACCCGGCATGAAGAGGCTGGCAAATGGAGCAGCCATGATGGTCGGCATGAACCAGCTCCAATTCACAGCGAGCGAAACCGAAAGCCTATTTCACATGATTAACGGGGAGCTTCAGGCAGAATGGACATCCGCCCAGTTAGACGAGCTTCAGCAGAAGACGGAGGGATGGATTACCGGACTGCAGCTCCTCTTCTTATCGCGCCGTTCCAACAATGGGAGTCTCATGGGTCTGGCCTCCGGTGAAGAGACACTTATTTCCGATTATTTATTTCAAGAGGTTTTGCATCTGCTTCCTTCCGATTTTCAGGATTTCCTTCTTCGGACCTCCGTGCTGTCCAGATTCGATGCCAAAGCCTGCAATGCGTTAACCGGACGGCCCGATGGCAGGCAGCAACTGAACGAGCTTCAGCGATTAAACCTGTTCCTGATTCCGCTTGATGGAACAAGGGCCTGGTTCCGTTATCACCATCTGTTCGCACAGTTCCTACAAGGCCAGCTTCGACGCAGGGATGAGAAAGAGTATGCCGCAATGCACCGGGCAGCCGGGCTATATTTTTCTGAAATTGGCGCTATAGAGGATGCCATTGAGCACTTGTTTGAAGCCGGTGAGATTGAGCACGCCATCCAAGCCCTGGAGGGGCACCTCCCTGCAGCGCTCAGCCAAGGGGATTTACTAACACTGTTGAATTGGTTCCGCAAAATTCCCGAAGCCCGCTCCCTGACGCTAGAGTTATCCTTGCTTCACGCCTTTCTGCTTGTTCTGGCCGGTGATCTGGAGCGCTCCGGACGGGTATTGGAACATCTTGAAGAGGAAATAGACAGACTGGGCCCTTCCAGCCGACAGGACCAGCTTCGAAGCAGCTTATTGTTCGTCCGTTCCAATTTGGTCTTTTTGAATGGGGACTTTGCCGGGTGGCTAGCCTCGAGCGAAAAGGTACGGGAGCATCTCGCCCCGGATAACCCGGTCTATTACCAATTCGACTATAACCGCCAAGAGCCTTATGTCCGGCGCACCTCACTGGGCATGAAAGGAAAGCTGTCCGACGAAACCGAAAAAGTCGGTAAATTGTTCATCGAGGTATTGGAAGGCCATGGCTGGAAAAACGCACTGCTTCACCTGTACGTAAAGCAGTGCCTCGCTGAAGGTTACTATGAGTGGAACCGCCTGGCCGATTGCCGCGAACTGCTGATGCAGCTGCGCAACTCAGACAGGCTGCGGGAGACGCCAGGTCTGCTCATTCCGGTTCTTCTCACGGAGGCCCGGCTGCATGCCGCCGAAGGTAAGCCCCCCTTGGCTTATCATACACTTGACGAAGCGGCTGAGGCCGCCGCGGCTTGCATCCATGACGGAGGACGCTGGAATCGCTATGTGCGAGCCGTACGGAGTAATTTGTACTTACGGGACGGTCGGTTGGGCGAGGCGAAAAGGGAACTCGCCCCATTGCATATCGGTCCTCGAAGCAAGCCGGTATACAGCCGGGAGACCGAGTTTCTCGCATTGGTTCGGTTGCTTGGGAAGCAGCGCAAGGAGGCTGAGGCTCTGACGATGCTCGAGCTGCTTAAGCTGCAAGCGGAGCGGGAGCATCAGATCGCCAGCCGGGTAGAGATTACCTGTCTCCAGGCTTTGCTGGAAGCTCAGCGGGGCCAGCGTGTGCTTGCTTTCACCCTGATCGAGGAAGCGCTCGTTCTGGGCAAAAACAACGACTACCGCAGAACCTTTGTGGATGAAGGAACAGATATGCAGTTACTGTTGAAGGCTTACCTTGCCGATCGGTGTAAAGTGCGTGCTTCTTCTGGCTCTGATCAGGGAATCGCTCAGCAGGATCCTCTCCTTGATTATGCGGAGCAGTTGATTCATGCCTTTCCCGGCTCGCCGGATATTCCTCCACAGCAGAGGAACCTCCCCGCGCTGGACCTTCTCGAACCCCTGAGCAGCAAAGAGCTTCTCCTGCTGGAGCAGCTCCGGCTCGGAGCGACCAACAAACAGATGGCCGCAGCGCTCGGGTTGACCGAAGGCACCATTCGCGTGTATCTATCCCGCTTGTACGAGAAGCTGGGCGTATCCACCCGCACCCAGGCGCTGGTTAAAACCCAGAGCCTGCCATTGTCGGGGAAGTAAGTAGAGGAATTGGCTGGATAGAGAGCTCGATGGGGAGTTGGATAGAGAGCTGAATACGAACTGGATGGGAGCTGGTGGCGGGGAGCTGGTTTTAGAGAGCTAGCTTTAGTGGTTAGAGGCACTTGTGAGGCACTTTAGTTGCGTTTGGGTCAAGATTCGTCGTATGAGTTCCCACCAGCAGTTTTAATGCTTTTTGGCACTAAAATCTCCACAGGAGCTTCGTTGCTTGAGCACAGTCCGCAATTATATTAGCGAAAAGAAGTGAATGGGAAATTAGTGCTTTTAGCAGTTATGTCGGTATGTACAACAGGCGAATGAACGTAGGGTGAGCCAATAAAAAAGCAGCCCCTGAGATCCATGTGGAGGTCTCAGGGGCTGGGCTAATGCCGCAGCGCAGGTTAACGCGCTGCGTCGCTCGCCTCCGCCGTGGGCGACCCGGCAGCGGCGGAGGTTGCACCGCTGTGGCGCACGCCCTGCGCACCGCGGCGCGGCGACAACAGCTGCAGCAGCGACGGCGGCTGCAGCTTCACAGCTACCGGCGCCTGCTCGTCCGGCGCCAGGATCACGCCGAGCTGATGATGATCGCCGGCGTAGATAGCGCGCTGGAGAAACTTACTCTCGCCTGCGAGATTACGTACCTCCAGCTTGCAGAACGCAGGCTGCATGCGCAGTGCCGCATGCAGCTCTTCTTTCGTGGGAACGGGCACGCCGTTCACACGCATAATCGTCTCGCCGGCGGCAATGCCGAGCTCGGCCGCCGGACTACCGGGCAGCACCGCCAGCACCTTGAGCCCGCCCTGCGGGTGCACGAACAAGGGGCTCCTCTGCTGTTCCTCGAAGCGGCTGAGCACGATCAGCCCTTCATGCAGCAGGATCGCGGCCAGTGCTGCCGCAAGCAGGAATGGCGTCCACCAGTGCGACGCCAGCGCAAAGGCGATGACGACCGTACCGTAAGCGAGCAGGCGCCCGGAAGTGATCCGGGCTTTCTGCTGCGGCAGCAGGCCGGTCGTCACCTCTGAGAAGCCGATGATCGCCGGCAGCGCGATGAGTGCAAAGCCGCCTTGCCAGGCTTCTCCGCCGAATAGCGGCGTCCAAGGAAGGATACCGCCGCTTGTCTGAGCCGGGATAAGCAGCAGCAGCGGCACCGGCCACAGGCTCTGCATCTGGTATCCGCCGACAAGCTTGCCCCGCTTGCCCTCAAAAAAGAGAGGGCCTGCAAAAGAAGCAGCCTGACTCCGTACCAGCAGCCCTTCAGCCAGATGCAGCAGCCCTACCAGTACGAGCAGCGCCGGGATGTTCAACTCGCGCACCACCCGTATTGCTGTTCCAACCCATGCTTCACCAGCATAGCCTGGGAACAGGTTCAGGATGAACTGCATGATTCCCAATAAGCCAACGGAATAAGCCAGACAGAAATAGCGAACACGAATCAATAGCAGCAGTACTGTAACGATCCAGAGACACAGCACGCCTTCCAGCGTGAGCGTCATTCCCACAAAGGCGGAAATCAAAGAAATACAAGCCCCTGCCGCCAATCCTCCCAGCACGGTCCTCCAGGTTTGACTCACCCAATTATGCAATCTTGCATGGAACAATCGGCGCTCAAGCAACACCTGTCTACGGTAAATCAACATAATAACGATGATTGAGATATAGTAAAACGGCTGCAGCAAGAGCTGCAATCCCGTATTCAGCACCTTCCACAATGCTTCCAGTAACAGATCCAAAAGAATTCACACTCCGATCTCCGGCGCTCCGGGCATGTTAACTATAACAGTTGAACTAATAATTCATAGATAAAGGCAACTGTTTGGGTTGTTTTACGATTAATGTTTTTGGAATTTTAATTATTGCACTAAATTCTAACATAGTTTCAACTTGAATTGAGCAATAGACGAAAAAAAAGAAGGCACTTTGGCCTTCTTATTTCTTCGACACCGCCGCACTGATCTCCTCCCGGAGAACTTCGATTGCCCGATTCATTTGAAGATCGTTCTTCGGATCACGGATGTGCTCGATCAACTGGCTCTCCAGAGCTGCAGCTGTCTTTTCATCAATGATCCCCGTGGCCTCCAGCTTCTGATCGCCCTGGAACTTCTTCACCGCAGCCTCAGTCTCCCGATTAAAGTAACCATCGCTGCGCCCCGGCTCATACCCGAGTCCCTTCAACATCACCTGAGCACTCTTGATATCCTCCCCGAGCATATCATACTTGTACGTATTCTCCTTATTGATCGGAGCTACCGTGAAATAATCCGGCTGCGATACCGCAACATTCGGTTCAATTCCCTTCTTATGAATCCACTCGCCGCTTGGCGTCAACCATTTGGCAATCGTCACCTTGAGCAGGCTCCCGTCGCCAAATTCCTTCGTGAAGCTCGTCTGTACGGTTCCCTTGCCATAGGTGGCGTCTCCGACCAGAGTTGCTCCAGCCGATTCCTTAAGGGCCCCTGCAAGAATCTCGGAAGCACTGGCGCTTCCTTTATTCGTCACGACGACGACCGGATAGGCTTTACCTGTACCTGAGGATAACGTCTTCTGACGTTGCTTGTTCTTATCCTCTACCTGGACAATGACCTTGCCTTTAGGTACGAACAGCTCAGTCATCTCCTCCACGATCTGCAGCACACCGCCCGGGTTATTCCGGACATCGATCACAAGACCCTTCATCCCTTGCTTTTCCAGGGCGTCCAGCTCTGCCTTGAAGCGCTCCGCCGTGTTCATGGAGAACTCCGTAATTTCAATCACGCCAACACCATCTGATTTCATCTCGGCGTATACGGTCTCTAATGCGATATCATCCCGGATAATGGAATATTCCATCGTCGCGGATGCTCCCGTCCGCTTAACCTTGACCTTTGCTTCGGTTCCCTTCGGCCCCCGAATCTTGGCAACGGCCTCATTCAGGCTGAGCCCTTCAAACGACTCTCCGTTCACAGATAACAAGATATCCTTCGGCTGGATCCCGGCCTTCTCTGCCGGAGAACCCTTGATCGGCGAGACGACGACGACATTGCCGTTCTCCATCGATACCTCTGCGCCAATCCCGCTGAAGGAGCCTTCAATCTGTTCCGAAAATTGCTGGGCCGTCTCCGGACCCATATAAGAGGAGAATGGGTCTCCAATTGCACTCATCATTCCGTCGATGGCTCCGTCAACCAGCTTCTGCCGGTCAACACCCTCGACATAATTATTTTCGACAAGCTTGAGCGCTGTCTCAATCTTTTTGATATCGTCCTTATTGGTGCTTGTCCCGGCACTATCGGCAAATAAACCGCTCTGAAGCGGGCTTGTCCCGGCAAAGCTCCATTGCCCGGTCAAGGTCAATGTGAGCAGGCTGCTGACGATCATCGCACCTACTACAACTATGGCTACTGTTCGTTTCTTATACATCATTTCACCGCCTATGTTAGTCTCCTAAGTATATGTCCAGTTTTCCCACAATATAAGAGGTTGATCAAAAAAACATCTTTTGATCACGAAGTATTTCAAATGGTTGATTCGACATCGAATCTTGCGCTCATCCTCGAAGTCCGAGCGGATGCTTACGAGGTACGATTCCTTTGGAAGCATTTCGCTCTTGTAGGTTTTGGCCTACACTCCGTTCCTCCTTCTTCAGGTTCTCGCAACCTTCTTGGTGCTGAAAAGCTGACGTTTTGAACACGCACTTATAAGCCCGAACCTAAAAAAGCAATCACGAGCAAAAAACGGATAAGCCGTCTCAGCAAGACGTTTATCCGTTTCCATCGACAAATCTATTTTATTACAAATACGGCATCGGGTCTACTGGTGTCCCGTTAATCCGAACCTCAAAGTGGCAATGCGGTCCTGTTGAATTGCCGGTGCTTCCGACTTCGGCAATCTTCTCGCCCTTCTTGACCTGCTGCCCCTTCTCGACCTTGATTCCCCCATTGCGGATATGACCGTATAAAGTCCATACATTATCGCCATGATCGATGATGACTGTATTGCCGTAACCGCTCCACCATTCGGCAACGATGACGACACCGCCAGCCGCCGCGTGAATGTCCGTCCCCTGTGGTGCTGCAAAGTCAACCCCGGTATGGGTCTTTTTCACACCCGTGATCGGATGAATTCTCGTTCCATAGCCGGACGACAGACGGGCTCCGTCTACAGGAAGTCCCATGGAGCCTCCATTTCCTTTAAAGCCGGAAGAGGATTTGCTGTACGTATAGACTTGAGCCGCCTTTAGCTTGTTCTTTTCCTTCTCCAATGCAGCGCGTTTGGTAGCGAGCTCGACGAGCAGCGCTTCCTGCTCCTCACTGATATCGTCGGATTCCTCAATCTCCGCATAATACTTCGCAATCAGTTCCTGCTTTTCCTTTTCCTTCTCTTCTAAAATGCTCTTCCGATTCTCCGCATCTGCATAGAGCGCCTTGACCTTCTCATAGTCGGCTTCCAACTGCAGTTGCTGCTCATCCAGCAGCTCCTTGTCATGCTTATGCTCGTCCAGCAAAATATGATCCTGGTTAGCGATCGCCTGCAGCGAATCCGCACGCTCCAGGAAATCCGAGAAGCTGGTCGATGACAGCAGCACATCCAGATAGGAGACGGTGCCATCGGTATACATGAGTCTCACACGGGAGTCCAGCAGATCGGAGCGCTCCGCGATCCGCGCCTTGGTCTCTTCCAATTGAACCGCGGTATCTCGCAGGCTCTGCTCGGTATTTTCAATATCCACAGAAATTTGGGCAAGCTCATTGCTGACCTCGTCCATTTGCGCCATAACCTGCTTCAAGTATTCCTGGTTCTTATTCACATAATGCTCGGCATTTTCCTTCTTCTCAGCAGCTGCTTCCTGCTGCTTCTCGGCCTGTTTGGCCTGTTGCTGGAGCTGCTTAAGCTCCTTATCGATCTCACTGATCGTCTTTGATTTGGCCAAGCCCTCCGTAGGCTGGATGACAGCAGCGACTAAAGCGACAACGGCAACAACAGTAATCCATTTTTTCAAATTCGTTTCCCCGTCCTTCTGTTCATCTTCTATAATCTGACCTGCTCAGCAGCCAGTGGCTAAACCTTCAAAAACTTCCGAATCGACATGGTGCTTCCCCATATTCCGATCAAAATCCCTAATCCAATCAACAGGCCGCCCAGCTCCAGATCCACTTCTTGCAGCGGAACCAGCTTGAAGGCCAGCGTAATATCAGACTGAAGCGTCGATACCAATTGGCCATATCCCACAAAAAGCAAGGCTACAGTGACGACGGACCCGACAACCCCGATAAGCGCGCCTTCCACGAAGAACGGCCACCTTATGAACATATTCGTTGCGCCAACCAGCTTCATAATGCCAATTTCGCGGCGGCGGGCAAGGATCGTTACACGAATCGTATTGGAAATCAGGAACATCGCCATCAGTGTAAGTCCTGCGACAAATGCAAATCCGATGTTACGCACCATATTGGTAATCTTGAACAGCTTCTCTGTCGTTCCTTGTCCATAACGAACCTTATAAATCGGCAGCTCGTCCGGATATTTCTCATTCAGAGCTTCAATTTTACCCGCAACGTAAGGTACGGTAGTCGGTTCAATGACTTCTACCTGAAACGTATCGGGAATCGGATTGGTTGTCTCATCATACCCTTCCAGCAAATCCTTGCCTTCTTCCCCGAGCTTTTCTCTGAAATCCTTCAGACCTTGTGCCTTGGGAATCAGTGTCACCTTGCTAACTTCTGCCATTGCGGCAATATCGCTGTTCACCTTCTGAAGCAATGCTTCATCCACATTTCCGGCCAGAAAAGCCTTGATCTGAACCTGACTGTCCGCCTCATCCGCGAAGGAATTAACGTTCAGTACCAGAAGGATAAATACACCCAGCATTAATAAAGACACTACAATTGACGTAATTGAGGCCAGGGACATCCAACCGTTACGGATTACGCTCTTCGCACCTTCACGGATGTGTCTGATAAAGGTGCTAAAACTCATATCCGTATTCCCCTCTCTGCTGGTCTCTCACGATGTTGCCATGCTCGATGGCGATAACGCGCTTACGCATCGTATTCACAATATCCCGGTTATGCGTCGCCATTACAATGGTCGTCCCCCGGAAATTGATCTCATCCAGCAACTGCATAATCCCCCAGGATGTCTCGGGGTCGAGGTTCCCTGTAGGCTCATCCGCCACAATAACGGAAGGGTTGTTTACAATCGCTCTCGCAATCGCAACACGTTGCTGCTCTCCTCCGGACAGCTGCGACGGGTCGCGGTTCGCCTTATTTTTCAGCCCGACGAGCTCCAGTACCTCCATCGTTCGCTTCTTGATGACCTTTTTCGGCGCTTCGATAACCTCAAGGGCAAAGGCGACATTTTCATAGGCGCTAAGCTTGGGCAATAATCGGAAATCCTGAAAAACAACGCCGATATTTCGACGGACATACGGAATTTTTCGGGCCTTCAGCTTCCCTATATTAAACCCGTTAACAGAAATTTGGCCTTTGGTAGGCACCTCTTCACGGTAAATCAGCTTCATAAAGGTCGACTTCCCCGCTCCCGAGGGGCCGACAAGGTATACGAATTCATTGCGGTCGATTTTGACAGAGACTCCCTTCAGGGCATGCGTCCCGTTCGGGTAAGTCTTCCAAATATCCTGCATTTCTATCACTAGATCACGTCCTAAACCTTGATTCCTTACACTTGGCTGTCTGCTTTAACATTCGACATGTTCACTTCAATTCCTTTTCAAGACGAGTTATTTCTTCGATAGGCGGGGCATTTCTGCCGCAAACGAGTCCTTTCCTCGAGTGCCGAGTCTTTTCTGCCGCAAACGAGTCCTTTCACCAGTCCGATTTATATTGTAACAAATATGTTACCACTTGAGTACCAGTAGTTTTCCAGAATTGCTATTTTAATATATTTGGAGCATGCGTATCAGCAGTTATTTCGTCGTATAGATACCCACTTCGGCAAATTTAATGACTTTCTGCATTAAAATCATCATTCGTCGCTTTCAGTTCGGCTGTTGCGACCAGGGCTTGCCATACTCTTCTATTAAAATACAAACCGTCGTAAATCCTGTATTGATACGTCAACTTTTCATATGATAAGGTAGTCTCATCGCATTTCTCCGACAGAGAATGGCTGGATGGGCCAAACCTGATAGGCTCCCGCCAATCGTCTCTGCGGAATATAGAGAGGAATTCATGCCAAATGTCATCTCATGATCCATCGTCACAAAAAAACGCCGGTATACTGACGATAGTAGCCGTGCTATTAACCGCCGCTGTACTTCGTTCTCCCTTGACAGGTGTGGGGACGCTGATTACAGAGATTCAAGCCGATACGGCTTTATCCCATACGCTGGCCGGCCTGTTGACGACGCTGCCGCTCGTTGCCTTCTCCATATTTGCACTTGTGGCGCCGGGCCTGTCCGGCCGCTATGGCATTGAAAGAACGCTGCTCTACTCCACAGCCCTGCTAGGGGCCGGTCTCATCGTCCGTTCGCTGCCATCTGTTCAGCTCCTGTTCGCAGGAACCGCCTTAATTGGCGTGGGGATCGCTGTAGCTAATGTACTGATTCCTGCCATGATCAAGCAAAGCTTTCCGCTGCGCATCGGCCTGATGACCGCTTTGTATACCTCATCCATGAACCTCTGGTCAGCAATTTCTTCGGGGATCAGCCTCCCTCTTGCCCGCATTGGACTGGGATGGCGCGGTTCATTGGCCTTTTGGGCGCTATTCGCAATTGCGACCGTGCTGGTCTGGATCCCGCTCACACGCCGGGTGCCTTTGCAGGACTTGCAAGCAAAGGGCATGAAACAGCCTGCTGCCGCTAGAGGCAGGCCCAGTGCGAGCGTCTCCGCTCAAAGAGACGGCTCTGGGCTCACTCTATCGCCTAGTCCCGCAATATGGCGTTCACCAAAGGCGTGGACGATTACTTTATTCATGGGTTTTCAGTCGATTATGTTCTATGTAGGCGTATCCTGGCTTCCGGAGATCTTGCATGAAAAGGGAATGAGCATGGATAGTGCGGGATGGATGCTCTCCCTGATGCAAATCCTAAGCATGGTTGGTTCGTTCTTCATGCCCTTCATCGCAACGCGGGCAGAAAGCCAAACCATCCTTACCGCCCTGTCCGGCGCTTTTTTCCTGTTCGGATTCGGCGGAATTTGGCTGGCTTCCGAGGCCTGGTCGATCTTGTTCATTTCTCTGATCGGACTTGGCTCAGGCACAACCTTCAGTCTGGTTATTCTCTTCTTCAGCCTTCGCACCCACTCAGCCAAGCAAGCCTCTCAATTATCAGGCATGGCTCAATCTCTGGGCTACTTGCTTGCCGCGGTCGGTCCAACCATGTTCGGGTTTATTCACGACCAGAGCGGAGGCTGGAGTGTTCCACTTGCTACGATTACGGCCATGTCCGTGATCACAATTCTTCTGGGCTTTATTGCCGGCAAAAAAGGCCGGATTGCCGAGCTTTAATTGCTCAAAATGCATCTATTTTTTCAAATAACGAGTCAACACAAGAAATAAATGTATGCCTTACAACTAAACTCCTTCATATTGTGGAAATTGATCCTCAGCTAGCCATATAAATGCCTTCCATACAACTAGATCTATATTTCAGCTCTTTGTCCGAGCCTTAATTGTAGTTTATACAACTAAGTATCTAAGCGCCTAAACAGCCGAGCAACTATGCAGCCAAGCGACCAAGCACCCGAGGCCTGAACTTATTAGACAGCTCACGCAGAAGCGCGAACTTCTCATGCAAAAATCCCCGGCTCCCTTTGTAAAAAGGGACCGGGGATTTCTCGTTCTACTTGCTCTTCTCGGCATATTCCTGCGCCCATTCGGCGGTTGCGGCAAGGCGTTCCTCCGCCCGTCCAATCGCGGCGCTTACTTGCGTCGTGGCTGTGCCGCCGTACACATTGCGGGCATTCACCACAGCCTCCGGCTGCAGTACCTGATAGATGCTCTCGTCAAAGAGCGGCGAGAATTGCTTGAATTCCTCAAGCGTGAGATCCAGCAGGAACTTATTCTGCTGAATGCAGTACAACACCGTCTTACCAATGACCTCATGAGCCTGGCGGAACGGAAGGCCTTTCCCGGCAAGGAAATCGGCGATGTCAGTCGCATTGGAAAAGTCCTTGTTGACCGCCTCGCGCATCTGCCCGCTGTTCACCTTCATGGTTGCGATCATCGGAGCAAACAGCTGGAGCGCGCCGCGCAGCGTCTCCACCGTATCGAACATGCCTTCCTTGTCCTCTTGCATATCCTTGTTGTATGCCAGCGGCAGCGACTTCAGTACGGTCAGCAGCCCCATCAGGTTGCCGTATACGCGTCCCGTCTTCCCGCGCACCAGCTCCGGTACGTCCGGATTCTTCTTCTGCGGCATAATGCTGCTGCCTGTGCAGAAGGCATCATCCAGCTCGACGAAACGGAATTCCGTGCTGCTCCACAGCACCAGTTCCTCGCTCAGGCGGGAGAGGTGCATCATCAGGATCGAAGCGTCCGCCAGGAACTCCAGGATGAAGTCACGGTCGCTGACGGCATCGAGACTATTTTCATATACGGCGTCAAAATGCAGCTGCTCCGCCACGAGATGGCGGTCGATCGGGAAGGTCGTACCTGCCAGCGCCCCTGCCCCGAGCGGCAGCACATTGATCCGCTTATAGCTGTCCTGCAGACGTTCGATATCCCGCTGGAACATCGAGACATAAGCCATCAGATGATGGGCGAACAGGATCGGCTGGGCCCGTTGTAAATGGGTATAGCCGGGAACGATGGTCTCCAGATTGTCCTTGGCTTGTCCGATCAACGTTTCCTGCAAATCATGCAGCAGGCCTACGAATTCCACCACCCGCTTGCGCAGGTACAGGTGCATATCCGTAGCCACCTGGTCGTTGCGGCTGCGTCCGGTATGCAGCTTGCCGCCAACCGGTCCTACCTCTTCAATCAGGTTCTTCTCGACATTCATGTGAATATCTTCATCGGAAACAGAGTACTCCAGCTCTCCCCGGCGGATTTTGCCAAGCACCGCTTGCAGCCCTTCCTTGATCTTCTCCATATCTTCTTCCGGTAAAATTCCGCATTTACCCAGCATTGTCACATGTGCCAGACTCCCCTGCACATCCTCCTCGGCCAAGGCTTTATCAAATCCGATCGAGGCCGTATACTGCTCCACCAACCGGTTCGTCTGCTTCGTAAAACGTCCGCCCCACAGCTTGCTCACCTGACTCACTCCTTATCTATTCATAGCGGCTTGGCTAAAACCGCGAAGCCGCTCTCCGGCAGCAGGACTCGGGAGCCCGCGCCGGAAAACGGCTCAATCTTCGTCATGAATGCACCTGTCTGCCGATCCCGCTTAGCCTTTGCGGTTCTGCTCCACGCCTGCGCTAACCTTCAAACGCAAGGCATTCAGACGGATGAAGCCTGTAGCATCCCCTTGGTCATAAGCCTGGGTCGGATCAGCCTCCATCGTAGCGATCTCTGGATTGTACAGGCTGACCGGGCTTTTCACGCCTGCGGCAATGACGTTGCCCTTATACAGCTTCAACCGGACCGTGCCGGATACATTGCGCTGGCTCTCGGTGACCAGTGCTTGCAGCGCAAGGCGCTCCGGAGCAAACCAAAAGCCATTGTACACCAGGTTGCTGTAACGACTGATCAGGCTGTCACGCAGACTCATAACCTCGCGGTCCATGGTCAGGGATTCCATTTTCCGGTGAGCCGTGAACAGAATTGTGCCCCCCGGCGTCTCATATACGCCCCGGCTCTTCATGCCGACAAAGCGGTTTTCCACCATATCGACACGTCCGATGCCATGCTTGCCGCCCAGCTCGTTCAGCTTCTCCATCACGCGAAGCGGGTCCAGTGATTCACCGTTCACTGCGACGCAGTTGCCTTGTACAAATTCAAGCTCGATTACCTCAGGCTGATCCGGCGCATCCTCAGGCGATACGCTGAGCAGGTACATCTCTTTGTTCTCCGGTGCCGAGGCGTCAAACCACGGATCCTCCAGCATGCCGCTCTCATAGCTGATATGCAGCAGGTTGCGGTCCATCGAATAAGGCTTCGCTGCCGATGCTGTAACCGGAATGCCATTTACTTCGGCGTAGGCGATCATTTCAGCACGTCCCGGGAAACGGTCACGGAACTCGCTAAGCCGCCATGGCGCGATCACTTCGATATCCGGCGCAATCGCCGCAGCGTTCAGCTCAAAACGAACCTGATCATTGCCTTTGCCTGTCGCACCGTGGGCAATCGCTGTTGCCCCTTCCGCACGTGCGATTTCTACCATCCGCTTGGCGATCAATGGACGGGCAATACTCGTACCGAGCAAATATTGTCCTTCATACAAAGCCCCGGACTGAAACATCGGGTAAATAAAATCCTTCGCGAACTCCTCGCGCAGATCGTCGATATAGACCTTGGATGCCCCCGTTGCGAGCGCCTTTTCCTCGAGGCCGTCCAGCTCCTCCTTCTGCCCGATATCCGCCGTGAAGGCGATAATCTCGGCATCATACGTCTCCTTGAGCCATTTCAGAATGACCGATGTATCCAGACCGCCGGAATAGGCCAGTACAATTTTTTCTTTTGCCATAACGATATATTCCTCCTGTAAAAAGATTGCCTGCTACAAGTACATGTTTAAAGAGTAAACTTTTCAGCACCGAGAAGGTTGTGAGAAGCCGAAAGAAGGAAACCGAACCTTCTCCTTGTCCATCTAGGACATCAATGCAACCATCAGCGCCTTTTGCGCATGCAGCCGGTTCTCGGCCTGGTCAAAAATAATTGAATGCGGCCCGTCAATGACGCCTTCGCTGACTTCCTCGCCGCGGTGGGCCGGAAGACAATGCATGAACACATAATCCGGCTTGGCATGCGAAGCCAGCTCTTCATCCACCTGATACGAGGCAAATGCCAATTCCCGCGCCTTCTGCTCCTCTTCAAAGCCCATGCTGGCCCAGACGTCGGAGTAAATCGCATCCGCATGCTGGACAGCGGCCTTCGGATCACGCACGACTTCGATCACCGCGCCCGTCTCCTTGGCAATTGCCTGTGCTGCAGCAACAACCTGAGGATCCGGCTCATAGCCCTCCGGACTGGCAATACTGACATGCACGCCGAGCTTGGCTCCTCCGATCATGAGGGAATGCGCCATATTGTTGCCGTCTCCCACATAAGCCAGCTTCAGACCGTCCAGTTTGCCTTTATGCTCCAGAAGGGTTTGATAGTCTGCCAGCACCTGGCATGGATGCGCCAGATCGCTCAAGCCGTTGATCACGGGGATGCTCGCATAGCGGGCTAAATCCACTACCTTGTCATGCCCGAACGTCCGGATCATAATTCCGTCCAGATAACGCGACATCACGCCAGCCGTATCGGCAATCGTCTCGCCGCGGCCCAGCTGGATATCATTCTTGCTCAGAAAGAGCGCATGGCCGCCAAGCTGGAACATGCCGACCTCGAAGGACACCCGGGTACGGGTCGAGGATTTTTCAAATATTAATCCGATCGTCTTGCCCTTTAGCGGCTGATAAACTTCCCCTGCCTTTTGCTTGGTCTTGATATCGATAGCAAGATCCAGTAAATAACGAATTTCTTCTGACGTATAATCATCCAGCTCCAGCAGATCGCGCCCGCTCAAGCTGTTCTTCAATGGTTTATTTTCGGTCAGGCTCATTGGTTCTCCTCCTTTTCTGCCGATGCTGCGGCAGTATGGGTATTAATCAGCACGACAAGTGTGTCCACCGCCTGATCGATCTCTTCCTTGGATACCTTCAGGTTCGGCAGCAAGCGAATCACATTCGGACCGGCGGTAACGAACAACAGCTTGCTCTTCTGCCCTGCCGTCACCAGTTCAGCAACCGGCGCCACGCATTCGATGCCGATCAGCAGGCCAAGCCCGCGGATTTCCTTCACGAACGGTTGATCCGCAAACGCCTCGCGCAGCCGCTGCTGCAAATACTCGCCTATTTCCTTGACCCGTTCCGGAATCTGCTCCTCCAGCATCGTCTCGATCGTTGCCACAATGGCTGCCGCCGAGACCGGATTGCCGCCAAAGGTAGAGGCATGCGTTCCGGCCGTGAAAGCTTCGCGGAGATAGCCCTTGGCAAGCAGGGCTCCGGCTGGAAGACCACTGGCGATTCCCTTGGCCGAGGTAAAGATGTCCGGCTCAATGCCATATTGCTGATGCGCAAACCAGCTGCCAGTCCGGCCCATGCCGGTCTGTACTTCATCAATGATCAGCAGCAGGCCTTCCTGTTTGCACAGGGCCGCAACTTGCTGGACAAATTCCTTGTCCACCGGATATACGCCGCCTTCGGCCTGCACCATTTCCAGCATGATGGCAGCGCTATGCGGACCGATGGCTGCTTTGAGCGCCTCCAGATCATGCAGGGGCACAGTAACGAATCCGGCAGGAAGCGGAAGGAAGCCGTCCTTGACCTTCTGTTGTCCGGTTGCGGTCAGGGTAGCCAAAGTACGTCCATGGAACGATTGCTCAAAGGTAATCACTTCATAACGCTCTTCACCTTTAACCTTCTGGTGATAACGGCGGGCCAGCTTGATCGCTGCCTCATTGGCTTCCGCACCGCTATTACAGAAGAACACCGCGTCCGCGCCGGTTACTTGGGTCAACAGATGAGCAGCCTGCTCCTGCTGAGGAATGCCGAACAGATTGGATACATGCCAGAGCGTATCGAGCTGTGCCTTTACCTTTTCTTTGACTTTTTCAGGTGCATGCCCCAGGTTGGTTACGGCCAGACCGCTCATAAAATCCAGGTACCTGTTGCCTTGATCATCCCATAGCCAGCTTCCATGTCCTCTTACCAGGCTCACCGGATAGCGGGCATAGGTCTGCAGCAGGGCGCTGCCTCCTGCATCTGCCGAAGCATAGGCCGCCTGATCCTTGGCCTTGCCTGCCGGCGCTGTACTGTTTGCAATAGAGCTAGTGCTTGCTGCGCTATCCTGTAATTTGCTGTGTTCCAACCTGCTCATCTCCTTTTTAGGGGTATATAAGTTAAACTACTGAATTTTTTTTTACGCTCTGGGGGCATCGTGTGAAGTGTGCTTACGTTCGCTGTTGTTCGCGGATTTCTCTATTTGAACTGAGATACTATCCGGTAGAAATCCACTCACAAAGGCGAACGCTTTCGCTCTATGCTTCCGAAGTAGCTTTCTTACAGAAAGCTTTTAACACTTCACACTTATGCCCTTTTACGTAGCTTTATAGTTCAACTTATATAGTTCAAAAAATTATCTTTTGAAAACTACTTCACCTTACATCCGGACAATGCGGGTTCCTACGGAATCGCCGTTCAACACCTTGCCAAGAATGCCAGGTACGCTGCCGTCCACAATAATTACTTCATTTACCTTGCCGCTGATGCATGCGATCGCCGCGCGCACCTTTGGAATCATCCCGCCGTAGATTTCTCCGGTCTGAATCATATCCTCGATTTCCTGTACGGTGACGGAAGGGAGCACTCTCTTCTCGCCATTGACCGTCTTCATGATTCCCGGCACGTCGGTGACTACGATCATTTGCCGCACGCCCAGCATGGAAGCCACAGCTCCAGCGGCTGTATCCGCATTAATATTGTAACGCTGTCCTTCCTTGCTGACACCTACCGGTGCAATGACCGGTAAAAAGCCCAGCTTCACAATGCCTTCGATCAATTCCTGATTCACGTCCGTGACTTCGCCGACCAGACCCACCTCAGCCGCATTGGCAACCGGCTTAGCCTGAATCAGAAGTCCATCGGCCCCAGACAAGCCCACGGCCTTGCCCCCTGCTCCGGTGATCCGGCGCACAATCGATTTATTGATGCTGCCAGCCAGGACCATTTCCACAACATCCAGCACTTCCTCTGACGTATAGCGAAGACCGTTCACAAAATGTGTCTCAATGCCGAACTTTACTAACGTATCCGAGATTGCAGGTCCGCCGCCGTGCACGATTACCGGCTGAGAGCCGCTCTCCTGAAGATCCGCCAAATCCTTGAAAAAAGACTCCGGCAGCTCCTGAAGCGTGCTCCCTCCGCATTTCATTACAAATGTACGCCCTGCCGACAGGCTCAGGCCGGCAGCCGATAATTGGCCGCCCTCCAGTACGATTCTCATTGATTTGACGCTCCTCTCTTTGGAAGTCGGGATAATAAGCTGCCCAAGCATTTAAGCCTACGGGCGCTGTCCTTTACAGATTTCCTTAACTAAATTGATCTTTATCTTAAAATCAGTGCTGAACATTGCATGCAGAACCGGATAGCTTCCAAAAACCGGATATCCTCGGAGGACCGAGGCCCCCCCTTAGCCCGAACGCCTGGTTATGGAGAGGTTTGTACGATTCACCGCACAAATCGTTCTCCAAACCCATTTGAATCGCACAAAACTGGCTCGTCAGCCCTGAGAAAGCCAGCAAATATTATCAGGAGCATACCGCACTTGATTACCCCATTTAAGTGCGGTATGCCGCATTAATTCGTACGTAGTCATAAGTAAGGTCGCAGCCCCACGCGGTGGCTGTGCCGCTCCCGTGATGCAGGTCGACATGGATGTGAACCGTGTCGCCCTGCAGATAGACGAGGGCTTCGTCCTCGTCGAACGGCACCGGGCGTGAACCCTCCAGCACGACGATATCGCCGAGGCGGATATCGACCGTATCCGGGTTCACGGGCTCGCCCGCGCGGCCCACCGCCGCGATGATCCGGCCCCAGTTGGCGTCGGCTCCGAACACGGCCGACTTGACCAGGCTGGAGCCGATCACGGTCTTCGCGATGGCGCGGGCCGAGAGGTCGGTGACGGCGCCTTGCACCGTCACCTCCACCAGGCGCGTGGCGCCTTCACCGTCGCGGGCGATCGCCTGCGCGAGGTGCTGGCATACGTGCCGGAAGGCGGCAGCGAAGGCCGCCCAATCGGGATGGCCGGGCTGAAGCGGGCTGTTGCCCGCCAGGCCGCTGGCCATCGCAACGAGCATATCGTTGGTGCTCGTATCTCCATCGACCGTGATCATGTTGAAGGTCACGTCGGTCACTTCTCCGAGCAGCTGCCACAGCGCCTGCGGCTCAACCTCGGCATCCGTCGTCATAAAGGCGAGCATTGTCGCCATATTCGGATGAATCATCCCCGAGCCCTTCGCTGCGCCGGCAATCACCACCTCACGCCCATCCACCGTGAGGGAGACGCAGATCTCCTTCTTCACGAGATCTGTCGTGAGGATTGCCTGGCTGAACTGCTCCGCACCGTTGCCGTCAGCGGAGACTGCCGCAGGTAGAGCGGCAATCCCGCTGTGTACGCGGTCCATCGGCAAAAGCTCGCCGATGACGCCGGTAGAAGCAACGGCCACGTCCTGCTCCGCCAGGCCGAACGCGGCCGCAGTAGCCGCACGCATGGCGTAGGCATCGGCCTCGCCCTGCTGGCCGGTGCAGGCGTTGGCGTTGCCGCTGTTCACGACTACAGCCCGCAGCCGCCCGTCCGACGCGATACTCTCTCGCGTCACTTTCAGCGGGGCGGCCTGGAACACATTGGTCGTGTACACGCCCGCCGCCACCGCCGGCACTTCGCACAGAATGACGCCCAGGTCATTCCGGCTTGATTTTTTCAGACCGCAGTGCAGTCCTCCTGCCTGGAATCCCTTGGGGACGGTAACCCCGCCCTCTTGCAATATATGAAATACAGCAGCTTCTCCAACTCCCATGGCTAGCCGTGCCCCTTTCGCAAATTCGTTCTTTAGAGGTTGTTCAAAAAAGTCATTTTTTGATCACGAAGATATTCATGAGGTTCATTCGACATCGAATCTTGCGCTCACCCTCGAAGTCCGGTACTCATGTAGGGACTCCCTACACTCCGTTCCTCCTTCTTCGGGTTCTCACAACCTTCTCGGTGCTGAAAACCTGGCTTTTTGAACTCGCCCTTTTATGGATACACCGGACTCAGCTTGAGCCCGCAATCTTCTTCCCATCCCATGGCAAGATTCAGATTCTGAATCGCTTGCCCTGCTGCACCCTTGACGATATTATCAATAACCGAGATGATGGTGACTCTTCCCGTCCTCTCATCAACAGCAAAGCCGATATCGCAATAGTTCGAACCGAACACCTCTTTGGTTGCCGGCCAGCTCCCCGTCTCACGAATCCGGACAAAAGGACGTCCCTCATAACGCTTGCGGTATAAGCCAATCAAATCCGCCTCCGTGTAGTTCCCTTTCAATGTCGCATACATTGTACTCATAATCCCGCGTGTCATCGGGGTCAGGTGAGTGGTAAAGGTTACGGTTACGTTCTTACCTGCCGCTTCCGACAGAACCTGTTCTATTTCAGGGATATGTTGATGACGGTTCATTTTGTAGACCTTCAGGTTTT
The DNA here is from genome assembly GCF_018919145.1 of Paenibacillus brevis. Taxonomy (GTDB): domain Bacteria; phylum Bacillota; class Bacilli; order Paenibacillales; family Paenibacillaceae; genus Fontibacillus; species Fontibacillus brevis. Next base: position 82,556 of record NZ_JAHLQJ010000018.1, read on the forward strand.
CATTAATTTCTGCGTAATGGGTCATCAGGCTTGTTCCTCTGCCTGCGCCGGATACACCGGACTTGGCATCGATGATAATCGACGCCGGGTCAATCCAGCCTGCTTCGACTGCCGGAATTAACCCTAGTAACGTAGCCGTAGGATAGCAGCCGGGATTGGAGATCAACTCTGCTCCCTGCACCTGTTCCCCGGTAATCTCAGCAAGTCCATACACGGCTTGTGCAAGCAAGTCTGCCTGAGGCGCCTCATGCTTATACCAGCTTTCATAGATTTGCCCGTCCTTGATCCGAAAATCTCCGGAAAGGTCTATAACTTTAAGACCGGCATTAAGCAGTTCAGGAACAAGCTTGCCGCTAACTCCGGACGGCGTTGCTGTGAATACCACATCCGCCTTCTCCGCTATCAGCTTGGGGTCCACGCCATCCAGGTTTTGCACGATAATCTCCGTCAGGTGCGGAAAGCCTTCACTAATCGGAACGCCGTTGCTGGACGACGAAATGACCGAGGTGATCTCAACCAGGGGATGGCCCAATAAAAAACGAATCAGTTCCACGCCGCCGTACCCCGTGGAACCGACAATGGCAACCTTCACTTTTTCTCCGCTCACGATTTAACTCTCCTTTGCTGTATATCATCTATACTCGAAATCATTTACCCGAATTGTAATTACGAATTATTATACATTCATATTAATATATATACAATGCTGTTTCAGAAATATGTTTACTTCATTTGTTATGTATTTCAGAAATAAATGGCAGCATTTGGATTGACTGACTTTCTAATTACAATTATGCTTGGACTGATTAGATTTACAAATGGTGGAGGAGGAATGAAACTTAATGATTTGCTCGAAGTGTGGTCACGTTTTTGAAAATGAACAAGGCGCCATTACGGAATGCCCGGTATGCGGTGCGGCTCTAGCTTCATCTTGGAATGAGAAGACAGGAGAAGCTAGTGCCAGAATCGAATCTGCAGCAACCGGGGAATCTTCATCGAAGATCGGAACTGAGGCTGGCAACTCTGGGGCCCCTGCTCCAGGAGAGAAAGCTTCCGGTGATCTCACGTGGAAGCAGGTCAAAGAGAGTCAGGCCTTTCAACAAGGCGCTGAAATCAGCAAGCAGTACGGCGGATTTTTCCTGAATGCGCTGCTCCATCCGTTAGCTTCTTCCAAAAAAATTGATAGAGCGCATTTTTTGAATGGAATCATCACTATGGTAATCATAGCCATACTCCTTCCGCTTGTCCTCTATGTACCAAGCCTGCGCTCTGCTTTTCCTGATGCGTTCGGCGCTGGCTATCTCCGCCCCTTCATCCTGGTCGTGCTGGCCTTTGCAGTTGCCGTTTTTGCCGCCTATGGAGTAATGAGGCTTGGAAAGGTTTCAGCGGATCTTCGTGATCTCACCGCCAAGCTGGGCACCTTGCTGGTACCCTCGACAGCTGCGCTGCTGATCAGTGTTATTTTTCAAATCGTCGGCCTTGGAATTGGACTTAGCGGACTGTTCCTGTTCATTACGGTTCTTTCATTCTTCGTAGCCATCACCTTGCTGATTCATCAAGAAATGGGTCAAAGCGCTTCTGCTCTAGATCCGCTGTACGGTTCCCTGATTGTCAATGTGCTCTTCGGATATATTCTGTATAGAATTGTTCTTGTAAGTATCAGTTATATGCTCGGCGGATTTTTTAGTCTATAACATCTAGATAGGCTATCCAATTGCCTTCTAAAAAATTGGACGAGAAAAGGGACCGTCCCCCAATTGTGAGAAAGGGGGCGGTCCCGTTTTTCCGTCCAACAGTATCGTTGTCATATTCTAACTACTCGGGGTTGACAAATATTAGCTGGTTTTTCTCACTCGCCGCACGAGCTCCCTGCACCAGTAATTTTAATGCTTTTTGTCACTAAAATCGTCGCATGAGCACCTACATCAGAAATTTTAATGCCTTACTGCACTATAATCCCCGCAAGAGACCCTACACCAGTAATTTTAATGCTTTTTGGCACTATAATCGTCGCATGGGCACTTATGCCAGAAATTTTAATGCCTTTTGTCATTAAAATAACCCCACAAGCTCACACGCCAGCCATTTTAATGCCATCCGGCACTTATTTTGCTGCACAAGCTCCAACACACATATTTCGCGTGGTGGCAGCTCGTTTTGCTCATTATGATGCACATAAGTACTTATTTCCGCAAAGCATAGCGAAAACCTAATTCCGTTTGAACCCTTCGCCGAGGACCTCGTGCGCATTCGTAATGATCACAAAGGCCGTTGGCTCCAGCGTCTGTACGAGCGTCTTGAGCCGTGTCACTTCACTCTGGCCGACCACCACCATCAGGACGGTCCGGTCATCGCCGGTATAACCGCCCTGCGCATTCAGCTTAGTCAATCCCCGGTCCAGTTCGCTAAGAACGGCCTTTGAGATGGCTTCGGTATTATCCGCAATAATATAAGCCACTTTCGTATAGCCAAATCCCAGCTCGATCAGATCGATCATTTTACCGGTGATATATAAGCCGATCAGGGCGTATAGCGCCTTTTCCGGAGACAGAATAAATCCGGCAAGCCCGATGACCATGCCATCCATCAACACCACGCAGACCGAAAGGCTCAGTCCGCTGTATTTCTGAATGATCTGTGCAAGAATGGATAAGCCGCCTGTTGACCCGCGTCCCCGAAAAACGATACCAAGGCCGATCCCTACACCGATCCCCCCATAAAGTGAGGCCAGCAAGGAGTCTGTGGTCGGTACCGGAAAATTCCGGGTCAGAAAGACGAATAGCGGAAGTACGATGGTTCCCAGCAATGAGCGGATCGCGTAATCCCGCCCCAGCAGCAAAAAACCTGCAAAGAAGAGAGGAATATTAAGCGCCCATTGGATATATGCCGGTTCGATCCCGAACTGCGACTGTGTAATAACTGAAATCCCCGACACACCGCCTGAAGCGATGTCGTTCGGAACGAGAAACAGATTGAATGCCAGCGCCGTAATCAGGGAGCCGACGATGATCATTAATGTATCGATCGTGTGGCGGACAGGGCCGGTGACAGGGAATGCCTGGCTCCATCTGCGTTTGCGAGGTGTAGAAGACACCACGGTTCCTCCTTACTAATCAGAAAGGGTGCGCCCGGCAAAGATGACTCGCCTGGCGCACTGTGTCTTAGAATGTTATTGTGGGTCGCTCTTGATCTGACTTCGCAGATAGCCGTCGATAAAGGCATCCAGATCGCCGTCCATCACAGCACCGACGTTGCCCGTCTCTATAGAGGTCCGATGATCCTTAACCATGCTGTACGGGTGGAATACATAAGAGCGGATCTGACTGCCCCATGCAATGTCCGACTGCTCTCCGCGAATCTCATCCAGTTCCTTCCGCTGCTCCTCGAGCTTCCGTTCATACAGCTTGGAGCGAAGCATGGTCATGGCACGCTCTCTATTCTTGATCTGGGAGCGTTCGTTCTGGCAGGTCACGACAATTCCGGTTGGAATATGCGTAATCCGCACCGCAGAGTCCGTTGTATTAATATGCTGTCCACCGGCGCCGCTCGCGCGGTACGTATCAATCTTGAGATCCTCGGTACGCACATCAATATCTACATCATCGGTAATCTCCGGAACAACGTCACAGGATACGAAAGAGGTATGTCTCCGGCCAGAGGAATCAAACGGAGAAATACGGACCAGACGGTGGACGCCCTTTTCTGCCTTCAAATAGCCGTAAGCATTAAAGCCCTTGATCGACAGGGTTACACTCTTGATCCCCGCTTCATCCCCTGGCAAATAGTCGAGCGTCTCCACCTTGAACCCGCGCTTCTCTGCCCAGCGGGTATACATCCGAAGCAGCATCTGGCCCCAATCTTGAGACTCGGTACCGCCTGCACCAGGGTGAAGCTCGAGAATCGCATTCATTTTATCGTAGGGCTGATTGAGCAAAAGGGTTAACTCAAAGTCCTCCAGCTTTTTCACAAGTGCGGATACAGAGGTGCCAATCTCGGCGGCCAAAGCCTCGTCGCCTTCTTCTTCTGCAAGCTCGGCCATCATTTCCGCATCATCATATTCCTGCTGCAGGGCGCCGTATTGGTCCACTGATGACTTGACGGCATTCATTTCTGCGATAATCCCTTGCGCCTTGTCATTATCATCCCAAAAGTCCGGCGCAGCCATTTTCTCTTCAAAGTTCGCAATCAGTTCCTGTTTGTAATCTAAGTCAAAGAGACCCCCTAAGGTTTGATAACTTCTTGGCAATCTCTCGCATGTCTTGCTTAACATTTGGATCCAGCATGCTGTATTCCACCCTCCGCGTAAAATTAAACTGCTATTCTTTAACCTTACATTCCTGCATTTCACAGAAAAAAGGGGAGCCATCCAAACGGACGGCCCCCCGCTGTTATTCCGGAGCTTGAGGGCAGGAATTCCCCGCCGCTCTTGCTTATGCGTTCTGACCGTGGCAGTGTTTGTACTTCTTACCGCTGCCGCAAGGGCACAGGTCGTTACGGCCAATCTGCTCCCCGCGTTGAACCGGACGTTTCTCGGCTGGTTCTCCGCTGGTCGAGATTTTATCCTCGTCAACAACCGCTTGACGCTCCTGATTGCTCTCCACTTGAGCCTTCATGATGTACATGGAGATCTCTTCCTGGATATTCGCAACCATTTCGTTGAACATTTCGTAGCCTTCGAACTGATATTCGCGCAGCGGATCTGTACCGCCATAAGAGCGAAGGTGAATCCCTTGACGCAATTGATCCATCGCATCAATGTGATCCATCCATTTGCTGTCTACAGAACGAAGAGCAATAACCTTCTCGAACTCACGAACCATTTCGGAGCCAAGAGCCTCTTCACGTGTATTATACTTCGCCATCACCTTTTCAAAGATGAACTCCGTAATTTCAGATGCTTCTTTGTTCCACAAATCTTCTTTCGTAATCGCTCCTACATCGAGCATCTTGCTGTTCACATACTCAGCGATATCCTCCAGACCCCATTCTTCCGGGAGCTCCTCGCTGGTATGGGCTTCCACAATGCGCTCAATTGTAGCCTTGAGCATATCCACAATAATTTGCTTAATGTTCTCGGATTCAAGAAGCTCACGACGCTGCTTGTAAATGATTTCCCGTTGTTGGTTCATTACATCATCATATTGCAGGACGACTTTACGGATATCGAAGTTATTCCCTTCAACCCGTTTTTGGGCAGATTCAACCGCACGCGTAATCATCTTGCTCTCAATCGGCTGATCTTCTTCAAAGCCAAGACGATCCATCATATTCAAGACATTATCTGCACCAAAGCGCTTCATCAATTCATCGCCAAGGGACAGATAGAATTGAGTCGATCCTGGGTCACCCTGGCGGCCTGCACGGCCGCGGAGCTGGTTATCGATCCGGCGGGATTCATGGCGCTCAGTACCAATAATATGCAAGCCTCCGACTTCGGAGACACCTTCACCGAGCAAAATGTCTGTGCCGCGGCCTGCCATGTTCGTGGCAATCGTCACAGCGCCAGGCTCACCTGCACGGGAAATAATCTCAGCCTCTTCGGCATGATATTTAGCATTCAGAACTTTATGCTGTACCCCTTTGCGTTTCAGCATTTCAGATACCCGCTCGGAGTTCTCGATGGATACCGTACCAACCAGGACAGGCTGGTTCTTTTTATGGCGCTCCACAATCTCGTTGACAACGGCCTTGAACTTGCCGTCTTCACTCTTATAGACCACATCCGGCATATCCTGACGCTGGTTTGGGCGGTTCGTCGGTACTTGCAGTACTTCCAATCCATAAATTTTCTTGAATTCTTCTTCTTCCGTCTTGGCGGTACCCGTCATTCCCGCAAGCTTGCGGTACATCCGGAAATAGTTCTGGAACGTAATCGTTGCCAGGGTCATGCTCTCATTCTGTACCTCGATGCCTTCCTTTGCTTCAATTGCTTGGTGAAGACCATCGCTGTAACGCCGGCCTTGCATGATCCGGCCAGTGAATTCGTCAACAATCAATACTTCGTCTTCAGTCACTACATAGTCGACGTCACGACGCATAATCACGTTTGCCTTGAGGGCCTGTACAACGTGATGGTTCAGTGTAATATGTTTAGGGTCGTAGAGGTTGTCAATACCGAAAGCTTTCTCTGCTTTGGCTACGCCATTTTCAGTCAGCGCAACTGCCTTAACCTTAATATCAACAGTATAATCCTCGTCCGCTTCAAGGCGCTTCACAAAACGGTCGGCTGCATAATACAGCTCGGTCGATTTCTGAGCTTGTCCGGAAATAATAAGCGGTGTCCGCGCTTCATCAATGAGAATGGAGTCCACTTCGTCAATAATACAGAAATAGAGCGGGCGTTGTACCATTTGTTCTTTGTACAGCACCATGTTGTCCCGAAGGTAATCGAATCCAAATTCGTTATTCGTTCCATAAGTAATATCACAAGCATATGCTTCCTGTTTCTCAGCATGCTCCATGCCGTTCAGATTCACACCGACAGTCATGCCCAGGAAATTATAAATCTGGCCCATCTGCTCGCTATCCCGTTGAGCCAAATAATCGTTTACTGTAACTACATGCACGCCTTTTCCAAGCAGCGCATTCAAATAAACTGGCAGGGTCCCAACAAGGGTTTTACCTTCACCGGTTTTCATCTCTGCGATCCGGCCCTCATGCAATGCCATCCCGCCGACCAACTGCACATCAAAGTGACGCATACCGAGCGTTCTCTTGGAAGCCTCTCTAACGGTAGCAAATGCTTCCGGAAGCAGTTCTTCCAGCGTCTCTCCCTTTTCGATGCGTTCCCGAAACTCCACGGTTTTTGCCTGCAATTGCTCGTCCGACAAGGCTTCGAATTCGGGTTCCAGTTTATTAATATGGTCTACCGTCTTCATCAGACGTTTGACATCACGTTCGTTAACGTCGCCAAAGATCTTCTTCACTAATCCTAGCATGGTTTACCCCTTTCACGCAGAAACAGATGATTTGCCTAAATTGTAACAGTTTGTAACGAATGCCGCAACACAACCGCTTACAGCCACGGCCAAAATATTCCATCATCTATACGAATAAAGAGCCTTATCCGCATGCGGATAAAGGCTCGTTCCTTGTGCTTCAATTGTAACAATTACCACTCATAATCCAACATTCACGAGATTAACGATCACGCTGCGGTTCTTAGGCTTTCTCAATCAAGCCGTATTTACCGTCATTGCGCTTATAGACTACGTTAACATCCTGGGTGTCGATGTTGGTAAAAACAAAGAAGTTGTGACCGACCATATTCATCTGTAGAATTGCCTCTTCTACATCCATAGGCTTCAGATTGAACCGTTTGGTGCGGACCAATTCAAGCTCCTCATCGCCCTCGTCCAGCGTAGCAACATGACCATTGCCTGCCGTATTCTCAACGAACAACGACTTCAAGCTGCCTTCTTGGCGGAATTTGCGGTTCACCTTCGTCTTATGCTTGCGGATCTGACGCTCCAGCTTGTCCACGACGGCATCCATCGATGCATACATGTCATCACTGCGATCTTCAGCCCTGAGCATAACGCCGGTCAGAGGAATCGTTACCTCTACCACGTGCAAGCCTCGTACGACACTCAAGGTAACTGTACCATCCGAGGTAAGGGGTGCATCAAAGTACTTGTCAAGCCGGCTGAGCTTCTTGTCCACGTAATCTCTCAAGGCCTCAGTCACTTCAATTTGCTGTCCACGAATACTATAATTCATAGGGCACTCCTCCTTTGCTTTGCACCTTTATTATATCACAACTGTTAACGCAAAGTAAAAAGCATCAGCAGGATGTAAAGGGAGGCTGCCATGACTCTGGAGCAGTGCCTTCTATCTTAATAGCCAGGCTTTCCTTACCACCTTCTGCTTCGCCAACGAATTAACAATATTGTGAATACTCCTCCACAAGTTGCCCCGATCGTATCGAGCAGAACATCTTGCACCATAGCCGTTCGGCCAGGGGTCAGACTCTGATGCAGCTCATCTGAGCAAGCATATAGAAATGACAACAGGATGGAGTATAAGAGGAGAGAGCCTAATTTTTTTCCTGATAAGCTCCTCTTTTTATCGTTTGGCATTCTTCCCATCAAGGCAAAGATAAACAGAGCGGCCAGCAGTGCATAGCAGAAAAAATGAGCAGCCTTGCGAATGAAAAATTCTATAAAGCTCGCTCCGCCCACACTCTCCACACTGATCTCATGCCCACCGTAAGTAAAGCTAAACTTGCCAAAAAAATCAGCAATCCATTGCTCTGACGTGCTTTTTTCAATATTCGGTACCAACGTCTGTTCTTGGTAAGTCTGCGATGAAGAAAGGAATAAGAGCAACATCAGCGTAATCGCCGGCAACCAGCGGAGCCAAGAATAAATATTGCGCAGAAAAATCACCTCATTGGAAAAGAGCATAAAACGAGAAAACCCCGGGTTTCCCCGGGGGTTTGCTAGCGAATCTTCAATTGTTAACCATCAACCCGTTATATGTAGGTCGGCTGTGCCGGATGATTACAGTTTGATTACGTTAGCTGCTTGCGGTCCGCGAGCGCCTTCAACGATTTCGAACTCAACGGATTGTCCTTCTTCCAAAGTCTTGAAGCCTTCGGATTGGATCGCGGAGAAATGTACGAAAACGTCGCCGCCTTCTTCAGTTTCGATGAAGCCATAACCCTTCTCAGCATTGAACCATTTTACTTTACCTTGCATGCACTAACATTCCCTTCGTTATCAAATAAGAGTGTGATCCTGTAACCAAGCCTCACATTTCTGACTATACCATTCAAGCTTCTCCAGTGTCAATTACCAAGGAATAGGTTTTTCTGGAATTTCATGTAAGTTTATGTCGAATTTATTCTTACATGATTTGGATAGCAATGGCGGATACAGAAGTCAATATCCATTTACCCAGTTTTTATCCCTTCTGAAACATTGAGAATAAATATTATTGTATTACTTTACTCTCCAAGATTGAATAGGTCTTGTTAAATCCCTATTAGAGTTTAACACTAACCTACTAATCATTAGCATCCGATATATATAATAGTTACGTCTTTTCAACTTAGAAAGGAATGAGGAAACCACATGGTAAATAAAAGCTCGGCTAAGGAATTGTATTTAGAAATCTTAAAAAAAACGATCTTGGGAGAAATATGGCTGGAGCAGTTAGAGTATGGTCCTATCCCATCCCACATCCGGATTCCCGAGGAGTTAACGAAAGAACTATCTAAGCTTAATTTAGAAATTCTTCACAAAATAATTCCTAATAAAGAAAAAAGGAATGGAGGGCTAGACTGGCCTTTACTCGCTCATAGCATGATTGGTAGATTAAGACTTAACAACCTGCATGAATGTCTAGAAACGGTTATAAACGAGTCAATTGAAGGTGACTTTATTGAAACCGGAGTTTGGCGTGGCGGATCATGCATTTTTGCGAGAGGCTTTTTGAAGGCAAATGATATTACGGATCGTAATATATGGGTTGCCGATTCCTTTGAAGGGTTGCCTAAACCCGAACTTGAAAGATACCCTCAAGACGCAGGCGATATTCATCATACGTATAACTTCCTGCGAGTATCATTAGAAGAAGTCCAAAATAATTTTAAGCAATATGATCTACTTGACAACCAAGTGAAGTTCTTAAAAGGATGGTTTAAAGATACTTTACCTGTCGCTCCTATCGAAAAAATCGCTATTGCTCGGCTAGATGGTGATATGTACAGTTCAACTATGGATGGATTAGTTAATTTGTATGACAAAGTAGTTCCAGGCGGTTTCATAATCATTGACGATTATGGTTTAGAAAATTGCAAACAGGCTGTTACCGATTTTAGAAATTCCCGACAAATCACAGAGCCTTTGATCACAATTGATAAATACGGTGTTTATTGGCGCAAAACTTTATAATAAGAAAATAAAACGCCCCCAAAGGTTAGCTCTGAACTGTGACCCGGTTTGTGGACTCTGATTAAAAGCAGCCTTTTATTTAGCAGGCCAAGAGATGACTCCT
>NZ_JAHLQJ010000019.1 GCF_018919145.1 Paenibacillus brevis
GCGGAAGCAACACAGATGATCGTCATGGGCTTCATCGAGCCGTTCACGAAAGAGCTGCCAATGGAGTATGCGGTCGAAATGAATAGATTGATCAAATTCGAAATGGAAGGCAGTATCGGTTAATCCCCAAGCGCCATCCGATAACAATAAAAAACGTGTCCTCCACTTAACTCGACAGTTGAGATAAGCGGGGGACACGTTTTTATAATAAGAATTACAGATACACCTCGGTAATCACGATATCTCTCATCTTCGAGAGATCAATGAACCGGGTATCGGCTTTAACCAGCGGCCGGAAGAAGTCTGATTGATTGGTCATTACAATCGATCCAACCTCGCCGGAGCTGAGCAATACTTTCTTGCCGATAAAATTCGGTATGAGATGATTAATGAGTGCTTGAGTCGGTTCCGGGCTTAGCTTGCCGAAGCTGAGTTCGTTAAGCTCTCTTAGAACCGTTAACAGCTCTTTCTTGGATTGATATATCCGGTTGGAGGTCATTGCTGAATATACGTCCGCGACCGCGGCGATCTTAGCGAATGGGTGAATCTGACTTCCGTGAAGCCCTTTAGGATAGCCTGTGCCGTCATCCCGTTCATGATGCTGCAAGGCGATGAGCGCCGAGAGCTCGTCCCCTGTAGAGTTCAGGATGATCTCATGACCGTAGGTAGTGTGACGTTTAATCTCTTCAAATTCCTCTGGAGTAAGCTTGCCGGGCTTATGTAAAATGTCTTGCGGGATTTTGCATTTCCCGATATCGATCAAATAACCGGCTTTACCTGCCAGGTAAGCATCTTCTTGGGGATAACCTAGCCAAGTGGCTATATAATAAGAGAGCATTCCAACCTGAAGCGAATGATTGTATGTATAGTTGTCGTTGTTGTCATTCAATAGCAGCAAGAGTGAGACAACATCCTTCTGTGCAGCCAATTGATTAACGATAGGGTCGAAGGTTTGATCCACCTGCTCCTTATCGAACGTCCCTTTGGTAATGACATCTTCAAACAATGATTCAAAGCTGTCAACGGCGCTGTCGAAAAACGCTTTCATTTTTTGAACCTGAGGCGGAAGTAATTCGGCCTTCGGAACTTGAACATTCACTGCATGCGGCTGGATATCAATATAATCAATACCATGCTGCATCAGTTTCACGATGGCGGAACTGGATAATTCCTGATCTTTCTGCAGGATCAGGACGCCGAAATGATTGAAAACGTCAGCTTCAAGCTGATCGCCGGGTTGGATATCCATGATATGAACTCGCAAGGAAGATGACACCTCATACTTTCCAATTTTCTTTATCATAACAGGGAGTTTCTGGATTTTCAATGAAATGTTCTTCTGAAAGGAATCGCTTACATAATTGATGATGGCCGAAAAGTCTATAAAATAAATTATACAAAAGACATTTTTTAAGTCTGAGGTATATAATATTTGTAGTATTCTGTATCGGCATTACTACAAAATATGTTTTTTGCGACAACAAGGAGGAGTATTCATGCTGGAGGAGTCAGAGCAGGATACATTACATATCGCTTATACGAATGACATTCACAGTCACTTCCCGGCGATGGAACGAATTGCTGAAATGGTGGACCAGCTGCGGGAGCAATACGGTTCTTCATTGCTGTTGCTAGATATAGGGGATCATATGGACAGGGCAGCGGTGGAAACGGAAGGGACGTTGGGCCAAGCCAATGTAGACATGCTCAACTTAACGGGCTATGACGCCATTACGATTGGTAATAATGAAGGATTAACGTTTACCTTGGAAATGCTTCAACAGGCCTATTCCGGTCTGATCTGCCCCGTTGTATGCGGTAATTTCCGGGAGCATGCTACTGGTGAGCCTCCTTCCTGGATGAACGAACGGCTTATTATTGAACGCGGAGGAATGAAGATCGGTCTTATCGGAGCAACGGCAGCCTACCCGCTTCTCTATAATCTGCTTGGCATTGAAGCCATGGATCCCATTGCAGCGATTGCTGCCGAAGTAAGGAAAATGCGAAGTGAAGTGGACCTTGTCATCGTGATGTCCCATCTGGGGCTGCAAGTGGATGAAGAAATGGCGGCGAAGATTCCGGGGATCGATTTGATTCTTGGCGGACATACCCATCATTTGCTCGAAGTCCCGCTCGTTATCGGGGATACGACGATTTCTGCCGCGGGGAAGTACGGACAGTACCTTGGGCTCATGACGATTACCCGGGACAAGATTACCGGCAAACCTATCGTGGCCGAAGGACGTTGTATCCCCGTAGCAGAGGGAGCCGGAAGTCCAGCTATCAGGCAGGCACTTGAAATTCATAGAGAAGCAGCAAATGAACGGATGAATGCTGAGATTGCGTATACGGATAGAAAGCTTGAACTGGATAAGAACTATGAGTCGGAATCCCCGTTTGCTAATTTCCTTGCCCAGGCGGTCAGAAGACATACCGACACGGAAATCTCGCTGGTTAATAGCGGACAGCTGCTGGGAGAATTGCCTCAGGGTGAGATTACTTGGGGAATGCTGCACCAATTGTGTCCCTCTCCGATTAATCCCTGCCGCCTGCTCCTTACCGGTGAGGATATTATGTACACGTTAGAGCAGTCGCTGTTGCCGGAGTGGACGGGACGAGCCATTACGGGCTTTGGTTTTCGCGGAAAAGTACTGGGAGGAATTTGCGTTGATGGGATGGAGATTTTATACGATCCGTCCCGGGAGCCTTATCAGCGGATCATTCAGGCAAGCATCCAGGGTGTTCCTCTTCAGCAGGAGCGGACCTATTCCGTAGGAACCCTGAGCATGTTTACCTTCGGCAATGGTTACGAGCGAATTAAAACGGGTAAAGACATCGTGTATATGCTTCCCGATTTCCTTCGGGATTTGCTTAGACATGAGCTTCAGGTCCCAGGTGCCATCGAACAATGTCGATTAAATCGGTGGATACCGCTCGGAAAATAAATAAGTTCGTCGGATTTTATTTTAATACAGGATGATGTATTGTATAATTAATCGAATTTTTATTTTTACATTTTGTAATTTTGGAGAGACGGAAGTGGTTTTAGTTGCGCTTGTTACCAGTCAGTTCATTACAACCCGGTATGCGCTTGGGGAAGAAGATATATAATGAAGAAGGAATTATCCTACTCTCGGAAAATGCGGAGCTGAATGATGCAGTTATACGCCGAATGCAGTTGCACGGATTGGACTATGTGTATATCTCCGATCCTCGAACCGATGATGTTGTCGTTGAAGACATGATCGAGGAGAGTACACGGCGCAAAGCTCTGCAGGATATTCGCGATACCTTCCGTAAGCTCTCGGAGCCTTCTGTCAAAGGGGTCGTCTACCCTTATTTGGGTAAAACCTTTACCGGTTTGGTCGAAACTGTCATGGATGATCTGCGTGGCCGTGAAGATACCATGATTATGATGATGAACATCAACAGCATGGATCATTATCTGTTCCGGCATTCCTTGAATGTCTGTATCTATTCATTAATGCTTGGACTTATGCAGGGCTACAACAAGGATGAACTTACCCTGCTCGGGCTAGGCGCTTTGCTTCATGATATCGGGAAGACAAAGATCCCTCTGTCCATATTGAATAAAACCTCTGCCCTGACAGATGAAGAGTTTAATGAGATCAAGAAGCACCCGGAACTGGGATACAAGATACTCAAGGATGAGCCCGGAATTTCTCTTAAATCTGCGCATTGTGCATATCAGCATCATGAGAGAATGAACGGAAGCGGTTATCCGCGAGGGCTGAAAGGCGACGAAATTTCAGACTTTTCCCGATTAATTGCCATTACAGATACCTATGACGCCATGACTACGCATCGGGTATACCGTTCTGCAATGCTTCCGCATGAAGCGCTCGAAGTGTTGTATACAGGCTGCGGTACTTTATTCGAAAAATCGAAGCTGGAGCTTTTCCGGAATCATGTGGCCATCTATCCTCTTGGAATTACCGTAACTCTGAACACGGGAGAGACGGGAGTGGTGGTCAAAATTCATAATGAGGTTCCGAGCCGGCCTGTTGTTAGGATCCTGAAAGATGCGGACGGAGTAGAGCTCAAGGCTCCATATGATTTGGACTTGCTGGAAAGTATGACGACAATCATTAAGGAAGTTGACAAAATAGAGCCATAGCTTTTATGCCGACGGATTCGCACTCTCTATGGTGCGTTTCTTCTTTTTTAGAGAATGAACTATTGGGGTAATGGAGGAGAATACAACATGAATATGAATCGATACGCAGGATTGGCAGCCGTTGATTCTGCAATCGGTCCCGGTAAAGATCCTTGGGATCCGATCCATTCATTAAGAGCCTTTGGCAGACACAAGCTTACAAGTGTAGAGATGACCGTCACCAATCTGTGTAATATGCGCTGTGAGCATTGTGCGGTTGGAGACAGTCTGGTGTTTAAAGAACCGGAGCATATTCCATTGGAGCTGATGCTGAATGCGCTTGATCAGGTAGAACATTTGCAGACAATCAGCATTACGGGAGGGGAGCCTTCCTTCCGCCGGAAAACCGTAGAAGAGGTTATTGTCCCGCTTCTGAAATATGCCAAGTCCAAGGGAATACGCTCACAAATGAATTCAAACCTGACGCTGGATTATGAGCGATATGAGCCGCTCCTGCCCTATCTGGATGTTATGCATATTTCATTCAATTACACGAGTGCCCTTGATTTTCATGAGGTGGGTTTTGCCCGAAACCCTCACCCTGTAAATGAAGATGTCGCCTATAAAATGTATAATAAGATGATTGATAATACGCGCAAGCTAAGTGAAGCCGGAATGTTCATCTCGGCGGAGTCGATGATCAATTATCGTACCCATCGCAAGCTTCCGGAGATTCATCGGCTCATTGTTGAGATGGGATGTCAACGGCATGAGGTGCATCCTATGTATGCTGCTGATTTTGCGGAGAATCTGCCAAAGCTCAGCCTCGATGAAATCCGATGCGCAATTTCGGATCTGCTGGACGCAAGAGATCCGGAGCTGTGGATGCTGTTTGGCACCTTGCCTTTCTTCGCCTGCAATGACCACTCGTCCGATGCTGAACTGCTAAGAAGGCTCCGGACGGAGAAGAATGTCACGGTTCGTAATGATCCCGATGGACGCAATCGCGTCAACGTGAACATGTTTACGGGGGATGTCTTTGTTACAGATTTTGCAGCGATTCCTTCCTTTGGGAACATAAAGGAGCGCCGGCTGGATGATATCTTCGATGACTGGCTTGACAAGCATCCGCTGAATCAACGGGTCAATTGCTATTGCGAAGCAGCCAGCTGCTGCGGACCGAATCTTCTGGTTGCAGATATGTACTACAACAATGTAGACTTCAAGACGCGCAAGGCGATAACTCTATAGAAAAGAGGTCCTCTTCAATATGCAATATGCCATAGCCAATGCTCATGCAGATTTCGAGCTGGGGAGACTATTCCTCAACCTGCTGATCGTTTTTGTTCTGGTTATGCTAAATGGTTTTTTTGTAGCTGCCGAGTTCTCCCTTGTCAAGGTGCGTCAGTCCCGGCTGACGCAGCTGGTGACAGAGGGGAATCGCAGGGCGGTATATGCTCTGCGGGTCAATAAGAAGCTGGATGCCTATCTGTCGGCCACCCAGCTTGGTATTACTCTGGCTTCATTAGGACTTGGCTGGGTCGGCGAGCCTGCTATTTCAGAGCTGCTGATTGAGCCGTTATTACATCAATTTGGTGTAACTGATCCAACATTGATCTCTACGGTATCGGTTGCGCTGGGCTTTGCTATCATCACTTTTCTACATATTGTAATTGGTGAGCTTGCTCCAAAATCCTTGGCAATCCAAAAATCGGAGACGACTTCTTTGTGGCTATCCGCTCCGTTGCTTTATTTCTATAAGCTGTTTCTCCCGGTTATCTGGTTGCTTAATTCAGCCGCCAATGGGATTCTGCGATTAATCGGGGTTCAACCGGCCGGCGAAGGAGAAGCTGCGCACTCCGAAGAAGAAATTCGGATTTTGATGGACCAGAGCGCTCGAAGCGGCGTGATCGATCAAGAAGAAATGAAGCTGATGGGTAACATATTTGATTTCTCGGATATGCTTGCCCGAGAGGTTATGCTGCCCCGAACAGATATGGACTGCCTGTATACGAACCTGACCTGGGAAGAGAACCTGAAGATCGTATCGGATACCAAGCATTCTCGCTATCCGGTCGCAGTAGAGGACAAGGATCAGATTATCGGGTTCGTCCATATCACGGACCTTCTGCTTCCGGAAAGCGGAAGGCCCCTGAATCTGGCGGATATTGTCAGGCCCATTCTGAATGTACCGGAGTCCATGGAAGTTAGCCAAGTCCTTCGCCTGATGCAGAAGAAGCATTCTCAAGTAACGGTTGTCGTAGACGAATATGGGGGAACGGCAGGCCTTCTTACTGTCGAGGTTATTCTCGAAGAAATTGTCGGCAATCTCTACGATGAGTTCGATGATGAACGTGAAGAGGTAGAAGTGATCGGGGAGGGGATCTATTCGGTCGATGGGAGAATGCTCCTGTCGGATGTGAATGTGCTGGCCGATATATCGATAGAAGATCATGAAGTGGATTCGATTGGCGGCTGGCTGTTCAAAGAGTTGGACGGAACGCCTGTAAAAGGCAAGAAGAAGACCATCGATGATGTGACATTGGAAGTTGCGGAGGCGGGACGCCTTCGGATTACCCGGGTAATAATTACGAAGAATCGAGCGGACGAAGAGTCCGGACAATCTTCATTAGATGAGCAATAACAGAAGCAAGCCTTCGGCATGTAACAGGCCGAAGGCTTGCTTCTGTTATTGCTATAATAATTTGAACTATAAAAGCTACGCAGAAAAGGCATAAGTGTGAAGTGTGCTGAAGTGAAAGCTTTCTGCAAGAAAGCTGCTTCGGGAGCATAAGCTCGAAAGCGTTCGCCTTTGAGAGTGGATTTCTCCCCTTTGATAGCTTAGCTTAATCAGAGAAATCCGCGAACAACAGCGATCGTAGAACACTCCACACGTTGCTCCCGGGTACGTTCATTAGTTCAAGGATTCACACCACGATTTTGCGCCGCATCAATACGCGCTTGTGCGGCATTGAAGCATTTCTTGCACACCTTCAAGGGCTGGCCGGAGCTGGTTGTCTTCGTGTACAGCAGCTTAATTCGCGTGCTTCCGCATACCGGGCAGGTGCCGCGGCCTCTGGAAGGAAGCGTCCATAATGATTTTCCGCGTTTATTTTTGGCCATATCATATCTCCTACTTCTAGAGGTTGTTTAAAAAGTCACCTTTTGATCACGAAGTGTTTCAAGAGGATCATTCGACGTCGAATCTTGCGTTCACCCTCGAAGTCCGGTACTCATGTAGGGTCTGCCTACATTCCGTTCCTCCTTCTTCGGATTCTCGCAACCTTCTTGGTGCTGAAAAGTTGACTTTTTGAACTCGCATTTTTAGAAAAATTTCTTTTGGTCCCGATTATCCTTCAATATCTCTACGGCTTCACGGAAACGAAGCGAATGAACAATTTCCCGCTCCCGCAGGAATTTCAGGCTGTCCTGTAAGTCGACATCATCGGTCATATCAATTAGCCACTGGTATGTAGCCCGCGCTTTCTCTTCCGCCGCAATATCTTCATACAGGTCGGCGATCGGATCGCCCTTAGCTTGGATATACGTTGCTGTCCAGGGAACACCGCCTGCATTCTGATAAAATAACGCCCTGTCATGACTGACATAGTAAGCCCCCATGCCTGCTGCATCGAGTTCTTCTACAGTGGCATCCTTCGTGAGCTTGTAGATCATCGTGGCAATCATCTCGAGATGGGCAAATTCCTCCGTGCCAATGTCATTAAGGAGTCCTATCACTTTATCCGGTATCGTATACCTCTGATTCAAGTATCTCAGGGCCGCCGACAGTTCCCCATCAGCCCCTCCGTATT
Source organism: Paenibacillus brevis (assembly GCF_018919145.1). Taxonomy (GTDB): domain Bacteria; phylum Bacillota; class Bacilli; order Paenibacillales; family Paenibacillaceae; genus Fontibacillus; species Fontibacillus brevis. The sequence goes on from NZ_JAHLQJ010000019.1 coordinate 7,930, forward strand.
GCTCGGCCAGATACTTGGCCATGCGAATATCGCATTTGGCTACGCGGACCGGGTACTGCAATTTTTTCTCATACACCCACATCGCTTATTCATTACCTCCTTTGGGCTGATGATCAGCATGGCGATTCCCGCATTGCCGCGAGGACTAGACCTGCCATGGCCACGGGACCTTCGACCATTCCCACGGGAATTTGGAATAGGCGCGGCCGAAATTTTGCAAAGGCCCGTACAGCACCTGAAATTGATTAGCCAAAATCGTCCGCTCCTGCGTCAACTGGTTGAACTGCTGTATCGCGGCCAAATCGTCCGGATGAGTATCCAGGTAGAGATTCAACTCCACTAACGCAAAATCCAGCGCCTGCAGCTTCTCCAGCATTTCATAAAATTCAGGATCACAATGCGGCTTTGATGTTGAATTCATGATTCACCGTCCTTTCCCCCAACGGGATTCATAGGGACTGTACAACGCAGGCCAAAGCGTGCCATGGCGCAATGCTTCCTCCGGGCTGAACTGGGGTAAATTAGGGGGCTGAAATGTCATAAACAAATGCGGCGGAGTGCTATATGTTTTGCATAGGATTGGAGGGCAGGGATCAAAGGGACCAATGAACGGAACCCACGTCTGTTCTTGGGGATGACTCAAATGAAGTACCTCCTTCTCATCATTTTCCGTTTCTCTTGTTTAACATATGATGTTCGCCTAGAAACTGAACCAAAGAATCGGAATATTTTCTTTCACTATATAAGTTGAACTACTGAATTTTACGTTCTGGGGGGCAACGTGTGAATTGTTCTTACGATCGCTGGTGTTCGCGGATTTCTGAGTACCTTCTATAAGTTCAACTTAATAAAAGAACAAGCGCTCCTCACGTATTGTGCGAGGGCGCTTATTCTTGTTTTCAAGATGATGCAACCACTGGGTTGCATGGGAGTATCAATCTAATATAACTGATTATGACTCTATTCAATTTGAAAAAAACGATAAAATAATTCGTGAATTCTTTGAAAATAATGCTACAATGGATTGCAGAATCAAGCTTAGCTTTTTGCTACGCTAAATGCAAAGGGGAGCATGACCATGACTAAAATTGTTAAAACTTTAACGATTGCCGGAAGTGATTCCAGCGGTGGTGCAGGAATCCAGGCGGATCTGAAAACGTTCGAGGAGTATGGCACCTATGGTTTCAGCGCCTTGACGACGATCGTAACCATGGATCCGGACCGTGGTTGGCACCACAGTGTGTATCCGGTAGAGGCGTCGCTGGTAGCGGAGCAGCTTAAGACCGTGTTTGCCGGAGGTCCGGTTGACGCAATGAAGACAGGAATGCTGGGCAGTGTAGCTATTATTGAAGTCGTTAAAAGCTGCATCGAACAGAACAAGCAAAAAAATGTTGTAATTGATCCGGTAATGGTATGCAAAGGGGAAGATGAAGTACTCAACCCTGAGAGTGCAGATGCAATCCGGGATTTGTTGCTTCCACTCGCTACTGTTGTTACGCCAAACTTGTTCGAAGCAGGCGTGCTGTCCGGCAAGGGAAAACTGGTTAATCTCGATGATATGAGGGAAGCCGCCAAGCTTATCCATGATCGTGGCGCTGCGAATGTTGTCATTAAGGGCGGAAAGGCACTAGAAGGCGACAAAGCGATCGATCTGTTCTATGACGGCACGGAATTTGTCATATTTGAGACAGAAAAGATTGAGCCAGCTCATAACCATGGTGCGGGCTGCACATTTGCAGCAGGCGTTACAGGAGGACTTGCTCAGGGCTTGTCCGTAAGAGAGGCGGTTGCTAAAGCCAAGGATTTTGTTACGGCGGCAATTAGAGCAGGCTATGCATTCAATGAATATGTCGGACCGGTATTCCATGGCGGATACCGATTGGGCCAAAAATAATCCAGTCTTTTCATTAGGAAACCGGTTCTGCAGGCAATCTGCAGAACCGGTTTTTTTATTTATATAATTCCAATATAAATAATATGAATTAATGCTTGTGAGTTGAAATTTCCTGTGCTATCATTCATATTATGATAACAAATTATCATAATATGATATTTAGGAGGGAAGGATATGGGGAAATCTGCAGCAAAGACGGAAGCCGTCTGTACGATTTCTAAGCCGGGCCTGGCACTGAAAGCAGACTTGAACCCAAGATGGGTGAGAGTCCTTGTTAACGGAATTACGGTGGCGGACAGCAAATCGGTGATTACCTTGCACGAGCGCGGGCACTTGCCGGTGTATTATTTTCCGGAGCAGGATGTCAGAACGGATTTGCTGACTCGTTCCGAGACGGCCAGTTACTGCCCGAGGAAGGGAGATGCCGTCTATTTCCACTTGCAGGCCGGTGAGAGAACCGTTGAGGACGCTGTCTGGAGCTATCCGGATACCGTGTCCGGAAGCGAAGCGATTCAGGGTTACTATGCTTTTTACTGGAATAAAGTAGATCGCTGGCTGGAAGAAGAAGAGGAGATCTTTGTGCACCCCCGCGATCCTTACAAGAGGGTTGATGCCATTCAAAGCTCCAGACATATTGAGATCATCTTGAACGGACATAAGCTTGCTGAAAGCCGCAGGCCTGTCATTGTCTTCGAAACCGGCGTTCCTGTCCGCTATTACTTGCCTCCAGAAGATGTAAGTGCTGATTTGCTGGAGACTTCCGATTTGCATACCAGCTGCCCTTACAAAGGAACCGCCTCCTATTGGCATGTGCTTCTCGAGGATCGGAAGCATGAGAATCTGGTATGGAGCTACCTGGATCCAATTCCGGAAATTCCGAAAATCAAAAATCTGTTATCCTTTTATAATGAGAAGGTGGAGGTTTTTGTGGACGGAGAGAAGCAGCCCGAGCCGGCTTGGTATCGTTCGGCCCTTGATTTTTTTGATGCGTCCGAGGTGCGGAGAGATCAATAACCTGTGGCTGCCAATCGTCAAATGAATCTGAGCCTGAATGGATCGTTGACCGACCTGTATGCAGGAGGTCATTTTTAATTTATGATAGTTGTAAAGTTACATAACAGGGGAGCCCACTATACGTGCAGAAAATGAATGGTACACAGACCTTAAGCCGCGCTATCGATATTTTATTTGCCTTATCGGAAGCGAACGGAACATTGACGGTTGGGGAGATTGCCCAAAAAGTGAATATACCGGAAAGCACGACCTACCGGTTCCTTCAGACGCTGGAGCGAAGCGGAATCGTAGAACGGCGGGGCAAGAGCCGCATTGGCCTGGGATTGCGTATTTTTGATTTGGCCCGCAGCTTGAATGAACAGGTTCATCGGGATCTGCTGACGTTCGCACTGCCGATCATGGAGAAATTGACGGACGAGACGGGGGAGACCTCGGTCTTGTTTGTGGGAAGCGGCAATCAAGCGATTTGTATACAGCGTGTGAAGAGCAGCCAGCTAATTCAGTTCTCCATTGAGAATGGCCGAGTGCTGCCGCTGCATTTAGGGGCCTCGGGCAAAAGTATTCTGGCGTTCGAGAATGATAAGCGGATAGAAAGCGTAATGGAAATGCTTCCTTCCGCGTTTGAGCGTGAAAGACTGCAGAAGGAATTGAATGAAATTCGGCTGCAAGGCTACAGCTTTACCAATGGAGAGGTGGATTCCAACGTGTTTGCCGTTGCCGCTCCCATTCTGGATGCCCATGGGATGATCATCGCCAGCCTGGCGATCTGCGGTCCTAATTTTCGCTGTCAAGCCGGACAGGAGGCCGGATTTGTCAGAAAAGTTTGTGATTCGGCAGAGAGGCTGTCCCGGAAATTAGGGAATCCGGAAGACGATATTGTAGATATCAGTAAATTCCGATAAGTTTAGTGTAATTTAAGGATTGACAAAATAGATTACCCATAATATTATTGTTACACGGTAACAAGTTATCACAATTTAATAATTGGACTGACCATTTATATGGAGGTCTTGTTTTCCGATTAGGGAGAACAGGGCCTTTTTGGTTTTCTTTTTACCTTTATTCTTACTTTTTCAATAAGATTACTTATAAGGAGTGGGAAGCATGTCGTTAACCGCCGTTGAATTTAAAGAAGTCACTAAAAAATATGGAACGGAGACTGTATTGGACAATTTTTGTCTTTCGGTTCCCGAGGGACAAATCGTGACGATTATCGGCCCATCCGGCTGCGGGAAAACGACGCTGCTTAAAATGATTAACCGTCTGATCGAGCCGGACAGCGGCAGCGTATGGGTCGAGGGGAAGGCCAATGGCAGCGTAGATCCCGTACTGCTTCGCAGAAATATCGGCTATGTCATTCAACAGATCGGCCTGTTCCCGCATATGACGATCGAGGAGAATATTGCCGTAGTTCCCAAGCTTAAGGGGGAAGAGAAACGGGTCAGGCTGCGGAAGGCAGCCGAACTGCTTCATTTGATCGGACTTGAGCCGGATTCCTATCGACGCAGATATCCACATGAATTGAGCGGCGGACAGCAGCAAAGGGTAGGGGTTGCAAGGGCGCTGGCGTCAGATCCTTCAATTATTTTAATGGACGAACCGTTCAGTGCTTTGGATCCGATCAGCAGGGTTCAGTTACAGCGGGAATTGATCAAGCTGAATGAACGGTTGAAGAAGACGATTATTTTCGTCACGCATGACATTGATGAAGCCTTGAAAATTGCTGATCAAATCATTCTCATGCGAGACGGGACGGTGGTGCAGAAAGGGAGTCCTGAACAGCTGCTTCAATCTCCGGAGAATGACTTTGTGACAGAGTTTCTCGGAAACGAACGGTTCGGGCGGCCTGAGCGCTCGGAAATCGTCCCTTTCAAAGCAAGGTATGACGGACTGAGGCAGAGGGCGGGAGGGATGGTATGAGCTTGTTCTGGGATACGCTTAGCGCGGATTGGGAGCAAATATTACAAAAAACGGGGGAACACATCTATCTGTCGGCCATCTCTGTTCTGATTGCTTGCCTGATTGCAGTCCCCCTTGGCATCTATCTTACCGGTCGTAAACGGATAGCGAATGGCATCATTACTGCCGTCTCCGTCATTCAGACGATTCCTAGCCTGGCTCTTTTTGGATTCATGATTCCGCTTGTAGGGATCGGTCCCAAGCCTGCAATCATCGCACTCACTTTATATGCACTGCTGCCAATGCTGCAAAATACGTTCGTAGGTATTAACGGGGTCAATCCTGCACTGATCGAAGCGGGGACGGGAATGGGGATGACCCGGCTCCAGATTTTGCGGATGATTCAACTGCCGATTGCCCGAAGCGTGATTCTGGCGGGTGTAAGGCTGGTCGCAGTTCAGACAGTAAGTATGGCAACTATAGCGACATATATTGCGGCAGGCGGATTGGGTGATATCATTACCCGGGGAATATCGATGATTAATACAATCACCATTCTGGAGGGAGCGATTCCCGTCTCCTTGCTGGTGATCATCGTAAATCTGGGACTGCTTGGAATTAACCGGTTGCTGACGCCGAAGGGGCTTAGGCACCTGAACAAATTTTAATTTCCGCTGGGAGAAGAAAGAGGAGGAGAACGATGGGAAAAATGGGGATGCAAAGCAAGTCAGGACTTTTCGCAAGAGGATTCATATTATTTGCGGTATTTATTACAGCATTCGCGGGGCTGGTTGGCTGCTCTACCTCAAAAGCCGCTGAACAAGGCAAGATCATCGTTGCGACCAAAGGATTTGCAGAATCCGATATTTTAGCGAATGCGCTCAAGCTGCTGATCGAGAATGACACCGAATTGGCGGTGGAAGTCAAAACGTTGGACAACAAATTGCTCTGGGAAGCAATCGGCCAGGGGGATGTGGATGCTTATGTGGAATATACCGGCACGGCCTTGCTGAACATCTTGAAGCAAGAGCCGGAATTCGACCCCGAAGCAGCCTATGAGAAGACGGTGCGGCTTCTGAAAGAGAATAATCATTTAATAGCCCTTGATCCGATCGGGTTCAATAATACGTATGTGTTCACGGTACGTAAGGAGGTCGCGGACCAATACGGCTTGAAGACGGCGACCCAATTGGCTGAGCATTCCGGGGAGCTTGTCTTCGGGAGCAGCCAGGAATTTCTGAACCGGCCCGATGCTTGGCCGTATGTAGAGGAAATCTATCAGCCGAAGTTCAAGGAGATTAAGACTATCCAGGAGGTATCCCTTCAGTATAAGGCGGCTGAGCAGAAGCTGATTGATGTGTTCCTGCCCTATTCCACGGACAGCAAGCTGCTGAATGATCAGTTGGTGACGCTTGAGGACGACAAGCATGTATTCTTGCCGTACGATGCCTTCCCGATTGTGAGGGAAGAGACGCTCAATGAATATCCAGAACTGGAGAAGACGCTTAATGCGTTGGCCGGCAAGATCGATGAAGCGGTGATCCAGCGCCTGAACCTGGAAGTGGAGCAGAATCGGCGTCCGCCTCTTGATGTGGCGAAGGAATGGCTGAAATCCGAAGGATTTATCCAATAAGCGCGGAGCGCAAGGAGAGGTGAACTTGAATGAGCAAAGGGAATGCCAGGCAATTGATATTGGGAGCGATGATGTTCTTCCCGGCAGGAGAGCATATCTCCAGTTGGAGGCATCCGGTCTCGGAGGCTGAACGTCTGCTCGATTTCGACTATTACCGGAACATCGTGGAGACTGCAGAACGCGGGAGATTCGACATGTTCTTCTATGCGGATGAACTGTATGTGTGGGACCGGTTTGAATCCAGCGTTGCCCAGGCGAACAGCATTCGACCCGAGCCGTTTACGCTGTTGTCTGCCTTGTCCGTCGTGACTAAAGATATCGCGCTTGCCGCTACCGTATCGACGACATATAACGAGCCTTATCATATCGCCCGCAAGCTGGCAACCTTGGATTATATCAGTAAAGGTCGGGCAGCGTGGAATATCGTAACCTCGCAAACGGACGAGGAAGCCCGAAATTTTGGCAAAGATAGGCACCTGCAGCATGAGCTCAGATATGAACGAGCGAAAGAATTTGTAGATGTGACCCGCGGGTTGTGGGATAGCTGGGAGGAGAATGCCCTTCTGTTCAACAAGCAAACTGGGCAATTTGCCGACAGATCGAAGCTGCACAGCCTGGACTATAAAGGGCAATTTTTCAATGTTCATGGCCCTCTGAATATTACGCGCCCTCCCCAAGGGCATCCCGTATTGGTCCAGGCCGGAGCTTCCGAAGCCGGGAAGGAGGTCGCGGCAGCTACGGCGGAGCTTGTATTCGCTCCCGGCGGCTCGCTGGAGGAAGCGCAGCGCCTGTATCGCGATTTGAAGGGGAGACTCGGAAAATACGGCCGCTCGGAGCACGAATTGAAAGTGCTGCCTTATCTCATCCCGGTTATCGGCCGGACGGCCGATGAGGTAGCCGAGCGTGTCGCCATCGTGGAGGACCTGACGCCGGAATCCCTGGGGCTCGATTTGTTGTCCCACTATCTGGGGCGGGATGTCTCGGGTTATCCGCTGGACCAGCCTCTGCCCTTCATTCCCGAAATCGACGGCTTCAATCAGAGCCATACCAATCTGCTGAAGATTCGGGAGTGGATCCAGGAAGAGAATTTGACCCTGCATCAGCTCTACAAACGGGCGGCCAATCAGCGTGTCTTCGGCGGCACGCCGGAACAAATCGCGGATTACATTGAGGAATGGTTTACGAAGGAAGCCGCCGACGGCTTCAATGTTGCTTTTCCTCATCTCCCGGGTGCCCTGCATGATTTCGTCGAGCTGGTTGTACCGGAGTTGCAGCGCAGAGGTCTTTTTAAAACGGAATATACGCCCGGAAACTTCCGCGACAAATTGGGGCTCGCGAAGCCTGCCAATCGGTTTGCGGCGGCCCGGGACAAGGAAAGCATCCGTATATGAAACGGAGAGCACCTTACCTGCAGAAGGGAGTTGAATGTGGATGACGGCGAGAATAACGGCAGCCAGGGGTCCTGTCTTGCGCTGCAAAGGCTGGCGTCAGGAGGCGCTGCTCCGCATGCTGGAAAATGTGCTTGAGAACGGAGAAAATCAGCAGGAATTAATTGTGTACGCTTCGCTTGGAAAAGCGGCAAGAGATTGGCCGTCTTATCGCGCTATTGTCGAGACCTTGATCCATTTGGAGGAGGAAGAGACCTTGGTGATCCAGTCCGGCAAGCCGATTGGCGTGTTTCGTACGCATGCCGCAGCGCCGCTGGTCGTGATGGCGAACTGCAACCTCGTCGGCCGATGGGCGACGGCAGAACATTTTTATGATTTACAGGAAAAAGGGCTTTTGATATGGGGAGGATTGACTGCAGCGGCCTGGCAATATATCGGCTCCCAAGGGGTTATTCAAGGTACTTATGAAATTTTTCAGAGTATAGCAAGACGTTATTTTGACGGCAGCCTGCAGGGAAGATTTGTTCTTACGGCTGGCCTTGGCGGCATGGGCGGGGCCCAGCCACTGGCCGGAACCATGGCGAATGCGGCGATTTTGTGCGTGGAAGTATCGGAAGAGCGGGTGGACAAACGAATTCAAGCCGGTTACCTCCAGAAGAAAACGTTCGACTTAGCGGAAGCGTTGGGATGGATCGATGAAGCCGTGCAACGTAAGGAGAGCATTTCCGTCGGCTTGGTGGCGAATGCGGCAGAAATTTATCCTCTCCTGCTTGCTAAAGGGATTGTTCCGGACGTCGTCACCGATCAGACCTCGGCCCATGATCTGTTGTACGGATATATTCCGGAAGGCTACACGCCGGAGAGCGCCGAGCAGCTCAGACAGCGGAATCCGCAGCTGCTGGAGGAGCTGTCCGGCCGGTCGATAGCCAAGGAAGTAACGGCGATGCTCGGCTTCTTGGAGCGTGGCGCCATCGTCTTCGACAACGGCAACAACATCCGGACACAGGCAAAGAAGTTCGGGGTAGAAGAAGCCTTCAACATCGATATTTTCACGGAAGCATTTTTGCGGCCGCTCTTTGCTCGGGGCATCGGGCCATTTCGTTGGGTTGCACTGAGCGGAGACAGAGAAGATATCGCCAAGATCGACGAGCTGATCCTGCAGGAGTTCAGTCATAACGAGATCGTCGTTAACTGGATCCGGCTTGCCAATCGCTATGTTCCGGTTGAAGGGCTTCCGGCGCGGATCGGCTGGTTCGGTCACGGGGAGCGAAGCCGGCTGGCTCTGCTGGTCAATGAATGGGTGCGCGAGGGGAAACTGGCCGGACCGGTTGCGTTCACAAGGGATCATTTGGATGCGGGAGCGATGACGCATCCGAATATTATGACGGAGCGCATGAAGGATGGAAGTGACGCCGTCTCCGATTGGCCGCTGCTCAATGCGATGCTGAACTGCTCCTCGATGGCCGATCTCGTGGCCATTCATTCCGGAGGCGGAGGCTACGCCGGCTATATGACAAGCGCCGGGGCTACCGTTGTGGCCGATGGAACGGAGGCAGCCGCTCTTCGGCTTCAGACCGCGCTGCTGAATGATACAGGACTGGGTATTCTGAGATATGCGGATGCCGGGTATGAAGAATCACTGGATGAAGTGAAGCAAAAGGGAATCCGCCGGATTGTGACGGAGAGTGAACAGGAGGAGAATCTGTGCGTGAACTGACAAGAGAAGACGTGCTCGCCGCCGTGAAGGGAGGCTCCGTGTTCGCCAGCGGAGGCGGCGGATGGGTTGATCATGGGCTGGAGATCGGCGGCGCTGCGCTTGCCGTCGGCAGGCCGAAGCTGGCCTCGCTGGAGGAATTGCCCGATGATGCGGTCATTCTAACCTGCACGGCCATCGGTGCGCCTGCGGGAAGAGACTGGCAAATGCTGGGCAAGGACTATATCAAGGCAGTTCAATTGATCATCGACCACTATGACGGAAAAATTACCGGCGTCATGACGCCGCAGAACGGCATGTCCAGCACGATCAACGGCTGGTTGCCCGCTGCGGCGCTCGGACTTGTCGTCGTGGATGCGACCGGCGATATCCGGGCGCATCCTACCGGGAAGATGGGCTCCCTGGGATTGGCCTCCTCGACCACTTACGAGACGTGGCAGGCTGTAGCAGGGGGCAAGCCGGAGCAGGGGAGCTACCTGGAGCTGATCGTAAAGGGAACTCCCGCACGCACGTCAAATATCCTGCGCACAGCCTCCGATATGGCAGGCGGATTTATTGCCGCCGCGAGGCATCCGCTTCCTGCGCAGTACGTCCGGCAGCATGCCGCCATCGGAGGCATCTCGATTGCCATAGGGCTGGGCAACGCTATTCTCGCCGCTGAACCGCTTGGCTCCGAGGCTGTCATCTCGGCGATCACTGGGCATACCGGAGGCAAGATCCTCGGAAGAGGAACTGTAAGGCATAAGCGCGTGGCATATAGCGGCGCATTTGATATCGGTACGATCGAGGTCCAAATATCCCCCAAAAGGTCCCTGACTCTCCATGTCATGAATGAATATATGGCGGTTGAGGATCAGGCAGGGAAACGCCTGACCACCTTCCCGGACGTGATTACGACGCTTTCCCTGAGATCCGGCCAGCCGGTCAGTGTCGGCGACCTCCGCGAAGGACAGGAAATTGCCGTATTTTCAATCGATAAATCCAAGATTCCGCTCAGCTCCAGCGTGAAGGACCCTTCGGTCTATCCGGAAGTCGAACAGGCCCTTGGGATTGAACTGTATAAGCATTCTTTCGCTTCAGGAAAGAGAAAAGCCTATGCCGGGGCTTGATGTCATTAGACTAGGCCTTGCCCCGCTGGGCATTGACGAGGTAATCGAAGTAGCATGCCATGCCCGCAAGGTAGAGATTGACAAGGAGTCGCTTGCCAGGCTGGATCACGCCAGGCAGCTCGTCTTTGAGTTGGCAGAGCAGGGCCATCCGGTGTACGGCTTGAACCGCGGGGTGGGCTGGAATAAGGATCGCAGGATCGAACCCGGGCAGTATGAGCGCTTTAACCGGAACCTGCTGTATTCTCATAGCGCAGGCGTCGGCCCGCTGGCTTCCCGGGAAGAAGTCCGCGCGGTCATGCTGACCCGTCTGAACGGATTGCTGCAGGGGCATGCCGGACTACAACCGGAAATTGTCGTACGGTATGCCGATTTTCTGAATCGCGGCATTCATCCTCTGCTTCCGCTTCGCGGTTCGATCGGTGCCGCCGACATCACCTCGATTTCCCACATTGGCCTTGCCATGATCGGCGAAGGAGAGGTCGAGTATGGCGGCATCCGCATGGCAGCATCCGAAGCACTGGAGCTAGCCGGGCTTAGTCCGATTATACTCGGCCCGAAGGATGGGCTTGCAATCGTCAGTTCCAACGCTTTATCGGCCGGGACCGGGGCGCTGGCCTTGGGGGAAGCCGAGAAGCTGCTTAAGCTTGCAGACCTCGTGTATGCCCTGTCTCTCGAAGCCGTCACCGGGAATGTGAGTCCGCTGCATGAAGCAGTCCACAAAGTGCGGCCCTATCCCGGTCAACTTCGAAGCCGGGATCGGATTGCCCGATACTTGAAGGGCAGCGAACTATGGGACGGAACGCTTCCCGATTCGCTGCAGGACCCGCTCAGCTTCAGGGATGCCTGTCAAATTCATGGAGCGGCCGAGGATGCTCTCCGTTATGCACGGGAGCAACTGGAGCTGCATCTGACGAGCTCTGATGATAACCCTTGCTTGCTTGTTGAGGAACGTCTTATTTTATCCAATGCCAATTTTGATCCGGTCGTATGGATTCTTGGCTTTGAAATGTTGGGGATCGCGCTGCATCATCTGTCCAAGAGTTCCTGCCACCGGATCATTAAGCTGGGCGATCCAAGATTCACGGGGCTGACCCGCTTCCTGACGCCTGATGAGCAGAAGGTGATCGGCTTCTGCACGCTGCAGAAAACCGCCACTTCTCTGGATGCGGAAATCCGCCATCTGATCAATCCGGTATCCACCGACTTTTATTCGCTGGCCGGGGATCTAGAAGATCATGCCACGAATGCGCCTCTGGTCGTCCGGAATCTCCGGGAGATTATCGAGCGCATTTATTATATTCTGGCAATAGAGCTGCTGCATGCCGCTCAGGCTGTTCAATTAAGACCTCCCGGCTTCAGGATGGGAGAGGGAACCAGGCAGCTTTATGAAGCGTTGAGAGAGGAAGTGCCCTTTTTATCCGAAGACCGCATCCTGACCGGGGATATCGATCGGACTTACCGTCTATTGAGCTCCATACGGATAAAAGGCCATAGTATATCAATAATTGAATCAAAGTCAGGATAAATCGAGATAATAAAAGCGCCACGCCAAAGTAAGCGCTTCCTTGATGGAAAAGTTATTAAATCTGAATTTTCATGTCATTTTCAAGGATTTACATTATCATGCCATAGGAGTAATATCACTCTTGGATTCGATATCTGATTCGCTGAATTTTCCCGTCACGGCGGGGAAAACGGGGGAACCGAATGCTTCTTGAGCGGGATGATTTGTATTCCGGCAAGGTGCGTGGGGTGAATCCGCGGAAGCCATGAGCCGAAGATTTATGGTACGGCAGGCAAGCGCGGAGGGGTGACTCTCACTACCCTAATCCGACAGCTAACCTCGTAAGCGTTGTTCGAGAGAGGATGATACTGTGACCAGTTCATAATGGCCGCAGAGGTTCTTTCCTCTGCGGTTTTTTGCTGCGCAAATACAAGAACAGCCGGACGATCAGCCTCAATCCGAGATCATATTCTAATTCATGGTGGTGTTGCATCTATGTTTACACTCTTCAAACGTGTCTTAATCGGTCAGCCTTTAAAATCCAAAGACCTTGGTGAGCAGAAGCTGAATAAGACGAAGGCTCTTGCGATCTTGTCTTCTGATGCGCTCTCTTCAGTAGCTTATGGACCGGAACAGATTCTGCTGGTATTGATGGCTTTGGGAGCGGTGGCATACTGGCTCTCTATTCCGATTGCGATTGGCATTCTGGTGTTGCTTGTTGCGCTCGTACTGTCTTACAGACAAATCATCTTCGCTTACCCTCATGGGGGCGGGGCCTATGTAGTGTCCAAAGAGAATCTTGGAGTCAATTCCGGTCTTCTTGCGGGAGGAGCTCTGCTTGTCGATTATATTTTGACTGTTGCAGTAAGCATTTCGGCAGGGACGGATGCTATTACTTCAGCATTTCCATCCCTGCATGGATATAATGTTCTGATCGCGTGCCTCTTGGTCATACTAATTACAATTTTGAATCTTCGAGGGCTTACCGAGTCTGCTTCGGTGCTGGCCTATCCTGTGTATTTGTTCGTAGCTATTTTGTTTCTAACTATCGCAGTAGGTCTCTATAAGGTGCTGACAGGTCAGATTTCTCCGGAGCTTCATACTTCCTTTGGCACGCCTATAGCTGGGCTTAGTCTATTCCTGTTGCTAAGGGCTTTTGCTTCGGGCAGTTCCGCTTTGACGGGTGTAGAAGCGATCTCGAACGCCATTCCGAACTTCAAGTCTCCGGCCCCTAATAATGCGGCCAAAACACTTGCTGCAATGGGGATTTTACTGGCTATCCTGTTTTCGGGAATTGTATTTCTGGCTTATTACTATGGGATCTCTCCCAAGGTGGAAGAGACGGTTGTATCCCAGATCGCTTCAGCTACTTTTGGGCGGGGAGTCATGTATTATATTATTCAAGGGATCACGGCGATGATTCTGGTTCTTGCAGCTAACACGGGGTACTCGGCTTTTCCGCTGTTGGCAGTCAATCTGGCAAAAGACAAATACATCGCCAGAATGTTCACGGTAAGAGGGGACAGACTTGGCTATTCAAATGGGATCCTGTTTCTTGCAACCGCATCGATCCTGCTAATTATTATGTTTAAAGGCCAAACCGAGCATCTGATTCCGCTCTATGCGGTCGGCGTGTTTATTCCATTTACCTTGGCTCAAACCGGCATGCTAGTGAAATGGCTGCGTGAGAAGCCTGCGGGCTGGAGATTCAAGCTGACGATTAATGCCATCGGGGCTGCAATCAGCTTTCTTGTTATGATGATATTTTTCATCACCAAGTTTCCGCAGGTATGGCCGGTGCTGATTTTTCTGCCGCTCATCGTCCTGTTCTTCCGCAGTATCCATAAGCATTATGAAGATGTCGGCGACCAGCTTCGGATCAGCTCCTGTGAGCCTCATAAACCGATTGAGGGAAATGTATTCATCATTCCGGTTGCAGGGATTACGCATGTGGTGGAGAATACACTGAATTATGCAAAATCGCTCCATCCGGATCAAATTATTGCGGTTTACGTTGCCTTTGATAAGGAAAGCGAAAAAGCGTTTGAAGAAAAATGGAGTCACTGGCAGCCTGATGTCCGCCTTGTAACGCTGTACTCCCAATATCGAAGCATTATCCAGCCGTTAACTAAGTTTGTGGATACCGTGGAATACAAAGCTAAAGAGTCGAACTTTCAGGTTACAGTTCTGATTCCACAGTTTATTCCGAAGAAGCAATGGCATAATGCGCTTCATAACCAGTCCAGCTTGTTGATTCGAGCTTTTCTGTTGTATCGCAGGGACCTGATTGTAACGACGGTTCCATATCATTTCAAAAAGTAAACAAGGAGCTATGAAATATGAAATTCATGTTTATATCCGATATCCATGGTTCGTTATACTGGCTGAACAAGGCGCTTGACCAGGTGGAGCTCGAGAAGCCGGACCGGATCGTTCTGCTCGGAGACTATATGTATCACGGCCCGCGGAACCCGTTGCCGGAGCAATATGCTCCGGCGCAGGTAGCTGATCGTCTTAATGAGTATAAGGACCGGATTCTTGCGCTGCGGGGAAATTGCGATGCTGAGGTGGACCAGATGCTGCTGCAATTTCCGATGATGGGCGATCATGTGCAAATCTACGATCAGGGGCGGCGGATTTTCGCTTCTCACGGTCATATTCATAGCATGGACAATCTGCCTTCTCTGGAAGCGGGCAGCATATTTATTCAAGGCCATACGCACATTCCTGTTGCGGAGAAGCAGGAGGGAATATATTTGCTGAATCCAGGCTCCATCTCGCTACCCAAGGAGCAATGGCCTCATTCCTACGGTCTGATGGAAGCTGATGAATTTAAGGTGCTGGACTTTAATGGGAATATCCTCAAACGGATTTCCCTGAACTAAAATAAATTCCGTTGAGACATCCCTTCAAACAAGGTATCATGGATGAAGAAATATCGACCGGAGGGATTATGGGAATGACAATTCAGCCAGGGCTGCCAAAGCCGGAAGCGATTATCTTTGATATGGATGGAACTTTGTTCAAGACAGAAACCTTGCTCATACCGGTGCATCATCAGGTGTTTGAGCAGTTAAGGCTGGAGAAGCTTTATGAAGGTGCAACGCCGCCTGAAGAACATATGCTTAGTTGTCTCGGAATGCTGCTGGAGGATATTTGGAAAAAGGTGATTCCGAATAGCAGCGAGGCAGTTCATCGACGGGCTGATGAACTGCTGCTGGAGTTTGAGCTTGCCGGTTTAAAGGCTCATCCCACCGAGCTCTATCCAGGCGTAGCCGATACATTAATCAAGCTCAAACAGCGGGGAGTCCGGTTGTTTGTTGCGAGCAATGGCCTGGAGCATTACGTGAAGGGCGTTGCGGAAGCCCATGGCATAGCGAATTTATTTGAAGGCTTGTACAGTGCCGGCCAATATCAGACAGCATCCAAGACCGAACTGGTCAGGCTCCTTCTGGACCGCCATGGTGTGAACCGGGCATGGATGGTGGGAGACCGTTCGTCCGATGTGGAGGCAGGCAAGCAAAATCATCAGACAGTGATTGGCTGCGCCTATGCCGGTTTTGGTCATGATCATGAGCTGGAGGGATCCGATATTTTGATCTCCTCCTTTGAAGAATTGCTTGAGCTGTTTGAGCAGTCTCATCTATAGCAGAGAGCTCGAATAAGCCGCTCCCTTCAAGAAGAAGAAGGGGCGGCTTTTCTGTTATATAACCACAAGGCGTACTCCAGCGGCTTGATAATGGCTCTCCGGTAAGCTTCCTTATCCCCGGTCTGAATGAATACTTCGCGGGCCGGCTTAGGATTAACCTCAAGAATATAGACGTTTCCGCTTCGGTCTATCGCCAAATCAAGAGCAAGCTCACAGATAGCGCCAATAGATGACTCCAGATATTCAGCCACCTCCAAACTTAACTTTTCCGCAGTGCGTCTGATCTGGATCCGTTTTTCCTCGGAATGTCCGGATTGGCTTAGCAGTCTGTTCATGGAAATGGCTCTGCCCCCGCCATGCAAATTGGAGGTGACGCTTCGTGCCGGCCCGATTCTTCCTGCTCCCCCGGTAACCTCCCACTGTCCTTCACCGTTTTTCTGTACTAGCATCCGGTAATCATGCACCTTGCCGTCAGGCAGCTTAATATGGATGGCCTGCTGGGCAATGAAGCGGCTGCTGCCCTTCCAGTTGTGGAGCAAGGATCCAAGCCGTGAGATCGGCAGCTTTTGCGCAGGAATAATGGCCCGGCTTTGCCTGCGTCCCTGAACAAGCACCATGTCTTTCTCCAGCCGCTCCAGCCGTAAAATGCCGCGGCCGCCGGTGCCGTTAATCGGCTTGACATAAATCGAGGAGTGCTTGTGAAGGAGCCGTACAGGATCTGAGCTGTTCTGGAATAAGACGGTTTCAGGCAAATAGGAGCGGAAGGAAGCTTTTCTCGAGAGCAATTGATAGATCGTCCATTTATCCCGAAGCGGCCTGTTCAGGAAGCTTAGATGCCCGTAACGATGCCTGAATTGCTTGAGCTGCTCGAATCTTTTACTTCGCTGGATGCGGCAGCGGTCATAGATAAGGTCCGGAAAGTCGCGCCATTTTCGGGACCAGATTCTTGTTCTTGGATCATAGATGAGCGCATGAATCATGGATTTCTGTCCATGAACATCCATAGGAGTAAATACGTATACATCGAGTCCTAGCTTGCTTCCTTCTATAATCATTTTTTGGTAGACATGTCTTTCCTCAAGCCTTTTCTTGTCATTTAAATATAAAGTCAGAATTCCCAGAACCGGCTGAGACATCTGTTAATCACCTACTTTATCGGGTTTGTGCAGGCCATAGGGTGATAAATGAGCACGATCCGCAACTGTCGCCAGTTTCCCGCAGCATTCCAGAAGTGTTCTGTTGCTGCGGGACCGTATAATTCGGGCGACCGACAAGCCGGCATTCAGGCACATCTGCAAGCCGGCCGGATTATCCGGGGCAACAAGGCACGTAATCTCGCCCAAGCGGGCAAGCTGACGCGAGAGCAGAGAGGAACCGATTCCGAGGTTCCGATAGAACGGATTTACAACGACAACGCTAACTCCCCTGCCCTGGTCAGTAAGGCAGGAGAGTCCGGCAAGCAGAGGTCCATCCTCTGTACGAATATGGGCAAACAGGAGAGAGGACCCTGGCGCAAGGAGCTTGCTTCGGGACAGCTTCATCAGTTGATGGTAGCTTTCGGCAGTCAACCTTCCTCGGGTATATCTCTGGACAAAGGTCAGAAGCTGACCATGCTGCAGTTCCCAGTTCTCCCCTTCTTCCGGCTGCCATTCCTTGATCAGCATGAGATACCTCGTTTCCGGGATTACAACTTCCCTTGTCTGTGTAAATAGTGGCTGTACTGAAATACACGCTCCAGTGACTTCTTGCGGATATGTGGTTCATCGAATTTCATTGGCTTGGCATTGGCTTCAAAGAACCAAATTTTTCCTTCCGTATCGATCCCCAAGTCCATCGACATCTCTCCGAGCTGATTCCTGGAAGCCTTCTCGATCTGTTTGGCGATGAGCACGGCGCTTGTTTTCAACCGATTCATAAGATAGCCTGTTGTTTCTTGACCGAAGGCGGGGATGAGCAGTTTCTCCGGATCCTCGACGCTGCCTCCTTGGGGAACGTGGGTTGTAATCCGATGATATCCAGCCAGGCGGGCCCCTATGCCGGTGACAAGCCAGGTCCCCTTTCCGTTCTTTTGCACAAGCGTGCGCAGGTCGAACTGGCGTCCGTTATAAGAGGCCAGCTCGATGGCCTGCTGAACGATATACGGCGTCTTTTCAGTTTCGCGCTTGATCCTTTTCCAGAGCAGTGTGAGCTTGCCGGTTCTGTATACAATATTGCGCTGCTTGACTCCCTGAATGGTAAGGCGGTAAGCCTTCTTCTCGTTCTCGTCGATCTGAAGCAGCATAATTCCCTTTCCGGCTTTTCCGCTCTCGGGCTTCAGATAGAGACTGCGGTACTCAAGCAGCATTTCTTCCAGCGAGTGCGGAGAGCGCAGCCGTCTTGTTCTTGGCACCAAGGTGCGGGTACTGTGATTTTTTTTAAGCCAATCGAACAGCACCCATTTATTGAAGAAATACGGGTTGAACAAATGAATGTCGGCATGTCTCAGGCAGGCAGCTATTTTTTTCCGGACAGAGGGTCTTTTCTCATCCTCACGCTCAGGGATCCGGTTGTAGATTACCTGAGGAAGCGGGAACCATTGCCGCTTCCATTCCTTTTCTTCCGGGTTGTATCCGTACCCTCTGACCCGGCTTGCTGACAGCTTAAGATCCTTGACAGTCAATACATAGACCGGGAAATCCAACTCTCTGCCTGTACGGAGAAGATCCCGGAAGTTAGCTCGGTTGCCGCGGAATTGCTCCACCTTATCTTCAATCGTCAGCACCGCTACGACGGGCTTCTGATCACCTGAAATCTGGTTCATCAGGCTTCCCTCCTCCGAAATTTACTGAGGTATAAACAATGTTCAAGGATATGCTCCACTGATGCTCTCCCTTCAGCCCGGAGGGAGGGGTGCTTGAAGATCGATCTTCCCGGCTTGGCGTTCGCTTCGAACATCCAGATTTTCTCTTCCTTGTCGATCCCGATATCAAACCCGATCTCGCCGATCAGGTGTTGGTGATGAATCTCAATGGCTTCGGCTAGGGTGATCGCAACTGATTTGGCATTCCTCAGTACTTCCTCCGCTCTTGGACCGAAGGTGCGGCTAAGCGCCTGTTCAGGAGTCAGCAGGGATCCGCCGTTTTTCAGGTGAGTTGTGACACTGCCCTTGCCTGCTTTCTTGGCTCCGATACCCACGACGACCCATTGATTGCGCCCGTTCTTGTGCATATGGAAGCGAAAATCGATCGGACAGCTATCAATTTCGATCAGCCTGATTCCCTGCTGGGCAACATAACCTTGAAGCGCCCGGCCATGTCTAGCCTGCAGGGTACGCATCAGACTGGGAAAGCTGCTGAAGCGAAGCAGCACATTCCTTCCCTGCTTACGGTATCTGGCATAGTAGCCGTTCTTGGTCTGCTTCGATAAACGGTAAATTCCATTGCCCAAGCTTCCGTTATTCGGCTTATAGTAAATCAGGGAATGCCTGTCGAGCAGGTCCCGAATCTGCTCCGGAGAAGGGTTCATGATGGACTCCGGAACATACCGGTTAACGATCTGATCCTTCTCCAGCATGCGATATACATCGGACTTATTGAAGAAGCTCCAATTAAAGAACGGAATCCGGCGGCGTATGAATCGTTCCCGTAATTGGGTGATCGAATTGGATACTTCCGCACGGCGGCTGGGAAGCCGGTTGTATACCACATCCGGAAGAGGCACTCTCTTGCGGGTGAAATTTCCGGCTTCATTCAGGAAAAATCCGTTCACTGATTCATCTTCCCAATTAATATCTCTTGGAGTAAACGCAAAAATATAAGATTGCTTGCTGCCATAACGCAGCAGTTGCTTGATGAATCCGGTTCTGGAGCCGAATGGGCTGCTTGCCGAGGAGGTAGGGCCGTCAGAGAGAACGCCGATAAGCGGTCCGATCTGAACTTCTCCCTCCTGAAGGCTGCGCAGAAAGACGCCGCCGGCTTTCGGAATCCGCATCTCCCTGCGAATCCCGGATGCGAGATACAGATGCTTTCCCGCTTTGTTAATCGGCTTGATTACTGCGGGAACCCGCTCACCGCCAAACTTGAGATGAACCGATTTTTTCCCCGACAGCTTCAAGTTTTTCATCAAGGATCCGGACACGTAGACGACCCTCTGGGGCTGCTGCGTGAAATGGACGTTGCAAAAAGTCAAACTCATGAATTTTTCCTCCTAAAAAAGTCTTACGTGCCTTATTCAAGGTTTGCTCAGCAGCAAATAACGGGCATATAAAATCGGATTTTCGAAGCTCTTTCTGGCGCTGACGGCATCCCCGATCCGGAAGAAGGAAGAACGGCCAGGCTTCGAATTGGTCTCCAGCACCCAGACCTTCCCCGACCGGTCGACTCCGAAATCGATGCCAAGCTCCGCCAGCCGGCCAAAGCGGGATTCCAGACAGACCGGGATCTTCCCGGATAATTCACGGACCGTGTCTGCAATCCGGCTTCCCGGGCCAATACCGAATTCGGAGCGAAGGAACGACTCCGCCTCCCGGGGGACTCCCCCTCCGTGCAGATTAGAGGTGAGCGTCTCTTTGGCACCTATCCTGGCAGCCATTCCGGTGAGCTCCCAGCAGCCCTGGGCATTTTTCTGCATCAAAGCACGAATGTCAAACGGCTCTTTGCCGGAAGTTACGAGTTCAAGATAGGCTTGCATAATATAGGGGCGGTTCGCGATAAAGGAATGGATCCAGTTCAAGCCTTCCTGCCGGGAGTGAAACTGCCTGTGAAGAATCTGATTTTGCCCGTCCCTCCCGGTTAACAATAGCTTTTCAGATGAGGATGGGCTGATGATATGCAAGGTTCGTTTGCCATGCGTACCATGCTGAGGCTTCAGGAAGGCTTCTCCCTGATGTGAATCGAGCCACAGCTCCAATTGACTCTCTGTGCGGTATGGCAAAGTATCGGGCAAGTACGGGACCAGCTCGGGACATCCAAGCAAGGCCCGGTGAACGTTCCACTTTCCCGAGAGACCACGGGTCAGATAGCTGAATTGATGAACACCAGCTAGCCGTTTCATGGCAATGTGCTTGCGATGAAGTGTTCTTCGATCGTACGAGAAGCAGCGATCATAGACGATGTCAGGCGGTGCATACATCCTCTGCTGCCAGCTCCCGTTCTCGAAGCAGAATCCCCGGATCGAGGATTGGCCGGCACTGACCGAAGAGGGGGTGAACACATAGACCTTCATCCCGCGGCGTTGACCGATCAGACACAGCCTTCTGCAAAAATCCGCTTCTGAGAAGGGAAGTATCCCGTCTGCTTCGCGTACCAGAATCCCAAGCATACCGCGGGCCCGCTTATTGATCATTCTAAGCACCTCCTAGAAGCCGGACAGATAGCGGGTATATTCAACCACTTGCTTGACGGACGGACGGATCTTACCGACCCCGATGGGGGTATTGTCGTTCTTGGATGGTTTCGAGTTGACCTCCAGCAGCCAGATATGCCCGGCGTTGTCCACGGCCAGATCTATCCCGAGCTCGCCAAAGTGGGCGGGAATCTGATGGTCAACAGCGTCTGCAATATACAAGGCGGCCTTACGCAGCTTAGAAGGAATCGTCCCTTTCAAACCGGAGGGAAGCGAGGATTTGAGTACGGCTTCTTTGACTGTGCTCAAGGACCCGCCGCGAGCCAGATTGGAGACGAAATGATGGCCTCCCGCCGTTCTGGCAACAATAGAAGTGACATTCCAGTTTCCGGACAGGTTCTTCTGGACCAGAGCCCGAAAATCAATCGGTCTTCGATCTGCTTCAATGAGAGAAAGCCCCTGCTGGATTTGATAGCGGGTAGCTTTCATTTTTCCGGATAATGCGGTATACAATTTGGCGAGACTGGGATAGACCTGCCGCCGGGTCCCTCCTACTTGGGCAGTCTGGGTCTGGAAGGCCCCTCCTTCCAGCCGCGATACCCGAATAATCCCTTTGCCAAGACTGCCTTTTATCGGCTTCAGAAATACAACAGGATGCTTGGCGCACATGGCCTTGAGGGTTTGCAGACCTTGGAAGGCGTAGGATTCCGGCAAGTATTTCGAGATGCTGAAATCTCTGGAGAGCGCATCAAACACTTCTGTCTTATCCAGAAACTTTTCATTGAAAAAGTGGCTGCCATAGCGGGATTTTACTTCCTTCAGGAAATGCTGTACGCTAGGTTTATTCTCCAGCTTTCTTGAGGTTAGACGGTTGTAAAATACATCGGCCGCCGGTACTTGGGACTTCTTCCATCCGTCTCCATAGACCCAGGCGGACACGCTCGATGAATTTGCTCCGATCTGGTCCGTTGTGAAGAAGTAGACATATACGCCTTGGAGTTGGCAGGCATTGACGAGTTCCTTACAGAACATCGTAATAGGACCAAAGGGACGCTCCGGTGAATCCGGGTAGTCTTTGCTGATCAGCACACCAAGAAGCGGCCCGAATTGCAGGGTTGTCGAATGAGGACGGTAAGTCAGCCTCAGCGAAGCACGGGGCTGAACACCCATCTGAGCGGCAAGCTGCTGGCTGATCCGTATTCCGTCAAACTTAGCCAACGGTACGACTCTGACGGTTTGCCGGAGCGATCCGAATACCAGCTGCATGCGATGATGAACCGGTATTCGCCATTGCTTGATCAACTGATCACCGAGTACAACATAGTCGCTTTCAAGTAGGTTCGGACTCATGATTTGGATTTTCAACTTTTTGGAGGGCATGAAGCGGATCTCCTTCCAAGCCTGTGGCTTGATGGTCTTGGATACCAATTAGTTCATCTGCATAAGCGCATGTAATGCATCATATGAGAACCCGGAACCCTTGGTGATTACCCATGGGCCATTTGCCGGGGAGCATGAAGGAGGTAGTTCAAGGTGGACGACTGGCTGTATGTGCTCGTAACGGTAGCCGTCGCCGGATTTGTAGGCGGAATCACTAACCATTACGCGATTAAAATGTTGTTTCACCCCCGAAGAGCCGTGTATATTGGCAAGTGGCATGTCCCCTTTACGCCTGGCTTGATCCCTAAAAGACGAGATGATATCGCAAAATCCCTGGGGAAAGTAGTTGCCGAATATCTGGTTACACCCGAAGGGATTCAGGAGTTTCTGCTGCGCCCTTCGTTTCGAGCGCAAGCAGAGGAGCGGATAAAGCAAGCATTCTTCCAGCTTGCCGATAGCCAATCGACGGTCCGGGAGATATTGCTGCGCTGGATCACAGAGGAAAAATGGGAATCGCTCAAGCTGGAAGTGTCTGATGCAGGAAGATCAGCCGCCAGCCGGGCATTGAGAGCATTATGGGAGAAGCAAGACTTGGGCTCCCGTCAACTTAAGGCTGTTGTGCCGGGATGG
Organism: Paenibacillus brevis; assembly: GCF_018919145.1. Lineage (GTDB taxonomy): Bacteria > Bacillota > Bacilli > Paenibacillales > Paenibacillaceae > Fontibacillus > Fontibacillus brevis. The sequence continues at coordinate 31,066 of NZ_JAHLQJ010000019.1, forward strand.
ACGGAGGAGAACCGCAAGCGTTGGAGCGGGAAGGCAGCTGAGATCGTAATCCGTTCACTTGAGGATGAACTGCTGTCATCAGCGGGGCAGAAGCTGCTGACGAAGCTGGCCGGGGAACTGGTGGACAAAACAGGCGGGTTTCTCGGGGCGATGGCGGCAATCTTCGTGGATGAAGATAAGCTGGTACGCAAGCTGACACCGGTGCTGCTGCGTACCCTTCATGGAAAAGAGCTGGAAGGTCAATTGGTTGCCCTGATCAGTGATAAGCTGGAGCAATTCGGTGAACAGCAGACCGGTGAGCTGCTGGAGCTTATCATGGAACGGGAACCGTTGGACTGGCTGAATGAACAAAGTGAACGGCTGCCGGTGGAAGGATGGATTCGCTCAATTGAACAGTTCGAGGTGGGACAACTGATCGATCCTTGGAAGGAAAAGGCCGATAGATGGATTCCTTCTATTACCGGGAAGGCCATTGAACTGATTGGCGGGCTCCTTCCTGCTGCTTTTCAAGCGGTCCGGCTTCCGTCCCTGGTGCAGGAACAGGTCGAGAAGTTCCCGATCGAGCGGTTGGAGGAGATCATTCTTAGCTTATCCGGCAAGGAATTCAGAGCCATTACGTGGCTTGGCGTGCTGCTGGGCGGGATGATCGGTCTGATTCAGGCACTGTTCATTATTTGGACGAGGTAAGGACTAACAAAGAACAAGGAACAGAAGAACAATTTGAAAGGATGAACGGCAATGAATATTTATGACAAGGCAAATGAATTGGCGAAGGCACTTCGTGAGAGCAAGGAAGTTGAGGATGTTGAGTCAGCCATGAAGCTGGTAGAGGCGGATCCTGAAAGCAAGAAAATGCTTGATGATTTTCGCACCCGGCAAAATGAGCTTCAACAGATGATGATGGCGGGAAATATGCCTTCACAAGAAGAAATGGAGACGATGGAGAAGCGATTTGAGGTGCTCAGCATGAACCTTGGGATTCGCAGACTGTTTGAAGCCGAACGCCGGCTGAGTGTGGCGATTCAAGATATTAATAAAATTATTACGGACAGCCTCCAGCATTTATACGGAACCCAAATGTAATATTGCGAGTTCAAAAAGTCAGGTTTTTAGCACCGAGAAGGTTGGGAGGACCCGAAGAAGGAGGAACGGAGTGTAGGAGAACCCTGCATGAGTACCGGACTTCTAGGGTGAACGCAAGATTCGAAGTCGAATCAACCTCTTGGAATACTTCGTGATCAAAAGATGACTTTTTGAACTACCTCTAATATTCATATTATCAAAGCATCCTTCATAGAGTAGAAATATAGATTCGATGAAGAAGGAGCTGCTGTTTAATATGAAGACGGTAAAGAAGCCAAATAAACTCAAGCATTTCATGTATCTGATTATCGCGCTTGCCATGCTGGTATATGCCTTGCCGATGATATCCTTCGAGCCGGGAACCGGCTGGATTTCCGCCTTTGGTGCTGTGTGGGCGTTATTTGCTTTCCTAGTCATTGGAGCGCATCTGCATTTTATTCTCGGCGTCAACGAAGAGAAACAGCAAAAGCTCGAGGAGGTACGCCGGGCCAAATACCGGGAATGGGAGAGCAAGTGGCTGCAGGAAGGCAAGCAGAAACAGAGCATGTGAGAGCGGAAGAGGATGAAAAAGACGGACCCGGAATAAGCATAAGCGGGCCCGTCTTTTTTACTTGTACGCTTCATCAGAAGCCTCGGAGGTAACGAGGACGGTCTTGGTGGAGTCAACCCACTTCACAGTCAGACCCAACCGCTCGGATAAAAACCGAACCGGAACCATCGTTCTCCCCGATAGAATACCGGCAGGGGTACTTAATGTAACCGCACTACCGTTAACATAAGCTTTATTGCTTCCTACAATCCATGTTATTTTGGTAGAACCGTTCTCGATCGTAACGGTCCCCTTGTCCTTGTCCCATGATGCAGTGCCTCCGAGCACATTCACAAGCTCGCTGACAGGAAGAAGAACACTTCCATTTTGCAGAATGGGATGCTGATCCGGGAATAACATGACTTTTCCGTTAATGCTGACCTGAATTCCTCCAGCGTTTGCGGCAGTATTCTCAGTAACCGCAGGATCAGCGGAATCTGTAGCGGTGGAAGCAGCAGCCTCTGGCAATTTCGTGACCGGGAGGCCGAGCTGTTCCTGCAGGTTCACAAGCCGATTCAGGGCGAAGGTCATAATGGACCCGGATGCCATCAGAGAGTTACCGCCTCTGCCACCGAATTGGGCTCCTCCATCGGTTGGAGGTGTCAGGGCATTTGCATTTTCACTGCCCTCAGGGAGAGCCGCACCGTCAGCTGGTCTTTGCGGAGCTGTACCGTCTGGAAGACTTGGCGGATTAGCGTCTGCGCTGTCGCTGTCTTGCGGCGGTGTCGTCCCCGCACCTTGCGGCCGCTCAGTCATCGTACCTTGTGGAGGCGTCCCCCCAAACCCGCCGTTCATGCCCGAATCAATAGAATAGGACACATTGGATTCAAACTGCTCCATGGTATAGAATTTAGTCGGATCAGCCTCTACGCCGGGACGGATAAAATCAGCCAGGCCAGTAATCTTTTGCTCGATGTCACTCATATAGTCCACAAGCTCGGACACATACGACAGGTATTTCTCCTTATACTCGGCTACTTGCAGCAGATTATTGATTAAAGGGCGTTGAGTCATGCTGACTCCCAGCACCGGGGCATCTAATGATACATTTGTGGCATTGCTGTTACTGGATGTGCCAGTGGCGCCTGGAGACATGCCTTGTCCCCCTGTGTAACCGTTGAATGACATATTGAAGTCCCACGGGATGACCGTAAATTTGCCGTCTTTGTCTCCAAACAGCTCGAAGTTTTGTGCTTTGTCGCCGTTGTAGCTGTCATAGTTGCCGAAGACTACATTTGCTGCGATATACTTCAGGGCAGAGTCAACATCAAGCACCTGTTCAATATCTCCCTTTTCACCGGCGGGCATTTCATTCAGGACTTTAATGAAGTTTTTGAGAGAAGCTTTATCATCATCCTTGCCGGCATCCAGACTGATTGTGCCGTAATCGCTGTCTTCACTGTATTGCAGGGTAGTCCCGGCCTCTGTATCATACAGGGTGCCTTCCTCCAGCATATCCTCACCGAAATTTCGTTCCATATAGGAATCGTCCACAGCTTCTACCGCAGTATAGAAGCCATACAGTTCACCGTTAATATACAAATTTGCAAAAGTAACGAGCGGCGCATTCAAGCCAATGGAGCGTAGCGCTTCATAGTGCAGATACTCTCTCATAAATGAAGGATCCGAATAATTATTGTTCAGGACCAGCTTGTCCAGCCCCAACAGAGTTTGCTTTTTATCGTATTTGTCGAATTTGATCCGGAAGCTGTAACGATCCGAATCCGACATGCCAGCCACGGAGTTCAAGGTCAGATTGCCCTTGGTAGAAAAGCCGATATTCTCCAGCACGCTTCCATTAACCTCGGCCGTTACCTTTTTATATTCCTTATCGAGCGGACTTGCCAATATGCTTGTCCAGTCCTCATCGGCAATCGTCACCTTTACCTCCATGATTTGTCCGGCTTGGAACAGCGATTCATATTCCTGGGCAACTCCCGCAGTGATCTCCGTTGAAGTTGCGGCTGCTGCCCGAGGGACAAATCCGCTGAAGCTCCCCCATGATACGGCCATTACTGTGGACAGGGCTGCGATAGCGAGCTTGGCTGTTTTTCCTTTGAGTTTCATCGTATTCCTCCTCTTAAAAACAAATTCTTCAATTATCATAGCGGTGGAATCTGAAAACAGCCTGAATCTTGGCTGAGTATTCGATTATAGTGTATATTAGATACAGAGTGGTACAGAATCCGACGGGGGGTATAACAGTTGGAGGGACATGAAGAAAGTGTAACGAAGCACGAGCAGCTTCTACAGCATATTGAGGGACTTAAGATTGGAACCAAAATTTCCGTGCGTAAGCTGGCCAAGAGTCTGGGGGTCAGTGAAGGAACAGCCTATCGGGCCGTGAAAGAAGCGGAAAATCTGGGGATTGTGATTACGAAGGAACGGATTGGCACGGTTCGTGTCGAGAAGAAGCCGCGCAATATTTCGGATCAATTGACCTTCGGGGATGTTGTCGAAATCGTGGAGGGACATGTGCTTGGCGGAGCGGAAGGACTGGACAAGACGTTGTATAAGTACGTCATCGGCGCGATGAAGATCGACGCAATGGCCCGCTATATCGATGCAGGAAGCCTGCTGATTGTCGGGAACCGCGAGAATGCCCATGCCCTGGCGCTTGAACAAGGAGCAGGCGTGTTGATTACCGGGGGATTTGGTACGAGCCGGGAGGTCAAGGCACAGGCAGACAGCTTGTCCCTGCCGATTATTTCCTCCCGTCATGATACGTTTACGGTCGCATCGATGATTAACCGTGCGATTTTTGATCGACTGATCAAGAAAAAGATTATGCTGGTGGAAGATATTGTAGCAAGCAAGCCGAAGGTGAACATGCTGAAGGTAACGAGCAATATTTCTGATTTCGATCAGCTGTCTATAGAGACAGGGCAATATCATTTTCCTGTCGTTGATGAATGGAATCGGGTGATCGGGATTATCAGCCGCAAAAATGTGGAGGAGCTGAGCGGAGACCAGAGCATCGAAAAATGCCTGACCCGCCATCCGATTACGGTCGGCCTTCAGACTTCGCTGGCATCGGCTGCCCAAATCATGGTGTGGGAAGGCATTGATTTCCTGCCGGTCGTGGACAGAAACCGGAAGCTGATCTCTTCCATTACCCGGCGCGAAGTTCTTCAGGCCATGCGTGATGCACGCAATCAGCCGCAGATGGGCGAGACGTTCGAGCATTTAATGTGGAACGGGTTTGCCGAAGAACGTGATGAAGACGGGCGTCTATTCTTTCACGGGATGATCACCCCTCAAATGGCTACCGATTTAGGCACCATTTCTCATGGTGTACTAACTTCGTTGATGACGCATGCAGGCTTGAGTACGGCCAAGGATATCAGCGGCGGGGGAGATTATGTAGTGGATAATCTGACCACTTACTTTGTTCGTCCGGTCCAGATCGAAAACCCGGTCATTATCCGTCCGCTGGTTCTTGAGATGACGCGCAAAACCTGCAAGCTGGAAATTGTGATGACCTATCAAGAGCATTTGATCTCCAAGGTGGTTATGACGCTTCAATCCATTGATCACGCCTAGAACGAATGCTTACTCTGCACGATGTCTGGAGATCAGCCCGTAATTGCGGAATCCGGCAAAAAGGTTGAATGCGCCGATCACCATGAATAAAGCGCCAACAATAACGCGTACCGTGGACCCGCTGAACATGAACATTTGGATCAAGGACAGCACAATGAGCATGAAGCCCATGCTGATGTTCATCTTTGCCTGGGACAAGCCGCGAACCCGCGGGTCCAGGGAACGGCGGGATTTGACACTGAACACAATGGAACAGACGCTCGATACAATCAGAATGGCGTACAGAACATATAACAGGCTCTCAATCATGATAAGGGTCACGGCTCCTTCGTTTAGAGGTTATTCGAACAGTCAACTTTTGATCACGAATGAGCACTTCATATTTTTTTGTTATGCAGTTGTGATCTTTATCATTGTAACATGGATTTCGGATGCCGTCGCGGCCGTTTAGCTCTTGATGTAAGGACGGATATCCACCCAAATTTGGAGGACGCCTTCACTGACGAGCATCGTCTTGACCTGTATGCTGTACTCCTTCTCGCGAACTGTGTAAATTTTTCGATTCAGCAGTGTTCGCGCCATCTTGGCATCGGAATCGATCTCGAAGATGCTTCTGCCCCGAAGCACCTCCAGCTCTTCGTGCAGCTGCTGAACCACTTCCTTCACCGCAAGCGCATCCAGCGGAGGATCGCGCTCCTCAACCCGAATCTTAATCTCCTTGACTACGGTCGAACGGTTTTGATATTTCTTCAGAGTCTTATTATCTTCCTCTGACTGATAAAGCTGGATTTGCAAATCCTTGTTCTCAATCCACAATTGATTATAGCTCTTCTGAAATACGAGATTATAAATGATGCTTCCGGCTACCATGCCCAGGACAAATACCGAGAATAGCTGCATGAATCGTCTGAAGCCTTGAAGGGATTCCCGTGAGGGCAGCTTGCGCTCTTCGCTCATCCCCGCCCCCCTCCGCACATCCACCTTACCAGCTCTGCCCCGATATGAGCTCCCATAAAGGCAGAAAGTAAAAACAGAATTTGCTTGATTGCCGGTGAGATATTTCCATCAAAGAAATTACTCTCGATTACCCGCATGGGATCAATCGTGCCTCCTACTGCGGCAGCCAGTGCCCAAATCTTGATTCGTCCGGCGATATCCAGCATCGTCTGGGTCGGGGGCTGCAAGGATACGATAGCTCCGATCCCGCCTATTAATGCTCCTCCGAGCACGATACCGAAAGCAACAAAAAAATCCATAATAGCTTTTGTAAGAAATGTGCTCATTCGTTCATGGCACTCCTCTCCATTTTTGTATCCATAGCTCCTTATCCATACCATTCTATGGGCACTTGTCCGCATTCTATGATAGAATAATTTAGAAGGGAACAAATGTTTCTCCCTGTGTCAAAGGAGGGGGACTTATTACGGTTTGCGAAAGGTTGGGAAGGCATGAACAGCAATCCATTCGTTCATCTGCATGTGCACAGTGAATATAGCTTGCTTGACGGCGCAGCCCGTCTTGAAGAGCTGGTGGGAAAGGCCGCGGGATTAGGCATGACCTCGCTGGCTCTGACCGACCATGGTGTCATGTATGGAGCCATTCCATTTTATAAATTGTGTAAGGCTAACGGGATCAAGCCGATTATCGGCTGCGAAATGTACTTTACAGCCGGTTCGCGCAAAGAGCGGGGGAGCCGGAAGGATCAGCCTATTCACCACTTGATTTTGCTGGCCAAGAATGAGGAAGGATACCGGAATCTGATGCGGCTCTGCTCCATTGGACATCTGGAGGGATTCCATTATAAGCCGCGCATCGACTGGGAGGTGCTGGAGCAGCATCACGAGGGACTTGTCTGTCTCAGCGCTTGCCTGGGCGGCGAAGTGCCGCAGCATCTGCTGCATGGACGGCCCGGCGAGGCCAAGCGTGCCGCTCTCCGGTATAAAGAAGTATTCGGCGAGGATTTCTATCTCGAATTACAGGATCACAGCATGCCGGAGCAGAAGAAGGTGAATCCGCTGCTTATTGAGCTGGCTGCGGAGATTGGGGTACAGCTTGTCGCCACGAACGATGTCCATTATTTGGAGCGGGAAGATGCCAAGATGCAGGATGTGCTTATCTGCATTGGAACGGGAAAGAACATTGAGGATGAAGAGCGGTTCCAGATCGGTACAGAGCAGCTTTATTTGAAGAGCGGTGAACAGATGGCCGCGCTCTTCCCTCATGTTTCCGAGGCCATTACAAATACTGCGGTTATTGCTGACAAGTGTAATCTGGAGCTGGAGTTCGGCCGGCACATCCTGCCTGCCTTCCGGCCGATACCGGAAGGAATGGATGCAGGAGCGTATCTTGCGGAGCTATGCCGCAAGGGGCTGGAATCCCGGTACAGCGGGCAGGAGATTTGGGAGAACGAGGACGGCAGGAAAAAATTGTACGAGCGGCTCGGCTACGAGCTGGGCGTCATTGCCAGCATGGGCTTCTCCGATTATTTCCTTATTGTATGGGACTTTATTGCCTACGCGCATTCCAGAGGAATCGCGACCGGGCCGGGCCGGGGATCATCCGCAGGCAGCCTGGTGGCTTATGTATTGAAGATAACCGACGTAGATCCGATGAAATACAAGCTGTTGTTCGAGCGGTTCCTGAATCCCGAGCGGGTCACGATGCCGGATATCGATATCGACTTCAGCGATGAGCGGCGGGATGAGGTTATCGCTTATGTTGCCGAGAAATACGGCTCCGAGCATGTTGCGCAGATTATTACCTTTGGAACGATGGCGGCCCGTGCTGCGGTCCGGGATGTCGGGCGGGCGATGAATGTACCTTTTGCCGAGGTGGACAAGGTTGCCAAGCTGATTCCCGGCAATCTGGGGATTACGATTGAGCGGGCATTGGAGATCAGCTCGGATTTGAAGCAGCTATATGAGACCCAGGTAAGAGTGAAGGGACTGCTGGATATGGCCCGCAAGGTAGAGGGGATGCCCCGGCATGCTTCGACGCATGCTGCGGGCGTCGTGATCTCGCGCGATCCGTTGACCGATGCGGTTCCCCTGCAGGCAGGCAGCGAGGGGACGGCCCTGACCCAGTACTCGATGGAGCATCTGGAGTCGGTCGGCTTGCTCAAGATGGATTTTCTCGGATTAAGAACATTGTCTATCATCGAGCGCTGCAGCAACTGGATTGCGGAACAGACGGGCCGGGCCCCGGATTTTCGCCAAATAGCGGATGATGATCCGCTGACATATGAGATTCTCGGTCATGGCGAGACAACGGGCGTATTCCAGATGGAATCCGCCGGAATCCGCCGGGTGCTTCGGGATCTTAAGCCAACGGCCTTTGAAGATGTGATCTCCGTCGTAGCACTGTACCGGCCGGGACCGATGGAATTTATTCCGAAGTTCATATCCGCCAAGCACGGGGAGACGGCAGTGGATTATCCCCATCCTGATCTGGAACCGATTCTGCGGGATACTTACGGAATTATCGTCTATCAGGAGCAAATCATGCAGATTGCTTCCCAAATGGCAGGCTTCTCGCTTGGGGAAGCGGATTTGTTGCGGCGCGCCGTCTCCAAGAAGAAGCGCGAGGTGCTGGATCAGGAGCGCGCCCACTTTGTGGCCGGAAGCGTGAAGCTGGGATACCGCGAAGAGGATGCTAATGCGGTCTACGACATGATTGTCAGATTTGCCAATTACGGCTTTCCTCGTGCTCATGCGGCAGCCTATGGTGTGCTTGCATTCCAGACGGCTTACCTGAAGGCGCATTATCCTGTGCATTTTATGGCCTCTATGCTGACGGCCGTGATGGGGAGCCATCGCAAGGTGGCTGAATATATTGTCGAATGCCGCAGAATGGGAATTACGGTGCTGCCTCCGGATGTAAATGAGAGCAGTGTTCTGTTCACCCCGCTGGATGGCGTGATCAGGTTCGGCCTGGCCGCCATCAAGAATGTCGGCACCCAGGCGATGGAGAGCATTCTTCAGGAGCGGAAGGAACGGCCCTTCGACAGCTTGCTCGATTTCTGCCGCCGCGTGGATCTTCGCGTCTGCAACAAGCGGGTGATTGAGTCGTTGATTCAGGGGGGGGCGTTCGATGCGCTCCCGGGACACCGGGCTCAATTGCTGGCGATGCTTGATGAGACGGTGGAGGCGGCTGTAAAGTGGCGGAAGGAACGTGAAGATCTGCAGATCCAGCTGTTTGATTTTGTGGAGACGCCCCATTGGGAGATCGACTACCCTGAGGTTCAGCGATTATCGAGTGCGGAACAGCTGGAATTGGAGCGGGAGCTGCTCGGCCTGTATCTCTCGGGACATCCTCTGGATGATTACGAGCAGGCCCTGGAGCAGGAAGGCGTTGACAAGCTGATGGAGCTGGAGGAGGCGCCGGATGAGAAGAAGACGGTGGTCGCCGGCATGGTCGTCTCCATCAAGGCGATTACGACCAAGCAGGGCAAGGCGATGGCCTTCATGGAGCTGGAGGACCAGATCGAACGCTGCGAGGTCGTGCTCTTCCCCGAGGTGTGGCGGCGTTCTTCGCGCCACATCAGCAAGGGGGCTCTGCTTGCGCTCCGCGCCACCGTCCAGCAGCAAGACGAAGGCTTCAAGCTGCTGGCCGATGAGGTGGCGCCGCTAAGCGCGCAGAGCCTGCAGGAGCTGCGGCGCGGCCTCGCCAGAGGCGGACGCGCCGCTGCGGATGGACGTGCGGGGCGCACAGCGCCCGCACGTAAGAGCCCTGCTGCGCCGCCATCCGGCGCTGCGCAGCAGGCACCGCCTTCGGGCGCCGCCGCGGACAAACCGGCGGAGCCCGAAGGCGAGCCGAAGACGACTGCAGGGCAGCGCGTCTTCGTGAAGATCACGGCGGCGGCGGAGAACGCCCGCCTGCTGGAGCAGCTGAAGGCGCTGCTCGAACAGCACAACGGTCCTGTGCCGACCGTGCTGTTCTACGAGCGGACAGGCAAGCTGCTCGAGTTAAATGAACGCTACCGCATCCGTCCATCGCCGGAGCTGGTTCACGAGATAGAGACTGTGCTCGGCCCGAATACGGTACGTATTCGATAGAATTTCAGAGCACATTTCGGCATCCCTCCGCATACACTTAGGAACACGAACGGAGGGATGCTTCTATGTCATATCAGCTTGCAGAGAATTGGTTGCTGCGCCGGGGAGTCACCCTGGAGCAGATTGCGGATATCGTCTACGACCTGCAGCTTCCTTATCATGAAGGACTACAGCCGGAGGCTTGTCTGGAGAGCGTCAAGGCCGTCTTGCAAAAGCGGGAAGTGCAGTATACGTTATTCACCGGCGTCGCCCTGGACGAGTTGGCGGAGCGGAATCTGTTGCCGGAGCCGCTGCAGTCTATTTTAAATGCCGATGAAGCACTGTACGGGGTGGATGAGACGATGGCTCTCGGCATCACAAGCGTATTTGGCATGATCGGTCTGACCAGCTTCGGCTATCTGGACAAGGTAAAGCCGAAGGTCATCGGTACGCTGAATAATACGCAGGGACGTATCCATGTCTTCCTTGATGATCTGGTCGCCGGACTGGCTGCAGCCGCTTCGGCAAGAATCGCGCATAAAGACGACAACGCTGCGACATATTTTGCAAATTAATCCAGCCCCTTACTTAAAGGCACCCTGCGCTCTTTGTTGCGGTAATTTTGACAGTTGTGTTATCATTACTCTATTATTGGGCTCAACAATATTGTAGGGGGCTTGGAAGAGGACATGTGGACTGTAATGTACATTGCGCCTACCGCGAAGATTGCGGACATGATCAAGACGAAACTCACCGAAGAAGGCTTTCTTGTCCAAACCCGTCCTGTCAATTTATCCAAACAGCAGTTTGAGATTCTTGTACCGTCAGGTGAACTCGAAGAGGTTCAGGAAGTGCTTAATAACATATTGCATCCATAAGAGGCAAGGAAATCATGAAGACCCGGTTTCCTTGTCTTGCTGCGATGTGGCGAAATATGGAATGCTGAAGAGGTGGAGTTGTGTTTAAAGACTTGTTCCAGAAGAAAAGAAAATACGCGACCATTCCTTCAGAGCGATTGGGAAGCGACACGCTGCCGGCGGATGGAGATCGCCCTAAGCGGGAGATTCCAGAAGGTCTGATGAACAAATGCAGCCGCTGCGGCAGCATTCAATACAGTAAAGAGCTGGAGAAGAACCTGAAGGTTTGCTCCTCCTGCGGGCATCATATGCGGCTGAATGCGATGGAGCGAATCCGGATGACGGTCGATGAGGGCAGCTTCGTTGAGTATGATGAGGATCTCGTATCCGTCGATCCGCTGAACTTTCCCGGCTATGCGAACAAGCTGGAGCAGCAGGAGATGAAATCGGGTCTGCGGGAAGCTGTAGTTACCGGTGAAGGTCTTGTTGGCGGCTTTCCGGCAGTTTTGGCGGTGATGAGCTTTGACTTTTTCTCGGGAAGCATGGGTTCCGTGGTTGGAGAGAAAATCACCCGTGCTATCGAAGCGGCTACAGAGAAGCGCCTGCCGCTTGTCATCTTCTCGACCTCGGGGGGCGCGCGCATGCAGGAGAGTATCCTGAGTCTTATGCAGATGGCGAAGACGAGCGCTGCGCTTGCACGGCTGGACGAGCAGGGCGGCTTGTTTATCTCGGTCATTACCGATCCGACGACCGGAGGGGTATCGGCCAGCTTTGCCATGCTCGGCGATATTATTATGGCTGAACCAGGAGCGGTATTCGGGTTCGCCGGACGGATTGTCATTGAGCAGACGATCCGCCAGAAGCTGCCTGATGATTTTCAGACGGCAGAATTCAATCTTCAGCACGGACAACTGGATATGGTCGTTCATCGGAAAGAGATGAGGGCAACCTTGTCCAAGCTGCTGGAGATGCATACTCCGAAAGGGGGAGTGTAGGATGGCTGTAGAAATGCCTTTTGAAGCGCCTCTCGCTCAATTAAGAGATAAGATCCGGGAACTGGAGCAGTTCGGTCAGGAAAAGGGAATTGATTTCAGCGAGGAAATTGCCCGCCTGGAAGAGAGATACAAGAAGCTGGAGGAGGAAATCTACAGCAATATTTCCCCTTCGCAGAAGATGCATCTGGCCCGACACCATCAGCGTCCGACATCCCTGGATCTGATCGGGCTGATCTTTGAGGATTATATGGAGCTTCATGGAGACCGTCTGTTCGGAGATGACCTGGCTGTGGTCGGAGGTCTTGCTAAATTGGACGGTGTTCCGGTTACTGTGCTGGGGCAACAGCGCGGCAAGGATACGAAGGATAATATTGCCCGCTTCTTCGGCAGTGCCCATCCTGAGGGCTTTCGCAAGGCGTTGAGATTAATGCGTCAGGCGGACAAGTTTGGACGGCCGATCATTACGTTTATCGATACCAAAGGCGCTTATCCGGGCATTACCGCGGAGGAGAGAGGGCAGTCGGAAGCGATCGCCCGCAACCTGCTGGAAATGGCCAAACTTCGTGTGCCTGTAATCTGTGTGGTTATCGGGGAAGGCGGCAGCGGCGGCGCGCTTGCTCTCGGGGTTGGCAATCGGGTTCTTATGCTGGAGAATGCGATTTATTCGGTAATCTCTCCGAATGGAGCGGCATCTATTCTCTGGAAGGATGCATCCAAGGCTGATCAGGCTGCCGAAGCGATGAGAATTACAGCGCAGGATCTGCTCGAGATGGAAGTGATCGAGGAGATTGTGCCTGAGCCTAAGGGCGGAGCTCATCGAGATTACGGGGAGGTAGCAGCAGCCATCAAGGAGCGTCTGCTGCGCCACTTGGAGGAACTGTCTGCACTTCATCCGGATGAGCTTGTAGAGGACCGTTACCGGAAGTTCCGTAAAATCGGTGAATTTGAGGAGCAAAAAAAATCGGCTGAAATGCCGATAATAGATACTGTAACGGCAGGCAATGACTAATATACAGCAAAGACTGTTACAATATGAGAAACTTCCTATACAAATGTAGGTTTTTGTAGTAAATTTAGTTGTTGGAAAAGATATTATATAGAGAAAAAATTTATACGGAGGAAACCCAAATGCGCAAAACAAAAATCGTATGTACTATCGGTCCTTCTAGTGAATCGTTAGAGAACATCAAGAAGCTGATTATGGCCGGAATGAACGTCGCTCGCCTTAACTTCTCCCACGGAGATTACGAGGAGCATGGTGGACGGATCAAGACGATCCGCCAGGCGAGTGCAGAGCTGGGGAAATCAATCGCCATACTGTTGGACACAAAAGGTCCTGAAATCCGCACAGGCAAGCTGAAAGAAGAGCCAATCGAGCTCGAGCAGGACGAACTTATCACTTTGACAACGGAAGAGATTCTCGGTGACAAAGACCGCATCTCCATTACTTATTCGGATCTTCCGAATGATGTTGAAGTTGGTTCGACAATCCTGATCGACGACGGCCTGATCGGTCTGACTGTTCTGGATATTCAAGGAACCGAAATCAAGTGCCGTATCGTAAACGGCGGTACGATCAAGAGTAAAAAAGGCGTAAATGTACCCGGCGTTAACATTTCCCTGCCAGGCATCACCGAGAAAGATGCTAACGATATCAAGTTTGGGATCGAGCAAGGCGTCGATTTTATTGCCGCTTCCTTCGTTCGTAAAGCTAGCGACGTACTTGAAATTCGTGAACTTCTTGAGAAGAACAACGCCACCCAAATTCATATCATCTCCAAGATTGAGAACCAGCAAGGTGTAGACAACCTGGACGAAATCCTGGAAGTTTCCGACGGCCTTATGGTTGCTCGTGGCGACCTCGGCGTTGAAATCCCTGCTGAAGATGTGCCGTTGGCACAAAAACGCATGATCGAAAAATGTAACCGTGCCGGCAAGCCTGTTATCACGGCTACACAAATGCTCGATTCGATGCAACGCAACCCGCGTCCTACACGCGCTGAAGCGAGTGACGTGGCTAATGCGATCTTTGACGGAACAGATGCGATCATGCTGTCCGGCGAGACGGCTGCAGGGAAATACCCTGTTGAATCCGTTCTGACAATGTCCCGTATTGCTGAAAAAGCAGAATCCGCACTTGAATACCGTGAGATTTTCATTAAGCAAAGCAATGCGCAACAAACAACTGTAACTGAAGCGATCAGCCAATCCGTAGCCAATTCGGCACTGGAATTGAACGCGAAAGCGATCATTTCTTCGACGGAAACCGGCTATACTGCTCGTATGGTATCGAAGTATCGTCCAAAGGCGCCGATTATTGCGGTTACTACCGAAGAATCAACCATGCGTCGTCTTGCACTGAACTGGGGTGTTACTCCGGTTAAGGGTCAGATCGCAACCTCTACGGATGAAATGTTCGATTATGCAATGAAGGGCGGATTGGATTCCGGGCTTGTCAAAGAAGGAGATCTGGTTGTCATTACAGCCGGTATTCCGCTTGGACGTTCCGGTTCGACCAACCTGGTTAAGATCGGTCAAATCCGTAAATAATTGCTGCTATTACAATCAAAGCAATGGGAAGCCTGGCAACAGGCTATCCCGTTGCTTTTTTACTCTAAATAAGTTAAACATAGAGACATCGGTGAGATAGGATAGAAGTATGAAGTGTCCATACGTTTGTCCCCTAGAATGGAGTCATTAGTTCAACTTATAATAGGGGTATGATAAACAAGAGGAGCGGCGTGATGTATATTAGTGAGCTTGAGATTAAACCGAAGTATTTTGAGTTTGATATGATGGGAATTATATACCATGCTCACTACCTGGGCTGGTTTGAAGCCGGGCGAACGAAGCTGATCGAGGACTTGGGATTGAATTATATTCACATGGAACAGGCCGGATATATATCCCCGGTGCAGGAGATGAAGGTGGAGTACAGAAAAGGAATCCGCTATGGGGATGAGGTGCTTCTTCGTACCTGGATCAAGGAGAATGGCGGCGTAAAGACCGTGTACAGCTATGAAGTGCTGAATGGACAAGGCGAATTGTGCGTACTGGGAAACTCTGTCCATTATGTGGTCAGACGCGAGGATTTCAAGCCCGTTCAATTCAAAAAGACATTTCCCGACTGGTACGCCAGATTTGCGGAGGCTAGCGAGTAAATTTTGATTATCGGGAATCAACAAGGTACAATACTCCTTAAGGCGATATACAGCGCCGAAACTTGAATGCATGCATGATGCTGGAAAAGGAGTTAACCTATGCGGAAATGGATAGCCTTGCTGATCGTTATTGTTCCGGTCGTTGAGTTCTGGGGATACGCATTCGTTGCGGACAGACTCGGACTTGGGAAGACGATCTTTCTAACGTTGGCTACCTCGGTCATTGGCGGTTTGATGATGCAGTTTGAAGGAAGAAAGGTAATGGCCGACGCGAAGTCGCAGATTAACGGCGGTCAGGTTCCCGGGAAAATGGCGATTGACGGGATGTGCGTCTTTGCTGGCGGGATGATGCTTCTGCTTCCGGGATTTGTAACGGATGTACTCGGATTTATTCTGGTATTTCCATTGACACGCCCGCTCTGCCGCGCCCTGCTGATGAAATGGATCGGGAAAAAGCTGAAGGATGGTACGATAACATTTTATCGTCGTTGACTTATTGATCATCATCGTTTATAAATATAAAAACGTGAATTTTCATAATCTAAGTTCAAAAAAGTCAGCTTTTCAGCACCGAGAAGGTTGCGAGAACCCGAAGAAGGAGGAACGGAGTGTAGGCAAAACCTACATGAGCAAAATGCTTCCAAAGGAAGCATACCTCGTAAGCATCCGCTCGGACTTCTAGGGTGAGCGCAAGATTCGATGTCGAATCAACCGCATGAATTACTTTGTGATCAAAAGATGACTTTTTGAAAACCTCTATAAGCACTATCGAGGAACGGGACAGTAGCTGATCTATAGTCTATTCAAGCGAGCCGGGAGGGTGGAAGCCGGTATGGACAGGGTGAGCGAAGCGGGCCCGGGAGATGGTTTGCCGAACGAATCCCTCAAGTAGGTAAATCCGGCACTGGCCGTTATCCAGCAGAGTGACCGGAGCTGTTGTCCGGTACTTAGAGTGGCACCGCGGGAACTTCAAGTCTCTCGTCTCTTTTTAGAGGCGGGGGCTTTTTTTATTTTGGAGAGGGTGACTAATGAATGAAGAAGTTGCAAAGGGCTGTGGCTGACAAGCTACATGAATGGCTAGAAGGAATCGCGGCGGAAGAAATACTGAAGTTGATGGAAATTCCCTCCGATGCTTCAAAGGGGGATCTGTCGCTGCCCTGCTTCAAGCTGAGCAAGATGCTGCGCAAAGCTCCTCAGGAGATTGCTGCTCAGCTGGCGGATGCAATCAATGGTTCCATGGATCCGCAATCGGGAATTGCCCATGCTGAATCGCTGTCGGGTTACCTGAACATTTACTTGGATTCCAAGGTGATCACACCGGGTGTTTTGCGGGATATATTGGATAGCGGCGAAGGATACGGCTCCCATCAGGAGGGGAATGGAAAGACGATCGTTGTTGATTTCTCTTCTCCAAACGTAGCGAAGCCGTTTCATGTCGGACATTTGCGTTCAACTGTAATTGGCGGTGCGCTCGTCCGTATTTTCAAATTCATGGGGTATGAGTGTATCGGCATTAATCATCTTGGGGACTGGGGGACCCAATTCGGCAAGCTGGTTGTCGCCTATCGTCAGTGGGGGGATCCGGGAAGGCTGGAGCAGGGGGCTATTGACGAACTGCTTAGGCTGTATGTCAGGTTCCATGAAGAAGCAGAGCGCCGCCCTGAGCTGGAGGATGAGGCGAGAGCGGTCTTTGCCCGAATGGAGCAGGGGGATTCAGAGATGCTGGAGCAATGGAAGTGGTTCGTAGAGCTCAGCCTGTCTGAATTCAACCGGATTTATGAGTTGATGGGGACCTCATTCGATTCTATTACGGGAGAGAGCTTCTACAATGACAAGATGGGCCGGGTCATTACCGAGCTGCAGGATCGAGGGCTGCTGGAAGAGGACCAGGGAGCGATGCTCGTCCGGTTGGATGATTACAATATGTCTCCGGCATTAATGCTGAAGCAAGATGGCAGCTCGCTCTACCACACGCGTGATATCGCAGCGGCTTTATATCGAAAGGATACGTATCAATTTCATAAAGCGGTGTATGTAACGGATTATTCGCAAAGCCTGCATTTCCGTCAATGGTTCAAGGTTGTAGAGCTTATGGGTTATCCGTGGGCTGATCAACTGGTGCATGTTCCGTTTGGCCGCGTCAGTCTGGAGGGAACAGGCTTTTCTACACGTAAAGGGAATATCGTGAAGCTGGAGGATTTGCTTCGGCAGACGATTGCCAAGGTTCATGAAATCATTGAGGAGAAGAATCCGTCACTGGAGTGCAAGGACGAGGTGGCAAGACAAGTCGGAGTAGGGGCAGTAATCTTTAACGATCTTAGCGCAAACCGGATTAAAGACATTGTATTTAATTGGGAGCAGGCGCTTAGCTTTGAAGGCGAGACAGGGCCCTATGTGCAGTACACATACGCACGCATCTGCAGTCTGCTTCGGAAGGGGCGTAAGGTATCGGAGGTTTTCTCCGGGAGTAGTAATTTGATTGAAGAGCTCCATTTGCCCGAGCCCGAGGAATACGCCTTGGTGAAGCAGCTATCTCTGTTTCCTCAATCGGTAGAGTCCGCTGCAGCAAAAATGGAGCCCTCGATCATATCGCGTTATCTTGTAGATACGGCGCAGGCCTTTAACCGGTTCTACCATCATTGTCCGGTCATGGATGCAGAGCGGAAGCTGCGCGATTCGAGATTGCTTCTGACGGAAGGTGTGCGCATCACTTTGTATAACGGCCTGAAGTTAATCGGCCTTCAAGCCCCCGAACGGATGTAATCTCTGCCTGCTGCCTGTTTAACGCAGCTTGCCTTCCATAATATAATTTCGAAGATCGCGCAGGAGACCGGCCCGGCTCATCGCGCCAAGCAGGATCAGGGCAGCCGGCCCTGCGATCAGGCCGAGGAAGCCGAATAGCTTCAAGCCGACAAACATGGAGATCATGGTCGGCAACGGATCCAATCCAACGCTGCTGGCCAGAATCTTCGGTTCAATGATCTGTCTTGCGATAATGATGACCCCGTACAACACGGCAAGGCCGATAGCCAGGGAAGTATCTCCTGTCATGAAGCAGTAAAGCAACCAGGGCAGCATGATGGTTCCTACGCCCAGGTAGGGGAGCAGATCGACGAATCCGATCATGATGGCATAAGTGAAGGCGGAATTGATGCCGAGCAGGAATAATCCGATCAGCACGATAAAGGCGGTCACGGATATGAGCACCAATTGCGCCCGGAAATAGCCGGACAAGGCTTGTTGAAGATCCAGCCATACCTCGCGAAAGCTTTTACGGAACCGTTCAGGGACCGTTTTTGCAAGCCAGGCCATGTTTCTAGACCATTGATTGCTGATGAAGAAGGCTGCGGTTAAAATAACAACGAGCAGGATGCCCATGCTGGGGAGCGAGGTCAGCAATTGCAAAATTCCTCCGAGCAGTCCATTCAGAAGCCGGGTGATTGCTGATCCGACCGACTGGGCGGTTTGATCGATATTATTATGAATTGTCGTCTCATATCCGGGATTGTTCACAATAAATCGGTTAATCTCATTTATAATGTTATGAATACCGTCGCTCTGCGTCCAATCCACGAACCAGCTCTTCCACCGCATAATATGTCCATCGAGTGATTCGGCGAGGATGAGCAATTCCTTGACCATTCGGGTAATCGCAGCAGCAAGAACGATTCCTCCGCTTACGGCATAAATCAGAAGTGCTCCTGTGACGGCAAGCCACCTGGGAAATTTGAGAGACACCTGCAGCCAGCGAACTAATGGATTGATCAGATAAGCAATCAGCCAGGCAATCAGGAACGGATAGATGATAGGGAGCAGCCAGATAAATCCGCCAACGAGAAGGGTAATACATAAAGTAACCCAAGTGCCGCGCATCATGCGTCTTGTCATCATGTGATCCATCTTATTTATCTCCTTCCATTCGTTGGTGGGGACAGGCTCCTCTTGACATTTTATTTTGCTTGCAAGTTATATATTCCGAAACAAATTTTATGTCGAAATGTGACATTTATCATTGCGACAAGAAAGCGATTACAAAATTTATTTATCTGGGTGATAAAATCATTTGATGATCCGAATGGGGAGGAACGTGTTCCCACGGTTTTAGAAATCCAGTATGATAAATTTAACATGTTACCAAGACAGTAATATTTCGTGAATTTTTACTGGCATGACGGATCCCAGACTCTGATTTAATTTAAGATGCGTGTTCAAAAATGACTTTTTGAATAACCTCTAAAGGAGAGATGTTCAAATGACGGCTACCAAAGGATTGGAAGGGATTGTAGCAGCAACTTCCTCCATCAGTTCGATTCATGACGGTGTGCTTGCGTACCGCGGCATTAATATTGACGATCTGGCCGAAAAGGCAAGCTATGAAGAGGCGGCTTATTTGTTATGGTACGGCAAGCTTCCCAATCGTGATCAGCTCTCTGAGCTGCAGGACCAATTGAACCGGTATGCCTCGGTTCCGGAAGCTGTACTGGCACAGATGAAGTTGTATCCTGCCGAGGCGAACACCATGGCTGTCTTGCGGACCTCCGTATCTGCTCTGGCGTTGTACGATGAGCAAGCTAACGATAATTCCAGAGAAAGCAATCAATTGAAAGCTATTAAGCTGCAGGCCCAACTGCCGACACTGATTGCCGCTTTCGCCAGAATTCGTGAAGGAAAAGAACCGGTTGCTCCAAAGCAGGGTGTCTCCCTCTCTTATAATTTCCTGTATATGTTATCGGGAGAGGAGCCTGACCCGGTGGCGGTAAGAGCGCTTGACCAGGCCCTGGTTCTCCATGCCGATCATGAGCTGAATGCTTCAACCTTCTCGGCGCGAGTTACAATCGCCACGTTGTCGGATATTTACTCCGGTATTACTTCAGCGATCGGAACCTTGAAGGGGCCGCTGCACGGAGGTGCCAATGAAGCGGTTATGCAAATGCTGAGCGAGATCGGGACGCTCGATCAGGCAGAACCGTATATTCAGAAGAAGCTTGCCAATAAGGAAAAGATTATGGGCTTCGGTCATCGGGTCTACAAGAATGGAGATCCTCGTGCGAAGCATCTTCAGAAGATGTCGCGTCAGTTGGGATTGATGAGGGGAGATACCACCCTGTATGATATCTCCGTGAAGGTGGAGGAGCTTGTCACATCCCAAAAGGGGTTGAAGCCCAATGTCGATTTTTATTCGGCATCGGTCTATACCATGCTCGGCATTCCGCGGGATTTGTTCACGCCGATTTTTGCAATCAGCCGCCTGTCCGGCTGGACTGCTCATGTGCTTGAACAGCTGGATGACAACCGTATTATTCGTCCGCGAGCCGAATATACGGGGGCCACAAATCAGCAGTACATTCCGATTGATTTGCGCTAGGAAGAGAACAACCCGGGAAACCGGGTTGTCATTGTGATAAAATAAATTTTGAAGTAAATGAAAAGATGACTTTTTGAACAACCTCAGGCACTACCAAATTTATATGAGGAGGAAACCATTGACATGCTGCAATTAGAAAAGTTTGACCTTCCGACGGAAGGCGAGAAAATCGTAATCGAGGGCGGCAAGCTGAAGGTGCCGAATCAACCTGTAATCCCCTTCATTGAGGGAGACGGAACAGGAAGAGATATCTGGAAGGCATCGAAACGGGTGCTCGATGCAGCGGTGGAGAAGGCTTACCGCGGCGAGAAAAAAATCGCCTGGTATGAGGTGTTTGCTGGAGAGAAGGCTTTTAATACATACGGAGAATGGCTTCCGAATGATACGCTCGAAGCGATCCGTGAGTATATTGTAGCCATCAAGGGACCGCTGACTACCCCGATTGGCGGAGGAATCCGCTCATTGAACGTGGCGCTCCGCCAGGAGCTGGACCTGTATGTATGTCTGCGTCCGGTTCGTTATTTTGACGGCGTACCATCCCCGGTCAAGCGTCCTGAGCTTGTGGATATGGTCATTTTCCGTGAAAATACCGAGGATATCTACGCGGGTATTGAATATAAGGAAGGCTCTGAGGAAGTTAAAAAGGTTCTTGCTTTCCTGCAAAATGAGATGGGCGTGAAGAAGATCCGCTTCCCAGAGACCTCCGGGATCGGGATTAAACCGGTATCGGAGGAAGGCTCCAAGCGCCTCGTTCGTGCGGCGGTGGAATATGCGATCGAGCATAACCGCAAGAGCGTAACTTTGGTGCATAAAGGAAATATCATGAAGTTCACGGAGGGCGCATTCAAGAACTGGGGCTATGAGGTTGCCGAGGAGGAATTCGGTGACAAGGTATTTACCTGGTCCGAATATGACCGTATCAAGGAACAATCCGGAGCGGATGCGGCGAATCAGGCTCAGAAGGAAGCACAGGACGCAGGCAAGATTATTATCAAGGATGCTATTGCCGATATTGCGCTCCAACAGGTGCTTACCCGTCCGACCGATTTTGATGTTATTGCAACGCTCAACCTGAACGGCGATTATCTGTCCGATGCGCTGGCCGCACAGGTTGGAGGAATCGGGATTGCACCGGGTGCGAATATCAACTATGTGACCGGTCATGCGATCTTCGAGGCTACCCATGGCACGGCTCCGAAATATGCGGATCTGGATGTAGTCAATCCGGGCTCCGTGATTCTGTCCGGCGTCATGCTGCTTGAGCACCTTGGATGGCAGGAAGCAGCCGACTTGATCTATAAGGGATTGGAGGCCTCCATCAACAACAAGACGGTTACCTATGATTTTGCCCGCTTGATGGAAGGCGCAACAGAAGTGAAATGTTCCGAATTTGCGGATCATGTTATAAAAAATATGTAGGAGGTCTTCATGAAACGGAAGAAAATTACGGTGGTAGGCGCCGGGTTTACAGGAGCAACCACAGCTCTGATGCTGGCCCAAAGAGAACTAGGAGACGTTGTTCTGCTTGATATTCCCCAACTGGAGAACCCGACAAAGGGCAAGGCGCTCGATATGTTGGAGGCCAGTCCGGTACAAGGCTTTGACAGTCAAATTACCGGAACATCTTCATATGAGGATGCTGCGGATTCTGACATCGTGATTATTACAGCAGGGATTGCCCGCAAGCCGGGAATGAGCCGGGATGATCTGGTTCATACCAACGCGGGAATTGTAACTTCCGTTTGTGAAAATGTTAAGAAGTATTGCCCGGATTCCATCGTGATTATTCTTAGCAACCCGGTGGATGCCATGACTTATGCCGCTTATCAGGCGCTTGGATTTCCCAAGAACCGCGTCATCGGCCAGTCCGGTGTACTGGATACAGCCCGCTACTGTACATTCATAGCCCAGGAGCTGAATGTCTCGGTGGAGGATGTGAGAGGCTTCGTGCTGGGCGGCCATGGAGATGATATGGTGCCTCTGGTCCGTTATTCCAGTGTGGGCGGCATTCCGATCGATACCTTGATTTCCAAGGAGAGAATCGAGGAAATTGTTCAGCGTACACGTGTGGGCGGCGGCGAGATCGTCAATCTCCTTGGCAACGGCAGCGCCTATTACGCCCCGGCAGCATCGCTGGTTCAGATGACGGAAGCGATTCTGAAGGACAAGAAGCGCATCTTGCCGGTGATTGCCCTGCTTGAAGGAGAATACGGCTATGATGGTCTGTTCCTTGGAGTTCCGGTCACGCTTGGCGGAGCCGGAATTGAAAAAGTCTTCGAGCTTGAGCTCACTTCGGAAGAGAAGGCGGCATTGGATAAATCTGCGGACTCCGTGCGTACAGTCATTGCTGTTGTCGAGAGCAAAGCAGGCGCTTGATAGGCTTTGAGGGATTAAGAGAAGCTTTCTCCAAGATTTCAGGATCTTGCGGGAAGGCTTCTTTCTTTTACAGGTAGGAGAAGCTATAATAGATTGTAATAAATCTAATTAACGATGAAAGGTGGATATGAAATGAACTTTGCGTTTGTTGCAGTCATGTTCTTGCATATTCTAGGCACCCTGGCACTCGGTTTCTATGTGCTTCTGCCCCTTGTGCTCGGAAAGGTCGGCAAGCTGTCTCCGGCAGCACAGGAAGGCACCGTATCGGCTGTTAAAACCCTGAATACATACGCTCAAATCGGCTTGGTGATTCAGCTGCTTACGGGCGGATACTTGATGACATTCCGCGACTATTCCGTAACCTGGATGGTTATCGTGTTAGTTCTCTTCCTGGCTATCGGGGCCCTTAGCGGA
The DNA here is from genome assembly GCF_018919145.1 of Paenibacillus brevis. Taxonomy (GTDB): domain Bacteria; phylum Bacillota; class Bacilli; order Paenibacillales; family Paenibacillaceae; genus Fontibacillus; species Fontibacillus brevis. The sequence goes on from NZ_JAHLQJ010000019.1 coordinate 54,482, forward strand.
ATGATGGGCAAGCCGCTTCGCGTTGCGCTCGAAGGAATTCGTTCGAAGAAGGGATTTCAGGAAGTTGCCGGCAAGCTGCGCGTATTCAGTAGTCTGTTATGCGTATGCGTGCTCCTGATCTCTTTCTTTATGGTTTACCGCGCCATTTAAATTTAAGTTAACGAATCGCAATGCGACATCAGAAACAGGAGAGAGGCTGAACGAAGCGTCAATCATTTGACGTAAGTTCAGCCTCTTTGTTATTCAGATGGGTTCGTATTCAATTCATCCAGGTGTGCAAACATCATTTTCAAAATATCCAGGGCCAGCTGTTTTTCCTTAGTTGTCCGGTCGAGCATAATCTGACGGATCTGGTTCATGAATTGGTCGTCACTGATGGCGATAGAATCATGGAGCAGGTAATCCACCGTTACGCCAAGCTGATTAGCCAGCTTAACCAAGGTGTCCAGGGAAAGGCTCCGTTCTCCTCGTTCAATTTGTCCGATATAGGCATCGGAAACCTCGACTTTTTCAGCGAGCTTCTCCTGAGTCCAATTCATTTTGTGGCGTTCTTCCCGAAGTCTTTTGCCTAGTGCATCGTAGTCCATAGTTCCCCTCCTGTATTTACCATAGATAGAATAGCCGTCAAAGATAATAAACTAAATGTTTTGTTTTTCTTTACTGACAGCATTAATTGGGTTATTATGGAATTGGTAGAAAGGGGAAGAGGTATGACTTTGAACTGTAATATTTCTATTATTTTTACAGTGAAGAACGCTGGAATTGGCTTATACATGACGATGGAATCACTCAAGGTGACGCGAACGCGTCTTCCTTATGAAGTCATTATTGTCGATGAGGGCTCGATTGACGGCTGCTGCGACTTTCTAATGTATTATCATTTTCCAAGTCCTCTGAAAATATTAAAGGGCCGGGAGGGAATTCCGTCCCGCAATCTGGCAGCTGCTCATGCCTCGGGGCAGGTCATTATATTCTGCAGCTCCAGTTTGTACTTCGAGGATGACTGTCTGGAGTTGCTATCCAGACGCATTATGGACGGAGAAGTCGAGGCTCAGTCCCCTCGGATAACCGTACAGGCGCATGCGGGCAGCAGCAAGAGCCTGGAGGGCTGCGGAGGGATCCTTGGTTCATTCTCCACCTATCCGTTGCTTTATGAAGGAAGCGATGAATTATGCTGGCTGTCGCCGGATTGCTGGGCCGTGAGTCTTCAACGCTTCCGTGACCTTGGAGGCGTCGAGGACGGGTTCAGCAGCAAGGACCTGGAGACGGCCGAATTCTCTATAAGATTATGGTTGTCGGGCGGCAGCTGCAGAATACAGGAGAAAGCAACTTTGACTGCGGTCTACAGGCCTCAATTTTCATATGAGACGGAAAGTTATCGATGGGAGGATGATCTGCTGCTGCTATCCCATTTGCATTTATCTGATGAGAACATACATAAGTGTCGACAGCTGGTTCTGCAGTGTTCAGGCCCGGAGGTATTGCAGCATGAGAGAGAGATTGTGAGGATGGCCGCTTCGTCTCGCTATAAATATGCGTCCCGCCGCAAAAGGGAGGATTCCTGGTTGTTCAGCCGGTTCAAGGTGGGGGTATAATACTTCTGTTGTTTGGTTTGCGGCCTGCGGTGGTAATTTACATTTTGAAACGGAAAGCACCTTAAGCATAAGTTTTGTGTGCAGGCCCATCCTAAGAGGTGGATTTCAAAATTGTATGATGGAAGGAGATTACACCCATGTCAGGAAACGGACAGACCAAACAAACAATGCCTCCTCAGCATCAAGACAGACAGCCCGGAATTGAATCGAAAATGAATCCTCAACCCGAATATGAAGGAAACTATCTTGCATCCGGCAAGCTTCGCCGAAAGGTTGCTTTGATAACAGGCGGAGACAGTGGAATCGGAAGAGCCGTCGCGGTAGCCTATGCCAAAGAAGGGGCTGACGTAGCCATTGTATACCTGAATGAGCACGGCGATGCCGAGAAGACTAAAGCAGAGGTCGAGCAGGAAGGGCGTAAATGTGTTCTGATTCCCGGAGATGTCGGGGAAGAGAGCTTTGCGGCTAAAGCAGTCAAGCAAACGGTAGAGGAGCTTGGAGGGCTGGATATTCTGGTGAACAATGCAGCGGAGCAGCATCCCCAGCCAGGGATTGAAGATATTACCGCCGAGCAATTGGAGCGGACGTTCCGTACCAATATTTTCTCCATGTTCTATTTTGTGAATGCTGCGATGCCTCATTTGAGCAAGGGCAGCGCTATTATCAACACCGCATCGATTACAGCTTATCGGGGCAACCCGTCGCTAATCGATTATTCTTCGACCAAGGGGGCGATCGTCAGCTTCACTCGGGCCTTGTCCATGAATATTGTCGGAAAGACCGGAATTCGAGTGAATGCGGTCGCGCCAGGCCCGATCTGGACACCATTGATCCCTTCGACATTCGATGCGGAGCAGGTCTCCAAGTTCGGGGGAGATACGCCAATGCAGCGCCCGGGACAGCCGGAAGAGCTGGCTCCAGCCTATGTATATCTCGCTTGTGATGACTCCTCTTACATGAGCGGCCAGGTGCTTCACATCAATGGCGGAGAGGTAGTTAACGGATAGGCAGTTCAAATAGACGACTTATTGAACACGTACTTGGAATATATTCAGCAAAAGCTCTCTGCCGGAGTGGGATCAGTCCCATTGAAACGGGTAGGGAGCTTTTGAAATTTGTATATTATTTGAACATTCATTTTGTTACCATGATATTATAAAACTAACGATAGACATATCCAAAAAGATGTGAGAGGAGATCTTTGGCATATGGGTAAATACGAAGAAAGTGTATATCGGTTAATTGTTGAAACCTCCACCAATCTGCCCGGAGACGTGCGGAGAGCGGTTCAAGAAGGCAAAAACAAGGAAAATCGGGGAACGAGAGCCGGACTTGCCCTATCGACGATTGCTGATAATATTACCATGGCTGAGGAGCAGGTATCTCCGATTTGTCAGGATACCGGGATGCCGACATTCCTCATACATACACCGGTTTTGGTTAATCAGCTTGAGTTGAAACGCGATATTAAGGCTGCCATTACCCGGGCAACGAAGGAGGGCAAGCTGCGTCCGAATTCGGTGGATTCCTTAACCGGAGAGAACAGCGGCGATAACCTGGGACCGGGCACACCGGTGTTTCATTTTGAACAATGGGAAGAGGATTATATTGATCTGCGGCTGATCTTGAAAGGGGGAGGCTGTGAGAACAAAAATATTCAATACAGCCTTCCGGCAGAGCTGGATGGGCTGGGAAAAGCCGGACGGGATCTGGACGGAGTGCGGAAATGCATCCTGCATGCGATCTATCAGGCTCAAGGACAGGGCTGTAGCGCCGGTTTTATCGGGGTGGGGATCGGAGGCGACCGTACCACGGGTTATGAGCTGGCAAAGCAGCAACTGTTCCGTGAAGTGGATGATGTGAATCCTCATCCGGATCTGGCCCGGTTGGAAGAATATATCATGGAGACGGGGAACCAGCTCGGCATTGGCACGATGGGCTTTGGCGGTGAAGTGACCCTGCTGGGCTGCAAGATCGGTGCAGCAAACCGGCTTCCGGCAAGCTTTTTCGTCTCCGTGGCCTATAATTGCTGGGCATTCCGTCGTCAAGGCATCAAGCTGTCGCCGGATACTGGAGAACTGCTCGCTTGGTTGTATCCGGAAGGAAGCGAGTTCGGAATGGACCAGGAGGAAGCGGCATCGTCACAGCAAGCAGAGGACAATGCGGAAGTGCAAGCACCTACAACTGGAGAATCTGCGCAAGGGACCCGGGAGGTTTATTTGCAGACCCCGATTACCGAGGAGCAGATACGCTCTTTGCGGGTAGGAGATGTTGTCATTATCCAGGGAGAAATGCATACCGGCAGAGATGCCCTTCATAAATACTTGATCGACCATGACGCACCAATTGATCTGAACGGAGCGGTCATTTATCATTGCGGCCCTGTTATGCTCAAGGATGAAGAGGGCTGGCATGTTAAGGCGGCCGGTCCTACAACGAGTATTCGTGAGGAGCCGTACCAGGGAGATATCATCAAGAAGTTCGGCATTCGCGCCGTGATCGGTAAGGGCGGCATGGGCAAGCGTACTTTGGCAGCTCTTCAGGAGCACGGGGCGGTCTACTTGAATGCGATTGGCGGAGCAGCCCAGTACTATGCCAAGTGTTTTAAAAAAGTAAATGGCGTGGACTTTATGGAATTTGGCATTCCGGAAGCGATGTGGCACCTCGAGGTGGAAGGCTTTGCGGCCATAGTTACTATGGATTCGCATGGGAACAGCCTCCACGCCGGCGTAGAGCAAGCATCCCTGGAGAAGCTGTCGATGTTTAAGGAAGCGGTGTTCCAATAAAATGAGGACTTTTCGCAGACGACTTACGCTAATCATGATGAGCCTGGTCGGCATTTCGATGCTGGCAGCCGGAGTTACAATGGCTCAAGTCTATAAGGACTCGCATATACGCGCATTAAAAGAAAATATGGCCCGGGAGATTTTACTGCTGGAGAGCACCTTTGATTTTTTACCGATGGATAGTGCCGAAGCATCCGACTATTACACGGCAAAAGCCCGCGAATTGGAGGACGTAACCGATTCCCGGGTAACCTTCATCATGCGGGACGGAACCGTTGTTGGGGATTCCGAAATGACTTCCGAGGAAATGGACAATCATGCGCACCGGGAGGAAATTGAATCCTCTGCAAGTGATAAGATCGGCAGTGCTATCCGCTACAGTGAGACCATCGGCGAGGATATGCTCTACGTGGCGCATGGGGTTACTTCAGCGAACGGGAACTTCGACGGGTTTATCCGGCTGTCTATGAGTCTGGCTGCGGTAGGACAGGAAATGAATAAGGGCTGGTACTATATGGGCGCAGGGTTAATGATTCTGTTCCTGGTGGCAGCCTTCGTCAGCTTTCGGGTAGCGGCGGGATTGACCAGGCCTCTGGAGAAGATCACTCGCGTTGCAAACCGGATATCCCGCTTGGAATATGATGCGAGAGTGGACTTGTACCGACGGGATGAGATCGGGCAGCTTGGAGCAGCGATTAATGGGATGGCCGACAGCCTTCAACAGCAGCTTAAGGTCATTCGCGATAACGAGGAATTGATGGAAAGTGTCCTTGCCAATATGACCGGGGGGATCATTATGATCGACAGCACAGGCAATATTGCCCTGCTCAACCGGGTAGCGGAGAAGATTATGCATGTCAGCTCTGATCAGATTCAAGGGAAATCGTATCAGGTTTTGAAGCGGAATTACGAGCTGCTCAAGTTTGTTGAGGAAGGAATTACGCGTCAGGAATTTCTTCGCGAGGAGCGAACGATCTACAATCCCGAGGAGCGGATTCTTCAACTGGATGCAGTTCCGATGTTCGAGGACGACGACAGTTACAAAGGATTGCTGGTGCATCTGCAGGATGTCACGGAAATTCGCCGGCTGGAAAGGATGCGCAGTGAGTTTGTCGCCAATGTATCCCATGAATTGAAGACCCCGATTGCTGCAGTCAAAGGCTTTGCCGAGACGCTGCTTGCCGGCGGGGTAGCGGATAAGGAGACGGAGCGATCCTTCCTCCAGATTATTCATGATGAAGGAGAACGCTTGAATCGCTTGATCGGTGATATTCTGGAACTGTCGAAGATCGAATCCAAGCGCGCGCCGCTAGAATATGCTCCCGTTCACCTCAAGGACTTGTTCGACAACATCATTGAAATGCTCGGCTCTTCAGCCGCGAAGAAGAATATTAGTCTCAATCATTACATTCCCGAGCATTTATTTATGGAGGGAGACGAGGACCGGCTTCGGCAGATTTTCGTTAATCTGCTGTCAAATGCGATCAGCTACACGCAGGAAGGCGGGAAGGTCAGAATTGACTGCGAGATCACAGGAACACCGGACGAGGAAAAGATCGCGATTACCATTAATGATACCGGAATCGGAATCCCCAAGAAGGACTTGCCGCGAATATTCGAGCGCTTCTATCGTGTAGATAAGGCCCGCTCACGCAGCTCAGGCGGTACAGGATTAGGTCTTTCTATCGTTAAGCATCTTGTTGAGCTGCATCAGGGTACAATAAGGGTGGAGAGTAAAATCGGGGAAGGATCTTCGTTCACCCTGGAGCTTCCGATTATGCAGCAAAACCCGGGGACAGACCCGATTTGATGAATGCAGAGAGTTCTTGAGCATTTTACACGCCGTTAACATTTCCGTGATATGCTTGGCTTGTTCAGCGTTTTGTCTATGGCAAAGCGACAGGTTGAATAAAAGAAGGGGGAACCAGCATGACTCAACGATTGTTGGTCATTGAGGACGAACCGACGCTGTCGAGGCTGCTGTCTTATAACTTAAGCAGTGAAGGCTTTGAGGTTGTCGTCGCTGATCATGGCCAAATCGGCTATGATACCGCGAAGAGTCAGGAGTTCGATCTGATTCTGCTTGATCTGATGCTTCCGGGGATGAACGGGATCGAGATTTTGTCCAAGCTTCGCGGAGAGGGCAGCAAGACGCCGGTCATTATACTGACGGCAAAGAATGCGGAGGAAGAGGTCGTACAAGGGCTTAAGGCCGGTGCCGACGACTACATCACCAAGCCCTTCGGTGTTGCAGAGCTGCTGGCCAGAGTGACGGCGGTCCTTCGGCGTACCGGCGGCGGACACGAGGATCGGGAGCCTTCTCTGGAGGAACGGGAGGATGCCCAGATTACACTGGGGCCGTTGTCCATCTATCCCGAGAAATACGAGGTTACACTGAACGGGGAAGCCATCGTGCTTAGACCTAAGGAGTTTGAAGTGCTGCTTTACCTGGCACGAAAGCCCGGGGTCGTTATGACCCGAGACGATCTGATGAACGCCGTTTGGGGCTTTGATTATATCGGAGGGCAGCGTACCGTCGATGTTCATGTCAGCTCGCTGCGCAAGAAGCTGGAGCTGGACCCGGGATCGGTGTATATCGATTCAATTCGGGGTGTGGGTTACAAGCTGGTTGTGAACAAAAAGAAAACCGTCCATCATTGAGACCCATTGATGGACGGTTTTTCATTTTTTCAGCGATGGACTTTATTCTCCGCTAACAATTGTCGACTATCCTCTGAAAAGAGAGTGTATTCCGTACATAGGGAGTGGTGGTCGTGACAAACCTGGCTGTTATGGAGAGACCTGCTGTCGGGGTGAATGTGGCTGATTTTAGCAGGAACGTTCCGGTAATACGTGGAGATCAGAAGTGCAGTGATGTACTCGGCATGTTCAAGAATGATTCCGATCTTCCGTGTCTCGTCATTTGTGACCAGGGGGAGCGCCCTCGCGGTCTGGTTATGCGGGATTATTTCTATCGCCATCTTACAGGAAGATTCGCGCCGGACTTGTTCTATGAGCGTCCTGTACGTGACTTTGCACAGCCGGAATATGCGGTATATGAAATATCCACGCCTCCGGGAGAGCTGTTGGATCATGCGCTTCATCGGACCGGGCATTTGTTTTATGATAGTTTGATTTTAACGCAGGACGGGAATTACTATGGGGTAATGACGCTGCAGGATTTAATGCTTCTCTCAAGAAAATTACAACAGGAAGCTGAAGTCGAACGCCAAAACACGCTGCAGCGGAGCGTAATGCTAGTTGATGATATCGGGAAAACCGTGGTTCAGGCCTCTGAGGCTTCAGAAAGAAGTCTGGAGGAAACGCAGCAGATGTCGAGGCTGGCACTGGCAGGGCAAGAAGACCTCAAAGAGGTTACTGAGGCGTTTAATCGCGTGAAAAAAGTCACATCTTCTCAACAAAATCAAGTGGATGAGTTGTCCTCTTACTCACAGGATATTTCTCGAATCGCAGCGCAAATTCGTGAGCTTGCCGAACTGAGCGGTATTCTGGCGCTCAATGCTTCGATCGAGGCTTCGCGGGCAGGAGAGCACGGACGCGGATTTGCGGTTGTGGCAGAGGAAGTACACCGGCTTGCCAAAGAGACCAAGCAATTATCGGGGAATATCGAGGAGACGCTGGACCGGGTTGGTGAGCTGGTGAAGGCAACGGATCAATCCATGCGCGTCACTAGCGGAGAATTGGAGCATAGTCAGAACCATGTTATCCAGGCGGGCGATACTTTCGGACAACTGGTCCAATCCGTGCGAAGAACCGAGCAAACAGGCCGGGAATCTGCGTCAGCCACTGTTCAAGCGCTGAAGATGACAGAAATGGTGAATAAAGAGCTTACCGCTTTGTCGTGAAATTTTACACTGCGTTAACATTTAGGCTCATCCCGCTTTACATAGCTTATGTAAAATCAATATGAAACAATCGAACCAAGCATCGGTACAGGTCCCAATGACAATTGAGGCCTTGCTTCGCATGTAACTTCTTATGGTGGTGAAGGCATGACAACAATCATCCGAATCAATAACTTGAAACTGTACTACGATCAATTCCTCGCCTTGAAGGACGTATCACTGGATATTCCCGAGAAGGCAATTACTGCGTTCATCGGACCGTCGGGATGTGGAAAGTCAACGCTTCTGCGGACCTTAAACCGAATGAACGATATGATCCCTGCCACGCGGATTGAGGGTTCTGTTCAGATTGCCGGTTCCGAGATTTATGGTGAAGATGTTCAAGTGGAAACCTTGCGTAAGCAGGTCGGTATGGTGTTTCAGCAGCCGAATCCGTTTCCGAAATCAATATATGACAACGTGGCCTACGGGCCAAGGCTTCATGGCTCTCCGGGCAAGGCAGAGCTGGACGAAATGGTAGAGCAAAGCTTGCGACAGGCAGCATTATGGGATGAAGTGAAGGATTTCCTCAAGCGTTCGGCGCTGAGTCTGTCCGGCGGGCAGCAGCAGAGACTATGCATTGCACGGGCGATTGCCGTGCAGCCTCAAATTTTGCTGATGGACGAAGCGACCTCCGCACTTGATCCGATCTCTACGCTAAAGATTGAGGAATTAGTACAGGAGTTGAAGAGTAAGTATACCATTGTGATGGTCACGCATAACATGCATCAGGCTGCCCGCATTTCGGACCGCACGGTATTTTTCTTGAATGGAGAAATTATTGAGGCAGACGATACGCGTAAGCTGTTCTCAAATCCATCGGATTCGCGCACAGAAGATTACATTTCCGGACGATTCGGATAACCTAAGGAGGCAGCTGTACATGATACAAAGAAGAGATTTCGATCAAAGCCTGGAGGAATTGCGGCAGCTGCTGCAGAAGATGGGCAGGCATGTAGAGAACACTTTGAGCGAGTCGATCTCTGCCCTTCAAAATCTGGATGAGGCTAAAGCTCGAGCCATTATCGAGAAAGATATCGAGTTGAACGAAATGGAAGAAGAGGTTATGGATCTTGGGGCTCGGCTTATTGTGACACAGCAGCCGGTGGCGAAGGACCTGCGGCGGATTATCGTCGCTTTTAAAATCTCGAGCGATCTGGAACGCATGGGAGACCTGGCGATTGATATATCCAAGGTGACCTTGCGCCTGAAGGGTGAAGCCTTGATCAAGCCTTTGGTCGACATTCCTAAGATGGCTGAACTGGCCAATGAAATGGTACAGGAGTCCTTGCAGTCTTATCTTGACGAGAACACGGATCTTGCTTATAAGATGGCTAAGGACGATGATGAGATTGACCATTTGTACAGCCAGATTATTCGTGATCTGTACACGTATATGACAGCGCATCCGGAGTCCTTGCATCAGGCAATCCACCTTACCTTGGTTGGACGTTATATTGAACGGATTGCTGATCATGCGACCAATATCGGAGAAAGCACGGTTTATCTGGTGACTGGGCATCGCCCGGACTTGAACGTATAACAGAATACAATATTTGGAATAACCCCTCACGGCTTGCTGTGGCGGGTTATTCTTTTTTTGGTTATGCTATTTGTTTTTGGCAAAAGGGAACCATGTGTTAGAATAGAACGAGGAGTATGCTGAAGGAGAAGGTGTCACATGGATAAATTGATTCTGATTGACGGCAACAGTGTTATTTACCGCGCTTTTTTTGCGATGCCGCCGCTTACCAATTCTAGCGGTCTGCATACGAATGCCGTATACGGCTTCACCAATATGATGCTTCGGCTTATTCAAGAGCAGAAGCCCACACACCTCCTGGTTGCCTTTGATGCAGGCAAGCAGACCTTTCGGCATGAAGGCTATCAAGAATATAAAGGCGGCCGGGAGAAGACACCGCCGGAGCTTGCGGAGCAATTTCCGTTATTGCGGGAGCTGTTGGAGAGCTTTGGCATTTCCTGGTTTGAGCTCGCGGGCTATGAAGCAGATGATATCATCGGTACGCTGAGCCGGCTGGGTGAGGAATCGGGACTTGAAGTGCTGGTTGTCACCGGTGATAAGGACATGCTTCAGGTTGTAAGCGACAAGGTCACGGTAGCATTGACCCGTAAGGGCATTAGCGAGGTCGAGCCATATGGTCCGAAGGAAATTGAAGAGAAATACGGATTGACTCCGTTGCAAATTATTGATTTGAAAGGTCTGATGGGCGATGCGTCAGACAATATTCCCGGCGTTCCCGGGATTGGCGAGAAGACAGCGCTGAAGCTTCTTCATCAATTTGGTTCTGTGGAGGAAGTGCTGGCTCGTACCGATGAACTGAAGGGCAAGATGAAAGAGAACCTGGTCAATCATGCGGATGATGCTGTCATGAGCAAAAGGCTTGCTACGATTCACCGTGAAGTGCCGATCGACCGTTCGTGGGATACGATGATATTCAACGGCTATAAGGAAGAGACGGCAGTGCCGATGCTCCGCAAACTGGAGTTTAAGTCGCTTCTGGAGCGATTGAATTTCAGTGGCGGCGGAAGCGATGGGCAAGCGGATGGAGCAGCGGCTGAGGTCTCGCAATTGCAAGTGGTTGTTACGATCGTGGAGCTTGCTTCTTTGAAGGAACTTGAAGCCCGCTTGCCTGAAATCGTGGGTCTGCACGTAGAAAGCCGCGGGGACAATCCTCATCAGGCGGAGCTGCTCGGTATAGTGCTCTCAACTAAAGAGCGGCATTTCTTCCTGCAGCCCGAGGTGTTGAAGAGCGAAGAAGCGGAAGCGGTTCGGGCATGGCTGGCCGATGAGCAAGCTCCGAAGCGGGGGTATGATCTGCATCGCGCGGACTTGACCTTGTTCTGGCACGGGATTCCGTTTGCCGGAGCAGAATTCGATATCCAATTGGCAGCGTATTTGCTTGATCCGACCGAGAGTGATCAGACTTTAAGCGCATTGTCTGCCAAATACAATCTGGCCTCTTTGCCGTCAGATGATGAGGTGCTAGGAAAGGGAGCGAAATTCAAGGTTCCTGAACTGGATATCTTCAGCAATCATCTGGCTCGTAAGAGTGCGGCGGCTATTAGCATTGTGCCGAAGCAACGGGCTGAGCTTGAACAGAACGAGATGCATAAGCTCTTCTATGAACTGGAAATGCCGCTCTCACGTATCTTAGCGGATATGGAGAAGCAGGGCGTGGCGGTTGACCGGGAGAGCCTCATTCAGTTGGGGCAAGAGTTTGAAGCACAAATCTCAAAGCTGGTATCGCAAATTTATGAGATTGCGGGAACCGAGTTCAATCTGAATTCACCAAAGCAGCTTGGGGAAATCTTGTTCGACAAGCTGGGACTTCCTGTGATCAAGAAGACCAAGACGGGATACTCTACCGATGCCGAGGTGCTGGAGAAGCTGGCACCGTATCATGATATTGTCCAATATATATTGGAATACCGGCAGCTAGCGAAGCTGCAATCCACTTATGTAGAGGGGCTTCTTAAGGAAATTCGCAGTGAAACCGGTAAGGTGCACACCTATTTCCGCCAGACCATTGCAGCGACCGGGCGTCTGAGCAGCCAATTCCCGAATTTGCAGAACATTCCGATTCGGATGGAAGAAGGGCGGAAGATCCGCAAAGTATTTGTCCCTTCCGAGGAGGGTTGGTATATTCTCGGCGCCGATTATTCGCAGATTGAATTGCGGGTGCTTGCGCATATTTCGGAGGATAAAGGCTTGCAGGAGGCATTTCTCCATGATATGGACATTCATACAAAGACGGCAATGGATGTGTTCGGGGTATCCTCGGACCAGGTTGATGCCAATATGAGACGTTCCGCCAAAGCGGTTAATTTCGGGATTGTTTACGGAATCAGTGATTACGGCTTATCACAAAACCTGAACATTACCCGGAAAGAAGCGGCCCGATTCATCGATCAATATTTCGATGCCTTCCAGGGTGTCCGGAAGTATATGGATGATATTGTCCGGGATGCCAAGCGGGATGGCTATGTGAAGACCCTGCTGGAACGCAGACGATACCTGCCTGAAATTAACGCATCCAACTTCAACCTTCGGTCGTTTGCCGAGCGAACGGCGATGAACACGCCTATCCAAGGAACGGCAGCCGATATCATCAAGCTTGCGATGGTGCTGATGGATAAAGCCCTGAGCAGCCATGGCTTGAAGAGCCGAATGCTCCTTCAGGTGCATGACGAACTTGTCTTTGAGGTGCCGCCCGAGGAACTGGAGCTGATGAGCAAGCTGGTTCCCGAGACGATGGAGAAGGCGCTGAAGCTATCTGTGCCGCTTAAGGCTGAAGTAAGCAGCGGGTTGAACTGGTATGAAGCCAAGTGAGATATGTGATGATTCTTTAACCATAGATAAGAGGTGAACGAAATGCCGGAATTGCCGGAGGTTGAGACAGTCAGACGAACCCTGGCAGGGTTAATAGTCGGCAGAACGATTGATAGGGTCTCGGTGCATCTGCCGCGGATTATTCAGCGGCCCGATGATGCCCGGGTGTTCGAAATGGAGCTTGCAGGCCACAAGATTGAGAATGTGGGACGCAGAGGAAAATTCCTCTTGATCCGAATGGATAACCTCGTTCTGGTATCTCATCTGAGAATGGAAGGAAGATACGGTCTGTATCAAAGCGGCGATCCGGTCGAAAAGCATACCCATGTCATCTTCCATTTTACGGACGGGAAGGAGCTCAGATATAAGGATGTGCGCCAATTCGGAACGATGCATCTGTTTGCGCCTGGACAGGAACTGATCAGCAAGCCGCTGGCCAAGCTGGGGTTGGAGCCGCTGGATGAAACCTTTACCTTTGAAGCTTTTTGCAGAGTAATTGCGGGAAGAACCACGAAAATTAAGCCCGCTTTGCTGAATCAGGAATACATCGTAGGCTTGGGCAATATTTATGTGGATGAGGCTTTGTTTCGAGCAGGCATTTATCCGCAGCTTCAGGCGAATCAATTAAGTACGGAGCAGCTCCAGAAGTTATATGAGGCCATCTTGGCCACCTTATCGGAAGCTGTGCTTGCCGGAGGATCTTCCATTAAGTCCTATGTAAACGGACAAGGAGAGATGGGGATGTTCCAGCACAGTCTGAATGTATATGGAAGACAGGGGCAGCCCTGCCCTGCTTGCGGACAACCTATCGAGAAGATTACGCTGGCCGGGCGGGGAACCCATTACTGCCCGGAATGCCAGCCTGCGGGAATGGAGTGAATGCTGTGAATATCGGACTTACGGGAGGCATTGCCACCGGCAAGAGTACCGTCTCACAAATGCTCGTTGCACGCGGCGCTGCATTGATTGATGCGGATGTGGTAGCCAGAAGAATTATGGAGCCCGGTCATCCTGTACTTGCAAAAGTTGTTGAAAGGTTCGGCGAGACTGTATTGCTGGCGGATGGCCGGTTAAATCGCAAGCGGCTTGGAGAGATTGTGTTCGCTAACTCCCTGGAGCGTAAAGCGCTGGAAGCCATCACACACCCTGCGATTCGCCGGGAGATGAAGGCGGAGCTGGACGTGCTGGAGCAGGAAAATCCCGAACGTCTGGTGGTTGCCGATATCCCCTTGCTGTACGAGTCGGGGCTTGAGAAATTGTACGAGAAGATTATGGTGGTCTATGTGCCACGAACCCTCCAGTTGGAGCGTCTGATGCAGCGGGATGCATTGACTCGAGAACAGGCCGAACTAAGGCTTGCCGCGCAGATGGATATCGAGGAGAAGAGAAGACGGGCGGATATTTTGATTGATAACAGCCGGAGTTATGAAGAGACCGAGAGTCAAATCGATGACTTCTGGCGGAGCCAGGTTTTATGAGGTGGCTGAGAAAAAAGAGAGTCCTGTTGGCGTTGTTCTTAGGTTTTATTGTGATCCTGTTCTTTAACTCTTCTTGGCTGGCTTTATTCTATCCGATTTATTATAAGGAAGAAATCCGGACGCATGCCGGAACTTATGGACTGGACCCCCTGATTGTAGCTGCTATTATTAAGGTGGAGACCAACTATAAACCAGGAGCGGAATCCCCAAAGGGGGCGCTTGGCATTATGCAGATCATGCCGGATACCGCAGATTGGGTCGTGCAGAAGGCGAAAATGGAAGAAGTGGAATTGAGCAGGGTGAAGGAAGAAAGCGGCTTGAATATCCAGATTGGAACCTGGTATTTGGACTGGTTAGGCGATCAATTTGACGGCAACATGATCGCTATGATTGCCGCCTATAACGCCGGGCCGACGAATGTGAAGAATTGGCTCCAAAGCGGCCGCTGGGACGGCACATTGGAGACGGCGAAGAATATTCCGTTTGGGGAGACAAGGCACTATGTGCAGCGGGTTGCACATTACTACGAACAATATTCAAGGATCTATTCGGATTTCTGAGCTGAGAAGATAAAAAAGGAAGCACAAGACAGCATTCGCCATCTGTGCTTCCGTGCTCGTTCAGAAGTTATATTGTCCGTTATTTAAATTGACCTGCCAATTGTTGTTCGGCCAGAGTCACCAGACGTTTTGTAATATAACCACCGATCGAACCGTTTTCGTAAGAGGTCAAGTTACCAGCGTAACCGTCTTGCGGGAAAGCGATACCCAGCTCTTGAGCAACCTCGTATTTCATTTGTTCCAGCGCTCCAGAAGCTTGCTTCACCACCAGGTTATTAGATGAATTGTTTTGGGCCATGTTGTTGTTCACCTCCTTGAGTTGGTAACAGTATTATGCTCGGCAATTGTAAAGTTCATTACTGAATCTTACAGTTATATATTGGAAAGGAGTAGAAGACCTTGAAATGTCCTTATTGCGACTATCTTGGAACGAAGGTGCTGGATTCCCGTCCAGCGAATGAAAATCGCTCGATTCGCCGGCGTCGTGAATGTGAGAAGTGCAACCGCCGCTTCACTACCTTTGAAATGGTTGAAGAAATGCCGCTCATTGTGATTAAGAAGGATGGAAGCCGGGAAGAATTTAGCAGAGAGAAGATGCTGCGCGGTCTGATCCGGGCCTGCGAGAAGCGTCCGGTGTCGGTGGATCAATTGGAGTCGATCGTATCGGAGGTCGAACGCTCCATGCGTCATTCTGCGAATGCTGAAGTAGAGAGCCGCGGGATTGGAGAGTTAGTGATGGAACAGCTCTATCCGGTAGATGAAGTGGCGTATGTTCGTTTTGCATCTGTGTACAGACAGTTCAAAGACATCAACATGTTTATGAAGGAACTGAAGGGGCTGCTGTCCAAAAATACGGATGATGAGTCCTGAGCATTAACGTATTGGGGTGAGTAATTCAATATGAAGGAATATCCCGCTTCAATCTTGAAATCGTTAACACCGGCAGGCCTCGCTATTGGCTTTTTGGCGGGGACCACCCTGGGTAGCGGCTTGTCCTTCTTGATGGAGTGGCAGCCGAACCGCCTTATTCTGACTGTCGCACTGTTAGGGTTGGCCGGAGCCGCCCTTGGCTCCGGAACTGCCGCCTACATAAAACGTAGTGTCACTTAGCAGTATTGATTCTATATTCACAAAAAAGGACTTGACCGAATTCTGTTCGGCCAAGTCCTTTTTTTGCTGTCCGTTTATAGTATATGGAAGTTGAAGCAGAAAAACATTAGGGATTAACGTATGAATTTTTTACATTGCGTTAACATAACCAATACACGACCTTTATACTTGCTTCTTATAATCGATATTGTACAAACAAATAAGGGGGAAACCTGAATCATGAAGAAAAGTTTGATGTTGGTTATGACTATTTTATTGACTGTAACACTTGCAGCATGTGGACAAGGCTCGAACACGAACAACACGGCTTCGAACACGCCTGATACATCGTCCAACACGGGCAGCACAAATAATACAGCAACTGAACAAACAGAAGAATTGAGCGGCTCCGTACTTGCAGTAGGTTCTTCCGCACTTCAACCGCTTGTTGATGAAGCTTCCAAGAAGTTCATGGATCTGAACCCTAAAGTATCGATTCAAGTGCAAGGCGGCGGTAGCGGTACTGGCTTGACTCAAGTCTCAGGCGGCCAAGCGGATATCGGTAACTCCGATGTGTTCGCAGAAGAGAAGCTTGAAGCTGGACCGGCTGCAGAGTTGGTTGACCATCAAGTAGCTGTAGTAGCCATGGCAGCGGTTGTTAATCCGGAAGTAGGCGTGGATAACCTGACCAAAGATCAATTGGTTAAGATTTTCTCGGGCGAAGTGAAGAACTGGAGTGAAGTTGGCGGTGCGGATCAAGCAATCCAAATCGTAAACAGACCTTCGAGCTCCGGTACGCGTGCTACTTTTGAAAAATATGCATTGGGTACAAAGACAGAAGACCTTGAAGGATCAATCCAAGAGGATTCCTCGGGTACCGTAAAAAAGCTGGTTGCTGAAACTCCTGGCGCGATCGGTTACCTGGCTCTTTCCTACCTGGATGACTCCGTAAAGACTGTGAAATATGAAGGCGTTGAAGCAAGTATAGAAAATGTAACAAACGGCAGTTATCTGGTGTGGGCATACGAGCACATGTATACAAAAGGTGAGCCGACCGGAGCTGTCAAGGCATTCCTCGACTTCATGGTTTCCGAAGCAGTTCATGAGGATATCGTTGAACTTGGCTACATTCCTATCTCGGAAATGCAAGTAACACGCGATGTTGACGGCAACATTACCAAATAATTTATTACCTACAACAACATAAGGTCAGCAAAGAGGCGAGCATTCGCCTCTTTCTGTGCTGAACAAAGGGAGAGGTACTATGGCTCGTTCCAACGATAGCCGCAGAGTGAAACAGCATATCATCGAAGAATGGACAGGGAAAATTCTTACGTCCTTGTGTATCGTTCTATTAGTCGTGACCATCTTCTCAATGGTCTATTTTGTCGCGACTAAGGGTCTGAGCTCATTTTTCAAGAATGGAATCAGCTTGGCCGAGATGCTCGGGGGGACCTCGTGGAAGCCGGAAGGAAATCCGCCGATGTTCGGTGCTCTGCCGTTCATTTTCGGGTCCTTTGCGACGTCTATGCTTGCAGCGGTAATCTCTGCTCCGCTCAGTATCTGCGCGGCTCTGTTCATGGTGGAGATTATGCCGAAGCTGGGGAAAAAGGTGCTGCAGCCGGCAATTGAATTGCTCGCCGGGATTCCTTCCGTTGTCTATGGATTCGTCGGCCTGAGTGTTATCGTTCCATTATACCGGGATATATTCCCGGGACAAGGTCTCGGAATATTGGCAGGTGCTTCTGTATTGTCTGTCATGATTCTGCCTACGATGACTTCGATTGCTACCGATGCGCTTCGGGCTCTGCCAGCCGGCCTGAAAGAAGGCTCCTATGCGCTGGGCGCAACCCGCTGGCAGACGCTCTCGCGAACGGTCATTCCCACTACGCTTCCTGCCTTGATGACAGGAGTCGTGCTTGGAATGGCACGTGCATTTGGCGAGGCGCTGGCTGTGCAGATGGTTATCGGGAACGCACCGCATATTCCGAATTCCTTGTTCCAATCCACCTCCACGCTTACAAGTGTGATCACACTAAGTATGGGGAACACGGTTATGGGCTCGATCCAGAACAATGTCCTGTGGACGCTTGCTCTGATTCTGCTGCTGATGACCTTTGTCTTCGTCTTCATTGTACGCTGGCTTGAAAGGAGAGCAATTCGATGAGCGCAAAAACAGTAGACAGAATAGCAACCGGGGTCATCATATTATTTGCTGGCATCATTGTTCTCATTATGGTGGGCCTGCTTGGATTTATATTGGTAAGAGGACTTGGTCATATCAGCTTTGACTTCCTAACCTCTCCGCCGGAGACGATCCGTGCAGGCGGAGGAATCGGACCGCAGTTGTTCAATTCCTTGTTCCTTCTGGTGCTTACGCTTATTATTACGGTTCCGCTCGGTTTAGGCGCAGGAATCTATATGAGTCAATATGCCAAGCCGGGAAAGGTAACAGACTCTATTCGCCTGATCGTTGAAGTGCTCTCTTCCTTTCCGTCCATCGTTGTAGGCTTGTTCGGCCTCCTGGTATTTGTTAATACGTTTGGCTTTGGATTCTCCCTGTTCTCCGGTGCGTTGGCGCTGACGGTATTTAACCTGCCGTTAATGGTGCGGATTACTGAGCAAGGCCTGGCAAGTGTGCCGCAGGCACAGAAGGAAGCCAGTCTGGCCCTGGGGTTGTCCAAATGGAAAACGATCCGCTCGGTTATGCTTCCGATTGCGCTGCCAGTTATCCTGACAGGAACCATTCTGGCCGCCGGACGTGTCTTCGGAGAAGCGGCAGCCTTGTTATTTACGGCCGGTATGAGCAGCCCACGGCTTGACTTTACGGATTGGAATCCGTTCAGCCCGATGTCGCCGCTGAATCCGTTCCGTCCTGCCGAGACGCTGGCCGTGCATATCTGGAAGGTCAACTCGGAAGGGCTTGCCCCCGATGCGCCTGAAATTGCTGCAGGTGCTTCAGCCGTGCTGATCTTGACGGTTCTGTTGTTTAACCTGTTGGCCCGCTTTGTCGGACGCCAGCTCCAGAAGAAATTTACGGCATCGAGATAGGAGGATACCCATGCGTAATATTGTAATGTCTACGAAGGATCTTAATGTGTTTTATGGAGAAAAGCATGCGGTTAAAAGCCTCTCGCTTGACTTTGCGGCCAAGGAAGTCACGGCGCTTATCGGGCCTTCGGGCTGCGGGAAGTCTACATTTCTGCGCAGCTTGAACCGGATGAATGACTTGATTGCGGATGCGCGAATTACCGGAGAGATTCGAATTGGAGAAGAGGATATAAACCACCCCAAGACAGATGTGGTCCTGCTGCGGCAAAAGATTGGCATGGTTTGGCAAAGACCGAATCCTTTCCATAAGTCGATTTATGAAAATATTGCTTTCGGCCCGCGTTACCACGGGATTCGAGACAAGAAAAAGCTGGATGAGATCGTGGAGAACTCCCTGCGCAAGGCTGCGCTCTGGGAGGAGACCAAGGACCGTTTGAACCGTTCAGCATTGTCGCTCTCTGGGGGGCAGCAGCAACGACTGTGCATCGCGAGATCCATTGCTGTAAGTCCGGATATCATCCTGATGGATGAGCCCGCTTCAGCCTTGGACCCGGTATCCAGCGCCAAAGTTGAGGAATTGATCGCCGAGCTGAAGCGGGAATATTGTATCGTCATCGTAACCCATAATATGCAGCAAGCAGCCCGGGTATCGGATTATACCGCGTTCTTCCTGATGGGAGATCTGGTAGAGTATGGGGCGACAGATCAAATTTTCACCAATCCAGTGGATAAACGTACCCATGATTACATTTCGGGAAGGTTCGGCTAAGCCCGGTTCGGAATGATATTTGGAACATGGATGAAATTGGAGTAATATAGGGATGGTGCTTGTACGCACCGTATCCCATACATACAGGAGACGTCATCCATGAACATACTGGAGTGGATTGAGGAGATGTTCCGCAGCTATGGCTATTTCGTGCTATTGTGCGGGCTTCCTCTGGATTTCATCGCTCTTCCGATCCCGCCGGGACAAACGACACTCACCTATACCGGTTATTTGGCGTTTAAGGGAACGCTTGAATTGCTGCCGGCTATCCTGGTTGCTTATGCAGGGTCAGTCATAGGAATTACCGTTACGTATTTGATTGGCCATCATGTGGGGGCACCTCTGCTCCAGCAATACGGAAAGTGGTTCTTGATCAAGCCCTCCCACTTGGAGCGAACGCGGAGAACATATGATAAATACGGAAATAAAATGCTGTTTATCAGCTTCTTCATTCCTGGAGTAAGACAACTCTTCGGTTATTTCGTAGGAATCATTAAGATTCCATACAAGACCTTTGCATTGTATGCTTACCCTGGGGCGCTGATCTGGGTCACTGCCTTTATTGGCATCGGCTATATCTTTGGAGAACAATGGCATTTGGTCATACGTCTTGTCGAGAAGTATCTGGCTTTCTTCTTTGGTGGAGTGTTCGCCTTGATCGTGCTTTTGCTGGCGATGAGATGGAGAAAGTGGAAGCGATGGCAGCTACGCCGAACTGAGGTCGATAAGAAGTGAGCGAATTATGTTAAAAAGTCAGTTAAGACGCTCTGTCCTTTATTTTTTTCTGCTTCCTGTTGTA
This sequence comes from Paenibacillus brevis, assembly GCF_018919145.1. Classification (GTDB taxonomy): domain Bacteria; phylum Bacillota; class Bacilli; order Paenibacillales; family Paenibacillaceae; genus Fontibacillus; species Fontibacillus brevis. Next base: position 74,865 of record NZ_JAHLQJ010000019.1, read on the forward strand.
ATTTAATGAGGGATAGAAATGAGAAAAATTCGCCCAACGTGCTAAGACCGGCTGCGATGATTGCAAGATCATCGGCGGACAAGTCACTTAGGACAATTTCTTTGTTTTTTCCTGTGCCATTACCCGTGCTTTTGATACCTGCCTTTTTTCTGCCGGCCAAATGTACCACCCGCTTAAGATCATCTTGTTCTATGATGTATGTTATGCTCGGCGAAGATGGATGCAATGGGCGGGCTTGAAATATAGGCACCCCCGTGCCGTGACAATTAGTTAGGGCTCTTAATATGATACCCTATACTGATGTGAGGAGGGGAAAGCATGTCGGGATGCAATGAAGTTGGCGTTGGAGGACTTTGGACATCTACAGGTGTGATTCTTGTGTTGTTTATCCTGCTGGTGATTATCTCCAGAACATTCGTATAACTTAAGAATTTGCATGTAAAGAGCACTGCTGAAGCAGTGCTCTTTACTATTTCATTATATTGTCAAAAGATATAGAAATTCTGATAAATAACAACAATATATTACATTTAACAATGATTTCCTATTTCCTTTCACACAAAAGACACAGAGGTCGTTATAATGAGTATTGAGGGGTAATTTACTTTTTCTTCCTATATACCGCACTATTTCCACTTTTATTTGCGGCAAATAACCTTCGATCCTATCCCTTAAGTGATTAAGCAGAGGAGGTGAGCACAAAGCAGATCCAGTTTAAATGGACAAGCAGGGAGTAATTTCGTTCAGGTGATTTTCGTTTTCAAAAAAATGAAGGAGGGATTTCTAATGACTGAAGCTCGTTATACCCGTTCATTGTATTTGAAGGCACTTGGTTCACTCGGAGTTTTCCTCTTTGCGTGCATCTGTATGTTTGTGCTTACCGAGAAGGCATTCGCACATGGATATGTTGAATCCCCAGGGAGTCGGGCTTATTTATGCAAGCTTGGTCAGAACAGTGATTGCGGCGCTGTGGTGTATGAACCACAGAGTCTGGAGGCACCGAAGGGATTCCCTGCGGCCGGTCCGGCAGATGGTAAGATTGCCAGTGCTGGCGGAATATTCCCTAAGCTGGACGAACAATCGTCCAGTCGCTGGACCAAGGTTAACATGACTGCCGGCCAGAAGACATTCACCTGGACTTTAACCGCTCCCCATGCCACTTCAAGCTGGAAATACTATATTACGAAGCCGGACTGGAATCCGAATGCGCCGCTAACACGCGATTCATTTGATTTAACTCCGTTTCATTCCGTCAATTATGGTGGAGTTCAACCTCCATATACGTACACAGACACGCTGAATGTTCCTGCCCGGACAGGCTATCATGTCATTCTGGCGGTATGGGAAATTGCGGATACGGCAAATGCCTTCTACAATGTCATTGATGTTAACTTTGGAGGAAGCAACCCCGTGGACAATCAGGCTCCGACAGCACCAGGAAGCTTATCCTACTCCAATGTAACCTCGACGACAGCAACCCTTTCCTGGTCGGCTTCAACGGATAATGTTGGCGTGACTGGTTACCGGATTTACCGGGGAACAACTCAAATCGGCTCGGTATCGGGGGCGGTTCTTAGCTATACGGCAACCGGGCTCAGTCCCGCTACGGCTTATACCTTTCAGGTCAAAGCTATTGATGCAGCAGGGAATCTGTCCGCCGGCAGTAATACAGTCAGCTTGACGACCGGCACAGCGGCCCCGGATACGCAAGCGCCGTCTGCTCCAGGTAATCTCCATGTGATGGGGACGCCTACGGCTTCCAGTGTGCAACTGATGTGGAATGCGGCTACGGATAATGTGGGTGTGATCGGTTATAAGGTCTATCGCGGCGCCAATCTGGTCGCGACTCTATCTGGTGCGACAACTTCATACACTGTAACCGGCTTATCCGCGAATACAACGTATTCCTTCACAGTTAAAGCGATAGATGCAGCAGGTAATGAATCAGCGGCAAGCAATTCGGTCAGCGCCACAACGGCCTCCGCCTCCAGCGCCCAGCCTTGGGCTGCCGGGGTAGCCTATGAGGTTGGAGATCTCGTCAGCTACAATGGCAGCACCTACGAATGCCGCCAAGCGCATACTTCATTGACAGGCTGGGAGCCTAACGTTGTTCCCGCCCTCTGGCTGCTGAAATAACGAATAGGCCTGTCCCAAAAGCCTCCATCGAATGATTCTGCGTATGCATATTAGTGGCAACGTGTGAAGTGTGCTTACGATCGCTGTTGTTCACGGATTTATTTGATTTGAATAAATCATAGCAAGGTAGAAATCCGATCACAAAGGCGAACGCTAGCGAGCTTATGCTCTCGAAGCAGCTTTCCTGCAGAAAGCCTTTGCTGCACACTTCACACTTATGTCTTTATTACGCAGGCTCTTAGCCCGGCTTTATGGGAGCTTAGCCTTCGCCAAGTCAAGAAATTCTATGCAGTAGGAGCTCTTAATGCAAACAGGCCTCCCCTCAGGCTTTTGGGAAGGCCTCTTCCTGTTTGAAATCAGCGAACAACAGCAATCATAAGAACATTTTCTCGTCTGCTTCCTTGCGTATTTTATATGTTCAACTGATGATGAACGAACGCTGCTTTCCGCTGTCATTAAGATATTACATTTTGTACCGCAACCTCAGGGTCGCAATCCGCTTCATAATCCACGCCATCTGTCTCAAAGCCGAATAATTGGAAGAACTCCTTGCGGAATCCTTCAAGGTCAGTAAGCTGAAATACATTATTTGTCTCCAGCTCTGCCCAAATGCGGCTTACCTCGTCTTGGATATCCTCCCGCATTTCCCAATCATCCAGGCGAATCCGCTCCATTGAATCAACAGGTACCGATCTCTCTGTATAAAGACGCTCAGTGAATAAGCGATACATTTGCTCAATAGTGCCTTCGTGAAGACCATGTTCCTTCATCGTCTTGTACAAGACCGACATATATAACGGCACTACCGGAATTGCGGAACTGGATTGCGTGACGAGTGCTTTGGTCACTGCGACATAGGCGCCGCCTCCACCGGCAGACAGTTGCTCGTGAAGCTCTCTGGCGGTTTGCTCCAAATGGTCCTTAGCTTTGCCGATGGTGCCTTCGCGGTAAATAGGCTGAGTGATCTGAGAGCCTATATAGGAGAAGGCTATCGTAACGGCATGCGGGGCCAGGACACCGGCAGCATTAAGGACCTTAATCCAATCCTGCCAGTCCTCGCCGCCCATCACTTTTACCGTGTGTTCAATTTCCTGCTCCGATGCAGGGTCAAGCGTAACCAGGCTGACTTCTCCTGTATGGAAATTAACAGTCTTGTTCGTGTAGCTCTGTCCTATCGGCTTCAGTACAGAGGTGTAGGTTTCTTCTGTCTTGGAATCATGCCGGCGGGCAGTGGCAACACTGTAAATGATCAAATCCACCTGGCCCAATTCCTTAGCGATGACATCTGCTGTCTTCTGCTTGGTCTCGAGGGTGAATGCATCTCCAGTCACGCTGAAGGAACGGAGTCCTGCGTTATGGGCAGCTTCCTCAAAGGCTGCTGAATGATACCATCCGGCGGAAGCCGTCCGTGAACCGCTTGCTGCGCTTGGGCGATATACGCCGATGGTATTGGCCCCTGCGCCAAAAGCGGCCACAATTCTGGAGGCTAAGCCGTATCCGGTTGAGGCGCCGATGACGAGAACATTTTTCGGGCCGGAAATTCCTGGACGATGTTGTACATACTCGATTTGCTGCTGCACCTGACGGGCACATCCCTTCGGATGCGCAGTCGTGCAAATAAATCCCCGGGTACGTGGTTTAATTATCATATAGAAGGTCGATCCTTTCTTTACCTAATTGAAGCTATTTCAAATTTGGAGAATCCTTGTTCTATTGTAACATGCCTTTTAAGTGAGCAATAGAGTTCGGAAAAGGTTCGAATTCATTAGAGTGTTTTTGATTATTTGTGATTGATTTTGAATGATTATGTGTTAAGATATAAATCGAATGATGGGGCTGGAGGGAATGTCATGCTGACAGAAGAGCGGTATGAAATAATTATAGAGCGCTTGCAACAGCGTGGAATTGTTAAGCTTCAGGAGCTGGTTGAGCTGCTTGGAACATCGGAATCAACCGTTCGGCGTGATCTCGTTGACCTGGAGGAGCAAGGGCTGTTACGGAGAATTCATGGCGGAGCAGCACTTCCGAAGGATAATCGGCAGGAGCCTGGTATGAATGAGAAAACGTTCAAAAACATTCAAGAAAAGGATTTGATTGCTCGCCGGGCGGCCAGACAGCTTCGCGATGGCGATTGTATTTTTCTAGATGCGGGTACTACTACTTTGAAGATGATTTCCTATATAGAAGCGGAGCAGGTGACGGTGGTTACAAACGGGTTATCCCATGTGGAGGAGCTCGTGGGTAAAAACATTCGCAGTTATTTGCTGGGCGGGATGATGAAGATGCATACAAAGGCCGTGATCGGAAGTATGGCCATGCAGAATATGGAGCAGTTCCGGTTTGATAAATGCTTTTTGGGAGCCAATGGGGTGGATGCCCAGATGGGGTATACTACACCTGATCCAGAGGAGGCGCTGATCAAGCGCAGGGCGAAGGAACTGTCGGGAGCAGCCTTTGTTCTTGCAGATTCCAGCAAGCTTGGCGAGGTGCTGTTTGCCCGGATGTTTGATCTTGAGGATGCTTATCTCATTACAGACGCTGTTCCGGATGCGCTAAGGGAATCATTAACTCACAAAACTAAGATAATTGAGGGATAGCCATGATCTATACAGTGACACTGAATCCGTCCATTGATTACATCGTTCATGTGGATGGATTACAGCTAGGAGAGCTGAACCGCATGCGGGATGATCTTAAGCTCCCGGGGGGCAAAGGAATCAATGTATCGCGCATACTTAGCAGGCTTGGTGTGGAAAATACGGCACTTGGCTTTTTAGGCGGTTTTACAGGAGATTTTCTCAAGGAAACCCTGGCCTCGGAGAACATCACGACAGATTTTGTTCAGGTTACAGGGGATACCCGAATTAATATCAAGCTCAAGCATGGGGAAGAGACCGAGATTAACGGTCAAGGTCCAGCGATTACTCCCGAGGAGGCGGATGAACTGTGCCGGAAATTGGATTCGCTCGCTGCCGGCGATATTGTCGTGTTGTCCGGAAGTGTACCTTCTTCACTGGGAGGTATGTACTATGACCGGCTGATTGAAGCTTGCAGCAGAATAGGTGCCCGTTTTGTATTGGATACAACGGGGGATACGTTGACACGCGGTGCCTCGCTCGGGCCCTTATTGATTAAGCCGAATCATCATGAACTGGCTGAGCTGTTCAATGTTGAAATCAACTCGATCGATCAAATTATCTATTACGGTAAAAAGCTGCAGGAGCAGGGTGCCGAGCATGTTCTCGTCTCGATGGCGGGAGATGGCGCGGTCCTGATTACTAAAGAGGGAGTCTACCGCTCCAATGTTCCTCAAGGGATTGTCCGCAATTCGGTCGGTGCCGGGGATTCGATGATCGCAGGGTTTGTGGGAGCATGGGCTCAAGGCGGAGATGTTATGGAAGCATTTGCTGCAGGGGTTGCATCCGGAAGCGCCACGGCATTCTCTGATGACTTGGCGGAGGCAGAACTGATTCATAAGCTGCGTAAGCAAGTTGAAATTAAAATTGTTCATGAGGGGTGGACCGAATGAAAATCACGGATCTGATGCTCAAAGAGACGATGATCATGGATCTGCAGGCAACAACGAAAGAAGCGGCATTGAATGAGTTAATCGCAAGTCTGTCAGCCAGCGGCCGAATCAATGATGCTGTGGAATTCAAGCAGGCGATATTAAAGCGGGAAGGTGAATCAAGCACCGGAATTGGCGGCGGGATCGCGATGCCGCATGCCAAGACGAAGGCAGTCAATGAGGCAACGGTCGTCTTTGCGAAAAGTGCCCAAGGTGTTGACTTCGAGGCTCTGGATGGAGAACCGGCGTACCTGTTCTTCATGATCGCAGCACCGGACGGTGCGGGAAATACACATTTACGGACCTTGGCTTCGCTTTCCCGGCTATTGATCGACAGTGACTTTATCCAGCAACTGATGAATACATCGTCACCTGAAGAAGTAACCCGATTGTTCGATGAAAGACAGAGTGCGGACGAAGCGGCGAAGGCAGCGAGAGAAAAGACAAAGCTTGAGGCGGAAGCGCACAATCAAGAAGATAAGCCAGCCACGGTAGCGGGTGCGGCCCCGGCTTCGGCTATGGCTTCTACGGGTACGGCAAGTGGCGATCATAGTGAAGAACCATTCGTCATTGCCGTAACGGCATGTCCGACGGGGATTGCCCATACGTTCATGGCAGAAGATGCCTTGAAGAAGAAGGCCAAAGAAATGGGTGTGAATATCCGTGTGGAGACGAACGGTTCTGAAGGCGCAGGCAATGTACTGACTGCCGAGGAGATTCGCCGGGCGAAGGGGGTTATCGTCGCCGCTGACAAGAAGGTGGACATGGACCGCTTTGATGGAAAGCCGGTGCTTCAGCGTCCGGTCAGTGACGGAATCCGAAAGCCTGAGGAGTTAATCCGTAAAGCCGTGAATGGTGACGCTCCCATTTACCGGAGTGCAGGAGCTGGCGGTCAAGCTGAAGCTGCCAAGACCGGGAAGGGAAGCATAGGCAGCAAGATTTATAAGGATCTGATGAATGGCGTCTCCCATATGCTTCCGTTTGTAGTCGGCGGCGGGATTTTGCTGGCTTTATCTTTCCTGTTTGAGCAGGTACTGGGGGATGATCATCCGCTCGTTACATTGCTGATGGCGATCGGCGGAGGCGACGGTGCGTTTCATTTCCTGATTCCGGTGCTGGCAGGCTTTATTGCCATGAGCATCGGCGATCGTCCGGCGCTCATGCCGGGGATGGTCGGCGGCCTGATGGCGGTAGGCGCCAATGCAGGGTTCCTTGGCGGTCTGGCAGCGGGCTTCCTTGCCGGTTATGTCGTCATTGGTTTGAGGAAAGTGTTTGCTGGTCTGCCTAAAACGCTGGAAGGCCTGAAGCCGATCCTGCTCTATCCGATCTTTGGCCTGCTGGTTACGGGTGCGATTATGCATTATCTGTTCGGACCATTCTTCAGTTGGATTAATGAAGGCATGATCAACGCACTGAATAATCTTGGCACAGGCAATATGGTGTTGTTAGGTGTGCTGCTTGGCGGTATGATGGCGATCGATATGGGCGGACCGTTCAATAAGGCGGCGTATACCTTCGCAATCGGCGTCTTCACTTCCAGCGGTAATACGAATGGCATGATGATGGCAGCTGTTATGGCCGGAGGGATGGTTCCTCCGCTTGCAATAGCCTTGGCAACCACATTGTTCAAGAACAAGTTCACCGCCCAGGAGCGCCAATCCGGCTTGACGAACTATGTGCTTGGCTTCTCCTTTATTACGGAGGGAGCCATTCCGTTCGCAGCTGCCGATCCGCTGCGGGTACTGACGACAAGCATTATCGGCGCAGGGATTGCCGGCGGATTGACCCAATGGTGGGGAATCAATATTCCGGCTCCGCATGGCGGTATTTTCGTAGCAGCCCTGGCGAACCATGCCCTGCTGTTCCTGCTCGCTGTGGTCATTGGTGCGGTAATATCCGGCTTGGCGTTCGGACTGTGGAAGCGACCGCTGGCAGGCGCGGAGAAACTGGCTGCACCGGGAAAATAAATTGAAGGATGTACTTTAGAACTGCCGATGGAAAAGCGTGATAAGATGCTATCTGTCGGCAGTTTTTTTACACCCCTGCTTCTGTCAATCGTCTGTGAAAATGTCACCTTAACTGTGCTATGAAAATGTCACTTATTTGTTGGAGTCTCCT
>NZ_JAHLQJ010000002.1 GCF_018919145.1 Paenibacillus brevis
CTGATTAAAACACAAATGACCCACAAGAGGGTCACTTTTTTCAAAGTGTCCTTCTTATGGGTCACAGTTCAGGATTCAGCGACGGGCTGTTTTTTGTTCCATGCTGTCCTGCGCGAAAGGGTTAGCAATTATGGACAGAAGGGATTATTCACCGTAAGGATATAGTAGTGAACGCGCGTTTATGATACGATAAAGCCACTAACGAATAACGAGAGGATGAGATCTGTGCTGGAAAAGATCAATTTAGCCGGAGAATGGAGACTGGAGCTCGATAAAGAGAAAAAGCAACAGCTGCCGCAGTCCCCTTTTCAAGATACGATCAACCTGCCGAACACCACTTCACATGCCGGAAAGGGACAGAAGAATACCGAGGTGCTGATTGGCAGTCTGACTGATGAATACGCTTTCGAGGGCTACGCCTGGTTTGAACGTGAAGTCGAGATTCCTGCGGCGCTCAGCGGCAAGAGCTGCTTCTTATTCCTGGAGCGGACCCGTGTGACCAAGGTCTGGGTAGACGGACAAGAGATGGGAAGTCAGAACAGCCTGAATACGCCGCATCTATATGATCTGTCGAAGGCTTTGAACCCGGGCAAGCATTTACTGACCATTCGCGTGGACAATACCGATTACCCGACAAAAGGCGGTCATCTGACCTCTCCGGATACGCAGACCAACTGGAACGGGATTACGGGCCGGATGGAGCTGCAGTTTTTAGGCGAGGCCTTTCTGGATCAGGTCCAAGTGTATCCAAGCCTTGCGGATCGTTCCTTCACCCTTACTTCGCAGGTTGTGGGGAACTTTGCGGATGCGGTTCTGTCCGTCACGGCGGAGAGCTATAACGGAGAACAGTCCCATTCGGCTGCCCAGCAGGATTACGTTATTACCTCCAGCCAACTGTCCATAACCTATGAGCTTGGAGAAGATGTTTTGCTGTGGAGTGAGGACAACCCTTATCTGTACAAGCTAACTCTTCGTATGAGGAATCCAAACGGCGATCTTCTGGATGAGCAAGAGCTGTCCACCGGACTGCGTGAATTCAAGGCGGATGGAGACAAGTTCTCGATTAATGGAAGGAAGACATTTTTACGGGGCAAGCATGACGGGCTTATTTTCCCGCTGACCGGGTATGCTCCGACAGATGTGGAGGAATGGGTGCGGATTTTGGGCATATCGAAGTCCTATGGGATCAACCACTATCGGTTCCACACCTGCTGCCCGCCTGAGGCTGCATTTATTGCCGCGGATCTGCTGGGGATTTATATGGAGCCTGAGCTGCCGTTCTGGGGAACGATTACGGATGAAAGTCATGAACAGCATAATCAGGAGGAGCAGGATTACTTGATCCGTGAAGGCTTCGCGATGCTGCAAGCATTCGGCAATCATCCGTCCTTTGTGATGATGTCGCTGGGGAACGAGCTGTGGGGCAGCCAGGAACGCTTGGACTCGATTTTAAAGGACTACAAGGCATTCGATGATCGCCACTTGTATACGCAGGGATCGAATAACTTTCAGTTTGTGCCGGTAATTCTGGAGCAGGAGGACTTCTTCTGTGGAGTGCGCTTCTCCAGAGACAGGCTGTTCCGCGGGTCTTATGCGATGTGCGATGCCCCGTTGGGTCATGTGCAGACGAACCGTCCGGGCACGATGATGGATTATAATGAGCGAATTGTGCCAACAACAGATGGAGCTGCGAGTGCGGCGTCTGCGTCTGGAGACGGTACGATTCAAATCCAGTACGGCACCGAAGCCCGGACCGTGAAGGCCGATGCAGCCGGTGAGGGCGAGCTTATTCCGCATATTCCGGTGGTCTCGCATGAAATCGGACAATATGCGGTCTATCCGAATTTTGAGGAGATTGAAAAGTATACCGGGCCTCTGAAGGCGAAGAATTTTGAGGTGTTTCGGGAACGGCTGGAAGCGAAGGGAATGGGGCATTTAGCTCGGAAGTTCTTTGAGTCCTCCGGACAGCTGTCGGTAGCTTGTTACAAGGAAGAGCTTGAGGCGGCGCTCCGTTCTTCAAGGATGGCTGGCTTCCAAATTCTCGATCTGCAGGATTTTCCGGGGCAGGGAACGGCGCTTGTCGGGGTGCTTGACGCATTTATGGATTCCAAGGGACTGGTTACTCCTGAGGAGTGGCGCACCTTCTGCTCGGATGCCGTGCTGCTCGCCCGGTTCGAGAAATATAATTACGAGGCGGGAGAGTCCTTCCGGGCACGGATCCAGCTTAGCTATTATCGGGCTGAGTCATTAGCTGGACGCAAACTGGTCTGGGAAATGAGTACTGGTCAACAAAAGCGTTTGGCTGGCGGGGAAATGGAAATGCCGGCGACAACGGAAGAGAATCTGGTTGAAATCGGCAATATCCAGCTGGTGATGCCTGATGTAGCAGCAATGACGAAGGTGGTACTGTCGCTTTCCATTCCGGGCACGGATATTTGGAAGAAGTACGAACTCTGGATTTATCCGAACCAGGTGAGCGTGGATCTGACGAATGCAGCGGGAGTGCATCTGTTCGAAGAGCTCTCGGAGGAAATGATCCGCTTGCTTGAGAAAGGCGAAAACGTCCTGCTGCTCCCAAGACCTGATGCATTATCCGGAACGATTGAAGGGCTCTATAGCACAGATTTCTGGTGTTACCCGATGTTCCGCTCCATTTCGGAGAGCATGAATAGACCGGTGCCTGTGGGCACAATGGGACTGCTCATTCAAAACGAGCACCCGGCTCTGAAGCACTTCCCGAGTGAGGAGCATTCCACGTATTCGTGGTGGAGCACAGTTACCTACTCCCATTCGATTATTCTGGACCGGCTTCCACAGGAGCTTACGCCGATCGTCCAGACCATCGACAACTTTGAGCGCAATCACAAGCTGGGTCTGCTCTCGGAGTTCAGCGTCCTAAACGGCCGGGTGCTGATGGGAGCGCTGGATTACGGCAAAATGCTGGAGACACCGGAAGGCAGACAGCTGCTTCATAGCCTCACGCAATATATGAATACGGAGGCGTTCAATCCTGCCGTAGAGCTCAGCCTGCAAGAGCTGCAAGGCTTGTTCAAGCAGAACTGAGGCGCGCAGCGGCCCGGCGAAAGTGTCTGTCTGACCTAATAATACAATGGGGTGTCCCCAAAGAAAGCTTTGGATCATCCTCAGCAATAAAATAGGGGAGTATTATTAAAAGCCAAGGGGCTAAGCGGTCTATCTTCGCTTAACTCCTTGGCTTTAGTTGGCCGTCTCGCATGTAGTCTCTTCCATTCGCATAAAGGCAGTGTCATGATCCGTTTTGCTGTAGCTGTTTCTCTTCCCTAATATCGCTGTCGAATATTTTAACTCCTAACGGACATTCTAGACTCTTAGCAGACTTGTTCTCATAATTCGAAGGGTTAACGGACACTTCGGGCGCTTAGGAAGCTCAAACGACTCTGGTTCACTCCATTCTACTCTCTTAGCAGCCAAAATGTCCGTTAGACCAAGTACTTCCTTCCCTTAGATCAAATGTATCGCATTGCTTATATTGGTAAACAGAGTTGATCCTTGTTATATCGAATGTTCAAAGAAACCAAAAACCTTCAAGAGTACAAGTTCGTATCCAACCCTCAATCCAATTGCCAAGCTAATTCAAGACTACCGGGAAGTACCCTACTTCGGATCATCCTCCCCCAATGTCCCTTCCGAAACCCTCTCGCTCACCTCAAAAAAATCATGTTCCTGCATCCGGTGGACGAATTGCTGGAGCCATTCATAGTAGCTGGCCGCATGCTTCAGCTTATGTAGATCCTCCAGACATAGCCGCCGCTCTTCTTCCGCCGTATCCTTATCCAGAATCGTCTCCGACAGCATCGGGATGGCGACATCCAGCGCACCGCACATGACATCAATCTCCCGCTGCAGCTTGGTGGCGAAGAATGCCTGGAAGGCTTTGAAGAAGTCAACCTCGGCGACAAACAGGTCCTTCCGGGCATCCTTCTCCTCCAGCTTGGTGACCATCCGGGAGCCGATCAGGGAACGGACGGCGTAGCTCATGTTGCTCTTGCTCATATTCATTTTTTGCTGCATTTCCTCCAGCGTCATCGGCCGATCCTCAAAGAACATAATCCCGTACAGCTGTCCGTAGGAATAGTTCACGCCGTATAAATCCATGGTCTGCGCAATCGCATCGATCACCCGCGCCCGCATTTCCTCGCGAAAATTAAGGGGATCATTCATTTTACCCGAAGTTGGATGCTTCATCCTTTTACACCTGCCTTGAAAATTTTACACAGATTTAATCGAGGTTTCACGCAGAGATAACCCTTTATATCAAACTTGAACGTACAATAAAAATTGAACGAAGAGCAAAAAAAGCATTTATTTAAGTCGATTATATCAAACATTCAATTATTATTGAATGGAATATAAGGAGGATTTATGAAGCGTCTGAAATGGGGGGAAGATCTGCGGGCTCTGCTATTTACGCTCCCTGCAATGCTCCCGTTGTCATTATTCTGGTTCTATCCGCTGGGCTACATTATTTATCTCAGCTTTGTGGAGTGGGACTTTATGAGCCCGAACAAGCTGTTTGTTGGACTGAGCAACTATCGCGCTCTTTTGGATAATCCGGCATTCTATCAATCTCTTCGGGTGTCGCTTCTGTTCTGTCTCGGGAGTGTCGTCCCTGTGATTGTCATCGGATTGGCATTCGCCTTATTGCTGAACCGGAACATGAAGGGTGGAGCGATTTACCGCCTGCTCATGTTCTCGCCATGGGTCACGCCCACTGTAGCGGTGTCCATTGTCTGGTCCTGGATTTACGAGCCGGAGGTAGGGATGGCTAACACGCTGCTGAGAGCCTTCGGTCTGGAAGGAGTTCGATGGCTGGAGGATCCGGCATGGGCACTTGTCGCTGTCCTAATTGTGACGGTCTGGAAGTCGGCCGGCTGGGGGATGGTCTTCTATCTAGTGGCTTTGCGGAACGTGCCCTCCGAGCTGCTGGAGGCTGCCGAGCTGGACGGCGCCGGCTCCTGGCGTAAGTTCTTGAATGTCACGCTGCCGTTGATATCACCGACGACGTTCTTCCTGGTCATTGTTCAGGTGATCTCGGCTCTGCAGGCTTACGACCAGATCAATGTTCTGACGCAAGGAGGCCCTGCAGGCTCTACACGAACCTTACTGTACCTCTATTATCAAGCGGCATTTGACTCGTTTCAGATCGGGGAGGCTTCCGCCGTAGCTATTACCCTGGTGATCTCTTGTATGGCGCTATCGCTGCTCTCCTTCGGGGTTGGGCGCAAGACGGTCCATTATCATTGAAGCTTTTAGACAGGAGGATAAGTGATGCGAAGGATGAATGGTCTAGCGGCGGCATGCCGTCATGTGCTGCTCGCGGCGGCAGCGTTAACGATGGCGTTTCCCTTCTACTGGATGGTGACTAACGCACTGAAAAGTAATGATGAGATTTGGAGGACACCACCGACTTTATGGGCTCAGAGCCCCAATTGGGGACAGTTTGCAGAGGCCTGGATGGCAGCTCCGTTTGGACGCTACATGTTCAACAGTATTTTCGTAGCCGGAGTCATTGTAATACTCCAATGTATTAATTCCGGCATGATGGCCTATGCCCTTACCCATATGAAGTTCCGCTTGAAGGGGGCATTCACGGGCTTGATTCTGCTTGGATACATGGTGCCCAGTACGGCCGTCTATTTGCCGGGATACATCGTGTTAAGCCGGTTAGGGCTGCTCGATTCCTATGCGGGACTAATCATATCCAATTGTGTCAGCGTGTTTTCGATATTCCTTGTCAGGCAGGCGTTTCTGCAGGTGTCCCATGAGATGGTGGAGGCCGGACAGATCGATGGAGCGTCCCACTTCCGGATTTTGTGGACGATTTTGCTGCCGCTGACGCGATCCTCATTCGCGGTATTAGGGTTGATCACCTTCATTGATCACTACAATAACTACTTCTGGCCGATGTTGATCACGAAGAGCCAGCACTTGCAGCTAGTCTCTGCCGGGCTGCGCAGTTTCTTTGTGGAGGGAGGGGCTTATGGATTGAAATGGCCGCTGATCATGGCTGCCAGTGCGTTTACGATTGCACCGCTGCTGATTTTATTCGGACTGACACAGAAGACCATCATGAGAAGCTTCAATATGTATGCAGGGGCAAGCAAAGGATAGGAAGCTGAAGTACACCAATATAAAGATGATGGAGGGAAATTCAATGCCTAAAGTTAAAAAGAGATTTATTGCCATACTGATGACTTGCATATTCCTGCTACTGAATGGCTGTGGCGGTGGGAATACCGCTGGAGTGAATACATCCGATACGGCTGCGGCTGCAGGGGATGGGGGCTCGAAGAACAATGCGCAGTCAACAGAGCCTGTGACGATTGAATTCTGGTACGGCCTGGGCGGGAAGCTCGGGGAGAACATGCAGGCGTTGATCGATAAGTTCAATAGCTCTCAAAGTGAGGTTATCGTGAAGCCGATTGTGCAAGCCGATTACAGTGAGACGGAGAAGAAGCTTCAGGCGGCTATTGCGGCAGGTACGGTGCCGGGTGCTGTACTGTCCTCCAATGTGGACTGGGCGCGCAAGGGATATTACGCATCGCTGGATGAACTGATTGCGGCCACCCCGGATTTTAACCCGGAGGATGTGGTACAGACCTTTCTGGAGCAAGGGCAGGTAGATGGCAAGCAATACTTCCTCCCGATGTACGGCACGACACAAGTCATGTATTATCGCAAGGATGCGCTTGAACAGCATGGTCTCAAGGCAGAGGATCTGAACACCTGGGAAGCACTGGCCGCTGCAGCGGAGAAAATGACGGTCAAGGAAGGCGATAAGACGGTATTCTATGGTTGGGAGCCGATGTGGGGCGCCGGCAACATGATAGATGCGGTCTATGGGAAAGGCGGCAAGATCCTGAGCGAAGACGGCAAGACGGTGCTGATCGATTCGCCGGAATGGGTGGAAACCTGGGATCTGTTCCGCAAATGGATTCATGAAGACAAGATTATGCGTATCCATTCCGGCGGTCAGGGCTGGGAGTATTGGTACAAGACGATTGATGATGTCATGAAGGGACAAGCGGCAGGATACACGGGCTCCAGTGGAGATCAGGGAGATCTGGACTTCGGCATCGTCGGTGCGATGGAGCAGCCTGGCTGGGAGGGCTTTGGCGACGGCAAGCCGGTCGCCGAAGCGATTATGGCAGGGATTCCGGCAGCGGCAAGTCCAGAGCAACAGCAGGCTGCGATGAAATGGTATGCCTTCTTTATGAGTGCGGAGAACACAGCCTTCTGGTCGATGAATACCGGATATATCGCAGTGCGTCAGTCCGCGTTGGAGAATCCGGAGTTTATCGCATTCAGCGAGCAGAATCCGCAGGCTTCAATTCCGCTAAAGCAGGCCACCCACGGCTCCAAGCCGTTCCAGGATCCTACCGGCGGGAAGATCAGTGATGCGTTGAAGATCGCTGCAGATAAGATTCAGATCAGTAATGCATCGGCTGCGGAAGCATTGAAAGAAGCAAAGGAGACGGCCCAACGTGAACTCGATCGCATCCAGAAGTAGTCTATCCTCATTGCCTGTCGCGAAACTGTGTGTACAGGACAAATCCTATGATGTGCAGGCAATCTTGTTCGACAAGGACGGCACCTTGCTGGACTTTACTTACACCTGGGGAAGCTGGGGCGAGCATCTGCTCGCTTCCTTCTCCAACGAATTAGCAAATAAGGGCCTCCCATTGCTAAGGCCGGAGCTGCTGAGCACTTGGGGGATGATTTACAACGAGAATGGCGAGATCTCCGGCTATGACCGTAACAGCCCGATATCTATGGGAACCATCAGCGATCTAATGAGTCTGCTTGCCCAAGAGGGCTATCAGGCCGGGTTGTCTTGGGCCGAGGGCAAGGTGCTGGCAGAGAAGTGCCGTCAATCGGCGGATGAGCAATTGGAAATCACCCGTACGGCGCGCCTGTTGCCTGACGCCCGAGCCTTTCTGGAGCAATGCCGTCTCTGCGGAATCCGCCTGGGCATTGTTACCTCTGACGAGACCGATGCAGCTCTTAAACATCTGGAGTGGCTGGGGATTCGCTCTTATTTTGATGTATGTGTGGGTGCCGATCTTGTAGACCGGGGCAAGCCTTATCCGGATATGGTAGAGCTGGCCTGCCTGCAATTGGGGGTGAAGACTGAGGGAACCGCCGTAATCGGAGATACCAATGGGGATATGCAAATGGCCCGGGAGGCAGGGGCAGCAACGGCTATAGGAATAGACGCAGGAGGCATTATCGGTAAGGAGGGCTATCCGGCGGCAGATGCGGTCATTGTCGATTATCTTGAACTGCAGGTTAGTTAACGAATCCGCATGGAAGGTGAAATAGATGGGATGGTTACTCCTGGTACTCGCGATCATGCTGGAGCTGTCCGGCACGGTGTCAATGAAGCTGTCGGATAGCTTTTCCCGCCTGGGTCCGTCAATTTTAATGTTTGTATTTTACGCGGCAAGCTTTACGTGTCTGAATTATACTTTAGGATATATGAAGGTGAGTACCGTATACGCGATCTGGTCCGGCGTCGGCATTGTTCTGATCTCGTTGGTAGGCGGATTGATCTTTCAGGAGAAGTTGACCCTGGCCTCCATGCTGTGGATCGGTATTATTGTGATTGGTGTGGTCGGTCTGAATATGAGCGGCAAGGAAGGGTGAGCGGAATGCATCAAGAGAATTGGACAAATCAGGAGGAGCAAGGAATGGAGCTGCAGAAGCCTTTGCTTTCCTTTCAAGTGATTACAGATACGCATATAAGAGCGGATGCCTCGCATGTCTATAACCTGAATTTGACGCGAGCCTTGGAGGATATTGCTGCGAATGGCCGAGGAAGTGCCGGCATTATGCATATCGGCGATATTACGGATCATGGCTTTCCTGAGGAATATGCGGAGTGGAAGCGAATCTGGAAGTCTGCTTCGGGTGCGTTGCCGCCGCTGTATCTGACCATGGGGAACCACGATGTCGGCTTTGGCGAATGGGAAGAGGAGCTGGGACGCTATTTTAAGGAGACCGGGACAGCATCGGCCTATCATGACCATTGGATCGATGGCTATCATTTTATTTTCATGGGCACCGAGGAAGGCATGGAGATTTTCTGCTCGTTATCAGATGAACAGCTGAAATGGCTGGATGCCAAGCTGCAGGAAGATGCTTCTCCTGATCGCCCTGTCTTTCTATTCCTACATCAGCCATTGAAGGATACAGTTGCCGGTTCGTTAGAGGAGCAGAGATGGTATGGTGTAGTCCAGGATACGGAGCTGAAGGCAATATTAGCACGTCATCCGCAGGCCATCCTGTTCACCGGTCATACCCATTGGGAGCTGGAGGCGCCACGCAGCTATTTTGATGGAGAGAAGCGGCTTCCAGCCATGTTCAATGCGGCTTCTATTGCCTACCTGTGGACTGATGAGGATGAGGCAAAAGCGGGAAGTCAGGGTTATTATGTAGATGTCTATCCGGACCATGTGCAGGTGCGAGGAAGAGACTTCACAAGCGGAAAATGGATTGACGCAGCTCAGTTCAAGGTTTCGTATCCGAAGGAATCATAGGTATAAATAATATTTTTGAGAGTGGAAGGCTGCCCTTGCCGGGCAGTCTTTTGTCATATTTCAGCTTAATCTTCTGCAAAACCCAAAAAAATGGGCTGTCATAAAAAACATTGTCCCTTTATCTGCATCTGGGGGTTGGTTAAAATGAAGGTGACTACAATTTAGGAATAAACTGGAGCAATAGAGAAAAAGAGGAGGTGAAATTTGTAAGCGTTATCAAAAATGGTTATGTTGAGGCATTTCATTTGAAATGAACTAAGGGAGGGTAATTATGAGACGTTATCAACAAAGGATGCTGAGTTTGATTCTGGCAATTGTCATGGCAGCCGGGATAGGGCTGCTGCCGGGTATGAAAGCACAAGCAGCAGACGCAGGGACTATTACGTCAATGGCTTATTTCTCGGCGGCGGATGGTCCTGTGATCTCCAAATCAGGTGTTGGACAAGCCAGCTATGGATTTGTCATGCCGGTATTTAACGGCGGAGCGGCAACCTGGAACCAGGTGTCCGGCGATTTGGGCGTGAAGGTGAAGGTTGCGGGCAACTGGGTGGATATCGATAGTGTTGCGGGCTATGTGTATAACCAAAACTGGGGACACTGGAGCGACGGCGGTGTCAACGGCTTCTGGTTTACCCTTTCCGCTACGACCGAGATTCAGTTGTATTCCAAAGCAAATGGAGTAACGCTTGATTATACACTGGTGTTCCAGAACATTAATACAACGACGATCACCTCCATGACACCGACCCAAGGGCCTGGAATTACCGCAGGCTTCACCGGCGGTGCAGGGTTCACTTATCCGATCTTTAATAATGATCCTGCCATCACTTACGAGGCTGTAGCTGATGATTTGAAGGTGTATGTGAAGCCGGTCAACAGCAGCACATGGATAGATATCGATAATAATGCCGCCAGCGGCTGGATTTATGACAGTAATTTTGGTCAATTCACCGAAGGCGGAGGGGGTTACTGGTTTACGGTAACGGAATCGATTAATGTCAAGCTGGAGTCCAAGACATCTTCTGCAAATCTCATTTACACAATTACGTTCAACGAGCCGGTCAGAAATTCTTATACGCTTACTCCTTATGAAGGAACCACCTTCACGGCCAACGAAAGCGGATCAATCGGATTCCCGCTGCCCAAAATCGACGGCAGTGCGCCGATTGGCTCCGAGCTGGGGAGATTCGTCTATGAAATTAATATCAATGGCCAGTGGGTGGAGCTGAGCAATTCTGCTCTAAGCGGATTCATCTACTCAGGCAACGGCTATAATAACATGTCTGATGCCAACCAGTGGGGATATTGGGCGGATTATGTATACGGACTGTGGTTCCAACCGATTCAGGTGGATATGCAAATTCGGATCGGTTACCCTCAAAATGGACAAGCCGGAGGAAGTGTTGGCAATAACTTTGTCTACTATACGTTCATTGGCAATCCAAACGCGCCTCGTCCGGATGTGACGGATCAAGAGGACATTGAAATTGGTACGCCAAGCAATCCGGCTATTGATGGCATGACGCTCGTCTGGCAGGATGAGTTCAATGGAACTCAGCTTGATACCGGCAAATGGAGCTATGAAACCGGTTATTATATCAGTGATGATCCGAATAGCTGGGGCTGGGGCAATGCGGAGCTGGAGCATTACACGAACAGCGAGCAGAACGTATTTGTCCAGAACGGTGTATTAAATATCCGCGCACTTAATGAGCCGAAGTCTTTCCCGCAGGACCCGAACCGGTATGCACAGTACTCTTCGGGTAAAATCAACACGAAGGATCACTTTACCTTCCAATACGGCCGGGTAGATTTCCGGGCCAAGCTGCCTACGGGCAACGGTATTTGGCCGGCATTGTGGATGCTTCCGGAAGATTCGGTGTACGGTGCATGGGCGGCTTCCGGTGAGATCGACGTCATGGAAGCGAAGGGCAGACTGCCGGGAACGACTAGCGGAGCTGTTCACTTTGGCGGACAATGGCCGGTGAACCGTTATCTGGCGGGAGAATACTATTTCCCTGAAGGACAGACGTTTGCGAATGATTACCATGTATACACGCTGATTTGGGAAGAGGATAATTTCAAATGGTACGTGGATGGCAAGTTCTTCTTCAAGGTGACTCGGGATCAATGGTATTCGGTAGCGGCTCCGAATAATCCGAATGCGCCGTTTGATCAGCCGTTCTACATCATCATGAATCTGGCGGTCGGAGGACACTTTGACGGCGGACTGGCGCCAAGTCCATCGGATATTCCGGCTACTATGCAGGTGGATTATGTTCGCGTATATAATGCGGGCAGCACGGGAGGCGGCGGAGAAAATCCCGGTCCCGGTCAAGGCTCGGTAATTATCGGCGATGCGGTGCGCGGGCTGAAGAAGACGGGTGACGACTTACTATTCTATGTAAATGGGGCGACCTTCGCTGATTTGCATTACAAGATCAACAACGGTGGCCAAATGAATGTGGCCATGACTTCAGATGGTAACGGGAATTATACGTATCCGGTCAACAACCTGCAATCCGGGGATACGGTGGAATATTTCTTCACCTATAATCCAGGTCAAGGGGCGTTGGATACGCCATGGCAGACCTATATTCATGGGGTTACCCAAGGGGTTGCAGCGGAATAAAGGGCTCAGGGTGGCATTCCTTCCGGCAATAGACTAAGATCAATATAGGCGTGGGAGAAGATGACGGACTTCTCTCCGCCTATTTACTATGAATGTACTTAAAATGCGAGTTCAAAAAGTCAACTGTTCAGCACCGCGCGCAGGCTTCAAGCGCGTGGTAGGACGATACGGGTGTCACCACACGCCGCACGGAGGGGTGAAGCAGGCGTTTCGTGATCAAAAGGTCACTTTTTGAACAAGCTCTTAAAAAGGGAGAGAAGGAATTGCACACCCAAGAAAGCTTGATGAAGCAATTAGAGCAGTCAGGTATCCAGTCCAATGGAACGTTGCTGGTTCATTCTTCTATGAAGAGTATCGGTGAGGTAGCCGGCGGCGCAGATACCGTACTAGATGTGCTTGCTTCCCATATGGCGGACGGCCTGCTTGTGCTGCCGACCCACAGCTGGTCTACGATTAATGCAGACAATCCGCGGTTTTATGTGGATCGTTCGCCATGCTGTGTCGGGATCTTGCCAGAGCTGTTCCGGCAGCGCCCGGGCGTAATTCGCTCATGGCATCCGACGCATTCTGTGGCAGCTTTAGGACGGGATGCCGAGGAATTCACCAGCGGAGACCACCGGTTCGATACCCCTTGTGCCCGGGGATCTGCATGGGGCAAGCTGTTGGACCGCAAGGCTGCCATTATGCTTGTCGGGGTTGATCTTAGGCGTAACACCTTTATTCATGGCGTGGAGGAATGGGTCGACATTCCCGGCAGAATGACGGATGATCATGAAATGCTGATCACGGTCTTGCCTGACGGAACAGAAATCTCGGTGCCTTCCCGCAGACATTCCGGACTGTCCTGGTCAGAGCATTTCTGGAAGGTGGAGGATGTTCTGTTGGAGCGCGGGGCCATGAAGATAGGACAGCTTGGTGATGCAGTCACGCGAATCTGCGATGCTGAAGCTGTGACCAAGGTAATTACTGAGATGCTTCTGGATAACCCGGATTTGTTCTCCGACAACGAGCCATTAGCTTAAAGAATAACACAGGTTACTTTTTCTCGGAAAAAGACCCAAAGTCTGTAATGCTCAGTTTGTAGGATATCGAAATTTTGGACTGGCTGAATCTTTCATCCCAGTCGTCCTTTACCTTTTTCCAGACCGAGGGGTACTTGATGGCTAGCTGATCTCCAAAGCCCGCAACATCCGCAGCGTAAGTATTCTGCAGCTTGTGGATCAGCTGTGTCATCATTCGAATAAGCTCTTCCTCAAAAATTTTGCTTGCCTCGTCTGCGTACTCCTGGGTGGTTGAGGTATCCCCTTTGCTCCACGTCTCAATGATTCTTCCTGTCGTTGTAATTTTCACATCAAAGGATATTTCTTCCCCTTCTACATGGGGAGTAATTTTGCTCTTTAATGATTTCATTTCAAAGACCAGCGGCTCGCCTTTTGAGTCGTTCACTTTAATGACTCCTCTATCCCCTTCGCCTCGGAGCCAAGTCAGGCACATGGTATCCTCTTCCTCCAATGACCCAATGGATTGTCCTATGGAGCCTTTAATGATTTCCGCACCCGAGAAGAGTGTCTCCTTGCCAGCTGTGATCAGCCTTTGCAGAACAAAGCTCTTTCTCGAATGAATCATCGCATCCAGCCTGGCCAGCGTAACAGGGCGCATGACTTTACTCGTTCGGGAACGGTTGCGCGACATGCCGATAAGAGCGACTGCAGGAATCTCTTTGTTTGGAGTGCCGACCAATACATCCATGGCCTCCCCTTCACTGACAAGTACAATGCAGCTGGGACGAATATCGTTGTCCCGAAGAAGGAAATCGGTCAATTGCTCGGCACTTTGCTTCTTCAAAAGATCCGCCGATATAACGATTACTTTGAGGTGATGCCCAATAATAGGGCGGTCCAGACGAATTGAGAACTGGCGGAATATTTGCAGAATCGAATCCCCGCTCCCGGAGATGTTGAAGAAGGGGGAACTCTTCTCCAGAGACTTGTCCTCATTAGAAGCTGCGCCCACAGCAGGAACAACTTGAATCGTTACCAAGAGTTTATCCTGCTTGGGGTACCTGGCTCCTTTACGTTCCAAATCTTTTTCCTTAGGCGCCGGCTTACCGGCATCCAGTGATAATCCAAGATAAAGAGCCAGATCCTCAACCTCCCTGCTGCTCCAGCAGCCTGACAGCAACAAGAGCACACAGAGGACACTTATAAGCTTGCGGAGACCTCTAAACATGACCTTTCGTTCCTTTCTTGCGTATCATCCAGATTAAAGAGAGCATCAGCGGCAACAGGAAGAACATTCCTAACCCGAGATAACCGATAGTATCTCCAAGTGTGAATACATCCTGCAAGCTTCTCGGAAGCATGGTGGCAATAAAAATGGCAGGGGCCAGCATGAAAATGATAGGCCTCAACTGAACATTAAAAATCTGGGATATGCCAAGGGAAGCTTGAAAGAAAAAACTGCTAAAATTACAGAACATCTGCATCAGCCAAATGACCATGAAAGGGAATTCCAGCCGCTCGATGAAAAAACCGGTGATCTCAAAGCTGCGGACAAGATCAATGGTGGGCCAAGTGCTGGTTACCACGCTATCCACGCTGAGGCAGCCGATGACAAACACCACAGTCAGCAGATACAGGAAGATGGGAATAGCGATGCCCCCCAGCATTGCCTTGACCGCCTGCTTTGGCTCCTGAACAAAAGCTACAAGCGTCAAAACGACTTCACATCCGGCATAGATGAGAATAGCCGTCTTCATTCCGCGCAGAACAGGCATTATTCCGGAACCGAGAACCGGGCGCAGATGGTTAATGTCAAACAGACGAAGACTCACGCCAAATGACACCAGCAAGACGAGAATCGAGATTGGAAGAACGATTTGAAACAGCCTTGCAATAGAGTTGATCCCGCCTAATACGAGGTATACCCCAACCCAGATAAAAGGAAGTACAACGGCCTCAGGAGGTGTTCCTTCAAGCAGAAAGAATGTCGTCACCTCCGCCAGTGTTCGGATCTCAAACCCGGCGACGCTGATGAAATACAAAATCAGGATCATTCCCACCAACTTGCCGGGGAACTTGCCAATGATTTTACCAGCGTATTGAAAGACCGTCTGCCCGGGGAATTGCAGGCATAGCTTCACCATAAGAAGAACAATGCCCAGCATTGCAGCTCCCCCCAGCAAAATGGTTAACCAGGCGTCCGGCGTCTCCATCGTCTGGGTGACATTTCGGGGAAGGGTGAGAATTCCTGCCCCCAGGAGCGTATTGGTCAGGAATACAGCAGCTTGCGAAGATGTTATTTTATCGTCTGTGCGAGTGAACACATTAAAGCCTCCTGACACAATTAGGTTTGGCGACGCTCCTGCCGCGTTTTCATCATAGCGGGTCGTTTCTTCATTAAAGAGATCGGAGCACGAATAAACAGATCCTTCCAATCCTGCAGCCGGTAAGGAGAGACTGGAGTCAGATAGGAGACACCGAAGCTCTTGAGCCGGGAGAGATGACTGCACAACAGCAGAAAGAACAAGATGGTTCCGAACATGCCCAGGATGGCGGCGAAGATCATCCCGAAAAAGCGTAATAGCCGCAAGGTAATCCCGGCGCTGTAAGACGGCATCGAGAAGGAGGAGATTGCGGTCACTGCCACCACGATGACAAGGATCGGACTGACAATGCCAGCTTGGACGGCTGCGTCTCCAACAATAATACCTCCTACGATCCCCATCGCCGGTCCGATCGGCTTCGGCAGCCTGATTCCCGCCTCACGCAGGATTTCGATAGCCAGCTCCAGGATCAGCACCTCGATTAATGAGGGGAAGGGCACTCCCTGCCGTGTCTCAATGATGGAGAGCACCAGTTCCGTCGGAATCAGTCCAGGATGAAAGGAAATAAATGAGATATAGATGGAGGGTGCCAATAGAGATAAAAAAGCAGCGAAAAAGCGAAGCATCCGAAGTAATGAACTGGGAATCCAACGCTCGTAATAGTCCTCCGGGGATTGAAGCAGCATACTGAAAGTAGCCGGCGCAATCAGCGCAAAAGGACTTCCGTCCTGCAGAATCGCCACTCTTCCCTCCAAAAGCCCATTGATAACACGGTCAGGCCGTTCCGTATTCTGGAGCTGCTGGAAAGGACTTAAATAGTTATCCTCAATAAGCTGCTCAATGTATCCTGAATCTGCGAGAAAATCAATGTCGATATTGCTTACACGCGCTTCGACCTCCTTCAGAAGGTCTGCATTTACGATATCTTTAAAGTAGGCAATGACCACATCCTTGGGAAGGGTGTTGCCGATTCGGTAGCTCCTCATCTCTAACTGTTCGCTGAAGCCCTGGCGACGGAGCATCGAGGTGTTTTCGCTGAGCACCTCCGTGAACCCGAGACGGGGGCCGCGCAGCAAGGCCTCGGACAGAGGCTCGACAATGGCGCGATTACTTGTATTTGGGTTCTGGATCAATAAGCCGCAGGGGACACCTTCTACAATGACTCCCGCATGCCCAAACAGGACGAGTCGGCTGAACTCTATTGCATCTGTTGCCTCTTTAAGGGTGTAAAATGGAAGGAGTCCGTTCCCGTTGAACGGGATGGAGAGCATATCGCGTGTAAGTTCAAACATGAAAAACTCAAGGATGCGCATGTTAAGCTCACGTTGCTGCTGCATTCCGTCCATATAGAATAAAGTCCCCTGGGCGTCAAGCTTGGACATCGGGAACTTTCGGATAACTAAATCGCTATTCTCGCCTATGACATGCAGGACAGAACGGATATCTGCGGCATAATCTCCGGAAAAAGGCATTCTTTCGACAGAGGACGAACTGGGAGACGGGGCCGAAGCAGTCTTAAAGTTACCGCCGCTCTTAATAAAGTCATGTACACGGGCAAATATTTTACTAAGAAGAAATGGGACCAGGAAGGCCGCAATTGAAAGAACCCAGATATGCCAGCTGGGTACAAACGACATCAGTGATGACATCAAGGAATGTTCACCCCATAATGGAATTAAAAGTCTTGCAATTAAGCTTTCCTAAGCGGGCTGATTTTAGTCACCATCTGAATGGAAGGGGCGAATGAAGAACGGTATCCGGAGCTTTATTTTGCATTTAAATGCGCCGATTGCAAAGCTTGTCCCCGGACGAGCAGATATAATTACAGCGAAGGTAACCGTAGGAGGTGATGTTGTGGATTGGCAGAAGTGCATGAACCAGGCCGTCGAATATATAGAGAACAACCTGTCCTCCGAGATTGATTACTGTACTGCCGCACAATTTATGAACTGCTCTGATTGGGAGTTTCGGCGAGTCTTTTCTTTTATAGCCCAGATCCCTTTATCCGAATATATCCGTCGCAGGAGATTAACCATGGCTGCTGAAGATGTTCGAAATGGTGACAAGATCATGGATGTTGCTTTGCGTTACGGTTATGAATCGCAAGCCGCTTTTTCCAGGGCCTTTAGGCAACTTCATGGATTATCGCCATCCTTGGCTCGTGACAAGAAGCTGATTCTTAAATCATTTCCGCGTCTAACCTTCAAGCTTATATTAATGGAGGGGTTAGGCATGGATAAAAAGTCGGGAAATCGCACAAGCATTATCGGTGGCGGGGAGGTCGGCTTCGCCATTTCGGTGGATTTAGACCAGAAGAACATCCATAAAACCAACAGCTCCTTTTGGGGCACCAAAGGGAATGATGTCTTAGGAACAACGGCGCTTCCGCTATACGGAGCTTATATTTCGGAAGAAAAATGTCAGCTGTTCGGTGATATATCAGGAAAGCGGGTGCTGGAGATCGGCTGCGGGACAGGCCATTCCTTGCAATATCTTGGTGATCGGAAGGCATCGGAGCTGTGGGGAATTGATATTTCGGAACAGCAACTGCAAAAAGCCAGGCAGCATCTGGAGGCATCAGGTCATTCAGCAGCATTGTTCTGTGCGGCTATGGAAGAAGAATGCGGCATACCGGTCAATTATTTTGATATAGTATATTCGGTGTATGGCATAGGCTGGACCACCGATCTTGAGGGTACCTTTCGACGGATCGCTTCTTACCTTAAAGAGGGAGGGACTTTTATTTTTAGCTGGTCTCATCCAATACATAAATGCGTTACAGCAGAAGACGATATCCTTGTTTTTAAAAAGTGTTATTTCGATGAATCCTGGTATTCGGTATCGCTGGATGGAGGCTCACTGTCATTATCGGACCGCAAGCTGTCAACCTATGTGAATGCATTGGCGAAGGCGGGGTTTGTTATTGAGGAAATGATTGAGGAGTCGGATGAGGAAATCATACAAGCGCAAGGTGAGAATGAGTTTTCAAAAAAGGCAAAGATGCTTCCCGTTACATTTGTAATCAAGGCTAGGAAATTATAAATGAGGAGCGGAGAGGCCCGCCTCACAAAATGGAAGCAACCATTTTTGCGAGGCGGGCCTCTGTTATATCCTCTTTGCTATTTCAATTCTGCCGCTGCAGTTTGACCTGCGATACGTCCGAAGACGATGATGTCGGCTACGGCATTACCGCCGATGCGGTTGCCGCCATGCACGCCGCCAGCGATTTCACCGGCTGCATACAGGCCTGCGATCGCGTGTCCATCCGGTTTCAGGACGTGAGTTTTCGTATCGATCTTCACGCCACCCATCGTATGGTGAATGCCTGGGGTTACAGGGATGGCGTAGTAAGGGCCTGTTTCAAGGGATTGAGTCAGGTGGACACGTTCGAATTCGGTATCCTTCCCGTCTTTAACAAATTGGGTGTAGGTCTTCAACGTGGCTTCCAAGGTAGCTGAATCGATTCCCAACTCGCTTGCCAGCAGGGAAAGGTCATCTCCCTTGGTTGCGTAGCCTTCTTTGATATATTTGGCCAAAGAAGCATTTTCGTCAACCATCTCCTGGTTTGTGATCAGGTAGGCCATTTTATCTATTTGCTTCAGGATATTTTGCGATACAACGTCACGTGTGAGCAGTTCATTTGTAAACCGCTTGCCTTCTTTATTCACGAGGATAGCGCCATCGCCGCGAAGCCCTTCTGTGAACATATAGCCTGATTCAGGATCGGTGGTCGGGTGAATTTGAATTTGCTCGATTTGCATCAAATCTGCGCCAACCTCTTGAGCCATGACGATCCCTGAACCGGTTGCTCCGGCATGGTTCGTTGTAGAGAAGCCTTCCAACTCAGGACGATATTGCACCACCATTTCGCTGTTGGCTCCAAAGCCGCCTGTAGCGAGAATAACCGCTTTTGCATTTACCTTAAACGGATTTTCATTCTTATCAATAGCTTCAACGCCTACGACAGCGCCGTCTTGTTCAATAAGCTTCACAGCTTTCGAATTGAGAAGAATATCAACCTCAAGCTCTTTTAATTTCTGTGACAGAACATTAACCACGACCGGACCAATCGCAGATCCGTCAGCCGGGGTGTGAATTCTTGGATTCGTTGCCCCGCCTGATAAGGAAACTCTGGAAATACCTGCGCCCATATCATTCAGCCAATAAATTGCATCAGGCGCATTATCGACCAGGGTGCGAAGCAATTCCGGATCATTAAGGTCATGACCGCCTTTCAATGTGTCTTCATAGAATGTCTGTTTAGAATCTTTAATGCCGTTCTCTTCCTGGATCGTTGTTTCGGCTGCATTAAGACCGCCGGTAGCACGGTTGGTGTTGCCGCCGATGATCGGCATTTGTTCAAGGATAACGACTGATTTTCCCGCTTCCTTGGCTTCAATGGCAGCCGAGAGACCTGCTCCGCCTGAGCCAACAATGACGATATCGACATTGAGATCCTCTTGCTTCGTTTGCTCGACGATTAGCTTATTAGCCGGATCCTTCAGGTCGGCAATATTTGCGCCGGCTTTTTCCAAGGCAAGGGAGACTGCCTCGATAATACCGGCACTGGATTCACTGGCGCCCGATACAGCATCGACGGCCAAGCTTTGGGTGTTGATAATATCAGCCGTCAGCTGTGCAACGGCTCCGTCTCCAATGCTGCCGGTTTCGCCATCGGCTGTAATTTCAATGGATTCGATCTTGTCTGCGGATACGGTTACCATAGCTTTAATTTCCCCGCCATGTCCCTTTGAGACGCCCTCGTAGGTACCAGGTGTAAATTTGCCGGCAGCAGCAGCGCCTTCATTGGCCGACTTTTCTTGGTTGCAGCCGACGACGAGCAGCATAATAAGTCCAACCATTAGAATTATGAATAAACTCTTTTTCACTATAATAACGCCCCTTTGTGTTTTATTTCACAATGTTGTGTTGACTTATGTTAGCATGATATATGGGATAGGCATTATTAGAATTGTCACACTGTCTATTAGAAAGGTCATAATATGAGGACCCCATCTCTTGAATATTCTTGCGTTCTCGATAAAAGGTCAGAAAAGGTCAAATAAACAGAAAAACCGTTCCCGATAAGGAAAACCATCAAAGACGGCAGATAATGGCTTTATGTGGCCTTATATGCTTTTTGTCAAGGTGAATAGTCGCGTCCTATAATAAAAGTGCAAGGTCAAAAAAAGTCAAAGAAAGGGGAATGTGTGATGTTTGATTTGGTTCCATTCGGAAGACGCAGAGAGGATGCATGGGGTCAGTTGGCGAAGGCATTTAATGATGTCTTTAGCGATGATTTCTTCACCTCGATGAGACCTCAGACACTATCCTTCAAGACGGATGTGCGCGAGACGGATCAGGCCTATCTGCTGGAGGCCGAGTTGCCCGGTTTTCGGAAAGAGGATATCGACATCGACTATGCAGCTCCTTACTTGACAATTCGGGCGGTTCACCAGGAAGATAGCAGTGTAGAGGATAACCAGCAACAATTGGTCCGTAAGGAACGGCGATATGGCGAGTATGTGCGCAGATTCTACGTGCAGGACATTGATGAAGATAGCATTCGAGCGTCCCTGAAGGATGGATTGCTGAAGCTGGAGGTACCGAAGCGTCATCCGACACCGTCGAAGCGAATTGAGATTCAGGATTAAAAATATCGAGCGTCAAAAACCCCAGAAATGCTACAATCACGGCATTTCTGGGGTTTCTACTAAATTTCCTTTCTTTGGAGTAGGAATATTAAGAAAAGAACAATTAGAAGGATACTTGTGGCTTAAGATTAAAAATATAATTACAGACTAAATTATTGTACTAATAAAGCAACATATACAATCAATACATAAAGTAATATTAATGTTAGAATAACAATTAAAGGAATAATCCAAATGGTTTTGGATTTAAATAGATCCAATAATTTGTCCCAACGTTTTAACAATTTATGACCAAGGGGCAATAACTCATACTCTAATTTATCTAGAACTATTTGGACTTTTTCTTCATCCATAGTAAGAAGTTGATAATCCCATATGTCTTCATAGCGGGTTCTTATCTCTTCTTTAGCGGAGCTATCTTTTAGCAACATTATTAAGTTCCTCCACACTTTTACTAAAGATAATAACATTAAGATATGGAGGATAGATTCAGTCTCCAGATCTTACTATTTTAATTTCCGTAAATATGACCTCGTATGGCTATACTGTTTCCAATGTCTTCATTTGTAGCTTTTAAATGAACCCCACTATATGTTCTTGAACTTGTTGTGATAGTAATGTAAAAGGCTGCTCCATCCCAGTAGTTCCAACCTGTATAAAAGGTTTGACCGTAAGCATCATCACTAAACAAGCCTTTTTTTACAATACTATATCGTACAGTGGTATCAGAAACGCTCCCAGCAATTTGTTGCCACCCTGTGACTCCTACAGCATTTTCGGTCATATCAAATTTATTGCTGTAAGCCGACTTTCCTACTTTTAGTAAAAATTCACTGTAACTTCCTAGCTCAGTAGCGGCAAGTGGTGAAATTACCACTGAATTCTGATGCTTAGTTAGTTTTTCCACTTTTTTGCTCATTGTCTCCTGCCCGTTGATCACCAATTTCCAACTGTTATCTTTATAAATAACTGGATAAGATACTGTATTTAATTCCCCGCTATCTTTTCTAGTTAATTCTACTAGCGCTGTGTAGCTATCATCTGGGTTGGGGGTTATACTCTTAAGATTAACTTCGGAGAAGGGATTACTAATCAAAGCTTCTTTATATTGATTTAACTGTTCCTCGGCGGTACTAAACCTTTCATCAATAACCCAATTTGCGGCTTTGTAAATATCTCCTTCTTGTACGGCCTTAATATAATTGTTTACAGATTGTTCTGCTAAATCTTTACTAGAGATGGGCTCTGCATTTGTGATCCCAGTAGATAACGAGAGTACGAGAAGAGGGACCAGCAATAATGACTTCTTTACCTTCCGTTTCAAGCTCAAAGTTTTCATAGTCAAATCCTCCTTTTTTTGTTTAATGGATTGTTAAACATGAGAGAGGGGTCAACATAATAAAAAGAAAGGTGCAGAACAAATAAATTCAAATAATCTGAATTTCTTATGCTTAGGATCCATCATCAACAACATACCATATTTTAGTATAATTGTATATTTTAATATTATAAAAATTTGGAAATTGTTTCATAACAAGATTTATAAGACACAATAAAGGTGTAGTGAGTTTCCTTTTTATATTGACGGATGTAAAAATAAGGGTTTTTATGCAAATACAAAATGTAAATCTAGCAAAAGATGGTGATATTTTTGGTTCTGATGTAAAACCATGGGCTTTCCGGAAGGGCATTTCTACAAACTATATGGCAATTGCTAGAAAATGCGTGAAAAAACCTTCGTTACAATAGAAAACCTCACCATGCCTCGAGCCTGGTATATGAAGAGCAGGGTAATTGCTTCGATTTTCCGCTAGCTCAAGCGGAAGTATCCGAACGGCTCCCCATTCCGGAAGGAGCGGCTGGCTTCATCCAGTTGCGTCATTGTTGCACTATCCAGCGCAAGCTCCACACTCTTGAGATTATCTTCCACCTGCTCCACGCGGGTAGCGCCCACGATCACACTGGACACCACAGGCTGCTCCATCAGCCATGCCAAGGATAGAGAGCTGGCTGAGCAACCGGCTTCGGAGGCAATCCGCCCGACTTCTCTGCCCAAGGCCAAGCTGTCTTCGCTGATACGCTGGGCGAAGGAAGGGTTCTTCTCCAGTCTGGAACCGGATGGTCCCTCCGTTGCCGAGGTGTATTTTCCCGTCAGAATCCCGCCAGCCAATGGGAAGTAAGGAATGATCCCAAGGCCTTGATCGATACACAATGGGATCACCTCGCGCTCCGGCGTCCGGTCAGCCAAAGAGTAGCTGGTCTGCATGGAGACAAAGCGGTTGAGTCCCAGGTGGTCACTGATGCCGAGCGCCTTCATCAGCTCCCAGGCTGCATAGTTCGATGCGCCGATATATCTTACTTTTCCCGAACGGATCATATCATCCAGCATCCGCAGCGTTTCTTCCAATGGTGTGTTTGGATCGAAGGTGTGAATCTGGTACAGGTCCACATAGTCCGTTCTGAGACGCTTCAAGCTCTTCTCCAGCTCAAGCATTAAATGACGGCGGGACGAGCCCTGCTCATTAGGCCCCTTCCCTGTAGGCAGGCCGGCTTTAGTCGCCAGAATGACTTGATCGCGCCGGTTCTGGGTGGCTTGTCCAATAATGCTCTCGCTGGCTGTGTCGGAATAAATGTTGGCCGTATCCAGAAAATTAATGCCTCGATCCAGTGCAGCATGGATGATCTGCTCCGAAGTTTTAGCATCCGCACGCGAGCCGAACGAATTTGTACCGAGTCCCAGTACCGATACCTCAAGTCCGCTTCGTCCCAGTCGTTTATAGTTCATGTTCGATTCCTCCAATCAATCCTATCGAGAATTTACTTTTAGTATAGCTAATCCGGATCAACAAAAGCCATACTTATCGCCCCTGTCGTAGCAGTCCAAATACCTTTAGATTGATTGTGCTCCAAAGGACTGGCTTATGACGGAGTGGAGGTGGGAGGTGTTATTGCGTCAGCTTAATGTAGGGACGGAGCAGATAACTGGCCATTTTTAAAGGATCCAGTTTCGGGTTTGTAATTAACTTCTCTCCCCATGAGCTATCGAGGTGCTGGATAATGGTATCCAGGGTTTCATTCGAGAGGCGCTCCATGGCTCTGCGCAGAATGATCGAGTTCTCATAGCTCTGTCTGATCGGCTTGGTGAGCTCCTCATAATGACCAAGTCCGCATAAATCATGGGCGGCATAAATTCCGGTCATCAAGGAGGCATGCTGGCCAAAACCCATGAACGGCATCATTGCTCCGAAGCAATTGCCGACATAAAACGTATTGCCAACCCTGCCGGTATGGCATAGCCCCATAGGGTAACCGGTAATTTGGAACCGGTCAGTGACAGACAGCCCTTGTTGAAGTTCCGCTTGTGCCTTCTGATAAAGCCGGTCCCAAGAGTGTTCAATATCTATTTCAATCTCAGAGAGATCGGGGAAGGCAATGACCAGGTTGGCTTCTTTCTCGGAGAAGGGGATGAGGTACCCATATCCGAAAGGAGCAATCTCATAGTCCAGCCAAGTCATGACTTCATAAGGATCAAAGCTGCCCTCGACCGTTGCTCCCTTGATGGATACTGTCAGATCTTCCCTGAAGTTGCGGGTCTTTTTCGCATAGTCGCTGTCACCGGTTGCCAGCACCACATGCGTGTACTCTGCGAGCAGCTCCTCATACGTTTTTTCAGAATGATAATGGATTTTCGACTTCACCTGCCTCCCCAACTGCGCTTCGAACGAATTCTTCTCTCTACCGCGAACATTCGTAAAACCCAGCTGTCCTTTCAGAACAGCCTTCTTATGCTTCGAATAAATCGTCATTTTAGAGATACCCGCAGCCGGTTGCAGGAAGATGCCGAATTGCTCCGATAAGTAGGCGATACTGTCGTTGACAGGACGAGTGAACATGGAGAGAAGAACCTCCCCGTTCACAAACCGGTCTCCGATCCTGCTGCGTTTTTCATAAATAACCGGTTCGATTCCATGCTGCTCCAGCGTAATGGCGCAGGCCAGGCCGGAAAGCCCGGCCCCCATAATAGCGACTCTCATCAAGCTCGCACTCCTTTAAAACATTTTTGTCTACAGGTTTCCCGAAGACAGAGGGAGTATTCGCTTGACTCGGGTGACCATCAACTGATTGTAACCCGGGGGACTTGATCATCCCTGCAAGCAAGCCGGCGGCAACGGCCAATACAACATACACTGCAGCAGCCTTTTTCAAAGGGTTTCGGCATAATTGATTTGACTATTCCCTTGGGACCTGGCTTATGATGGTCATGAGGTGGTCAAAATGTTGATTCAAGAGGCATGCAAGGCATGCTCTATTACGAAGAAGGCTGTAGAATACTATATCAAGCAAGGATTGGTGCACCCCGAGGTTGATGCTAACGGTTACAGGAATTTCAACGGCCAGGAGCTGGCTCGGCTGAAAGAGATCGCAGTGTTAAGGGGCTTGGGGTTGGGCATTCCGGAGATCAGAAATATACTTGAAAGCAAGAATAAGTCCGCCGCGGTATCCAAATACAGCTATTTGACTCATCTCAAGCATCAGCAACAGCTTGAACGGGAGAAGCGTCTTGAACGATTGGCGGAAGATTATGATATTGATCGGGAGCTGCAAGAGATGAATGCTTATCGGAACCGGATATTTTCCCTTCAGGAGAGATTGGTCCTGTCTTTTCCCGGCGCCTTCGGAATGTATTTGTCGATTCATTTCGGTCCCTTTTTAGATATAGCTGTAGACAGCGATGAAAAAGAGCAAGCTTTCATGAACATCATCCATTTTCTGGACAGGCTAGACATCCCGGAAGAGATGGATGCATTGCTCGAACAGTATTTTCCCCTCATGCGAATGGAAGATATGGCTGAAGTCAGCGGTTCGCTGCAACAGGTTATTCTTCATGCCCCGGAGTCATACATAGAGGAGCATCGGGAGAAGATTCAGGCCTATAACGAATATCGCAACTCGGAGCATTACAAGACGACATCCGCCTATAAGCTGCAACAAGTTCTGTTGGAATTCCAGCGGGATAGCGGCTACGCCGGCATCTTCATCCCTAATATGAAAATCTTAAGCCCTGCTTACCGGGAGTATGCTGACAAGCTGCATGCGGCGAACCGAATCTTTGTGGAGAAATTCCCGACGAGTGAAGGCAGTTCGGAGTAGAAAGCACCAGGGCGCTTTGAGATGACAGCATTGTCTAACAAATAAAAAAACAACAAGGGACTGGTATCGGCAGGGGTCCCTTGTTGTTTTGCTGCCTGTATTTCACTGTAGATGGAAGGGCTGTCCCCCGGTCATCTGGGAGGATCTTGGGGACAGCCTAGCTTAGTTTTTAAAGTTTTCTTATGCCTTCGTATACTTCTCAATCAATTCCTCAAGCTCGCTCCAATGCCCGCAGTTTTCCCAACGGAAGGATTCAGGCAGCTTGGACATTGCCTCCCAGGAGCGTTTTTGCAGATAGGGCTTCAGGTTCTGCTCGACACAGATCGCCTGCATAATTGTTCTCATGCGGAATTGCAGCGGATACCTTTCTTCCTTGGAGATCGGCTTGAAGTAGGTCTCGGCCATGTAGTCGACCAATGCTTCGCCCTTTTCCTGCTCCTTGTGCTGGTTCCAGACCAGTTTGATTTCTTCCGTCAATTGGCGCCAAGGCGTCTCGATCTTAGGATATACGATACCCATCACGTTAGCGTCTTTATAGAGCCACAGTGCCCAAGACACATTGTTTTGCTCGCACAGATCGAGCATATCCTCAATAATCTCCATTTGGAAATGGATATCTTCTTTCTCGAACACCAAGCCAAGCTCGCCGCACCAGAGCGGGCGCTTATATTTCTCGCGGATGTTCAGAAGACTATGGAATTCCTCGGCAAAAATCTTTTTCCGGCGTTCGCGGCTCATTTCATGCGTTAGCACGGCAGGATCTTTGACGAACGGATAGAAGTGGAATTCGTAAGCCACCTGCGGATCATCCACAGGGTCCAGCATGGAAAAGTCCGTCGTAAACGCGTTCCCTTCAATGAAAATAATGTGTTCCCGGTCATATTTGCGGATTTCCGCAAGCACTTTGCGGTAGAAATCATTGAACACTTCCGCATTCGTTACCAGGGAAGGCTCGTTCACGATATCGTAAGCGGCGATCCAAGGCTGGTTCTTGTAATACTGCGCGATGTGACCCCAGAGACCGATGACCGTATCCCGCAGCGCACCGTATTCCCAGAACAGCGGCAGACCGGAGTAGGTATCGCAGTGCCAGTCCGGGTTTTGTCCGCCGGGAACGGAGTGAAGCTCCAAAATCGCGTAGATCTCATATTTTTCACAAAGGGCAACAATATGGTCAATGTATTTAAAGCCGTCGTTCTTATAGACGCCCGGATTTTGATCATCGATGAAGTATTTATAATTGAATGGAAGCCGCAGATGGTTGACGCCAATTTTTTTCAAAAATTCAAAGTCCTTTTCGTTCATATACTCCATCAAGAAACGGTCGAAGAAATCCGCGGTGCGCTCCTTGCCGTACACTTCCTCAAACGTCCTTTTAATCAAGGTATCCGTGCCGGGAAGGCCGATCAAAAAGTGCTCGAGATTCATCCATGTGCCTAAGTTGAAGCCGCGGAACAGGATTTCTTCGCCGTTTACGGTGAAATTTTCGCCTGTAACCTGAACAAAATGCCGATTTGAAGCCGTCATATTCAACACCTCTATTTATTAGTTTTTCATTCCCGTGGTAGCTACGCTTT
Organism: Paenibacillus brevis; assembly: GCF_018919145.1. Lineage (GTDB taxonomy): Bacteria > Bacillota > Bacilli > Paenibacillales > Paenibacillaceae > Fontibacillus > Fontibacillus brevis. The sequence continues at coordinate 27,918 of NZ_JAHLQJ010000002.1, forward strand.
GCATAAAGAAGCGTTCGCCTAGGAGGAACACGGCAACCATAGGAATGGTCGCGATCACGGTGCCGGCCATCAGCAGGCCGTAATCCATCGTATGCTCGGTTTGGAAGGCCTTCATGCCCAACTGCAATGTCTTCAACGTATCGTCGTTCAAATAAATGAGCGGGGCAAGGTAATCATTCCACATGAACGTAAATGTGAAAATCGTCAGCGTCGACAGGCTTGCCGCCGACAGCGGCATCATGATTCTCCAGAATATTTTCCACTCATTGTAACCATCCACCCTTGCAGCCTCATTCAGCTCGTTCGGCAAGCTCATGAAGAACTGGCGCATCAGGAAGATGCCGAAGCCGCTAAATAATTGGATCAGAATGTATCCGGCGTGGCTGTTATATAACCCCAAGCTGCTGACGACCGAGAACTGCGGCACCATGATGGAATGCCATGGCATCATCAGGTTGGTCATGAACAGAATGAAAATGAGGTTCTTGAACGGCACTTTCAGCTTGGCAAAAGCGTAGGCCGCCATAGAGCAAATCACGACTTGCAATACGGTAATGATTACGGACAGCTTGACGGTATTCAAAAAATATTGCGCAAAAGGAATGGCGGTCCAGACTTCTTTATAATTGTTCAAATATAAGGACTGGGGGATCCAGTTCATCGGATTTTTGAACAGATCCACATCTGTCCGCAAAGAGGCCGATATCATCCATAGGAACGGAAAAAGAGTGGCAAGCGAAAAGATGACCAAGACCGCAAGCAGCAGCCAGTAGAGAGGCTTGGTACTTTTCAGTTTAGCAATCGCATCCTGCATAGGGTTCTCGCTCTCCTTTCCTTAGTAGGTAACCCATTTTTTCTCGAGCCGGAATTGAATCAGGGAGATGACCATGATGATCAGGAACAGGATAGTCGACATGGCTGCTGCGTATCCCATCCGGTAGTTGATAAAGGCCTCCTGATAAATCCGGAACACAAGCACGTTGGTGGAGCGGCCCGGACCGCCGTCGGTCATGACGGATACCAGATCGAACACCTGGAACGAGTTAATGATCGTAAGAATCAACACCATAAACAGCGTTGGCGACAGGCTTGGCAAAGTCACGTACAAAAACTGCTTGAACTTGCTGGCGCCGTCAAGCTCGGCGGCCTCGTACAGATGCTCGGGAATGCCTTGAATACCGGCCAGCAGGATGATCATGTAGTAACCGAAGCTCTTCCATACGGCGACCAGAATGATTGCGAGCAGCGCCCACTGGGAAGACATCAGCCATTCCGGAGGATTCGCAATCCCGATAGCCTTCAGCATGTAATTGATTGGGCCGGAAACGGGATTGAACAAGAGTCCCCAGGCGATGGCAATGGACACCATGGAAGTGATGTAAGGGAAGTAAAAGGCCATCCGCAAATATTTACGGAGATGGAGCACATTGTTCAAGGCGATTGCCGCAAACAAGGAGAGAACCATCGTTAGCGGTACAAAGAGGGCCGTATAGACCAGATTATTTTTTAGCGAAACCAGGAAATAATCGTCCTTAAATAAATGGGCATAGTTATTGAAGCCGATGAAATTCGGCGTAACGTTAAAGCCTCCGTAATCGGTAAAGCTCATAACGAAGCCGTAGATTAAGGGGACAAAGATAAATACCGCAAACAAGACAAAGGCCGGAAGAATGAATAACGTCCCCGGAACGTATGACTTGTAGTTGGCCAGACGTTTACTTGTCATCAATGCAACCTCCTTTGTGGATTACTGCCGGAATATCAGTTCGGCCTCCGCCAACAACGAAGCGGAGGCCGATTTGCTTGGCTTAAGAATTACTTATTAAGCACGGATTGGCGATTTTTGATAAAGTTTTGAATGGCGGTGGCCGAATCCTGCTCCTGGAACAGGAAGAGATCCCGTTGTTCGTTAAATACGCGGTTCACTTCGTCGATATTTGCGACCGGCTGGTTTTCCACGACCGTGTTTGCTTCAAAGAAGAAGCCGCTGCCTTGCAGACCGGTTGCCGTCAGGAAAGATTCTTGGGTCTTTTCGCTGGAGTACGCCGGCAATACGCTTGACTCGGCAATGATCGATTCGCCTTGTTCACCGGTTACAAATTGCACGAATTTGAAGGCGGCGTCAGCATTCTTACTTTGCGGGTTGATGCCGATAAAGGTGCTTACGCCACCGACCGTGATCGGATCGTTCATTCCCTCCGGCAACGGCATTGGAGCCATATCGAATTCCATATCGGTCTTGCCGGCGGCAATATCCGCCTTCAGCATATTGATCGTCCATTCCCCGTTAATCATCATGGCGACGTTACCGCTTTCAAATTGCTTAATCCAGTCAATGCTTTCTGCCTTCATTTGTTTGTAGCTCATATGGGAGCCGTCCTTATAGTACAAGCGGTCCAGATAGTCCAGCCAATTGGCTAACGGGTCCAGGCTGTCGTCAAGAACGGTGGAGCCTTCTTGCAAAGCGCCCAGCGGAGCGATAATCCAGTCGGCGTAATAACCGCCCCATTGTTTATCCGCGCCCTCGCCTTTGGTCAAGCTCTTGGCGAGATCGGCATATTCGTTCCAGGTCATTTGCGTCGGATATTCGATGCCCGCTTCGTCAAACAGCGTTTTGTTATAGAACAATGCATACTGGGAGGTACGGTAAGGAAGCGCGTAATATTTGCCTTCCGTCAGCACGCTCGTAATATCCTGAAAGCTGGGGCCATAGGCGCTGACATCCATGTTGGTCTCCTTGATTCGGTCGGTCAGTTCTACGAGCTGGCCTTTTGACGAGTACAAGCCGAGGCTTGATGTTCCGTTCATGCTGTATACGTCCATCTTGGAGCCGCCGGACAGATTATTCATGATTTTCGTGTTGTATTCGTCGGCATTGTTGCTGATCGTATTCATGCGGACTTCAATGTCGCCGTTCTGTGAGTTGAACGCCTCTACGACCTTGGTCATATAATCCTCTTCATCCGTCCAAGTGTAGTATTCCAAGACGGTTTTTTCGCCGGCGCCCGCATTTCCTGTACTATTGTTATTACCTTGGCCGCAGCCAGCCAAAGCTAAGATAAATGCCAGCGATAAAGATAAAGCGGCTAAGCTTTTCTTTCTAGTCATTAAGAACCCCTCCTGTATCTGGTTTATATTTTTAGTCTAAATGTATCGACGATCTCTGATAAGGTGGAACTTTTATCATCGGTTTCCGCGGATAAAACGGCTGGAAAGCGGGAATATTGGCGCATGAATAAGGGAGGATGCTTCGCACGCAGACCTCTCGCTCTGTTGGGGTTGTAGAAAATTTCAACCTCCGTCGATGATATAAATATAGTAAGTTTTAATTATAAAGAAGAGGGAAGGGATGGCCGATATGTTTATTTTCCTGGTGCTGATCTTGTTCATAGCCATATCCGTATTTCTCTTTTTCCAGCGGAAATATACCAAAGCCACTCTTTTTATGCTGTTGATGGGCTTTTCCTATTTAGTTGTGGTGTCCTGCATTATTATTTACATGTCAAAGGATGCGTACTATTACTACAGTCTTGAAGCTTACTTCGGAATCAGGAAGGACTTGCAGAACCGGCTCATGTTCCTGCCTATTACCCGTGAAAGCCTGATCCGGTTTTTGAATTTGTTCTCGATGACCTTCTTGTACGCGGGGCTGTGCTCGGGGATTTATTTTGCTTTTAATATGCAATTCAAGCGCCGGTTTATATTGCTCGCCTTGCTTGCGGTTCCTTGCCTCCTGCAGATTATTATGTATGATCCGGACTTTTACACTTACTTGTACTACAATCTGTATCCCGACTATGTAAGCTCGCAAGCTTTTGTCTCTGCGTATGAGACTTTGCACAGGATCACTTTGACGGTGAATACCTTGTATATTGCGGCAGGAACCGTTTTACTGGTCTATGCCTTGGTAAATGCGCCGAAGGTTCGACAGATCCGAAGTAATATTCTGATGATTCTGATTTCTTATATTTCTGTGCAAATCACCTATTATTACATGAATTACTGGGCGCCCGACGTACTGATTAAGGTATCGAAGGCGGCTCATTTCACCAGGTATTTGCCGATCAATTTGGTCGGTAACCCTTCCATCTATGTTTTGTTGCCGTATATCTCGGGATTATGCCTGTTAGTCAGTCTATACAGTATTTATAAATACACGCGAATTCAGAACAGCATCAAGAATCAGGAGTCGGTTATTTCTGAAAATATCGATTCAGCACTGTTCACCTCTCGCGTTTTTAGCCATTATATTAAGAACGAACTGTTGGGCATCATGGCGCAAACCGAGTTTCTCGAGCATATGTGCGAGCGTTCTCCGGAGGTCGTAGAAGAGATCCGCGTTATTGAGCAGCGCTGCCGTAAGGTATATGACCGCTTAGACGCCGTGCACCAGAAGACACTAAAGTCCAAGATCGAGCTAAAGCCGGTTATGTTGAATGGACTATTGGACAAATTGATGAAAGATATGCATTCTGAATACAAGCAAGTTCAAATCGAATATGCACCGTCGGGGCGGCAGGCCATAATTATGGCCGATCCTTACTACTTCCCGCAAGCTATTGAGAATATTGTGTCTAACGCGGTGGAAGCCCTTGAATCCATACCAGAGAAATCAAGAAAGATCGATATTGAGACTACGGTGAGAAATAAATGGGTTGAGCTGGTGATTACGGATAATGGTCCGGGGATCGCGGAGGAAGAGCTTAAAAATATTTTCCAACCCTTCTATTCTTCCAAACCAACAGCTACAAACTGGGGGATGGGCTTATCCATATGCCATACTATTATTACAGCCCATGGCGGCAAAATTAATGCAGAGAGCACATTGGGCGAGGGTAGCTCGTTTCATATCGTTATGCCTTTGCTGTCTATTGCCAATACTTAAAAGCCGGGAGTTTAGAAGGTTCGCTGGCCAAACTGCTGCTTAAAGTGCATGTTCAAAAAGTCAGCTTTTTAGAAAACCTTCGCGATCAAAAGATAACTTTTTGAACAACTGCTTAAAGGAGATGGAGCAGCATGTCAAGCGCCTCAAGTACGCCGATGATCAAAGTGCTCATTGTGGAAGACGACCCGTTAATTAGTAAGCGTTATCAAATGATCTTGTCAAAGGATAAGCAGATCGAATGCGTCGGCAGAGCCTCCAGCGGCTACGAGGGGACGATGCTTGCCGCACTTCATAAACCGGACATCGTCTTGATGGATATCGAGCTTGAAGATAAGCAGGCAGGCCTCCGGGCGACCGAAGAAATTCTGAACTATCTGCCGGGGGTCAAGGTGGTGATATTGACGGTCTGCGAAACGGACGATACTGTGTTCCGGGCCTTTGAACTGGGAGCTACCAATTATTTGCTGAAGAATATGCCCGCGAACGCCATCCTGCAAGCCATCAAGGACGCTTATTACGACCTTCCCGCATTGCACTCGAATATAGCAGGCAAGATTACACGCGAATTCAAAAGAATCAAGACCACCGAAGACAGTCTGATGCATAACTTCTATATTTTGACGACGCTTACCCCGACAGAGCTTGAGGTTTTGGAATTGCTCATGAAGGATTATTCCCGTCAGGAAATCTGCAAGCTGCGGCATGTGGAGACCTCGACCCTGAAGTCGCAAATCAACAGCATTCTGAAGAAGTTCAACAAAAGCAGCGTTCAGGAGACTTTGCCCGTGCTCCGTGAATTACACATTCCGGAAATCCTGGCTCAGCGGAAAGGGAAGCTGTGAGGAAAGGGAGAAGGTGGCACTATCCTCCTGGCTGCTTACCTGCAAAGCGAAACGAACAGAAAGCCGGGCGAAAACTTTATTCGCCCAGCTTTCTTTATAGGAGCTTTTTTGATAACTTATAGCGCAGTTCCAGCCGTCACCAGTTATTGCCTGACCCCCGAATTACGGTGAAGCCCGGACTCTTGTTCTCCCCGTAGATGGCGGCTACGCCAGGATTATTAATGATTACATTCGTAAAGCTTGCCGATCCGATAACCGGACCTTGTCCGTCCTCTGCCTTGGCAACCAGCTTGATGCCGTAACGGGAAGGATTATTGATCGTGATATTCTCCAGGCGAATGTTCTGCATCTGTACATTTTCCGGAGATTTGGATTGGAACATAATTCCGAAGTAAACCGGCTGATTAATATCTACATTTTTGATCAGGATATTTTTGAAATCCCGGTCTCCCCCATGCAGCCAGATGGCGCCGAAGTTTTGATATTCATTGATTTTGTCATCAGCTCCCACACTGGTCCAGAAGTCTCCTCCGGTTCTATCCAGGGTCACGCCGTCGATAACCGTATCCTGATCACCGAAGCCCAGTGTGTTATAGCCGAAGCTCAAGCTGCTGACCGTCAAGCCCGGATAGGTGAGGGTATCCGCACCGTATAGATTCTGAAACAAGTTGTCTTTCCCGCCATAGATGGCAAAGGCGGCAGCCCGACGGACATTGGTAGCAGTCAGGTTGATGTATTTGTTACCCACGTTGTAGGATCCGCCTGCGTCAATTGCGCTGAACAGGGCAAAGGCATCGTCGCCTGTCCCGCGGGCATAGTTGTTATCGATAATATTATAGGAAGAACCGTTAGTCATATTGATTCCGTCGGCGAAGACGTTCTTGATCCGGTTATTCTTGAATGTATTGTGGGAGGAATTCACACCCCAATACAGACAGATGAAGTGCTCCGCCCAAATATTCTCGATGGTGACGTTCTGCATTCCGTTGCCATCAATGAATTTTCCGGGACCATCCTGGCGATATACGTAATTGCCCCAGGCGGACAAGTCTTTAATAGTGGAGCCATTAGCCTGAGAGCTGATATTGAAGCCGATATCCGTATTGGTCTGATTCTGGGGAGCGACCAGCTTGGTATGCCATGGGCCAGCTCCAATGATCTCGGTTGCCCGCCCGTACAGATAGATTTTGGACGTCAAAGTCCACTCTCCGGCAGGAATGAAGATCCCCTTCTTGGAAGGATCTTGCCGGAACTCATTAAGAGCCTGTTCGATCGATTTGGTACTGGAAACCTCAACGTATTTGCCCGGATCAGGGTTAGAGGCAGGAGGAGCTACGTTCTCCGTCTCAATCATGTCCACATAGATCCAAGGCACATCTCCGGCATCTTTTTGAATCTTGATTTTGGTGCCGGCGGGATAGACTTGATCCAGCATCAATTGGGCATCTTCATAGAGCCAGTATGCCTTGGAGCCGGAATTGTCGTATCCCAGACGCCCTAAGGTCGAAGGGGTAGCATATACGTAAGAGAACTTGGAGGTCACGGTGAAATTACCCTTATCCACGCCATCGGCATAAATACTGATCGTTCCCGTCGTATTCTCATCAACCGCATTCCGCAGGACGAAGGCATTCGCCGGCGAGGTTAACGTGAATTCTACATATTCTCCCGTTGCATCCAGGTAGACTGCAGAACGACCGGAGGCTTCACCGGCAAAATCGCCCGGCGTAAAGTTCGGAGCAAGCCTTGTTCCATTGGTGCTGTTCCCCGGGGCTTCGGCTTCCAGGATCGTAAACGGCATATTTGCTCCCCGGCCGGAATACAGGCTGGATGTGCTTACATTGTTGGATTGCTTGGCAGGCACCTCATTCGCGTCTGTTGCGACGTTGACCGTCACGGTGTAGCTGCCGTTGACAGCCGTCCATGTTCCTAGCGTTAAGTTCGCCGATGCTCCTGCAGCGAGTGAACCGTTGTAGGAGCCGTTGAGGGTCTGGACGGTGGAGCCTGCAGCGTTTTTCAACACCGCTGTAACCCCATGAGTGCCGCCTGCCGAGGCAATCGTTCCCTGGTTCTTGAGATTGACGGTGAAGGTTACCGTGTTGCCCGCGCTAGGATTGCTTGGCGTCCAGGATACTGTGCCGATGAGATCGGAGCTTTGCACCTGACCTACTACCAACTGGGCAGGATGCGTGTAGTTGTTGTTTGCATTATTCGTTTCAATGACCGTATTGCTCTCGTCCACCTTGGCGTTGACGCTGTAGGAGCCAGCCTCCTTGACCCCGATATTCGCGGAGACAATGGCTGAGGCACCAGGCGCAAGCGTACCGACAGGAGCTGTTCCGGCCAACGTGCTGCCGAGGTAGAAGTTTACGCTCGTTGCGGGAGAAGCTACCTCTCCGATATTTTGTACGGTTGCGTTAAGAGTAATGTCCTGACTCTCGTTCGGAGATCCGGGTGACCAGGTCATGTCTGTTACCGTTAAGTCCGGATTCGGGGCCGGCGAACCGACGATTTGGAACTCGGCGATTTGCCCGCCCGGCGCTCCTGAGTTCGCCGTAATGCGCAGCTGCAAGCTGCTTGCGGTTGCGTTAACGGGAATCGTTACCGTATTTTGCGAAGCCGGGTTAAACGTATATGAAGCTGCGGAGACCAGATTGGTGAAGGCTGCGGAATTCTGATCGTGTCCCAGCACTTGAATCGTCTGCGTACGCGTTGCCCATGCGCTGGCCGGGTTCAGCTTGAGTACGACCGATGTGACGTTGGCGTTGGCGCCAAGGTCTACTGTGAGCGTACTCGGATGGCTGCCGCCTTCCCAATACGTACTCACATCGTTATCGTTGGCATTGGCGGCTACAAAGGTGAAGGTCGATGAGGAGGCCGAGATTGTCTTGCCAATGGCGAGGTTTGTCTCATTGCCGCCGCTCGAGCCGTTCCGCGTCACGGAATTGCTTGGGGCGGATGCGTTGCCCGCGGCATCCTTGGCGATGACGTGATAAGTCACTGTCAAGCTTGCGGGCTGGCTGTCTGTATAGGTCAGGGTCGATCCGTTGACACTGCCCCGAAGCTGGTTGTTGGCGTAAATGTCGTATCCGGTCACGCCCACATTGTCGGTGGAGGCATTCCAGGTGAGCCGGATCGTACCCGAACTGGGTTGCGTAAAGTCCAAATTGGCCGGCGCTGTAGGGGCTTGGGTATCGGATGCGTTGCCCGATGCAAATTGGAGCCAGTTCAAATTGAAGTCATATCCGCTGGCAAAGATACGAAGCGTCTGAGGTCCTTCGTTAAGCGTAACGATTGCAGATACGGTCTGCCAATTCTGCCATCCGCCGGTGTTCGGAACCGCTGTGGTAGCAAGCGTGGTTCCGCCGGATTGAAGCTGAATTTCACCTGCGGCAGAGTTGCTGGCTACCCGGTATTCTACAGTGTAGGTCCCGGCGCTTTGCACGTTCACGTTATAGTCCAGCCAGTCGCCGACGTGAATCCATCCTACGTTCAGGCCGCCTCCGGTGTCCGATGTAGGTTCAGTTTGGATCCCGTTCATCCCGCTGTAGCTCTCCGCTTCAATTTTTCCCGGAATCGGAGTAGACTCGGGTTGAGCGGCAGCGCCGTAGACTTCCACTTCGGACAACTGAGCTGCCGGCCAGCCGGTATTGGCGGTGAGATGGATTCGCACATAACGTGCGGCGGTTGCCGGGAAGTCAATCGTCACTGTGTTTCCAAGGTTCGGATCAAAGGTATAGTTGGATGAAGCCTTGAGATCAGAGAAGCCGGTGCCCGTTGTGCTTCCCTGCACGGACAGGGTTTGCGTACGGCTCTCCCATCCTTCGGGCAGCTTAAGGACAACCTGATCGACAGAGGCTGCGTTGCCGAGGTCAACCTGTACCCACTGCGGGAAGGCGTTGTTGGTGCTCTCCCAATACGTGCCTGCATTTCCGTCTGCTGCATTCGCTGCGACATACACATCGGCATGCCCGGATGCGGATACGGCTTTGCCTGCGGCCAGATTGGATCCTCCCGCCGCACGGGCGGAGTCCGGCCAGCCAACAGAGGTCAGGAGTGTTCCGGCGAATAAAGCTACAATGCACACCCAAGCGACAAATCGTTTTTGGCTGTTCACGAATTCGATTCTCCCTTCAGAATAAAGTTCCTTCGAGATTTTTCCATCTTGTGCATCTAATTACAATGTAAGCGATACCAAAAAAAGAAATGAACACCTCCTTCCACTTTTTTAAAAATAAGGAGATTACAAGAAGATCATAAATTAGGATCGATCTACAAATAAAGGAGTGATTCTATCGAAATCATGCGCAAGACTATGAAATGAAGGAGAAACCCTCTCGTTCGTGGAATATATCGAAAACGGCCGATTTGCATATCGGAGCGTATTTGAAGTACGCTTAGCTTCAGGAGGGAAGCAAGATGAATTCAATTACTGTTCAGAAGCTTAAGGACACCTTTTCATTGGAAGTATTGGCCGGGAACGGCCGTATGGACCGCATGATTACCCGTCCTCGAACGCATAGACCGGGCTTGGAGTTCGTCGGGTATTTTGATTTCTTCCCGATGGAACGCATCCAGATTCTCGGCCGCAAGGAAATTAACTACTTATTGACATTAAGCGTGGAAGAGCGCAAGCTGCATATCGGCAACATTGTCAAGTACCATCCCCCGTGCTTTATCGTGACGTCGGGTCAACAGGAGATTCCGTACTTGACCCTGTTCTGCGATCAAGAGGGAATACCGCTGCTTAGAACGCAGGAGACGACCACCGAATTCATCGCCAAGCTGGATCGTTTCTTGCTGAAGACGCTGGCTCCGGAAATTTCAATTCACGGCGTATGTGTGAATGTATCGGGCATCGGCATTCTGCTTCGGGGAAAGTCCGGGATCGGCAAGAGTGAGACGGCCCATACGCTAATCAGGCGTGGGCACCGGTTCGTTGCCGATGATATCGTAGTCCTGAAGAAGCTGGGTCCGGCAACGCTGCTCGGAACACATAACGAGACCACGCGCGAATTTCTGGCGCTGCGCAGCATTGGACTGATCAATGTGGTCCGCCAATACGGGCGCAAGGCCTTTCAGGATGAGACGCGCATCGTGCTGGACATTGAACTGGCCCCTTGGCAGGAGAATTCCTTGAACAATGAACTGGAAGTCATTCCGCAATTCACGGAATATCTCGGGGTGAAGATCCCGCATATTGAAGTCCAGCTTCAGCCGGGACGCGATGTGGCGGGACTGATTGAGGCTGCCGCCAACAATTGGTACCTCAAGCAATTGGGCTATAGCGCAGCAGAAGAATTCATGCAGCGTATCGAGAATGAGATGCAATAAGGAGCATATTGCAGAGGCTATCCTCTACCATGGACATTCGAACGATTGGACAGGGTAGGGGATATTTTATTGTCTGGTGTTCAAAGCAGATTTTACATGCTTATTGAGCCCCGATACTACTCCAAGAGGGACAAAGTTCCAATTCCTGACTCTATTCATAACTTATATTAGGCATTCACCTAGTGACGAGTACAAAGTGGATAGAACGAGGGGGGTATATAATTTGGAAAACAAAACCCGGAATGGAGATGTACCACAACCGATAAGAAATGATGGTGCTGGTTGGTGGGATCTAGGTCCACGGGATGTCATGCGAGACCTTGAGAACCCTGATATGCTAGTTCCGCCTGTCACCGATGCAGGATCACTTCCCAACCTAAAGTTTTCTTTCTCCGATACCCACATGCAGTTAAATCACGGTGGTTGGTCACGGGAAGTGACAGTTAGGCAGCTTCCGATCGCGACCACGATTGCCGGGGTGAATATGGCTCTGACTCCAGGGGGTGTGCGGGAGTTGCATTGGCATCAGCAAGCGGAATGGGCGATTATGCTTGTGGGGCGAGCGCGCATTACATCCGTTGATCAGCAAGGGAGGAACTTCATTGCTGACGTAGGTATAGGCGACCTTTGGTACTTCCCTCCGGGAATTCCACATTCCATTCAAGGGCTGGAGGAAGGCTGCGAGTTTTTGCTTGTCTTTCCTGACGGCAGCTTCTCTGACCTCAATACTTTAGCTATCTCTGATTGGTTCGCACATACGCCAAAGGATGTACTGACGGTGAATTTTGGTGTCCCGCCAAGCGCTTTTGCCCATATCCCGAACCATCAGTTATATATTTTTCAATCCAATGTTCCCGGTCCGCTTGAAAGTCAGCAGGTGCCTGATCCTTACGGTTTAGTACCGAAAACCTTCACACATCGGCTGCTCGCCCAAGAGCCGATCGTAACTCCGGGAGGGAGTACGGTGCGTATAGTCGATTCTGCCAACTTTCCTATTTCCACACAAATTGCCGCATCGTTGTTGGAAATTAAACCTGGCGCAATGAGAGAAATGCATTGGCATCCTAACCAAGACGAGTGGCAGTATTATATCTCCGGCACGGCGCGCATGACGGTTATGGCACCTAATGGTACGGCTCGCACTTTCGATTATCGTGCTGGGGATGTAGGATATGTACCGCGGGCCTTCGGACACTACATCCAAAACACTGGTAATCAAAGCGTATGGGCATTGGAGATGTTCGCGAGTGACCGCTTTGAGGATATTTCGCTGAATCAGTGGATGGCGCTCACACCTCATCAACTGGTACAACAGAACCTAAATGTGGGACCAGAACTAATGAACGTATTACGAAAGGAAAAGCAATTTATAGTACAAAGTACGATAGGTTAACAATACAAATGCTGTCACTACCTGAGTGGCGGCATTTCTTATTGCATTTGTTAGTAACAATATGTTATTATCAAAATATAAATAAGAAAAAGCCGGTAACGGATACGAACCGGCAACCGAAGGAAGTGGAGGGAACACGGATGAATAAAGTGTGGAGCGGCTGGAACAGGTTTGAAATCGGTTGGCTGGCTTTGTTTACTTCAATCGCTGTAGTGCTGACTGTGCTCATGAAGGATTCTTTATTCGGATTCACGGTGTTTATTACTGGAGTTCTCTGTGTCGTACTGGCAGCGAAGGGCAACCTGATGAGCTATGTGTTCGGGATGTATAATACTCTCGGTTATGCGTATCTCTCCTATGCAAACGGCCTGTTCGGAGAAGTGATGCTGAACCTGCTGTTCTTTGTTCCAATGAACGTAATCGGCTTCTATATGTGGAAAAAGAATACACAAGAGAGCGGTAAGCTGACCATGCGGAAAATGAGGCTCCAAGGACTGCTGACAGTTGCGGCAATCTGTATCCTGGGCAGCGTGCTGCTGGGCTTCGGGCTTTCGTTCATCCCCGGACAGAACTCGCCTTATATCGATGCGATGACAACGGTGTTATCAGTCGTCGCCACCCTGTTGATGGTGAGAAGATTTAAGGAACAGTGGCTGGTCTATATCGTGTTGAACGTGTTCACCGTATTGTTATGGGTGATTCGAATGGCGGATGGAAGCCAGGAAGCGCTGCTGATGATCGTTATGTGGGGAGCATATTTAGTGAACGCGGTATACGGTTACTATAATTGGAGCAAGGGTGCCAGGGAGGTATTGGCATGAAGACATTAGGCTTGACGCTGGGCAAGTTCGCCCCGCTGCATAAAGGGCATCAGTTCATGATTGAGACGGCATTGCGAGAGGTCGATGAATTGATCGTCGTCATTTATGAGACTACAGTTACTCCAATTCCGCTCCATATCCGGGCTGGCTGGATCCGCAAGCTCTATCCGTCCGTTCGGGTAATCGAAGCCTGGGATGGTCCTGATGGATATTCCAACGACCGGGAGCATGAAATTCGGGAGGAGCAGTACATTTTGGGGCTGCTGAAAGGAGAGCAAGTTACCCACTTCTATTCCAGCGAGTTCTATGGCGAGCATATGAGCATCGCGCTTGGGGCCATCGACCGGAGGGTAGATGAAGCACGCGGACAGGTACCGATTTCGGCGACGATGATCCGTTCAGATCCTTATAAGTACAGGGAATTTGTAAGAGATGTGGTCTACCGGGATTTAATAACCAAAGTCGTATTTGTGGGCGCAATGTCGACGGGCAAATCGACGATTACCGAAGCGTTGGCGCGGCGGTATCAGACGACATATGCCAGTGAATATGGCCGGGACTACTGGACGGAGCATCAGGTGGACCGGAGAATCGGCCTGGAGGCGTTCGATGAGATCGCTCTGGGGCATATCGAGCGGGAGGAGCAGGCGCTTCTGGATGCCAACCGGTTCCTGTTCGTCGATACGAATGCGATTACGACTTATATGTTCGCACTGGATTATCACGGACGGGCACCGGAGTTGCTCAGCCGGATCGCGCTGGAGAATGCGCAGCGCTATGATCTATTCTTCCTCTGCGACGACGATATTCCTTATGACGATACATGGGACCGCAGCGGAGATCAGAAACGGCATATTTTCCATAAGCAGATCATTGCGGATCTGAAGGAACGGCGGATTCCCTACATTACGCTGAGGGGGAGTCTGGAGGAACGGATGGGGAAGGTAGACGAGGTGTTGGCAAAATTCGAGCCCTACCGGAATTACTTTGGAGAACTGGGCGGCTGAGCATGGCTAAACATGCCTTAGGAGATGAAGGAGGCGAAGAATTTGGATCTGAGGGATCACAATGGACTTACGGAAAAGGAATTCCTGGCGCAATACCGGGCCGGAGATTACGAACGGCCGTCCTTGGCTACGGATATGGTTATCTTTACAGTGACCGATACGGAAGCGGACAGCTACCGCAGGCTTCCCGAGAAGGAGCTCCGCATTCTGCTCATTCGCCGGGGGGGACATCCCTATTTCGGACAATGGGCTTTGCCCGGCGGGTTTGTCCGGCCGGATGAGACGACGGAGCAGGCGGCGGCGAGGGAATTGCAAGAAGAGACAGGCGTGGCCGATGTCTATCTGGAGCAGCTGTATACGTTCAGCGATGTGGGCCGGGACCCCCGCACTTGGGTCATAAGCTGCAGCTACATGGCTTTGATTTCCAGCGATCAGATGCAACTGAAGGCAGGCGATGACGCCGACGCCGCAGTCTGGTTCAAGCTTACTTATCGCTTGCTTCGGGAGCGGCGGGAGGTCCTGGAGGACGGATACGCCAAGACAATGGAATACGAGCTCAAGCTGTGCGCGGAAGGCGAGGAGCTTACAGCAGTCGTGGCACGTACGGTAACGGTAAGGGCTACCTCGACGGCAACGAACTATAATATCCTATTGAGCGAGGGCTTGGCGTTCGATCATGCAAAGATTATTGCTTGCGCCATGGACCGGCTCAGAGGGAAGGTAGATTATACCGATATCGCCCTGCATCTGATGCAAGAGCGGTTCACTTTGACCGAGCTGCAGCAGGTTTACGAAGTCATTCTGGACAAAGAACTGCTGAAAGCCGCTTTTCGGCGCAAGGTAGCCCATCTCGTGGAGGAAACCGATCACTATACGGAAAATGCGGGCCACCGTCCATCTCGGTTGTACCGGAGAAATTGGGAGGGAAACCGTTGAAGTATAGGAATTTGGTGCCCGGCCTTTTGGAGCGAAAAGTGAACCGCTTCATTGCAGAGGTCTTTGTCCATGGGATCAAGGAACAGGTGCATATTAAAAATACCGGCAGACTGACTGAGCTGCTGCAGCCAGGTGCGGAGGTTCTGCTGGAGCCCGGCAATCAGCCGGGAAGGAAGACCCGCTTCTCGCTTGTAGCGGCAGCCAAGAACGGGGAATGGGTGAATATCGACTCCCAGGCACCGAATAAGCTTGCCTATGAGGCAATTGCCGCAGGACGGCTAAAAGAGTTCGGGGCGGTCTCTGCCCTGAAGCGAGAGGTTACCTTTGGCGGCTCGCGGTTTGATCTCTATGTGGAAGCTAATGGACAAGCGGGGTTCATCGAGGTGAAGGGGGTCACGTTGGAGAAGGATGGTATGGCACTCTTCCCGGACGCGCCAACCGCGCGGGGGACGAAGCATGTGCTGGAGATGATTCAGGCTGTGCAGGCGGGATACCTTGGCGCAATTTTGTTCGTAATACAGATGAAGGGCTGCCGCGGATTTACCCCCTATCGGGAAATGGACCCAGCCTTTTCCGAGGCGCTGGAGCAGGCATCACTTAAAGGAGTGCAAATTCTAGCTTACGACTCGTATATGGAAGGCGAGCGTTTTATACTCGGCCATCCGGTCCCGGTGCGGCTGTATCCCTTGTCATCGGATTACTGAACTGTTTAATGTTTGGGCTGCAGCAGCTTGGCAATACCGCCAATTAGCAGCCCCCATACCGCATTGGTGGTGAAGATGCTGACCAAGGCGAGCGGATTCGTCAGGGGACCTTGCAGCTTGCCGTCGAGCAGAGGAGATACGATACCGCTAAGCAGTATGGCGAATAAGGCATAGCTTAGACCGGCGCCGACCAGAATGGTAACCGGCGAGGATACCTTTTTTCTCAAAACGACTATAAGCCATATCAAGGAAATAAGAACCGTCATTAGAATACTGCCGAATTGTTGGCCGAGCAGATCCATAACCCCGGTGATTTTCATAACAGGTCGCACCAGAGCTATTGCCCCTAGAACCAGCATAAGAACGAGATGCTTCTTTAAGATCTCTTTTGTCGTCATTTCAGTTCAACTCTTTTCTTGTAATTTGATGGAGGGTCGCTTCCATGACCTGACTTTAACAAAGAAATGTTGTGAACTTATGACGATCTCTTGAAGAAGCGATGAAATCAGCAGAACGGAGTTTACGCTGGAATGTATCAGAATCAGTTTGTGCAGGGCAATCCTGCATGATCTGCAACAAGAACAAGGCACTTCCGCAGCCATCACGCTGTAGAAGTGCCCATTTTTATACGGCTAAAAGTGTCAACCCGAAAGCTTGGCCCTCAGCCAAGGCTTAATTAAAGGCAGCACAACTTCCGGTTGCATGGCCCGGGTGTGATCCATATGCTCTCCTTGCACGATCTGCACGTCCCAACCGAGTTGCCGTAAAGTGTCCTCGTGTTTGCTCAACCGCCCGGAGATATCGACGGTGACCCCGCCGAAGTTCTCGCCGTACACAATCGTATCCTTCTCCCCGGCAAAGGCCAGCTTGGGAAAGCAGAGCTTTCCCTGAATCGCCGTATCCTCAAAATCTGTCAAGTGATTATATAGGGTAAGAAATTGCTTGGTTCGATCCGGATCGATCGTGACCTCAATATGATCCCAATCCACCTCGTCCACAGAACTTTGATCTTTAGGAGCAGATCTTGGTTTCTCGATATTTTGGACAGCCTGCTCATGCGTTTTGGCGGTGACGGTTCTCATTTCAGCATAAGGCCCATCATAAGGAGGAAATCCGCCCATGAGAAGCGCCTCTAAACGATCGGTCCTTATAGCGAGCTGTAAGCCGGCAAGTGCCAGCCAAGAGTATCCGTAATAGCAGAAGGCGTTGACACCCATCTCATCGGCGATCTGTAGGAAATCTCTGGCGATGGCTTCTGGCGTAAGCGAATCCGGGCGTGGGTGCTGAAACAAATGACCTTCATAGTCAAAATAGATGACCCCGAACTCATCGGCAAGCCCGTCCACCAGCTTCCTTCCCAGCTCCGGGTCTACGCCCCACAGCCTTAGTGTTTCCGCCTCTGTGCCCGTCACACTTTCTTTTGTCCCCGGAAGCATAATCAATCTGCCCTTACTGTTGCCCTCAAGCCTCACCTCCAGCGCAGAGCCATCGTCCAAAGTGATTGTTCTCTTCATGTTCATCCCTCCAAATCTGATATACTATAAACATACAACATAGATGCAATCTTCAGGTTTGTGTACCTAAAGTATAGATAGATTGGGACTCTCCCCAATCAATACTTAACGTAGCACTTTAAGGTATTACTTTAATTTAGGAGTGGGTAAATGGTACGTTTTTATACACCGGCAGAGTTAGCCTTGGAATTCAACGTGAGTACAACGACCCTGAGGAGGTATGAAGAGCAGGGGCTGCTTCCTCATGTAGCCAGATCGACGGGGGGACACCGTCAGTATGCTTCCCTACACCGTCTGGCCTTTGCCGCGATTCGATCCATGCTGGTCGGCTTTGAGATTCCTGTTGTCTATGAGGTGATGCGCAGCGTAAAGAATGGAAATGTGACGGAAGCGCTTTGGCAGATTAACCAGCAGCTCCACCGGATCCAAGAGGAAAAAATCCGCGTTGGACATGTACTCGGAATGATCCAGCAGGCTCAGCTTGGCTCTTATCAGAAGATGAAGACACCCGACGGACCGCTGCCGATTGGCAAGGCAGCAGAACTAGCAGGAGTGAATACGTCTGCAATCAGGCATTGGGAGAAGGAGGGGCTGATTGTTTCAATCCGGGATAAGGAGAATGGATATCGGCTGTACGATTTGACCGAGCTGCGCAAGATATTGGTCATTAGCAGTCTGCGGCGGACCGTGTACTATGTAGATCATTTGAGGGAGCTTCTGAGCGAACTGGAGGCCCATCAATTCGAACGGATTGATAGGTCGTTCCAGCTTGCTCTTGCGAAGTTAAGTGAACGGCTGCAGGCTCAGCTTGAAGGCATAAGGCATCTGATGGGCTACATCGAGGCCTACAGGCAGCACATACACAAAGAACATTAACGCTTTACGTAGTTACCAAAAATGAATCTTACAAGGGGTCCCATTACGATCATCTGCAAAGGCAGCGCTACAATAAAGTTCATGCCCAGGATGCGTATATAATCTCCTAGGATGGAGTTCCACCGAATTCCTTCCGCGATGGAGGAGGTGATCAGTCCATAGACCGACATGAGGGAGGCCATCCCGATGACCATGCAAGTGGAGATCGCGAGGACCTTATAGAGCGGCTTGGCCGTTTTACCCGTTATTTTCAGTGCGGCTTTCTTGGCATACGGGCCGACGAGGAAGCAATCCAGCAGAAAGGCGACCGCGAATCCGAGCAGAAAATCCATTATCCCTTGTGTAAGCGTCAGACTGGAAAAGGCATTATGGAGATAAAAGTTGTACATGGTCATGACAAGCACCATGCCAAAGCACATCATCCCCCCGAAGATCAAACTTTCTTTTCTTGTTGTAGGCATCGATCATTTCTCCTTTCTATCACTCGGATTATTATAGCGACCTGTCATTGAGGTATATAAGTGAACATTATGTGAACAATGCAAGAATAATAGAGAAGCTGCGTCTGCTTTACATCCTCCAACGCATGTTTTATACTGGACACAATTGTTGAGACAGGAGGATAGATGATGATCCACTATATCAGATTGCGCTCCCTGACTTTGAATCCGTAATTAAATACGTTCAAAGGCTCTGCTTGCATTAGGCAGGGTACACGGGATCAGTCTGTCCTTTTGGGTCATCTCATCTTCAATTCATATAGAGGTTGTTTTTGAATCGTGAAGAGAGGCGGATTTGTCGCGCCTTTCTTTTTTTGTTGTCTTCTCGGCCTTTGCCTTTTGGTCGTGAGATCCCGTTACCTTGCCGTGCTGGCCGAATGCCTGTGATTTTCTATGGCAAAGGAAGGGATTTCATGAGCAAAAAAATACAAAGCGCAAATCTGGTAGATACATGGTCATCCAGCTTAAAATGTCCGCTCTGCGGAAGTCCGGTGAAGGTTAATGAGTACGCCGGTCTGGTCTGCTTGAAGCACCACGCGTTTGACTTTTCCAAGCACGGCTATCTGAACCTGTTAACCCGGCCGGCGGTCGGCAAATACGGCAAATTCTTATTTGATGCAAGGCACCATCTGATTACGGAAAGCTCTCTATATAAGCCCTTGCACAAGGTTCTCCGGGATCTCATCCTCAAGGATGCTCCCGAAGCGGAGAACTCATGGATGATGGCCGACTTGGGCTGCGGTGAGGGCTCCCACTTGCAGAGTGTGCTTAAGGCATGCGATTTGCCCCTGGTGACCGGGCTTGGCCTTGATATCTCGAAGGAAGGCATCACCCTGGCCGCAAAGAAATACGAGGGATCCATTTGGCTGGTGGGCGACTTGGCCAGCTTGCCGCTTGCGGATCGGTCTTGCCGGGTACTGCTAAACATACTATCACCGGCTAACTACAAGGAGTTCACGCGGATCTTGAGGCAGGACGGCATCATCGTGAAGGTCGTACCTGGTCCTGGCTACCTGAAGGAATTGAGACAAGCACTTTATGGGGATAACGAAAAAAGAAGCTATAGCAACAAGCATACATCAGACCTATTTTGCCGGCATTTCGATCGTTTGGACACGATTCAGCTGAACTACAGACAACGTCTGAACGGCGCGGAGCTGCAGCTTCTGGCGAGCATGACACCGCTGGCCTGGTCTTCGGACCCTGAGCGTCTGCAGGACTTTGTTCGGCAGGAGTCGGCATGGGTGACCGTGGATTTGGATATTTTAGTGGGAAAAAGCGATAGAACAGACTAGAGTTAGTAAGACCTGCTTAATTTGGGGCAAGGGCTCATTGGGCCTCGGGCTGGATTTATTCAGGAACTAGGTGGTCCAGCCCTCCCGAAATTACACAATTCGTTGTAATGTAGGAATTTTCGACAGAATTCGGCGCCCGGATTAGCGCATTTTACCTCTCGTTAACACTAAGTTGATGCTCTCTAGGTATCGGAGGGGTACAATAGCACTATAGAGACGGGCATTTCATTTTTCCAGTCTCGATTATATAGGCATAAAGGATGAGATTGGAAAATGAAAACACCGCTCGCTCCTTCTGGAGATAGAAGCGGTCTGTTAAACCACATGACCTACTTCTATCAAGCAACCCGGACGTATTATCAATCCTGCAGAAGATATACCGAGCTGCACAAGATCATGAAAGGGCAGGCGCTGACCACCTTTTTCCAGCCTATTTATAATTTGCAGGACAAAAGTCATCTGGGCTACGAGGTGCTGAACCGTCCTCCGGTGTCGGCGCAGTTTCCGACAACCGATTTTTTCTATGATTTTATCGGGCATACCGATCAAGTCTTCTCTTTTGAATTGTTTTGCCGGGACTTGTCCTTGAACCGTTTTAGCTCGGCACTGGAGCAGGCGGCTCATCCCAGAGATACAATTTTGTTCATCAATATCCATCCCCAGGTGCTGTCTGATCCGGGCTATCGGAGCGGGCAGACGATTCAGCTCCTCTCCCGCTACAACCTCTCTCCGCAGCAGGTGGTATTTGAGTTAACGGAGAAGCAGGCCGTTCAGGACTATGTGGAGTTTGAACGCATTCTTTCGCATTACCGCGCCCAGGGATTTCGCATTGCCATTGATGATGCGGGCTCCGGCTATAACAGCTTGAAGGCCATTGTAAGCCTGAAGCCGGAGTTTATTAAGCTGGACAAGTCGCTAGTTCACAATATTCACCTTTGCCCGAATCAACAGCGCATTGTAACCTTACTCCAAGAATTTGCTGCTGATTCGGGCACCCATATTATCGCCGAAGGTATTGAAGCCTCAGAGGAAATCTCATTTTTACGCCAGAAGGGCATCCAGTACGGACAAGGCTATGCATTAGGAAGGCCGGCCAGGGAACTAACATACCCTTATCTACAACCTTTTTAGTACCAGTTGAACTTAAAGACGCCCGCGTAGATAGAAAAGGCAAGTGTGCAGTGTTCACGGAGGGGATAACTTGTTCACGAAAATTGGTGAAATGGCCGAGACGATTCCCATCGTCGAGCCGGATACGAAATGCCGGGTTGTAAATAACCTATTCGTACATAACCCTAAATTGGAAGGTATAGCTGTAGCCGGAGCAGGAATACCTCCCGCACTTGTGATGCGCTCCCGATTCTATCAACTGCTGGGGACGCAATACGGATATAACCTGTACATGGGCAGACCGGTCAGTCTGGTCATGAATAGTCATCCGCTTGTTGTCCAATATGAGGAGCCTATTACAGAAGTGAGTATTCAGGCGATGAACCGGGCCGAAGAGGAGCTATATGACGGAGTGCTGGTGGCTCAGGAAGAAATGCTGTACGGCTTCGTCAGCATTCGACGTCTGCTGCTGGAGGTAGCCGACCTTCGGGCGGAGATGGCGGTCTTCATGAACGCCTTGACCGGCTTGCCCGGCAACCGGATTATCGACGACCGGCTTCAACAATCCGCAAACCAGAAATGCTTCAGTGTACTCTACATCGATTTGGATCACTTCAAGTCCTATAATGACAGCTATGGCTTCAAAATGGGGGACTCTCTGATTCAGGCAACCGCTGCCCTGCTGCGGGAGCAGTTTTCAGGGCAAGGCTCATTCCTGGGACATATCGGAGGGGATGACTTTATCGCGATTCTGAGCCATCATGATTATCAAGACCCCTGCAGCAAGGTGATTGAGGGCTTTGAGCAAATCAAGCAATCCTTTTACAGCGCAGAGGATCTCAAGAACAATTTTGTGAAGGGGGAGAGTCGTTCCGGGGGCTATGGCGCGATTCCGCTTGTCTCCATTTCGATCGCTGTAGTGACGAATCAGAAATGCGATTTTCAAAGCATGGATCAGATCGTTGATGAAGCTACCCGAATGAAGAGAATTTGCAAATCCCATCCGGGAAGCATCTGTTATGCTAACAATGAGCCGGATTCTCAGAGCTTGGGATTACGATTAGAATAAAAAGGCGCGCCTTGCTATTGTACGATAACAATAGCAGGGCGCGTCTTCAATTCAGCAGCAAGAATTACTTGCCTGCCGCACTTGCTCCGGCAATCCGTCCAAAGGTGAATATATCCGTAATCGCATTGCCGCCAAGACGATTGCCGGCATGAAGCCCACCCGCAACCTCGCCAGCCGCAAACAAACCTTCAATCGGTTTGCCTGCTGTATCCAGCACCTGTGCCTTCTCATTGATCTCAAGTCCGCCCATAGTGTGGTGAACCGAAGGTGTTCTTGGCGTAGCAAAGAATGGTGCCGTCTCCAGCTTTGCTCCAAAGTTTTTCTTACCGAACTCTGGATCCAATTGCTTCTCTACATAAGTATTATACTTTTCCATCTCCGCTATAAAGGTGTCTGCAGGTACACCCATTTGCTTCGCCAGATCTTCAAGCGTATCGGCCATAAAGATATTCTTGTTCTTGATCAGATCCTGGTAGTTATCGCCCCACACGCTCTTACCGTTCAAGTCCGGGTTGCCGAGTGAAGTCATGTCACTGATGATAAAGAAGGTTTCGTCTGTTTGTTCCAGGGCAGCAGCAGCCAACACATCCCGTTCTGCGTATTCGTTCACGTACCGCTTGCCTTCTTTATTAACAAAGATCTGTGTCTCTGCGCTGCCCCATACGCCGCCGGACAATGCTCCTGTTCCAGGTTGACCGCTTGGCATCAATTGAATAAAGCCCATGCCCCACAGACTTGCTCCCACTTCTTCACCCATAATAATTCCATCGCCAGTAGCATTGGATGTATTGGTTGTCTTGATATTCTCGTTCATATCAGGCCAGTAATTGTTGTATTTCACAACCATTTCCGAATTTGCCCCGAAGCCGCCGGTTGCCATAACTACGCCTTTGGAAGCCTTCAGAGTGACAGGAGTGCCATCCGCTTGCTCAGCCGTTACACCGACTATTTTTCCATTCTCAACGATCAGCTTGGTTGCCTTTGTGTTCATCATGATCTCTGCCCCAAGATCTGTTGCACTCTTTTTCATCGTATTGATATAGCCCGTCCCCAGAGGCTCGGCATTGTGATGTGTTCTAGGCCACAGAGCGCCAAGCACAGTTCCGATCCCGTCCTGAAACTCAGCTCCATGGCTTTCCAGCCATTCAATCGTTCCATAGCTGTTTTGTGTGAGTGTGTTCACCAGCTCGAACTTACCTGAAATCTCCTTGCCATCCAGATCTGTTCTCTTACCGCCAATATAAGTATGAATAGCATGCAGCTCCGGTGAATCAAATAGCTTCGTAGTATCCCCATTGCTCAAATACTCTTTGATTTGTGTCTTAAGAGTCTTCAGGGTTTCAGCATAATCGCCGAATTCTGTTTCATTGTATTTCAAAATCTCATTCAGCTCATCGACCAGCGCCTTGGTCATTTCTATGTTAGGTTGTCTGACCGGATCATAGGAGTTGAACTCTCCTCCTGAACGAATAGTATTACCACCGAGTGAAGGTGATTTTTCAATGAGAATGACCTTTGCTCCGTTCTCGGCAGCTGATACTGCTGCGGCTAGACCTGCTCCGCCTCCCCCAACGACTACAACGTCCGTTTCCTTCGTAATAGCTTCTTTTGCTGCTGCGGCAAGCGGCTCTTTATTTCTCAAAGCCTCCACATCAGCGCCTGCTTTGGACAGTGCATCAGCGATGGCATCAATCAGGCCGTTACTCGATACAGATGCTCCGGATACCACATCTACCTTCAAGCTCTGTCCTTCTACTACCTTTTGAGGAATAGTCTCGAATACTGCATCACTGACTCCTTCAGTGTCTTGCTGTTCCAGTACCTTTACCGATTGAATTGTATTTGCGTCGACCGTAACCTCAACCTTGATCGTACTATGCAGACCCTCGGCTTCGCCTACATACGTTCCCGGCGTAAATAGTCCTTCTGTGGCTGCTTCAGGGGCATTCGGCGCTTCATTTTTATTGCCGCCTCCGCTGCAACCAATAACTCCCATGACCAGAATAATTACCATTGCAACTGTAAACCCGATCCTTACTCCCTTGAACCCATAACGCTTCATGTGAATTTCTCCCTTTTCTTGAAGGTGTATTTTTTTCACATTATAAGTGAAAAAAATCACATAAGTAACTATAAGCGACCTTCTATTCATTAAACATTATAATCTTCCATAGTCGCCCTTAATGTGAAAAAAATCACAAATAAAATAGCTGAAGATTAGTCTGGATTACTATTCGTCACCACTAATTCATGTGATCACAGAAAATATCCAGACCATTCATCTGAAGGATGTGTAGTTAAAAATCCCATCCGGGCAGTATCTGTTATGGCAACTAGTCCGAGTGACAGGTGAAAATTTCGTCCAGGGCTCTTCCATCACAAGGGCCAAACGGAATTCCCAATATTCTGGCCATCGTAGGAGCAATG
Organism: Paenibacillus brevis; assembly: GCF_018919145.1. Lineage (GTDB taxonomy): Bacteria > Bacillota > Bacilli > Paenibacillales > Paenibacillaceae > Fontibacillus > Fontibacillus brevis. The sequence continues at coordinate 52,631 of NZ_JAHLQJ010000002.1, forward strand.
TCTACCATATGGATATCTCCGATCCTGTAGCCAGACTTCACCGGATTCCCGGAGAAGACCGCATTACAGCGGTATCCTTCCTTGTCCGGAGCGTAGCCGTGCGTTGCATACTTGACGCCGTGCTGCTGCAGGTCGACAATCGTTGGCCGATCCAGAGCCTCGTCGAAGGCATAATTGCGTCTGGCCTCCAGCATTGCGCTTGCCGCTCGGCTTGCGTGTATCCGGGTCAATTCTTCCTCCGTGTAGAGCTGCTCTATGCCGAAGGCAGGGTTCCGCATAACTATCCGGATCGTGTCCAGAGCCAAGGCTGCGGCCTCTTCATCTCCCGGCTGAATATGCAGGTAGGCGGATCCGCCGCCGCACTGGAAATAAGCTCTCCACATCATTTCCCCATTCTGCTCATAGATCAGGCCTCGCTCCTGCAAAAGATTGTTCAGATGCACCTTGTATCTGACATTAAATTGTCCATGATCACCAAGCACGGCTATCACGGTATCCTGCTGAATGCCTGCTTCTTCAACGGCCTGCATCATTTGCCCGATTCTATGATCCATCCGCAGGATGACCTGCTTTACCTCTTCGCTGTCCGTTCCATGGGCATGCTTGGCATCATCCAGATCAATCAAATGCAGCATAAGCAGGTTAGGCTTCTTCCGCTTGATCGTGTCCACCGCACATCGGGTCGTGAAATCATCCAGATAAGGCTGTTCAATTCCCTGTCTGATCCGGCCGTGCTTCATTTCCATCTCAAGGCAGTAGAGCGGACTTCCGCTCTTCAGCACCTTCAGCGCCTGGTTCTCCTTCCCGATCGCTCTAATCTCGGGGATATTGTACTTGATAGAGGATTTGCCGGATACCGGCCATAAAATGCTTGCTGTGCTTAAGGAATGCTCCCGAGCGGCATCATAAATGGTAGGGACCTTGATGGCCTCCCGAAACCAGAACCAGCTCTGCTCCTCTTCCTTGACAAAGGGCTGAAACGGATTGTTGTGATGGATGCCGTGCTTATCCGGATATACGCCGGTAGCAGTAGTGCTGTGCACTACATAGGTTAGCGTGGGATAAACACTTTGCAGTTGATGCGTAAATGCACCGCGTTCAATTAGCTTGGATAAATTCGGCAGACGGCGAGCCATCTCCCAGTTATCCTCAGAGAAAGCATCATAGGAGATGACGATCAGGTGCTTCGCGATGGCCGGTGAAGCCGATATGGAGCTCATAGATTTACTCCTTTAGGCAAAGTTAGGAATATGAAGAATCCGATGACGAACAATGGAATAATCGCCAGTACACTGACATTTGCATTGCCGGTCAAGGTCGTTGCCAGCGACATCAGAGCCGGACCGATAATGGCTGCGAATTTTCCGAAAATATTGTAAAACCCGAAAAATTCATTAGAGTTCTCTTTAGGTATGATTTTGGCAAAATAGGACCTGCTCAGCGCCTGAATACCGCCCTGCGCGGACCCGATTAATGCTCCTAACGCGAATACATGCCAGATCGAGGAGATGAAGTAAGCGGCGATACAGGAAACGATATAGGTGAATATTCCGACGATAATCATCGTTCGGGCGGAATAGGTTTTGGCCAAATTGCCGTAAAGAATAGCGCAAGGAAAGGCAATGATCTGGATAATTAAAAGAATGCCGAGCAAAGAGAAGGTATCCAGCGCATCGGAGCCCAATACGGAAGTAGCATAAGGCACAACCATTTTGATGATGGTGTCTACGCCGTCAATATAGAAGAAGTAAGCCAGCAAGAATACAAATACGGCCCGGTGCTGGCGAATATTCCGAAAGGTGCCGGCTAAGCGCCGGAAGCTGTTAATAACAGGCTTTGGTTCCGGATCGATATAATGCCTTTGCCGTACATCCCGGATAAGCGGCATCGTCAGCAAACCCCACCACAGTGCGGTAATCATGAAGCCAATCTGATAGCCGATGGCTTTATCCATGCCCAGTATCAGAATCAGGAGCAGGCTAATGCCAAAGGGAATTACACTGGAGATATATCCGTAGGCAAACCCTCGGCTGGAGACCTTGTCCATTCGTTCATCCTTCGTCACGTCGACGAGAAAGGAATCATAGAACACATTCGCCCCGGCGAAGCCAACTGCTGATAAGATATAGAACAAGATGAGTATCTGCCACTGTCCGCTTTCCGGTGCAATGAAGGCCAGGGAGGCGGTTGCAAGAATGCCGATAGCCGCAAAGAAGATAAAGAAACGCTTCTTCATATCCTTATAATCGGCAATTGTGCCTAGAATCGGACTAAGCACGGCAATCAGAATGCTGGCAATTGAATTGAAATACCCCAAATCCATACTGCTGCTTACATTGTCGAACATACCGAAGACGATCGGCAGAAGTGCGGTTGTAACGGCCATCGAATAGGCTGAATTACCGCAATCGTACAAGATCCAGGATTTCTCCTCTTTGGTTAGCTTCATAACCCGCCAATCCTCCTATAGTCTCATTGTTCCAGTTATACCATGTGTAAGTATGCTTTGTATTAAATGAATGTAAAAAGAGCGGCAGAAGATTAGAGGAGCCGTATTTTGTTTACAATACCGGGTGTAACGAGTATTAAAGTGCGAGATCTCTTTAAAATAACGGTATGAGGTGAATGAATCATGACAACTTCAGCAACAGAGCATCAGGAAGCGATTGAGACAGTACGTAAATTAATCAAGGGAATCGACACCGCGATGCTGACGACGGTAACCAGCGAGGGTCTGGTCTCCCGTCCGATGAAGACGCAAGAAGTAGAATTTGACGGAGACTTGTGGTTCCTTACGATGAAGGACACCAGTAAATTTGATGAGCTTAAGGATCATCCCGATGTGAACGTGGCTTATGTAGGCAAATCTTATGTGTCTATCCGCGGGAAGGCGAAGCTGGTGGATGACCGGACCAAAATCAAAGAATTATGGAACGTCGCTTATGAGAAGCTGCTTGATACAACCAGTGATGATCCAAACCTGGTTCTCATTAAGGTTCAGGCGGAGACAGCGGAATATTGGGAGACAGGCAACTTGATCAAAGTCGTCAAACGGCTGTTTGCCAAGATGACCGGGCACAAGAGCGATACGGAATTGAACCGCATTGTTGACCTGTAAGCTGTCTGTTCCATACGGCAAAGGAGGTCGGTGGAGATGAGCGGTCAGACTGGCGTACCGGGATTTGCGGGCTGGCGGCTGGAGCATAGCTATGCCGGGCTGCCGTCAATCTTCTATACTCGGCAGGAGCCGGAGCCTGTCCGCGCGCCCCAGCTCGTTCTATTGAATGATGCGCTGGCAGAAGGGCTGGGGCTGCGGATCGAGGAGCTGCGCAGCCCGGAGGGAATCGGGCTGCTGTCCGGATGTCGGACGCTGCCCGGCTCCAGACCGTTGGCGCAGGCCTATGCCGGCCATCAGTTCGGGTACTTTACCATGCTGGGGGACGGCAGGGCATTGCTTCTTGGAGAGCAGCGAACGCCGGAGGGCAAGCTGATGGATATTCAGCTAAAAGGCTCAGGGAGAACGCCGTATTCCCGTTCCGGCGACGGGCGCGCTGCACTTGGCCCAATGCTGCGGGAATACGTGATTAGCGAGGCCATGCATGGTCTGGGCATTCCGACGACCCGGAGTCTGGCGGTAGTCACTACAGGTCAGCCAATTCAGCGGGAGCGGGAGCTGCCGGGTGCGGTGCTGACCCGGGTGGCTGCCAGCCATCTTCGGGTGGGTACGTTCCAGTTCGCCGCTGCCAAGGGCTCGCCGGAGGAGGTGCGGGCGCTGGCCGACTATGCGGTTGAGCGCCATGATCCCGACTTGAGAGGGACTGACCAGCCTTATCTAGCCTTGCTTAATGGGGTCATCTCCCGTCAGGCCAGTCTGATTGCGAGCTGGCAGCTGGTCGGGTTTGTGCATGGTGTCATGAATACGGACAACATGACGATCAGCGGGGAGACGATTGACTATGGTCCATGCGCCTTTATGGACACTTACGACCCGGCGACCGTCTTTAGCTCGATTGATTCCCAAGGGCGCTATGCTTACGGCAATCAGCCTGCGATTGCCGTCTGGAATCTGGCCCGGTTGGCTGAGGCGTTGCTGCCGCTGCTGCATAAGGATCAGGAACGTGCCGTGGCGCTCGCCGAGCAGGCACTCGCTGCCTTCTCCGATTTGTACCAGCAGCACTGGCTTGCGGGCATGTCACGCAAGCTGGGCTTGTTCCATCCCGTGCCGGAGGATGAGAAGCTGGTGAGCGGATTGCTTCGGATCATGGAGACAGCGCGGGCGGACTACACCCATACCTTCCGGCTGCTGACGCTGGGCGATCCGGAGTCTTCCCGGCTCCAGATCGCCGATGCGGAAGGGTATGGGGAGTGGCTGAGCCGCTGGCAGGAACGGCTTGGCCGGCAGCCGGAATCAACGGAGCAAGCCCGCGAGCTGATGAAGCGCAGCAATCCGGCAGTCATTCCGCGCAACCACCGGGTCGAGGAGGCGCTGGATGCAGCAGAGCAGGGCGAGCTTGCCCCGCTGCATCGGCTGCTCGCTGCCCTGCGCAATCCGTATGCGTATTCGGCTGAGCAAGAGCCGTATACGGAGCTGCCGGCGCAGGATTGCGCCTATCGTACTTACTGCGGAACTTGAGGCGAAGTTGCGCCGCGCCAGATTTCCGAATGAAAAAGGGATTGTCCATAGGGTCATAGCAGCCCGGGGACAACCCCTTTTCGTTGTGCTGTATTGTTAACCTAATTGAACGTAGAAGCTCGTCGTTTCCTGAGGGACGCTCTTCACTTCGATTTTCCCTTTATGCTGCTCCACGATTGATTTGGCAATGGCCAGGCCTAGTCCGTAGCCGCCGCTCTTCCGGGTACGGGAAGCATCGGCGCGATAGAAACGATCGAAGATTCTGCCGACATGCTCGGGGGCAATCCCCTCTCCGGTATTGCTCACCGTGAGCCGAAGATGGTTATGATGCTTCTTCAGCTCCAGCTGAATGTTACCCTTCGGATTCGTGTACTTAATGGCATTATCAAGCAGAATCATGATTACTTGCTTCATTTGTTCACTGCTGCCGGTCAGCTTCAGCCCGGGCTCAATCTCATAGCTGAAATTCAGATCCTTCTCGAAAATGACGGCTTCCATCGTCAGAATGACACTTTCGACGGCTTCACTCAAGTCGAACGGTACATACATAACATGCTCCACGGCATCATCCATCTGGGTGAGGTAGAGCAGATCATTGGTCAGCGTCTTCATCCGCTCGGTCTCCGACTTGATATGATGAAGCCATTTGGCCTGGGAATCGATGGTCTCGTCGCCCGCCGCAAGCAGCACGTCGGCATTCGTATTAATAACAGCGAGCGGTGTCTTGAGCTCATGGGAGGCATCGGCGATAAATCGCTTTTGCTTCTCAAAGGCTTCCCGAACCGGGGCGATCGAACGGTTCGCGAAATATCGGCTTGTCACATAGATGACCATCAGCATCCCCAGCGCAACGATGGAGAAGGTGTAGATCAGCGTGGTCATAATCCGAAGCTGAGCGGTGACATCGAGATAGACAATCATCTCTCCGGCGGGGGTGTTCTGGATGCTGTAAGCCCAGCGGGTTCCATCCAGAGTGAACTCTCCCTCCCGGGAAGAGCTGGTCGTGGCCTGCGCCAGAGCTTCATTGTAGAACTCATCGTCCATATCGAAGCGGGAGTCTGTCTCCAGAAGATTTCCGTCTTTATCCGTCATTAGTGCGAAGGAGACGGATAGCTCTGGCGCCTGGGTTAGCCCTTTATTTCCTCGCGGGCCGCCCGGGCTATCGAACGGAGCTTCAGCCTTGCCCTGGATTCCCTCTTCCGGCGCCGTCTCGGGAATTTCATCAAGCGGTCCCATCCCATTGGGACGGCCTTCTCCATTTTTATGATAGAACTCGGAGACCTGCTGCAGCTTCATATTAATATCACGGTGAACGTTCTGATTGGTGATGATGTAGATTGTTAAAAAGGCCACGATCATGATAATGGAGATGATCACCATGTTCATCAAGAGGAACCGGTTGCGAAGTCTTTTGAACATCAGGAGCTCGCCTCCAATACGTAGCCGACACCACGGATTGTGCTGATCCGGACCGAGGCATTCAGGAAGGTCAGCTTTTTGCGCAGGAAGGAGATATAGACCTCCACATTATTATGCTCTGCTTCGGAATCAAAGCCCCAGAGCTTCTCAATGATCTGCTCCTTGGAGGTGACGGCCTGTTTTCTCGTCAGGAGCAGCTCCAACAGCTCGCTTTCCTTCAAGATCAGCTTCAGCTCCTTGCCTTGGCAGCTCAGCTTGAGGGTCGAAGTATTCAGTTCAATATCCCCGAATTTCAGTGTGTCCTCCGGAACGACCTCGCCCTTGCGCCGCAGTGCCGCACGAATCCGGGCCAGCAGTTCGCCAGTGGAGAATGGCTTGGCGACGTAATCATCGGCTCCATAGTCCAGCCCGGCAATCTTGTCATCGGTCTCTCCCTTGGCGGTCAGCATGATCACCGGAGTGGCCATCCCCCCGGAGCGCAACTCCTTTAATATGCTGATGCCATCCATCCCGGGCAGCATAATGTCGAGCAGCAGCAGATCATAAATCCCGCTCAACGCAAAATCCAATCCTTCCTTGCCGTCATGAACGGCGTCAACGGAGTAATTATTTTTCCGCAAAATTTGTACTAGTGCCTCCGCCAGATTCACTTCATCTTCTACTATTAATATCCGCATAGGATGAACGCTCCTTCACATCAAGGTGTCTCAAATTCATGTTGCATGTTACTGCTATACAACCATTATAGGAAGGAAACCTTTAATCAACCTTAATCATAGCATGGGGGTCCATATAAGTTGAACTGAATGTGTAGCGGGAGAAGGTGCAGCGGGTTCTTACGATCGCTGTTGTGAAAGGACCTCACTTCAGCTCAACTTATACGTTTGTTAACGGAACGTAAAAATGTTTTCGGAGTTTAAGGTTCGTTAAAGGTTCTGGCCTTAAGATACAGACATGAGCAAGAGAACGCACAACCGAAAGGAGCTGAAAAGCATGGCGATTGAAGTATTTAATCGTTATGAGAACAAGTATCTCATGGATACGAAGGCCTTCTATAAAATTTACAATGACCTGATGGAATATATGGAACCCGATGAACACAACAAGGACGATAAATTTTACACCATCAGCAATCTGTACTACGACACCGAGCATCACAGCCTTATCCGCAACAGCCTTTCCAAGCCGAAATATCGGGAGAAGCTGCGAATCCGGGCTTACGGCGTTCCTGAAGCCGATGCGAAGGTGTACCTCGAATTGAAGAAGAAGGTATTCGGCCTGGTGAACAAACGAAGAACCTCGTTGAAGCTGGACGAAGCCTATGACTTTGTCGGTACCAAAGCGGCTCCGGAGTTCCGAAAAGGCATGAACCAGCAGGTCATTTCAGAGATCGAATACTTTTTGAGCAGATATGACCTCAAGCCGGCAACTTATCTGGCTTACGATCGGATCGCCTTGTTTTGCAAAGGGAACCGCGATCTGCGCATCACCTTCGATACGAATATTCGCTCCCGGCGTCATGATCTTAAGCTGGAGGCCGGCGATTACGGCGAGCAGCTGATGGAGCGCGGACAGTGGCTGATGGAGGTCAAGGCCGAGAAGACGGTGCCGGTCTGGCTGGCTCATATGCTCTCCGAGCACGGATTGTACCGGACGAGCTTCTCCAAATACGGCAATGAATACAAGAAGTCCATTCGAAGCACGTACGCTGCCTCTTCTATTCATTTACCAACGGAACAACCTTTATTTGAAAAGGAGAGAATCTCATTATGAATTCATTTATTGACTCCATATTTGCTGCAACAGCATCGGAAACCACGCTGACCTTCGGATATGCGATGCTGACTCTAGGCATAGCCGTTCTGCTCGGCGCGATCATCAGCATGACTTATATGAGGACACAGCCTGCTTACTCTCACAGCTTCACGCTCACAATGATAATCCTGCCGACGATTGTCGCAATCATTATCCTGTTAATCGGCAGCAACGTGGCTAGAGCATTCAGCTTGGCAGGGGCTTTCTCGATCATTCGGTTCCGCAGCGCACCGGGCGATGCGAAGGATATCTCTTACGTGTTGTTCTCAATGGCAGCAGGCCTTGCTACAGGGGTTGGGGCCTATGGATACGCGGTTCTTTTCACCATTGTTCTCTGTGTATTGATGCTGGTATTAAAGGTTGTGAAGTTCGGGCAGAGAAAGCAGGTTTCCAAGATGCTGAAAATCACCATTCCCGAGAATCTGGGCTATGAAGAGGCTTTTGAAGAAGTATTCACCACATTTCAAGTAGGGCATGAGCTTAGAAAGGTAAGAACTACCGAGCTGGGAAGTCTGTATGAAGTTGTCTATGCCGTTGAGATGAATCCCGAGACAAATCAGAAGGCATTCCTGGACGCGATTCGCACCCGGAATGGAAATCTGGACATTACACTGACGATGAACCCTGTCACGCAAGAATAAAATTCATGAAAGAAGGGATTTACCATGAAAAATACACAATATACGATTAAGCTGGCAGCCTTGCTGCTCTTGTCGGCGGTAGTAGCTAGCGGATGCGGAACGGCGAATTCAGCTGCAACTATAGGCAACTCCAATTCTTCCGGTACGGCCGGGGTTACCAATGCTTCGGGAACGTCAGGTGCAGCAGCCGTAGAGCTGGCTTCGCTTCGAGCAGATGAACTGGTCACCTACGATGAATATGATGACGATGCGAGCTGGAGTGCGGAGAGTTCCACCCAGATTACATTGAATGGCTCAAGCGCTTCGGTGAGCGGTGCAGGTGCTTCGGTTAATGGCAGTACCGTTACGATCTCTGCCGCGGGAACCTATGTGTTCAGCGGCAAGCTGTCAGGCAGTGTCGTTGTTGATGCAGGGAAGGATGAACTGGTTCATCTGGTGCTGAATGGAGCTGAAATCAGCAATGCTTCCGGATCTGCGATTCATTCCAAGCAGGCAGACAAGACGGTATTGACACTCGCTGAAGGAACGGATAACTCGCTTGTTGACGGAACCGCCTATACTAACGCGGAGGAAGAGGATGCTCCGACCGCTGCTCTGTTCAGTCAGGACGATCTGACGATTAATGGTACAGGTAAGCTTACGATAACAGCTAATTATAAAGACGGCATTACTAGCAAGGACGATCTCAAGGTTGTCAGCGGAACACTGGATATTACGGCGGCCGATGATGGTATCGTAGGCCGGGACCTGGCTGCATTCAAGGGCGGAGACATTACCGTTGAAGCCGGGGGAGACGGTGTGAAGACAACCAACACAGATACGGACAAGGGCTATCTTGTTATTCAGGATGGAGCTTTCCAGATTAACGCAGTCAACGATGGACTTCAAGCAGAGAACTCTTTGCTGGTCACCGGCGGCAACTTCGACATCGTCACCGGCGGAGGCAACACCAAGGCCGAGAAGAAGCAGGAAAGTGATCCGATGCAGCGCGGCGGCTTCGGACAGAGCAGGGATTCATCCACACAATCCTCCGCAGCGACAACAGAGTCCGCGACGGATACTGTCTCTGAGGAAAGCGAGTCCGACAGCGCAAAGGGCTTGAAGGCAGGCGTAGATCTCTATATTCAAGCCGGTACATTCAAGCTGGATACGAAGGATGATGCAGTTCATAGTAATACCAACATTGCCATCTCAGGTGGAGAACTGAACATCGCTTCAGGTGATGATGCGATTCATGCGGATCAGGCTGTGATCATCTCCGATGGCGTCATTGAAATTACAGCAAGCGTGGAAGGTATCGAAGGTGCGGACATTCAAATCTCCGGCGGTGAAATTAATCTCGTAGCAAGTGATGACGGTATTAATGCTACAGAAGGCTCAGAAAGTGAGGACATGACGGTTCCTTCCGGAGATATGTCGCAAGATCCGCCTGCTGATATGCCCCAAGGTCAACAGCCTGATGCAGGGGGAACAGATGAGACAGCTGCGCAGCAAGCCGCAGGTCAACAAGCCGGAAGCATGCGCGGATCAGGAGGAATGGGCGGCGGTGGCTTTGGAGCCGCAGGCAGCGCGAAGCTGACGATCAGCGGAGGTATGATCACGGTAAATGCAGCCGGAGATGGTCTGGACGCCAACGGTTCGATCACCATGTCCGGCGGCACAGTGATTGTGAACGGACCTACGAACAGCGGTAACGGCAGTCTTGATTATGACGGCACATTTGAAATGACAGGTGGAACCTTGATTGCGGCAGGCAGCGCGGGCATGGCGCAGGCGCCGTCCGAATCCTCGGCCCAAGCCTCGGTCATGATGACCTTCCCAAGCGCGCTCGAGGCCGGAACACTTGTCACCTTGAAGGATAGCACGGGCAATGCGCTGGCGAGTTATGCGCCGGTCAAGGCGTTCCAGACGATTATTATCTCGACATCTGAGCTGAAATCCGGTGAGACCTACAGCTTCTTTACCGGCGATACAGAAATGGTCAGCTTCACTCTTGGCGAATCCGTAACCTATGTGAATGAATCCGGCGTAACGACAGGCGGCGGCTTCGGCGGCGGTATGGGCCAAGGCCGCGGACAAATGCCGGGACAAGGCCAAGGTCAAGGACGCCCGGGCCAAAGCGGCTCTGCGGGAGGAAGTGAAGGAGGAGTGCAGCCTCCAGCTTCAGGAGAGCAGGGAGCGACAACGGATATAAGCGGAACAAAGGTAACGGGATAAATAGAAAGGAAGCAGCTCCAACGGTTGTCTGACCGGAGGAGCTGCTTTTTTGTTGTGCTTCTAATCTAGGCTTTTCAGCAAATTATAGAGCACCTGGACACTTTCGGCGCGGGTAAGCCGTTCCTGAGCAGCAAATTGTCCGCCGCCCCTGCCATGGAGCAATCCTGCCGCGCTGGCAGCAGCTACAGCATCCTTGGCCCATGCATCGATTTGATCAGCATCGTCGAACTCGCTTTCCGTTGGAACCAGGAGCTGACGGCCTGCTTTCATTTCATAGGCCCGGACCAGCATGATGGCCATTTCCTGCCGGGTTAAAGTACTTTCCGGAGCATATTCGTTACCGCTCCGGCCTGTTATCAGGCCTGCCTGTGCAGCGGCCTCCACGGCTGCCGCATACCAGGCTTCCTGCGGCACGTCAACAAACCGGGTTGCCGCGTTGCCGCCTGAAGCCGGGGTCATCCCGAGCGACCGCACCAGCATGGCGGCGAACTCGCCTCGGGTGAGCGCCCGCTGAGGCTCAAATCTGGTATCGTCAATTCCATTGATGACATGCTTTGCCGCCATCCGTGCAATGACGGCTTTGGCCCAGTGATTGTCACTTACATCCTCGAAACTGCGGGCATATGCCAGTACCGCATATTGTCCTCCCAGCGGGATTTCAGCGGTAATCTTGCCCTCGTTCCATTGGCCTCCCACATAAACGGGCTTCCCATCGGTTCCGATCGCATATATGCCCAACAACTCGGAGTCGGCATCGTAACCAGTCATGATGGTTAACATAACCTTCTCATTTTCCAATGCAGAGGCCTGGGCGTACGGATCGCCGTTTTGGCCTATAGCCTCCAATTTAATGCTGTACGCCTCACTGGCCGCTGTCCATTGGACGGCTCCCGGAAGGGTTGCCTTCTCCACAGCTTGCTCCATTAATCCGGGATCGGCGGCAACAGCCGTAATCCTGATTTGTGCTTCCTGTGCACCTTCCCCGGCATCTTTCAGCAGCTTGCGAAGGGTTTGCCCGCGGAGCTCAAGAGTTAACGGCTCCTTCAACAGCTTCAGAGTGCCGCTTTCTTCTATAGCGCCAACCACATTCGCCGGAAGGAGCAGTGTTTCCTTCTCCTTGCTCCACTGTACAGTGAAGCTTCCCGTTCCTTCCGGCTTCAAATCCTCTTGGCCCAGCCGCTGGATCCCATCGGGCTGTTGGTGCACAGGAACTGGTGTAGTAGGCAGCGACGGGGTCCAGAAGTCCGGACTTTCCTCAACTCCCGGATGATTCACGGGCGCGGCAACATGGACTGTGCGGATGACTTCCACTGCCGCGTTGCCCGCCGCATCCTGCACATTATAATGAACCTTGTAGGCTCCGGCCAACCCGGTATTCACGGCATCTACCAGCTTGTCGGCAAAAGTAACGGTGGTTATCAGATGATGCGTAATATCTCCGTCCCGGTCATCTGAGGCAACGGCTCCGGCATCCACGTATACCGCGCCGTTCGCCACATATACCGTTACATCGCCCAAGAGCGTGATAACCGGCTGCACCGTATCTAATTCTTCATCTGTTCCAACAATTACTGTCCGTATGACTTCGTTGGCCGCATTTCCGGCCAGATCCATGACATTGTAATGGACCTTGTAGGTAGCTTCCGTCACGGTGCTGATTCCGTCCGCAGGAAGCCCATTCCAGCTGTAAGCGGTGATGATCCAGTCTGTAATATCTCCATCCTGGTCATCGATAGCAGTAGCGCCGGCATCTGAATATTTGGAGCCTACATCCAGGGTCACCAAATCTTGCCCCCGCAAGGTAATCACAGGTTTTACCGTATCCTCGCCTTGGGAAGGCGCTTCCATTTCCTCGAAAATCAAGTAGTCGATATTTCCGACATACGTTCTATCCGTTGAAAACGTAAGAATGATATCATGTACGCCAGTAACAGACTTCTCTATTAATCCTGTATACAGAAGATAAGTATTATAGTTGTCAGGGGCATCCGCAGCAACCGTAGCGGTGAGATGGCCGATTTTATGGGCATCATCAACGGTGTCGGCATAGATGGTGACGGTCCCTCCGCAGTTTGAACTCTTGAGTGCCATGTTCATCATGAAGCTTTGGATGCCGTTATTCCCGAAATCGACGGAGTTAATGGTCATGCTGCCACTGTCGACCACATCCCCTATATAATTAAAGCCATTGGTCAAGTTTCCGGACATGCCCGTAGCGGCTGCAGCAGCCTTCTTCGCATTAGGCGTTTTGTCCTTCCCGGGAGTGAACTCAGAAGCCCATTCTCCTTCTATATAGCTAAAAGCGGACACTTTATAGTTGGTAGACAGGGTCGGTGTCGTGTAGGTATTGAACAGCGTATAGTTTGAATATACGGAAGCCTGTACAGAAAAGTCTCCGTATCTCAGCACGTTGATCAGGCCGGTTGTTTCATTTATGGCCGCAATATCAGGACGAGACGATGACCACTTGATTGAAAAATCGGCATTTGACGGCAAGTAGGTTGCTTCCGCGCTCATGGTGTAGGCTGTTTTCCCCTGGACGGCATTCAATGGGGCATCTGCCGTTAACGGTTCACCGTCCAGCAGGAAGGTAAGCCCGGTCAGTTCTGTCAGATCAGCTTTGGCCACGTACGGAATGAATATGAAATAATCCAAATTCCCCACATACGTCTTTCCTGCATTCGGCTTAAACAGCAAGGTGACATGATGCGTACCTGTGATCCGTTCGCTGAAGTCAACATCAAATTCCTTAAAAACACTCCAATCGGCAGCCGTCGGTGTTGTGGTTAGGGAACCGATTTTTTTGGCGCCTGCCAGACTGCCGTTGGAATCGCCGTCAATGTAAATCTCGATGGTGCCGGCTGCGTTGCTTTCCTTTACCGCGGCTGAGAAAGTGGCCGATTCAGCCCCGTTGTCTCCGAACTGGACATTGGAATAAAATGCCCATGACCCGGCGAGAGAACCGCCCAAATTATCCATATGATCGCCTTCCGCATGCACAAGATGATAGGTGTCATATTCACCTGCTTCAATTCTCGCGTATGCATCCTTAGGTTCGTTGCCAATTTTCTTATCGTATACGCCGGGCGATGCATAAAGGGCGTCTATGAGGTCAGATGCGGCAGCAATCGTCTGGCCTTCTACATATTTGAATTTGAACAACTGGTTTGATGTCAAATCTTTTGTAGAGATGGATTTGTAGGAGGAGACCGAGGCAGTCGGACCGTTAAACGAAGAATTTGTAGATTTTTTCGTCCACCCATAAGATTGTCCCTGGTTATCCTTTGCATAAGCAATACGCATTCCCCGGTCTTTATTCGCTCCCATGATGAAGGCTACTGTCTTATCCGGATCTGTATCGGAGACGGAGTACCCCTTAAAGGCTTGCGATGTGCCGAAAATAATGATGTCATCTGCTGTAAGGCCGGTATAATAGTGCGCATTAAAGTCTGCAACGGTCGGCTCATGGGAGAACACCCCATCCGTATTATACGTAAACCAAAAAATTACGGATGCGCCAGGCTTGATGATTCTGTTTTCGGATAATTCCAGCCGCCCTTCCCAATTAACGGCAGCATCTCCCTGGGCAGTATCCTCTCCGATATTTCCCCAGAGGAACGCGTATTCATCCGTGGACATGGACTTTGTGCCAAGATTTGTGACTTCAAAGTATTTATATCCCGGACTTGCATTAGGAAAAATCTCTGAAATTACCGGATTTGCTTCCCCGGATTCTTGATAGATTCTTAAGGTGTAGGCTGTCATGCGCCCGGCGGCATCCGCTACGTAAATAAGTACGGAATTATCCGCCTTTGTGATATCGAAATGGAATGTGCTTTGTCCCCCGGGTCCGGTAAAATCCTGATTCGGACCTTCGTTGATACGAGCGGTAACCGTATACCCAACATTGTGGTTCACGTTCAGGGACAGATCGTTTTCAGACAAGAACAGTTCATAGGAAAAGCGATTTCCTGAAAGCCCCGCCACAGCTATATGATTTACTTCAATAGCGTCTAATTTCGGCATTTGGTTCAGCGATAATTCCGCGTATACGGCAGAGTGATCGGAAAGATACTCATTCCTGATAATGTCATGCTTATAGACACCGATATTGCCTGCCGAGACGAAGATATGGTCAATAACGTCTTTGGCTCCCTCATTGTAGTTATTGCCGAAGCCCGCTGAACTGGGAAGCGTCGAATAGTCATGGGTCACATATTTGGCATTCAGATAACCGTTTTCCCCACTTGCAAGATAGTTGTAGCCCTCCGATTTCTCCGTGGCGTTAATATCTCCCGTCAAGACGACAGGCGCATGATATTGGGAGACCAGCTCATCCGCCGTTTTTTTGACCTGAATGGAGCAAAGCCGTTGGATATAGTCCGAGGTTTGGTGGTCATAATGGGAATTGACATGGATGTATGCGATTTCATTTGTACCCTTGAGTTTAAAAACCGCGTATGACATGACGCGGGGCCTGGACATCCCTTTATACAGAACTCCGCCTTGGGCATCCAGAATATCCGTATATTTGGAGGTTTTATCGTTGGGAGTCTCCGAGAACCAGTACCCTCCGGTTTTTTCTACATCATATAGATCGCTTCTGTAGAGAATGGGTGAATACTCGTTGTAGCCGCTTGTTAAATCTGTAGTACCGTCTTCTGCCTTATTGCCTGTGATTGCATATTTAGCTCCGTTCTGATACCCGTAAGTGAGTACGCTTCTCTGAAGATAGTCCAGCCATTCCGGCGTAACTTCATTCAGACCCATGGAATCGGGCTGCTTCCCATCAATCAGAGCCGTGAGCATTTCTCCCCGGGTCTTCCCGTCTTGTTCCCGTTCAATCGTTTCGGTCGAACTTGTCATCACATTAAAGCTGATGATCTTCAGTTTGTCATCGTTCGTTTGCGCGCTTGCACCCCTTATACCCATGCCGGAGAACATCGGAACCATCATCCCAATCAAAAGCATATAAGATACTGCCTTTACTGCCTTCCTTTTCACATTAAGCCCTCCTCGTTCCTTATTCCTCTTTGAGCGATAGCTTTCCGTGAGCATATCCCCCCTTTGTTATCGCAGTACTCCTTCATCATAGATAGCGCTTTATGAAGCGTCTATTTTAAAAATAGGTTTCCTCTTTCATATATTAATTAAGAGCTTTCAAATTCAGGTAAGCGCTTTCGATATGCGGCGATTATATTAAGCAGGTGCTATATTGATAAGCTTGAAGGCGGGAATAAACAGGAAAGCAGTCGACCCGACCAGGCCGCCTGCTTTTTTATTGAACGATATCTTTCTTACTTGTTGTCGCGCATGTCCGTTGACCTCATTGCGACCTGCTCCCGGTAAGCGGAGGGGGACAGGCCGTACTTCTTCTTAAACAATGTAGAGAAATACGAAATGTTATATATGCCTACCGATTCACTGATTTTTGCCGCAGTCTCTTGAGTGGATGCCAGCAGCATCTTCGCTTGCTCCAAGCGGACATGGTTCAGGTACTCGCTAAACGATTGCTGGGTAGCGTTCTTGAACAGCTTGCCAAGATAGCTGGGTGAAAGACCGGCGATACTGGAGACCATCTCCAGCGAAAGGCTGGGCTCGGCATAATGTTCTTGAATGTAATTCTGCACCTTTTCAATGACAATATTATGCTTCTGCGCATTCATCCAATGATTCTTCTCTTCAATCAGCATATAGATATTCGCACAATAACGGTTAAATATATCTTTGATTTCCGTTAAGTTTTCGGCGACCTCAATATCATTAATCGCATCCAGATACTCGTTGAAGTTGGAGTCCGGCACATGCTGAAGATATTCAAAGTGCTTGAGCAAAGAGAGCATCAGCTGAATGCTGTACGTAATGACCTGATTAATCGAGCCTGAGGAGATTTGTTCAATGAAATGCTCAAGGGCCACTTGTATAGACTCAGGCTTGCCGGATTGTACGGCTTCAATTAACTTCTTTTCACAAGCGGAGGGATAGCTCAAGACAGTCATCATATGCGGACGGATGACTTGAGCATCCAGGATGGATTCTTGCCCGTATATCAACCGATACTTCACATACTGCTGAGCCGAAGTGTAGGAAGAAGGGACATTTATTCTGCCAAAGCTTACATCTCCTACGCCGATCGATACCGTGACTTTGAAGTAATGGTTCAGGAAGTGCTGAACGTTGAGCAAGGCAGGCTTAAGCTCCTCCGGAAGCTCGTTCTTGGGATACTGCATGATCACTACGGCTTCATTCTCCCCTGTAATCAGGTAATCACAGGTTCCGATATGCTCCAGCATTTCTTTTGCAATATTGCCTAGAGCGAAGCGAAGTAAAGGCTGCTGATCGGCATCCCCTTTTCCTGTTGTCAGCTTCAACTGATCAATCTTAAATACCAGCACGCAGAAATAGGGCCCTGATACCTTTTCGGCGATATGTTGAATCAGTTCGCCAGGCACCGAGTTGTCGAGCGGATGACTGCGAAGCAGGGAATGCAAATAATGTTCCCGGAGCGTCAGGGAGGAGCGGTTAATGACAAATTGCATCGACCTCTCGCGTTCTTCCAGTGAATGGAATACTTCGGCCATCATCTTATACTCGTCGATAAACGGCGATGTGGGGATAGGGGAATCTGTGTCTGGCATAATTTTTTCGAATAATGTCGATAACGGCTTATAAATATTTTTCGTCAGGAAAATAGAGATCAGAAGACCTGCCAGCACGATTCCGGCCGTCACAAGCAGCGTCACGTTACGGAGCTGGTCAATATTGGAGATAAGCCCGGAGTATGGGGTAACGCTTACAAAATACCAGTCCATTTCCTCCGACTTCACATAGGTGATCAGATGCTTTTTATTATGAATATTTACCGTAAAGCTGTTCTCTGCATCATCCTGATCCAGAATATGCTGTACATACTTTTCGTCGGACAAGTCCTCCAGGAACAGATTGACGTCGGTATGGGAGATCACCTTGCCTTCGTTATTAATGACAAAGACATTGTTGGCGGCATCCGCTTTACTGATCTTGCGGATCGTGGTAAGGATCGACTGCTCTTCCACATTGATGTAGATGAGCGGGTTATCGGTGGTCCGGAACGAAAAATCCGGGTACAGCAAAAAGGTCAGCAACTGCAAGGGCGTCTGATTGCGGTCAGGAGCGATCAGGCCCCGCGGATAGAACTCCATATATTTCTCTGCACTGATGGCGTAGAGTGAGGAGTCAAACGGAAGGCCGGCTGTATCAATCGTTGTCTTCGTCGACGGACGATAGATTCCAATGCTGTAAATGTAAGGATACCCGCTTTTAAACTGGGACAGCTGTTGAAAGACATGATAGTTGCTTGTCTTGTCTTCTTTTGAGTCATTCAGGAACGAGATGATCTCCGGTTGGGTGAGGAGTGCATCGCTGATCGTCGTGACTTGATTGTAGACCACGTCAGAGGCATAAGTGATTTGGGATAACATTGCTCTGGAATTGCGGTCGATTTCCTTCACGGCGCTTCGGGAGAAGAGGTAGAAGAGAACGCTGGACAGCAGGCTCACCGTGAGAAGAATGAGAAGGAAATATGAGATTGTAAGTTTTTGGAACGCCTTATATCGAACAAGCCGATTCATGGTGGTCCGCATGAAGAATTCCCCCCCAATGCAGCTAATGTAGCCTCTTCACTATAGGGCATATCCGGTCAAAAAGGTACTCTGTTTCACAAAAAATGAAAGTCAGTTCGGATATTTGGAAGCCCTGCATCACATTATGAAAGGGTTCCTCAGATTTCAAAATAGACAATAACAAGATTAGCTGACTACGCTAAAAGCAGACATCACCTGCCGAAGTGAAGCGGCGGAGAGATGCCGTTCAGAAGGAGAGTGGAGCAGATGGAGACAGAACAAACGGAAACAACTTCACAACAAATCAAAATGATGACCTTCAATATCAGAAACCGGACAGGCACAGGTGATATTGCCTGGGTGAACCGGCGGTCTCTCGTGATTCGGGCTATCGAATCTTTCGAACCCGACCTGTTGGGGATGCAGGAAGGATATGCCAACCAAATTCAAGATATTCTGGACGGGCTTCGTGCCCCGTACAAAACAGTAGGCTTATCGCGCTTTGGCAATGCGGAAGACGAGTACAACAATATCTTGTACCGCTCGGACAAATTCCAGGCAGCTAAATGGGGCCAGTTCTGGCTCAGTAATACCCCGGACTTGCCGGGGAGCTTCAGTGAACACGAATCGAAATATCCGAGAATCTGCACCTGGGCCAAGTTCGAGTCAATTCAGCCGGCAGGAGCCCCGCTGTATTACTTTAATACTCATTTGGGATTGACTGAAGAGGCCCGTGCACAAGGCGTCAATATCTTGCTGGAGCGCATGGAACGCCATGTGGATTGCTCCCAAGCCTCTGTATTTCTTGGAGGAGACTTCAACATGGAGGAGACCAGCCCGCTCTTCAGGCAGATTGAACTGGCGGGATTCCAGGATACCTGGGCTGCCTTGGGACACAGCTATACCAATGACGGCACGTATAACAATTTTGAAAACACTCGAAATCTGGAGCATATCGATTGGATCTTTCAGCGGAACTGCACGGTCTTAAGTTCCATTGAAATCAACGGTTATCACGAAAACGGACGGTGCCCTTCCGATCACTTTCCGGTTCAGCTGGTTGCGGAAATCCCGTATTTGCCGGGGAGTTAACTAAATATTAAAAGCGGGCCATTGATTTTGAAAGCCCTTTATCCGGATCGTGGAAGCGATATCCGGTATTCAAAATAGGCAGCATCTCCGCTGTGGAGTACAGTTTAAACCAGGCAACGCGTAATCGAGAAATGCTAACTGCATGGGAGGATAAGAAATTGGAAAAGAAACGGCAACGAGGATTCGGCATGCTGTCCGATATCCGAAGAAACGGCACGTCATATCTGCTGGTTCTGCCTGCGATGGTCTATACCTTTATCTTCGGATACATGACCTATCCGTATATGATTATTGCTTTTCAACGATTCAACTATACGAAGGGGATATTCCACAGCGAATGGGTAGGATGGAAGAACTTCGAGTTCTTCTTTCGCTCCAATAAAGCATTCACGGTCACCTTCAATACAATATTTCTGAATCTGCTCTTTATTATTTTTGGCACGCTGATGGCGCTGGTCATTTCGCTCGTACTGAACGAGCTTCGCAAGAAGCTGTTCGTCAAGATCAGCCAATCGGTCATGCTGTTCCCGAACTTTATCTCCTGGATCGTAATCAGCTATGTGCTGTACGCATTCTTCTCCATGGATATGGGGATCGTGAACAAAATGTTGAACCAGCTCGGAATCTCCTCGGTCAATTGGTATACCGAAGCAAAGGTATGGCCGGCTATTCTGACCATGATGCATGTGTGGAAGGGAGCGGGGATGAGCGCCGTAATTTATCTGGCTACGATTACCGGGATCGATGAGACTTTGTACGAGGCGGCCGAGATTGACGGAGCCAACCGGTGGCAGATGTGCTTGCGCATTACGATTCCTTTGATGATGCCTACCGTAGTTATTTTGTCTCTGCTCTCCATCGGTAAAATCATGTATGGCGATTTCGGCATGATCTACGCGCTGGTCGGCGATAATGGCACTCTGTACTCGACCACCGATATTATCGACACTTATGTATTTCGTTCTTTGCGTCAGATCGGCGATCCTTCCGAAGCGATGGCCGTGGGGCTATTCCAGTCCGTCGTGGGGTTCATTCTCGTCTTCGGCACGAATGCCATTACCCGCAAGTTTTTCAAAGACGGCGCTTTGTATTAAAATCCGGCACGGGCTGCGGCCTGCCGAAGGAAGGTTTTAGGAGGAATAGAAATGAAGAAGTTTTCCCTCAGCAAGACGGTCATGTATGTTATGGTCACGATTTATTCGGCATTGTGCCTGCTTCCGATGCTGTTGGTCCTAATGATCTCGATCACGGACGAGGATGCCATATTGAAGAACGGCTACAGCCTTTTTCCCGAAAAATTTTCCCTGTATGCCTATAAGCTGATTTTTACGGGCGGCTCCCAGGTCATGCAGAGCTATACGATTTCCATTTTCGTCACGATTGTCGGCACCGTACTGGCGATTTTGGTAACTTCCATGGCTGGATATACACTGGCGAACAAAACCGTGAAATACCGCAATTTACTGGCGCTCTATTTCTTTATTACAATGATCTTCTCTGCCGGGATTGTTCCATGGTATCTAATGAACCGCTCGCTCGGATTGACCAACAACATTCTTGCTTTAATTATCCCATCGTTGCTGTTCAGTCCGTTTAATCTCTTCCTAGTACGCAATTTCATGAACGGCGTGCCGGACTCGCTGCGGGAATCAGCGACGATCGACGGAGCGAACGATATTACGATCGCGTTCCGAATCTACCTTCCGCTCTGTAAGCCCGTGCTCGCCACGATTGCGCTCTTCTACGGACTGGATTACTGGAATAACTGGTGGAATGCGATCATGCTGATCGACAGCAAGGATTTATATCCGCTGCAATTTATGCTTCTGCAATTAAAATCTGAGATCAGCATGCTGAACGAGATGACGATGCTGGCAGGAGCGGGCGATATCACGCTTCCTTCGGAATCGGTCAAGATGGCGACGGCGATCGTGACGATCGGGCCGATCATCTTCCTCTATCCCTATTTGCAGAAGTACTTCGTGAAAGGTCTGGTTATCGGTTCGGTCAAAGGCTGATATATCCCCTTCGGGGTTTATATAAATAAAGAACTACATGAGGAGGTCAATATTTTTTATGAAAAAGCGTTATGCATTTCTATTAGTTGCGGTGCTCGTCCTATCAACATTGATGGGCTGCGGCGGCAAGGATTCTAATTCAGGCAACACTGCGGATAAGGGAGGCAACTCTTCCTCCGCGCAATCGGAGAATACCGACAAGCCGGCTGAGACGGTCAAAATCAAATACGTCGTTCCCGGCACCGAGCAGAAAGACTACGAAGAAGTGTTCCGGAAAGTGAACGAGAAGCTGGCTGCGGACGGCGTGGGCGTTGAGGTAGAGAAGATCTACATTCCAAGTGATGCGTGGGATCAGAAGCTGAACCTGATGCTGTCCACCGGTGAAGACTTCGACCTGTTTCATATCATGCAGGACCGTACTCCGTTCTCCAGTTACTATAATCGAGGCGCATTGGCCGATATCACAGATGCGATTGACAAGTACGGCGAGAATTTGAAGAAGTACATTCCGGACGATATTTTCGATGGAGCCAAAATTGACGGCAAGTACTATGCGGTACCATCCTATTGGGTAGAAATGGCGAGTGAAGGCGAGTTTAACATCCGCCGCGACGTTCTTCGCCAGAACAATCTGGAGGAGCCGAAGACTCCGGAAGAGCTGATCAGCGCATGGGAGATCGTCATGAAGAACTGGAAAGGCAGCAACAAGCCGTATTACAGTACCCGTGCCGACTTCGATCCGGTTTCTCTGCATACATCCATTTTGCACCGGACTTATGATACGTTCCCGTTCACAGTAAAGGATAAATTCTTCTACGTGAATCAGAAGGGTGAAGTCAAGTCCTGGATCGAGACCGAGGAGTTCAAGAAGGATGCGGCATTCATGCGCGAAATGTATACCAAAGGCATTACTAACCCTGACATTCTGGTCATGAAGCAAGAGCAAGTAAAGGCACAGCTTGATAGTGGCGAATGGTTCGTGAACTTTGGCACCGGCGGTAACCTGGGTTCGCTGCAGAAGAACAATCCGGAAGCTACCGTCGATGATATCGGTGTGGTATGGTTCAATCCCGAGAAGGAATACCTGCGTCCGCTTACCTTCAAGAACGGTAACGCGGTTCCTGTGAACAGCAAGCACCCGGAGGCAGCGGTGAAATTCATGGACTGGATACTGGCCAGCCAAGAGAACTATGACCTGGTTCAATACGGTATCGAGGGCAAGCATTATACCAAGGATGGCGACAAGGGCTTTAAGGCAATCAACGATCCGGATAACAATAACAAGCCTGGATACAAAGGCTCTGACTCGCAAAACGGCAACGTAAACCTTATGCGGTTTGACCTAGAGAACAGCATTCCGGATAACAACAAGGTCCTGTTCGAGCCTAATTCGAACGCGGTGAACAGTGTTGCGGCGAACTTTGTATTCGATCCGACCGATGTAAGAGCAGAGTATACCAATATTGTGTCGGAAGCAGCAGCAAGCATCACTCCAATCTATATGGGTGTTCAGGAATATGATAAGGCTTTCCCTGCCGCGCTTGAGAAGATGAAGAAAGCGGGTCTGGACAAAGTCGTTGCCGAATACCAGCGTCAATTCGAAGAATATCAAGCTTCCCAAGCGAAATAAAAGTATAAGAAAAATATCGAATAGGGGTGGAGAGGTTGACTTTACAACAACAAAGAATTCAGTTTGAAGACAAGAAGAAAATTTATGAGAGTGCGACTTTAAAGTTTCATGGCGTGGACGGATTCGATGTCTACAACATCTCGATCCCGTTCGTCCGGGATGGCAAGCGCTACTTGTTCGGACGTGTGGAACGCCGCGAAGAATGGGCCCGTTCCTGGGTCCGCTTATTCGAAGAGACAGGACAGGATGATTGGACCCTGGTAGAGGGTAGCATGGTCTATACGCTGGAGGATCCGTATATCAGCGAGATTGGCAATGAACTCGTATTGGGCGGTACCCATGTGCAGTATCAAGGGGGAAGAGTGAGCACCTATTTCGGCTACTTTTTCCGGGGAACCGATCTTCATAATCTGTACTACTTCACGAGCGGCCCCAACAAGATGAAGGATATTCGTCTCGTTCAGCTCGCGGACGGCAAGATCGGTGTCTTCTCGCGCCCGCGCGGGCCGGAGACAAAGGGGAAATACGGAAGCGAGTCGATGATCGGCTTCACGGTCATCGACCGGCTGGAAGAATTGACCGCCGATGTCATCGAGAATGCGCCATACATTCATGGTATTTTCGGTGAAGGCGAATGGGGAGGGGTTAATCAGGCCTACCTGCTCGACAGCGGCAAAATTGGTATAATCGGCCACATTTGTTACCGGGATAAGGATGAGAACGGAGGCGAGGTGAAAGTATACCTGAACATGTCCTTCGTCTTCGATCCTGCTACGCGCGAGTCGACGGATATTCAGCTGATCGGCAGCCGGCCTTGTTATCCGGCCGGGCCTGCCAAGACGCCTCATTTGGTGGACTGTGCCTTCACTTCGGGGATCGTGATGCGTCCGGACGGCAAGTGCGACCTGTACAGCGGCATTGGAGATAGCCAGGCGGGGCGGATCGCGATTGATTATCCGTTTGAAGGACACGGGCGTCTTGTCTAGGGAAGGGGAATTGGAATGACCGCAAATCCCGCGATATGGCACATTGACAACCTTGAGATCGCCATCCGTATCGGCATTTCCCTGTTTGTTGGCGGTGTGGTCGGCCTGGAGCGAGAACGTGGCCAGCATCATGCGGGGTTTCGCACGCACATTCTGGTCTGTCTCGGTTCGACGTTGATCACCTTGATATCGACTTACGGCTTCGGCCAGTTCGCCAATGAACCGAATGTGCGCATGGATCCGGCACGGCTGACGGCTCAAATCATCAGCGGTATTGGATTCCTGGGGGCAGGTACGATTCTTCGGAATGGCAATAAAATATCTGGCCTCACGACGGCGGCCTCTTTATGGGTTGTCGCCGCTATGGGGATTAGTATCGGGGCCGGATTTTATTTTGGAGCCATACTTACCTTTGTATGTGTACTCATCAGCTTATTCGTATTGCAGCGGGTGGAGCAATGGCTCCTCCCGTCAAGTAAAACGACATCTTACACCGTCACGGTTGACCGTGACGGTGATCCCGGGATGTTTTTGAATTATTTCCGGGATGAAGGAATCCGGGTGAAATCGTTCAAGATGGATATGCTTGAAGAAGGCGCAGTGCGTATTCATTTCGTATTATCCAACAAGGCCCCTGATTTGAGGAAGCAGCTGTCGGCGCTTGCCGCCAAGAGCGATTCTCAAATTACACATATGGAGATCAAAATGTAGGGAGAGAATTTAGTGTCAAAATATAAGCTGCTCGCACTGGATATGGATGGAACCGTGTTGAACCGGGATCATGAAATATCAAGGGAGAATTGCGAGTGGATACACCGTGCTATCGACAGCGGTATTGTGGTAATGTTCGCCACAGGTCGGGAAGTACAAAGTATTGAGCAATATGTGAAGCAACTTGGATTGGAATCGCCGTTGGTTTCGGTGAATGGAAGCGAGGTGTGGACCTCACCGGGTTCGCTGCTGGTACGCCATATCCTGACGGATGAGTGGGTGGAAGAGCTGCATAGGATCGCTAGGAACACAGACTGCCGCTACTGGGCTTACACCGTGAACCAGGTGTTTACTACAAGGGATTGGCCGGATAGGATTGACCGCCCGTCCGGTGATCCTTGGCTTAAATTCGGGATTCATTGTGATGATCTGAATCTGCTGCCAGAGCTTCGGGGACGGCTGGAAGCAATGGGACATTTTGAAGTGACCAACTCCAGTCCCCGCAATCTGGAGATCAATCCGAGCGGCATCAACAAAGCCAGCGGACTCCGGGAGGTCTGCAGACTCCTGGATATCCGAATGGAGGAGGTCGCCGCCTGCGGAGACAGCTTGAATGATCTGGAGATGATTCGTTCCGCAGGGCTCGGTATCGCTATGGGCAATGCGCAGGAGGCAGTGAAGCAGGCTGCTGATGCCGTGACAGGCACGAACGATGAGGACGGGGTTGCGCAAGCAATTCGCATGATCTTAGGAGAGTAGCTTCTGACGGATGACGGAGGAAGAGGTGTGCAAACGTGAAATTTTTGGAGCGGAAATTGTCGTGCAGAATTCAGGAACTCGCCGGACTCAGATATAGGGAAGGGCGGGCTTTGAACAATGTACGGCTTATTCCGGATATTGAGGATTTGAATATAGCACGGGGGCTGGCCGCATCAGCGGACACTGTAGCCGCCGGTGATCACTGGGGAGGGGCCGACAGGTATGCCTGGTTCATCACGAGGGTGCAGTTCCCCGCAGATTGGAAGGATAAAGATCCCGTGGGATTGTTTCGGCTAGGAGAAGCTAGTTCCGGCGGCACCCGAGGGTGCGAGGCCCAGGTTTATCTTGATGGGCAGCTATGGCAGGGCTTGAGCCGCAACCATGCGGAGCTGTTTTTTCCGAAGCCTGCCCTGACCAAAGGGTCTGTAGAGCTGGCGATCTATGCCTGGAGCGGGCTCAAGGTACCGGATGGCCGGACGTCGTTCAGGCATCGCATTGAACAACTCGAGCTGGCTATTCTGGATGAAGACGTGGACGATCTTTATTACACGTCGCTTCATATCTTGCAAACCGCTCAGCGGTTGGATGAAAGCAGTCCGGAGAAGCATCTGCTCGCCGAAGCGGTAGATGAGGCATTCCTGCATCTGGATTGGCGCCAGCCCGGTTCGCCAGCTTTCTATGCTTCCGCTATGAAATCCCGGCGTGTCTTGAAGGAGCGGTTGAAAGAAATTCCACGCGGACCGCGTCCCCAAATTACTGCTGTCGGTCATTGTCATATCGATGTAGCCTGGCTTTGGAGAATCCAGCATAGCCGCCAGAAGTCGGCCCGTTCCTTCGCAACAGCCCTCTCGTTAATGGATCGATTTCCTGAATATGTATTTTTGCAGTCCCAACCTCAGTTGTACGCATATCTAAAGGAGGACTTCCCGGAACTGTATGAAAGAATCAAAGAGCGAGTCAAGTCTGGAAACTGGGAGCCGACCGGTGCGATGTGGTTGGAGTCGGATTGCAACATCCCTTCCGGCGAATCGCTTGTGCGTCAGATTATGATCGGCAAACGCTTCTTTCGGGAGGAGTTCGGCGTTGATAACCGGGTTCTGTGGCTGCCGGATGTCTTCGGCTATAGCTGGGCACTGCCTCAGATTCTCAAGAGAAGCGGAATCGATTACTTCATGACCACGAAGATCAGCTGGAGTCAGTATAATCGCTTCCCTAACGATACTTTCACCTGGAGAGGTATAGACGGCACGGAAATTCTGACCCATTTCATTACGACCCCTGATAGCTATGGCAGCACCTATTATACCTACAATGGAAATGTAACCGGAGAGACCATTCAGGGACTGTGGGACAATTATCGCCAGAAAGACCTGAATGATAACTTGCTGATTGCCTATGGATGGGGAGACGGAGGCGGAGGCCCAACAAGAGATATGCTGGAGGCCGTGCGGCGTTATGAAGATCTGCCGGGAGCTCCGCAGGTTATTCCGGGGGGTGCAGAGCATTATTTCGCCCGGTTGGAAGAGCGCGTCAAGGAACACCCCAAGCTTCCGCTCTGGGATGGGGAGTTGTATCTGGAATACCATCGAGGGACCTATACCTCGCAAGGATGGATAAAAGGGATGAACCGGCGGATGGAGTATCTGCTGCATCAGGCTGAATTCCTAAATGCCTTCGGGTTGGCGCTTGATCCGGAGCATGCTTATCCAACAGAGCAGCTCAATAAGAGCTGGGAGATCGTACTGCGTAATCAGTTCCATGATATCATTCCGGGCTCGTCGATCCGTGAGGTCTACGAGGACAGCAGGCGGGAGTATGAGGAGGCGGAAAAGCTCGCACTTTCGGCTATGGAGATTGGCTTATCCGTCTTAGAGAGAACCGCATCCACTGGGGGAATCGAACCATCGGCATCCGGGGAAATGGCAATACGAGTCTATAATGCGCTGGGATGGGAGCGCTCTTTTCCGGTCTCTATTGACGCTTGCTTTACCCGGGACGGTTCATGGTCTTGGTACTCGGCATCAGGTACGAAGCTGCAATCCCAGCGGGATGTATTGCAACCCGGCAAGGTACTCGTACAAGTCGAAGGCGTGCCGGGGTACGGCTATACTACACTTTACGGACGGCTTGAGGCTGATCCTGGGGCTCAGCTTCACGCATCCATCATGCCGCTACAGGAGGAATCGACCTGGGCCATTGGCAGCGATCGTCTGGAGACTCCTTTTTATACAATCACATTGAACGAAATAGGGCAATTGAGCTCGGTGTATGACAAGCTTGCAAGACGAGAGGTATTGAAGCCGGGAGAGCCGGCCAACGTGCTCCAGGTATTCGAGGATAAGCCTTTAAAATATGACGCCTGGGATATCGATATCTTCTATCAGGATAAGATGCTTGTCATCGATGATTTGCAAGAGATTACCGTCTTGGAGCAGGGACCCTTACGCGGCGTGGTGAAGCTGGTATATCATTATCAAGACTCGACCGTCGAGCAGTACTTGACGGTATACAAAGATCATCCCCGTATCGACTTCAAGACCCGTATCCTTTGGCACGAGCATCAGCAGTTGTTGAAAGCAGCCTTTCCGGTGCAAATTCGCTCGACTAAGGCAACTTATGAGATTCAGTTCGGAAACGTGGAAAGACCGACACACTGGAATACAAGCTGGGATAGGGCTCGTTTCGAATCGGCGGCACAGCGCTGGGTGGATCTATCCGAGGGGGGATACGGAGTCAGCTTGCTTAATGATAGTAAATATGGCCATGACATTCATAATCATATCATCCGCCTCAGCTTGATTAAATCTCCCGTTTATCCGGATCGCGAAGCGGATCAAGGGGAGCATATATTTAACTATTCTCTATTACCGCATTCTGGAGGCTGGTATGAAGCGGGAACGCAGGAGGCGGCGTGTGAACTGAATGCTCCTTTATTGGTCTCACCCGTTCGGGGAGCGGCAAAAGTGCCGGATGAGCTGGGCATGCTCAGGGTTGATGCCCGCAACGTGATGATTGATACGATAAAAAGGGCTGAGGATGGCAGGGGACTGATCGTCCGCTTATATGAATTCGGAGGTATCCGAACTATATCCGCGCTGGAGATGAATCCGGCCCTTGGTACTGTGCAGACAGCACAGGAGACGAATCTGTTGGAAGAATTCGAGGCAGAGTTGACGCTATCCGGGCAACGAGTTGAAATATCATTGGCACCCTATGAAATCAAAACTCTTAAACTGATATTGAATCGTTTTTCATAAGAGCTTATTCAAATAGCAATCCTTTTTTTGTAATCACGATTACGAGGAGGAAGAGACGATGAAAAGAACGGTTTGGATGGTTATGCTTATTCTGGCTATCGGATTTGGAGGGCTTGGAGGATGGACGGGTCAGGCTCCGAAGGCGGCAGCCGACGCAGAGACGGCAAGGCTGAAATTGATGACGTTCAATGTACGCAACCTTAACGGAGACAACGGCACGGTCAATTCCTGGGACAACCGCAAGGATCGGGCCGTTCGGGCTATCGATACATTCGGTCCCGATATTATCGGCATGCAGGAGGCATATGCTGTTCAAATCGACTATTTCATAAGCCATTTGAACGGAAATTACGAGTCCATCGGTACTTCGCGACAAGGCAACAAGACGGATGAATACTCGAATATCGTCTATAGAGCTGACAAGTTTAATATTATTGAAGCCGGACAATTCTGGCTAAGCACGACCCCCGAAGTGGAAGGAAGCCGCTATTCTGAAGCCGACAAGTGGCCCCGGATTAGTACCTGGGCCAAATTCCAGGCCAAGGACAATCCGCGTACGGTCTTCTATTATTTCAACACCCACTTCTCACTGGATGCAAGCATTCGGGCACAATCTTCCCAGCTAATGCTGAATAAGATCGCAGAGATTGTTCCTTCCTCGGATATTCCGGTATTCATCGGAGGGGATTTGAATGCTCCAGAGACGGAAGCGGCGTATACGATCCTGGAGCAGTCCGCTTTTAACGACATGTGGACGCAAGCAGGTCATTCCTTGGTGAATGCGTCGACGGTCAGCAACTACAACGGCAACACCTCCGGGCATCATATCGATTGGATTTTCCATCGCGGGGCATCTGCCATCCAATCGATCGAGATTAATTATTATAATGAAAACGGCCTGTATCCATCGGATCATTACCCTGTTCAAGCCGTGGTCGATATTCCTGTAAAAGGTAAAGCCTTGGCGGGTGGATATGTGAATGTTGCAAGACAAGGAATAGCGACAGCTGATGGATATGTGCAGGCAGAGACGCCGAGCAAGGCAATTGACGGTATGGTCCTGAGTAACAGCAAGTGGTGTGCTACCGGAGCTGAACCGCATTGGCTGCAGATTGATCTTGGAGAACGTTATAATCTGTACCGGTTCGTCTTGAAGCATGCAGGCGCGGGAGGAGAAAACCGAAAGATCAACACGAGGAACTTCGTGATCCAGGTCAGCGACAACGGCACAAGCTGGACGGATGTCTCTACCGTATCTGGAAACACTAAGGATATTACGCTCCATGAGGTCAATACCTTCGGGCGGTATATCCGATTGTACATTACGGATGCAGGCAATCTTTCGAGCGATACGGCGGCTCGAATCTATGAGCTGGAGGCCTACGGTTTGAAAAAAGGCGCGGTATTTTACAAGGATGGGAGCTACGGCGGCTATGCCGTTTCATTGGCTCCGGGATCTTATACCCTTGCTCAATTGCAACAAGCGGGAATCCAGAATGATGATATTACCTCGCTTCGGGTATATGGGGGAGCGACAGTTGAACTGTATGAACATGATCATTTTTTAGGGAACATGTTGGTTCGTACCGTAGACGACTCTTCCTTGACACCTGAAGGATGGAGTGATATCACCTCTTCCATTAAAATATATTAAGCATGAAAGAAAGGCTATTTGAGCAAATTAATGCTCAGGTAGCCTTCTTTATTATATGGCAAAAAAATAATCTACAAACATAAAGTAAGTTACTTGACAAAAGTAAAGTAGTGGATTATGATTATCTCAGCTTCAAGATACTTAGGATTTAGGCAGCGATGAAGGAACAAATAAACAACACACATTTAAGGAGGAAGTTAACATGTCTAAGCTGAATATCGGTATTATCCTGGGAAGCACCCGTGAGGGTCGCGTAAGCCCGCAAGTCGGAGAATGGGTGAAAAGCATTGGTGACGGACGCGGCGATGCCAACTATGAAATCGTAGATATTGCGGATTACAAATTGCCGCTGCTCGGCGAAGCGGACGCTACAGAGCAAGCAACAGCATGGAACACCAAGCTGGCTGAGCTTGATGGCTTCGTATTCGTTGTACAGGAATATAACCACAGCATCACTGCTGCACTGAAGAATGCACTTGATTATGCTCGCGATGCTTGGAATAACAAAGCTGCCGGGATCGTCAGCTATGGTTCGGTAGGCGGCGCTCGCGCGGCAGAACATCTGCGCGGAATTCTCGGCGAATTGTCTGTAGCAGACGTTCGTGTGCATCCAGCCCTGTCCCTGTTCACTGATTTCGAAAATGGTTCGGTATTTAAGCCTGCTGATTTGCACCTGACCAATGTGAACGGCATGTTGGATCAAGTATTGGCTTGGAGCGGCGCATTGAAGAGTCTTCGCTAATTAGTAATTATAGGAACAGCCCGTCCTGGGAAAGTCAGGCGGGCTGTTCTCTTTTTGCCTGCGAACCGCATCAGGACGGGCATTTTTAGAGGTTGTCAGTTTGACAGAATGGCCTTAGTATTGTATCCTACAAACAAATTGAATATGACCTCACTTCTACAAGGTGAGGTAGAGGCGCGATATTTAACAGTCTGTGACAGAGCTTGAGCAAGCTATGACGTCAGAGAGAAGGAAATATCGCCGAAGCGAAGGATCAGGCTCTATGCTCCTTTGCTGGGTCTGCAGTGAATAACTGCAGGACTGTCTTGACCGACTTCCCGGTTTGTCAAGTTGTGCTATCTCGTCGAGGGAAAGAGGGCTTTTAGGACACGATGATTAAATCATACGACCTCGGGCTAACACTCGGGGTCGTTTTTTTTGTTCCTAATTAGAGGTTGTTCAAAAAGTCACCTTTTGATCACGAAGTGTTTCAATAGGATAACTCGACGTTGCATCTTGCGTTCACCCTCGAAGTCCAAGCGGATGCTTGCGAGGTATGCTTCCTTTGGAAGCATTTCACTCATGTAGGTTCTGCCTACACTCCGTTCCTCCTTCTTCGGATTCTCGCAACCTTCTCGGTGCTGAAAAGCTGACTTTTTGAACTCGCACTATTATTCATTTACTACTACTATTTTGGAGCGTGAAAAAAGAATGAAAAAGACATTATCCTTATCCTTATTGCTGCTGATGTCAGCCATGGTTATTCTTGCCGGGTGCAGTTCAAGCTCGGCGAATAAAGACAGTGATACGTTCAAGGTTGGACTTGAGGCAGGCTATGCGCCATTTAACTGGACCCAGAACGGGGATGGCGACGGGGGCGTGAAGATCGACGGAAGTGCCGAGTATGCGGGCGGTTATGACGTGGAGATTGCGAAGAAGATTGCTGATGGGCTGGGTAAGAAGCTGGTCATCGTGAAGACGGAATGGGACGGCCTGGTTCCTTCCCTGACCTCCGGTCAGATCGATGCGATTGTGGCAGGCATGTCTCCAACCGCGGAACGTAAAGAAGCGATTGATTTCACGGACAACTACTATAAATCGAACTTGATTATGGTAGTTAAAAAGGGCGGTGCCTATGAAGGCGCAACGTCCGTTCAGGACTTTAGCGGAGCCAAAATTACAGCTCAATTGAACACCTTCCACTACTCTGTTATTGATCAGATTCAGGGCGTTAGCAAGCAGCCTGCTATGGATAACTTCCCGGCCATGCGCGTAGCTCTTCAGGCTGGAACAATCGATGGCTATGTCTCGGAACTGCCGGAGGGAATCAGTGCGGCGGCGGCCAACGAGAACTATGCCTATATCGAGTTTGCGGACGGCTTCACTACATCGGATGATGACACTGCCGTTGCTGTCGGATTAAAGAAGGGCAGCGGGCTTACGGAGAAGATTAATGAAATTTTGGCAGGCATTTCGGAGGAAGAACGAGCTCAGATCATGGAAGATGCAATCAAGAATCAGCCGGCAGCGGAATAACTAAAGTGAGGAATTAAAATGACGTACGAATGGATCATTCGAATCATAACGGAAAACTGGCCTATGTTTTTACGCGGTGCCGCCGTTACCTTATATATTTCTCTAATCGGGACGGTCATTGGGGCGGCAATCGGTCTGTTTGCAGGCGTCGTCCGCACAATTCCTGTTCCGGAACGAGGGTTAAAACGCATTTTTCTGAAAATCGTAAACGGGATTCTTACAATTTATATTGAATGCTTCCGTGGAACGCCGATGATTGTGCAGGCAATGGCTATTTTCTATGGCTCATCCCTATTGTTTAATCTGGACATGAACCGGACCTTCGCGGCAATCTTCATCGTATCGATCAATACGGGAGCCTACATGGCCGAGATTGTCCGCGGCGGGGTGATCTCCGTAGATAAGGGACAATTCGAAGCGGCTCAAGCGATCGGCATGACTCACTGGCAGACGATGCGCAATGTGGTGCTTCCGCAGGTCATCCGCAATATTTTACCGGCAACAGGCAATCAATTTGTGATCAATATCAAGGACACGTCCGTGCTGAACGTAATCTCGGTATCGGAGCTGTACTTCATGACCAAATCCATTGCAGGGAACAACTTCCACTACTTTGAGTCGTTCTTTGTCGCAAGCATTCTGTATTTGATCATGACCTTGACCGTCACGAAAATATTGCATCGTCTTGAGAAGCGGATGGATGGCCCGGAAAGCTATTCACTGCAGCGTTAGCAGAAAGCAGGAGTGAAGATGGAAAAGGTAATTGAGATACGTCATTTAAACAAGTTTTTCGGAGCCAATGAAGTTCTAAAGGATATCAATCTATCGGTAGGCAAAGGAGAAGTTGTCAGCATTATCGGCTCCTCCGGCTCGGGGAAGTCCACGCTGCTTCGTTGCATTAATCTGCTGGAGAAGCCCAGCGGCGGAGAGATCGTTTATAACGGGCAAAATATATTGGCGGAGAAGCACAATGTTTCGCTCTATCGCAGACATCTAGGCATGGTGTTCCAGCAGTTTAACTTGTTCAATAATCACAATGCGCTGAGCAACTGCGTTGTCGGGCAGGTTGAGGTATTGAAGCGCTCCAAGGATGAGGCGACGGAGACGGCGATGAAATACCTGCGCAATGTAGGAATGGAGCAATACATCCATGCCAAGCCGAAGCAGCTGTCCGGGGGTCAGAAGCAGCGGGTAGCGATTGCCCGGGCACTGTCGATGGATCCGGATGTTCTGCTGTTCGATGAACCCACGTCTGCGCTCGATCCCGAGATGGTGGGCGAGGTGCTCAAGGTGATGAAGGATCTTGCGGGCTCCGGCCTGACGATGATTATCGTTACGCATGAGATGGAGTTTGCCAGAGAAGTCTCTGACAGAGTAGTATTTATGGATCAGGGAGTTATTGCGGAAGAAGGAACACCGGAGCAGATTTTCAACAATCCGAAGCAGGAGCGGACCCGGGAATTTTTGAAGCGGACCTTGAAATAATAAGGGAAATAAGGTTCCAAGCATAGCAGTCTAGGGGAAGAGGAGTCGCAGGCCATGGGTTATATCGAAAATGTCTCGAAAGAGCTGTATCAATACTTTCCTCCGCTAACAAAGCAGGATGATTTCGATGCGTTCTGGTCGAAGACCAAGGAGCAAGCAGGCAAGGTTGAACTCGCCCCGGAACGAATCAAGGTATCGTATCCGGGCAGGCGGGCGGAAGTATACGACATTTCCTACAACGGCATGGACGGCACCCGTATTCACGGTTGGCTTATTCTTCCCGCTTTCCGAAGCGGTGAGCGGATCCCGTGCCTGATTCATTATCATGGCTTCTCCGGCGACCGGGGCAAGCCGTCTGAATTCATGCATTGGGTAATGCTCGGATTGGCCGTTCTTTCCATCGATTGTCGTGACCAAGGAGGGAAGACGGGGAATCAGGCATCCTACTCGCACGGATTCGTTCAGAATGTCGCCAGCAAAGGAGTGCATTGCAAGGAAGAGTACTACTACCGTTATGCCTATATGGATTGCGTGAAGGCCATTGACTTTGCCTGTGCACAGCCGGAGATCGAGCCGGGCAAAATCATTCTGGAAGGCGCCAGCCAGGGAGGCGCATTGGGAATGGCAGTGGCAGCCCTTGATGAACGGCCTGTTCTGGCGATGGTAGACGTGCCAAGCAACAGCAATCTCGTTGCTCGTATTGAAGGATATCATGGAGCCTTTGCCAGTGTCGCCGAATATTTGAAGAAGCATCCCGAACAGAGCGATCTCGTGATGAACAATTTAAGCTATTTTGACACGATGAATCTGGCGAGCCGCATCAAATGCCGGGTATTTGCTTCGGTGGCCTTGAAGGACGAGGTGTGTCCGCCGCTGATGTATTTTGCAACCTACAACCGGATCAAGAGCGAGAAGCAAATCGTTATTTATCCCTTTAACGGGCATGAGGGCGGAGGCGCGGGCCATACAGAGGTCAAGCTTGCGTTTCTGCAAGAGCATTACGGACAATGGCTGTGAGGAAAATAATATAAACCCTGCGAGGCGTCGGACATGATCCGGCGCTTCTTTGTATTACTGCAGCTCCGGGAAATCCGGCTTGGCGTGTCTGCCAATCCGCACTTCCTGGAACAGGGGGTCCTGATCGGCTTGCAGAGGCAGATGCTTTGCCAGCAGCAGTTCTAGGTCCCCCAGCGTAACCGGCCGCGCGTGCGGCACCAGCTCGCAAGCAAGCTGACCATTGGATTCCAGCGTACCGAGCTGCACGTCGCTGAGACTGCGAATTCCTTGCTGCCGGAGCTGCATCTCCAGCTTATCGGCGGTAACTCGCATCTTTCGCATACTTTCCGGCAGGAATTGTCCATTCTCGATGACCACCTGAGCTCTGCCGTTCAGCAAGCGCTCCAGCCAGTCAAACTTCATCTCCAAATATTCAATGACGAAAAGCGTCACGATAAATACCGAAGCTGAACCGATGGCGATGGACAGATGATGATTCGCAATCGGCTGCACGATCGTAGTTCCGATAGAGATCATAATGACGGTGGTGACGACGCTCATTTGCGAAATTGATTTCCGGCCGGCCGCCCGAAGCAGTATCATTCCAATGACCACCAGCAGCGCCGACTTCCATATCCATTGCAAGTCCATTAATATTCCTCCCGTCAATTTTCGTTACCAGATAGGATGCTAAATCCAGGATCAGGCTATTCTAAAGATTAACGAGGTCACTTCTTATGAGAAATTTCTCGTGCATTTGCACAATACATTTCGTCCCGATATCAATATAATTTTCAGCCGGAAGCTTATATACTGAAAGCGTGTTCATCAAGATCATTACACAAACATCATTGGGAGGTACGACAGATGGAAGGATTAACAATTAGTTGGATCGGCGCGTTGGCAGGTCTTGCAATCGCTATCATTTTGATCCTTAGAAAACTCAATCCGGTATATGCCCTGTTTACCGGGGCGATCGTAGGGGCGCTGATCGGAGGCGCGAATCTGGAACAGACGGTTAATGTTCTCGTAAGCGGAACACAAAGCGTTATGGGCACTGTGCTGCGGGTTCTCGCGGCAGGCGTGCTGGCTGGGGTGATGATGGAATCCGGTGCGGCGGAGACGATTGCCCAAGCCATAGTAAAGAAGCTAGGAGGCGGCAAGGCCATTCTGGCGTTGGCACTGGCAACGATGATCATTACGGCAGTCGGGGTGTTCATTCCGGTGGCAGTCCTGATCGTTGCTCCTATCGCGTTGTCCGTAGGCAACAAGATGGGAATCTCGAAAATCTCCCTGCTGCTCGCTCTCTCCGGCGGCGGCAAGGCCGGCAACATTATTTCACCGAACCCGAATACGATCGCGGCCGCGCGGGGGTTCGAACTGGACCTCAGCAATGTCATGCTGGCGGGCTTGGTTCCAGCCATTTGCGGCTTGATTGTAACCGTTGTCGTAGCTACGGTGATTAAAAATAAAGGTGTAAAAGTAACGAATGAAGAAGCTGTAGACGGAGATATCGACACCTCGAAATACCCGTCGCTCGGCCGGGCGATTGTTGCTCCGCTGGTAGCCGTTGTATTGCTGATGATCAATCCGATCGGTTCTCTCTCCGGCATTGAAGCACTGTCCAGATTCAAGGTGGATGCATTGTACATTTTGCCAATTGCCGGGATTATCGGAATGCTGGCTATGGGCCAAGGTAAGAAGATTCTGGAATACACAGCTTCAGGTCTTAATAAAATGACGGCTACGGTGTTGATTCTGATCGGCGCAGGCGGTATTGCAGGCTTGATCTCGGCATCGGATTTATCGGTACAAGTGGTGAAGCTGATTGAAGCTTCAGGCATTTCGGGGACCTTCCTGGCTCCGATTGCAGGTATTTTGATGGCTGCTGCAACCGCGTCCACCTCAACCGGGGTTATCCTCGCTACCGGCTCGTTCGGACAAGCCATTTTGGATATGGGTACTGCACCGCTTGCCGCCGCAGTTATGGTTCATACCGGTGCAACCGTGATCGACTCCTTGCCGCAGGGCAACTACTTCCACGTGACGGCAGGCGCGATGAAGATGACGATCAAGCAGCGGATGGGTCTCATTCCTTACGAGGCCATCGTAGGCGGAACCATGACGATCGCGGCTACGCTAATGTACGGATTTTTCTTATAAGGCAAGATGTTGTGTTACATGCAATTAATGACTAAACATGGGGTGAGAAGAATGAGCAAGCAGGTTTTTGTACTGGCGCCAGATTCCTTTAAAGAGAGCATGACAGCAAAAGAAGTATGCAATGCCATGGAAAAGGGGCTTCGCAAAGTGTTCCCGGAAGCAGAATATGTTCATGTTCCGATGGCGGACGGGGGGGAAGGCACCGTTCAATCCCTGGTGGATGCTTCAGGCGGGGAAATGTTTGAAAAGGTAGTTACGGGCCCGCTTGGCCAGCCTGTTACTGCGAAATTCGGCATCATGGGCGATGGCGTAACCGGAGCGATCGAGATGGCCTCGGCCAGCGGCATACATCATGTTACGCCGGAGACGAAGAACCCGTTGATTACGTCTACCTACGGGACGGGAGAATTGATTCGGGAATGTCTGGATCGCGGTATCAAGAGAATTATAATTGGTATCGGCGGCAGCGCAACCAATGACGGCGGGACCGGGATGGCAGCAGCCTTGGGCGCTAAATTCATAGACGAAGCGGGGCAAGAGCTCCCGCGTGGCGGCGGCAGCCTGGATAAGCTGTCCCGGATCGACGTATCGGCATTGGATCTGCGCCTTGGAGAATTGGAAATGATCGTCGCCTGCGATGTCACTAATCCGTTGTGCGGCGAGCATGGGGCTTCCCGTGTATTCGGGCCCCAGAAGGGGGCCACCCCGCAAATGGTAGAGCAGCTTGATAGCAATCTGGCTCATTATGCGGAAGTCGTGAAGCAGCAGCTTGGCAAAGATGTGCGTGATGTACCCGGAGCAGGCGCGGCCGGCGGCTTGGGGGCGGGGCTTCTGATCTTCACTCAGGCGAAGCTGCAGAAAGGAATCGAGATCGTCATCGAATACACGGAATTGAAGCGGCAAGTCGACCGTGCCGATTATGTGTTCACCGGCGAAGGAGGGATCGATTTTCAGACCAAATTCGGCAAGACGCCTTATGGCGTGGCGCGCACGGCGAAGGAAGCGGGGAAGAAGGTCATTGCGGTAGCCGGATACATCGGCGAAGGCATCGATACGCTGTATGACATCGGTATTGACGCCGTATTCGGTATCGTCCCGGGTGCGCAGGAGTTGAAGAAAGTGCTGGAGGAAGGGCCTCAGAACTTAGAGCGGACCTGTGAGAATATTGCAAGAGTACTGAAGTTCAACCGATAGATGAATATGAGAAAGGCCCTGAAGACATTATTCTTCGGGGCCTTTTGCTGATCGGATTTCATTTGTACAGAGATAGCAGCGCATGCGTCAGCTCGAACAGTTGAAGCAGGTCCCTCGGATCTTTGCCGGTAAGCGTCTGGATTCGCTTGAGCCTGTACTGAAGCGTGTTTCGATGGATATTGAGCTCAGTAGCCGTCAGAGAAATGCTGCAATTGTTATGAATGAAGCTTCGGAGCGTCTCCAGCAAATCGTGCGTGTCCTCGAGCTTGGCAACGGCATTGGCCTGGCCAGTGGGATTCATGCGGCTTAACCGGATCAGAAAGGTCACATCCACGTATCTGATCATTTGCACCGGAGGCTTCAGAGCCATTAAGATGCCGAGTGCCTGTCTGGCTTGGAGGTAGCTGTCCGCAACATTGCTCTCCAGCTTGCCGATCCCGATCAGCACGCCCGGTTGCTGCTTGATGATTTGATGGACCAGGTTATCAAGGTCCTCCGGCTTTTGAATCAACAGCAGGAAGTCCTCTTCCTTCATTGGGAAGCTGGAGTAGGGCAGCAGCAGCTTCGACAGGTTCTCATCCCATGTTAGATGCTTGAGATAGAGCACGACTGTTTTAAGATTCAGGTCGATGCTGTAGGCAAAGGCTTCTTTTTTGAATTTTTGGGTATAAGCCCCTTGATGGCTTAGGAGCAGTTCGAGGAATGCCATCTTGCGGTTGGCTGCGTTAGCCAGGCTTTCCAGAGCTGCTTTTTGCTCGATCAGCAGGGCTACGGTAGTTCTCACTATATTGCAGAAGGGACGCACTTCATCGGGATAACCGGTAATTCCGATTACGCCGACCCGCTCGTTGTTGATGACGATAGGCTCATTGGTCCCCTTTTTTTCGTAGCGGGCATCCGCCCACACCTCTACCATCTTTCCGGTAGCCAGAGCCTTTACGGCACCTGGGTGGACCGTTCCGATCCGCTCCTTTTTGCCGCTGCCTACGATGACTCCCTTATCATTCATGATATTGATGTTGTAAGGAATGTCTTCCATCATTTTATCTACGATCTCTTGGGCTTGCTGGTTGGTTAGTCGGAACAACCCGGGTCTCTCCTTTCGGAAACGAGTGCACTTTTTTCTCGGAACAAGGTCGGAGCCTGGCCAATGATCTTTTTGAACATTTTTGAGAAGAGGAACGGGTCGGTGTAGCCCACAGAGCGGGAGACGTCGCTAACAGAGAGCTCCGGGTTCTGAAGCAGCTCGGCAGCCCGGTTCATGCGGTACTCGAGGAGATAGGCTTGCAGAGACACGCCGATCCGCTCCTTGAACAACCCGGACAAATAGGTACGATCCAGGCCGACAAACCGGGCAATCTCAAGAACGGATATTTTTTGGCTGTAGCTGCTCTCTATGAATTCAATGGATTTGCGAATGTACCCTTCGCGGGACGCAGAGGACTTTCGCTCATCCCGGGTTTCAGGCGAGAAGCGGATCAGGTCGGACAGAACACGATAGAGGACGCTTTGGCTATGCACATCGCTGCCGCGGGTCTCGTAAGTTGCTTCCAATTCTTCGTAAAAATCTCCCAGATAACTTCCCGCAGGCGCTTCGAATATAGGCCGCTCCGCATCAATTTGGGCACGCTCCAGCAGGGAACGGGCATTTACCCCGCTGAAGCCGATCCAGGAGTAGAGCCATGGCTCGGTGTCGTGGGCGCTGTAGTGGACAAGCGTCTCCGGCATGATCACGAAGCCTTGGCCTGCCTCAAGCTCGAAGGCTAAATCTTTGGTTCGAAATATGCCGCGTCCGGCATGGATGTAGTGAAGAATATACGCATCCCGAAGCCCTGGCCCCCAAGTATGCCTTGGCTCGCATTTTTCCAGGCCGAAGAAGAGTAAATTCAAATCGATCTTTCTCTGCAAAGAAGAGACAGTATAATTAAAAAACTCCATGAGATGGATGATCTCCTTTATATAATTAACTTTTTCAGTTTGCGATAGAGATATGTACGATTCTTCGTACAAATGGCGCCAAAAACTAACAGAATCAGCTGACTTGCACGAAAAAACATACAAATTCTCCATATCCATCAGTATTATACGAAAAAACATACAATTGCTCCCAGTATTTCGCCGGATGCCTGATGCTTGTACGAAATTCCGTATAAAGTTCTCGCTCTGGCTCACCCATGGAAAGATCTTGGTCGAATCAACTTTATAGTATCCATCTTATCATAGCCATGATTTATAGCCATGACGAAAAAATGGGATTATGACATGCGAAACATGCTTTTCTCCATGTCCGGGCAAGGAAAGGAAAGGTATAGTTAGGGTGAAGCTCAAGCCATTCCATCACTAGGAAAAGAGAGGGTATTAATCATGCCGAAAGTGACGTTTATTGGTGCGGGAAGTACGGTTTTTGTAAAGAATGTGCTCGGCGATGTGATGACGACACCGGCCTTGCAGGGATTCGAGCTGGCTTTGTTCGACATTGATCAGGAGCGGCTCCGTGATTCCGAACGCCTCTTGAACAGTATAAAAGCCACGCTGGGCAGCACCTGCGCAGTGAAAGCCTATACCGATCGCAAGGAAGCGCTGAGAGGGGCTAAGTACGTCATCAACGCCATCCAGGTAGGAGGCTACGATCCTTGTACGATTACGGACTTCGAGGTTCCGAAAAAGTACGGACTGCGGCAGACCATTGCCGATACGCTGGGGATCGGCGGTATTTTCCGCAACCTGCGCACAATACCTGTCATGCTGGATTTCGCCAAGGATATGCAGGAGGTGTGCCCGGATGCCCTGTTCCTTAACTATACGAACCCGATGGCCGTACTGACGAACGTCATGAATACGGTGGGAGGCATTAAGACGGTAGGACTGTGCCATAGCGTGCAGGTCTGCGTGGCCGACCTGTTCAAGTCATTGGATATGGATGCTGCCGGCGTCGAATCGAAAATTGCGGGCATAAACCATATGGCTTGGCTGCTTGAGGTGAAGAAGGACGGGGTTGATCTGTATCCGGAGATCAAGCGCCGCGCCGTCGAGAAGCAGAAGGAGAAGCATCATGACATGGTACGTTTTGAACTGATGCTGCGGTTTGGTTATTACGTAACGGAATCGTCCGAGCATAATGCGGAATACCACCCTTATTTCATCAAGAAGAACTATCCGGAACTGATCGAGAAATATAACATCCCGCTGGATGAATATCCGCGCCGCTGTATTAACCAGATTAACGGATGGAAGGAAATGCGCGAAAAGATTTTTGCAAGCGAGAGCATCGAGCATCAACGTTCAAAGGAGTATGCCTCATATATTATGGAAGCGATCGAGACGAACATTCCTTACAAAATCGGCGGCAATGTCATGAATACCGGCCTTATCACCAACCTGCCGAGGGAAGCCTGCGTCGAGGTTCCTTGCCTCGTCGATCGTTCCGGGATTACGCCGACCTATGTCGGGGACCTGCCGCCACAGCTGGCTGCCCTGAACCGGACCAACATCAATACCCAACTGCTCACGATCGAAGCGGCGGTAACAGGTAAGAAGGAGCATATCTATCATGCTGCCATGCTTGATCCGCATACTTCGGCTGAGCTGTCGCTGGACGATATCACGGCGCTCTGCGACGATCTGATTGAAGCGCACGGCAACTGGCTTCCCAAGTTTATATAAAGGAAAAATGCTTAAACAAGCCTCCCTCCGGTTTACCGGAAGGAGGCTTGTTTGGCTTCGGCTATCGGGATGAATAGGAAGCAGGAATATGGAAAAGTATGCTAGAATTAATAGATATCTCAATCTTACTTAACTTGAATCATGCTGCTTCTCAGCCGGAAAGTTATCCTTACCAAACCAACCAATGACCAGGAGGAATTTCAATGAGCAGCAAGCCAATTGTCAATGTAGAGGGCCGGGAATTTGTGATGGAGCAAATCTTTGATGCACCGAAGGAGTTGGTTTTTCAGGCGTTTACGGAGGCGGAGCGGCTGAAGCACTGGTGGGGCCCTCGAGGGTGGAATCTGAGCACATGTAAAGTCGATCTGCGTGAAGGCGGGATCTGGCATTACTGTATGACGTGTGAGGATCAGGCGCAGGGTGAATTTTATGGCATGGAATCCTGGGGAAAGGGAGTTTACCGGGAAATCACTCCGGGTGAACGCCTGGTATACACCGACTATTTCTCCGATGCTGAAGGGAATGAGACGGAAGGGATGCCGGCTACCGAAATTATTCTGGAGTTTTCAGAGCAAGATGGAAAGACTAAAGTGACCAGCCGCTCCATCTTTGAATCCGAGGAGGATCTGAATTCTACGCTGCAGATGGGCATGGAGCAGGGTATCGTTGAAACCTGGGAACGTCTCGGAGAATATGTGGAGCAGCAATAATAGAATCGCATCAGAGCCTGGTTCCGAGCCGTTGGGACGGGCTCTTTTTCATTCCCTTGCGGGAGCTTGTAAATCTCGAAGAAAAACTTCAAAATAAAGATATAATGTCGTATTGCATGTATTGAACATAGATCCCGGGAGGAATACGTTATGGAAATCGGACTCAGTACCTTTGTTGAAACTACGCCGGATGTCGCTACTGGTGAGACCATCAGTCATGCGGAGCGTCTGCGTGAGATCGTGGAGGAGATTGTTCTCGCCGATAAGGTGGGACTGGATGTCTTCGGCGTCGGGGAGCATCACCGCAAGGACTACGCGGCCTCCAATCCGGCTGTCGTATTGGCTGCAGCGGCCACCCAGACGCGCTGGATTCGCTTAACCAGTGCAGTAACGGTGCTATCCTCGGCGGATCCGGTACGGGTATTTCAGGACTTTGCAACCTTGGACGGACTCTCGAATGGACGGGCGGAAATTATGGCTGGACGCGGCTCGTTCATTGAGTCTTTTCCTTTGTTCGGATATGCGCTGGATGACTATGACGAGCTGTTTGAAGAGAAGCTGGATCTGCTGCTGAAGCTTTGTGAATCCGAGAAAGTTACCTGGAGCGGTAAGCACCGTGCCCCGATTAACAATTTGGGCGTGTACCCGCGGCCCGTACAAAATCCGCTGCCAGTTTGGATTGGCAGTGGCGGCAACACCGAATCGGTCATTCGCGCGGGCTTGCTCGGCTTGCCGCTTGTGCTGGCTATTATCGGCGGAAGACCTGTACAGTTTGCCCCATTGGTTCAACTATACAAGAAGGCAGCCAAGCAGGCCGGTCATGATGTATCCAAGCTGACAGTGGCTTCCCACTCGCATGGCTTCGTTGGAGAGCAGCAAGAGGAGGCCGTCGAGCGCTTCTTCCCTTCCACCCAAGCGAGCATGAACATCATCGGACGGGAGCGGGGATGGGGCCATTACGGCCGTGCTTCTTATGATGCCGCGCGCAGTCTGGAAGGTGCGCTTTATGTGGGCGATGTGGAGACCGTCGCGAATAAAATAATTTATCTGCGGAAAAAGGTTGGCATAACGCGCTTTATGCTGCACTGTCCGTTAGGAACGATGCCGCATGCGGACGTGATGCGTTCCATCGAGCTGCTGGGTACGGAGGTAGCGCCGCGGGTGCGTGAGGAGGTAGCTCGTTGGGAAGCAGCGGGGGAACCGGAGGAATAAGAAAGTTCCGATAGCAGATAGCAAAACACCGAAGTGCCTGTTGGCGGGCTGCTCCGGTGTTTTGTTTTGGCTCAAGGCTCAACTAATAAGTTTTGCCAAGCACCATTGTTAGTCTGAATAGGCGGAGTCAGCCGCTCCATTCCGTTCATATATTTGCGCAGTGCAGCCGGGATGCGGATGCTGCCGTCCGCTTCCTGATGATTCTCCAGCAGCGGAATCAGAATCCGCGGCGAGGCGACAGCAGTGTTGTTCATCGTGTAGCAATAGTGCAGCTTGCCATCCCGGTCCCTGAACCGGATATTGGACCGACGGGCCTGGAAATCAAGCAATTGGGACGACGAATGCGTCTCCCCGTAGGCTTGCCTGCCGGGCATCCAGGTTTCAATATCAACCTGCTTGTAGGTCTTCTGCGACATGTCGCCGGTACAGACCGCCATGACCCGGTAAGGGAGCTCCAGCAGTTGAAGGATACGCTCGGTGTTTGTGGTAATTTCCTGAAAGAGCCGCTCCGACTCCTCCAGATCATTTCGGCAGAGAACAACCTGCTCTACCTTGGCGAATTGGTGTACCCGGTACAAGCCGTGCACATCCCGGCCAGCCGAGCCGACCTCGCTCCGGAAGCAAAGCGAAGCAGCGGCCAGCTTGATCGGGGAAGAAACGTCAATGACCTCCTGATCATAGTAGGAGACAAGCGGAACTTCCGAGGTTCCTGCGAGCCAGCG
This sequence comes from Paenibacillus brevis, assembly GCF_018919145.1. GTDB lineage: Bacteria > Bacillota > Bacilli > Paenibacillales > Paenibacillaceae > Fontibacillus > Fontibacillus brevis. The sequence continues at coordinate 97,466 of NZ_JAHLQJ010000002.1, forward strand.
GTCTCGTTCGGTCATTTGGAAGGACTGATCTTGACCAAGCGGAAAAAAGCCGGTATTCATCATAGCCTCCGTACGTACCATCAAAGGAACATCCATCAGGGTAAAGCCATCCTCTAGCAATACATCAACAGCCAATTGCTGAACGGCGCGATGCAGCAGTGCTCCCGTCCCGGTCAAATAGTAATTGCGGCTTCCCGCTGTCTTCACCCCTCGAGGGATGTCGATCAGTTGGTGGAGTTCTCCCAGAGCCACATGATCCTTAGGCTTGAAGTCGAACTCAGGCCGCTCTCCGATCCGTTTCAGTTCAAGATTGCCACGATCCGACCGGCCTTTAGGAGTGTCTGGCGAGACGATATTCGGGACGCAGGCCATCTGCCGCCGATACTCTCCTTCAGCCTCTTGAAGCAGTCCTTCCGCTCCGGCCAGCTTTTCGTTCAGTTCCTTAACGTCCTGTCTAAGCGCCTCGGCCGAGGCGTCCTCCCCCTGCTGCAGCAGTCTATGGATACGCGGGGTCAACTGGTTGCGTTCTTGCCGGAGCTGCTCTGTTTCCTGAAGCAATGCGAGACGCTTATCATCCCAGTTCAGCAGCTTGGCAATGGATACCTCGATTCCTTTCGCTTCAGCAATTTCCTGTACTTGCTCCGGGTGTTGCCGAATCCACCGGATGTCTAACATGGCAATCCGCTCCTTTTCGTGAAAATACAAAAAGCGCCCTCAGTCCGTTGGGACGAGGAGCGCTTGTATTCTCGCGGTGCCACCCAAATTGATTGAACGGGATATTCGTTCAATCCGCTTTGACTCCGCGATAACGGGCGGAAGACCGGTAAGCTTAGGAGGAGACTCGCCAGATTTCCCGCGAACCCTCTTGACGAAAACGCCTCCGAGTTGGATGCTCTTCATAGGCATGATTTCAATATTTTTAATAGTATAGCTTGAGCAACCTAATTTATTCAAGGGGGAATTTGCGGAATGGATAGATTAATAAGCAACGAGACCGAGAAGGCTCATCAAACGACGAGCGTATTGGAGACGATAGATGTCTTAACGGGCGAGCGCAGGGTATTGGCGGAGTTCGATCATCTGATTGAGGCGCCGAACTGGACCAGCGACGGCGAGCGCCTGATTTATAATAGCGGGGGAGACATCTATGCCTTTGATATCGACGCCCGTACAAGCACCCGGATCGACTCCGGGTTTGTGCGAAGCTGCAACAACGATCATGTGCTGTCTCCGGACGATACGCAGCTGGCGGTAAGCCATCATACCAGGGAGGATGGACAGTCGCGCATTTATACTTTTCCCTTGGAGGGCGGACAACCCGCATTAATTACACCGATGGGGCCGAGCTATCTGCATGGCTGGTCGCCGGACGGCACGACGCTTGCCTATTGTGCTGAACGGAACGGGCAATATGATATTTACACGATTCCCGCGGCAGGAGGAGTGGAGACGCAGCTGACAAATACGCCTGGGCTGGATGACGGACCGGAATATTCGCCGGATGGGCAGTATATCTGGTTCAATTCAGTACGTACAGGTCTGATGCAGGTCTGGCGCATGAACGCTGATGGCAGCGAACCCGTACAAATGACGTTTGACGAGAGCAATAACTGGTTTCCGCATGTATCGCCAGACGGACAGACAGTGTCATATATAACCTATCGCAAAGGTGATGTCGCTCCAGGAGACCATCCGGCGAACAAGCATGTGGAGATCCGTCTCATGCCGAGTGAAGGCGGCGAATACCGTACTCTTGTGAAGCTGTTTGGCGGGCAGGGGACGCTCAACGTCAACTCCTGGTCGCCGGACAGTACCCGGCTGGCATTTGTAAGCTACCGTCTGGCATAGATTGCAGGCGAAAGAACAGATTGTTTCATTGTAGCCGGACATTTTTTGTTAAGATTATAGAATTTATAAGTTTTCAGCGGTGAATAATTCTATAATCGCAAGAAAAACTACCGCTAAACGCGGCCTGGCTTCAAGATAGTGCTTCGTTAGACGTTTTTCTTATAAGATATCCATGGTAAAATGGGTATTTATTGATGGACCCTACTATATTTCCTGCATGGAGGAACAGATGTATCCAAGAGAACTGAACTATACCATGCCTGCCGAATGGGCAGAGCATGAAAGAACCTTTATATCCTGGCCGGTACAAGCCTCGATGTGCTATCCCGAGCATTATGACACGGTATGCCATCAAGGCTATGCCGAATTTATCCGTGCCATGGCCGAGTTTGAACCGGTGACGGTCATCGTCAATCCGGACGATCTGGAGAAGGTGAGCGGGCTGTTTGAAGGCAATGAGCGCGTAAGCTTCCTGCCGATTGAGCATAATGATGCCTGGCTCCGGGACAATGGGCCGACCTTTCTGTTGAATGAACAAGGGGAGTTGGCGGGCGTCAACTGGATTTTTAACGCCTGGGGCGGCAAATATTCTCCTTGGGACCTGGATGATGCCGTTGCCCCTCAGATTCTGGATGCATTTGGCATCAGGCGGTTTGACGCACCGTTGGTGTTGGAGGGCGGTTCGATTCACACCGATGGCGAGGGTACGCTGCTGACAACAGAGGAATGCCTGCTCCATCCGAACCGGAATCCGCGGCTTAGCCGAGAGGAGATTGAAGCACTGGTTCAAAATCATGTGGATGTGCAAGAGATCATTTGGCTCAAGCGGGGACTCAGCGGCGACGAGACCGACGGGCATGTCGACAACGTAGCCTGCTTCGCCGCACCGGGCAAGGTGATTCTGCAGGTCTGCGACGACCCGGCGGATGAGAACTATGAGATTACCCGAGAGAACCGCGCCACTCTGGCGAAGGCGGTTGATGCTAAGGGCCGGAAGCTTGAAGTCATCGAGATTCCGCAGCCGCCAAAGACATTCCACGAGGGACAACGGCTAACCTTGAGCTATCTGAACTTTTACTTCGTCAATGGCGGCATTATTTTGCCGGTGTTCGGCGGGGCAGCTGAAGAGAGTGACCGGAGAGCCGCTGACATTTTGGCTGCGGCCTTCCCCGATCGCAAGATTCGCACGGTAGACGGCATGGCGATCATCCGCGAGGGCGGGAATGTCCACTGTACAACCCAGCAGATGCCGGCCGGACGCAGATAATTTCTAAGGAGGATGGATATGAGAAACGTCAAAGTAGCGGCTACACAAATGAGCTGCTCTTGCCATAAAGATGAAAATATCGCAAAGGCGGACAAGCTCGTCCGCGAAGCGGCCAAGCAAGGCGCACAGATCATTCTGCTGCAGGAGCTGTTCGAGACGCCTTACTTCTGCCAGAAGGAAAAAGCCGATTACTATGTGTATGCAAGAGAGATGGAAGAGAACGAAGCGATCCTCCATTTCCAGAAGGTCGCGAAAGAGCTCCAAGTGGTGCTTCCGATCAGCTTCTATGAGAAGAAGAACAACGCCCGCTACAACTCGCTGGCTGTGATTGATGCGGACGGGCAAATTCTTGGGCGTTACCGTAAAAGCCATATTCCGGACGGTCCCGGCTACGAAGAGAAGTTCTACTTCAATCCGGGAGATACCGGGTTCAAGGTATGGAAGACCCGCTATGCCAAGATCGGAATCGGCATCTGCTGGGATCAGTGGTACCCAGAAGCCGCGCGCTGCATGGCCTTGATGGGAGCGGAGCTCCTGCTTTACCCGACTGCCATCGGTTCGGAGCCGCAGGACGGATCGATTGATTCCAAGGATCATTGGCAGGCGTGTATGCTGGGACATGCCGCATCGAATCTGGTGCCGGTCATTGCTTCCAACCGGATCGGTCTGGAAGAGGATGAGGATTCCAGCATCACCTTCTACGGTTCCTCCTTTATTGCCGGGCCGCAGGGCAACAAGATCGTTGAAGCGGGACGTGATGAGGAGGCCGTACTGGTTGCTGAATTCGATCTGGATCAGTTAGAGGTACAACGAATCGAGTGGGGCATTTTCCGGGACCGCCGTCCGGACCTTTACAAGATCATTACCTCGTACGACGGGGAACTGCGCATCGACTAATGGCTTTGAAATGTTCCCGTCCTGTTGAAGAATCCAAGATATGATGAATAGCGCTGCTTCCCGAGAAGCAGATTGCTATAATAAGGCATATTTTACTTTCGGAAAAAGGACGGGAACTCGTGGAATTATTAGTGAACAAACTCATTAGCAGTATCCTGCAAATCCTTCTTTTTGCCGCCATTCCATTCATTTGGTGGGCGGTATCGTCCAGAAAGCAAACCTCCTTCTGGAACTGGATCGGCTTGAAGAAAATCGGAGAAGTCAAAGGCAAGAGCCTGTATGTATGGACAGGGGCAATTATTGTTGGATTTCTCTTGCTGTCGCTATTGATCCTTCCTTTGGTATCCGACACAGCTGCTTCGGAATTTAACGGTCTGGGAATCGCTGCCTTGCCGGCTGCATTGGTATATGCATTTTTTAATACGGCGCTGCCGGAGGAGATCATTTTCCGGGGCTTTTTGTTAAAAAGGTGCTCGGCAAAGCTTGGATTTCCCATCGGAAATGCAATTCAGAGTCTAGTGTTCGGTTTGATGCACGGAGTCATGTTTTTTGCAATCACCGGCGCCCTTACGGCTTTGTTGATTATTATTTTCACAGGAGCCATCGGCTGGTTTATGGGGATGATCAATGAAAAGAAGGCGAATGGATCGATTCTTCCGAGCTGGCTGATTCATGGCATTGCCAATACATTCTCGGCCTTCATGGCCATGTTTTTGATTCTCTAAGCTGAAAAATGAGAAGAGCGGAGCAGCCCGATGGCTATCTCCGCTCTTTTGCTGTTGGAAGGAAGCGAGGGGAACCGGCCTTGCCCCAGGGATCAAGACCGGAACACCTTGGCTTGCAGCAACTGCAATGCATCATGAACAGCCTCCAGCTCATGCTCTGTTAGATGACTGATGTGCTGCTGGAAGCGGCTCTCCACTCGTTGGAAGGCTTCATCCATCAAGGCTTGTCCCTGCGGGGAGAGACGAATGTATTGCACCCTGCGGTCCTCAGCGGCCGTATCCTTCGTGCAGAGTCCCTTGTCCAGCAGCTTCCGCATTTCCCGGCTGGCGTTCGGCATCGATAGATGCTGACAATCGCTGATTTCGCTCAGTGTTACCGGCTGACTCACGGCAATATACTCCATAATACTATACTGAACAGCCGTCAGATCATGGCCCCGCAAATCCTTGGTCATCCCATGTTTAACCTCATGCACAGCTGTCGTAAACGCGACAAATTGTTGAAATAATTGATGACGATTCATATGCTCACCTCTGATTCAACATAACAAAATACATATCAACAAACAATTATCATTTGACAACTATATACGGAATGATTATGATTTTGTTATCAAATGATAATTAATGAGGTGAGGCGTATGAAGGTCTTGGTTATCTACTGCCATCCAAATCATCAAAGCTTGAGCTACGCTTTTTTGCAGCAGGTATTGCATGGAAGTGAAGGGAATGGCTCTATTTCCGAGGTACAGGTGCTGGATCTGTATGAAGAGCGCTTCGATCCGGTATTAGTATTCCATGAGCGTAAACGGCGCAGAGATATGCATAAGGATCCGGAACTGGAACGCCATCGGGAACAATTAAAGTGGGCAGACAAGCTAGTCTTCATCTATCCGATCTGGTGGGGGAGACCTCCGGCTATGCTGCTCGGGTATATCGACCGGATGTTCGCTTCAGGCTTTGCTTACAGAGATCATGGCAAGCTGCTGCCTGAAGGTCTTTTAAAGGGGAAATCGGCTGTCTGTATTTCCGTGATGAGGGGGCCGACATTTTACCCGCTGTATTGGCTGAACAATGCCCATAAGGTCCTCATGCGCAAGGCGCTGTTGCAGTATGTGGGAGTCAGAAAGGTCAAATTTTTTGAATTCGGGAATATGGAAAATGCCAAGGGCAACCATGCAAAGAAGCTTCAGCGAGTGCTGGAATATTTCCAAGGGCTTGCGGGATAGGGAATCTACCCTTCGAGGCGCTGCGTCAGACGTGAGAGATCAAACCAGGAATGCAATTCGGCCTTTATCGCAGCGGATTCATTCCGATGATGCCATTCCCCGCTTTGGACATCAACCGCATAGTCCCTTTTCCAAGAGGAACAGTACCTGATACATGTGTGAATGGCATAGACGATATACGCAATTTCCTGCTCGGTCATAGTTGGATGGATAGAGACACGCACCCAGCCGGGCTTACCGGTCAGATCGCCGCAGAGAATGGCCTCGGCCATCTGCTTGGAAGGCTCAGGACCAATGCCGAGCAGATAGTGCCCATAAGTTCCGGCACAGGAGCATCCGCCCCGGACTTGAATTCCGAAGCGGTCATTCAGCAGCTTGACCATCAGCGCGTAGGGTACGGACTGAGTAAGAAAGGAGACGATTCCGAGCCGGCGGCGTTCCTCGCCTCCGAGGATGGTTACCTCCGGAATAGCGCTTAATTGACGCAGCAGCAAGGATGTGAGCTTCCGTTCCCGCTCCTGAATCAGCGGGATGCCCATCTCTTCCTTAAGACGGATGCAAAGAGCCGCACGAATGGCTTGCATGACCCCGGGGGTTCCGCCATCTTCTCTGGATTCGGCGTGGCTATTGTAGATCCAGCCGCCCCATGGATCTGTCCACAGCACGGTTCCACCGCCGGGATGATCCGGGACCCAGCCCTGGTGCAGCAGCCGAGCGTTCATGACCAGCACGCCGCTTGTGCCCGGACCGCCAAGGAACTTGTGGGGAGAGAAGACAATACCATCCAGCCAGCCCAGGGGGGACTCCACTGGGTGCATATCGATAGTTGTATAGGGAGCGCTAGCGGAGAAGTCGATGAAGCACAGGCCGCCATAACGATGGAGAATCTCTGCCAGCTCGGTATAAGGTGTTTCGAATCCCGTAACATTGGAGCAAGCCGTGAATGCACCGATCAGAGGGCGGCCGGCATATTGCCCGGCAAGCCTTTCGAGACAGGAAGGGTCTACGTTGCCGTCGGAGGCTGGCGGGAGGCAGATCACATCGCCAATCGTCTCCGACCAAGAGATCTGGTTGGAATGATGCTCCATATGGGTGATGAAAATAACCGGACGTTGACTTACAGGAATAATAGAGTGCAGCGGTGCCGGGAGCTTCAATCCTAGCAGCCTCTGAAGCTTATTCACCGCACCCGTCATTCCGGTGCCTGCAAACAGGATAATATCATGCTCGCCGGCGTGAACATGCTGTTTGATGATACGCTTCGCTTCCTCATAGGCCAGCGTCATTGTTCCTCCCGAAATATTGGACTGGGAATGGGTGTTGGCTGCGTAAGGCCCGAAGTCCCTAAGCAAGATGGCCTCGATGGGCTCGTACAATCTTCCGCTGGCAGCCCAGTCGGCATACAGCAGCTGTTGCGGTCCGTAAGGAGAATTGAACCGGTGTCGATGTCCGACGATGTTTTCCCGATAATGCGTAAAATCATTCATGTCTTGCCCTCCAAACATCTATCCTCTCCATAGGGTACTCAGAGGAAGTGGGCGCGGTCTCTCCTGACTAAAAAATTTATAAATTCGGCACATGTTTTAGGCCCGTTATTGGCTTGGTCAACTAAGCGAGAGCGCGCAAAAAGGGCTGCCCATTCGGCCAGCATGCTTTGTCAGCATTACTGGACCAGTTGGACAGCCCGCATGTTAATGTTGGCTGGAGTGCGTAAGGACATAGAGCCTTTTTGTACGATATTCCATATAAAGACGGCTCTTTTCAGGCTATAAGCGGGAATTTTATATGGAAAATCGTATAACTTTTCGATTTTTGGATCCCAATGCTTACTTTTTATACGACTTTACGTACAACATGCATTGGTTGGATTGGCTTGGGAGAGAACTTGTGCGGAAAATCGTATAAATCTCCTCGCACTTCATATAGGTGTTCGGGCTGGAGAGGTATTCCGGACCTTCACATCACGCCAAGCACTGATTTTAAGGTTGAACCTTAAATAAACAGCTGGATATCCGACTGAAGCGCATCCCGAAGATAAGTCTGGGCATCTACGATCTCCAGCTCGGGAATCAGCTCCTCGGGCTTGAAGCCCATGATCTCAACCGATAGCTTGCAGGCATAGAACCGGATGTTCTTCTTTCGGGCGCCCTTCAGATAATGAATCAGCTTCGGTGCCTCGTTATCCTCGATCATCTCGGTCAGCATCAGCTTGCCGAGTCCGCCGAAATTCATCCGCGACAAGGGCAGATCTTCCGGCCCTTTGGGGGTCATCCAGGACATCATTTTTTCGTAGACGGATTTGTCCTCGGTCGTCATCTTGTCCGGATCCCGAAGCAGGGTCAGCCCCCAAAAAGCAAAAAACATCGTGACATCCACTTCAATATCCTTTGCCGCATTTGCCAGAATTAGCCCGGCCATCGCTTTGTCATACTCCCCGCTAAACATCAGCAGGCTCATCTTTTTGTCTGTCATCCGCGCTCGCCTCCATAACTATGCTCGATAAGCATAGTATGGATTCACGGGCACAGCCTATGCAGGTTCACGGAGTCGACATACTTCAAGGCCCGGATTTTAATAAGTTGTTCCCGAAGTCGTCTCTTGATCACGAAGCTGATTCAGGAGGTTGATTCGGCATCGAACCTTGTCTTTTGAACATGTGCTTTAATAAACCCGGCGGGCTGTCACGAACTTCTCCTTCCACGAGGCGGAGAACTCCTCCAGCTTAACACCGTACTTCACTGAATACGTATGGAGAATCTGATTGTCGCCCGCATAAATGCCGACATGTCCGATCTCAAGCCCCCGTGCGCCGAAAAAGAGCAAATCTCCTTTTTGTAAATCGCTGAGAGCGACTTCTTGTCCTTGGGTAGCTTGGTCGTAGGAAACCCGAGGCAGTTCGATATCGAGCACCTCGCTGAAGACGCGCTTCACAAACGACGAGCAGTCAAAGGTGCTTGTCTGATCCGGCGAAGCGCCAAATTCGTAAGGTGTGCCGAGATAAGTCATTCCGTAAGCGATCAATTCGTTTGCCTGCTGCTCCCGCAGCGCCGCACTGGAATAATCGCTGTATTTCGGCTTGGCGGAAATATAGCCTGTCCGCTGGTCCCGGGTGCGCACCTCCAGCCACAATGCGCCGGCTTCCCGCATCACCTGAATCTGCTCCCCTTTCGGGAGCATCTCTCCAACCGTCTCGCTTGCGGCATCCGGTGCGTTCCGCAGGTTGACGCCCCACTGGATCGTGGCATTTACCTCGATCGGAGAATAAATCCGGACGGAGCGTGCCGTCTCGTCCCAATCCACCTTGCTGCCGAGCGATTCGCTGACGAAGCGCAGCGGAACCAGGGTGTACCCATCCGCAATTCGTCCGGGAACAGCAAGCTGCATCGATTGCCCGTTGAGGTCGGCCGTGCTGTCGCCAATACGGTAGATGAGCTTGGTATCTGCCTTCTCCGCGGTCACGGTCTTGGTGGTGCCGTCCCAGGACAACTTGGCGCCCTGCGCCTCGAATAGACTGCGCATCGGTACCAGCACAGACCCGTCGACCATGCGGGGGGCGATTTCCGTCTGCAGCTTGCTGCCGTCCAGATAGACGGCTACGGCAGAAGCAGCCTCCGTGCCCGAGTCAACAGCGGCTTCAGCGGCCAAAGCCGGTATCGCCGGAACCGAGGCCAAAATAGCAGCCGCCAAGCTGGAGGCAAGCACTGCCATGCGTGTGTGTCGAAGATATGTAGGAATCATATATGCATCACCTTTATGCCAAATTTAGTTATATAAGGTTAAACGCAGGGAAACTCATATTAGTTGTGGCGGAAAATATATCCAATTGACGAAAATGCTCGAAAAAGCTAGAAGGGATATGTCATCCTGTTTCGGGGTATCTTAAACCCAAACACATAAAGGAGGGTTCCCATTGTCGAGAAGAAGCCGCAGATATGCCGTTCCGGGATCGGAATGCGATATGCAAGCCTTCAAGGCGGAAGTGATGAAACAAGAAGGCTATCAGGTGAATCCGGACAGGCCGGATGACGTGAAGTATGAGGTAGCCAAAGAGCTGGGCGTTCCCCTTCGTACGGATGGGGAGAACGGGGACTTGACCACGGAAGAAGCGGGACAGATCGGCGGACGAATCGGGGGCTCCATGGTTCGCGAGATGGTCAGAATGGCACAGGAACAGCTGTCCGGGCAAAAGCAGAAGCCTTAGGATGCAAAAAAAACGGCATATTTTTGAAATCATCAGATTAAGAATTTGGCAACAGAATGGTACGGCAAAATACCCGCCGAAAGGGCGGGTATTTGTGCGTGCAGATCATGGGCGGCATGCTCTATTTATTGCTTGCGTCCACCGGACAGAACCAGATGCAGGAGCCAGCCGATCAGTCCTGTGACAGCACCAGCAACAGCGCCGGTTACCAAGCTGCTGATGAGCATGAAGCTTCTCATCAGAACCGCCTGTAATGCCGGGGCCATTCCGCTTAGATTGCCGCCCAGCACCGGCGGGGTATCGAAGGCGAATACCCAGAGTACAAGATGGATCACGCCTAGATACAGCCCATAGATCAAGCCGATAGCCAGCAAAGCCTGAAACGGCTTGTTTGTCTTGCTGACCAGCACAAAGCCGATCCACAAAATAAAAGGCACCACGGCGAGAAGCAGATTGAGAGTACCGTGCGGATCCGCGAGATGGAGGTCGTGGAAGAAGACGCGCGGTGCGCCCAATATGGCCAATATCGCCAGGCTAGGTAAGGAAAGACCGGTAAAGCTTTTTATTCGTTGATTCATAATAATGCAGCCCCCTTGGCAGGTATTGATGATAGATGAACGTTGATCTGAATTCATCATACCGGGAGAATGTTGTGAACTTATGACGATCCTGCACGGTCTCCATGAAATGTCGCGAATCGCAAGTGACGGACCAGATCCTGTGGCATAATGGGAGAAAAGGGGGGATTGTGCGTGGCTTATGAACTGTTGATCGTGGACGACGAGCAGAAGGTGCTTGATTTTGTCAGGCCATTCCTGGAGGAAGAAGGGTATGCCGTACGGACGGCGACGAATGGCCGGGAGGCGCTGCGCATAGCGCGCGAGCTGAAGCCGGATCTGATTGTGCTGGATTGGATGATGCCGCAAATGAACGGGCTTGAGGTGTGTACCGAGCTGCGTAAGTTCAGCGATGCAGGGATCATCATGCTTACGGCCAGAACGGAGGAAGTGGATAAGCTGGTTGGCCTTGAAATCGGGGCTGATGATTATATGACCAAACCCTTTTCGTTAAGGGAGCTGGCTGCTCGAATTCGCTCCGTGTTAAGGCGGGTGCGCAAGCAGGAGGAATATCCCGAACCGCAGCTGCTGCAGCGGGGCGGCTTGACGATCTCTCATGCGGAATACCGCGTATGGCGGGGAGATGAAGAACTGCTCCTAACGCCAACGGAATACAAGCTGCTTACTACCTTGGCCGACCGGCCGGGAGTGGTCTACAGCCGTCTGCAGTTGCTTCAGCTGGCACTGCCGGATGATCTGCTGAACGATGAACGCACGGTGGATGCCCATATAAGCCGTCTCCGTAAAAAAGTGGAGGAGGACCCGGCGCATCCCGTTTATATTCAGACCGTATACGGATTCGGATACCGGTTCTCCCAGTCCGGAAAGGAACCGCTATGAGTGTTCGCCGCAAAATGTTCCTTGGCTTCTCCATGCTGCTGCTCGTGATGGGGATACTGTCCTTTGCCGGTACGTATTCGGTCGTGGATCGGCTGATGAGCCAAATGGCGGAAGCGACGCAGCGAGAAGTGGTGGACCGGGCCGTGGGCCAGCTGGTATCGATGTACGACAAGGCTTCAGGCTGGAGCCATCTGCTTGAGACGGAACGGCTGCCCTTGAGTAATGACAATGACAGCGTGCTGATTATCAATGCGAAAGGTGAGCCTTCCGCGCGGATCGGCGAGCTCGGCGACCGTGCGCTGGAGCGCTTCGGGATGAAGAAGAACGTGACTACTGATGACGGACAAGCCTGGACCATCTATTATGCAAATTCGGCGATCCATTTTGTCGGATTATTCAAATATGCGTTTCGAGATTCTCTGGTGTTTCTTCTGGGCGGGCTCGCCGTGTTGTTAACCGCGGTGGCCCTGGTTGCGGCGTATGGGCTGGCGCGTCATCTTACGGCTCCGATCCGCCGGATGATTCCGGTGATCGACCAGCTTGTGGCCGGTCAATATCAAGCTAAGGTGAAGGTGGATTCCAAGGATGAATTCGGCAGGATCGCTGCCGCGCTGAACAACCTGTCGGCCGGGCTGGAACAGGCGGAGCATGCGAGGAAGACGATGACCGCCGACATTGCCCATGAGCTCCGTACACCTCTGTCGATTATCGGTGGGCGTCTGGATTACTACCAGCAGAGCGGCAGGCCGGTGCCGCCGGAGCAGTTGCTCCCGCTTCAGGATGAATTGATTCGGCTGGCACGGATCGTCAACGAGCTGCAGGAGCTGTCCCGGGCGGAGGCAGACCAATTGATTCTGCAAAAGGAGCGGGTGGATATCTCCGAGCTGCTCGGGCGGATTGTGGAGAAGGTGCAGCTGGAGGCGGAAGAGCACGGGCTAACGATCACACTTAACACATGGCCTGCTTTCTCGAGCGATTGGCCGCCGGTATGCTTGGGAGACAGGCACCGATTGACTCAAGTCTTCCTCAATCTATTGATGAACGCGATCCGCTATACGCCTTCGGGTGGGACTATTGAAGTAACGGTCGCCACGGAGCCCGATGAATTGCTCATTTCGGTAGCCGATACCGGAATCGGGCTTTCTCCCGAGCATTTGCCGCATCTGTTCCAAAGATTTTACCGGGCGGACCCTTCGAGAGATCGGCACAGCGGAGGCAGCGGACTGGGTCTAGCCATTGCAGCCGAATATGTCCGGGCCCACGGCGGAGAGATTACAGCGGAGAGCGAGCTCGGCGAGGGAAGCGTCTTCCAGGTCAGGCTTCCGCGGGATCAGGCTAATTCCGCGTTATAGGCTCATAGGCTCTAACAAGTGAAACAAGTACATCAATGCAACTCTTTCTGCCGAACCTTCTTCTGTCGTAACCTTTCTCCATTTATCTCCGTCTAGGCATAAAAAGGAGTAAGGAGGTACGTATATTGAAGAAGCTCGTCGGCATCATGATCTTTTCGTCGGCATTGGTTCTGTCCGGTATGAACCCGCTGGCTGGCGATCCGAGTCCGCGTGTATCGATTTTGGCAGCACTGGCGCCATCGGATGAGACGACAAATAAGTTTGAGAGCGAAACGGATATCGCCAAAATATACCTGATCAAGCATCGAATGACGATGGAACTTGGATCAGACAAGACGAAGGGCAACCTCGACGGGAGCGAGGTTCAAGTCGACCCCGCAAGCTTACGGGACGGGCATATGTATATATCGCTGCGCACCTTGAAGCTAAGCGGAGCCGCCGCATCGGTCGGTTGGGATGCACAGAAGCAGGAGGCTAAAGTCACTATGAAGCCGGAGCTGTCTTCATCCTGGCAGGAGCTTATCTTCCGGGCCGGCTCCTCAGGGGCCTTTCGCCCGAACGGAAATGTGCTTGCCGGGGCTGAGATTCCCGAGCTGCTCTTGTCCGAAGGAAGAGTATATATCCCGGTCAAGTCTCTTTCGCTGCTGGGAATTGCTGCATCAGCGGATCAAGGGAGGTTGGTGCTGGAGTGGAGTGAGAAATTCATTGAAGTAACTAAGCAGCTACAAGAATCGAAGGGGACACAGGTGACCTTCTCCGCTCTGTATCAGCAGGAGATGTATGCGCCGCAGATTTTGACCTCTTATGGCAGCGGGGCCTGGGGCGGCGGTACCGGGCGGCAGACAGGCAGCGGGATTGACCTGGACGGCCGGATCTATAACCGGATGGAATATACCGTGGAATTGCGGCCGGGAGTGAACCCGCTTAGACTGTATGCGGTATCTGCCGGGATGGCGGATTTCTCGGTCACGCGGACTGTGGATAATCCGGAGCAGATTCCGGTATCCTTTACGGAGCAAGGTGCAGAGTATGTCGAACTCATCCTGCCGGAATCCGGATATGTGAAGCTGAATGCCGGCAAGGAATTAACTTTGGCCGGGGGACTCAAGAAGGCTGGTTCCGGCCTGGACGAACTGACGATCATTCAGCAGAGATACGAGTCTGACGATAATGATGCGGGGAAGCCGGGGTATAAGACGGTTAACACCGCGACCCTGTCAATCTCAGAAGGCGAATTTAACGGCAAGATCTTTTTCCCGGAGCCTGGAGACTATCTTCTGCAGGTCTACAGTCCCCGTTACATTCCGATGCCTGAATCGGAGCCGGCTTCCGTGCTCTGGGCAGAGCTCGTTGTGAAGGTGGAATAATACGGACAGATCCGGGAGTTTGATCTTCCAGGCTATTTTTGACCCCCTGCAGCCGCTTCCTGCCTGCACAGACAATCGACGGTATGGTCATTCACCATCCCGGAGGCCTGCATGAAAGCATAAAGGATCGTAGAGCCGACGAACTTCATTCCTTTTTTCTTAAGCGCCTTGCTCATGGCATCGGATACCGGGGTCGAAGCCGGAACCTCTTTGATATGTGTCCAGTTGTTGATGACAGGCTCACCGCCTGCAAAGCTCCACAAGTACTCGGAGAAGCTTCCTGATCCCGGGTCCTCCATGATCTCCAAATAAATACGCGCATTCGTAATGACGGACTGAATTTTAAGCCGATTTCGGATAATCCCGGAGTTTTGCATCAGCTCTTCGACCTTCTCAGGACCGTATCGAGCGATGATATGGGGATCGAATTGGTCGAAAGCCTCACGGAAATGCTCGCGCTTTTTCAGGATCGTATACCAGCTTAACCCGGCCTGCATTCCCTCTAGGATCAGCAATTCGAACAGCTTACGGTCATCGCGAATCGGCTTGCCCCATTCTTCGTCATGGTAGGCGATGTATAACGGATCGGAATTGACCCAGGCACAACGGACAGTATTCATATAACAAGACACTCCTCATTAGGTAGTTGAAAAGGAAGGGGCCTAACCGCACATTACTGGTTAAGCCCCTTTGTTGTTATTAATAAAATTGCAGCAACTCCGCTTTCACGGCTTCATTCGTACCGCTGACTTGCTTCTGATGCTGCGTCTTATCGAACAGTGCCTGGATCTGTGCCGGGAAGGTCTGTTCAATCTGGATCAACTCAATAGCCTCATTGAATTTCGCTGGGTGGGCAGTAGCAAGCGCGACCGTAGCCTCTCCCCGAGCGCCAAGCTGCCCGGCAGCCGCGACACCGCAAGCGGTATGCGGATCAAGCAGGTAGCCTTCATCATCATGTACCTGTCCGATTGTAGCAAGGCAATCGTCGTTCTCGACACTTGCGGCAGCAAAATCTTGCTGCACCTTAGCCAGCAGGTCACCCTCTACGGAAATGCGTCCCTCGGTGCGGAAAGCGTCCATCCGGGCGGATACGGCCGCTCCGTCTTCACCTAGCAGATAGTAAAGATAACGCTCGAAGTTGCTCGCAACCTGAATATCCATCGACGGGCTATAGGTCATATGGAACTCGCCCGGCTGGTAGACGCCATTATTTACGAAGCGCTCGAGGATGTTGTTCTCGTTCGTGGCGAGAATCAGTTTGCCTGCGGGAAGCCCCATTTTTTTCGCCAGATAACCAGCAAAAATATCCCCAAAGTTCCCGGTCGGAACACTGAAATGGATCGGACCTGTCACGCCATGATTGAGCAGTTCAAAGTAAGCGAAGAAGTAGTAGACGGTTTGAGCCAGAATCCGTGCGAAGTTGATGGAATTAATCGCCCGCAAATGGTATTCATTCTTGAAGCCGATATCCGCGAACAATTCTTTGATGATCCGCTGGCAGTCATCGAAATTGCCGTCTACAGCCAGATTCAATACATTTTGGTCCTCCACCGTAGTCATTTGCAGCTCCTGTACCTTGCTGACCTTGCCCTTAGGATGGAGAATGCAAATTTTGATGCCTTCCTTGCCCCTTACGCCCTCGATGGCCGAAGCGCCCGTATCTCCGGATGTAGCCCCGAGGATGTGAATGATGGAATTATTCGTACGGGAAATGTAAGAGTACAGATTCCCCAGGAATTGCAGGGCAATATCCTTGAATGCAAATGTCGGTCCGTGGAATAGCTCCAACACGTACAGATCATCCTTGAGCTTGCGAACCGGAGTAACATCCTTGCTGCGGAAAGTAGAGTAGCTGCTATCGATCAGCGCCTTCAGCTCATCACGCGGAATCTCGCCATCCACATAGAGCGACATAATCTCTAACGCCAGCTCCGGATAACTTAGCTGCTGCCACTTGGCCAGGGTATCTCCTGACACCTGCGGAATCGCCTTCGGTACGAGCAATCCGCCATCGTCGGCGAGTCCCATCAGGACGGCATCAATAAAGCCGAGGCCTGCGGTCTTCCCTCTAGTACTGATGAATTCCATATTGATCCCCTTTACGACAATGATTTTCAACTATTGTAACAAAAAAAGCCGGCTTTCCCAACTGAATATTCTATTAAACTGAATTATTCGGGAATACTTCCGCAGAAGAATAGAGTACCAATAATACGTTGGAAGTTACATCAGAAGTTGTGTAAGAGGTTCTTTAACTTTATATTATCCTTTACTACCAATATTGATCGTCCAGTACTATATTACTAATTTGAAACTAATGCTAATTGACACAATCATAGTACTTTGAAGATTCATACCCTATTAAATATAAGGGGCAATATCAAATTTAACTGAATTGAAAGTAGGATAAACCTGTATTGGATCCCCTTAAAATTGAGAAGCAGGCGCCTAGCTCTCAAATAAATGAAAAAGGAGGAGGTGTAGTCTCTATCATTGCAGATCCTATTACATCTGAAAAGCAAGATCTTGAGGGTATGGTACGAACCGGATACTGGAAAATGGGGTACTTGGAAGACTCTAGTTGATAATTCAAACTGTGATTTGCTTGAAGTGAATTTTCCATCCATTGAATATGAGACAGCAGGGGTTCGTTTTGTAACAGGGAAAGGTGTAGTTACCCGGGGGCGCGTAAAAACTCGGATGTATGTTGATGAAAATATTTGATGCTTGTGAATTAACTATACTAGGTTGTTAAAAGATCCTTAAGAATTCCTTCATAATACGAGAGTAAAGCGAACGTGCCTTTCTCATTAATATTAAAAAAGGGAGAGGTTTTAAAATGGCATTCACAAAAGAATATGCAGCTAAAGTTATTTTAAGTTTGGATGGCGTAAGACAAACTCAAAGAGCACAAAGAAACATCTATGACTCTGGCATCATAAATCCTGTATCTACTAGTGCCTTAACAAATTTGTTGAGTTATTCATCTGGTATTTTAAGTCTCTTTTTAGCAAATACAGCAGCTGCTTTGGCAGCTGGTGTATTAGGCCTTGTAGCTAGCCTCACACCAAGTGAAAAGGATGTTCTCCAGTCTATGGTATATTCAGGATATTGGAACTTAGGGTACCTTGAAGATTTTCTTGTTGATAATCCTGGATACGATCTAATTGAAATTAATTTCCCATTTATTGAATATGAGACAGCGGGGGTTCGTTTTATTACAGGGAAGGGTGTTGTAACAAGAGTTCACTCAACCAGTGGAGGATGGGTAATCTTGTAAAAAATTCATGCATTTAAATAAAAGCGGCCAATAGAATTTGGCCGCTTTCTTCCATTTATTAGAATCAATTATTAAACCATTTTTCAATAGTCTCTACATCGATTTCATTCTCATTAGTTATCTTATATGAAAAGGTTAAATTGGGTTGATTTTCAGTATACTTAAAAATACTTATATAAGTGTTATCATAGAGGGTGATTCCAAATCTTCTTTTGTCATCATCTCTTAATGTTATCCAGTATGAATCTGTATACTCAATAGTTGATAGACCCGATTCTTTTAATTTAATCAGAGATAAGCAATCAATAATTTCTTTGATTTTATTTCTTTCAGTTATGGATATTTCATTTTCATTCATCGACTTAATCATTTGTAATGAACTTATTTCCCCCACATTTAAGTCTTTTAATACAACTTCATTAAATGTAGTTCTTTTTGAATTTTCATAAAGAGTAAATAATGAAATAACTAATAACACTACAACTATTGCCGCAATAACGTATTTCGTTTTTTTCATAAATTATCTCCTCGTAACGAATAATCTTACAACTATATTACACATTTTATCCTTAAATATCCACCACGCAAAAATTGTTTTAACTAATACAGAAAATTCTTTCACGCTTGATCGCGGAGAATCAGCTCTATAAGAAAACTGCTTACCCCTGAACCCTTGCCCAGGCCCTTGCATAGCATATATCACCACTTTGACTGGGGAAGGGCGTGGTTATATGAGCGTAGAGCTGACGGCGCTGCATTATGTGTACTTGGCCTTTATAGTGCTCATTATGGGCTTTTTATTGAAACGACGGGATACGACGATGGTTTGTGTCGCGGGCATCTTTCTGCTTGGATTGATTGCGACAGAGGCGCTGGGAAGCTCGGTTTCAGGCGTATTTAATTCCTTTATTTATGCTACAAAGGAACTGCTCGGTACGATCATGATAATTTCGATAATCGTGGCCATGAGCCGAATCCTGATCATAACCGGTATTAACGAGACAATGGTTGCACCGCTGACCCGTTATATTCGAACCCCCGCGGTAGCGTATTGGGGCATCGGACTCATCATGATGGTCACTTCATTCTTCTTCTGGCCTTCTCCCGCAGTTGCATTGATCGGAGCTGTGCTGCTCCCGGTCGCCCTGCGGGTTGGCTTACCGGCGCTGGGAGCAGCCGTCGCGATGAACTTGTTCGGACATGGAATTGCGCTCTCGGGCGATTACATCATCCAAGGGGCGCCGAAGCTAACCGCGGATGCTGCCGGTTTGCCGGTGAGTGAAGTGATGACGGCAAGCGTACCATTAGTGCTCATCATGGGGGCAGTGACGACAGGCGTTGCCTTTTGGATGATGCGAAGAGATATACGAAATGGTACATTTCGTGAGGGACTTGTGGCAGGTGGTGGCGGGACGGCAGCGCTAGCTTCTTCAAGCCGTGGAGGAGAGGAGCAGGCTGTGTTGAGTCCTGCTGCTAGGAAAACGCTGGCCGTGATTATTCCGCTATTGTTCCTGGTTGATGTAATCGCGATGTTCTGGCTGAAGCTGCAGGGAGGGGATGCCACCGCACTTGTCGGAGGCACGGCAGTCTTGATTCTAGTTGTAGTAACGCTGATGGCCCATCGCAATCAGGGACTCGAGAAAGTAACGTCTTATATGATTGATGGGTTTACATTCGGCTTTAAGGTGTTTGGGCCGGTTATTCCGATTGCGGCTTTCTTTTATCTGGGAGATGCGGCCTTTGTCGAGCTGTTCGGCCAGACATTGCCTCAAGCATCGCACGGCATCGTGAATGATCTCGGGCTTGCCCTTGCGAACAGCGTACCCCTGAATGGCGCGGTTGGTGCGGTCACGGCAACAGCCACCGGTGTGATCACCGGTCTGGACGGCTCCGGCTTCTCGGGCATTTCGCTCGCAGGCTCGATTGCGCAGCTATTCGCGGCGGCCACGCACTCCAGTGCAGCCGTGTTGACTGCACTCGGGCAGGTCGCAGCGATCTGGGTCGGGGGCGGAACCCTGATCCCGTGGGCACTCATTCCGGCTGCTGCGATCTGTGGAGTCAGCCCTTTCGAGCTGGCACGGCGCAATCTGAAGCCTGTGCTGATCGGCTTGGGCATGACCACCATAGTGGCGATCTTCCTGGTGTGATCACAGCAAAATCCCCCTCAGCAGTGCAGGCCGCTGCTAAGGGGGATCCGTCTCATCTCACTCGATTCAATTTAAATTATCCTTTTAGAATTGCCTCGATGCGAGCCAACTCTTCCGCGCTCAACTCCGGTGCCTCGAGGGCGCCGACGGCATCCTCGATTTGAGATACCTTGCTGGCACCAATCAATGCGGAGGTCACCCGGCCGCCGCGAAGCACCCATGCAAGTGCCAGCTGCGACATTTTTTGGCCGCGTTCGGAAGCCAGCTCATTGAGCTGGCGCACCTTGGACAGCACATCCTCGGTAATTTGCTTCTCCGTCAAGAACACACTTGGTTTCGCCGCGCGTGAATCCGGTGTAATTCCGTTCAGATAGCGGTCCGTCAGGATACCTTGATGCAGCGGAGAGAAGACGATGGAGCCGATGCCTTCCTCATCCAGCACATCCTGGAGCCCATCCTCAATCCAGCGGTTAAGCATGGAATAGCTTGGCTGATGAATCAGACAAGGCGTTCCCAGCTCACGCAGAATACGGGCTGCTTCCTTTGTCTGCTCAGGATTGTAATTGGACAGCCCGACATACAGAGCCTTGCCCTGGCGCACGATCAGATCCAGAGCAGCCATCGTCTCCTCAAGCGGGGTGTTCGGGTCTGGGCGGTGGTGATAGAAAATATCTACATAATCAAGCCCCATCCGCTTCAAGCTTTGGTCCAAGCTGGATACCAGATATTTCTTGGATCCCCATTCGCCATAAGGCCCTGCCCACATATAGTAGCCCGCTTTGGTCGAGATAATCATCTCGTCACGGTACGGATACAGCTCCTGCTTCAGCAGGGTGCCGAATGTTTCCTCTGCGGATCCTGGCGGCGGCCCATAATTGTTAGCCAGATCAAAATGGGTAATCCCGAGATCAAAGGCGCGGCGGACCATCGCCCTGCAATTCTCCAGCGTATCCCCCCCGCCGAAATTATGCCATAGTCCGAGGGAAATCGCAGGCAGCTTCAGGCCGCTGTTGCCGCTGCGGTTATATTTCATGCTCTCATACCGTTGTTCGTTCGCCAAGTACATAGAATAACCTCCTCCAAGTATATAGATTCCATTCAGAAATGCGTAAGCGCTGTCTTCCTGTGCTTCGCGTCTATCATTGTACAGGATTGTTGTCAGGCTTCGTATGTCAGTATGACCGGAGTTTATAGCATAATGTCTGTTTTCTCCTGATGAAGACTTCGGTATTCCTTAGGTGACGCGCCTTTCACTCTCTTAAACATCCGAGAGAAGAGGAGCGGGTCTTCATAGCCTACAGAGCAAGCAATTTCGCCGATGCTGCAATCGCACCAGGAGAGCAGCTCGGCCGCCTTCGTCATGCGATAATTGAGCAGATATTTCTGCGGCGGCAAGCCGATGGTCTGCTTGAATAAGGCGGAAAGATATTTCCGGTCAAGCCCAAGCTTCTCGGCCAGCAGTCCGATGGTGACATTTTCACAGTAGTGGGCATGCAAATAATGCAGTGCCTGATCCACATGAGGATTTTTCGGCTTGGAACGGGTGAGCGGTTGGGCGAGAGGCGGAGCATAGTGCAGCAGCACACTGAAGAAATCATACAGGATGGACTGTAATGGCAGGTCCACCTGCTCTCCGGCGGTCTCAGCCGCAGCAGTCAGACGCTCGAACAATCCGGGCATGACGTGTTCATCCATAGGAAAGACGGGGCATTCCGGTGTCAGGCTTGTTCTGGAGAGCAAGTGCTCTACCTGATCTCCGGAAAAGGCAATCCAGCTATAATGCCAGGGCTCTCGCTCGTCCGCTGCATAATGCGTCAAAATATGCGGATAGGTCAGAAACGCCTGTCCTGCATGCAGACAATGACTGGCTCCTCCTGCCGTTAGGGCTCCTGTTCCGCTATGAATAAAGTGAATTTTATACGTGTCTCTAACCCCTGGCCCGAAGCTGTGTCCGGGTACGCACTGCTCCTGTCCCCAATAATGAAGATAGAGATCAGGATTGCTCCGGTAGGGGCGCTGCGGGTTAAAGTGGAATACGGCCATGGACATCTCTTCTTTCTCATTCATTACCATCTATTATACAAAATATTTCGTCAATCCGTATTCACCGGACTTCAGCTAAAAATTTGAACCTAAAAACAGAAAAATGGTACACTGCGTCAGGTCAGGTCCTATGGTAAATTAAAGAATAAACGGGAGGATCCTGATTTGAAACAATCATCTGCCAGACCCGGGATGCATTTGGCCGGAGCTGACGGCCTTCGTGCTGTGGCGTGCCTGGGCGTTATTTTTCACCATCTAGCTCAATTACTGAATATGAACCTCCAAACTCCAGCGATTCAAAACATCCAGTCTTTTCTGCTCATGGGCAATGCCGGGGTCAGTGTCTTCTTCGTGCTTAGCGGCTACCTGCTTGCACTTCCGTTCTGGTGCGGTTATTTGGAGCAGGGGGATTTTCCGCAAATGAAACACTATATCCTGCGCAGAGCCGCCAGAATTGTCCCGGGATACTACACCGCATTAATTCTGTGCATCCTTCTGGTACTCATTCTGGACATTCCGTCCGAGAGTTTCTGGCTGCGTTCCTTGGCAGGACTTACGTTCACCTCGGGCTTTCATTACGTCACCTTTTTTCCATCGGAAATTAACGGACCGCTCTGGTCCATCAGTTTTGAGGTGTTCAGCTATTTGCTGTTGCCCATGTGTATGCTTGGTCTGTTCCGTCTCTTCGGCAACCGACGCTCCTTTAAGGGAGCTATGGGGTATTGGGTTGGCGTGATGCTGGTTCTTCTCGCAGTCAATCAAGTCATTCATGCGTTGCTCACCCCGGAATGGGATATGAGAGGCTGGGATTACGGCTTGATCGGCGGTGCGAAATACTGGATGCCGAATTACAATCCGGTTGGATTCTTCGGTCATTTTGCCGTTGGAATTATCGCTTCCGGAGTAGTCTGCCGTCTTCAAAGCGCAGAGCGCATAGAATCGCTTCGCAAGCGCGGGGGCTTTGATGTGCTGGGCGGATTGTTTCTGTTGGGAGCTGTAGTTCTAATCTGGGCAGCACGGCATCAGCCGGAATTCAGCTGGAGTATTCAGCGCCAGCCGTATCTATTTCCCTGGTTTGCCCTGATGGTTGCCGGCTTTCTGGCGATGGCACCTTATTCCAGATGGCTGCCCGCTATTGTTGATAACGGATTTTTCCGCTATACGGCCAAAATCTCCTTCGGTCTCTATATTTGGCACAATCTGATTATGACCTTGGCCAATAAATACTGGATTGCAGACATGCACTATTTTGGAATCGGGGAAGTCGGACGGTGGACATGGATCGCGCTGGGCGTGTTAGTGGCCTCCTACTTAGTAGCGACACTGTCTTATTACTTGATAGAGAAGCCGGTGCTGGATCGGGCTCATTTGGCGGGGAAGAGATTGCCCAATCCTTCATCTGAAGGAGCAAAAAACGCAAATGCATGATTCTGGAAAATGTGATAAGCTGAGAAAAATACATACATGAGGTGAATGAATTGATTGGACGCAGCGGGAACCCTACATTAAGGGACGATACCTTTGAACGGCCGGAAATCTATAATGGCATGGAAGTCATGACGATTAACGGTACGGTCAATAAAGCGTTTATTACTTTGATTATTTTGATTGGTAGCGCATTTAGTACATGGATGTTATATTTCGATGGTTACAATGTGCTTCCGATGGCGATCGGCGGTGCATTGGTCGGATTCGTGCTGGCGCTGATTACGAGTTTCAATCCTAAGGCTTCGCCATTTCTGGTACCGATCTATGCCATTGCCGAAGGAATGTTTATCGGAGCGATCTCGGCTCAATATGAAGTGAAGACCGGCGGCATTACTTTGCAAGCGGCGCTTCTGACCATGGGTGTATTTCTTGCCCTACTGTTCGCTTACAAGACCCGTTTAATTAAAGCTACGGAAAATTTCAAGCTCGGTGTTTTTGCTGCTACGGGCGGGATCGCACTGGTGTATATCATTAGTATCGTAATGAGCTTTTTCGGTATCCGGATGCCGTATTTGCACGATTCAACCTGGATCGGGATCGGCATTTCGCTCGTGATCGTGATTGTAGCGGCGTTGAATTTGGTGCTTGACTTCGACTTCATTGAAAACGGAGCAGAGCAAGGCGCACCGAAGTATATGGAGTGGTACGGCGCATTTGGCCTGATGGTCACGCTGGTGTGGCTGTATCTTGAAATGCTGCGTCTGTTGGCGAAGCTATCCAGCCGAGACTAGTGAATATATAATCGTAAAAAAGAAAGCTTGATAAATCAGGCTTTCTT
This sequence comes from Paenibacillus brevis, assembly GCF_018919145.1. Classification (GTDB taxonomy): domain Bacteria; phylum Bacillota; class Bacilli; order Paenibacillales; family Paenibacillaceae; genus Fontibacillus; species Fontibacillus brevis. The sequence goes on from NZ_JAHLQJ010000002.1 coordinate 121,545, forward strand.
TTTTTACGGTTATGTTTTTTGTGAGAAGGATAAAAGCATTGAGGGCTCAGACTATGTCGGAAGCTACGAAGGTAGAGCCGGCATTAAAGCTTTCTCAACTCATACAGGATGTCTTCCGGATCCAACCGCTGCATAAAGTCCGGATTTACATAGGCAGAGCGGATAATTCCGGATTCATCGATCATGAAGGTGGAAGGAATCGGCAGAATCCAGCGGTCCGTTGCATTGTATTCCGTCAGGTCCATACCTATTTGCTTCATCATGTTTTGCATGTAATCCGGAACATCGTAAAGAATGTTATAGAATGCCGCCACTAGACCATTTGTGTCGCTAAGCACCTGGAAGGTCAGTTCTTCTTTCTCCTTCTGGGAAAGCGTATTGTCTGGGCTTTGCGGGCTGACTGCGATCAACCGGGCCCCAAGAGCTTCAATATTCGGAAGCACCTTCTGATAGCTCTTAAGCTGAGTGTTGCAGAACGGACACCATCCGCCCCGATAGAAGGTTAAGACAACAGGGCCTTTAGATAATTCATCATAGAGGTTTACCGTCTCTCCCAAGGCATTTTTGAGCGTGAAGTCCTTGGCCTTCTGCCCCTCCTGACGGCCGTAGGCTATGCCGGACTCCTGCTGCTCTTTGATCTGCCGGAACATCTCCGCTTGAATTTCCAATGGGGTATGTGCTATAAATTCCTGTTTGGCTTTGGCTAATGTTTGAGTGAGTGACATATCTTATCTGGCTCCTCCCTTTAGTTAGGCAGATATTTTAGTTGGCGGGTCGATTGCCTCAAGTCTGTTTTGTCTGCGCAAATGAATTACTTGGGCTGTTAAGCCAATAATAAGGATGACGAAGAGAGCAGCTTGGGAGCCAAGGAGAATTGGCGAGTTCAACTCGGTGACCAAGGGGTTGCCGTCTGGAACACGGGTCAGGGTTTCGGTTATAGCTGGCAACATCAGCAGAAACACCGTCAGGCTAAGGGAAATTGTCTCAAGGTATTTGCCAGCGCGTCTAAAGCTTGAAATACGTCCTGCACCATAGCCTGCAAGCAGCAGCAAGATGGTTGCGGTACCAATGACATAGCTTGCCGGGTTATGAGCGATAGGGAAGACTGTGATAGCCCCAATCAACATCGAAATGAGGTAAACGACGCCGGACTTTGACCAAGGCACAATCCGCCCATAGCGGGCAAGCATATAAATAGCCAGCGGGATGGCGGGCAAGCTACTAAGCGTATGCACCCAGCCAAGTAATGAAATTCCAAACATAATTTTCTCCTTTCAGTTCTTAAGGATACGGATGGTACTTTTTGTGTCCTCCAATCATTAGGTAAGTGCGAGTCGATCCAAAAGCGGGCCTGTTACGAGGCCGAACAAATTGGGATCGCCATAGGCGCGAGCAGAAAGCATCGCACCATGAATCGTCGCCATGAACGCTTCGGCCTCAGCACGAGGAGTGCTGGTCAGTTGAAGCTGTCCGAGCTGCGAGCCGCGTTCCAGCACGGAGGTCAACCATGCCGACAGGTAGCTGAAATGGGCCCGGACTTCTATGGCAACCTCTTCAGGCAGGGCAGGGATTTGGCTTGCCAACAGCGCGCACACACAGATCGGAGCGCTAGCGTCCGCGATGCATGCTTCCCAATAACCCGTGTAGGAACGAAGCTGTTCAAGGGGAGCGGGTACATGAAGCCCGATATTTTCCAACCCCGCTTCGGCTTCCTTCCGATACTGATCAACCAGTGTGCGAACCAGGTCGACCTTGCTCGGGAAATGGTGATGGATGCTCGCCTTGCGAATTCCAACCACATCAGCGATGTCGGCATAGCTAAAACCGTTATAGCCTCCGGAGATGATTAAAGTGCGAGCACAAGTCAGGATGTCATTATAGGTAGTGGATGAATTTTTCATATCCTCAGTCTACCTTCTAGTAGGTTGGTTGTCAAGCGGCTAAATATTAAATTTATCGCGCCTTTAAATTAGAGGGAAATTCGTTATCGACTAAAGGCGATTGCTATTTGTTAAAATACATTCCGGGGGCTGGAAGGTTCTTTTGCTTGTGTTCATATTCAAAATTTGGGACAATAGTACAGATCGCTGCTCTAGCAAGGGTTGGGGATCAAATGGAATACCGGCTTTATGCGGCTGTTTGTGTAAAAATAGCGCAGAGAGAGGATTACCGAGATCATTTGTGCGGATTTCCGTATAACTTGATCATCCCATCTGCCCACGATAATGAGCCACGGCTTACGGGTCTGGTGACGGATCTATTAAAATCTTACGGCACCTTATATTAGTTATTGATAGAAAGAGGCATCTGCATATGAACAAACCTTCTATATATGGCATGACATTGGAGCAGCTCGGTCTGTGGCTGGAGGAGCGCGGTCATAAGAAGTCGCGGGCCCTGCCGGTCTGGGAAGCACTTTACCGTGAACGGGTCAGCGGCTTTGAAAAGATGCGCGAGGTAAGACCGGAGTGTCTGGAGCTGCTGAAGGAGCACTTCTCTCTCCAAACGCTGGAAGAGCATACCCGTCAGGAGTCCTCGGACGGTACGGTGAAATTCCTGCTCCGTCTGGAAGACGGCAACCTGATCGAGACGGTGCTGATGCGCCATAAATTCGGATTATCCGTCTGTGTAACGACCCAGGTCGGCTGCAACATTGGCTGCAGCTTTTGCGCGAGCGGCCTGCTCAAGAAGAGCCGGGACCTAACCTCTGGGGAGATTACCGGTCAGATTCTCAAAGTGCAGCGCTATCTGGATGCCGCCGGGGACGGGGAACTGGTCAGTCATATCGTTGTGATGGGAATCGGTGAACCGTTCGATAACTTTACGCATTTGACCGCCTTCCTGCGGACGGTTATGGATGCGAAGGGTCTGGCGATCGGGCCGAGACATATCACGGTGTCGACCAGCGGCCTGGCAGACAAAATCCGTGAATTTGCCGATTTGAATCTGCGGGTCAACCTGGCCGTATCGTTGCATGCGCCGAACAATGATCTGCGGACCAGCATTATGAAGATCAACAAGGCCATCCCGATTGAGAAGCTGATGCAGGCCATCGATTATTATTTGGAGAAAACGAATCAACGGATTACGCTGGAGTATATTTTGCTGCGGGGGATCAACGATCAGCGTGAGCATGCATTGGAGCTGGCGGAGCTGGTCGGCGACCGCAGACCGTATGTGAACGTCAACCTGATCCCTTACAATCCTGTTGACGAGCATAGCCACTACCAGCGCAGTGAGCAGGATTCTGTTCTGGGCTTCTATGACATGATGAAGAAACAGAATGTCAGCTGCAGTATCCGGCTGGAGCACGGCACCGATATCGATGCCGCCTGCGGTCAGCTTCGCAGCAAGCAGATTAAGAAGGATAAGAATCTGGCTGCAGCCAATTAAATAGAACCAGGAACAGGCTCGTGCCCGATGGTGCGGGCCTTTTTCGATTCCCGGATATACCGATATGATACAGGTGGAAAAAATAATCAAGAACAAGTTTAAATTCGCCTCTATTTAGGGTAAAGTGAGATAAAATAGTTCAGAAAATACGGGAGCCACTACATACCATGCAAAATAATTACGTGAATATTGGGATTATCGATATCGGATCTAACTCCATCCGTCTTGCCATTTATGAGTCCACGGCAGAAGGCCGTGCATATAGGTTGATTAATGAATTCAAGGAATCGGCCCGGTTGAGCGAGAAAATGGGTGCGGACGGCGTTATGCAGCAGGAAGGAATTCTCTCTATTGTGCCGATCTTGCGGCAATTCAGCGAGGTATGCTCGGCTTATAACTGCTCGAAGATTCGCATTGCGGCAACAGCAGCTATCCGGAATGCAGGGAATACCTCGGAGATCAAGGCCATCCTGGAACAGGAGACCGGGATGGAGATTGAGGTTCTTTCCGGTGAACAGGAGGCGTACTTCGGCTTTATTGCCGTAGCAGGAGGCATGGCTGTCGAGGATGGCTTCATTGTCGATATCGGCGGCGGGAGTACCGAGATTACGTTATTCCGAAACCGGCATCTGGTAGGCAGTGTTTCCCTGCCGCTGGGAGCAGTAAATGCCCAGGTTCAATTCGGGGAAGGAGAGGAAACCTGGACAGAAGAGAGCTGTAAACGGCTTCGCAATGCCGTTGGGCAGCTTATGGAACAAGAGTCTTGGATGGAGAGTCATTCGGGCTTGCCGCTCATCGGCCTAGGGGGGACGATTCGGACGCTTAGCAAGATGGATCAACGGCGACGGAATTATCCGCTGCGATTGGCCCATCATTATTGTGTGGAGCCGGAGGGCATTCAATATTATGCCGAGACACTGCCTCAGCTTTCGTTAGAGAAGCGCAGAAAGATCGATGGCCTGTCCAAAGCGCGAGCCGATATTATCGTTCCCGGCCTTTTGATTCTGCAGACCGTGTTTGACCGCTGTCAGGCTTCGTGCTGCTTGGTCAGCGGTACGGGATTACGTGAAGGATTGCTGCAGGATACGCTAGGCATAGACATCCCTCCCGCAAGCGAGGTACTGCAAGGGCAGACGGAATCCTTGCTGGCCTTCCATACCCGCACGCCCCAAGCCCATTTCCATCAAATTAGCCGCTATGCGGAGCAGTTATACAGAGCCGTAGATAAGGATGCGGATCCTGCGGTCACCGGGCTGCTCAAGGCTTCGTGCATGCTTTACAAAATCGGCGGAGCAATTCGCTATCACCAGTACGACAAACATACTTTGTATTGGTTAACCCATGCGCCACTTGGTGCGCTCACTCATCGTGAAGCGATATTGTGCGCCTTCATCGCGGATTTCCCTTCTAATCATGCCAAAAAGTTGAACTTTGAAGAGTATGAGGAACTGTTGAAGGAGAAGGATGAGGAACAGATTCTGAGACTGGGATCCCTGGTGGAATTATCCATTGCCCTGGATGCAGGGGAGACGCAGAATATCGAAGCGATGGAAACGGAGATTACGGAAGATACCTTATTGTTGAAGCTAAAAAGCCGCAGCCATCCTTACCTGGAGACCAGGCAGTTGGAGGCTGCGGCCAAGAACTTTAAGAAAGCTTGGGGAAGGAAGCTGGAATGGGAGCTTCAACCGGCTTCCATGCGATGATATTAAGGGCTTCGAACTGGCTGCGAAGGGCTGGTTCGGAGCTGCGGATCGGCTCGTATTTGCCGTTAGGCAACAGCTTCTTGGCCTTCACATTATCGGCCAGCGTCAGCTTGATAATTTGCTCCAGAGCCTCCCGATTGGATGCGCTGGTCACCGGACACATGATCTCAAGACGCCGGGTCAGATTGCGTGTCATCCAGTCTGCGCTGGACAACCAGACCTCCGGATTTCCGCCATTTTCAAAATAGTAAATCCGCGAGTGCTCCAGAAACCGGTCCACGATACTGCGTACCTTGATCCGTTCACTCAAGCCCTCGACACCAGGGCGCAAGCAGCATACACCGCGAACCACAAGCTCGATATCCACACCGGCGCCGGAGGCCATGTATAATTCATCGATCATTTCCTGATTGGATAAGGAATTCATTTTGGCAATAATTTTGGCTGGACGTCCTGCGGCGGCATGCTCTGCTTCTCTCTGAATCAAGCTGAACAGCCGATCCTTCATCCCTGTAGGAGCCACCGTGATGGCCTGCCATTGGTCGGCATCGGAATATCCGGTAATCAGGTTAAATAGCTGGGAAGCATCTTCCCCGATCGCCGGATTCGTTGAGAACAGACCAATATCCGTGTAGAGCCGGGCTGTCGTATCGTTGTAATTTCCGGTTCCCATATGGACATAACGTTTCAATTCCCGCCCTTCCTGCCGAATGACAAGAAGGACCTTGGCATGGGTTTTCAGCCCGATCAGCCCGTATACGACATGGCATCCGGCCTTCTCCAGCTTTCTTGCCCACGCAATATTCCGCTCCTCATCAAACCGTGCTTTTAGCTCCACGACCACGGTTACCTGCTTGCCCGATTCCGCAGCTTTAGCCAGCGCCTGAATGAGCGGAGAGTTACCGCTGACCCGGTATAAGGTCATTTTAATAGCCATAACAGCCGGGTCCTCCGAGGCTTGGACAATAAAATCCGTGACCGCGTCAAAGCTCTCATAAGGATGATAGACCAGCACATCTCTTTGCTTCAGGACATCGAAGAAATCCTCATTATCCACGAACTCCCACGGATATACCGGATCGATCTGAGGATAGCGCAGCCGGGAATAGCCTTTTACGGCACCGGGCAGCTTACCCAGAAATCCCAAGTCAAGAGGGCCGTCGATCTCGAACACGGCGTCCTGAACCTCGAACTCCTCTTGCAGCACTTCAAGCGCATAAGGATGAAAGCCTTCCTCGATTTCGAGACGGACGGGTGCGCCCCAGCGCCGCTTGCGCAGCTCCTTCTCGATCTCTTCCAGCAGGTCCTCGGCGCCTTCTTCATCCAATGCCAGGTCAGCATTGCGAGTTAGCCTGAATTCATGCACTGCAAGTGGAATATAGCCGCTGAACAGCGTCTGAATATGATGACGAATCAGCTCTTCAATCAGAATGAAGGATTGCTTCTTGCTATTGGAGTTATGCGGAAGCGGGATGATGCGAGACAGGTTGGAAGGAATCTGAACAATTGCAAAGTAAGGCTCCTGGTCCTCCGCATCATTCTCCTGAACAGTCCCATTATCGCGCATGAGTACAACCGCCAAATAGACAAAGCCGTTGTGAACAAGCGGAAAAGGGCGGCTCTGATCGACGGCCATCGGGGTGAGTACCGGGAATACGATATCATGGTAATATGTCTCCATGGATTTGCGCTGCACTCCGTTAAGCTCAGCATAGTCAAGGAAGACGATGTTTTCTTTTGCCAGTTGTCTCAATATATCTCTAAAAGTCCGGTATTGCTCGGACACCATGGCCGATACCCGGGAAATCAGACGTTTATACAGACCGTCAGGGGTATAGCCGGAGAAGTCCTTCTTGGAATATCCGGCACGGATCTGGTCCTGAATACCGGCCACGCGAACGCTCATGAACTCATCCAGATTACTCGACACGATCGATAGAAATTTAGCTCTTTCCAATAAGGGTGTAGTGACATCCTTCGCTTCCATCAACACGCGGCGATTAAATTCGACCCAGCTAAGATCACGGTTCAAATAACGGGGTCCTTGTTTTTTATAATCCGTAAGCTCCATATGACCTTGCCTCCGTTAAGTACACGTTCAGAATATCTTTTTATTGTACATAAACTGAAAAAAAGGAGGTGCTTCGTTTTGTAAACTCTGTGTAAAATCTTCAATTCTACGTAAAATTCCGAAGGAAAAGAGCTTATTTTGTCAATAATCTGTAATTTTATGGAACCTTAATTATCAGTTTGCTCTCTTGTAAGCTGAATCTGTTCCCCGGTGCGGATAATCTTGTAAATTCCCTCCTGCATTTCAAGCCCATAATGCTTCTTCAGTAGCCGGTTCCCGTCAGGGTCACTCTCTACCACGACCAAATAATCGTATCCGCTCAGCAGGTTATCCATATTATCTTCATAGAACAGCACGATTCCATCGACGTTCGGGGCGTACAGGTAGTATCTCCCGATATACTGCAAGTAATAATTCGTCACCTGCATGTCCGCATCCGAGCTATAGAACAAATAACGGCTCTGATCCTCCTGGCCGTTGTCATACCAACGATCTCCAGTCACCTGCTGCACCTTGTAGGGAAGCGTGCTATCGTAGTCCTTGGCGATGGATTGCATGCCGTTAAACTCCGACAACAGAAGCGTCACGGCGATGGCCGTACAGGCCCAAATCCCTTTTTGATAATAGCCTTTGTTCCGCACGCTCTTGAAGGCACGATGATGGGGGACCTCCCCAAGCTTATAATGAAAGGACCGCTCAATATCGACGGTGGCGCACAGTACCAGGCCCCCGGCGAACAGGACCACGATACTGGAGGCATAACGCTCGAAGCCGGCCAGTACAATCGCTTCATCCAGCGGCATGGAGAAGAGGTACAGCCCCAGAATTCCCGCATAATACAGAATAACCATGAGATCGAGGGCGATGAGCACCTTCCACAGGTTCCATTTCTTCTTCAATATGAATGCTGCAAATATAGAGGCCAGGATCGCAGCAATTTGAAAAGCGGCAATACCAAGTGCGGGCCGGGTAGACAGGTCGGTCGCGGAGCTCAAAAACAGGGAGATGATCTCCGACATCTGCTCCGGGGTCTTCCCCGTTTGAAGGCCGGCGGCAGCCACGTCAAACTTATTTTCAACCCCATGAAAGACCGTCTTCATCCGCCAGTCCCAGCCGAAATAAGGCAGCAGCGACCCGAAGAGCGAAGCGATGACTGCCGGAGCAAGGCGCAAGATGGCGCGGCCCCCGCTTCTTAGCCAGGCATAGACCAGGTACAACAGACCGATGGCGGCAAAAATTACCCCGGTGCTCTTGATGACCGTCAGCAGGCCCGCAAGCGGAATAACGACCAGGCAGGCCATCTTAAGCCGGCTGCGGTAATGATGAATTGCCGCAAAGATCGCCAGCGTATAGATCGGCAGCAGAAAGTCCACGAGCAGATTGCTGATGCGGATCGTAATATTAAAGAACGATAATGAAGACAGACCTAATCCGAGAAAAGCTGCGAGCAGGAAGCGTTTCTTTTCCGAGATGATCCCGAACATGGCGTAGAAGCAGGAGAAGATCAGCAGCCCTTGGGCAAGCAGCATGACAGGCTGGGCATGGCCCGCAAACCGGCACACATAATAGAGAAAGGACGAGGTGCCGAGCGGGTAATTTTTGAAATCGATCAGCGGGGAGTCCGGCCCCGGAAATGCGTTGGTGCTCAGCATCTGCTTCAGGACGATAGCCCAGTGGGAGAAGTTATCGTAGTGCGTCAGACGGTTCTGGAACAGGACCAGCAGGAACAGAAGGCTGCCTGCGAAGAAAGCGAGCTGATAAACGGACGGCGGCGTACGGCGCGCGGCTCTCCGGCCTGTCCGCAGGAACAGCGCGGCAATCAAGGCCAACAGCCCGAGCCCTAACACGACAAGACTGCCTGTCCGGAGCTGATCTGCCAGCCCGCAGAAGAACACGATCACGGCGATCGAAGAGAACACGAATACGGGAATGAATTCCCATGGCAAGGCCAGCGTTCTCCGAACGAACAGCATGTAGCCAGCGAAGGACAGAATCAACAGGACTGCGGTTATCCATGGAAAAGAAATCATCGCGCGCTCTGCTCCTCTCTCGTTGCCGCAATTTCAGCATGTGCATGCGGGTTGGTCAAGTCCTCCAGCAGCTGATCAAGCAGACCCAGTTCCTCCAGGACATCGATATTCTCGACCGCCAGCAGCGCCTCTCCGTGGATCGTTGCTTTTCCCGTATAGCGTACCTGTATCTCGATCCGGCTGCGCGTAGCAAAAGTCACGGACGTTCCGACGGGCATCTCTCCGATAAAGCCTGAGGCGGTGAAGTAATCATAATTGAAGCTACGCAGCGTGCAAATCACCCCGTTAGAGAAGAACGCAGACAATCTGAGGGGTATCCGCGGCCGGGCACGTTGATCGGACAAGGGTGAATCGATCCTTTTTTTTATATTGCGAAGCATATCGTCGTAGGCCGTATCCCACAAGTTCATCTGCTCGGGCAGCGAATGCCTCCGGTCATAGATGATTTGCATATATTGACGCTTGTCCTGCTCGCTGAGCGGCTCTACCTTGGCAGAATAGCGCCAGCCCTGGCCGTCAGGCTTCACATAGACGATGACCGCCTTCAGCCTGGCCTTGTATCGCATTGTCCGCACGGTTAGAATCAGATCTTTTTCCTGCGGGAGATAAAGCGGTTTTCCTATATAGAGGGCGATGCCCTGCTCCGAGACGTCGACGGTACGTACCCGGTAGTCCACCGGACTGCCTTCCCAGGTGATCGTCACCTCTTCATTAGCACGGATGCGTTCGGATTCGCGGTAAGCACGGCGGCCGATCATGAAGAACAGAGCATAGATCAGCGCGACCATATTATAGACGAGCCAGAACAGGATGACACTGCTGTATAACAGCGCAAGACCGTACTTTCCATAGGCGAACCGGACGATTGCCGCACCCGAAAGCAGCAGCAGAACGAGATGCGGCAGGGCATAGATCAGGGAAGTTACCCATTGTCGCTGGTTGTTCTTGCTTTTGTTCTTGTTCGTGACCTTGAACTTGCGTTCATGGATTCCCAATGTTTCTAGCAGGACAGGTAGGATTAAATAGGGCATGAATATGGTGTCTATGACCTGGCTCCATCGCTGATTGCGGATATTGCTGGACAAATAACGCATCGACATGCTGTAACAGAAATACGAAGGCAGCCAGAAAATCAAAATTCCCCAAAAGCCGGTATTTACGATTTTAAAATCAAATAACGCAAACAGAATCGGCGCCAGAATAAAGATTAACCGGTTAAAAAAGGACCACCAATACAAAAAGCTGCTTAAATAGGTTACTCTCGTCCAGACGGGAAGCTTCCTAGATACGATGGCACGGGTGTTCTGCAAGCTTTGAATAATGCCCCGCGCCCACCGGGTACGCTGCTTTATCATGCTCTTAATGGTTGTCGTGGTCAGTCCGGCGGCCTGCACTTCATCTGTGGCATAAGTAATATACCCGGCCTGCTGAAGGCGGATGCTCGTCTCAAAGTCTTCAGTGATGGTCTTTAAGGGAAACCCGCCGATCTCCTCCATCGCTTGCCGGGAAATGACCGTGTTGCTGCCCGTATAAGCCACCGCATTGGAGGCATTGCGCAAAATGTTGACTTCCCTTGAGAAGAAGTCCTGTTCGTTCGGGATCTCTTGCTCCGCATACAGGTTGAATTGGAATAAGTCCGGGTTATAGAAGCTCTGCGGAGTCTGAACCAGCCCGATCTTGGGGGATGCGCTGCGCTTGCCCTTCCGGCTGCGGGGCAGCCATACGTCTTGGTCTTGCATGGACTTGCCGATCAGGAAATAGGGTACCGTCTTCATCAGGAACGTATGCTGTGGGATCATATCCGCATCAAAGGTTGCGATCAGCGGGGAGGAGGTTTTGCTGAGCGCGTTGTTATAATTGCCTGATTTAGCTTCCTTATTGTCCGGAAAACCCAGGTATCCGACACCGAACTGCTTGGCAAGCTCCTCCACCTCGGGCCGTCCTCCGTCATCACATATATAAATATGAACCTTTTGCTTGTCGGGATAGTCCATGAACGTGCAGGCATTGACGGTCTTGTACAATAAATCGACCGGCTCATTATGCGTGGCGATGAACACATCCACATCCGGATACTCCTCCTCCGGAATGACCGGGAAATCCAGCGTGGAGCGCTTCTTCTGCATTTTCTGAAAAAAGAGCTCAAAGGTCGTCAATACGGTGAGCGCCTCGGCCAAATACAGCAAGATTCCAAATACAGCATTCAACGGGCCTTCATCGAAGGGAAGGGTGAAGATCAACCGCCACAGCAAGTAGATGGACATTAAAATGATCGTGACGATAAACAGTGCATGCTGCCGTTTTTCATTCTTCAAGGCAACCGATGCCCCCTTGCTGCAAATACCCATCGCTGCTGTACCTGGTAGCTTAGCAGGAACAGTAAAGCATCACAGATGAGCTTCGCTATTTTTTCATCGAATAGGAAAACAGTATGAATCATATATACTCCGCCGCTGGAAAGCATAATCACGAGGGCGCACAAGGTTAGATAACGCCACAGGCTTCCGCGGCTGCTCTTTTTTCGGAATACCAAATGCTTGTTCAGCCAGTAGTTAACGCCGATGGAGACGGCTCTGGCCGTCACTGTTGCAATCCATATTCTTAGAAAAGCCTGATCCTCGAGCATTGGACGCAGAGTATCCATTAATAGCCAGGCAATGCCAAGATCAACCACCGAGCTGCCTAATGAGGAAAGAATAAATTGCAGAAAGCCGGTAAAAAGGCCCCTCATGACCCTGAGGCTATCCCGAATTGCCCTGAAATGCGTCCCTGTATTCCCGTGTTCATAAATAACCTGAATCGGTAAAGTGGCAATCGGAACGCCGGCATGGATACAGGAAATCAGCATCTGCAGTTCATATTCAAACCGGGAGCCGCGAATGTTCCCGAAAAAGGGAAGCAGTTTAGGGCCAAAAGCGCGAAGCCCGGTCTGGGTATCCGACAGCTGCTTGCCGTACAATAAGGCGAACATGGAGGAGGCAATACGATTGCCAACCAATGACTTAGGCGGAATTCCGCCTTTGCTGAAATCCCGAACACCTAGAGTCAGCGCCTCCGGACGGAGCGCGGCTTCCCTTGCAAGCCGGTACACGTCCTCCGCTGCATGCTGTCCATCCGAATCAGCCGTCACAATGCAAGCCGCATCCTGGAGCTGCCGTTCAATATACAGAAACCCGGTCTTGAGTGCAGCTCCTTTGCCCAGATTCTCCGTGTGCCGCAGCACGATGCAGCCTTGATGGGACAGTTCCGCGAATAAGGGCTGAAACTTCTCGCCGGAGCCGTCATCTACAATGACGATATGCGCAAAGCCGTATCCCTGGAGCTGCTGTACATAAAAGGGAAGCTTCTCATCCGGTTCAAGGGATGGAATAAGAATAATTGTATTGCTGATTGTGTTTGTCATGTCCACCTCTAAAAACTTGTATAAATTTAAATATAAGACAAATTTCGACAAATTCCAACACCGTACAACAAAAATAAACAAATCATTATTTTATAAAGGGGGACAATAGAAAGATGTTATACTAATTTATAAACCACAAAAGTTGAAGATAAGGAACTAGGTAGAAAGGCATAAGTGTGAAATGTTCTATCAAAATTATAATTTGAAGAAGATGGAGGCGAATATGGATTTTTTTAAAGCAATGTTCGAGGATATCGGGGTGGGGAATGAGACAGCATTGTATCTGACCAACTTGCTCTTGATCGTAGCAATCGCCGCATTGTGTATAGTTGCGCACTTTGTGACCAAGAAGGTTGTATTAAAGATCCTCACGAAGGCGATTCATAGCAATCGATTCCAGTGGGATAATATTTTTCTGGAAAGAAAGGTTTTTCATAAGCTATCTCATTTTGTTCCTGCAGTGATCATTTATAACTTTTCGTCGATTTTCCCTGCCTATCAGCAGGTTATTATAAAGTGTGTCGGAATTTACGTCATTATCGTTGCCATATTAGTGATCAATGCTTTTCTAAATGCGGTTAACGATATATACCGGACCTATGAGGTTTCCAAGTCTCGCCCGATCCGGGGCTATATCCAGGTTGTGAAGATCTTTGTCTACATTATCGGCGGAATTCTGATTATTTCGGGTATGATCGGGAAGAGCCCGTTGCTGTTGTTAAGCGGAATTGGCGCACTTTCGGCAGTGATTATGCTGGTCTTTAAAGATTCCTTGCTCGGGCTGGTTGCGGGTATCCAATTGGCTTCCAATGATATGGTGCGCGTCGGGGATTGGATTGAGATGTCGAAATATGGTGCGGACGGAGATATCATAGATATTTCGCTCAATACGGTCAAGGTTCAGAATTGGGATAAGACCATTGTGATGATTCCGAGCTATGCGCTGATTTCAGATTCCTTCAAAAATTGGCGGGGCATGCAAAATGCGGGCGGCCGGCGGATCAAGCGCTCCTTATTCATAGACACCGGCAGTATCACCTTCTGCACGGAAGAGATGATCAGCAGGTTCAAGAGCATCCATCTGCTCACAAATTATATTTCAAGCAAGCAACAGGAAATTGAAGCCTACCATGCAGATAGGCAAATCGATACGTCCAATAGAGTCAACGGAAGAGCTCTTACGAATATCGGAGTCTTCCGAATGTATATTCAGATTTATCTTCAGAATCATCCGCAGATTCATCAGGACTTAACGTTGATTGTCAGACAACTGGAGCCAGGGGAGACAGGGCTGCCGCTGGAGATCTATGCGTTTACCAATGATACGCGATGGGCTGTCTATGAAGGAGTACAATCCGATATTTTTGATCATATTCTGGCGATTGCACCGGAGTTTGGCCTGCGTGTGTTCCAGAATCCTAGCGGGAATGATATTAAGCAAGGCTTGAATGTAAAGCAAGAACAGTATTCAATGTAATTAGAACGGCACAGGTGAAGGAGGATCATTATGAAGCTGCATTTTACAGGGGAACTATCCGATCTATTGTCCGGCATTCATGCGCTGGCGCCGGAGCTCGGAATCAAACAAGCTGAAGAAGGTCTGGAGGTCGAGGTATCCGCCTCGAGCCAGGGCCTGGAGGTAGGACTTGCTCAGGGCAAGGCTTACATAAGACACGAGAAGAAGCATCAATTCTTCCGGGGATTGGGGTTACTGATCCAGCATGCGGGAAGCAAAGCTGCATTCGAGATTAAAGAAGAGCAGCATCTCTCGACGATCGGGCCGATGTTTGACCTGTCGCGTAATGGCGTGCTGACCCTGGAGAGCTTTAAGTTCATGCTGCGCAAGATGGCGGTCATGGGACTGAACACGGTTAAGCTTTATATGGAGGACACTTACGAGCTGAGTAATGAACCGTATTTCGGCTATATGCGGGGCAGATACAGCTATGATGAACTGAAGGAAATTGATGATTATGCGGATCAGTTCGGCATTGAGGCGTTCCCGAGCATTCAGACCCTGGCGCATCTGGAGGAATTCTTGAAGTGGGAGCCAGTGGCAAAATACAAGGATACAAAAGGAGCGCTCCTGGTCGGGGATGAAGCCGTCAATGCGCTGATTGAGCAAATGATCGACTCTGTAAGTGCGCCATTCCGCAGTAACAAGATTCATATCGGTATGGATGAAGCGGAAGAACTCGGACGGGGCAAGTACCTTGACCGCAATGGGTATCATGACCGGTTCGATATTATGACCCAGCATCTGGAACGGGTACTGGCGGCTACACGCAAGCGCGGTCTGGAGCCGATGATGTGGAGCGATATGTTCCTGAAGCTTGCCTCGAAGAGCGGGGACTCCTACTATGAGGAAGGGACAAGTATTTCTAAAGAGATGGCCAACCGGATTCCGAAGGATGTCAGCATGGTCTATTGGGATTACTACCATACTGAGCAGGAGGATTACGAGAAGCTGATCGCGAAGCATCGTCCGCTTGGGTGTAACCTGGTGTTCGCTGGGGCGGTCTGGGTCTTCAACACCTTTGGGGTGAACTATGGCTTGTCGCTCAAGGCTACGGATTCTGCGCTTCAAGTGTGCAAGAGAGAGGGCATCACCGAGATCTATGCCACCATGTGGGGGGATGACGGCAATGAGAGCACGCCGCTAGGGGCATTGCTAGGTCTGCAATTCTATGCGGAGCATGCCTATACTGCGGGCTCTCCCTCCTGGGAGCAGGTAGCTGACCGGGTGAAATTCTGTACCGGCATTGAAGCCGAGACCTTCCTTCGCCTGAAGGATCTGGATGAGACGCCAGGAGCAGTACCGGGCAATCACAAGCAGAGTAATCCGTCAAAATTCCTGTTGTATCAGGATGTATTGCTAGGCCTGTTCGATAAGCAGATCGAAGGATTGCCGATGGCCGATCATTACGCGAAGCTGGAGCAGGAATTTGCAGCTAATCGTGTGAAGGACGCCGAGCTGGACTATATCTTTGATGTGCCGCAGAAGCTGTGCGCGGTGCTGAAGCAGAAGAGCGAGCTGGGCATTGAAGTGAAGCGGGCTTATGATGAGGGCAATCATCCGGAATTGAGACGGATTGCAGAAGAGGTGCTGCCGGCTTTGATCAAGGCAGTGCAGGAGCTCCGCCTGGCGCATCGCAGCCAGTGGTTCCGTATCTTCAAGCCATTCGGCTGGGAAGTCATCGATATCCGCTATAGTGGCGTAACGGGACGTCTGGACACGGCGGGGATGCGTCTGCTCGATTATGTCGAGGGACGGGTCAAGCGGATTGAAGAACTGGAGCAGGAGCGGCTTGTCTACAGCGACAACAATCCCTTCAATGAGCGTGGGGCAGGCTGGTGCAGCTATTATTACCGGATGGCCTCGCCGAATGTATTCTTCCATGTATTGAATCCGTTGTAGAACTAAAGAGGGTGCCCCCCAAAGCCAGATTAAATGCCGGGTTGGGACACCCTCACCCACTTCACCAGAATATAAAAGACAAGTGCAAAAAGTCATTAAAAATGTTGGTGTGGGAACTCATGTGGCGATTATAGTGCGAAAAGGCATTAAAATTACTGGTGTGGGAGCTCGTATGGCGATTATAGTGCAGAAAAGCATTAAAATTACTGGTGCGTGAGCTCATGTGGCGATTATATGCAGAAAGGCATTAAAATTACTGGTGCGTGAGCTCATGTGGCGATTATAGTGCAGAAAAGCATTAAAATTACAGGTGTGGGAGCTCATGTGGCGATTATAGTGCAAAAAGTCATTAAAATTACTGGTATGGAGCTCATGTGGCGATTATAGTGCGAAAAGGCATTATAATTACTGGTGTGGGAGCTCGTATGGCGATTATAGTGCGAAAAGGCATTAAAATTACTGGTGTGGGAGCTCGTATGGCGATTATAGTGCAGAAAAGCATTAAAATTACTGGTGCGTGAGCTCATGTGGCGATTATAGTGCAAAAAGTCATTAAAATTACTGGTGTGTGAGCTCATGTGGCGATTATAGTGCAGAAAAGCATTCAAATGCTGGCATGAGATCCCATGCGGTGGGAATTAGAGCTGCAAGAGCAAGCGAACGAAGTTGGGCGGAAAAGGGTTAGTGCCTTTTCTCGCCCAATTTTTAATTTGCGGACTTATCGGACTACTCCCATTTTTAATTCGCCGCTTTTAATAAGCCGCCAAGACAAATAAGCCCGCCTGTTCTAGAGCAGCTCTTTTCTCCGCTTCAGATACATATAGAGAACCACGCTCGCCAGGGAACAGACGAGGGCGCATACGCCGATAAATCCGTAGCCGGCCTGCAGACCGCGCAGCAGTCCAAGCTGGACGTTATCCCCCTGCTCGAAGAGCTTGCGGATTCCGGTGATGATGGCGCCAATGGCATAATTGCCGAGCATGCTGCCGACCCCCATCAGCGTGACGATGAAGCTGATGGCCGTATCGCTGTTGCCGCGATAACGGTCTGCGATGAGCGCCATGACGGTCGGATAGACCGGGGCGATGCCCACGCCCGCAAGCGCGAACAGGAAGGCTCCCGGTTCACCGGTAAGAATGGCAATAAAGGTCGAGATGGCGGAAAAGCCGGCGAGAATGATTAATGACAGGGTATAGCCGATCTTATCGGTAATGGGCCCGAGCAATAGCCGAGCGAGCGTGAAGCAAAGGAAGAAGGCAGACAGCATCCCTGAGGCTGCGGTGGAATTCCATTGATAGGCCTTTTCCAGATAGTTAACGAGCCAGCCGCCTACGGCCATTTCGGAGATAACGCCAAAGGACAAAATGACAACCAGCATCCAAATGACAGGATCGCGCATAAATTGCTTGACGGAGATTCTCTCTACAGTGTCCTGGGATGCCGGTGGAGTAAATCTCCCAAGTAGAGCCGGAATAACCGGAATAAGAGACAGCATCAGCACGATCAGGTACATTCCCCGCCAATCCAGGACATGGCCGCCGATCGATACCCGCATCAGCCCGGTAGCCAGCATTGGTGCGACGATGGAGCTGAGACCATAGAAGAAATGGGCCAGGTTCATCATCGTCCCCGTATTCCGCACAAAGATCTGCGCACCAAGCACGGCAAGCGCGATCTCCAGCATACCGTTGCCGACGTACATCAGGAAATAGGAGCCCGACAAGGTGGAATAGGTCGGTGAATAGAACATCAGCACACCGGTCAACGCCATTAAGACGAAGGAGGCGATACTGATCCATCGTACTCCCCATTTGTGGATCAGAAGTCCGGTAAAAGAGCAGGCCAATAAATAGCCGAGTGAATTAAGCGAGAGCAGGGTGCCAATCTGCATTTCATCCAGGAAGAAGTCGCTTTGAATCCGAGGGATGGCAGGTCCCTTCACATTTTCAGAAAATCCAAAGATAAAAAAGCCGATAAATACAGTAAGTATCGGGAAGATCAAGCTCTTCCATTTTTGCTGACGTTGTGCAACAGCGTTTGAAGTTGACATGTTGCCTCCGGTTATTAAATGGTTAATGATGGGTAGCCCAAAATGTCAATGACAGGCCGAACAGGTGCAATCGTATCATATTTTACAAGCTGCAACCATAGCCTTATTTTATGAAATTTAGAGGCTTAAGCCGGTTGTTATGTAGTAGAATGGATAAAACCACCAAATCACCCATGGGAGGGGAATCATGGATACCTACAGGCAAAGGCTGGAGCAATTGCGTGATGCCCAGCAAGGAATTGCCCGCGAATATCAGCAGCTCCTGAGCGAGTATGAAGCGAATGACATCGTTCGCGAGAATGAGCGGCTGCGCGCCGGATATACGGAATACAGGCAGCAAGCGGAAGAGCTGGCGGCTCGAATGCATGTTTTGAAGGAAGAGAACCGCAAGCTCCGTCAGGCCTTGTCCGAGCAAATGCTGGATGAGCGAATGGATTTCATTCGGGCCTCCAAGCAGAAGCTGGACACTTATTTTTCTTCTGCGTCACATAGCCATGTGAACAAGCTGATTGCGGTTGAACAGTCTGCAAAAAGTAAAATTGAACATCTTTATACGCAAGCGGGGAGTTTCTTAGCCGCGGATCAGGAAGAGATGAGCGCTAAGCTTGCTCAATTGCAGGCCGAGCTGAATGGCAAGATGGCGGCTCAACGCCAGGCGCTGATGACCGAGCAAAGAAGGCTTCAGGATGATATTACATCCAGCTACGATCAGATGGCTTCTGAACCGTTATCTGAGGAAGTGTTCCAGCGGAGGGTGAAGCAAAACCGTCTAGAAATGAAAATCGGGTTAAACCTGCTCAGCAAGCTCGGCATATTGATGCTTCTGCTTGCCGTAGGTGCGGCTTTCCGCTATACATATCTTCACTGGTTTAATGAAGGGATGAAGGCGGCGGCCTTTTTCCTGCTTGGACTTTTGATGATGGCCGGCGGAGAATGGCTATTTCGGAAAAAGAGACAAGTATTTGCGCTCAGCCTCCTTGGCGGCGGGATATCAGTACTTTATGGCTCAGTCTTCTACAGCTACTTCCTACTGGAAATATTTAGTCTCCCCGCAGGGATGGCGGTATCCGTTCTGATTACAGCAGCGGCTGTAGCTTTATCTCTGAGATATCAGTCGCGTACCATCTGCAGCTTCGGTCTGGTCGGGGGATATCTGCCGTTCTTCTCCTATATGTTTGCGTATGGAATGGAAGGAAAGGCCGTCTATGTCGCGATGGGCTACTTGTTCCTGCTAAGCGTCCTAATCCTTGCCGTATCGCTTAGTAAACGCTGGACCATTGTTCATTACATAAGCTTTGGACTGCATGTGATTTCTATGCTTATGCTAGTCTATCAAGCAGAACTCCCGGCGATCGGGATGCTCTATGCGGTGGCTTCCTTTGCCCTGTACCTGGGTGTGACGTTGTATCTTCCAATGAAGCAGCAGGTGCGTTTGAGCGGAATGGATTTTGCCTTGCTGGCAGTGAATACAGCAATCAATTGTATTGTTCTGTATAGCTTGCTCTACAGCGCTGGATGGGAGAAGCTGGACGGCTTGCTGTCGCTGATCTTCTCCGCTGTATATCTTGTGCTGGGGATTATCTCGCAGCGTCGTCTGCCGCAGGAGAGAGGCACCCGGATTCTGTTCTATGGGACTTCGGTAGCCTTTTCCCTCTGGATCATTCCGTTACAGTTCGGTATCCATTATGTGTCCGTTGCCTGGCTGCTGGAAGCCCTCGTCCTCTCTATATTGGGCCATTTGTATCAATCCCGAAGAGTAGAGCGGATCGGCTGGATCGTTACGGCACTCTGCGTCTTCTCGTTCATAGCTGTCGATATCTTGCTCGTATTAGTGGATATAAGCCCGATAGACTTTGAATGGAAGTATACTTTTCTGTCGCTAGGTCTGCTGGGGTTAGCCTTATTCTATGCTTTCAGACTGCGTCTTCCGGATGTGGAAGGTCGTTATGGCCGCGGAGAAAAGGATAGCATATCTGCTATAAGCAACACGGCTCTTGTTAACATCTGGTTCTATGCGCTTTATGAATCTGGAGCAATGTATGAAAGGTTCATGCCGTACAACTCATCGCTGTATGAATTTTTCCAATTCCTGCTCTTGGCTTGCGTCACCCTAGTTCTGGCCTATGCCCTTTCGGCCGTATCGGTCCTGAGAAATTCCTTCGTGACCTATTACTCCCGAATTCTATACGGAATCGGTTACCTCATGTCCATTATCATTACGTTGACTCTTCCGGCACTGAGTCCTGCCGGGGTTCCGAATGGCGCGGAGAATATCGCGGGACTGCTTATTCTGATCGCGCTTCAGGCGATGGTGCTCCTTAGCGCACGGGATCTCCTGTCCGACCTGTTTCTGTCGCATACAGGGAGAAGGGAATGGTATCCGGTTCTGTTGGGACTTTACTTGCTGGGCATTATTACAGCGTTCCTGGGTGTTCAGCTCCGGCTTGGGTCGATCGGCTGGCTGTTCAGCATAACCTATCTTCTGCTGGCACTGGGGTACATCGGGTACGGATTCCGCCGCAAATACTTGCAGATTCGTAGAATCGGTCTGGGTCTCACCCTGTTCTCCACGGGAAAAATGCTCTTATTCGATCTCAATCTGATGACGACCGGAAGCAAAATCATTGCCTTTTTCGCGTTCGGTGTCTTGCTTCTTGGGATCTCTTATCTCTATCAACGGGTATCAAACTCGCTTGAGGCCGTATTGGAGGGGTCGGAATCGGAGTTTGATTCAGAGAATCTTCCAGGGTAACATGTTAAAGCTCATTTCGAGGCTCGCCAGGACTGGCGGGTCTCTTCTTGCTTTCTGAGCTTCTCCGGGCTTTTATTATAATGAATTAAAAGGGAAATTAGGGCAGCTGTCGAAAACTTAGGGAAAAAGGAACAGAAAAGTGGAGAGGAACGATCATCATTGAAAATCATGTCTAAAATTATCGGGGGGATTTTGGGCCTTCTGGTATTAGGTCTGCTTGGCGGATGTATGGAGGATTCCATGAGTGATCCTTATGCACTGCCTGCTGATATGGAGGAAATAATTACATTGCTGAATTCCAAAGCCATGACGGCGATGAACGAAGAAGAGTATGAGACGGCGTTAACTCATATGAGAAAGGCGATTTATTATGCCTATGAAGTTGATCCGGAGCTGGAGACACTCAGTCAGGAAAAGCTGGTACCGGAACTGTTGAATTCGACCTTTACTAATATGAGCAATGCCTTGTATTTAGCCGGTGAATATGAAAGTGCATTTGCTTTTGCCGAGAAATCACTGCTCATGTTACCCAATTATGATGATGAGTATGTCACTCTGGGAAATGTGTTGTCTGAAATAGGCAGCATTGACGAAGCTGTGTCTAATTATGAGCAGGCGCTTGAGCTGAATAAGAACAGCTCAAATGCCCATTATGGTCTGGGAATGATTTATTATTACGATTATGAGGATTACACCGAGGCTCTGAAGGAGTTCAACAAATATTTGAAGGAATATCCAAGTGATCCCGATGCCGCTATTATGCGGGTGTATACATTGCTTCAATTGGGACGGCAGGAGACGGCAGAGGAATACGCGAGGAATTATTCCAAGAAATATACCTTTGAATTTAAAAAGTATGAAGTAATGGGAGCTTATCTGGAATGGACGGGCAAGGATAAGGAAGTGATTGCCTTCTATGAAGATGCTGCCGAACACCTGCCTGATCATTGGAAGGCACAGCTCAAGCTTGGCGAGGTTTATTATGATTATGATGAGTATGAGGATGCGCTCAAGCAATTTAATCATTTGGTTAGCGCATTTCCTGATAAGCCGGAGACGCTGGAAAAGCTCTTTTCGGTGTATAGTGTTCTTGGCGATATCGAAGGAGCTGAGGCGCTGTATGCCTCGTCAGAGCACCCGGAGTCTCTAACCATGTCAATGGGGACATTCTATGTGGATCAAGGAATGTATCGAAGGGCACTGCCTTATTTTGAAGCCTACATAGAGGAGTATCCCTCCAACGAAGCGGGATATGTAAAATATATTCAAACCTTGAATTGGGGGAAGCGTTATGCCCGCTGTGCAGAATTTGGCGAGCAGACGCTGCAATCCATATCTCCCCTCTGGTCGGATATCCCCTGGTATACGGGAGATTGCTTGACCGAGCTTGGCAAGGATCAGGAGGCCATTGCGTATTTTGAACTGGCTGCCAAGGCAGATCCGGAGGATAACGAATCCTGGTCGTGGCTTGCAATGGCACATCTTCGTCTGGGAAATGAGGAGAAGGCCAAGGAATATAGTGAGCGCGCATTAGAAATCTATGAGTATGACAACGTTGCCCAATCAGTGCAAGAGGAACTCCTAAGCCACAATGAACCGCTAGGTGCCCGGATCAAACAATTTTTTATCGACAACTATCTCTATGAGAAAGATGCATCCAAGCTGGAGGAAAGATTGGAGCCCCTGGATGCGCCAGATCTAGCGGCGGCTGAAATTGCCAGTATTATTGATCAGGTCAGACAACCGGAGGATCGCTTTACCTTTCTGATTTATGGCGAGCTTTATGAGCAGATGAGCGGGGCAGGGGATAGTGATGTCATCTTCAAGGATCTGGGAGATATCAGTTACTTTAAAATTGAAGACTTCACCAAAAGCACGGATGACCAATTTATACGCCTGCTGGATGATATCTCTTCTACGGAAGAGAAGACATTGGTACTTGATCTGCGGAATAACGGGGGAGGGTTAACAGAGAGTGCGAATAATATGCTGGATGTCCTGCTCCCCGATCTTGTAACCAGTACGCTGATTTATCGGGATGGGTACACCTATAGCTATTATTCTGATGCAGATCAGGTCAGGTTTGGCCGCATCTTTCTCTTTGTCGATGAGAATACGGCAAGTGCCGCCGAAATGCTCACGCTCGGGCTCAAGACATATGCAGAGAATGTGACCGTGATCGGACGTCCTACCTTCGGCAAGGGTGTGGGTCAGCTGGTTTTTGAAGACAAAGCAGAGAAGGTCATGCTGTTCGCCGTGAACCATTATTGGAACGTAATGCAGAATAACATTGCCATTTCGAAGATAGAGCCGGATATTCGAGTCTCGGGGAATCAGCTGGAGAGCTTCTTAAAGAAAATCCCTAAGCCTTGATCTAGCAGTCATTCAATCAATAACAAAATTATGGGATGGGGCGAGCAGGTTGAAAATCATATCGCGTCTTCGGTATATCTGTGGTCTTGTGCTAAGTCTGGGATTGATTGGCGGTTGTTTGAATCTTCCCTCGGCAGAGCCTTACCGAGTACCGGCAGAGCTGGAAAAGAAAATTAATGATCAGAATGAACAGGCGGTCGCTCTCATTCAAGAGGGAAGATATGAGGAGGGCATAGTATATCTGGAAGAAGCTGTCGCCTATGTGTACGAGGCAGACCCTGAGCTTCGGGATTTGACTCAAGAGAAACGAGTCCCATTTCCGCTGGATACCCCCTTTAATAATTTGAGTTGGGCATACCACGAGCTCGGGGATTATCAACAAGCGTTAGCCTATGCGGAGAAATCCATATTGTTGCTCCCTAATGATGATGTGGAGTATACCAATAAAGCAAATGCGCTATACCATCTGGGTAGAACAAGCGAAGCATTGACAAGCTATGAAAAGGCAGTCGATTTGAACAGTGAAAATGCAAGAGCGCATTATTGGATCGGCCTGATTTCCTACGAGATGGGCGATTACGAGGCTGCTCTGAAGAAGCTGAATAAGTACTTGGATGCCCATCCGGATAATGGTGATGCGGCTTCGATGCGAGTATATACACTGCTTCAATTAGACCGGCCTGATGTAGCAGAGGAATATGCGGATAATTTTCTGAAACGTTATTCTAATACCTACGAAGGCTATTGGGCAATGGCTGCTTATCTGGAAGAAACTGCGGGGTACGACGAAATTTTAGCGTTTCATATCCAGGCGGCAGAGCGGTTCCCTTCGGAGTGGGTAGCTCAGGTTAAGGTAGGCCAGACGTATTATGATCATGGCGACTACGAGTCTGCTTTAAAGCAATTTAAAAGCATGACTCTCGTATTCCCCCAAGACCCTGAGCTGGAGGGGCGGTTGATACGTACTTATAGCGCTCTGGGAGATCGGGAAGGGGCAGAAACTGTATATATGAATTCAAATGCTCCCCAGCAATTGCTTGCGGCCATGGGGCAGCTATACCTTGATCATGGATACTACACGAAAGCGATCGAATTTTATGATGCGGTCAATGTAAACCAACCCTGGAATGAGACGGGATATGTGAAGAAGCTTCAAGCACTTTCCTGGGGCAAGCGATATGTGCGGTGTGTGGAGCTAGGGGAGCAGCTCTTAAAGACAACGGAGCCCTCTTCAGCTGAAATTCCTTGGTTTACAGGGCGGTGTGAAATGGAACTCGGTCAGACTGAGAAGGCAGCCGAGCACTTTAAGCTGGCGACTGAGATAGACGCTGAAGATGGCGAATCTTGGTCACAACTGGCGCTGGCTCATTTTACGCTCGGCCATGAGCCGGAGGCTCGCGAATACAGTGAACGCGCCTTGGAGATGAATGCGGAGGACCCGACGGCCTCTTATGTACGGGAAGCTCTGGATGGCAGAAATCAGTCGCTTGGATCTCGAATCAAGGCATTTATGAAGGAGAACTATCTGTACGGTAAAGACTTGGCTCAGTTGGATCGCAGTTTGGAGAGGCTGGATTCACCTGACCTTTCCCTATCTCAAATGGCAACAATTATCGATCAGTCAAGACAGTACGATGATCAACTCACTTTCTTGGCGTACGGGGAGCTTTATGAGCAACTGACCAAGTCCGATAAGGGAGGCGGAGTGTTTCATAAGGATATTGGCCAAATCAGTTACTTTAAGTTGGATGAATTCTCCAGAACGACCGATGACCAGTTTATCAAGCTAGCCGACGATATTCCTTCACCGGAGGAAAAGACGCTGATACTGGATTTGCGTGGGAATGGAGGCGGATTGACGGAGAGTGCTAACAATATTCTGGACATCCTTCTGCCCGAGCTGACTACAAGCACGCTTATCTATCAGGATGGAGCAACATACAGTTATTACTCTGGTCCAGATCAAATTCACTTTAGTAACATTGCTATCTTTGTCGATGAAGATACAGCGAGTGCAGCAGAACTGCTCACGTTAGGGCTCAAAACCTATGGTGATCATGTCAGCATCATTGGACGTACAACCTCTGGCAAAGGTGTCGGGCAACTGGTAATGGAAGATAAAGAGCATCAGGTGTTATTGTATGTGGTGAATCACCGTTGGAATGTGCTGCAGAGCAATATTGCCTCTTCACGGATCGTTCCGGATGTGAAGGTAACCGGGAACGAGCTTGAAGACTTTATTGCTAGAGTGAAGATTCCAAGAAAATAAGGTGCGGCAAAAAGCCTGCCCCTTTCCCGTAAAGGAAGGAGCAGGCTTTTTTGTACAGCTTAACGGGACAACGCATAGCCCGAGTGGAGGGAAATATGATACAATTGGAACAAATGTTCGATTGTTCGGGTAATTGCAGATGAAGGGATGGCATGACAGCTTTGAAAAAACGGAATCAGGAAATGGAATCCTCCTCTTCGATTCGAATAGCAGTTCGTCCCTTGGTGGAATATGTGCTGCGCGGCGGAGATTTGGACAGCGGGTTCGGCCGTCCGAATGCCCTTGTGGAGGGAACACGGGCACATCAACAGGTGCAGAAGGAATATGGCGAGCTGGATCAGAGGGAAGTGTATCTGTCGGCAGAGGTTCCGTGTGAAGAGCTGGTCTTCTTGGTAGAAGGACGCTGTGACGGCCTGCTTGCGCAGGAGGACGGCTCCCTGATGATTGATGAGATCAAATCGACTTCCGGGGAATTGGCGTTTATAGAGGCGGAAAGCTATCCGGTACACTGGGCGCAAGCGAAGTGCTATGCCTTTATGGCAGCACGGGAGCGCGGGCTCACGCATATGTCGGTACAGCTTACCTATATGCAGCTTCCATCGGGCGAGCTAAAGCGGTTCAGGAAGCAGTTCGGCTACATGGAGCTGGAAGCCTTTGTCCATGAGGTCGTTGCTGGTTATGCTCCATACGTCCGGCTGAGGATGGTCCATCGCGATCAGCGCGATCAGAGCATTCCGCCGCTGGCATTTCCCTATCCGGATTATCGAGCCGGGCAGCGCAAGCTGGCGGGAGCGGTATATAAGTCGATTCAGGAGAAGGTTAATCTGTTTGCCAAAGCCCCTACGGGCATCGGGAAGACCATCTCGACGATCTTTCCGGCCGTTAAGGCTATTGGAGAAGGGCATCTGCAGCAAATCTTCTACTTGACGGCAAGGACGACTAATCGTGCTGCGGCAGAAGCCGCCTTTTCTTTGCTGGTGCAAGCCGGACTGCGGATGCATGTAGTCACACTTACGGCGAAGGAGAAGGTCTGCTTCCAGGAGAAGGTCAGCTGCAGGAAGGAGGATTGTCCGTTTGCCGACGGGTTCTATGACCGGGTCAACGGGGCAGTGCTGGATATTTTAGCGAATGAAACCATGATCGGCAGGCAGGTCATCGAAGCCTATGCCCTTAAGCACCGGGTGTGTCCGTTTGAATTCTCGCTGGAGCTGGCTTATGCTGCGGATGCGGTTATTTGTGATTACAATTATATCTATGACCCTAGAGTCTCGTTAAAAAGAATGCTTGGAGAGCAGAAGGGCAAGGCCGTGCTGCTGGTGGATGAGGCGCATCATTTGGTGGACCGGGGCCGGGATATGTATTCAGCAGAGATCACCAAACGCCCCTTTCTTGAGCTGCAGCGGGCATATAAGGGTCAGCATGAGGGTGTATATCGTGCTGCCAAGACGATAAACAGCTTCTTTGTCGCGCTAAAAAAAGAAGCGGATGCTTCCAGCCCGGTTGATTATCAGAAACCGGAGACCCTGCTCAAGCTGGCTGAGGATTTCTTGGCGCAAGCAGAACAGGAGCTGTTTGCACCTGTAGCAGCAGGTGTCTCGCCGGAGAGCGCCGGCCTGCTGCTGGAAACCTATTTTACGGCAAACAACTTCGTGCGGATCGGCAAGCTTTATGATGAGCGGTATGTCAGCTATACCGAATTGACGGCGGGAGATGTTCGACTAGTTCAGTTTTGCCTGGACCCCTCGCAGTTAATTCGCGAAGCGGGCAAGAGCTTCCGCTCAAGTATCTTTTTCTCGGCGACCTTATCGCCGCTGCATTATTTCAGGGATATGCTGGGTGCTTCTGAGGAAGACTATACTCTGAGCGTGCCATCTCCTTTTTCGCGTGAACAGCTGCAGGTGCAAATTCATCCGTATTCGACCAGATACCGGGATCGGGAGCGAACGAAGTCTTCCATTGCAGGAATGCTGCGGAAGGTGCTCGTGGAACGGCCGGGCAATTATCTGTTGTTTTTTCCTTCGTACGTCTACATGAGTCTTATCTATGAGGAGGTTGCTGCTGAGCTGCCGGATCAAGTAAAGCTTATGATGCAGACGGGCTCCATGACCGAGGAGGAACGGGAGAGCTTTCTGGCTGCTTTTCAGGCGGAAGGGGAACAGACCTTGGCTGCATTTGCTGTGATGGGGGGCATCTTCTCGGAGGGAGTCGATCTGGTAGGAGACCGTTTAACCGGAGTGGCCGTAATCGGAGTCGGGCTGCCGCAGATTGGCATCGAGCGGGATTTGATCCGCGATTATTTTCATACGCGGGACAAGGACGGTTATGATTATGCCTATGTCTATCCCGGGATGAACAAGGTGCTCCAGGCCGGAGGCAGACTGATTCGCTCTGAGCAGGACCAGGGTCTGATCATGCTGGTGGATGATCGCTACCTGCAGCCGCATTATGCCGGATTGCTGCCGGAGGAATGGAAGTAGTCCATGGTGGCGTGTTCGAGGTTGCTGTCTTGACAACTCAAACTAAATTTATTATCTTTATATTAAGATATAACAAATTTTGAAGCAAGGAGGGTTCCCTATGAGCTATCCACAGCAGGATGCTTTGAACCTTCATATTGCACTGACCAGAGCCAGTCAATGGGTAAATGCACATACGGAGAAGGATATTCGCGGCTTTGGTCTGACGCGGACGGAATTTGGAGTGCTGGAGCTGTTGTATCATAAAGGTCCTCAGCCGATCCAACAGATTGGCGGCAAGGTGCTGATGAGCAGCGGGAATATTACTTATGTAGTGGATAAGCTGGAGAAGCGCGGCTTTGTACGGCGTAATGCCTCGAAGGAAGACCGCCGTTTGATTTATGCGGAGATTACGGAGGAAGGCACCGCATTCATACAAGAGGCGTTTCCCAAGCATGCAGAGGTGATCGCTGAAGTCATGTCCGGTCTTTCGGAAGAGGAGAGACGGATGGCCGCAGAGCTGTTGAAGAAGCTTGGCAGACATGCACAGGCTACCTTTAAATAGTCCTGTGCTTTTTTGAAACATTTATCTTAATGTTGAGATTATTATATTTGAATTAAATAAATCAGGAAGGAATGAAGAGGAGCTAACAGTACCTGGTTCTTCGGCGGAGTGGCCTATATAGTGTGCGGTACCTGAGAAGACGGCTTGATTAATGAAGGATGGAAGGGAATTTTACGCGATTGGGCAGGAAGGGTCTTTTGCCCGATTCCAATCTATGGGAGAATTAGGTAATATAATCGATATCAACATTGAACCCATGCAGTATGGTGCCGGGGGTGCGGGAACGGTATATGAGAAGATAGAGAAATCATAGAAGCAAACTTGGAGCCGATTCAGGTTCGGATATTGGAGGGAGACCAGGAATGAAGCATGTATTTCAACAAGGGATCGATGCTAAAGCACCTGTACTGCTGTTATTGCACGGAACCGGAGGGACAGAACAGGATCTGCTCCCGCTTGCCGGAATTATCTCGCCGCAATCGTCTGTACTCAGCCTCCGCGGCAGCGTCCTGGAGAACGGGATGCCCCGATTTTTCCGTCGTCTGGCCGAAGGCGTATTTGATGAAGAGGACCTGGTCCTGCGTACCAAGGAAATGCATGACTTTCTTGGTGAAGCGGCGGAGAAATACGGATTTGATCGAGGCAATATCGTAGCGATTGGCTATTCCAATGGCGCTAATATTGCAGGCAGCCTGCTCTTTCATTACAGCGCTGCGCTGCGCGGGGCGATTCTGCATCACCCGATGGTTCCGCGAAGAGGCATAGAGCTGCCAAAGATGAACGGGGTTCCGGTATTTATTGGAGCAGGGACGAACGATCCGCTCTGTTCTCCGCAAGAGACAGAAGAGCTCGAGCGGCTGCTTGCCGGAGCAGGGGCGAAGGTCACTGTACAATGGCAGTCCGCCGGCCATCAGCTCACTAAGGGAGAGATCGACGCGGCATCCGCGTGGTATCAGCATAACTTCTAAATATAGCAGTAGCAGCCCCGTCAGCATTTGTGCGACGGGGCTGCTGTTATTCATACCAACTTATTTCATCAATTCTGCCAGCAGCTCATAGGAATGCAGCCGAGCCTGATGATCATAGACTTGTGTGGCTACGATCAGTTCGTCTGCAACGGTCTCCTCCAGGATCTGTTCCAGCTTCTTACGGACGGTCTGTGGCGAGCCGATAGCCGCGAAGCTAAGCTGACGCTGGACGAGCTCCTTCTCCTGGGGAGTCCAGATGGCGTCCATCGAATCGACCGGCGGGCGAAGCTGTCCCGGCTGGCGGCGAATCAGGCCCAGGAACTGTTGTTCCTGGCTTGTCGCCAAACGCCGCGCCTCCTCATCGCTGTCCGCCGCGATGACATTGACCGCGACCATCGCATAAGGCCGCTCCAAGTGCGGCGAGGGCTCGAACCGGGAGCGATAAAGCTCCAGCGCCGGGATCAGATAGTCCGGCGCGAAGTGACTGGCGAAGGAGAACGGCAGGCCGAGCACGGCAGCTAGCTGAGCGCTGAAGCCGCTCGAGCCAAGCAGCCAGATCGGGATGTTCAGCCCTTCGCCCGGAACGGCCCGGACCCGCGGCGGCAGAGCAGGACCGTCGCTGGGCCGGAAATATTCCCGGAGCTCGCGGAGCCGCTCCGGGAAGTCCTGGCCGTCGCTGCCCGGACCGCGGCGCAGAGCCTGCGCCGTGAGCGGATCTGACCCGGGCGCGCGCCCGAGTCCAAGGTCGATCCGCCCCGGATACAGCGACTCCAGCGTGCCGAACTGCTCCGCCACTACAAGCGGCGAGTGGTTCGGCAGCATAATGCCGCCCGAGCCGACCCGGATCGTGCTCGTGCCCGCGGCGATATGGCCGATGACCACGGCCGTCGCAGAGCTGGCGATGCCAGGCATGCCGTGGTGCTCGGCCAGCCAGAAGCGGTTATAGCCCCAGCGCTCGGCATGCTGCGCCAGATCAAGCGAACGGTTTAGCGACTCTGTAGCCGAGCCAGAGACCGGAATCGGAGCCAGATCCAGAATGGAGAGGGGAAGCGACGTTGCACTGCCATCCGCACGATCTGCTTCCGTGTGAAGGTGATAAGTCAAGTCAGACATAGAACAAAGACCTCCTGTATTCAAATTTGCGGTCCGTATAGGCTGATCGCAAGTATAGCTGGATTGCTTGATTGGACACTATCATACCAAAAGTAAGTTGATGAGTAAAACTCCTTATGACGGCTTGGTTGATTCAGAGAAAACCTCGACCAACCGCAATCGTAAGCAACTTCCACGTTGCTACCAGCGTGCATAATCATTAATTCAACCTATATGGAAACCAAATGGTTTCATATTTCTCGTATAAGGAGTATAATAAATGGAAACCATAAGGTTTCATGTATTAAATCTGAAAGGGAGTATCTTAATGTCTACTCAAGCATTACCCGATATCCGCAAGACAATTCTTATACAAGCTCCGCTTCAAAAGGTGTGGGAAGCCGTATCCACCCCCGAAGGGCTGGCAGCCTGGTTTATGCCCGGCAACCTGCAGCCGGTGGCAGGTCATGAATTTATTCTCGAGGCAGGACCCTTTGGCCAATCCCCTTGCAAGGTGCTGGAGGTTGAGCCGGAGAAGCGGTTGTCTTTTACCTGGGGGAAGGATTGGACACTAACCTTTGAACTGGTGCAGCAGAGTGATCAGGTTGAATTCACGCTGATTCACAGCGGCTGGACAGCTGAGCAGTTGACTGAATTCGGGGAACCGCACGAACTGGTAAGAGGCCGGATGGATGGAGGCTGGAGCGGTATCGTGAAGAAGCTGTCCGCCTTCTTGGAGAGCTGAGTATGTCATCGTCATCGGCAGCACAGAAACAGGACATATTTCAGGCGGTTGCGGATCCGACCCGGCGGGAGCTGTTAAGCCTGATTGGCGAGAGGGAAGTGCCGCTCAAAGAGCTGACACCGCACTTTCCCATGAGCCGTACCGCCGTATCCAAGCATTTGCATGTCCTTGCCCATGCAGACCTCATCCGGGAACGCAAGGTGGGCCGAGAGACAAGATATCGCGTCAATGCGGACCCGCTGCTTGAGATCAAGCGTTGGCTCAACTATTTCGACCGCTTCTGGGATAATAAGCTGAACATCCTGAAGCACTATGTAGAGCAGGACCCATCTTCATCAGAAAAATAAAGAAGCAGCAGCCAAGCCGGAACTCTGGCTTGGCTGCTGCTTTGCTATTCTGGCGCACCTATATAAGTTGAACAGAGGAGTTTGCGAAGAAGAGCATAAGTGTGAAGTGTTACAAGCTTTCTGTAAGAAAGCTGCTTCGGAAGCATAAAGCCGAGGCGTTCGCCTTTGTGAGCCGATTTCTAGCTTATGAATGTCTAATTCGGTCAGAGAAATCCGCGAACAACAGCGATCGCAAGCACACTTTACACGTTGCCCCCTCGTACATCATTAGTTCAACTCCCCTATCCCTTCACTGCCCCTGCTACAACGCCTTTTACAATGTATTTTTGCAGGAATATGAATACGATAATGGATGGAAGTACAGCCATAACCATGGCCGTCATGGCATACTGCCAATCCGAGGTATATTGGCCGACGAAGGTGTAGGCCGCCAGCGTCAGCGTCTTGGTTGAAGGCGATCCGTTGACCATTAAGAGCGGGAGCAGGAAGTCGTTCCAGATCCACATCACATCGATAATAATGATGGTCGTCGTTACGGACTTCAAGAGCGGGAAGATCACGCTGAAGAACAGGCGGAACCCGGAGGCTCCATCAATCGTCGCGCTCTCGTCAATTTCCCGGGGAATCCCCTTCACGAAGCCGTGGTAAATGAACAGGGCCAATGGAGCCCCGAAGCCCCAGTACAAGAGGCCAAGCCCCCAGGTGCTTTCCGACAGATTCAGACTTTTAGCCATTTGCAGTACCGTCAGCATGATCGATTGGAACGGGATCAGCATCGGCATAATACAAATGAAGTAGATCAGGGAGCTGGCCCGGGATTTGGTTCGAGCCAGCTTATAGGCTGCAATCGAAGAAATCAGAACAATCCCGGCGAGTCCGAGTACGGTTATGACTGTGTTGTTCAGGAACAGCCTTGGATAGTTGATGTACTTCCATACATAAGAGTAATTCTCGAACGCGAGCTTTTTAGGCAATGCGATGACATCGGTCATCAGCTCGGAGAAGCTCTTCAATGAATTGATGATGGTCAGGAACAGCGGATACAGGAAGATCAGGGAGATCAGCACCATGACAATTTCAAGCAGGATGATTCTCCAGTCTCTCTTCTTTTTCATTAGGCTTCAACCTCCCTGCGCTTGAATATTGTCAATTGAATCACCGTAATGATCAGAACAGCGATGAACAGAATCAAGGCCTTTGCTGTACCGTAACCGTACAGATTGTTCTGGAAGGTATCCCGGTAAATATCGTAGGCCACGCTATAGGTTGTCCCTCCGGGTCCTCCGCCGGTCAGCGACAGAATTACGTCGAATACCTTGATCGAGTTGGTCAGCGCCATAAAAACAGAGATCGTAATTGAAGGCGCAAGCAGCGGCAGTGTTACATTAAAGAAACGGCGAACCGGTCCAGCGCCATCCACTGTGGCCGCCTCCTTGAGATCATCGGGAACCGACTGAAGCCCGGCAATGTAGATGACCAGATAGAAGCCAATGGATTGCCATAACGATACGAGCAGGATAGAAATGAAAGCCAAATTCTGCTCGCCCAGCCAACTTAGTCCGAACAAGCCCCAGCCTGTACTGGCACCCAGGGATTCAAAGCCTTGCATAAAGATGAACTTCCAGATGAAGCCGACAATAACCAAGCTTAAAATATAAGGAATAAAGAAGGCAGCTCTTAGCCAGTTCGTGCTCTTCAGCTTCATATCGAGTACAAGAGCAAGCAGGATGGCGAGCACGTTCACCAGAATAATATAGGCCAGTGCATACTTGATCGTGAACCAGGCTGCATTGGAGAAGTTCGCATCTCCCATGAAGATTTGTTTGAAGTTATCCAGCCCTACGAATTTCGGGTGCTTGGATATCCCGTTCCATTGGGTTAAGGAATAACGAATCGTCATCATGAATGGATAGTAAAATACGACAATAATGCTGACCAATATCGGCAACGTAAATGCGCCAAATTCCAGTCTCTCAGCTCGTCTTCTTCCACTTTTCAACTGTATGCACCTCTTTTGTCAGACGAAATTTGTAAACCGAGCATTGCAGATATGCTGTGCTATAGTGTAAGTATAGTGTAGTTATTAGGATGCCCTAAATGGATTTAAGAAATCAGTTAAGGGTAAAAAGGTGAACTGAAAATATCCCGCACCTAACCCCCTAAAATAAAGGATGAGGCATATGATCGATGGACTGAAACGCGCTCTGCGGGCAGGATATGCCCGTTTATCCGGACGATTGGCGAACAAGCTCATACTGTTCTTCTCCACGATCATTATCCTGGTTGTGGTGTCGTTGACCCTCATCTCCGGTCATATGCTGCGAAAGGAATCCGTCGCTAACAGTATTGAAAGTACGGAGAACAACCTGAAGCTCGTCAACCAGAATCTGGAAGATTATCTGGCAGATATCGAGCAACTGTCTCTTCCGCAAATCCGCTATGATGAGTTGCTTCAAGCCATCGTTAATGAAGACACGGACTACGCCTCCAAGATGTACCTGGAGCAGTACCTGCGCTCTCTGTTCTACTCGCGCTCCGATCTGAACGGTATTTTCCTGTATTTGATCGAGCAGGAGAAATACTACTCCATCGTCCGGGAGGGCTCCGATACAAAAGTCCGGACAGGCTTTCAAAGCGGGATTGCGGCTCAGCCTTGGTTCGAGCAAGCAATGGACAGCCCGAAGAGCCGTTCCTTCCAATCCTTTGTCCAGCCTAACAGCCAAATCGGATATATGACCTTCAAGGATCCAGGGCTAATGGCTTACCATCGGGTCATTCGCTCCATTGCTTCCCGAGAGCCGCGGGCGGTCATCTCATTTTATATTCAGCCGGAAGTCATCGAAGAGATCCTGCAGGACATTCCCATAGAACAAGGGGAGCATCTGATCTTTTTGGACCCGGATAACACCCCTTTTTATGCGGATGACCTTTCGTTCTTTGAGCAAATGAAGGATACGAGCCAGTGGGATTACCTGGATCCCAGCGAAAGTGACGGCGATAGCGGTAATGGCAGCGGTCCAATCATTTGGAGGACTCCCGAGGGAAGCCAGTACCTGATCGTCAGCAATACGGGAGAGAAGGAGAAATGGGAACTGGCTAAGCCAATCCCCTACAGCAATATCTATGAGCCGGCCAGACAAGCGAGGAATGTGGGCTTTTTGATCGGCGCCGTATTTTTGATTCTGTCGATCATTCTGGTTGCCTGGATATCCAATGCAATCACCAGACCGTTATACCGGTTATCCCGGCAGATGAGGAAATTCAGTGAGGGTACCTTTGATGCAGTAGCCTTGGTAAGAGGACAGGATGAGATCGCCGACCTGAACCGGCACTTCAATAAGATGGTATTCAGAACAAACGAACTGATTAATGAACGTTACAAAATGAAGCTGGTAGAGAAAAATGCGATATTAAAGGCGCTTGAAGCCGAGATCAATCCCCATTTCCTATACAATGCTTTACAGGCCATCTCCACCAAGGCACTGCGGAGCAAGGATTTCGAGGTAGCGGATATGATCGGAGCGCTGGCATTGACATTGAGATATTGCATTGGAGGCAAGGATATCGTATTTGCGCGGGAGGAACTGCAGCATATCGACCGTTATCTGGCATTGCAGAAGGCGCGCTTCGGCGACAGGCTTGAGGTGGAGCTGGAATGGGACGAATCCCTGAAGTCACTGCAGATTCCGAAGCTGTCCCTACAGACGTTGACCGAGAATTCCATCAAGCATGCTGTCGAGAAAATGTCCGGCACGGTCAAGATCGGAATCAGTGCCGCATTTACGGAAGGCCACTTTGTCATCACCGTCGAGGATAATGGGCCCGGCATCCCGCAAGAGCGGATCGATCAGCTTGAGGCTCTCTTTCAGAAGGACTGGGAGGATACCCAGGAGAGCGAGAATATCGGACTTAAAAATTTGAATACGCGGCTCAAGCTGCTATATGGAGAACATGCCGGGCTTAAAATTTGCAGTACAGATCATGGAGTATCCATTACAATGATGATTCCGCGGGGTGAAGATAGCGATGTACAAAGTATTGATTATTGATGATGAACAGCCGCTGCGTGAGGCGATTCAGATATTAGGCGAATGGGACAGGCTGCAGGTCGGAGAGGTGCTGGAGGCAGCTGATGGACAAGCCGGATTGGATATGCTGCAAGCTTACAACCCTGATCTGGTCATGATGGATATGAAAATGCCGGAAATGGGCGGCTTGGAGCTGCTGAAGATCATCGAGCAGGAGTATCCTCAGCTTCCCGTCATCGTCATTAGCGGGTTCAATGACTTCGAATATGCGAGACAAGCCATCCGGTCCAATGCTCTGGATTACTTGCTCAAGCCTGTCAATCGGCAGGACTTGAATCAGGCTTTGCAAAAAGGGATCGATTTGCTGGAGGCCAGAAAGCAGGATCGCAGCGAATCCATTTCCCGCAACATTACGTACAACATGTCGCTGCCCAAGCTGAAGGAGAAGCTGTTTCTCTCCCTCATTGAACGCAGCTATAACAAGAGCACCGACCAGGCTTCCATGTCTTTGATCGGTGCCGACGATAAAGGAAGATATTATGGGGTTCTAGTATTAAGAGTGCTTAACCTGAAGGCGGTATGTGAACAGAGATTTAATTCGGACACAGAGCTTCTTTCCTTTGCGGTAGCCAATGTATTTAACGAAATGACGGAATCGGGGCTCACCTGTTTCAGCTTTGCTAATCCCAAGGGAGAAAGGGAGATGATCGCCGTCTATGACGGAATCGGTGCAGACGCCAGGGAATGGCAGTTCCGTGCCGGACAGTTGCTGCGAAGTGTAGTTACCCAGCTCCATACCTTGTTCGGTATTATATCTGTCGGCGGTCAAGGCGCTCCGGCACTGGATCCCAAGAAGCTGGCGGACTCTTATGAAGAAGCAAGAATTCGCGTATATAGCGTCGACCTGCTCAAGCTGTCCGGACGATCCTTCGTGGGCATGACAGAGGATCGCAGAGCGCTGGAAATCCCTTCGCTTACCAGCCGGGTGACACTGATCAAGAGCAGTCTGGAGAATGGAAACCAGCATCAGGCCGCAACCTTGGGCAGCGATTATCTTCGTCAAATTAAGTCAACCGCATTTTTCAGAATCGGAGATGCGGACCGGCTGCTTACCGAGTTGGTCGTACTGTTCAATGATGTGGCCCGGGAGCATGGTGTAGCCGAAGAGAATATGCCCAACCCTGGGGAGAAATCGTTGAGAGCCTTTGGCTTGAAGACCGACTTTTCCAGCTATGATGAACTGGAGAATGTGTTTG
Source organism: Paenibacillus brevis (assembly GCF_018919145.1). GTDB lineage: Bacteria > Bacillota > Bacilli > Paenibacillales > Paenibacillaceae > Fontibacillus > Fontibacillus brevis. The sequence continues at coordinate 158,467 of NZ_JAHLQJ010000002.1, forward strand.
CAGGCATATTGGAGTACTACAGTGCGCTTATTATGCAGGCGGCTTCCAGTCCGCGTTCCTTTGATGCCCAGCATATTAAAGACTTTATTGACAACCATTATTATGAAGACATAAAAATATCGTATTTTGCCGAAAAATATTATCTAAGCAGGGAATACTTAATGAAGCTGTTCAAGCAGCAGTTCGGGTACGGAATTCATGAGTATGTCCAGAAAATACGGATGGATAGAGCGCGGAAGCTGCTGGACAATCCTGCGTTGAAAGTCCAGGAAATATCGGAAATGCTGGGCTATAAGGACAAGAACTATTTTAGCAAAGCCTTCCGGAACTACTATGGAACCTCGCCCTCCGAATACCGGAACCAATTAAGTGAGGATCAGGATAAAAAGGATTAAGGGTAAGAAAGCGATTTCACTTTTTTACCCTTAATTCGCCACTTATCTACATTTTTATCCGGAGGCTCTCTCACTACAATGAGGAGTATAACAGTTAATGCAATTCCAACACTAACTACGAAAGTGGGGGTACAAAAGGATGAAGAAAAAAAGAGTATGGGCAGGCTTCTTCAGTTTAGCGTTGGTTATGGGGTTGTTATCCGGATGCGGAGGCAATAACACCGCAAGCAATGGGGGTACCAATTCAGAAGGCACGGCAACCGGGGACAATAGCAAGCCGGTCACCATTTATATGTTCACAGCTTCTCCGGAATACACAGATGCGTTTAACACGTATATATCGGAATATAAAAAGGTTAAACCGAATGTGACGATCAATCTTGAGATTATGCAGGCCGACTATAATACGGTACTGAAGTCGAAGATCGCTGCAGGGAGCACGCCGGATGTATTCCAGACAACGGCAGGCGGAGATATTGATACCTTCGCGGATTACAGCGCGGATCTGACGAATGAACCGCTCGCCTCGGCGATGACCGATGCGGTTAGGTCGAATATGACTTCTTCGGATGGCAAGGTGCTGGGTCTTCCAATTAAGGGGAACCTGTTCACCCTCATCTACAACAAGAAATTGTTTGCAGATGCAGGCATCGAATCCTTCCCGAAGACAACGGCTGAGCTGGATGAAGCGATCACCAAGCTGGAAGCCAAGGGAATCACTCCATTTGCTAATGCCTACAAAGAATGGTGGGTATGGAAGCACATCTTCCAACACTATGTAGATGCAGCGGCGAAGGATGCAGGCATGGAGCCTAAAGACCTGGTGAGCAAGTTCATCAGCGGAGAAGCAAAAATCAAGGACTATCCGGTTCTGTATGATAATTTCTTCTCCTTCATCGATACGACGGTTGCGCATGGTACAGACAAGCCGCTGGAACGCGACAGCAATGCTGAGGTAAGTGACTTTGCATTAGGCAAAGCAGCGATCATGACGGGTAAAGGCGCATGGGATGAGGAAGCCATCAAGAAAATCACACCGGACTTCGAGCTTGGGATTGCAGGCTACCCGGTAAGTGATGATGCGGCAGACTCCTTCATTATTACAGGAGCCGACCAAGCGCTGCGGATTAACAAAGACTCCAAGGTCGTGAATGAAACGATTGAATTCTTCAACTGGCTGTATACTTCGGACTATGGCAAGAACTGGTTCTCCGAAGTAGCAAAGGTCATTCCTCCGATCAAGGATGCTCCGCTTCCGGATCTGGATATGCCTAAGCAAATGGAAGAAATTCTGAAGACGGAACCGTCAGGCGACCTGTCGGTGAACTACTCGCTGGATACCTTTCACCAAAAATTCGGTGAATTGATGCAGGCCTATATTGGCGGCAACAAGACGAAGGACCAGGTCATTCCTGAAATCGAACAGGCTTGGGTGCAATTGGGCTCAGCTCAATAATACAGTGGATCTATAGCGTCAATTCGCCGCAATGCTCGAAGGGGTGCTGCGGCGGATTGAACTATTTTTTTATAGGCGGGTGTTAATAATGGCACAGAACCTGGTCATTGTAGAAAACGGACTTCATCTTGTCATTGAAATTACAGATCAGCTTGATGTACGGCTGCTTCATTTTGGCTCGACGCCTTACCAGGCCTCCTTTATCGAGGAGAAGCAAAGACCCGGCTTTCGGCTGATGGAGTTGCAGTTAACCGGCGAAGACCGGGATGAATACCATGGGCGTACCCATCGGGCTTCTTATCCCGGATTGCGGATGAAATACGCAAGTCATGAGGATAACCGAAACGGCATGGGACGTAGACTGGCTATCACTTTAGCCGATGATGAAACAGGCTTGAAGGCGATTCAACATTTTCAATTTCTTGATGGCATCGGCATGCTGCGCTCATGGGTGGATCTGGTACATGAGGGCAAGGAGCCGGTAGGGGTAGAGTATGTGTCTTCATTTGCGCTCACGGGTGTTGATAAAGAGGGCGTGCTCTCCCGCGATGAGAAATTAAGGCTCTTTATTCCGCACACCGGCTGGCAGAGCGAGCTGCAATGGCGGTCTTACAGTCTTCCTGAGCTGGGGCTGTCTCATGTAACGGACCGGTCCTCCAAACGGATTGCTTGCAGCAATACAGGCTCGTGGTCAGCTGCCGAGCATATTCCGATGGCCGTGCTGGAAAATCAAGAAGCCGAGAGCACGCTGGTATGGCAGATTGAGCACAATGGATCCTGGCACTGGGAGATGTTCGACCAATTCGATTATGTCACCCTGCTGATCAGCGGGCCGACCGAGCACGATAATCAATGGTGGAAGCAGCTTAAGCCAGGTGAGAGCTTCTCCAGCATCCCTGTCGCGGTAGGGGCGGCGAATGGAGGCTTTGAGCAGGCGATTGGGGAATTGACCCGCTATCGCCGCGCCATTCGCCGGCCGAATGAGGATAATCGCAAGCTGCAGATTATTTTTAATGATTATATGAATTGCCTGTGGGGAAGTCCTACGACGGCCAAGTTGCTGCCTTTAATCGACGCGGCTTCTGAGGTAGGCAGCGAATACTTCTGCATTGACGCCGGCTGGTATGCGCCGGGTGAATGGTGGAGCGGCGTTGGCGAGTGGCTGCCATCGGAGGAGCGCTTCCCGGAAGGGATCAAGTATGTGCTCGACTACATCCGCGGCAAGGGAATGGTTCCCGGTCTCTGGCTGGAGCTGGAGGTCATGGGGATCCATAGTCCGAAGCTGAAGGACACCGATGACAGCTGGTTCTTCATGCGGCATGGCAAGCGGGTGATGGACCGCAGCCGCTACCAGCTGGACTACAGCAATCCGAAGGTTGCCGCGTATGCCACGGAAGTCATTCGCCGGTTGGTGGAGGATTACGGCGTCGGCTATATCAAGATGGACTATAATATCAATGCCGGTATCGGTACAGAACGGGAATCGGACAGCTTCGGAGACGGGCTGCTTCGTCATAACCGGGCTTACCTGGCTTGGCTGGATGGCATTTTTGCCAAATATCCGGCTCTGGTGATCGAGAATTGCTCCAGCGGCGGAATGCGGATGGATTACGCCATGCTTAGCCGATATAGCATTCAATCCACCAGTGATCAGGAGAACTATGTGAATTATGCGGCGATTGCGGCCACGGCCCCATCTGCATTGACACCCGAGCAAGCGGCGGTATGGTCTTATCCGCTTCAGGAAGGTGATGATGAAGAAGTCGTCTTCAACATGGTTAACGCCTTGCTGCTGCGTGTGCATCAGAGCGGGCACCTTGCGGAATTGAATCCTAGACGCAAGGAACTCGTGAAGGAAGGTCTCGATTACTACAAGACCATCCGGTCTGAGATTCCCGAGGCCCTTCCGTTCTGGCCATGGGGGCTGCCGACACAGCAGGATGAATGGATTGCCATGGGGCTTCGTGCAGATGGGCGGCAGTTTATTGCGGTGTGGCGAGCCCGTGATACGGACGGTAATGGAGATCAACCTGCAGCGCGCGTGCTGGACCTGCCGGATCTGATTGGGAGGAAGGTCAACGTCCAATGTGCTTATCCGTTGAATTTTGCTGGTGAACATGCCTGGGATGCGGCAGAGGGCAAGCTTTCGGTTACCCTTCCGGCAGCAAGAACAGCGAGACTTTTCGAGATACGGATTGAAGAATAACCGCATATATCTATGGTCTTTTAAGGCTGGTTCGTGAACAGTTTTCGACTGTTTGCGGACCAGCCTTCTGTTTGTTTGCTTAATTCCTTGACGAAGATAGGGGATAGAAGGACAATACAATAGTTCGACATCTTTTTTGTGACATGATGAAGGGAGATTTATGTTCGATGAAAAAGTTTTTTAAATTGGAGCAGCATGGGACCAGCGTGAAAACGGAGCTGCTGGCCGGGCTTACCACCTTTCTGGCGATGGCCTATATTCTTGTCGTTAATCCGGCTGTTCTATCGGCCGCAGGCATTCCGTTCGATCAAGTGTTTATGGCCACGGTGATTTCCGCTGTCATAGGCACTCTGTTTATGGCGCTGTTCGCGAACCACCCGATTGCGATTGCTCCGGGGATGGGTTTGAATGCTTACTTCACAAGCGTCGTAGCGACGACCGGCTTATCCTATCAGGTTGTCCTGGGAACAGTCTTTCTGGCGGGACTGCTGTTCCTGCTGCTCAGTCTGACCTCTCTGCGCGAAGCGCTGATCCGGGCGATTCCGGACAGCCTTAAATATGGAATTACCGGCGGAATCGGTTTGTTTATTGCTTTCCTGGGTTTAAAAATGTCAGGCATTGTGGTAGCAAACCCCGACAATCTGGTTACATTCGGCGACCTGCACCGTTCAGTCACATTGCTGACGATTCTGGGTCTATTCATCACTTTGATTTTAATGGCTCGCCGGATTCCGGGAGCTTTGTTCATCGGGATGGCGATTACTGCATTGATCGGCTACTTCACCGGTCAGCTGCATTTTGACGGCTTCTTCTCTGCGCCGCCGCTCCCTGTCTTCTTTGATATGGATTTGCCGGGCGTATTTTCGCAAGGGCTCTACACCACGGTATTTGCCTTCCTGCTCGTAACTCTGTTTGATACCACCGGGACATTGATCGGCGTTGCCGAACAAACCGGTGCGATGAAGAATGGCGAGCTGCCGCGTGCGAAGTCGGCTCTGCTGGCGGATGCAACCGCAACGACGATCGGTTCCATGTTCGGCACGAGTCCTACCACCGCCTATATCGAATCGACCACAGGCGTTGCAGCAGGCGGGCGTACCGGGCTTACCTCTCTGGTCGTCGGCTGCTTGTTTGCCCTGTCTATCTTCGTCTCGCCGCTCGTCGGTGCCATTTCCTCGCTTTCCGCCATAACCGCGCCTGCGCTCATTATTGTAGGATGCTTCATGATGGAAGGCCTGGCAAGAATCCAATGGAAAGTCTTCGATGAGGCTTTCCCTGCGTTCGCTATCATGCTGATGATGCCGCTCACTGCCAGCATCGCTACGGGGATCGCAGTCGGATTCATTACTTATCCTGTGATGAAGTTTGTCAGCGGCAAGGGCCGCGAGGTGCATCCGCTGCTCTATATCTTTGGTCTTATTTTCGTGATTCAGCTCGTGTTCTTCCCGGCTCATTAAGCCGCTGAGCGCCGTAGTATCCGGTAGAAATAAAGAATTTATTGTTACCAGGTCTTAACCTCGCTGTGACCTATTTCCGGTTTTTTCATTATATAATGAAGGTAAGATATAACCTCCGGTGTTTGAAATTCCGGAAAATGGTTATTTATTCTTATCATGTCATGGTGATTTTGAAATTGCCGGAGACTGGAAAGGCGGGGTTAAGATGAAAAAAAGGTTAAGTGTCGTGCTCGCTCTGTTCCTTGTTGTCGTGATGTCTTCGTTGGTTACGTCGAGTTCGGGCGCTGCAGATCGTAAAGACAGCTCTGCCCGCCCAGCCATTCGGGATGGACAAGAACTTACCGTATATATAGACCAGTTGAACCTGACGGATGAGGGAAGCGGCGAGATCGTCGTAGACCCGGTTCAATGGTATACAGGGGAAGAGGCGAAGGCTGAATTCGCCAAATACGAGCCTGATGCAGGAATTGACGGACCGCCGGACGGTTACTTTATTGTCAATGAGAGCGAGCTCTTGCTGCCACTGGCCGTGGCGGAGGACGCTGTAGTGATTATGCAGGTGTATGACCGGACCGGAGATTTTGCCGATGTCGGCATTCAGTGGAATGAACGCATTTCGTTGTCGAAGCTGGACACCTTGCTTCACCATACCGATATAGTGGATGTCCGCGATTTTCCGTATCATTTGACGATCGAGGATGGGAAGGTTACTAAGATTGTCCAACAATATATCCCTTAGAGGAAGTTCAAAAAACCGGCTTTTGATCACGAGGTATTTCGAGATGTTGATTCGACGTCGAATCTTGCGTTCACCCTCGAAGTCCGGTACTCATGTAGGCTTCTCCTACACTCCGTTCCTCCTTATTCGGGTTCACGCAAGCTTCTCGGTGCTGAAAAGCCGATTGTTTGAACACGTATTGTAAAGAGGAAGTTCAAAAATCGGCTTTTGATCACGAGGTATTTCGAGATGTTGATTCGACGTCGAATCTTGCGTTCACCCTCGAAGTCCGGTACTCATGTAGGCTTCTCCTACACTCCGTTCCTCCTTCTTCGGGTTCACGCAAGCTTCTCGGTGCTGAAAAGCCGGTTGTTTGAACACGTATTGTAAAAGAGGAAGTTCAAAAATCGGCTTTTGATCACGAGGTACCTTGAAGCTCACAGCAGCATTTTAATACTATATAGGTTGAACTATAAAACTACGTTGCCCTCAAAACGTAAAATTTAATAGTTCAACTTATATAGTAACAACAAAGACCTGGGGATTCGTCCCCAGGTCTTTTCTTTATTTACTTTTTCGAAAAGTCTAAATAATATCTATATTTCTTTCCAATGTAATAGCACTCAGTGTATTCATGAAATTGAGAAGCGGAAGAACTGGTGAAACGGACTCTTTTTAAGACGGGCTCATGCTTGGTCATTTTCAATATCCGCTGCAATTCGCTATTGGCGAGCATGGCCTCTACATACTCGCTTTCCTTATTCATAACGATATGAAACGTCTTCAAATACTCATAAAATGACCCGTAATAATCCTTCGGAGACAGTGAAAAGCCTGGTCGGTAAGGGACGTATGTTTTGAAGTAAGCGAGGAAATCATCATCAGATCCCCTGATGCGAGTTAACAGGAGAACGTCTTCGCCTGGATTTATTTTTAAATACTTGGCGATTTGATAATCGGCTGGAATCCTTTTAACTTCCGCTTTCATTGTGATTAGGAGTTTTCCCTGTTCCAACAGCTCTTGAGTGAAGCTCTTGACCATGGTAAAGTAGTCCGCATTTTCTAGCGAGAAGCGATTGACGAAGGTTCCTTTTGCGCGTTTGCGAATCAATAGATTATCTCGCACCAACTCGTCAATTGCTTTTCTAATCGTGATACGGCTCGCATGATAAATGTCGCACAATTCCATTTCAGTGGGAATGCGTTGTCCTTCTACCCACTTTTCTGTCCGGATATTTTCTCTGAGAATATTGGCGATTTGAATATACAAGGGTTCGGAAGTCGTTTGCTGTTTCATCTTCAGGCTCCTTTTTGTCCTATTGTTATAACAATAGAGGATAAGGCTTGATATCAAGGCTTTAAAAATAGACAAAAAACACGGTGTGAACATGTTATCGTGTAAGTGAAATACAAATCAAAGGGGATTGCAGAATGAAATATGATTTCTATCCTGCCGTCAAGGTCAAGGGTGAACATCGAGCGTTCTTTCGTTATGATGTCATTGTTCAACAAATAATGCAAGAAGTGAAAGCTAAAGGTCTTAATGTCATAACAATTGAAAATTATCCTGTCGTAGATGAGCAAGAGCTGCTTGAAAAATTGATCCGGCCTTTGTCGCCGGACCTGGTCATTCATAGTGATGCTGTTTTTGTAGATGATGCATCGTTTGAGCAAATGATTGCGCGCAATTTGACGAGTGACCGCGTCTTTGGCGTGATGAGTAACCACTGCATGGAAGAGTTCGTTGATTCGGCTAAACTGGCAGCTGTTCAAAGGCAAATTGCCGGGGCGAGACCGGGTTTAGTTCTGATTTATGGTGTGGGCGCCAGCCTCGTTACAGCCCCGGACTTGTTGATTTATGCGGATTTATCACGCTGGGAAATTCAAACCCGATATCGATCGGGAAAATTCCCGAACTGGAAAGCACATAATGCCGGCGAGGATTGGCTGCAGATGGCCAAACGCGGTTATTTCTTTGAATGGCAAGTAGCAGACCGGCAGAAAAAAAGGGCTCTCTCCAGAGCTGATTATGTACTTGATACACATAAAGCCGAGCCGGTAATGCTGACCGCATCCAGTTATTTTAAGGCATTAGAAGAAGCTTCGAGACAACCCTTTTCACTTGTTCCGTTTTTTGACCCTGGTGTTTGGGGCGGACATTGGATGCAAGAGACGTTTGATTTTAGAAAAGAAGAAGTGAACTTAGCTTGGTGCTTTAACGGTGTGCCTGAAGAAAATAGCTTGCTGCTGGACTTTGGTGAGGCAGCCTTTGAAACACCGGCAAACAATCTTATGTTCTTTAACGGAGAAGAAGTGTTGGGCCCTCGTGTCTTCGGACGGTTTGGGGCGGAATTCCCAATTCGCTTTAATTTTCTGGATACCGTTGGGGGGCAAAATTTAAGCTTACAGGTTCATCCGAAATTGACCTATATCCAAGATACCTTCGGCGTACCTTACACCCAGGATGAAAGTTACTATGTTCTGCATGCTGGGGAAGGAGCGAATATATATCTGGGATTTAAAAACGGGACAGAAAAAGAAGCCGTTATGTCCGCGCTTAAGCGGGCAGAGGCTGGTGAAGAACCTTTTGATGATCAGCAATTTATTTATCAACAACCGATCAACAAGCATGATCATTATCTAATTCCAGCAGGAACCATACATTCCAGCGGCGCAAATAGCGTTGTATTGGAAATCAGTTCAACACCCAATCGGTTCACGTTTAAACTATGGGATTGGGGGCGGGTTGATTTAGACGGCAAGCCGCGAGCTGTTCATTTGAATCATGGTGAACCCAATTTGGATATGCGCCGGGATGAAGAGTTTGTTAGGAGGGAATTGATTAATCAATTCGTTGTTGTTGCAGAAGGAGAAGGTTGGCAAGAAGAAAGAACTGGACTACACGAGTTGGAATGGATCGAAACACGGCGGCATACCTTTTCGCAGCCCGTCGATCATCTGAACCATCAAGGGGTCAATGTATTGAATTTAGTCGAGGGCGAGGAAGTAACGATTGAAAGCCTGGATGAATCATTTGCTCCTTTTGTGGTTCACTATGCTCAAACGGTGATTTTACCGGCAACGATTCAACGGTACCGCGTCACACCAACGGGAAAATCGGCTGGGAAAACTTGCAGAACGATAAAAGCGTTTATTCGATAGAAATCGAGGTGCAGGATGAAACCATGTTATTTGTTGTTAGATGTAGGGGGCACGGAGATCAAAATCAATGCATTGGCAGGCAACCAATGGCTTTATTCCAGCAGTCGCCATGTTCCCTCCTTTGCCAGCGAGACAAAATTGGTAATTTTGGAGCATTTGCAAAAACTACTGCTGGAAACCATTAAGGAAATCGAACAGCGAGGAGATCCGTTACAAGCGATCGGGTTTGCTTTTCCCGGACCATTCGACTACGAAAACGGCATTAGCTTGATGAAGGATTTTAGAAAATACGACGCTCTTTATCTGGTAAATCTTAGACAATGCGTGCAAGAGTGGCTAAAGAATAGCGGGCGAGCGCAGGTGCCGGTTATTTTCGGGAATGATGCAAGATGCTTTGCGCTAGGGGAATATCATGCAAATTCATTTATTCAGAAGGGAATCTATTTGACCTTGGGGACAGGCTGTGGTTCGACCTTTATTGAACATGGCTGTGTCGTTGGACACAGATACGGCTTGAATGCGGAAGGGATGCTGTATGATACACCATTTAAAGAAGGAGTACTGGATGAGTATCTTTCTGTCAATGGGTTGCGACAACTAGCAGAAGACAAGAACTATCCGTTTGACAACGGGAAGAAATTAGCGGAATCTGCGTTGGACGGCGATAAGGAAGCGGCAGCCATTTTTCAAGCCTTTGGCCAGTTGCTCGGTGAGGGAATATCGTCATTCGCAGCAGTTTTTGAGCCGGAGGAAATTGTTTTTGGGGGTCAACTTAGCAAGAGCATGCCTTTATTCAAAGAATCGCTGCTTCAAGAGTTGCAACCTGTTCAGCCAAACGTCCGGGTGTCGGAGGATCCGGCGAAATCTACGCTAAAGGGCTTGTATAGGATTATTTTAGATCAGACAAGGGGAGAAGAAGATGTCTAAAAAAATATTGTACTTGGTTCATCATTCACATACGGATATTGGATACACCGATAGACAAGAGAAAATCAGCCGTTACCATGTGCATTATATCCGAAGCGCGCTGCGTTTCTTGGAGAAGATCGAGAACGGGGAAGCACCGCAGTGGGAAGGGTATAAGTATACCTGCGAAAATTACTGGCAAGTAGAACAATTTTTAGCACAAGCGGCACCCGAAGAAATCCGTACTTTTGAAAAGTATGTTCAGCGCGGCTTCATCGATATTTCGTTAACGTATTTGAATTTGACAGAATTAGTCGATTTCGCGATTTTGAATAAAAAATTTAAAGCGGCCAGAGATTATGTCAGCCGGTTTGATCGAACCTTTGATTCGGCGATGACTGCGGATATCAACGGCTTTTCGTGGGGCTATGCAGAGGCGATGTATCAAAATGGCATCCGTAATTTCTTTTCATGTCTGCATACCCATCATGGGATGTTTCCGCTATTTAAAAAACAGACTCCTTTCTGGTGGGAGACGCAAGACGGCAACAAGTTATTGGTTTGGAACGGGGACCACTATCAAATAGGGAACGATTTCTTATTTATTCCTAACTCCGACCAAAGCAAACAATACGGCGTTGCAGGTTTTTCCGAGCAAGATTGGGAGGACCAGCTAAAAATCACGGAATCGCGTGTGTTCGAGTTCTTTGAACTTTTAGAAAAGGAAGGGTATGAATTTGACTTTTGCCCGGCGATGATCAGCGGGATTGTTACGGATAATTCGCCTACCAGTCCCCGTATGATGGAAGGCATCCATCGTTGGAATCAGTTGCATGGCGAGAGGATTACGGTCGAATTAGTCACACTGAATGAATTTTTTGAGCAATTGAGAAAAAGAGAGCTAAACATCCCTACCTACAAAGGAGATTGGCCTGACTGGTGGGCAGATGGAGTCGGCTCTACCCCTTCCGGAGTAAAGCTGTATCGTGAAGCGCAACGCAATTATCGCTTGATCAACAAGCTGGATCCAACGGGCGTGTTGGCTGACCAAAAGCAGTTGCAAGCGGCAGAGGGTCAGCTTATGATGTATGCCGAGCATACGTGGGGGTTTCATTCATCCGTCTCGGAGCCTTGGGATGCTTTTGTCAACCTATTGGATATGCGCAAATCCGCCTATGCTATTAACGGCCATCGATTAATGGCGAATCATTTAGATGATGTTTTGGAAGCTTACGGAGAAGCGCCTAATCAGTTAGACCGCGAGAGTTTCTTTAAGGTCATCAATCCGCATGATGAACCGGTGCATGCTTTGACCAGTGTCTATGTGCAGCATTGGCAAACGGTGGATGATTCCTATTTCACTTTGTTAAATGATTTTGTGGAAGTGGTGGATTGCGTAACAGGGACTGTGATTGATTCGCAGGTATCGCATAGCTCACGGGGGAAGAAAGTCTCGTTCTATCTGGATATGGCGCCAAAGGAAGAACGCATTGTGCGTTTGAGAAGAAAAGTCGTGCAAAAGGCAAATTCCAAATACTACAATCATGCCCATATTGGAGCGGAACGCATAGAAGACATTGCCCCATACGATGGATTTTCTCATGATGTTTCTGTCTATGGCATTAAAACGGATCATTTAAATGTAATCATCGAACCTGGCAAAGGCATTACCTCGATTGTTGATCGTACCACGGGCGCACAGCTGCTTCATCCGAATGCGGTCCATGCGCCGTTCTCGGGGGTTTACGAGATGACACCAAATGATCCGAGTCCTTATATGGTTCGGAGTCGAATGGGGAGGAACCGCAAAGCACCTGCAACATTGAGGGAGCATGCAAAATTAACTAACGTTCGGCAACTGGAGGATGGAACTTTATTTGCTAAAGTATTGCTGTCCTATACATTAGCAGGAACCCAAATGTATGATGTGATACTGACTGTTTATAAGAGGACTCCACAGATCGATGTCACAATTCGTGTGCAAAAGAATATGGAGTGGGCACCTGAGAATCTTTATGTGTCCCTGCCGTTTACTTATGGCTCTCCAGCAGAAACAGACTGCTATTTTGAAAAGTCAGGGTCAATCTTTCAACCGGGAATCGATCAATTGCCGGGTACGAATACATCCTTTTATTTACTCGATAATGGCGTCTGCCTAAAAAATAAGAACCATCATCTTTTCGTCGCCATGAAAGATACGCCGCTTGTGACATTTGGCCCATTGGAGAGCAGTCTTGTCGAATTGTGTAATGAGAAGAGCGCGAGGAAAAATAAAGAGGTCTTGTATTCCTGGGCGATGAATAATTTCTGGGAAACAAATTTTAAAGTGGATTTATCAGGATTTTATGAATTGGATTACGCAGTCTATCTCATTCAACAGGAAAATGCCGAAGTTGCAGGCATAGTCAGCCGTGCACGCCATTTAGTTGAAGGCCTGGCAGCCGTAGCCTACAATCCAACGGTAGCAGAAAAGGAAAGCTTCATATAGAATCGGATCAGTGATCGGATGCACGATGTGTATCCGATTTTTGCTGTGCGGATATATAAAAAAACTATACCCTTATAATTCCCAAAGGTGTAATATAGAAGGAAGCACTTAGTTCTTTTATACTATTTATTTGAGAGAGTGTGGCTAGGGAAATGAGTAAACTGCAAGAAACTCAGCGCAGAAATATGCTGATGATCAAGCTTGTTTGGGGCTTTTATATCATTACTGTCGCAGTGAACTTGATTGTCGATCAAAGTGTATATGTACTGAACCCGCCGGTAGGCTTGCTGCTGGGCGTTGTTCTAACGTTCCTGATCATGCGGCGTATAGCACCGGAAGCCACAATGCTCCTGCTGATTACCGCGTTGTATACCTTCCTGCTGCTTCTAACGATCAAACACCCCTTTGTCGTCAACATGATCTTCCTGGGACTGCTCCCGATGATTACGCTGCTCTATATGAATCTGAAAGCAACACTTCTGTCGGGCACCCTATATACGGTTACCTCCAGTTATCTGTTTCTATTGAAGCATGATGACTTGTTCCCTGGCGCAGATAAGACGGATGTGGTCTATTTCATGATCTATGGGGTGTTTGCATGCGCTTTCTCTATTCTCTTTACGAAATTCGTGCAGTCGATCTGGAAGGGAGCACAGCAAAATGCAAGGCAGCTAGGTCATGTGCTGGACAGTGTGGATATCGCTACCTGGACGCTCGATATGAATGAAGACAGTGTTCTCGTATCGGAAGGGATAACGCAGATTACAGGCTATCCGGCAGAGCACTTTCGAACCAGCTATCTTGCTTTGACGGGAATTGTAATCCCAGAGGACCAATATTTGATTGCACAGGCCCAGAAAGAGCTGCTCATTAATAAACGAAGCGTCACGATTGAATGCCGCATTCAGCGTGTTGACGGTTATTATCGGTGGATTCAGGTTCGAGGTACGCCTCATTATAATGATTATGGGCATTTGGAACGGCTGGATGGAGTTATCATCGACATTACTGAACGCAAGCAATTGGAAGATCGGGTGGCGTACCTTGCCTATCATGATGAATTAACGACACTGCCTAAGCGGGCGCTCTTCAACATGCAGTTTGAGCGCTGTATTGAAGAAGGAATATCGAAGCTGACCGTTTTGTTCATCGACCTGGACAATTTCAAAGAGGTAAACGATGCTTATGGCCACAGTGCCGGAGATATGCTCCTTAAAGAAATTGCCGGAAGGCTGTCGGGGATCATTCGAGATTCGGATATGGTCTGCCGCCTGGGAGGAGACGAGTTCCTGCTGCTGCTGGTAGGCAGTGATGCGAGGGACGCTTCCAGAGTGGCAGAGCGGATCATCGAGAGTCTGTCTCGTCCGTTCTACTACATGGGATGCTCTCTTATTGCGACTCCGAGTATTGGCATCTGTGCATATGAGGGTGGGCCATGCGATCTGGATAGTATGATCCGCAGAGCGGATGAGGCTATGTATGAGGCCAAAAGGGAAGGCCGGAACCAGTATTCGATATTTACCGAGATCACCGAAATTGCAAGATAAACCAAGCGTACTTACATAAGCGCTAATCATAGCACAGCCTTGAGACGATCCGTCTCAAGGCTGTATTCGTTGCAGGAGTTCTAATCCCGGTTACCAAGCTTGCGGTCATAGTAGATCGCGCCAAGCCATTGGCCGGCGGCAAATAGAACAAGCATTCCGAGCAAGACAAGAAATCGGTTATCCCCCTTGCGAAGAATAAGCTGGAGCATGAAGAGCAGAACAGTGATCTCTGTCCACATAAGCCCTCGCTTGCGCAAGGCTTTATAATCATACTTGCCCGAGCCCATCTTACGCAGATTCAGCCAGGATACGACAATCAGCACTCCCAAAAAGATAAAAGCACCGATCCAGTCTTCTCGTGCAATGGAGTTCAGCAACGTAGGTCCTCCCGCCTGTTATGTGTGTAGTTCCTGAATAAATTGTAGCTGATCGCCCTCTGGGCCGCAATGGTTATGCAATCCAGTGCTTCACGAACATGATGAATTCATAGCTTGGCAACGGCTTGCTGAAGAAGTAACCCTGGAATTGATCACATTCCAGCTCGGTCAAATACTCCAGCTCTTCGGACGCTTCAATCCCCTCGGCAACGACCTGGAGATCCATGTGATGTCCAAGCTCAATGACCGCCCGCACAATCGACGATTTCTTCGAATCTTCGAGCAGACCGCTAAGGAATGAACGATCAAGCTTCATCTCCGATAATGGCAAACGATCAAGCTGGCTTAACGACGAGTATCCCGTCCCGAAGTCGTCCATGGAGATATGAATTCCCATCTGCCTTAATTCCTCAAGCACCTTCACACTGTATTCCACATTACGGATCAGCATGCCTTCGGTGATTTCCAGCACGAGGTATTGCGGCTCGAGTCCGGTCTCGCGGAGGGTGCGGGTGATCATGGAAATGAGATTATTCTGGTAAAAGTGTCTGGCTGAGATATTCACGGCGACAGGGAATCTGGCCAGTCCTTCATCTTGCCATTGCTTATTCTGGCGGCAAGCCTCACGCAGCACCCATTCATCGATATCCAGAATGAGACCCGAATTTTCCGCCAATGGAATGAACTTGTCCGGAGGCACGGAACCGAGATCCGGGTGCAGCCAACGAAGCAGGGCTTCTGCACCGATAATCTCTCGGGAAGCGGCGTCGATCTTCGGCTGATAGTAGAGCCGAAATTGGCCGCCGTGCAAGGCCCGGCGAAGGTCGGCCTCCAGCTGCATGCTCTCAGCCCGTTCATTTTCGACTAAGTTGTCATAGAAATGGTAGAGGCCATCTCCTTGCTCTTTGGCTACGTACATGGCAATATCGGCGTTGCGCATGACTTGTTCCATGCTGAAGCCGTCGAACGGATAGACGCTGATGCCTACGCTTACCGTAATATACTGCGGGCGTCCTCCAATGTCGAACGGCTCGTCGAGCAGCCGGCAGATTTGCTGCGCCACCTCCTGCACGTCCTGGATATCCTCATAATGAAGCACGAACAGGAATTCATCCCCGCTCAACCTGAACAGCTTGCATGCCTCCGATACAAGTGTAGCGAAGCGGGCGGATACCATGCTGATAAGCAGGTCGCCTATGGAATGGCCAAGGGTATCGTTCACCTGCTTGAACCGGTTCAGGTCTGCAAACATGACCGCGAAGGGCCGTTTCGGCTCCTTGTCGCTCTCCAGATTCAGGGAGCGTGTATATTCCTTGAAATGCAGCCGATTCGGCAAATCGGTCAGCATATCATAGTAAGCCAGCTTATGGAGCTTCTTCTCTGACTTGAGCAGTCGTGAGGTCTGCTCCTCCAACAGCAGGTTATTCTGTAGGGAGTCCTGAAGCATATGAACCAGCTTGTTGGACATCATACGGAAGTTGCGAATGAGCGAACGCACCTCATAAATCCGGCTCTTAGGCCACGTCACCTGTTGGGAGGAGACCAGCTTGTCGGGCAGGTTGGTCGTCATCGTGGTCAGTTGAACTAGGCTCCGGAGAATTCGCTGGGTTAACAGCTTGCCTACGGCGGAAGCACAGAAGAACAGCAGGACAAGGACTAAAAATTGGTTCAGGTGCTGGGCATAGATCTCCGCGCGGTAGGGAGCTAGAGGAACCAGAATGTCCAGCCCCAAAGGAAGCGGTTTCAAATCTGATTGAAAAATATATTGTGCGCCATCCCATCTTTCCAGGGGCATCATGATCCTTGCCTTCTGCTCAGAGAGATAAAAGTTGGATGGCCGGTTTAAGGAGTACACCGGATCCATCATAGAGGAAGCTGATCTTGATTCGTTGCTGCGTTCAGACAGAGTAGCGCTATCCGCTATAATTTCATTCTGTGGTCCGCTTAGGATGATTCGATAGTCGTCCCTGGAGCTGTATCGCTCAATGAGGGATTTAAGTTCTTGTTCCTGCAGCGGGGTGAGGCTTAGCCCGCCATCCGCATAGGAGATATCACTGCTGTTGATATCCATCGATATATGTTGGGCCGTATTGGATGCCAGTTGCTCAGCATAGCCGGAGACAGAGCTTTCCGCGGTACGGCTGTTGTTCACAGCATAGAACAGGAAAGGCAGAGCAATGCAGACGCTAATGATTTGAAAGAGGATTCTGCTGAAGGTTAACGGAGCCTCGCGAATCGTAAAGCCCTTTTTTATCTGAACGACGGGCAAATACCTGCGCAGAATATCGGCAACGAGCACATTGGCTAAACCATTGGTTACCGAGACGAAAATCATTAACCAGCATTCGATAGAAACGCTATGGTCTTTTACGAAATAGACAGCCAGAATTAAGGGTCCTCCAATACATAGCCAGAACAGGCTATCCGCCCGCAGCATCGCATCCTTCTTGGATTGGCGCAGCAGCAAGCCGACAGCAATCAACTCCAGCAGGAAGACCGCACGGAAATAAGGAGCTCCCATGCCCCAGATAGAAATTCCGTACACAAGAACAGCGACAGGCAATCCAAGATATAATCCATAGCATCGGATCATCATCAGGAGCACAATATTGGTGAAGACCAGAGATATGCCGAAAATCAGGTGCAACTCATTTGCTTCAAGGACAAGGGCCAAGGCCGCCAAGGCGGTGAACCAGCCTGCCAGAAGTAGAGGAAGATATTTCTTCTTATGCTGCAACATACCTAAATTGCCCCCTAGGATGACAGATCTTTCTACAATCTTTTCTACATGGAGCAAGAGGATTCCTTTTTTTTCGTGATGTTCTGACATCCCATGTCGTAATGCAATATAATAAGCTAAGATGCGAGAGGATCAAGAGAGAGAGAAGGAGAGACAACATCTATGTTTATTGTAAAATACTTAAAGCTGGTTGAGATCCAGACGAAGGTTGCCAGCATCATTCCTTTCATTCTGGGAACGTTGTATGCTGTCTACCGGTTTGGGGACTTTGAACTTCTGCATTTTGCGTTAATGCTCATCTCATTACTGAGCTTTGATATGGCGACAACGGCTATTAATAATTACTACGACTATATAAAAGCCAAGCGCAAGCACGGCTACGGATACGAAGTGCATAATGCGATCGTTCAATACAAAATGAACCCTAGAGGAGTAGCGGCAATCATTATAGTATTGCTTATCCTCGCAATCGGAGCAGGCTTGTGGCTGTTCATGGAGACGGGCTGGCTGCTTCTGCTGCTGGGAGGATTATCCTTTGCAGTCGGCATTCTGTACTCCTTCGGACCGCTCGCTATCTCCCGGATGCCGCTCGGCGAGATTTTCTCCGGATTGTTCATGGGATTCGTCATTCCTTTCGTCTCTGTCTACATTCATGCACAGGACAAGCTGGCAAGTCTTGACCTGGATATTCAAAGTCTGACGGTGACCCTGCACGTGGATTTATTGGAGACACTGCTGATTCTGCTGATCTCCGTCCCGGCAATATTCGGAATTGCCAACATTATGCTGGCGAACAACATTTGCGATGTTGAGGATGATATCGAGAACAGACGGTATACCTTGCCGGTCTATATTGGCAGACCAAGGGCCATTCAATTATTCCGCTGGCTGTATTATGCCTCCTATATCGATCTGATCGTATTGATCATGTTGAAGGTGCCTCTTCTTCTGGTCATTCTGGCGCTTGCTACGCTGATTCCTGTTCGGAAAAATTTAATCAGATTTGCTGATAATCCGGTCAAGCAGTATACATTCAAGCTGGCGGTTCAGAACTTCGTGCTGATCTCGACAGGCCGGATTGTGATCCTGGCTCTGGCCTTGCTATTTATGCTCTGAGCTGCAACTGAATTGAATATTCTATAAATAGACGGTTATGAACAACAACTTCTAGAAGGAACAGAAGACTCTGACGAATGTGGGAGATGAGACGGATGCAAGAAGTGATAGCAGGGGGACAAGGAAAGTGTACCTTCGGTATTTTGGGAGGAGGCTGGCGCTCGGAATTTTACCTTAGGATTGCCAAGGCTTTGCCTGAGCTGTTCGAGATTGGCGAGATGTGGATGCGGGATAACCGGAAGGCCCGGGAAATGGAATTAAAGTGGGGAGTGAAAGCTACCTCGGATCTGGAAGGCTTTCTATCGCGAAGAGCATTTGACTTTGCCGTAGTGTCCTTGCCTCGCGATGTGGCCCCGGAATATATCATTCGGCTGTCGGAAGCCGGAATCCCTGTATTGACGGAGACGCCGCCTGCAGACAGCCTGGAGGGATTGGGGAATTTATATCAGCGGACGCATTCCGGTCAGGGGATCCAGGTCGCGGAACAATTCATTCGCCAGCCCCTGCATGCGGCCCGGTTAGCTGTAGTGAAGTCGGGAATAATTGGCGGCGTATCGCATGTTCAGGTGTCTTCCGGACATGGCTATCATGGCATCAGCCTGATCCGCCACTTGCTTGGCGTCGGGTTCGAAGAGGCGGAAATATCCGGTGAGCAGTTGGTCGCCCCGATTATTCAAGGCCCGGGAAGAGCAGGTTGGCCAAGCGAGGAGCTGCTGGTGGATTCGAGGCAGGATCTTGCTTTGCTGAAGTTTGGCGGCAAGAGCGCAGTGTATGATTTTTCCTATGACCAGTATTTCTCGGCAATCCGGCAAAATCGGGTCCTGATTCGAGGGTATCGGGGCGAAATGGAAGGAACGGATATCCGTTATCTGAAGGACTACCGTACACCTGTAGCGATTCAAATGCAGCGTGTGGATGCCGGGCAAGCCGGAGATTTGGAGGGTTATTACCATAAAGGGGTTCTGGCTGGCGGAGAATGGGTATATCAAAATCCATTTCCGGGAGCAAGGCTAAGTGACGAGGAGCTTGCCATGGCCTCATGCCTGCTGGATATGGCGGCCTATACTGCCGGGGGGCCCGCTTTCTACAGTCTGGCGGAGGCCTGCCAGGATCAGTATCTGAGCCTGCTGATGGGCGAAGCTATCCGGACCGGGCAGACCATGATCTCCGAGCGGCAGGTTTGGGCTGAAGCGTAGGGGAAGGCAAGAGCGCAGCAACAGCCATACGCATTTGTTTCGCCTAAACAGAAGATGGGCTATTTGAACAGATTCTGTAAAATTCCGACCAAGTCTGCATTATACACACCAAATTGCAAGACTGGAAACCAGTCTCTTAACACAAACAGGGCCTCCCGCCAAATCAAGTCTTTTGGGAAAGCCCTGTTTTGCTGTTCAAGAGATTGACTCAGCATCGAATCTTGCAGATTCTTGCAATTACCCTTGAAACTTTTTCTTTGAACTCGCAATTTAAAACTTTCTCTTCTTCGGAGATAGCATCACACCTGCACCAATTGCGATTAATGCAATCGCGAGCAAAGGCTGGCCGAGAATGGTCTTGTTGTAGAGAGAGCCCAGGGAGAAGACGGCGAAGAACAATACCGATAATCCGCCAAGGATGTTGATCGGAATGAGCAGCCATTTATTCCGATTTCCGAACCAGTAAAATTCAAACAGGCCGACGGCAGGAGCAAGAAGGAAACCCGGCCATAAATATTGCCAGCTGTCAAACAGCGTGGCAATCTGGCAGACGACGCCGACGGTAAACAGTATTCCCCCGGGAATGAGCAGTCCGGTTGTTCTATGGTTGCTTAGCGAGAAGTACAGCCAGTGGAAGAACAAGCCTAGCGGAATAATGAACATCGTAGCCCAGAAGGTGCCGAATAAGGTTCCGGCATCGATGGCCTCTTTGCGGAAAAAGAATAGATAGATCCCCAGTAAAATCAATACCGGGCCAAGCCAATTTTTACGGTGCATGCACATACTCCTTCACTTATGTAATGGATATAATACAGATTACTATATTCGAAGCCCCGATGCTTCCGTCTCCAGGGTAGATGATCGCTGGACTTTAGTCTAGGATTTGGGTGTAATTTACAGATAGATTACTTCCGGCCAGGAGCTAATGACACCGGTCAAAATTTACCCATTCCATCGCAGAGAAGTTCAGGTATAATTAGAGTGTGATATTTTTAACACTCTATATTATGAAACGGGAGATGAACTCAGCTTGAATACATGGACAAACTTCAAGAAAGCATCCCGATTCCGGGTCATTCCGGTCATGCTGGTTCCTGTCTTTCTTGGCGCCCTTGGCGCTTTTATGTGGAAAGGAGAGTTCCACCCCTGGCTGTTCGTACTTACTCTGATCGGTTCAGCCTCGGCGCACCTATTCTCCAATATGATCAATGACCTGTGGGACTACCGCAGCGGAGCAGATACTTTGGCCCAGGAGACGACAGATGCCATCTCGACCAATTCAGGTTATTTGGCAGGCGGCAAAATGAGTGAGCGAACCTTTGCCCAGTTAGCTTGGTCCCTGTTCGGACTGGGGATCCTGAGCGGTGTCATACTCAGCCTCTTCAGCGGTTGGCTCGTCATGGCATTCGCTATTCTCGGAGGGCTGATCGCTTATTATTATGTTGCACCGCCGATCCGGTTCGGCTACCGGGGCAAGGGATACGGCGAGGTGGCAATCCTGCTGTCCTTCGGAGTGCTGCCTGTCCTCGGCTCCTATTATGTGCAGACCGGGAGCTTAAGCTGGGAGGCGGCGTTATTATCGATGCCCGTCGGGTTGCTTACCACCCTGCTCTTATTTAACCATCATTTTCTGCATTGGCAAGCGGATAAGCAGGCAGGGAAGAATACGCTGGTTGTCGTGTGGGGAGAACAGCGGGCCCTGCGCTTCTCGAAATGGCTGCTCTTCCTCGCCTATGGCTTTCTGATCCTATGTGCCGTGATCGGTTTGGTTCCGTTATATGCGCTGCTGGCGCTGTTGACGGCGATTCCGCTTTACCGCATTTACGGACGGCTCGGGGCGCATAATCCGTCTTCGGCTTATCTGCCGCTGATGGGAGCCTCCCTGCAGGCTTCGATCCGCTGCGGGCTTATCATGATGGCAGCATTGCTGGTTCAAGGCTTGATCCAACTGTAGCTTGACGCATCTTGTATAAAAGGGCGGGACAGAATACCAATTAGGAGGATTATCATACATGGAACAGGTAAAAGTCTTCGGCGATTTTCATACGATCCTAAATGAGGGACAAGTCTGGAAAATGGGCGGTTTTCCGCTTCCGGACGGGAGCTTCTGGGAGTACCGCGAGCCGGAAGCAGTCGTTATTGTACGCAACGGCATCCTGTATGTGCGGGCACCATTGAGCCGCCAGCATCATCAGGTGCAAATTCTGGACAATGCCAAGCATATGTATTATTCGAATGAAGAGGTCGTCATTCCCGAGGAGGGCGAGGTCAGCTTCGAGCTTCAAATCCGAGCCCGGACGCAAAATACCGCACCGGGAGATCTATATGACGGCTATGTATCGCTGAATCTGCTTGATTTTTCAACCGGAGCTGCATTGGACTTCTTCGCAGGCAATGATAAATACGCCAGTGTCTATGCCGTGCTTCAATTCCCGGGAGTGACTGTACCGGATACCGGCAAGACCAAATACTTCTGTGTGTTCAAAGAAGATACGGACTTTAAGCCGCGCGAATTCAATACGTACAAAATTACGTACAACCGCGCAATAGATGAGGTTATTTTCTATGTTAACGGTCAGGAGGTTCGTCGGGAGAGCGGCGTGCCCATCAAGTTCAATCGCTTCACCATTGCCCTCGGCATCATGACGGAGAAGGATATTTCGCCGGAGGGCAGTGTTTCCGTTCATGGCCAGGTGGTTACTGCTGAATGGTCGCCGGTGACGGTAACGATTAAAGAGTAGGAAGCACAGCTTGGAGCTTCGCCCTCGTTCTCAAGACTGGCGCATAAAATCTTTCCGTCTGTCACAGCCTATTGCTTGAATACAGATATTCATGGCAGGAGGGTGCAAAATGGGAAAGCGTGATAAGCAGAGCCGCCGGGACGGAAATGGCAGCAGTAACGGACAGAATGCCCCGTCTGGAAATGGCGGAGAGGGCCGGGCTGGCCGGTTAAGCCAGATCAAAAATCATAAAGGACCCGGCGATGAGGCTCTCAATGAGTTCATCTCCGGCGAGGATCTTTATGATCACTAGCTTGCATTGGCGGATCAACACGAAGGGCTGCTCCTATCTAATAGGGCAGCCCTTCGTGTTGATCGGTATCGGTAAGCGAAGCAAAAGTAGACCGAAAAATGTTACTTTTTGGTTCCATGCTGCTTATTCGGCAATTGGCTGGAAGGGGTGCCTTTCCCATGCTTGCGGTTCTTGGCGTCCTTGTCCTGCTTATCGTGCACCTTCTCCACGAATTCATGCAGATTGTCCATTATCCAGGCTTCCTCCTTATCGGCGAGTTGAGTCGTTCTTAAGAATACACCCATTACTATGCGTAGGTGCATATCAATTCATGCGAAATAAATGCTTGTACATCAAAATCCTTCCCCGAGAAGCAGTGACAGCTGCTTGCTCCCGGAGGGATTTTTTGCGTTCGTCGCAAATGAGAATGAATACCAAGGTTAATCGCGCAATCCTTCACCTTTCCCTCATGCAAGCTTCATGAAGCAGGCTGGCAGAGGATGCTACAATAAAAACATAATTTAGACCAAGTCTAAGTATAATGATAACCGGAGGGTGATGAATAGATGAATAACAGAATGACCACAAACCAAGGAGCACCAGTAGGAGATAATCAGAATTCCCGGACAGCGGGACAAGGAGGCCCGACTCTGCTGGAGGATTATCATCTGCTGGAGAAGCTGGCCCACTTTGACCGCGAGCGGATTCCCGAGCGGGTTGTGCATGCTCGCGGAGCAGGAGCGCATGGGGTGTTCGTGACCGAGCGCAGTATGTCCGAGTTCACAAAAGCGCAGTTCCTGCAGGAAGCAGGGCGTGAGACGCCGGTACTTGTCCGCTTCTCGACGGTAATCCACGGGCAGGGTTCCCCGGAGACGGCCCGGGATCCTCGCGGCTTTGCTGTTAAGTTTTACACTGAGGAAGGCAACTATGATCTCGTAGGCAATCATTTGCCCGTCTTCTTTATTCGGGACGCGATCAAATTCCCTGACATGGTGCATTCGCTTAAGCCTTCCCCCGACACGAACATTCAGGACCCGGCGCGGTATTGGGACTTCATGACCCTGAGCCCCGAGTCGACGCATATGATGACCTGGCTGCTGTCGAACAACGGAACACCGGCGAATTACCGACAAATGGATGGGTTTGGTGTGCATGCCTTCAAGTGGATTAATGCGGAAGGTAAGACCGTCTATGTAAAATACACCTGGAAATCCAAGCAGGGGGTTCGCAATCTAACTGCGGATGAGGTCCGCGAGGTTCAAGGCGGCGATTTCAACCACGCAACGCGTGATTTATACGACCACATCGCACAGGGTGATTTTCCGCAGTGGGAACTGAATGTACAGCTGCTGCCTGTGGACGACCTGGATCTGTGGAGCTTTGATCCGCTTGATCCAACGAAGGTGTGGCCGGAGAGCCATTATCCGCTTATCCCTGTGGGGACGATGACGTTGAACCGAAACCCGGACAATTTTTACGCGGAGGTAGAGCAGGCGGCATTTTCTCCAAGTGTACTGGTGCCGGGCATCGAGCCATCCGAAGACAAAATGCTGCAGGGCCGCCTGTTCTCCTATCCGGATACACAACGATATCGCCTGGGAGCCAACTATTTGCAGATCCCTGTCAATTGCCCTTACGCACCGGTTCGTAATCACCAACGGGACGGCTTGATGAATGTGAAGCAGGATCCTTCGCCGGTGAACTACGAGCCTAACAGTCTGGAGAGCAGCCCGAAGGAGGACCCAAGCTATAACGACAGCGTAGTTCCGGTAGACGGAATGATCGGCAGAGCGAAGATCGCGAAGACCGATGATTTTACCCAGGCCGGCGAGCTCTATCGGGGCTTTACCGAAGAGGAGCGCAACCATCTGATTGCGAACATGATCAATGATCTGAAGCAAACCAATGAACAGATTCAGCTTCGTGCCATCTGCAATTTCTTCCGTGCCGATACCGAATACGGTATGCGGCTCGCCCAAGGGCTTGGCGTGGACATTTCCTCCTTCACTCGGCTGCCGTCCCAGCCCTAATACCATCATCGAAAGAACCGGTCTTTCCAGGAGCCGGTTCTTTTTTTTGTTCGTAATGTGATAGGAGTCCGTGCTTTTTTACCGTTATTCCTTCATAATTAGAGATTAGATAATTATGGAAACTCACTCATAGTGGAAAGGGTGGAGATGAATGACTTATCGGTTCGACGGTAAAAGCTCGGAGCCTGTCATCAGGATCCGCGATTTGCGGATGAAGTTCGGAGATCGATACGTGCTGAACGGCATTGATTTTGATGCGTATCCCGGACAAATTATAGGCTATATCGGACCTAATGGGGCCGGCAAAAGCACCACGGTAAAGATCATGCTCGGACTGGTGGAAGGCTATCAGGGAGAAGTACGGGTATACGGGGCAAATCCCGTTGACGGCGATACAGAGTACAAACGACGCATCGGCTATGTGCCGGAGACCGCAGATATTTACGATACGCTGACCGCCCGCGAATATTTGACGTTTATCGGCGAGCTTTACGGCCTGTCCATGGAGACTGCCGAAAGCAAGGCGCGGCGCATGATGGATCAACTTGGGCTCAAAGATGCAGCGAATGCCAGGCTTTCTACCTTTTCCAAAGGGATGAAGCAGAAGGTGCTGATCATTTCGAGCCTGCTGCATAATCCGGATATTCTGTTCCTGGACGAGCCGCTTAGCGGGCTTGATGCGAACAGCGTGATGGTCGTCAAAGAGCTGCTGGCCCTGCTGGCTGCACAAGGGAAAACGATCTTCTATTCCTCGCATATTATGGACGTTGTCGAGAAGATCAGTCATCGAATCATTTTGCTGGACGACGGGAGAATCGCAGCTGACGGAAGCTTTGAAGAGCTGAAAGGCCAGAATTTGCAGGGCTCGCTAGAGCAGATTTTCAATCAGATTACGGGATTTAATGAGCACCATGAGATCGCCGAACGATTCGTATCGATTGTGCAAGAGGTGTAGCAAATGAAGGAAATGAAATTTTTGCAGATTCTGGATCGATTTAAGAGCTTGCTGGAGAAGCAAGGCATCGATTATCCCGTGATGCGGCGCATTTTGCAGACCAAGCTGCTGATGGACGGGAGAAGGGCCCCGACCATTGTCGGCAAGTCCGGGAGAAACCGCCAGGGCCGTCATGTCCGCGATGCCGATCATGATAAGAATCAGTTCTTTGGCTCGTTGTGGCTCTATTTGCTCTTTGGAGGATTTACCTCCCTATTTGTTCTGAACGGCGACAATTATATTTTTCAGATGAGCCTTGTGTTCGGAATTTTGATGTTTATGATTATGACCTCGCTTATCTCGGATTTTTCTTCGGTGCTGCTGGATATCCGGGACCGAAGCATTTTACAAACCAAACCCGTGAACCGTAGAACGATCGCGATGGCGAAGGCCTTGCATATTTTCTACTATTTGTTTTTTCTAACAGGTGCGCTGGCCGTCATTCCTCTCGGTGTTGGACTATTCCGTCACGGAGTAGGCTTCTTTCTGATCTTTGCGGTGGAGCTTGTGCTGATGGATCTGTTGATCATTGCGCTGACCGCGATGCTGTATCTGCTTGTGCTTCGTCTGCTTGACGGCGAACGGCTGAAGGATCTGATCAATTACGTGCAGATCGGGCTTACGATCGGGATCGCTCTGGGGTATCAGTTGTTAATCCGGGCATTTGAGTTCATAGATCTGCAAGCGGTAATTCAATTTAAGTGGTGGCATTATCTGATTCCCCCGGTTTGGTTCGGAGCACCTTACCAGATGCTTCTTCAAGGAGATTACCGCACGGAGATAGCAGCAGCTTCAGGCCTTGCCCTGCTGGTCCCTGCTGTTGCCGGGATTATCTATGTCTTGCTGATGCCATCCCTGGAGAAGAACCTGCAGAAGCTGGCTGGCCCGGGTGCCAGTCAAAGAGAGGGAGCAGGAAGATGGGTGAACAGACTCGCCCGGATGCTATGTCCGGAAGGGCAAGAGAGGGCTTTCTTCCGTTTTGCCTGGAGGATGATGGGCAGCGAGCGTGAGTTCAAGCTGAAGGTATACCCTAATCTCGGCTTTTCGCTGATCTTTCCGCCGATAATGTTGTTTGCGATGGGGATGCAGGATGGATGGGCGAGCCTGCGGGGGACGCAGCTTCATCTCTTCATCTATGGCTGTGCCTTGTTAATGCCGAGCCTGGTCTGGATGCTGAGGTATTCAAGCAACTATAAGGCTTCATGGATATATCGCACGGCACCGGTGAGCAGCCGCATCCCGATTCAGCGAGGAACGCTGGCCGCCGCGGTCGTACGGCTGTTGTTGCCGGTCTATGCGCTTGAAGCCGCATGCTTCATGGTGCTCTTCGGTGCAGGGATCATTCCTGATCTGCTCGCGGCAGGGCTTGGGCTCCTGGCCTACGCCGTGATCTGCTTCTTAGTTGTGAACAACAAGAGCACCTATCCGTTTTCGGAAAGGTTTGAAGCAGCGCAATCGGGTGTAAGCTTAAAGATGATAGGCCTGATGCTGATGCTTGCGGTATTTGGCCTGTTCCATTATATCGCCGCCCAGTTCAGCTTCGGCCTATTGATTTATATTGCGGTATTGCTCGCAGCCAACTGGTTCTTGTGGTTGCGGGGATTCGGCGGTCCAAAGCTGACGGGACAAGCGGACGGAGGTCAAGCATGAATGTGACAGAACAGCGGGGGGCCAGCCGGACGGGAGAACGGCACAAAGAAATCGATGGTCCGAGAATCCGGCGGGAGAAGACGACCGTCAAGCGCATGATTTCCATGTATTGCAAAATCAAGCATCCAGCAGCGAGCATGGACAATGAGCTATGCCCAGAGTGCCGGAAACTGTCCGACTATGCCTCGAACCGGCTGACTTACTGCCGGTTCGGGGAGGACAAGTCCTCCTGCCGTTATTGCGAAGTACATTGCTATGCTCCCGATTATCAGCAGCGCATCCGCGAGGTGATGCGCTTTACTGGCATGCGGATGCTATGGAGACATCCCTGGTTGACCCTTCGGCATATGACAGATGAACGGCAAAGCAGGAAATGAATTTATAGAAGCCTTATGGTCACAAATCTTTCAAAGATGGAGCGTTTGGAGAAAACCGCGGCAGATCAAGGGATTCCCTCTGGCGTTCACGAATGTGACATTTGTCATGTGATTCTTGTCACAAAATTATTACTTTTAAGCCGTTCATTTTCATTTTGCCGTGATAGAATTCACATTAGTTAAGAATTAATATCGAGAGAAGAAAGAGGGAGTAAATGATGGATCCGTTGATTCTAGCGCGGCTTCAATTTGCAGCGACAACGATTTTCCACTACTTTTTTGTCCCGCTGAGCATCGGTCTTGTTGTGTTGATCGCAATTATGGAGACGCTGTATGTGGTAAAGGGCAAAGAAGAATACAAGAAGATGACCAAGTTCTGGGGCAAGCTGTTTCTGATCAACTTTGCCGTAGGGGTTGTCACAGGAATCATCCAGGAGTTCCAGTTCGGGATGAACTGGTCGGATTATTCGCGGTTTGTGGGTGATGTGTTCGGTGCGCCGCTCGCGGTAGAGGCCTTGTTTGCTTTCTTTATGGAATCTACCTTTATCGGTTTGTGGATTTTTGGATGGGACCGTCTATCGAAAAAAGTACACTTGCTCTGCATTTGGCTGGTAGCCCTCGGAACGACCATGTCGGCGTTCTGGATCTTGGCTGCTAACTCGTTCATGCAGCGTCCTGTGGGCTTTACGATTAATAACGGACGGGCGGAAATGAATGATTTCTTCGCCTTGATTACGAATGGACAGCTCTTGGTGGAATTCCCTCATACGGTACTCGCCGCATTTGCGACCGGGGCCTTTATGATCACAGGGATCAGCGCCTACAAGATGCTTCGCAAGCAAGACGTGGAATTCTTTAAAAAGTCGTTCATTATTGCAGTAATCATGGGTCTTGTATCCTCGTTCGGTACGGCATTGGCCGGCCATCAACAGGCGCAATATCTGGTTGAGACACAGCCGATGAAGATGGCTGCCTCCGAAGGCTTGTGGGGGGAGAGCGGAGACCCTGCTCCTTGGACGATTTATGCCCATATTGATACGACTGATCAGAATAATAGCTTTGAGATCAAGGTTCCTTATCTGTTAAGCTTCTTGTCCTATAGTAAATTCGACGGCGAAGTCAAGGGGATGCTTGAGCTTCAGAAGGAATATGAGCAGACTTATGGCCCTGGCGATTATATCCCTCCGGTCAAGACGACGTTCTGGAGCTTCCGGATCATGGTTGCCGCAGGAAGTCTGATGATCCTGCTTACCATGTATGGCTGTTATCTGGCATGGCGGAAGAAGCTGGATCGTCCGAACACCTGGTTCTACCGTGCGATGCTGTGGAGCATATCGCTTCCGTTCATCGCGAATACGGCTGGCTGGATTATGACCGAAATCGGGCGTCAGCCATGGACGGTATTTGGCTTGATGCAAACGAAGGACAGTATTTCGCCTAGTGTTACCTCCGGACAGATCCTGTTCTCATTGATTTCATTTTCTACCATTTACACGGCTCTGGGCATCGTCATGGTGTACCTGTTCCTGAAAGTCATCAAGAAGGGGCCGAATGCGGTCGACCTGGATCATGATGATCATGGCAGCGATCCATATGCGAAGGAGGGATACCATGCTATCTCTTAATGAGCTCTGGTTTGTTCTGGTAGCTGTATTGTTTATCGGATTCTTCTTTCTGGAGGGCTTCGATTTCGGAATTGGAATGAGTACGAAGTTTCTGGCTAAAAATGATACAGAAAAGCGCGTCCTGATCAATTCGATCGGACCCTTCTGGGACGCAAATGAGGTGTGGCTGATAACGGCAGGCGGTGCGATGTTCGCGGCGTTTCCGAATTGGTATGCCACGATGTTCAGCGGCTACTATACTCCGTTCGTCGTATTACTGCTTGCACTGATCGCACGCGGGGTTGCCTTTGAATTCCGTGGCAAGGTGCTGAATGAAAAGTGGAAGGGCGCATGGGATATTTCGATTTTCATCGGCAGCATTATTCCACCATTCCTGCTCGGCGTTGTCTTCTCCGGTCTGCTTAAGGGACTTCCGATTGACGGCCAAATGGAAATGAAGGCCGGCCTGTTCGATATGGTTAATCTGTACACCCTGGTTGGCGGAATTACGGTGGTCATGCTCTGTCTGGTACATGGACTGCTATTCGCTACACTGCGCACTACAGGCAGTCTGCAGGAACGGGCGCGGAAGCTTGCCCATAAGCTCCTGATCCCTCTTGCGGCATTGTTAGTTCTGTTTGCGATCATGACTTACTTCCAGACAGATATTTTCAAAGTGCGCGGCTTGATTCTTAGCATCATGGCGGTTGTAGGGGTTGTCTGCTTCTTGCTGGCAGGCAGATTCCTGCAGGTGAAGCGCGATGGCTGGGCATTCGGCATGACAGGCGGCTTGATCGCGCTTGCGATCTCCGGCGTCTTCGTGGGGCTGTTCCCGCGGGTCATGGTGAGCTCCATTAATGAAGCCTTCTCGCTGACGATTCATAATGCGGCATCCGGGAGCTATTCCCTGAAGGTGATGACCATTGTGGCATTGACCTTGCTGCCATTCGTATTGGGCTACCAGATTTGGAGTTACTTTGTCTTCCATAAACGGGTTCACGAAAAGGAGCATTTGGAGTACTAATGGGTCGCGGATTAATGAAATACAAGGGTATCATTCCGGTGATGGGAATCCTGGCCGGGCTGACCTTGATTCAGACGATAGCCATACTTATGCAGGCAAAATGGCTGGCGGAGGTGATCTCCGCCCTGTTTGCCGGCGGCAAGCTGCAGGAACAGGCCGGCGGAGTCGGTCTGTTCCTGCTTGCTTTTGGGCTGCGCCAATGCAGCGGTCTGCTCATGCAGAGAACAGCGGCGCGGTTCGCAGAGCGTACGGGCCTGTCTCTTCGGAAGCAAATGCTGTCCCGGCTGTTCGAATTAGGCCCGCGCTATGCGGGTAAAGAAGGGACGGGCAATCTGGTTACGCTTGTTCTGGAGGGCGTCACGAAGTTCCGCACTTATCTGGAGCTGTTTCTGCCCCGAATGCTGGCGACCGGCATCACGCCGGCACTGGTGTGGATCTACGTGTTCATGCTGAACAAAAATTCCGCGGTCATTCTCTTGTTGACGTTTCCGATCATCATTGTCTTTATGATTCTGATCGGAATGACTGCGCAGCGTCATACGCTTCGACAGTTAAAAACCTACAAGCAGCTCTCTAATCATTTTGTAGATTCTTTGCGGGGATTAGAGACATTGAAATTCCTTGGTCGCAGCAAGCAGCATATTTTGTCCATCGAGAAGGTCAGTGATTCTTACCGGTCTGCAACGATGAAGACATTGAGAGTTGCGTTCCTGTCTTCCTTCGCACTGGACTTCTTCACCATGTTGTCGGTGGCTTCGGTGGCCGTCAGTCTTGGGCTGCCTCTGATCGAGGGAGACATTGAATTACTTCCGGCCCTGACCGTACTGATCCTGGCTCCGGAGTTTTTCCTGCCAGTACGCATGGTGGGGGCGGATTATCATGCCACACTGGATGGGAAGGAAGCCGGAGAATCCATGGAGAAGATCATCTCCGCAGCAGAGGAAGAGGCTGCGAAGACAGCTCCGATCCCGGGAAATGTCTCCTGGACATGGACAGAACAGAGTACCTTGCAGCTGCGAGGTGTGGGTGTTCAGTATGAGCAGGAAGGACGGGCTTCACTGGATGCGGTAGACTTGACGCTGAAGGGATTAACCAAGGTCGGCATTATTGGCGAGAGCGGGGCGGGCAAATCCACGCTGGCCGATGTGCTTGGAGGCTTCCTGCGTCCGACCGCCGGCAGTATCGAGTTGAATGGAAGCCCGCTAGGCGATCTTTCCGCTGCGCCTTGGCGGGAGCAAATCACCTATATCCCGCAGAAACCGTATATATTCAGCGGCTCACTTGCGGATAATATCCGCTTCAATAAGCCGGCTGCTTCCCTGGATGACGTACGCCGCGCTGCAGAGGCGGCAGGGCTTGGAGGCCTTGTCTCTGGACTGCCGAACGGGCTGGATGAAATGATCGGCGGCGGAGGGCGCCCGCTCAGCGGCGGGCAGGAGCAGCGGGTCGCGTTGGCTCGGGCGTTGCTGAGCGACCGGCCGATTATTGTACTCGACGAACCCACCGCCCATCTCGATATCGAGACAGAGTATGAGCTGAAGGAGACGATGCTACCGCTGTTTGAAGGCAAGCTGGTCATCATGGCTACCCACCGGCTTCATTGGATGAAGAACATGGACGTGATCGTGGTGATGGATCAAGGACAGATCGTTGAAATAGGCACGCATGAAGAATTAATCCTGGCCCGTGGAGCTTATTATGCATTGGCCAGCTGGCAGAAGGAGGACGGCCGATGAGACGGGATTCGTGGATCGCACCTTATTTCAAAATTTATACCGGACGCTTCGTGCTGTATCTCATTCTTGGCGTGCTTACCCTGCTGGCAGCATCCATGCTGATGTTTACCTCCGGGTTTCTGATCTCCAAGTCGGCAACCCTGCCGTATAATATACTGCTCGTCTATGTGCCGATTGTAGGAGTTCGCACCTTCGGGATTGGCCGTTCGGTTATTCACTACGTGGAACGGCTGGTCGGGCACGATACCGTTCTCCGCATTTTATCCAAGATGAGAGTCCGCCTCTACCGGATGCTGGAGCCTCAGGCATTGCTTATCCGCTCCCGGTACCGGACCGGAGATATCCTGGGTGCGCTGGCAGACGATATTGAGCAATTGCAGAATGTCTATATCCGCACGGTATTCCCAAGCCTGGTCGCTATCGTGCTTTATGGGGCGGCGATTGCCTTGCTCGGATTGTTTGATCTTCCGTTTGCGCTGCTGATGGCTGCGTATATCTTTATTCTTGTGGCGGTCCTGCCCTATATTTCGCTTAAGCTCACCCGCAGTCTGGATAAGGCAGTGAAGGAGGAGCGCAACGGTCTGTACAGCAAGCTTACGGATGCCGTGATGGGCATTGGAGATTGGGTGATTAGCGGTCGTCCCGCCGACTTTCTGAGCGAATATGAGCAGGATGAGGCAGCGGTTACCCGCAAGGAGCGGAAGCTTAAGGCATGGGGCCGTGCCCGTGCTCTGATCGGTCAAATGGTCATTGGGCTAGCAGTCATTTCCATGATTTATTGGACGGGCGGAGAGGTCGCCGCAGGTGAATTGGATCGAGTGATGATCGCGGCCTTCGTGCTGGTGGTCTTTCCGTTGTCCGATGCTTTTCTGCCCGTATCGGAGGCTGTGCAGCGGCTGCCGGAATATCAGATGTCGCTGGCACGGCTGGAACGGATCTCCGGCTCAAGCCCGGATGGAGCAGCCTCGGAAGGAGAGGCTGCTTCCATTCCGGCCGGGATTAGCGAGGAGGAGATTCGGAGCGCTTCGCAAAGCGCCCGTCTGAGATTGACTGAGGTGCGCTTCGCCTACGATGCAGGCATGGAACTTGAAGGAGACGGTGCCTATTCCGTCGACGGAGTATCCCTGGACATCTCCCAAGGCAAACGGGTGATGATCATCGGGCGCAGTGGAGCCGGCAAGTCGACGCTGCTGAAGCTGATCCAGGGTGCCTTAGCCCCCTCCGGGGGCGAGGTCACCATCAATGGCATTCCGGCTGCGGCCTATGGCGACGCCGGAATGCCCAAGGTCATCTCCGTGCTGAACCAGTCCCCGCATTTGTTCGACACGACGGTGGCGAACAATATTCGGCTGGGACGGAACGATGCGGAGATGGCGGAGATTACGCACGCAGCGGAGCAGGCACAGCTTGCGGAACTGATCGCGGGTCTCCCGCAGGGGCTGGATACGCCGATGCGGGAGACCGGGCAGCGCTTCTCCGGCGGAGAGCGGCAGCGCGTCGCCCTGGCGCGCGTGCTGCTGCAGAATACGCCGGTGCTGGTGCTGGACGAGCCGACCGTCGGGCTCGACCCGAGAACCGAGCGCGAGCTGCTGTCGACGATCTTCGAAGCGACCGCAGGCAAGACGCTCGTCTGGGTCACGCACCATCTGGCCTTCGCCGAGCAGATGGACGAGGTAATCTTCATGGAGCATGGGAAGATTCTGATGCGGGGAACACATACCCAACTCATGGCGCGTGAGCCGAGATACCGTAATTTATATCATCTTGACCGTCCGTTGGACTAGGAGGCGACTCCGAATTTCGGTATTTGAAATCACATGAATAATATAGCAACACTAAGATCTCGTCCGCGCCTCTGCTTGCATGCGTAAATTGGGCGAGTCTTTTTGAATTCTCTTGAAGAGCCTTCCGTTCTTCCTCTTTACCCGCTATAATGGGGTTTAATATCTGGAACTTGACGCGGGTTGTCAGGGTTTGGTGAAGAAGGATTCGGGGGTGGGACCGTGGAACTGAGGCAAATCCAGTATTTTATCGAGGTTGCGAAGCTGGAGCATGTGACGGAGGCGTCTTATGCACTGCATGTGTCGCAGTCAGCGGTGAGCCGGCAGATTTTCAAGCTGGAAGCGGAGCTTGGAGTGGATTTGTTCGTGCATGAAGGACGCAAGGTCAAGCTGACGCCGATCGGGCGATTGTTTCTGAAGCATATGGAGCAGTTGATGAGCGTGATTGAGCATTCAAAGCAGGAAATCAGCGAATATCTTGATCCTGAGCGGGGGATAGTTCGAATCGGCTTTCCGAGCAGTCTCGCCTCGCAGCTTATTCCCCGCGTAGTCACGTTGTTCAGGGAGCGGTACCCGGCAGTTCATTTCCATCTTCAGCATGGCTCCTATAAGGAGCTGGTGGAATGGGTGATCGGCGGCGAACTGAATCTGGCTGTGATGGGCCCTGTGCCGACCAATGAACAGCAGGTTCGGAGTACCATTCTATTCGAGGAGAAATTCGTGGCGCTCCTTCCGGCAAACCACAATTTGGCCCACAGCAAGTCTGTGCTTTTGGATGGTCTGAAGGATGACCTGTTTGTGCTATTTCCGGAGGGGTTCATTCTTAGGGATCTTGTTGTCGAAGCCTGCGCGAAGGTGGGATTCAAGCCGAGAGTAACCTTTGAGGGGGATGACCTTGATGCCATCAAGGGACTTGTGTCTGCCGGTTTAGGCCTTACTGTGCTGCCAGAAATTGCCCTTGGAGAACATATCCCCTCTTCCATTGTCGCGGTTCCGATTGCAGGACCGCAGGTGAAGCGGGATGTGGGAGTCATTGTCCCGATCAACCGGGAGCTTCCGCCAACCGAGCGGTTGTTCTTCGACTTCTTGCAGCAGATAGGTGCAGAATGGACGCAAGCAGATTGAACAGTGCTTGAACTAAACTCGACAATAAACAATATATAGGTTGAAAAAATGAATATGATTAATGTCACGGAAATAGTCGCCAAACCAAACGTTTGGTGACTATTTTTATATTAAATGTGCTACAATGTTAACTGGGTTGTTTATGTTTAGGAATGTACAAATTTTCACTAACTTACAAAAGGAGAATGAACATGTCAGAGATGATTACCGATGTGAACTCGGCTCAAGAGGCGTTGGACACCGCAGACACTGCAGGTTCTGCAGCTCAGGCTACACCGCAGGCGCTCCTGGAGCAATTGCTTAAACCAGAGACCCAGAATTCGCTTACGGCACTAATTGAACAATTGCCTAAATTGACAGAAATGATGAGCACCTTGACCCAGTCCTATGACTTCGTCAAGACACTTGCTAATGACGCGACCTTTAAAAGCGATATGGTCGGAGCGATCGCGGAGATCGGCGGGCCGGTGAAGGAATCCGCAAAGGCTATTGCCGCTAATGTCATCGAGGCGAAGGATCGTGCAGAGGCCAGTCAGGAGACGATCGGCATGTTCGGCTTGCTCAAGCTGTTGAAGGATCCGGAGGCACAGCGTCTGTTCCGTTTTGTTCAGGCTTATCTTCAAGTATCCGGCGAGAAGCGCGGACAATAATACATCAATTGTGAGAAAGGAGTCTTCCAGATGTCTAAGCATATTTTAATTCTTGGCGCCGGTTACGGCGGTGTATTGAGCGCGCTTAGCGTTCGCAAATATTTGAGCAAGCAGGAAGCCAGAGTCACAGTGGTGAACCAATTTCCCACCCATCAGATTATCACCGAGCTGCATCGGCTTGCAGCAGGCAGTGTGAAGGAACGTGCGGTTGCTCTTCCGCTGGAGAAGCTGTTCAAGGGGAAGGATATCGACCTGAGAGTGGCAAAGGTAGAGAGATTCTCTGTTGAGAACAAGGAAGTTAAGCTGAGTGACGGTACACTTTTGTCCTATGATGCGCTGGTCGTTGGTTTGGGCAGTGTGACAGCCTATTTCGGAATTCCAGGACTGGAGCAATACAGCATGGTGTTGAAATCTGCGGAGGATGCGGAGCGCATTCACCGGCATGTGGAAGCCAAGCTTGCTGAATATGCCAAGTCCAAAAATCCTGCCGATGGCACGATTTTGATTGGCGGCGGCGGCTTGACGGGTGTTGAACTGGTCGGTGAAATTGCCGATAAACTGCCGGAGATGACGCAAAAGTACGGAATCAATCCTTCGGAAATCCGCCTGTTGCTGGTTGAAGCGGGTCCTAAGATTTTGCCAGTACTTCCCGACAATCTGATCGAACGGGCTACCTCCAGTCTGGAGAGCCGGGGGGTTACCTTCTTGACTGGTTTGCCAGTCACCAATGTGGAAGGGAACACGATCGAGTTAAAGGATGGGCAGAAAATCGTGGCTAACACCTTCGTCTGGACAGGCGGCGTTCAGGGCAATCCGCTCATTAGCGAGTGCGGTCTGGAAGTGAACCGTGGCCGGGCGACGGTCAATGAGTATTTGCAGTCCACTTCGCATAGCGACGTATTTGTCGCCGGAGACAGCGCAGTTGTCTTCGCCCCGGACGGACGGCCATACCCTCCGACAGCCCAAATCGCTTGGCAAATGGGCGAGTTAATCGGCTATAACCTGTCTGCGCTTCTGAAGGGCGGACATATGGAGACCTTCCATCCGGTCAATTCAGGCACCTTGGCCAGCTTGGGCCGTAAGGATGCAGTAGCTACGGTCGGAGCTAGCAATAGCCAGCTGCGCGGCATGCCAGCCAGCCTTATGAAGGAAGCGAGCAACATCCGCTATCTGAGCCACATCAAAGCCTTGGATTCACTTGCGTATTAATTGAATTAGCTTAAAAAAAGCAGCCCCTGCCGAAACCCGCTTTTTGATGCGGGCCTCCCGGCAGGGGCTGCTTTACTTTAACATAAGTTGAACAAAAGCAGAGCATAGGTAAAGGGCATAAGTTCATACGTTGCCCTGCACGAATGATTATTTGGTCAACTTTACAATTCTAGATAACGCCTTGGGCGACCATAATGTCGGCAACCTTCAGGAAACCGGCGATGTTGGAGCCGACAACGAGATTGCCGGGGTGGCCATATTGCTCGGCTGCCTGGACACTATTGTTATAAATGTTCTTCATGATCTGCTTCAGCTTGTCATCCACTTCTTCAAAGCTCCAGGCGAGACGTGCGCTGTTCTGGGACATTTCAAGCGCGGATACAGCTACGCCGCCTGCATTGGCAGCCTTGGCGGGTCCGAAGTAAACTCCGTTTTGAAGATAGATGTCAATAGCCTCAAGCGTAGAAGGCATGTTTGCGCCTTCAGCAACATATTTCACGCCGCCTTCAACCAGCTTTCGTGCCGATTCAGCGTTGATTTCATTTTGCGTAGCGCAAGGAAGTGCGATATCGCACGGGATACTCCAGATTTGATCGCATCCTTCGAAGTATTCCGCAGTAGGATGAATATTCACATATTCCTTGATCCGTTTGCGGTCCACTTCTTTCAGGCGCTTTACGGTATCCAGTTGAATGCCGTTCTTGTCATAGATATAACCGTTGGAGTCACTGCAGGCAATGACGGTTGCGCCAAGCTGTTGTGCCTTCTCAATGGCATAGATGGAGACATTCCCTGAGCCCGATACAACAACCCGTTTGCCTTCGAAGCTGTCACCCTTGGAAGCGAGCATTTCATTGGCAAAATACACAAGACCGTAACCGGTAGCTTCGGTCCGGGCAAGGCTTCCGCCGTACAGCAGGCCTTTTCCGGTCAAGACGCCGGCTTCGTTGCCGCCGCGGATCCGCTTGTATTGCCCGAACATATAGCCGATTTCACGGGCACCAACGCCGATGTCGCCGGCCGGTACGTCGATGTCAGGACCGATATATTTGGACAGCTCTGTCATGAAGCTTTGGGTGAATCTCATGACTTCCAGATCGGATTTGCCCTTAGGATCGAAGTCGGAGCCTCCCTTGCCGCCGCCGATTGGCAAGCCGGTCAAGGAGTTTTTGAAAATTTGCTCAAACCCGAGAAATTTAATGATGCTGGCGTTAACGGACGGATGGAAGCGAAGTCCTCCCTTGTAAGGTCCGATAGCACTGCTGAACTGGACCCGGAAGCCGCGGTTGACTTGAACCTTTCCTTGGTCATCGACCCATGGCACGCGGAACGTAATCAGTCTTTCCGGTTCAACAATGCGTTCCAGAATGGCATGCTCCTTGTACTTCGGATTTTGGACAAACACAGGAACAAGAGAGTCGAGGATTTCTTTTATCGCTTGGTGAAATTCACTTTCACCAGGATTCCGTTTCTTCACTGCCTCATAAACCTCATTCACATATGCTTGTGCTGCTTCAAGCTCTTGGGCTGTACTCGTTGTAATCGTCATGGTCGTTCTCCACCTTTCACTTTGCCGTAAATCACACCGGTTCTCAGGGTTCCAGTTGTACATGATTTCACGATATTTATTACTTCCATTGTAATGTCTATGTAAAGTATAAACAAAGCCTTATTGAGATCAAGTTGATGAGTTTTTGAGATCAACTTTACAGAGGATGTAAGGTTATTCCAAAATAAAAAACCGGATGACGTCGGGGGAAAGTCTCCGACATCATCCGGTTGCTGCTCGATGATGAGCAATATGCGTATTACAAGGTATTCCAGTTCACAATTTGCTCCAGCGGCAAGCGTACTGTAGGATGGGCTGGCTTGGCTGCTTTGCCTACAGCTATCAGCAGAATAGGCCTCAAGGTGTCAGGGAGCTGGA
This sequence comes from Paenibacillus brevis, assembly GCF_018919145.1. Classification (GTDB taxonomy): domain Bacteria; phylum Bacillota; class Bacilli; order Paenibacillales; family Paenibacillaceae; genus Fontibacillus; species Fontibacillus brevis. Next base: position 197,350 of record NZ_JAHLQJ010000002.1, read on the forward strand.
ATTCCTGCGAGAATTTCTCGGGGTTGAACCCTCCCATAGGCACCGTATCATAGCCTTTGGATTTTGCAATGAGCATGAACTGCATGCTAATCAGACCGGCATCAAAAGTATTGATGTTATGCAGGCGTTCGGCTGGCAAAGAACCATACGTATTCTCGAGACGATCTACAAAAGCCGCCTTGGTAGCCTCATCCATATATCCTCCTGCTACAGCCTTGGAATAAATGGCATCTGCCTTCTCAAAGGATTTCAAATCTCCAAGCACGGCAACAATTGCGGAGGCATCTATAACCTGCTGCTGATTGTTGGCGATCGGGAGCAGCTTCTCTTTTAATTGAGGGTCGTCGATGACGAGGAAGCGCCATGGCTGCAGATTCGACGAGGAAGGAGCCAAGGTGGAAAGCTCGAGCATATCGTTCAGCTCTTCTCTCGGAATGGAGACAGATTTATCATAATGACGTACAGAATGCCGCTCGCGAAGCAGCGTATAGAAATCATTCAAATTGATGTTAGTTTGAGTTGACATTGGGGCAAACCTCCTGAGAACATGAAATGAGAAACATCGATAGTATATAATTTAACTGTAACTTTATCAACTACAGTTAATTCCTGACTTGAGATTCCTGGGAAGAGAGGATAGGCTAGAGATATTAGCACGCTTATTATAACCTGAGGGAGATGAATTCATGGAGCTGCAGATTGGAATTGTAGGTACAGGATGGTTTAGCAAGGTTCATGGTGATATATTGGCAGCGATGGATGGGGTGACGGTAGCTGCAGTATGCGGGACAAGCCTGCCCAAAGCGGAGTCGCTTGCTTCCAGATATGAGGGCTCGAAGGGTTATGATAATTTGGCGGATATGCTGGATAGCGTCAAGCTGGATGCGGTATATCTGTGTATTCCTCCTCATGCGCACGGGACAATTGAGGCCGAGTTGATTGACCGCGGCATCCCGTTTCTCGTAGAGAAGCCGCTCGGGGCGGAACTGGATACCCTCTCGATATTTATTCCAGACTTCAAGCAAGCTCCCAGCCGCTGATTCACTCTGTAGGGTATCATCTCCGTTATAAGGCACTGACGATTAAGCTTAAGGAAATCCTTGAAGGAAAGACGGTTGGCATGGCTCTTGGTTGCTGGATGGGCGATATGCCGCAAGTAGCCTGGTGGAGAGAGCAGAGCGGCTCGGGCGGTCAGTTCATCGAGCAGACGACCCACATTGTGGACTTGCTCAGATATACTGCCGGAGAAGTTGAGGAGGTATACGCCTCTTATGCGAACCGGGTGGTACATGAGCAGTATGAAGGAGTCAGTGTGGCGGATGTAGGTACGGTTACGTTGAAGCTGAAGGGCGGGGCCGTGGCGAATATCTCCAATACCTGTGTTTTGCCTGCGGGCGTTGGAGAGGTGGGGCTCAGCCTCTATACCGATCAGGGAATCCTGTCATGGAGCCCGGATGTTCTGGAGGTGTCACTGTCCGGAGAGAAGAGCAGTTTCCGAATTGAGGACAATCCATACAGAACAGAAAGTGAAGCCTTCATACATGCGCTGCGTACAGGCGATACTTCAGGGATTCGCTCCGACTATGGCGACGCACTGAAGACACAGTGGGTAACCTGTGCGGCCTTGGAGTCGGCCAGAACCGGAAAGCCGGTGCAAATCAACAACCTCTAAGTACGTGTTCATAAGGTGCTGCCTCTATAATATCTGCAATAAAACTGAAGGTGTCCTGAAGTCATCATAAATGACCAGGACACCTTCTTCTGTATATTTACCACTGGATATCATAATTGACAAAGTAGGTGTCTTCACTTTCGGTAACCGCGATATTCCCGCCCAGCAGCTTCACGATCTGCATCAATGGGCCGGCAAGACGGCCTTGTACGATAACAGCAGGAGCATCAAGGTTGACTGCTTCGCCGTTCAGGGTAGCGATTGGACTGTCAGCGGTCAGAATGAGTGTGTTGCTGCCCCGCTGAAGCGTTGCCTGCTTGGTGTCGTTGTCATAAGCGAATGCCGTGTCCGTGCCTTCTGCGAAGTCCTTGACAGCAACCCGTACCTGATCCTTCGAGGTTGTAGGAATCTGGACAAAGGAAGCTTCCTGGCCTTCTACCGTAAGTGTAAGTGAGAATATCGGACCATTCTCATTGATCACAAGCGTCTCGGCCTGGTGCTCCAGCTTGCTGGCCAGCTCATCCACATTTTCAGCCGTAATCCGATGGGTTCCGGCAGCAATTTGTTCAACGATCCATTGGTTGATGGCACCGGTATGGTGGGATAGGTCCTTGAAGTTTTCCAAATGATAAGTCACACTCTCATCACTCTGAAAATCAAAGAGCGTCACATTTTCCATAGACCCTAACTTCTCCAGCATATACTTCTTTATTTCCAATTGATTATAGAAGCGCTGCGGGTTGAGTTTGTACCACACCTGCTGGCGAATTACCGAATAAGGCGGATAATAAATCTTGAATTCAACCTCAGGGTGCGCCTTGATCAGACTGAGAACATTTTCGTCAAAACGCTGCTTAGCCAGTTCATAATCCGGCTCGCTCTCACCGGAGGTCTGCTCATAGTTCCAAGCTTCTATCCACTTGGCAAGCACCTTCTTAGATCCGTAAGTGGCATAGGAATCCCAGTTATTGAGCCGGTCAAGGTTCCGGTACTGGGGGTACTTGTCCTTCGGCAGCAGAAGGGCGCCGAAAGCATGCTTGATATTGGATATATTAAAAATATACTTATAGTCGTTAAATACATTGTCATCATACAGATAGAACGGGAAGCTCTCGGCATCCCGGACATTATTATCCCGGACGGTGAAATAGTCAAATCCCCATAGCACTGTCTTGACTTGGCCGGTACCAAAGGCAAGTTCTGCAATCATCCGCTGCTCGATGGAGGTAGAGCCTTCGATGGATAATTTCAGCACTTTTCCGCCAAGCGCTTCCTCTACCTTGGAGGGAATGAAGTTTTCCGTCATGGAGCTGCCGAGGATGATGGTGTCGTATTCATAGTTCTTGGCCAGTCCGGGATTCTGATAACGCTGCTCCCCTGAATATAGCGGCTCATACGCTGCTTTGTGATAGAACTGAAGCGGATCGACAGTGATCATGAAGCCGCCCACTGCACCTGCAAAGACCAGAACGAAGGCCAGGAATGAGAGGATAAACCGAATGTTCTTCAAGAAGATAATCTCCTTTTCCTAGAAGGTAAAGTATAAAAACTCGCTGACTTGGTTGAAGTACAGCACGGAGAATACGAACAAGAATGCGATATATACAGCGTGCTTCCAGGTAGGCTTGAACTTGCGTGCCATTTGCATGGAGTTGCGTGCGAACACCGCTACAAGGAAGGCTGCCGCGATCAGCAGAACGTTACCTGCCAGATCCAGCGACAGGGTCAGACCGAGATCCCGGAAATTCACCATGCCTTTGAGAACCTTGATGGCATCGTCAAAGGTTAGAGCGCGGAAGAACACCCAAGTAAAATTGATGAACATGAAGGTGATGAACCAGCCGCCCCAGCGAGGAATCTTTATGCCGGTTTTTTGCCACAAGCGCTGAATGACCTGGGCCGCCCCGTGAAGAAGCCCCCACAGGATGAATGTCCATCCGGCGCCATGCCAAATGCCGCCGATGACAAAGGTGGCAACCAGGTTAAAGTAGGTCCGGAAGATCCCCTTGCGGTTACCGCCCATCGGAATATAAATGTAGTCCTTCAGGAACCGGCTGAGCGTCATGTGCCAGCGTGCCCAGAAATCCTTGATGCTGACAGCCTTGTAAGGCGAATTAAAGTTAATCGGCAGCTTGATATTAAAGAGCAGGGCAATCCCGATCGCCATATCCGAATAGCCGCTAAAGTCGAAGTAGAGCTGGAGCGTATAAGACAGCGAAGTGACCCAGCCGCCAATGAAGGTCAGGTAATTGGCAGTATCGAAGCCTTGTGTCGCAATCGGCGCAAGTGTATCGGCAATGACAACCTTTTTGAACAGACCGATACAGAAGATGAACAAGCCCCGCGCTACATTGCCCGGAAGGATTCTTTTTCCGCGCTTGCGGTCGAATTGCGGCATCATCTCCCGGTGATGAAGAATCGGTCCGGCAATTAAATGCGGATAGAAGGTAACGAACAGAACATAATTAACGACGTCATATTCCTTTGCTTTCCCCCGGTAAGCATCGACCAGATAAGCAATCTGGGTAAAGGTAAAGAAGCTGATCCCGAGCGGAAGCGCCAGATGCAGCAGACTAATATGGGCGTCCGTTAATGCATTAACGTTCGTGATGAGGAAGTCTGCATATTTGTAATATCCCAGCAGCAGCAGGTCCCCGACAATTGCAAGAGTTAGAAGAAGCTTGCGTGACCCCTGTTTCTTGGCGTGGCTGATGCTTCTTCCCATAATATAGTTAAACGCGATCGAGCCGAGCATGAGCGGCAGCGATTTAATGCTCCACCAAGAGTAGAAGAATAGGGAGGCCAAAGCAAGCCATAGTTTGCCGAATAAGGGCGGGCAAAAGCGGTTGAGCAGAAAATAGACAATAAAGGTAACGGGCCAGAAGGCAAATATGAATTCATACGAGTTAAACAGCACGTCCTGTGTACCCCTTTGCAAGATAGAAGTTTTTAACCAAATACTAAAATCATACAGTAATTCGGCCTATTCCACAATGTCGAAACATCTACGGTTACAGGAAATAACCAAAAAGGAAGCCTGCCGTCAGGCAGGCCAAGAGAGAAAGCAATATATAAAAATTAGGAGGAAACACAAGTCTGGGGTTCATGCTCATCAATGGAAAAATAATAATATGATGACTGGAGCGGCTACCAGGGTAAACAAGCCTGCTACAATCATGGAAATACTGGAGATGGTGCCCGTTAAGGAACTGAACTCGAAGGCTTTGGAGGTGCCTGTGCCGTGGGCGCTTGTTCCAAACAAGACACCCCGGGCAATTTCGCCCTCAATTCGAAACAGCTTCGCAACGAGCGGGCCAAGCGTGACTCCGAGCAGTCCGGTCATAATGACGAAGACGGCAGTAATATTCGGCACGCCGCCGATCATCTCGGAGATGTTCATGGCAATAGGTGTGGTAACTGAGCGAGGAATCAGACTCGTAATCAGTTCACTATCCAGATGCATCCACTTGGCCAGGATGGCCGAGGAGAGCATCGCAACGACCGAACCGCTTAATACGCTGGCCAGGATCTCGACCATATGTTTTTTCAGCACATCAAAATATTTATACAACGGGACCGCGAACGCAATGGTCGCTGGCTGCAGCAGGAAGCTCAGCCATTTGCCCCCGGAATGGTAGGTCTCATAAGGAATCTGGGTCCAGATCAATCCAATCACAAGGGTAAGCGGCGTGATCAGGAGCGGAGACAGATAGACCCTTGGATGAATCCGGTACAGATGCTTGGAGAGCACATAGACGACAAGAGTTATGGCAAGACAGATCAGTCCAGGGAACATGTTGTCTTCTGCTCCTTTCTTCTGCTGATTCGCGTGGCGATCAGTCCGGAGCTGACCATGACAATCACGGTGCTCGAGAGGACAACGATCAGAATCCGGACGCCGTCACTCTTGAGCATCGGAATATATTCCATAATTCCGACTGCGGCCGGAATGAAGAACAGTAGCAGTTCGGCAAGCAACCAGCTTGCTCCGGCCTCGACCCAGTCGAGCTTAACAATATTCAGCTTAAGCAGAAGAAATAATACAATGATGCCGAGTATCGTGCCGGGAATCGGAAGGTGAAGCCATCGGGCCAGCGCATTCATCGCCAGAGTGAACAGAATGAGGACAATAACTTGCAGCACGATTTTTGCAGCGATGCGAATGACATTCATCTTGGCCGATCCCTTCCTGCTAGCATTTGATAATGGAAATTTTACAGTATTAATTTTCATGAGTAAAATGAATAAAACGAATGATAATCATTCCATTTGTCTATACATATTAAATTGTGGAGGAACGGTATGGATATTAAGCAAATGCAGTACCTCATTGAGGTTGCCAGGCATAGAAGCTTCACGCGGGCCGCAGAAGCGCTGTATATTACTCAGCCGACCATTAGCAAGACGGTGAAAGGACTGGAGGATGAGCTTGGGGTGGTGCTGTTTGAGCGGATCGGCAAAAAAATTGTACTGACCGATGCGGGTCAGCTTATTGTCTCCAAGGCGCAGCAAATTGTGACTGAATATCACAATATGGCCGCGGAGCTGGATGATCTCAGAAATATGAAGCGAGGGCATTTGCGGATCGGCTTGCCTCCCATGGTGGGAGCCAGCTTCTTCCCAAACGTGATTGGCAAATTCCATGAGCGCTATCCGAAGATTACGATTCAGCTATTTGAGGATGGGGCCAAAAAGGTGGAATCCAATGTCGTGGAGGGCGTGCTGGATGCGGGCGTTGCGGTGCTGCCCACCCTGCAGGAGGGCTTGGCCAGCTTTCCATTCGTGGAAGAAAGACTTCATCTCGTGCTTCCGCCTGAACACCATTTATCCGGCCGGGATCAGGTTCATCTGAAGGAGCTGGCAGAGGATGACTTTGTCCTATTCAGGAAGGACTTTACCCTGCACGACCGGATTATTGCAACCTGCGCACAGATAGGGTTCCAGCCTCGCATCGTCTATGAAAGCTCGCAATGGGATTTGATTAGCGAGATGGTTGCAGTAGGACTTGGAATTACGCTGCTGCCGGAGACGATCTGCCGGGAAATTGACGATGAGCGGGTTCGGATCGTTCCCCTGAATCCCGTAATTCCCTGGAAATTGGGTATAGTATGGAGGGAAGATCGTTATTTGTCATTTGCCACAAGAGAGTGGATTCAGTTTGCCAGAGAGATGCTTGTCACTTCAATCGATTACAGGGGAGAAGCTTAACAGCATAAATCCGCTAAATGTTCATATTTATCCCATCTTGGACCTATGCACTCCCCTTTTGATTTATTATAATTACGACTTGTGAAAGAAAATACAATGAAAGAATTAGGGGATAAACTCAAAATGAGTATATTTAGAAAAAAGTCGATTACCGAGATGCTGCAGGAGAAGGCGGCAAGCAGTGCGAAGGGCATGAAGAAGGAGCTGGGCGTCTTTGACTTGACGATGCTGGGCGTTGGCTGTGTGGTCGGGACCGGAATCTTCGTGTTAACGGGAGTTGCGGCTGCGAATCATGCGGGGCCAGGCTTGATCCTGTCCTTCCTGCTTGCGGGCATTGTTTGCGCCTTTTGTGCGCTTTGCTATGCGGAATTCGCCTCCATGGTTCCGGTATCTGGAAGTGCATATACTTACAGCTACGCTACGTTCGGAGAGATTTTTGCCTGGGTGCTGGGATGGGATTTAATTCTGGAATATGGCTTTGCTGCGTCCATGGTGGCAAGTGGTTGGTCCGGGTATTTTCAAGGCTTGCTGTCCGGGCTTGGGCTGGACCTGCCCAAGGCAATCAGCAGCGCATTTAATCCCGCCGCCGGCACCTATTTCGATCTGCCGGCCGTGTTAATTGTCCTGTTGCTTACCTTCGTGGTATCCAGAGGAGCCAAGGAATCGACACGATTAAATGCGATCATGGTCGTTGTCAAAATAGCGGTCATCATCCTCTTTATTATTGTGGGTGTCTTTTATGTGAAGCCGTCCAATTGGACCCCGTTTATGCCGTTTGGGTTTAGCGGAGTCGTGACCGGCGCTGCGACTGCCTTTCTGTCCTATATCGGCTTCGATGTGGTTGCAACGGCCGCTGAGGAAGTACGAAATCCGCAAAAGGATTTGCCTCAAGGCATTCTTTGGTCACTGGCGGTATGCTCCTTGCTCTATATCCTGGTTACCGCCGTATTGACCGGCATGGTTCCATATCATCTTCTTGATGTCAAAAATCCGGTTGCCTTTGCGTTGCAGTATATTCATCAAGATTGGGTGGCCGGGTTTATTTCCCTTGGTGCTATTGTCGGCATCACGACGGTATTATTTGTTCTCTTATTTGGACAGACCCGTCTGTTCTTTGCGATCGGCCGGGATGGCTTGCTGCCAAAAAAATTATCCAAAGTGAACCCCAAATCAGGCGCACCGGAATTCAGCACCTGGGTGACCGGGGTGATTGTGGCCCTCTTTGCCGGCTTGATCCCGCTCAATAGGCTCGCAGATTTGGTTAGTATCGGGACTTTATTTGCCTTCATCTCCGTATCGGTGGGAATTATCATCCTGCGCAAGACGCGAGCCGACCTGGAACGATCCTTCAGAGTACCGCTCGTGCCCTTTATTCCGATTATTGCCGCCTTAACCTGCGGATACTTGCTGATCAGCCTTCCGCGGATCACGTGGATTGCATTTCTGATCTGGATGGCAATTGGCTTATGCGTTTACTTCTTCTATGGATATAAGCACAGTCTCTTGGCCAAAGACAAAGGAAACTCTTGATTCATGTATATTCCGTACGCAAAATGAAGAAATTAAGGCGGAGCTTGCACATCTACAATGAAGGAGAGATTCCCTCATGCTGGAAAGGTTCGCCTTGATATCGGCTATATTGAGCTGTACGTTGCTCATTCAGCCGGCGGCAGCAGTTGCCTCTTGCTTGCCTGCAATACCTGTCAGCCTCAATGAGGTTGAACAGACAGCTTCTGCCTCCGAGAACCAGCCCTATCATTTCGGCTTCAAGCGAAGTGTGAATGGTCAGCTTCCCTCCATTAATGAAGAAGGCTTCAAGACGATTGTTGATCGCTATGATGCTGTTTTTACGGGGGATACCAGCCGTAAGGAGTTGTTCCTTACCTTTGATAACGGCTACGAGAATGGATATACAGCGCCAATTCTGGATGTACTAAAAGCCAAGAAGGTTCCCGCAGCCTTTTTTGTGACAGGACATTATGTGAAGGACCAGCCGGAGCTGGTGAAGCGTATGGCGGAAGAGGGGCATATCGTCGGTAACCACTCCTGGAGTCATCCGGATATGACCACCCTCGCCGACGGGAAGATCAAGGAGGAGCTGGATCGGGTTAAAGCAGCGGCTTCCCCACTGACAGGGACGGATCAAATGCGGTACTTGCGCCCGCCTCGCGGCATCTTCAGCGAGCATGTGCTCAGAGTTACGAAAGAGCTGGGCTATACGAACGTATTCTGGTCACTGGCCTACAAGGATTGGGACGTCAATGATCAAAAGGGAGCCTCGTACGCTTATCATAAGGTCATCGCCCAGCTTCACCCGGGAGCGGTGCTGCTGCTGCACTCTGTATCCAGGGATAACGCGGAGGCCCTATCATCCATCATTGATGAAGCCAGACGCCAGGGTTATGAATTTAAAACGCTGGATGAATTATCACTGAAGAGGAAGGCCGGATTCGGCACACCATAATAAGACAGGGAGCAGTGCCAGAGGTGATGATTTCACCGGCGCAGCAAGGCTCCCTGTCTTATTTTTTTGATATCAGGACGTATAAACTTCTGAGTATTTGCTTGACAATCATCAAGCGGGCTCCTATAATTAGGTCTGCTAATAAATAGGTTACCTAACTATTAAATATCTTAAACAATAAGAAAAGAAGGTGATCAGGTGGACAGGATCAAGGATCTCCAGACCCGCCGTCTGATGGAGATACTCAGAAGATTCGGGAGAGCCGATTGGCGTAACTTCGAGACGGGGGGCCTCAAGCCAAGTGAGATCAGAATACTGTTTGCTGTCCAGTCAGGATGCTCTGAACAGCCGGAGGGGGTTACGGTATCGGAGATTAGCAGCTTTCTGCAGATCAGTTCTCCGACAGTGACACCGTTAATCAAGAGTCTGGAAACGCAGGGACTTGTGCATCGTTACAATGATCAGGATGATCGGCGTGTAGTGCGTGTCAGATTGACGGAGGAAGGAAGCAGGTTCACCAAGAAAGCAAGGGAATCGCGGCTCCGGCGCTTTCAGGAATTAAAGGACTTCTTGGGTGAAGAGCGCAGTGAGGAATTTATCGATACGCTTGAAATGATCTATCAATTTATGGAACGGAAGCATGTGAAGCCAGAGAAAGAGTAACGCTATATAAGTTGAACTTTAAAAGTTACGTAGAAAGGGGCATATACGTAGAAAGGGGCATAAGTGTGAAGTGTTACAAGCTTTCTGTAAGAAAGCTACTTCGAAAGCATAGAGCGTAAGCGTTCGCCTTTGTGAGTGGATTTCTACTGTATAATATCTTAGTTCAATTAAGAGAAATCCGGCGATCAACAGTGATCGTAAGAACACTTCACACATTGCCCCCAGAACGTAAAATTCAGTAGTTGAACTTATATAGATACGATCAGAGATTTTATCGAGAAAGTGGAGCTGATAGGAATGATGAAGCTGCTTCAACATTTGAAGCCATACCGCTGGCTTGTAGCAGCCGTATTGGTTCTGGTATTTTTCCAGACCTTGACGGAGCTGTATTTGCCGACATTGATGTCTGATATTGTGGACACCGGGGTCGTAAATGGAGATACCGAATATATCTGGAAGGTGGGCGGCGTTATGCTGCTTGTCGCACTGGGCGGAATGATTTGCTCTGTCGGCTCAAGCCTTTTCTCCGCGAAGGCGGCCTCCGGCTTTGGGAGAACGCTCCGCGGGAAGGTATTCGGTCATGTATCCAACTTTTCGTTGGAGGAATTCGATAAGGTCGGGACAGCTTCATTGATTACCCGTACGACCAACGATATTACCCAGGTCCAGCAAGTGCTGATCATGATGCTTCGTATGATGATTATGGCACCGATGATGTGCATCGGCGGAATTATTATGGCTGTCTCAAAGGATGCGACGCTGTCGCTGACCTTGATTGTCATTATGCCGGTGCTTGCGCTGGCGATTTTTCTGATCGCGAGAAAAGGGTTGCCGCTGTTCAAGGCGATCCAGAAGAAGATTGACCGTCTGAACCTGGTGCTCCGCGAGGAGTTGACAGGGATTCGGGTCATTCGCGCCTTTAACCGCATGGGACATGAGCAGAAGCGGTTCGATCAAGCGAACCGGGATCTGACGGACACGGCGATCCGCGTCAATAAGATTATGGCGCTGATGATGCCGCTGATGATGCTGGTTATGAATGTCTCCTCTATTGCGATCATCTGGTTCGGGGGATTAAGAATTGATTCAGGACACATGGAGGTCGGCGATCTTATGGCCTTCCTGCAGTATGCCATGCAAATTCTGTTCTCATTAATTATGGTATCCATGATGTTCGTCATGATTCCGCGCGCCCAGGCCTCTGCAGTCCGGATCAGAGAGGTGCTGGACATGGAACCGGTGATTAAGGATGCGGCTTCAAGAGCTTCTGCTGGTGCACTGAAGGGATACGTCGAGTTCGATAATGTCACCTTCAGCTATCCGGGAGCCGAACAGCCCGCCATTCAGAACATCTCCTTCAGTGCCAAGCCGGGTGAGGTTACGGCGATCATTGGAGGAACCGGGTCCGGTAAATCAACATTAATCAGCCTGATCCCGCGCTTCTATGATGTAGACAGCGGAAGGGTCATGGTTGACGGCATAGACGTTAGAGAGCTCTCCCAGGAGGAACTGCGCTCGAAGATCGGCTTTGTTCCTCAGCAGGCGGTGTTGTTTACCGGTACGATTGCAGAGAACATTCGTTACGGAAAAGAAGATGCCAGCGACGAGGAGATTCGCCGCGCTGCAGAGGTAGCTCAAGCATCGGGCTTTATTACCGAGATGGAGCAAGGCTATGAATCCATCATTGCCCAGGGCGGATCGAATGTATCGGGAGGCCAGAAGCAGCGGCTATCCATCGCCAGAGCGCTTGTGCGCGGAGCGGAGGTATACATCTTTGACGATAGCTTCTCCGCACTGGATTTCAAGACGGATGCGAAGCTGCGCGCGGCCTTGAAGAACGAAACTCGAGAATCGACGGTGATTATCGTGGCCCAGCGGGTAAGCACCGTGCTGGATGCCGACCGGATTATCGTGCTGAACGAGAGCCAGGTTGCCGGTATCGGTACGCATGCCGAGCTGATGGAATCATGTGAAGTCTACCGCGAGATTGTATATTCCCAGCTGTCGGAGGAGGAGATTGCATGAGTCAGAATAACAGACACCAGCCATCCGCACAGCGAGGACGAGGTCCAAGACCGGGCGGTCCCCATGGAGGACCGGGAATGGGAATGCCGGTTGAGAAGGCAAAGGATTTCAAGGGTACCCTGAAGCGGTTGATCCGTTATTTGCGGCCGCATAAGGTACAATTGATTGCTGTGCTTGTCATGGCGATTATCAGTACGATTTTCAGCATTGTCAGCCCGAAAATTATGGGAAAGGCAACCACCAAGCTGTTTGAAGGCATTATGGCAAAATTTCAGGGAGTACCTGATGCTACGATTGATTTCCAATATATATGGCATATCATTCTGATTCTGCTGGCCTTCTATGTATTAAGCGCATTGTTCAGCTACTTTCAGCAGTTCCTGATGGCAGGAGTTGCACAGAAGACCGTCTATGACCTGCGGCGCGAGGTCAATGATAAGCTGTCCCGGCTTCCATTGAAATACTACGATGCCAGAACACATGGGGAGACACTAAGCCGGGTGACGAATGATGTGGACAACATCAGCTCCACCTTGCAACAGAGTCTGACTCAATTGATCACCTCCATCCTGACGTTGATCGGTGTTCTGGTCATGATGCTGACCATTAGCCCGCTCCTGACATTGATTGCGGTACTTACCCTGCCGGTCAGCATTGTGGCGATCAGTTCCTTCGCCAAGCGTTCGCAGAAGCAGTTCGTGCGCCAGCAGGCTGAGTTGGGGAAATTGAATGGTCACGTTGAAGAAATGTATACCGGCCACAAGGTCATTAAAGTGTTTGGAAGAGAGAAGAAATCGCTGGAACAATTTGATGAGATTAACGGCCGATTGTATGAAGCAGGCTGGAAGGCGCAATTTATCTCAGGGATGATCATGCCGATCATGGGCTTCATCGGGAATATCGGTTATGTGCTCGTTGCAGTTGTAGGCGGGATATTGGTCACGAAGCAGTCGATTACAATCGGGGATGTGCAAGCCTTTATCCAGTATTCAAGACAATTTACGCAGCCGATTACCCAGACAGCGAATATCGCCAACATTATCCAATCTACGGTGGCTTCGGCAGAGCGTGTATTTGAAATTCTGGATGAAGAGGAAGAAGTGCAAGAGGCTGCCAAGCCTATCTCGCTGCCTGAACCGCAAGGGCGCGTAGCATTCGAGCATGTGAAGTTTGGTTATGAAGGCAAGCAGCCGCTGATCCCGGATATGAACATTGAAGTCAGCCCGGGCCAGATGGTGGCAATCGTTGGTCCGACGGGTGCCGGGAAGACAACCCTGATCAATCTGCTCATGCGTTTCTACGAATTGAATGACGGGGCAATTACGATTGATGGCGTGAATATTACGGAGATGAAACGCGGGGAATTGCGTTCGCTGTTCGGCATGGTGCTCCAGGATACATGGCTCTTTAACGGAACCATTCGCGATAATATTGCATATGGGCGCGAAGGGGCGACAGAGGCGGAAGTCATCCGCGCAGCCAAGACAGCGCATGCAGATCACTTTATCCGTACACTTCCGGGAGGCTATGACACGATTCTGAATGAAGAAGCCTCGAATATTTCGCAAGGGCAGAAGCAACTCCTGACCATTGCCCGCGCAATTTTGGCTGATCCGGCGGTGCTTATTCTGGATGAAGCAACCAGCAGCGTCGATACCCGGACCGAGGTCTATATCCAGAAGGCCATGAACGAATTAATGAAGGGCAGAACGAGCTTTGTTATCGCTCACCGCCTGTCCACCATTAAGGATGCTGATCTGATCCTGGTCATGAATCATGGTTCCGTGATCGAACAAGGCAATCATGAAGAGCTTCTGGCTAAAGGCGGCTTCTATGCTGACCTCTACAATAGCCAGTTCTCCAAAGGCGGCTTCGATCAGGAAGTTGGTTAATAGCAAACCTCATCATCTAAGAGCCATGTGCCTCTGGCCATGGCTCTTTTTTACTACAACCCTCAAATTTCGACATTTTTCTCCGATATTTTATTAGCAAGCAACTAGACCTACAGGAGGCATTATATGACAGCTTTATCGACTCAGGAAGAACTGTACTATCAAGATTTTCGCAAGAGGAACCGGCTGCTATGTATCATTTTTACCGCTCTGACGGTCCTGTCCACCTTCAGTGTGGTCGGATTAAGCGGAGAGGCTGGAGTCAGGGTCGGCATTATAGCCCCCTACATCCTGATCTGTATTTTTATTTGGTGGGCTCATAAGTTCAGACGATTCGAAAAATGGATACCGGTCATTGTGATCTGGGCGATTTTTTTGATCACTGTAGAGCTGATCATCCAGACAGGAGGGAGTATCGGCAACTCGATCACGGCATTCTTTCTGCTCAGCCTCGGCGTGATTCATCATCGGCGCCATATCGCCTGGAGTGCGTTGTCCGCAGGACTGGGCGTCATTATCTTTAATTTTATAATGACAGCGGACAGAACGGACGTCCTTGCCGATTCGTTTGCAGTATTATTCTATTTCGTCCTTATTTCCTCCTTCTTGGCTACCCAATCCAAATATGGCCGTGAAATGATGGAATCATTGGTTGGATACAGTAAGGAATCCAATGAATCGCTTCATAAGGAATATGAACGGGAAAAAATGATAAAGTCGGCTACGCTGACCATTTCCGAGACTCTAGGCGAGATTCGGACGATGGGCCATGATAATCAGCAAGCCTTCAGGGAAATGAATACAGCCTTCCAGGAAATGACCAGCGGCTCGGCGGTTCAAGCCGAGACCATCGCGAATATTTCGGAGCAGATGTATGCTTCCAATCAGAAAATAACCGAGATGCTTGGCTCGCTCACCAGGCTCGTAGGCTCCGTGGCGGCTACGAAGGATGCCTCTGAGACGGGAGCGGAAGTTGTGGAGGGCCTGACCCGGACGATTGATCAATTCCATCTGAACATGGATGAAATGAAGCAGGATATTCAGGCATTGATTGTGAATATCCATCGAATTGACGAGCTGACCAGCTCTATTCAGGAGATTGCAAGCCAGACCGGGTTGCTGTCGCTCAATGCCAGTATTGAAGCAGCCCGTGCAGGCGAGCAGGGGCGGGGCTTTGAGGTGGTAGCTAATGAGATTCGCAAGCTTGCCGAGTTGACGAATGATTCCGCAAAGCAAATCACGGACAATATCGGGCAGGCCACACGGCAAGCCGATCTCTCGCAGGTTCGTCTGAACGAAAATGTAACCAGCATGCAGCAGAGCCTGGAGCTTGTTGAGCAGACCAGACGTAACTTTCAGGTGATCGATAGCTACGTATCGGAGCTGTCGGAGGACGCGGAGTCAATCTCCTCGAAGGTTGGAGGAGTCAAGAACGCCAGTGAATATGTGGAGCAGGCAGTGAATGACTTTGTTGCTGTCATTCAACAATCCTCGGCAACGCTGGAAGAACTGCTTGCAACAGTCGATAGCCTTACCTCGCAAAATGAGCCGATGGTCCAGCGGATCGAAGAGACCGACCAGGCAGTGAAGCAATTGATCGTCATGGAGAGGTAATCGCAGAAGAGGGTGTCCAAATCATCGGCAGATGACCGGGACACCCTCTTCAACGTAAACTATGCGATTAAGCGCTTATGAGCAGATTCTCTATTTATTCGCGAAGCTATTGAATCACGATCTCGCCAGCAAGTAGACTCCGAACAGGATAACCGCCACTCCGGCAGCCTTCGAAGCGGTTATTGATTCGTGAAAGAGAAAATAAGCCGGGATCATAGCGAGCACATAAGCAAAGGCCTGCATAGGATAGGCGACGCTTAACGGCAGCCGGGTAAGCACGGCGAACCACAGAACGGTAGCCACGGCATAGAGCATAATTCCGCCGAGAACGGCCGGTGAAGTAACCAGCTTCCCCCAATTCAGGCCGCCGGTGCGGGCGAGACCAACTTTGAATAATACTTGTCCAGTAACCAGAAGCACAATATTTCCTAATAAAAGAAGGTAGCTAATCATTCTGTCCATGCAGCGAATCGCGCTCCTTGAGAATCGTCAACTCCTGAGTCAGACGCAGCACTTGGGCGGTCAGCTTGGTTAAGACGATGGTTAGATGAAGAATAATCGTGAAGCAGAACAGCAGTCCGAACAGAAACAGAATGGCGGGAGCGTATTTCACGCCGAACCGGTTCGCGATCCATTCGATGAACGATATATTAAGCGATACAGTGACAAGAACCACACTGAACAGAATCCACAGCAAGGAGTACTGCTCTCTAAGCTTCTGCCTGCGAACCAGCTCCAGAACGAGCATGAGGAACGAGAAGGCCAGTATAATCGACAAGGCATAGATACTCATGACCGGGACACCGCCGATCTGCTGTAACGCATCGCGCTCATCAATACCGCTAAAGTAACTTTTACCATATAATAGACCGATTTCCAAGGGGTAATCGAGGAACGCCCCGCCTTCCGCCGATGCATCTCTGTGGATACCTCAGCTATCCGGCAGCCGCTTCGCTTCAGATAGACGATGGACTCTACCTCCGGATAATCTATAGGATAGTAGCGGGCATACAGGTCAATCGCTTTACGTCCCGCTGCACGGAACCCGCTTGTCGTATCGGTGAACCGCTGTCCCGTGACGAGTGTAACTAGCCCCGAGAAGAAAAGCATGCCTAGCCGCCGCATCCGCGAGGAGCGGTAGGAAGTGGTCTCCGTATACCGCGACCCGATCACGAGATCATAAGCCCCGATTTCGGCAATCAGCTTCGGCAGTTCCTTGGCTGGATGCTGTCCGTCGGCATCCATTTGGATGGCGACATCATACCCCATTCGCTGGGCATAGATGTAACCTGTCTGCATGCCGCCGCCAATTCCCACGTTGTACGGAAGCGTGAGCACACGGGCGCCCGCAGCTTCGGCAAGCTGCTCGGTTCTGTCGCGTGAGCCGTCATTAACAACGACAATATCCGCATCCGGCACATGCTGCCGAATATCTGCAATGACCGAGGAGATGCTGGCTTCCTCATTATATGCCGGGATGATAATCAGGATTTTCATGATGAAGAAGTCCTCCTTCTATCGGTCTTGAGAGACGGTGTTTGACGATACGCCAGAATTCCATCGATCAATCCGGCTGCGAACAGGATCAATAGGGCCATATTGGGATAGCCATAGCGGCCAAAAGCCACGAACGGCATATAAATAACGGTAAAATAGCCCAACGCAAGCCAGAGCGGGAGCAGCCGAAGGAAACCCCGTTTGAACATGGCCCAAGCGATCCCCGCCATGTTACCGAGCATCAGCAGAATCTGAAGGGCAGCCATGATCGGACGGGTTATCGGCCAGATCGGCCGGGAATAGAAGGGGTGGAAATACAGCTCGATCCATCTTCCCAGCGTGAGCCAATAGATATACTTCAGCGGTTCATGACGCAGTCCGTAAGAGAGAATGTCCAGGCCCTTTTGCACAGCTGTATGATCTGCCCCTTGGAACAGAGTCTCCGGCGAATACCGAGGATACTCCTCAAAGAATCCGGGAGGCGGAAGCTGTCCATAGATTCGGGTTCCAAGCAAGAACGGGCTCCCTCCGGAGTTCGTGAACGTAATCCATTCGTGAAAGGTGAGCCAATTACGAATCCACCATGGGCATAACAGCAAGACATACACGCCCGTCATCACAGACAAATACTTGACGGCTTGCCGCCAGGAGAGCTTGTCTACATACCAGATTACTAGAAAAACAGCGGGGTAGAGGGAGGCATGCGGCTTAAAATAGGCAGCGGCTGCCGTCAAAATACCGATTAAGACATAGAGCCAGGTTCGGTTCTTCTCCCGTGCAATCAAGGTTACGCAGACCAGTAGCAGCAGCAGCGTCCGAAACGTACCCTCAGATAGAATCACTCCCGAGGCGAAGTAATCCGGCATATAAAAGGCGCTGATAATGGCTGCAATCAAGCCGGCCCTTGGCGAGAACACTTTGCGTCCAATAAAATAGATCAGATAAATTGAAAAGGCCTGAAGCAAGCATTGGTACAGGCGGAAGGCAATTACACCGCCCTGCTCTTGGCCGAATACGGCCATGAAGCCGCCCAGCAGAACAGGCATGCCCGGCATAATGAATGCGGAAGGGCGCTCCTTCGTGTTATAGGCCAGAACGCCCTCATTGAGCAGCAATCGGGCGCTCTGGATATATTTCACGTCATCGTTATTCGGCTGAACCGGGTCTCCCAGCAGAAAATAATCGTGATACATAAGTACAATAATGCAGGACAGAGCACCGACTAAGGCGATCAAACCTGCGAGAAGCCGCCTGTGGCTGCGGCTGGTCTCTGTGGTTGGAAGCAACAGGTCTCAACTCCTTACAGTTCTCTTTGTTTTATTTCCTGTATATTCCATTATAACATGTCCTATCCATTTTTATCCATCTGAAATCAAACTCTTATTTAGTACCCATTTGCGGCCACAACGCAACATAAGGGGAATCCAGCCTTTATTTTTCTTCTTCCTCAAGCAGCGAAAAATATTGCTCCAGCAGCTGGTCCAGCCGTCCCGAGCAGCTCTCCCGCTCGGCCAGCAGCTCGCTCAGCTGCCCGGCATCGCGAGCATTCTGCGGCTCGAGCATCGCCGCATCCACCGCCGCCAGCTCCGCTTCGGCGGCGGCAATCTCGCGCTCCAGCCGCTGCACTGCGGCTGGATTCGCGGCCTTGCCGCGCGCACCCGCACCGCTGTGCGGCGGCAAGGCGTCCTTCGCCCCGGCGGCACGGCTCTGCGTGCCACCGCCGGGGCTTTGCTGTGCCCGGGCGCTCCCGCCAGTCTCTGCCGCTTCAGCAGCGGCAGCTCCTCTGCGGGCCCGCTCCGCCCGGTAATCATCATAGTCGCCCGGCGTGACGGTCATCGATCCGTCCGCCAGCGACCAGACCTGGCCGGCCACCTTATTGATGAAGTAGCGATCATGCGAAATCGCCAGCAAGGTGCCGGGATACTCCTCCAGCGTCTCCTCCAGCGCTTCTCTGGATTCGATATCCAGATGATTCGTCGGCTCGTCGAGCAGCAGCAGATTCGGCTTGCGATACATCAGCATCGCCAGCCGCAGGCGGGTCCACTCGCCGCCGGACAAGCTCTGCACCTTCTTGAACACATCGCTGCCATAGAAGAGGAAGCGGGCCAGTTGGCCGCGGGCTTCCCCGGTCTCCATGCCGAGCTCTCTGCGGAAGTAGTCGAGGACACTTCCGTTCTCCTCGGCCGGCGCGGATTCCTGAGCCAGATAGCCCGGCTCAACCCGGGCCCCGAGCTTGGCCTCGCCCTCATCGGGCTGGATCAGGCCTAGAATGCTTTTCATCAAGGTGCTCTTGCCTGTTCCGTTGCCGCCGATCAGCACGGCTCGCTCCCCGTAGCGGAGCGTCTGGCTGATCCCTTGGTACAGCTGTCTCTCAGCAACAGAGTGGCTAAGCTCCCGCAGAATGATTGCATCCTTGCCCGAACGATCCGAAGGATCCAGTTGAAGCTCCATCCGCTTGCGTTCCAGAATCGGGCGCTTCAGCTTCACCATGCGGTCCAGCGCCTTCTGCATGGAAGCAGCCCGGCGGTGGAATCCCGGATTCGGCGGATTAGAACGGTTGCCCCATTCGATCAATTGCTTGATCGTCTCCTGCATTTTTTTGATTTTCTTCTGCTGTTCTTGATAATCGGCAAACTGCTGGAGCAGGCGGGCTTCCTTCTCCTCCTTGTAACGGCTGTAGCTGTAATGATAGGTGAACGCCTCGCCATCCTCCAACTCGATAATTTTCTGTACAACTGCATCAAGGAAGTAGCGGTCATGGGAGACGACGATCACTGTCCCGGTGTAATCTCTTAAGAACTCTTCCAGCCACTCGATAGCCGTCATGTCGAGGTGGTTTGTTGGCTCATCCAGCAGCAGTAAGTCAGGCCGCTGGAGAAGAATCACTGCCAGGCCGACCTTGGTCTTCTCCCCGCCGGAGAGGGAAGAGAATGGACGATCGAAATAGGAGCGGGGAATCCCGATCCCGGCGGCAACCCGGTCGATCTCGGAATCCATGCTGTAACCGCCGCCCTGCTCAAACGACTCCTGCAGCCGTCCGTATTGCTGGAGCAGACTGTTCATCTTCTGCTCCTCACCGGCCGTCCCGTTCAGGCTGCTCATCTCGGTCTCCAGGCGGCGCATATCCTGCAATGCCTCTAATTGACGCTTATAAGGGGAACGAAGTACGCCAAGGACGGTTTCCTCCAGCCCGTAATCCGGAATTTGCGCCAGGGAGGCAATGACGGCGTCCTTTCGGATCATGATCTGCCCTTGGTCAGGCGATTCCTCTCCTGTCAACAGGCGAAGCAGTGTCGTCTTGCCGGTGCCATTTCGACCGACCAGTCCTACCCGTTCTCCTTCCTTGACCTCGAATGTGACGTCTTGCAGCACCAGCTCGGCACCGTAATATTTTTGAATGTTTTGACCTTGAATCATCATGGAGATTCTCCTTTCAACCGCTCCGGAAAACCTGCCAGGACAACAAAAAAGGCTGCAGGAAATTCCTGCAGCCTTCTAGCGCGCACAGTGACTAAATCAGTCCGTGAGGCAGGGGAGGAGCGGGTTTTCGCAATTGGATTTGGATATCGAGTTTGTAAAAATGGACAGACTAATCCCGTTGAAGGTCTGAACATGAACAATGCCAGATAATGCCATAGGCAATTGGCTGACTCGATTCCATACTAAATTGCGATCCACTTTCCCCACCTCCTTTTCGAAATAACAAGATATGGAGATTATATGACGAGAGCTCTTATTATGCAAGCAGAACGAAAAAAGAAGGCGGCTTGCTTGTTTTTTTTCAGAGCACAGTTCTCTATAATCATTCTAAGATGCGTCGGCCGTCATCGCCGAGCTTATGTCCAGAGTAAGATTTAACTTTATTTCCGTACAGCAAGGAGTTTTAATTTGTATACCTTAAATGCCAGAATGATCGTAAAGCAGCTATTGAAACAATCCGGCAGCCAGGCCCAAATCCGATTGAAGCATCGGTTCCCCGGCGGCAGGAATGTAGGAGGGAAATACAGTATTTCCGACCATAGCGTAACCCTGTATCTCTATGAAATTCGTAAGCAATGCCGCATTATGTTTGGCTCGGCGTCGTTATCGCTCTGTAAGCAGCTTCTGCGAATTGTGCTTGCCCATGAATTGGGACATGCGCAGGACCCCCAGTTGTCCGAACTCAGTGATTCGATGGATGCCAGTGAATCTCTATTGGAGCGCAGCCGCCTTGCCCTGCAGATTGAGGAGAACGCCTGGAATTACGCAAGACAATTGCTGCCGGCGGCCTCCATGGAGATGCTGGAGGTTGTAGTGGGACACTCGTTGAGTGCATATCGTGAAGTCATCGCAGAGGAACAGGCCAGACAATATATTGCCTGACCTGTTCTCCTATATAGGATGATCCCCGGCTTGCCGCTGTTAATCGATGCGGATATTTCCTGAGTTCGCCCGAATCTTGATCATATCCGTCGTCTCCATGGGTGAATCCGGTGCCTTGATCGTACCGGAATTGGCCTTCAGATCATAGATGCCCTTAAAGGCTTGATCCTTGGATAGCGTAACATTTCCGGAGGTCACCGTAATATCAAGCTGATCAGAGCGTTGATCCTCCAGTTTGACATTCCCCGAAGTATTTTTGATTACACCGGAGCCTTGAAGATCCCGGATCGTGATGTTTCCGGAGAATCCCTCCACTTGAAGATCTCCCTGAACCGAGTCCGCCTTGATATTGCCCGAGATTACCTTTAACTTTGCTGAACCGGTAAGCGCCGAGAGGGTGATATTGCCTGAGGTTGTCTCCATATCAAGCTGTTCGGCAGAAGCAGAATCCAGCTTCAGGTTGCCGGAGAGGGTCGTCAGCTCAATCCGATTCGCCTGTAATCCGCTGAAGGTGCCATTGCTATGGCTCAGTTCTACCTGCAAGCGTTCCATAAGCTCTGCATCAGCCAAAGCTACGGTAACGGATTGATTCGTCGACTGGAAGTCCACGGTGAAGAAACTCCAGGATTCCGGATTCGTCAGATCCAGAGAAACCTTTGGACCGCTTAACTCGGAGGACTCCAGCTTGTCGATCAGTTCCTGCTTCATATTGCCCGAGACCTCGATATAGTTGCTGCCGTCCTGACTTGCAATGAACTCCATATCCACATTTGAACCGCTCTTGATGCGAAGCTCCTGGATGGAATCCAGCTGCCATTGTTTTTCAAAGTATGGAAGCTTATCGGTAAAGCGAAAGCCTTCATACGCCATGCCGGCAAGTCCGATGAGGATAAATATGATGGAGAGCAGGGACCATTTTTTAGTGTTCATTTTGTTGTCCTCCTCTGACGACGCGTTTGTTCCAGTTCATATAGCTCAGGGATAAGGAGAGCATTCCCTTGAACAACGGTTTGCTTCCAAGCCCTAGAAGAATTCCGATCCCTAGTATGCATAATGATGCATAAGCCTTGGCAGGGAAAAATCCGTTTCCGATGGCATAATCCAGGCCCACCAGCACAGGGGAAAGGATGCTGACGGCTGCGGTGACCGCAATGGATACGACGACTGCCCAGAACGAAAAAATCAGAGGAACGGCGACAAGGTTCAGCAGAACCAGGCCGGATACCACAAATGTATGTGCTACACCCCCGCGCGCTTGGGCCGCAGGCAAGCCGGGTAAGGGAGGTGTTGTCGATGACGGCTGTGAAAAGGAATGATCAGCGGCAGGATTTGACCAATACACATGCTCATTCACGGTATTGCGTTCCCTTATGGCCTCTTGCGCAAGCTCATACGGATCTCCAAGCTCCCGGGCAATCTCCTGCTCCGTCTTGCCGCTCTGCAATCCGAAGGCAAAATGAGCCTCATAATCCTCCATTAATTCATGGTATTCTTCAGGCGGCAGAACCGATAAATGCCCCTGAAGCTCCATTAGAAATTGTTCTTTATTCATATTCGGCTTCCTTTCTCGATAAGTTTCGATACACCGGCCGTAAACAACCGCCATTCTCTGACCAGCGTTTTCATATGGGCCTCTCCGGAAGCGGTCAGCTTGTAATACTTCCGGGGAGGTCCTTCGGACGACTCCTGCAAATAAGTCGTGCAATAGCCTTCGCTAACGAGCCTGCGCAAGAGCGGATAGAGCGCACCCTCGGCAACCTCGATGTGCTCGGAGACCGATTGGGCCAGCTCGTAGCCATACCGGTCCTGTTCATGAATCAGAACCAGCACGCACAGCTCCAGAGCGCCTTTCTTGAATTGAACGCTAATATCCAAGCTGTAATCACCTCAATCCAGAATTCTAGTTAATGTACGAGCACAGCTATCATGATCCATATAAGATGAACTATTGATTATGCATGCCGGGGGCAACGTGTTGAAGAAGAACACTTCATACTCATGCTCTTTCCACGCATTAGCTTTATCAGTTCAGCTTATATAGCGAAGGCATACGCGCATTGTACTGATTAATGTTCAGTAGTGGTTTAAGAAGATGATATCACTAGGTACTGAACAATGCAAGATAGTGGAGAAACAATAATAGCTCCTCTTTATGAGCGGAATTATAAGAACAGGTTTTTTAACTCTGGCATAGGTGAAATAACGGGTTACCTTGGGTCATACTGTTCAGTAAA
Source organism: Paenibacillus brevis (assembly GCF_018919145.1). Lineage (GTDB taxonomy): Bacteria > Bacillota > Bacilli > Paenibacillales > Paenibacillaceae > Fontibacillus > Fontibacillus brevis. The sequence goes on from NZ_JAHLQJ010000002.1 coordinate 220,981, forward strand.
GAACCGACTCTAAGCTGGAGTGGAAGGAATCTGTATTTTGATTTTATGCGGAAAATCGTACAAAGACTTATCGTTATGGCGGGATTTCTGGATTTTGTACGAAAAAACATCCGACTGCTACAAACTGCTGCATTGCTCATCCATATAGCCTATATAAGTTGAACTAATGATTATATAGGATGCAACGTATAAAGTATTATTACGATCATTGTTGTTCGCCGATTTCTTGGATTGATTTAGACCCTCTGAAGGAAGAATTCCGCTCCCAAAGGCGAACGCTGACGCTCTTCAGAATACTTTACACATATGCTTTTTCTGTGCAGTTATTTTGTTCAACTAGCATAGCTTACTGAGCCTGAAAAGAACAAAAAGGATGCGAGCTTATCAGTTCGCGTCCTTTTTGTGAGCGGATTGCCGCCCTATGATGGGGCTAATTCATGCAGTTATACTATTCCCGGGTCCCATACTGCGGGGTAAGACGGGAAAGGTCTTCGGTTGCAGGGCCTTCCAGAACATGTCCCCTGTAATCGAAGCGGGAGCCGTGACAAGGGCAGTCCCAGGAGCGCTCGGCCTGATTCCAGGCGCATTCGCAGCCCAAATGGGTGCAGGTGGTGTCAACGAGGTGGATGACGCCCTCCGGATCACGGTATGCGCCCGCACGTTTGCCTTGATGCTTGACGACCGCGCCCTGATCCGGCATCAGATCCTCCAGCTTGCGGTGCACCATTTCCACCTTCCCTGAAATAAGCTCCTTGGCGACATCCGCATTCTGCACGACGAGGTTTTTGAGCCCGGGGTTCACCTTGAAGCGGGAAGGGGAGAATAAATCGGCAAGCTTGTTATCCTTACCCTGAATCAGGTCGGTGATCAGCAGGGCGGCCAGCGTGCCAAAGGTCATTCCCCATTTAGCGTAGCCCGTAGCGACGAAGATTCGGGGATGCTTGGAGGTGACGGGACCGATATAAGGGACCTGGTCGATCGTGATCAGATCCTGGGCAGACCACCGGTAAGGAATGCTCTTAGCCCCGAAGGTCGAGCCTCCGAATTGCTCCAGTGTCTCGTAGTGCTTGATTGTACAATCGCTCTCGCCTGTTTTATGATTTTCGCCGCCGACGAGGATCAGTTCCTTGCCGTCCCACTCTGCCGCGCGAAGCGACCGTTTAGGATCGCCGCAGTTGATATACATTCCCCCCGGGAAACTTGTCTCGGGCTCCAGAGCTACCACATAGGAACGCTCGGCGTGAAGTCTGGTGAAATACAGCCCTCCGCCGTCATAGAACGGGAAGTGAGAGGCGGACACCGCATAGCGGCAGGTTATCTTGAAGCCGTTCTCGGTATGCAGCAGCAGGCTGCCGTCCTCCAGCTCCTTGGCCTTATCCGCCATTGTAGTCTGCTCGTAGAAAGCCCCTCCATGCGAAGAAATGTATTCCACCATATGCTTTAAATAGAGCAAGGGATGAAAACGGGCTTGGTTCGGCATTTTTATGGCGCCCAGCACGTTGATCGGAAGCGGGAGGGTATCGGTCCACTCTGCCGGAATTCCAAGCTGCTCATAGGCCTCCCACTCCTTCTTCAGATCAGCGAGCTGTTGCTCCGAGTCCGCGTACAAGTAGGCATCTTCCATGTGAAGATGGCAGTCGATCTGGTGCTCCTGTGCGATATCGATGATATAATGCTTCGCTTCTTCATTGGCATCATAGTACAGCCGCGCTGCTTCTTTCCCGAAATGATCGGTCAAGTGGCGGTAAATCAAGCCGTGCTGGGAAGTGACTTTAGCGGTAGTAAAGCCCGTCGTTCCGTCCAGGATCCTTCCGGCATCAATGACGGCGACTTTGTAGCCTGCCCGGGTCAGGGCATAAGCGGAAGTGATCCCGGTGATTCCCGCTCCTGCAATCAAAACATCGGCGGTCAAGTCGTCTTTCAGAACGGGAAAGTCAGGGAGTGAAGCGGTTTTTCTCCATAGGGATTCAGGATACTGGGGCAGACCAGTAGAAGTGGACGAGCTGCTGTTCATGAGAGTTCCTCCTTTTTGGATTCTGCTGTACATTATTACCACCGATGGAGGTTCAGAAACGAAGCGGGAATGGAATCCAATAAATTGACGAACAATGAATTAAGACTTATACTAATTCTAAATAGTTTAAACTACAAAAAGGACTGATTGCATAGATGAAAGCCTTGAATCTTACAACCCAGCGTCAAGCAGTATATGATGTCGTACGTCAGGCTCATGATCATCCTACAGCTGCGGAGGTCATGAACCGGCTGGTGGAAAAGGGATATAACTTTGCATACGGAACGGTGTACAATTCTTTGCGCTACCTTGTGGATAAAGAAATGATCCGCGAGCTCAAGCTGGGTGAAGCGGCAAGCCGCTACGATGCCAAGCTGGATGAGCATCAGCATATTTTGTGCGAAGTGTGTGGACGAGTGGACGAGGTCATGACCCAGGTTCCTGCAGACTGGAGCTTGGCGGTTGCCGGCGAGACCGGCTATGAAGTTCACCATGCGCATGTCGTATTCGGGGGGGTATGTGGGGCATGCCAGCGGAAAAGATCATGAAGCGAGCCGTCCTGCAGAACGGTAATATAACGCCGATTCGCCGTCCGCAGGAGCCTGCATTTGAGGCACCGGCAGACGGAGAGCTTATGATGTGCCCGGTGACCCAACGGGTCATTCTTGTCAGTCCATATCCAAGCGGGATTCACGAGCTGGTTCGGGATCTTTCCGAGGACTGCTTCGATGTACTGGTGTTCCACCATTGGGATCAAGGGATTCGCAATGCCCAATCCGCCGACCTGCTTATCTTCGACTTGACTCCGGTTCGGAGCCGGGAAGAGATCTCCAAGGTACAGGCGCTGCTTCATGAAGCGGGAGAGGTGCCTTCAATGCTGCTTGTGAATGAGGCCCTACTGCTTCAATTCAGCAAGGAGATGCCGAATCAGGAGCTGCTGGTATGGCCGTCACGCTCCGGAGAGGTAACTTACCGGGCGCGCCGGCTTATGCGTACAACGAATCAGCGGAGTAATTCCTCCCGTCTGCTTAGCGGTTCAGCCACGGCGATTTTCAAGGATCTGTGGATTGACCGCAAGAAGATGAGCGTCTATAAGGACGGCAAGATCCTCGAGCTGACGAAGACTGAATATGAATTGCTTACCAAGCTGATTGAGCGGGAGGGAGCTGTGCTGTCTCGGGAAGATTTACTGACGGAAGTTTGGGGGACGACCTTTATGGGCGGCAGCAATATTGTAGATGTCCACATCAAGAGCTTGCGCAAGAAGCTGGGAGATCGTGCCGTAAATTCACTATATATCGTGACCGTTCGCGGCGTAGGCTATCGTCTCGCGGACTAACATTCCAATAATGAAGTCATGAGGGTGGAGGGGAAGCCTCCGTACCGTATTCAGACCGGGAGGAGAACAGCATGGCACGTAGATTAGAGGGGAAAAGAATTGCAATCACCGGACCGCGTCGGGCGGAGGAATTGAGTAAGCTCGTCGAGAATATGGGCGGTGTTCCGCTGCTGAGACCAGCCCAGGGAACCGTGCTGCTCGATGATCAGGAGCTGCGGCAGGGGCTGGCGGACTGGATGGAGCATCCGCCCGACTGGGCGGTCTTCACAACGGGAGTCGGCCTGAATGCGCTGCTTGATCTGGCGGAGCAATCGGGACAAGCGGCAGCCTGGCTCAAGGTGTTGGAGAATAGCCATATTGCAGCCCGGGGCTATAAGACGGTTAACGTTCTGAAGAAGAACGGTCTGTCCGCCAAGGTGCGGGATGATGACGGCAGCTCTGAGGGACTGATCCGCAGCTTTCAGGCGGGGGGCTGCGTGCTGGAGGGCAAGGAGGTTATTCTCCAATTGTATGGAGATACGGCCCCGAGGCTGTCCTCCTGGCTTGAGGAGCAGGGCGCTCATTTGAGACAGCTGCTGCCGTATCGGCATATTGCTCCTCCAGAGGAGCAATTGGAGCTGCTGCTCTCCGATCTGCTTGACGGACGAGCCGATGCGGTGACATTTACGAGTGCCCCGCAGGTCCGCTTCCTGCTGGAGCATGCTGCGTCGCAAGGGAAGCGCGAGGCATTGCTTGAGGCGTTCTGCGGCCCTGTCGTAGCTGTAGCGGTGGGCAAGGTTACAGCCCACGGGCTGTATGAAGCGGGCATTCCCCGCGTCGTAGCTCCGCGGGAAGAACGTATGGGCAGCATGATGGTAGAGCTTGCGCGTTACTATGCGGGCGAGGCGCAAGCGTTAGTTGAATCCTGATAAATACAGGCCATTTCTGGGCCGGTGTGCCGGGGTTACCGGAGTACACCGGCCCTTGGTGTGAGAATAGGAATTGTACTGCCGACTCTGTTACAATAGTGCATGAGAAGTCGCGGGAAGAGAAGAGCGGCTTAATAACTAATGAGGTGAATGTATTTTGACGATAACGTTTAAGAGCATGGGCATGTCCCAGGCCGTGGTTAACATATTACAGGGGCAAGGAATCGTGAGTCCAACCCCGGTACAGGAGCAGGCCATTCCGGTAGCTGTCGCAGGCGAGGACGTCATCGTCCAGGCCCAGACCGGAACCGGGAAGACGCTGGCTTTTCTGCTGCCGATTCTGGAGAAGATTTCGCCGGCCAAGCCGGATGCCCAGGCATTGATTATTACTCCTACCCGCGAGTTGGCGATTCAGATTACAGCGGAAGCGCGTAAGCTGGGTGCGGCGCGGGAAGGGTTGTCTGTGCTTGCGGCATATGGGGGACAGGATGTGGAGCGTCAGCTTCGCAAGCTGCATAACGGCACACAGATCGTCATCGGTACGCCGGGCCGGCTGCTGGACCATCTGCGGCGCGGTTCGCTGAAGCTGGGTGCGGTGCGGTTCCTGGTGCTGGACGAGGCGGATCAGATGCTTCATATGGGCTTTCTGGCCGAGGTGCAGGATATTCTTGCCCAGGTTCCGCGGAGCCGGCAGACGATGCTGTTCTCAGCGACGATGCCGGATAATGTGAAGCGGTTGGCGAAGAACTACATGTCTCAGCCGCGCGATATTAAAATTGCTGAAAACTCACGGGTTACCCTGGATAGCATTAAGCAAATTGTCGTGGATTGCACAGACCGCTCTAAGCAGGATGCGCTCAAGGCAATGATCCGCGAGCATCGTCCTTATCTGGCAGTCATCTTCTGCCGGACGAAGCGTCGGGCCAGCACCTTAAATGAGGCGCTGCAGGCTGCAGGCTTCGCTTCGGACGAACTGCATGGCGACCTGTCGCAGTCGAAGCGCGAGCAGGTCATGCGCGCATTCCGCGACGCCAAGCTTGAGCTGCTGGTGGCTACGGATGTAGCCGCCCGCGGCATTGATGTGGAAGGCGTCACGCATGTATTCAACTACGACATTCCGCAGGATGTCGATAGCTACATTCACCGCATCGGCCGGACTGGCCGTGCAGGGGAGAAGGGGATCGCTATTACCTTTGCGGCCCCTAAGGATGTGGAGGCGCTGCGCAGTATTGAGCGCGGCATCGGGATTCGCCTGGAGCGCCGGCGCTTCGAGAACGGCGCGGTGAGTGTGCCGGGCCAAGGCGGAGGCCGCCCTGCGGCAACCGGGCCCAAGGCCGGCGGTGAATCGGCCCGGCGCGGCCGGGGCAATGCCAAGGGCACGGGCAGCGGCCAAGAGCGGGGCCGGAATGAGCGCGGTCAGCGCAAGAGCGGCGGCGCGGCTGGAGGCCGAAGCGCCGACGCCGGCCGGGAACGGCGCGGACAAGGACGCAATCAGCAACAGGGCGGCAAAGGCCGCCGCGGCGGGCGTTGAGCTGCTTGGAGCAGAGAGGCGCAGTTTTTTTCCAGAAGTTTATAACTTATCAAGGGGATCATGCGTCTAGTAGGATAGACAGAGTAATCAGGTTGAGTCAGTGACCTGAATACCTAACAGCATGGGAGGATAATGAGAAATGAATGCAATGCGGAGAAGATACGGCAGGGGACTAGTGCTTGGGGTGTTAATGCTGGTGCTGGTGATGGTTACAGCTTGTGCGAAGGATACGCAGGGCGTGCTGCCTTCGCCGTCAGCTCAAGAGGAGCCCGGAGACCAGAATACGGCCACAACGGATAATACGGGAGAGAATGCGGATGGATCCTCCGACGAGCCTGTAACTCCTGTTGAGGATGATTCGACCGGCGGAGAGAACGGCACGGGGCAAGAACCTGCTAATGAAGAGAAGCAGCCGGACCCCGCCGACCAGGTGGATTTCTCCGATGCGCAAAGTGTTACGGTACTAGTCAACAAGGAGTATGCTTTGCCGGAAGACTATGAACCGTCCGATCTGGTCTATCCGGATGTACGGTTTACGTTCTCCGAGAAGATCGAGAAGCGCATGATGCGGAGTGAAGCCGCGGCGGCGCTGGAGAAGCTGTTTGACGGAGCCGAAGAAGACGGTATTTATCTGGCAGGTGTGTCTGCTTATCGCTCACACAGCACGCAGACCTCGCTTTTTAACCGGTATGTGAAGAAGGATGGCCTGGAGAAGGCTAAGACTTATAGCGCGGTGCCGGGACACAGCGAGCATGAGACCGGATTGGCGATCGATGTATCCGGCAGTGACGGAAAATGCGCGGCCGAAGACTGCTTCGGGGACACAAAGGAAGCGGAGTGGCTGGCGAAGCATGCCACGGAGTACGGATTCATTATCCGTTACCCGGAGGGCAAGGAGGGTATTACCGGATATAAATACGAGCCTTGGCATCTGCGTTATGTCGGAACGGAGATTTCCTCCGATATTGCGGAGCGCGGAATTACATTGGAGGAGTATTATAATGCGGTGCCGGTGACAGCCAATCCGTAAAAAGGATGGTCCGGTCCGGAGCTTTTTACAAAAAGGTATGCGGGACTCGAGGTCGAAACAACAGGTACCATGGATAGAGCAGAAAGCAGTCCATCCTTCATCGAGGGGGGCTGCTTTTGTTTGCCTTTGGCGCCGCGCAGACTTGTGGCCCGGTCTTCCGGGCTGTTATGATGAAGAAGGCAAGCGAAGCAACCATCGCATCGTTGTTGCACCCATCCGTAACCCTAGGGCAGGAGGTGGTTCCCATGGCTCAGATAACCAAGAAGGCGCTGGCAGCGTCCTTGAAGAAGCTCCTCAGGGAGAAGCCGCTGGATAAGGTGACGATCATAGACATCGTTGAGGACTGCGAAGTGAACCGTCAGACATTCTATTATCATTTTCAGGACATTTACGATTTGATCGACTGGATTTTCCTTACGGAAGCATTGGTCACCATCGATGACAAAAAAACATATGCGACCTGGCAGCAGGGCTTCCTGGAAATATTTCAATACGTCCTTGCTAACCATGCCTTCGTATCGAACATGTACCATTCGGTGAGCCGTGACCAGTTGGAGCGCTATTTATACAGTGTCACTTACGAACTCTTGATCGGCGTGGTGGAGGAACAAGCAGCCGGGATGGGTGTTCGCGACGAGGATAAAAAGTTCATCGCTGATTTTTATAAGTTTGCGTTCGTCGGATTGATGCTGGATTGGATTCGTCAAGGCATGAAGGAGGATCCCGTCAAAATCATCAACCGGTTAGGGGTGTTGGTTCAGGGAGACATTGCCCGGGCGCTGGAGAAGTACAGTATGGATTATAAAAGTGCGTGTTCAAAAGATGACTTTTTGAACAACCTCTAGAAAGATAAAGATATCAGGCCTGTCCAAAATTTAGACAATACAGCCGTTGTGTCGAAGCTTTCGGCATGAGGGCTATATTGTCTATTAAGTGTGCCTCCCAAAAGGATTATGCTGGGGTTATCCAAAATGAGGAGGTATCCGAAATGTACTATTCGAATGGAAATTACGAAGCCTTTGCACGCCCGGAAAAGCCAAAAAATGTGGAGAGAAAATCCGCTTATCTGGTAGGCAGCGGCTTGGCTTCGCTGGCAGCGGCCTGTTTTCTGGTTCGGGATGGACAGATGAAGGGGGAGCATATCCATATCCTCGAAGAAATGAGTCTGCCGGGAGGCGCCTGCGACGGGATCAAGGATGCGCAAAAGGGCTTTATTATCCGGGGCGGCCGCGAGATGGAGAACCACTTCGAATGTCTGTGGGACCTGTTCCGCTCCATTCCGTCGATCGAGACGAAGGACTTGTCGGTCCTGGATGAGTTCTATCGGCTCAACAAGCACGATCCGAACTATTCGCTCATGCGCGCTTCCGTCAACCGGGGGGAGGATGCGCATACGGACGGCAAATTCACGCTCTCTGAAAAAGCATCCATGCAAATCGTGAAATTATTCATGACCCGGGATGAGGACCTCTACGACGTAACAATCGACGATGTGTTCGACGAGGAATTTTACGCCTCGAATTTCTGGCTCTACTGGCAAACCATGTTTGCATTCGAGAAATGGCACAGCGCGCTGGAAATGAAGCTGTATCTGCAGCGCTTCATTCATCATATCGGAGGGCTGCCGGACTTCTCGGCGCTGAAATTCACGAAATATAACCAGTACGAATCGCTCATTCTGCCGATGGTGAAGTTTCTGGAGGATCACGGCGTTCACTTCCAGTACGATACCCGGGTCACAAATGTTATTTTCGATATTCGGGACGGCAAAAAAACAGCCAAACAGCTAATCTGCATCCATAACGGCAAGGAAGAGACGATCGATCTGATCGAGGATGATCTGGTGTTCGTCACCAACGGAAGCTGTACCGAAAATTCTACGCTCGGCGACGACGATCATGCGCCTGTCATGAACACTCAACCCGGCGAGGGCGGCTGCTGGCAATTGTGGAAGAACATCGCCGCACAGGACCCTTCGTTCGGCCGTCCGGACAAATTCTGTACAAACATTCCCGCCACGAATTGGGAATCGGCCACAGTAACTACCCTGGATCACCGGATTCCCCGCTATATCGAAAAGATGAGCAAGCGTGATCCGTTTTCCGGCAAGGTTGTTACCGGTGGCATTATTACAGTTAAAGATTCCAGCTGGCTCATGAGCTATACGATCAACCGGCAGCCTCATTTCAAGGAGCAGCCGAAGGACCAGGTGGTTGTCTGGGTTTACGGCTTGTATACGGACGTTCCGGGCGACTTCGTCAAGAAGCCGATGAAGGAATGCACCGGGAGGGAGATCGTCGAGGAATGGCTCTACCATATGGGGGTTCCGGAGGCGGAGATTCGTGAATTGGCCGCCACCGGCGCACATTGCATTCCTTGCATGATGCCTTACATTACCGCTTTCTTCATGCCGAGAACAGAAGGAGACCGTCCAAAGGTCGTACCGGAGGGCAGCGTTAACTTTGCCTTTATCGGCCAGTTTGCCGACACTGTCCGCGACACCGTGTTTACGACCGAATATTCGGTGAGAACGGCAATGGAAGCCGTCTATACGCTGCTGGACGTGGACCGCGGCGTACCGGAAGTATTCGCTTCCTGCTACGATGTCCGGGTGCTGCTCGATTCGACGGCCAAAATGCTGGACGGGAAGAAGCTGACCGATCTCAAATTGCCGTTCATTGCGAAGCTGGTTGAGAAGCAATTGCTCAAAAAAGCATCCGGTACGATCATCGGCGAGCTGCTGGAACGATATAAACTGATCTAATAATCTGAACTGAAGCCAAATTAGCTGCGTGTTTTGAGAAGTCAAAAAAATACACGTCAGCGGGTTGTGAAACTATACCGTACTCCACAAGCCCCCTAGCTACAATAAGGATCATAAAGGCATTTTGTGCCTAGATCCGATTGCAGACAGGGGGTATTTTCTTTTGAAGACGGATAAAAAGAGCCTGGTTACACTGGAAAGCGATATTTTAGTGGCCGGGGGAGGCGTCTCGGGGGTAATGGCTGCCCTTGCGGCTGCCCGGAATGGAGCGAAGGTTATTCTGTGCCAGGATCGGCCTGTGCTTGGGGGCAACGCTTCTTCGGAGATACGGATGCACATTGTCGGTGCAGCCAACTCCAAACGGGGAAAAGAGCTCGAGACGGAGGCGCGGGAAGGCGGCATTCTGGAAGAGATTCTGCTGGAGAATGCCGTCCGCAATCCCCAGCGGAGTGCATCGATGTTCGATTTAATCCTTTACGAGAAATGCCGGGCCGAGCCGAATTTGACGCTGCTGCTGAATACTGCGGTTATTGAAGCGGAAACGGAGAACGGACATATCGTCTCTGTTCTGGCGGTTAGAGAGAGCACGGAGCACCGGTTCCGCATCATGGCGCAAGTGTATATGGACTGCACCGGCGACGGCCGGCTTGGCAAGGAAGCGGGCGCATTATATAAATCCGGGCGCGAGGCGGCCGGCGAGTATGGCGAGACACTTGCGAACGAACATGCGGATCCGTACCGGCAAGGCTCTTCGCTTTTATTTACCACCCGGGATATGGGGCGGCCGATGAGCTTTACGCCGCCCTCCTGGGCGCGCAAATTTACGGAAGAGGATTTGAAATTCCGTAGCCACTCCACCTGGGAGTATGGCTACTGGTGGGTCGAGTTCGGCGGGATGCTGGACACGATAGCCGATAATGAGGAGATCCGCGACGAACTGCTGGGGATTATGCTGGGCGTCTGGGATCATATCAAAAATAGCGGCCATCATCCCGAGTCGGAGAACTGGGCGTTAGATTGGTTCGGGTTTGTCCCGGGGAAAAGAGAGTCGCGCCGCTTTATCGGAAAATATCTGCTGACCCAGCGCGATCTGGAGCAGGCGACACATTTCGAAGACGTAATTGCGTATGGAGGATGGCCGATGGATACGCATCCGCCCCAGGGCATCGATGCCACCGAACTGAATCCGGCGCATCAGCCATTCAGCCGGTACGTGTACGGCATCCCGCTCAGGGCGCTGGTCAGCGTCAATGTCGATAACTTGATATTCGCCGGACGCAACATATCGGCAACGCATATCGCCTTCTCCAGCACGAGGGTGATGGGAACCTGCGCGGCCATGGGACAAGGCGCAGGCACGGCGGCTGCGCTCGCCGTTCAGGCCGGCTTGAAGCTGGAGGACGCCCTTCAAGATAAAGAGTTTATCCGGCAGGTGCAGCATCAGCTGTTAAAGCAGGATGCCTATTTGCCGGGGATCATACCGGCTAAGGACAATTTGGCGCTACGTGCGATTGTCAGCGCCTCTTCAGAACAGCCGGAAGGACCAGCAGTTGATGTAACCGATGGCCATACCCGGTCGATGTACGGAGCAGGCGGGGCCAGACCGGAGCTAACCATCCCCGGAACGCACCGTTGGATGTCGCAGCCGGGCGATCCCGCCCCCTGGATCGAGCTGGAGTGGACAACGCCGGTACCGATTGGTGATATCACGCTCGTATTTGACACGGGCATGCATCGCAGACTGACGCTGACCCATTCGAACGAAGTGTTGAGAATGATGGAATGGGGTCCCCAGCCAGAGACAGTGAAGGACTTTACGGTAACGGCCTATTTCCGTGATCCTGAAGAAGCGCCGCCCCGTCAGATCCTTTCCATCCGGGATAACTACCAACGTCAAATCGCCTGCCGGGTGAAGCTGGAGCATGTGGTGAAGCTGCGCGTGGACATCGAAGCCACCAACGGGCTGGACCATGCCCGAATATTTGAAATCCGCTGTTACGAATAAAAGTTGCGCCCTAAACACATTCCGTCGTCTGAGTACGGACTTGTCGGGCTATGAGATGACGGTAAATGAGCTGTCAGGCCGCTAGGTGGTCAAGCCGGAGTTGCTACAAACTCCCTGTGGAGCGAATCAAGGGCGCATTTGCAGGAAAGTGTGCAATAGCAGGAAGACAGTTAAACATTAGAGGGCGGATTAAGGGGCAACGTGTGAAGGGTTGCTACGATCGCTGTTGTTCGCGGATTTCCATGATTGGATTAGGTTCTAACAAAGGAGAAATCCGCTCACAAAGGCGACCGCTGACGCTCTATGCTTCCGAGGGAGCTTTCTTGCAGAAAGCTTTTACCTTCACACTTATGCCCTGGCTACTTCGCCTTTGCAGTTTAACTGTAATGCGATTTGCACATGGCTGAGCCATAAGCAGAATTGCAATGAGCTTGCCGCCTGCGGCATCATGCAATGAGGGGTATCACTCGCGCTAGAGTTGCGCCCCGACCTCATGTTGCTTCGGCCTTGCACCGAAACTTTTCCTGTCCTGCCAGTACTTAAGTTTTTCTCCAAACTTTACTTGTCCACTGGCATTCTAGGTCTTGCTCCGAACTTCAATCGCCCTACAAGACGATATGAGCACCTCATTCTTCTGCTCATGCTCATCCGGTCGCGATTTAATGAAATTACTTCCCTTAAAATCTTCATTCGACGCACGAACCCACATTTAGTGAAAAAACTTACCTTAGATCGCCAGTAACTAGCCAAACCCGTGTTTTAGTCAACTTTAAGTACAAAAATTTCACTATATCCGCATTTCTAGCATTTCCAATGAATTTAAGCTAACTTTTTTCACTGCATGCGTAAGATCCTATTTTCATGCGATCGACCGATCATCGTCATGCTGCGAAACACTGCGCCCTGGGAGCCGCGCTCGGTGCGAGGTGTACGGCATGCGTACTTGGTCGGTATATTCAGAATCTACTGGAATAACTCCTGGGGCGTGACCAGAATGAGGTTGGTCAAATAGTTGAGTGATTCAAGTGCTTTGCCACTGCATGTGAAAGGACCGTGTGAGAGCTGCTATCATGCATTCGGCACCTATAAAGCCGAACCAAAGCTCCTGCGTATAAGGGCATAAGTGTGAAGGGTGCTGAAGAAGCGGAGCGTTCGCCTTTGTGAGCGGATTTCTCCCTTATCATGGCTTAGTAAATCAAGAAATCCTCGAACAACAGCGATCGTAAGCACCGTTCACACGTTGCCCCAGCACGCAGAATCATTAATCGGTTTATAGTATTCCGTACTCATCTTGCAGCAGATTGCGCCGAATGGGGTCCCGGTGATGACCTGTGGGACACCCTCTGTTTTTGGCTTCATCGGACCGGACAGGTCAAAATATTGCACATGAACGAGTCGGAAGGCTATACCGTAATCCCGGAGGCCGCTTGCTACAATAAACCAATAGAAGATAGCAGGCAGACCTTCAAGGCTCGTCTGCCGGGAAAGAGAGGGCTCACCATGAACAGTTATACATTGAAGAGCAAGGCAATACCGTTGAATACGGATTATGATGTCATCGTTGTAGGCGGCGGCCCGGCGGGTTGTACCGCAGCGGCTGCAGCAGCCCGGGAAGGCGTGCGCACGTTATTGATCGAAGCTACCGGAAGTCTTGGCGGAATGGGAACCTCGGGTCTGGTTCCGGCCTGGTGCCCGTTCTCCGATAAACAGAAATTGATCTACCGCGGCCTTGCCGCCAAGGTATTCGAGACGCTGAAAGCGCAAATGCCGCATGTGCAGGCAGATGCGATGGACTGGGTTCCGATCGAGCCGGAGAAGCTGAAGCGGGTCTATGATGACCTGGTGACGGAAGCCGGAGCCAGCGTGCTGTTCCTGACGTCGCTTGCCGATGTGGAGCGCGATGAGGACGGGAATGTAACGGCGATTATAGTGCTGAACAAGGGCGGACTTCAGGCGTTTCGCGCCAAGGTATATGTGGACTGCACCGGGGACGGAGACGTTGCCGCATGGGCCGGGGCGGAATATCAGAAAGGGGATGCGGTTACCGGGGAGCTGCAGCCTGCTACGCATTGCTTTATTCTCGGCAATGTCGATGATTATGCGTATTTGACCGGACCGAACCTTCACGGCGATAACCCCAACAGTCCGATCCATGAAGTGTTCCAATCAGGCAATTATCCGGGAATCCCGGATACGCATATATGCAACAACTTGGTGGCCCCGCGTTCGGTTGGCTTCAATGCCGGCCATCTGTGGGACGTCGATAATACCGATACCTTCACTGTCTCGAATGCGATGATCGAGGGGCGCAAGATGGCGGCAGCGTACCGCGATATGCTGGCGGACGTTCAGCCGACCGCGTTCGGCAATGCCTTCGTGATGAGCACGGGTACGTTGATCGGCACCCGCGAATCGCGGCGGATCATCGGCGACTATATTCTGACAGCGGAAGATTATATGGAGCGCAAAAGCTTCGAGGATGAGATTTGCCGTAACAGCTATTTCCTGGATATCCATGGAACCAAGGAGGAGCAGCAGAGCGGTACAGGCTCCAGCCTCACGATCACACTGTACGGTCCGGGCGAATCGCACGGCATTCCATATCGCTGTCTGACCCCGCGGGGCTTGCGCAATGTGCTGGTGGCAGGTCGCAGCATTTCATGCGACCGCAGGGTGCACGGAAGCGTTCGGGTCATGCCGGTGTGCCTGGCGATGGGCGAGGCGGCTGGACTGGCAGCGGCGCTGGCTGCAAGCCAGGCGGAGCATGACGTCCATGCCGTGGACGTTGCCCATTTGCGCCAACGGCTGCAGGAGGAAGGCGCCTACTTGCCGGATATCGGCGCAGACGCCGTGGAGGTGAACACCGGTGAGCAGTGAGCAAACCGTTGTGCAGAAGAGAATGACGACACCGAAGAGAACGTACTGGACGCGTAAAAAAAGGGAGCAGTGGGCCGGGTGGCTTTTTATTGCGCCCGAGGTCATCGGTATGATTTTTCTATCCGTGTTCCCGCTGCTGTTCAGCCTCTTCCTGAGCTTCACGGAGTGGAATCTGGTCGGCGGGCTGTCGGCGATCCATTTTACCGGTCTGGACAACTTCATCAATCTGTTTAAGGACAATCACTTTATTCTGGCGCTGAAAAATAATGTGCTGTTTACAGCCGGTACGGTGCCGCTGACCATGGTGCTTGCCATCATTCTGTCGGCGATGATCCATAAGAAGCTGTACGGCAAGGCCTTTTTCAAGGTAGCGTTCTTTATCCCTTATATTTGCTCGACGGTAGCGATCGCTGCTGTGTGGCAGGCGTTGTATCATCCGTCCAAAGGACCGCTCAACCAGCTGTTGATGCAACTGAGCATTTCCGATCCTCCGCGTTGGCTGGTCGATACCAGCTACTCGCTGATTGCGATTATGATCATTTATATTTGGCAGATTCTCGGCTACCAAATGATTATCTTCCTCGCGGGCATGACGAATATTCCGGAAGAGCTGTATGAAGCGGCGACGATCGACGGAGCCACAGGCATCCAGCAGTTCCGGCGCATCACCGTGCCGCTGCTGGGCCCGACGACCTTTTTCCTGGCGATTACGAGTACGATTTCGTCCTTCAAAGTGTTTGACATGATCAAGTTCCTGACGAATGGCGGTCCGAACTACTCCAGTACGGTTATTGTGTATCAGATCTATGAAGAAGGGTTCGAGCGCTTTAAGATGGGGTACGCTTCGGCTATGTCGTGGGTGCTGTTCCTCATCATCATGCTGGTAACATCGATTACCTGGATTACACAAAGCCGGAAAGTTCATTATTAGAGGTTTTCGACTCCCGTTTTATAGTCTTAAGTGAAAGGAACCCATGCGATGTCACTCAAAAAAATAAAGACAAGTAATCTGATTCTGACCGTGCTCTTCGCCGTGCTCTCCGCCTTTTTCCTGCTGCCGCTCATCTGGATGCTGTCTGCGGCCGCAAAGACGGAACGGGATGTGTGGACGTTTCCGATTCAATGGATCCCGAAGGACTGGAATCTGGTCAGCAATTTTAAAGCAGTATGGATGGGCGACGTCTCCTTCGGCCTGTTCTATATGAACTCGATCAAGATCGCGGTGATCTCGACGCTGGCTACAGTAATCATCTCATCGATGGCCGGCTATGCCCTGTCCAAGCTGGAGTTCAAGGGCCGTGCCGCCGTGTTCAGCCTGATGCTGGCGTTCATGATGATTCCCGAGCAGGCCACGCTCGTCCCGCGCTATATTATGATTAAAGAGCTCGGCTTGTACGATTCGCACGCCGCCCTGATTCTAATGGGGATGTTCTCCAGTTATTTTGCCTTCCTGCTGCGGCAGTTCATGGCAAGCATTCATAACGATTTGCTGGAAGCAGCCGAGCTGGACGGCGCCGGATTTTTCCGCATCTTCTGGAGCGTGATGGTACCGCTTAGCCGGCCGATTCTGGCGACGGTAGGGATTATCAAATTCATCTGGACCTGGAATGATTACCAGGGTCCGCTGATCATGCTGAATACGACGAAGCTGTATACGATCCCGCTCGGCATGCAGTTCTTCCAGGAAGAGTTCGGTACGCGCATTTCAGTCATGATGATGGCTTCCGTTGCAGCGATCATTCCGCTGCTGGTGCTGTTCCTGGCACTGCAGAAGCAAGTCATTGAAGGGATTGCCATTGGAGGGGTCAAGGGTTGATTTGGCCTTGGCCGGTACTGCAAGGGATCGGCCAAGGTCAAAAATGTCTACGTGCATACCGCAATTCTGTACACGGTATAGGTGAAGATGAGATAGTATAATGTGCCTGCAGCAACTATTAGAAGAGGTTGTTTAAAAAGTCGACTTTTGATCACGAGGTAATTCGAGAAGCGGATTCGACATCGAATCTTGAATTCAGCCGGGCCAAGCCTATGCTTCCGAAGTATGTTTCCTGCGGAAACATTTCAGTTGCTCACGTAGGTTCGCCTACGCTCCGCTACTCAGTCCCTAGCTTCATCCAACTCAAGCGTTTTGTAAAAACGCACATCGAAAGCATAAGCTTCGGTGCTGAAAACCTGACTTTTTGAACACACACTTAAAAGGGGGAATTGATTTTGAAGAAAACATCATTATTGCTGACCTGTCTGTTCTTGATCCTCTCTATCACCGCATGTGGAAGCAATAGCGGCGGCAACGACAATAAGTCTGCAACGAACGCGCCTGCAGCCAATGAGAAGAAGGAGCAGCCTGCAGGGAAGGAGAAGATCAAATTCTACACCTTCAAGGCGAGTAAACCGGAGGAGCCGATCTATCAAGCGGTTCAAGCATACAATGAGTCTCAGGACAAGGTAGAAGTAGAGTATGTCTCCCTTGTGCAGAATAGCGACAGCACGGATTTCATGAAGAAGCTGGACATTCTTATCGGGAGCGGCGAAGTGGTCGACGTCTTTATGACCGGCAACGAAGAAGAACTGCTCGAACGTGCTTCGCGCGGAGTTGTGGAACCGCTTAACTCGTTCTTCGAGCAGGAAAATGTAAAGCCGGAAGATGAGTACAACAAAGTCGTCAAGCTGGACAGCAACATCTACGGATTGCTGACAAGCTCAACGCAATGGTTCACCGTATTCAACCGCGATCATCTGGAGAAGGCGGGTCTGGAGCTCCCGGAGATGGGGTGGACATGGGATGACTTCCGCGAATATGCGAAAAAGCTGACGATGGATGGACACTATGGAACCTACTTCCATACCTGGGGGGAATACGCCAATATAATCGCTTATACCGAACGTCCGAATCCGCAGCTCGATGCCAACCTGAATCCGATCTTCGATGATCCGTCCTTCAAGTATTTCTTCGAGCTCCGCCGGGTGATGGAGCAGGAAGACAAGAGCGTAGAACCGTATGCGGACGTGCTTGCCTCCAACTACCATGTACTGCAGCAGTTTTTTGCCGGAAATGCAAGCATGCTGGCCGTACCGAGCTATGCGGTAAGAGCCGGCCTGAATCTGGAGAAATTCCCGCATGACTTCCAAATGGTGTATGCGCCGGTACCGCGTTCCGTAGATTCGAACGATATCGGCATGACCAATATCTCCGGAGCCGGCGTGGCGATCGGAGCGAAATCCGAGCATAAGCAAGCTGCCTATGACTTCATTAGATGGGTGACCAAAGAGGCCTCCAAGTATTCTAAGGATATCCCTTCCTACAAGGGTGCCGACGGCGAAGCGCTGATCAAGGAATTTTTCAAAGATAATACGGATCTGATCGACACGGAATCGTTAGCCAACACCCTCTTTGACTCGCGCAACAAAATGCCTGACAGCTTCAGCGTGCCCTACGGCTCTGAACTGAAAACCATCGTGGAGAACGGAATGTCAAGCTATATGCTGGATAACCGCAGCTTCGATGAAGTGAAGGCAATGATGACCGAAGAAGTGAAGAAAGTCGTCGACGCTAACAAGTAGAAGATAATGTCAGGTAACAGCGGCGGTAAAGGGATTATAATGAAAATATAATTACGGATACTTCAGGACAAGGATGATTTCGTCATGGAATGGCTAAGAAGATTTTCTTTCCATCGCAAACTGCAAGTCTCATTCCTGATTCTTATTCTGTTTCCTTTTATCGCCGTAACCTTCTGGTCATACTCTTCCGTGAAGCAAAATGTGAGCGATAAACTGGTGCGCTCCAATGAGGAGACGCTTACGGTTATTGCGAATCAGATCGGGAAGACGATCGACAGCATCTCCTTTGCTTCCGTCTATTTCTCTCAAACCTACAACCCGGATATTCTGGAAAGCTTTCGGCATCTGAAGGATGCTGAGAGCTTTACAAATTTTGCGTCGTATGATTATTACTCCAGGCTAAAGTCCATGGCCGATATTTTGTCGGTGCAGTCGGCGGATGCCAACCTGAAAATGATGATCGTCAACAAACAGAACCGGATTATTATGGGAGACGGCTCTGTTCCGGTGTTTTCGGAGCTTTCGGAGCGGTTCCTGCGGGAGAGCGGCAAGCTTGACGAGAACGAAACAACGACGCTGCAATGGTTCCCCTCCGGCGAAGCCCACTCGGACCCAGACTACTATTATGCCGCACGTATCATTATCGACCCGCGCAATCATGAGAAGGTAGCAACACTGTTCATCGGAATTCCAAAATCTTATTTTCACAGTCTGCTTGAGACCGGTAATCCGGACATCTTCTTCTTGCTGAGCACCCGGTCGGGGGAGACCATTGCGGTTAAAGGCAAGAACGAGACTACGGCTTCCGGGGACATGCTGGTAAGCACAGTCTTGATTCCGAAGACCGGCTGGGTGCTTTCCTCCCAAATGCCCCGGGGGTTTATCGACGGTCAAATCAATCGGGAATTTATGGTAACCATCTCGGTTGTCGGATTGTTCTTTTTGGCCTTTTTGATCTTGTCCATGCTCTGGGCGGGTCATATCAACAGGCCGATTAGCCTGCTCCGTGCCAGTGTCAAGCAATATGTCGGGGGGAAGCGGGATATCCGGATTCCGGTGAAGGGCAAAGACGAGGTTGCCGTTCTCTCCTCCGCGTTCAACCAGATGCTGGACGATATCAACGGGCTTCTGCACCAGGTGGAGAGCGAGCAGGAGGAGAAGCGCCTGCTGGAGCTTCAAGCGCTGGCAGCGCAAATCCGGCCGCATTTTCTGCTGAACACGCTGAATTCGATCAAGGTCAGCTTGCTGCTGGCCGGAGATGAGCCGCACGGCACGATGGTGGATGCCTTGATGAAGCTGCTCCGCGCGTATGTTCATGTGGATCAGCCGCTTAAGCTGGCTGAGGAGTGCAAGGTGCTGGGAAGCTATGTTCAGGTCATGCAGATCCGCAACCGGCTGAGTATTGACTTCCATTACGAGCTGGGAGAAGGAACGGAATCGATTGAGCTGCCGAGGCTGCTGCTGCAGCCCATCGTGGAGAATGCGATCTATCACGGCTTTTCTTCCAGGCCGGAGAATCCAAGGATTGAGCTGCGGGCAGCGCTTCATAACCAGAGGCTTGAGATCGTGATCAGCGACAATGGCCGTGGCATGGCGGAAGAGACGGTTGCGCGGCTAAACCGGCGGCTGTCCGGCATGGAGGACGAGCTCTCCCGGCAGCAAGATAAAGGTGTGGGCCTGATTAATACGGCCCGAAGACTGCAGGTGCTGTTCGGGTACCAGGCACGTCTGACGGCGGAGACCCGCGAGGGCGGAGGCATGAGCTTCAGCCTGTTCATTCCGATAGCAAACAGCAAGGAGGCGGTTATTCATGATGACAATAATGCTGATCGATGATGATGTTCCGATGCTTGAGTACGTGGCGTACTTGCTGGAATCAATTGATCTGGGGCTGAAGCTTGTCGCTTCGGCTTCCAGCAGCGGTCAGGCGCTGGAAGACTTCCACGAAACGCTGCCGGATCTCGTAGTCATTGATATCGGACTGCCTGGAATGGACGGGCTTGAGCTGGCGGAGGCGTTTCGGATCACTAAACCGGAGGTCCGGCTTATTTTCCTGACCTGCTATGAAGATTTCCAATATTCCAAGCGGGCGTTCCAGCTCGAAGCCGACGATTATCTGATCAAGGATGAACTGTCGCCTGAGCAGCTTAAAGCCAGTCTGAGCAAGGCAGTAAGCCGCTTCCGTAGCCGGGAGGAGCTGCTGGAGCGCTATTCGTTCCGGCAGGCGATCGAACGCAATAAAGAGGTGCTGCGCCAGAGCTTTCTGAAGCAATTGCTGTCTCCGGGCAGCGATACGGATCAGATGCTCTTATTGGGCGAGCGGCTAGGCATCTCCTGGAAGCTGCCCTATTTCCGCCAGGGCTTCATTCATATCGACGCCGCTGCGCTGACTGAGCGCTACGGTTACGGAGACGTGCCGCTGATTCATTTTGCCGCAAACAATATTGCGATGGAATTATCCGAGGGACCGGCGGCGATTACGCCGATCCTGACCGAGGAGATGGGGATTTATCTCATCTGGAACGTATCCGCCCCGGACGCTTCGTACCAGCCTCTGCTTGATTTCATGGAATCGCTCTGCGAAAAGGCGGAGCAATATTTGAAGATTAAGGCGCGGGGATTCTATTCGACCCGGACTGTGTTGCTGCAGCAATTGGATACCGTGTATAAAACGCTTGGCGAATGCCGGGACGATGGCTTTTACGAGACAGACCGGGACACGGAAGCAGTTACGGCTGTAGAGCCCCGGGCCGATTTCCTGCAAACGACGGAACGGAGAGGGGATAAGGAAAGGGCCATGCTTTCGCTGGCGCTTGAGGAGGGAAATGCGGCATGGATCGATATGGCGGTTAATTCGTGGACCCAACATGCGGCATCAGAGCGGCTCCTGCCCCGGCAAGTGAAGGAAATCTGCGGTAACTTTGTCCGCCAGATGGCATTTGAGTCGAACGGGGTTATCGACAGCAGCTTTTTCCTCTGGCTCGGACAGGCCGTGCACATCGATGAGGCAGCCCGTTTGACCAAGCGGGAGCTGCGGAATCTGTGGAGACAGCATACGTTGGCGCCGGTGCCGGTCCAGGGAAAGGATATCCGTCTGCAGGCGATCGACCAATTTCTTGACGAGCATGCCGATCAGATGATTACCTCTTTGGATATGGCGGAGCATTTACATTTGAATGCCAGCTATTTCTCCAGATACTTCAAGAAGCTGGCCGGCGTGAACTTCACCGATTACGTCAACCAGTACAAAATTAATATGGCGATTGCGATGCTGAGCCGGCGGAACGAAACGGTAGAGAATGTGGCGTATACCCTTGGTTTCTCCGATAGGGCCTATTTTTCCAAGGTATTCAAGAAATACAGCGGAAAGAGCCCAAGTGAATATAAAATTTCCTTCTGCAATGAAGCGGAGGAATGAATCCCAGGCTTGCCTGCAAGCGGGCGGATTACAAATTACAACATATCAAGGAGTGATGGATGTGAAAAGAAGAAGCAAGGCGATCCTGCCCCTGGTCATTCTTATCAGCCTTCTGCTAACGAGTCTGGTGTCGGGCGCAGCAAGTCCGGCTGCAAGGGCAGCGGGCACTACGTATTACGTGGATTCCTCGCTGGGCAATGATAGTTCGGCGGGAACCAGCGAAGGGACGGCATGGAAAACGTTGGCCAAGGTAAACGCGATGACCTTTTCCCCCGGCGACCGTATTTTACTTAAGGCCGGAAGCGTGTGGAGCGATCAGTATCTGGACCTCAAGGGCTCGGGGGCAGAGGGAAGCCCGATTGTTGTAGATCAATATGGAAGCGGTTCCAAACCGCTGATTCACTTTGGAAATACGAGCGTGAACGGGGAAGGGTTCGGCGTTCGGCTTCGCAATGTATCCTACTGGGAAATCAACAACCTGGAGATTACGAGCGGCCAGCAGCCGACCGACATGAGAAGGCATGGCGTCCTTGTAGTAGGGGAAGGAACAGGTGCGGGAAGCTTCATGCATATTCACATCAAGAACCTGAGCATCCATGATATTTTTGGTACGGACCGCCGTACGGGGGGCATCAATTTCCATGCCAGAGGTACAAATACGGCTCTCGAGAGCACGTGGGACGGCATTCTGATTGAGAACAATACAATCATCAACGTGGCGGATACCGGAATTCAGACGATGACGGACGCGTTCTCGAACAGTGCATGGACACATAAATCCGATGCATTCAAAAACGTGGTGATCCGCGGCAACTATGTGGAGAAGATCCACCGTGACGGCATTTTGGTCCGGGCAGGCGTATCTCCGCTCATTGAGTACAATACGACCAATGCCATCGGCAATGCATGTGACGTAAATACCGGTGTCGTGAGCTATCTCGACCATATTGCCGTCGTTGCGGCGCAATGGGCGTACTATACGACGGGAGCGGTGTTCCAGTACAATGAAGCCTTCGATACCCGCAAGCTGGAAGGCGACGGTCAGCCTTGGGATTTTGACGTACAAGTCAAAGAAAGCGTGTATCAATATAACTACAGCCACAACAATCAAGGCGGAACGCTGCTCGTCATGAACGACACGGACGAGAACATCTTCCGTTACAATATCAGCCAGAATGATCTTGATGCAAACGGCGCGTTTCACTTGACCAGCGGTGGGGGCGATCTGTACATCTACAACAATATCATTTACCGCTCCGGCACGCAGAACCGGGCACTGACGCATGCCAGCAACACTGGAATGGCCTACTATAAGAACAATATCTTTTACAATGGTGCGAGCGGCCAGTACACCAACAGTCCCAGAATGGCCTATGATCATAACAGCTTCTACGGCTTGAACTCCAGCGTGGCAAACGATCCTTACAAAATCGTTGGCGATCCGAAGTTCGTCAATCCGAATACCGCAACCGGGCGGGCAACGGCAGACGGTTACAAGCTACTGCCTACATCGCCGCTAATTGATGCCGGTGTGACGGTTGCCGCAAACGGCGGCAAGGATTTCTTCGGCAATCCGTTGTACAACGGTGCGCCGGATATCGGGGCGTATGAGTATCAGGGTACGATTCCGCAGCCGGTGACGATCTTCTCCGATGACTTTGAGGACAACGACTTCAGCGATTGGACGGTCTCCGGCGGCTCCTGGAATTTGACGACGGACGGCAGTCTGACGTTGTCGCAAAATACAGCTTCCGGCGAAGCGATAGCTTATACCGGCAATGCGTCCTGGAACGATTATACGTATTCCGCCAGAATCAAGCTGCTCACGGCCTCCGGCAATGTGGGACTGCTGTTCCGGTACGTGGATAACTCTAATTATTATACGCTGCGCTTGAACGACAGCGGTGACAAGCTTGAATTGTACAAGAAAAGCGGCGGGACCATGACGCTGGTCAGCAGTACGGGCTATGCTGTAACCCCGGGCCAATGGGCGGCCATGAAGGTGTCTGTCAGCGGCAATGTAATTATCGGCTATGTCGATGGCGTCCAGCTTCTCCAATGGACTGACGCATCGCCTCTGCCTGCGGGCAAAATCGGAATCCGTATGCATACCAGTGCGGCCCGGATGGACGATGTGAAGGTCGTTCAGTAGTGAGAGTCGTTCAGTACATTCAGTAATCTTCCGTATGAAGCAGGGGCTGAGGGTGGCAGAAAGGAGGAGGGATGGACCATGATTCAAATTAATCGCAAAAAGACTTATCTGTTCTTCGCAGGCGTTATCCCTGTTCTGCTTATCCTTGTGCTGCTTGGTGTGCGATGGTTCGGGCAGCCGCCTGCTTCCGTTTCGGATGGGTTTCCGGTACAGACACAGGTTCCTCAGGATGGGGATGCGGTAGTGGCAACGGTAAACGGTGCGCCTGTGACGAAGAAGGAGTTCAAGACCCGCCTGCCGGAGCAGCGCGCCGGGATCATGACGTACTTTCAGCAAACCTATGGCTGCGATCCCGGCGGTACGGACTTTTGGAGCACACCCTGCGGCGGTGAAGCTCCGGTTGCGAGGCTGAAGGCAACGACACTTCGTCTTCTGGTAGAGGATCGGGTTCGCGAGCTGGCCGCGGATAGGGCGGGAATATCTGTGGCTATCGGTTATGATGCTTTTCTGAAGGAGTGGGAAGCGGAAAACCGGATCCGAGCCAACCAGCTCGCCGCCGGTCAAGTGATTTACGGTCCCCGCGAATACAGCGAACCGGCCTATTACCGGTATGTCGTCTCCAACACTATTCTTGGCCTGAAGCAATGGCTGCTGGAGCATGACGGACCGCCGACAGAGGAACAGCTTAGGCAAGCATATGCCGACAGCATCTCCGGCAAATCGGATCCGCCAGCTTTTGAAACGGTCCGGGATGCTTTGATTCAGCAGTGGAGCGAGGAACGCTACGAGAGCTGGTTCAAGTCCCAACTGGAGCAGGCCGAGGTAGAGGTAAACCAGCAGGTTTACGAGGGAATAATACTGTAAAATATACCTTACCAATTCATAGGGTCATGTTTGCATCTATTTTCTCATACATATGGGATGAATAAAGGGTTGACAAATGATAATGATTATCAGTATCTTTAAATTTAGGAAAAGTTATGATGAAGATTAAGTGAAGATTCGGCGGGATGACGCTAGCTTGTTGATTCAGGCCCCTTCTTCAAGCCATATATGGAAAGGAAGATCAACATGGCATCATTGAAAACTTCGCATCTGGATATCGCATATGAGGATCGTCTAATTGTTCAAGACTTGAATATTTCGATACCGCCAGGTATGATCACAGCACTTGTAGGGGCTAACGGTTCAGGAAAATCGACTATTTTGAAGACGATGGCCCGTATACTGCAGCCGAAGAACGGAAACGTATTGCTGGATGGGAGATCGATCCACAAGCAGTCTACGCGTGAAGTGGCGAAGCAGCTGGCTATTTTGCCGCAGAATCCGACCGCGCCGGAAGGCTTGACGGTATATGAGTTAATTTCTTATGGCCGCTTCCCGCACCAAAAGGGCTTCGGAGGTCTGAAGGCCGAGGATCGCAAGGTGATCGACTGGGCGATTGAAGCTACCCGGATGCAGGAATTCAGTGACCGTGCGCTTGAGCATCTGTCCGGAGGACAGCGCCAGCGTGCTTGGATCGCGATGGCTTTGGCGCAAGAGACCGATATTTTGTTCCTGGATGAGCCGACAACCTTTTTGGATATGGCTCACCAGCTTGAAGTGCTCCAGCTCTTGGAAGAGCTGAATGCGGAGTCGGGCCGGACGATTGTTATGGTCGTGCATGATTTGAACCATGCCGCGCGTTATGCTCATCATATGATTGCGATCAAGCAGGGGGAAGCTGTTGCTCAGGGCAAGCCGGAAGAGGTCGTAACGTCAGAGGTGCTCCGTGAGGTATTCGGCATCGAGGCTGATATTGTTACCGATCCCCGCAGCGGTGTTCCGCTCTGCCTGCCTTATGAGCTCTATCGGGCGGCTACCGAAGGGAAAGTGCGCAGTCAGAAGCAAAAGGACGGCACTATAAAGGTAGCCTCGAATCTGTAAATCTCACAACAGGTAGAACACCGGAGTAAGGAGAAGCTTCAGATGAATATAGATTATGGCCTGCTGAACCAGGCGCTGTATGTCGTGACGGAAAAAGACCCGGATGCCTTGCTTGCAATGCCGGTATCGCGGCTGGCTGCCTCTGAGGGCATGCAGACCTTTTTGAACGAATATATGCCGATGATTAAAGGCCGTGACCTTCAGGTTGCGGCTACTTATTTTGCGGCGAGCTGGCGGACGATGCTGACTGCCCATATGTATTTTATGACGGCTTGCGAAGGGAGTCCGGATGTATCGCTTCAGAACCTGACGCTGGAGATCAGAATGATGAATCAATATCCTTGCATCTTCTTTGTGATCGGCTGTCTTGAAGTTCATGCTTGGCCGGCTGTACGTGATGAAGCTTGGCGTCAGGAGACCGCTGGACACTGGCTGGAGACGACGCTCCGCCCGGTAATGGAGATGACCGCCGAGGTTACGGGGGTGCCTGTAGGGCAACTATGGGGGCAAATGCCGCTCGGTGTGGAATTCTATCTGGATTACTTGGGGAAAATGACCGGAGAGCCTGACCTGCATGAGAGAATGGCGGAGCAAAAGGAATTCCTGGCGAAGGAGTTGTCTGCTACCTGGTTCGGCTTATCCCGCAATCCCTTCGACCTGAAAGCGGTATGGCTGGATGATCCCTATCGTCCCGGACAAAAAACTCGCATGAAGCCTACCTGCTGCCTGGCTTATCGGACGGATACCGGACATGGCTATTGCTACGGCTGCCCCAAACTGACCAAAGCGGAGCGGGCAGCTAAATATGAGGAAATTGTCAAGGCTCAGGCTCTCCTGTAGCCTTGCTTCAGTTCGGGGTTGAATCCGCTTACGAGGTATGAAATGATGGAGAGGACAGATACCGAACTGAGGAGGAGCGGACAAATATGGCGGAAGATGCGAACACAATAGAAATATGGGATGAGAAGAAGGAGAAGCTTCGCAAATACCGATATCTGAATGCGTTAGCTCGTAAGGGTGAGACGGTTTTTGCCGGCTCATCGCTGATGGAATTTTTCCCGATTAACGAGTTCCAGCAGATTCTCGATCAGCGTTATTGTATTTACAACCGGGGGATCGCGGGCTATGTAACGGCAGAGCTGCTGGCATCGATGGAGACTTGTATTTTTGAGCTGGAGCCTTCAAAGCTCTTTATTAATATCGGGACGAATGATATCAGTGCGCCGGAATATACGCTGGAGGGTTTGATCTCCAATTATGATGAAATTCTCAGCCAGGTTGCCAAGCGTCTGCCGAATTGCCAGGTTTATGTGATGTCCTATTATCCGGTCAACGGGGTAGCGGAGTTCCCGCATGTGCCGAAGGAATCGATGGGGGACGTCTTTGAGCGCAGATCGAATGCGGCAATCCGAGAAGCGAATGAGGCGGTAGAACGGCTGGCAGGCAAATTCGGGTTTACGTACATTGACGTGAATGAGGGACTGAGTGATGAAGACGGTAATCTGAAAGCAGAATTCGGCACGGATGGAATACATATGCTTCCTAACGGCTACGCGGTAGTGCTCCGCAATATGCTGGAATACTTGTAGTTATAAGGGCCATTCAGGGCAAACTCCTGAATGGTCCTTTAAATTTATGGACAATGTACTATGTGCGGAGTGAGTTAATAAAAATTTTATTTTAAATTGTGAATAATTTGCGAAATGAGTTTAAAAAGGTTGCGATGTGAAAAATGTCACACTATAATATGATTATAGGTGAATAAATTCACAATTCGATGATTATTCCTAACACCCAGAGGAGGATTTAAATATGAAAATTGCAGTCATTGGATGTACTCACGCGGGAACGTCGGCTATTGTCAATATCGCAAAATGCTATCCAGAGGCAGAAATTACGGTTTACGAGAAGAATGATAATATTTCGTTTTTATCCTGCGGTATAGCACTTTATGTCGGCGGGATGGTTAGTGACGCCCAGGGCTTGTTCTATTCATCTCCTGAACAGCTCGCAGAGCTGGGTGTGACAACCAAAATGCGTCATGAGGTAACAAAGATCGAGACGGATGCGAAGAAGCTGCGGGCACGTAATCTGGAGACAGGCGAAGAGCTGGAGGATACCTTCGATAAACTGGTTATGACGACAGGCTCCTGGCCGATTGTACCGAAATTTGAGGGGATTGAGCTGGACAATATTTTGCTCTCTAAAAACTTTAACCATTCCAATACAATTATTGAAAAGTCCAAGCAGGCCAAGAACATCGTGGTCGTCGGCGCAGGTTACATCGGGGTCGAGCTGGTAGAGGCTTTCCAATTGAACGGGAAAAACGTAACGCTGATTGATGCGGAGCCTCGTATTCTAAGCAAGTATCTTGACGCGGAGTATACGGACCAGATCGAAGCTTCTCTGCGGAGCCGCAATATTGAGCTTGCTTTAAGGGAGAAAGTTACAAAATTCACAGGTGAAAATGGCAAGGTGAGCAAGGTTGTGACAGACCGTGGAGAATACTCGGCAGACTTGGTCATCCTGTGCATCGGCTTCCGTCCTAACACAGGGCTTCTTCGCGGACAAGTGGATATGCTCGATAACGGCGCTATTATCGTAGATGAATATATGCGTACAAGCAAGAGTGATGTCTACGCGGCCGGTGACAGCTGCGCCGTATTCTATAATCCGACCCAGACCCATGCTTACATTCCGCTGGCTACAAATGCGGTTCGGATGGGGACGCTGGTCGCTCGAAATTTAATGACCCCTACGGTGAAATATATGGGTACGCAAGGCACCTCGGGAATTAAGATTTACGAGGACCATATTGCCGCAACCGGGATGACGGAGGCCTCGGCCAAGGAGGCAGGCATTGATGCGGAAGCTGTGACCGTTAACGATCATTACCGGCCTGAATTTATGCCTACGCATGAGACTGTGATGCTGAAAGTGGTCTATGAAAAATCAACCCGGCGGATCCTCGGCGCACAGATGATGTCCAAGGTGGATTTGACTCAATCGGTCAACACTCTTTCGGTCTGCATCCAAAATGGCATGAAGATGGAAGAATTGGCTTTCGTGGACTTCTTCTTCCAGCCGCATTATAACAAGCCATGGAATTTCCTGAACAGTGCAGGACTTGGAGCGTTGCCCGAAGTTCCGCAATCCGCCCACGAGACGGGGCGTGTCTGAATTTTCTGCGATCTCCGTGATCTCAATTCTGTGAAGTTTTTCACTTCGGGGAAGGTATCGTGACTTATGTTACTTATTTGAGGCGCTTCGCACGGTACAATATAAAGCGGATTTTAAAGTAGCCGAATAGAACAAGTCACAAAGGAGATTGAAATCATGGCTTATAATAAACCGGATCAAATCGCGAAAGTCACGGTAGAGATGGGTGTCAAGAAGGCGCATAATCCGCTGTTGACCGTGTTGATTCTCGGATTTTTGGGCGGGGCGTTTATTGCGATGGGCTTCCTGCTGGATATTCGCGTTATTGCAGGAGCACCGGCTGAATGGGGCGGTATCTCCGGCTTTATCGGAGCAGCGGTGTTCCCGATTGGTCTGATCCTTGTATTGCTTGCCGGCGGTGAACTGCTGACAGGCAATATGATGGCTGTGCCGCTGGCGCGGATAGCGGGCAGGATTTCCACAGGCGAGATGATCAAGAACCTCCTGTTGATTACGATTACTAACTTTCTCGGCGCTCTGTTTGTCGCTTACTTCTTCGGGCATGTTGTGGGCCTGACCGGAAGCGGCGTGTATCTGGAGAAGCTGGTGGATATGGCTGGACACAAGCTGGACGATAGTTTCGTGCAAGCGTTCGTCTCGGGGATCGGCTGTAACTGGCTGGTAGCCCTGGCTGTATGGCTCTCTTATGGGGCCGACAATATGAGCGGTAAAATTCTCGGCATCTGGTTCCCGACGATGGCCTTCGTTGCAATCGGCTTTCAGCACGTGGTCGCCAACATGTTCTTGATTCCGGCAGCGATCTTCGAAGGGTACTACTCCTGGGGAGAATACCTGATTAACTTTGTACCGGTATGGCTGGGTAACTTGACCGGCGGAGCCTTGTTTGTAGCAGGAGCTTATTGGCTCGCCTATCTGAAGGATGGCAAGAAGGAAGCGGCTGCTCCAGCTCAGGAACTGGTGTCTGAGCGTCAGGCCGGGTAGTAGTAAGCCGATGGTAAGCAATTCCTAAGGGACATTAAAGAGGGCAGACGGTTGAATGAACCGGGTCTGCCCTTTCTTTTTTGAAATTCTATTGAAGTCAAGGCTTCCAGATCTGGTAATTTCCGCTTAAGGCCAGGAGTGAGAAGAAGTACAAGCAGTTATCGTAATAGCGCCGGTCGCCCGTCCGCAACGGCGTATTCCAGAACAACTCCACGCTCACCCGGGCGTGCTCCCCTTCTGCAGCCAGAGAGGCCATCGCATTAGTTGCCAGCAGCCCGACGGGATGCAGCGATTTTTCCTCAAACGGTTTGCCCTCGATCGTGTATCTGCGATAATCCTCCGGCCGCTTGTCGGTGAAGAATGCCTGAATTCTTTCCGCCACACCCCGTTCCCACGGGTCCGCCGCGAACCATTCCCAGTCCAGCCCCAAATTGGCGGCTACCCGATATGAATCGCTGAAGAAGTGTCCGAATCCTCGCTCATTATTCGGCGTACCGTCATAATAGGCGTATTCAGGAGCCAGACCGGTTTCGGGGTGGCAGGCGGATTTCAAGTACTCACGGCTGGCCGATGCCGCTTCCTTCCAGAACGGACGATCCTCGGGATAGGCCCACAGCGCAAACAATTCATAAAAATGCGGCAAATGGTAGGATGGGTCCGAGAATTCACAGTTCGGAATGAACTTGATCAGCTTGTTGCGCGGATCCCACATCGGATCGCCGATCCCGTCTTCCCCTTTATGAAGGCAGGTCCGGAGCAAATCGCGCGCCTGCGTCCCATAATTGAATGGTGCTTCCCGGTCGCCCCACCGGTGGGACGCAAAGAATAGCGCCAACGCAAAATACTCCTCCCCGTCAGGGGCCGGCCCATCCGACAGCCGTGAACCGTCCGGGGCACAGGACCAGGCGAAATATCCCGCATTTACTCCTTCGGTCATGTGCATATGCGCCACCGTCCATTTCCAAAGCCGATCAAACACCTCCTGCCGATCCATTTGCACGGCCATCATCATACCGTAGGACATTCCTTCGGTCCGCACATCCAGGTTGCCGGTGTCGAGCATATACCCCATATCATCGCCGGACTCATGATAGATTCGGGTATCCTCCCCGCCCTCGAACAATTCCCGCCAGGTCTCCTCCAGACGCTCGTGAATCTCCGCCTTCTCATACCCGAATTCCGCCAGCAAGTTTCTATATTCCCCTGTGAAAAATGCTCCCGCATGATTATTCATCGGTTCAAAAGCCTCCCTGTACCTTCATTTTCAAACCAATTTATTCATCTCCCATGTTATTATCTCCTTTAGTAAAGCGGTTTCAAAGATTCACTTTTAAAGGAATTACCTTGTTTATTTCAGATGTCCTGTGCTAAACGGCGAGGCCGGGAGGCCCTCCCGATTGTACAGATTTGCTTGCGCGGGATTGTTGGCCCAGGCATATCGAACATGAACAGGCTGCTTAATAAGGTCATGCATGACGAGGACGGTATCGCCGGAAATCACGGCTTGCGCTGGAACAAACACATCTTCCGGCCCGCAGACCGCGAACCCTTTAAGCACTCCGCCGCCCTTGGCGACCAGCCCGCTTCCGGTATGGTCGAACCGTAGGCGTACGCCATCTCCGGTAAGCTCCATCTCTTTGAACATCGGCCCGCTGAAGATCAGGTCATTTTCGCCATAAGCCAATCTGAGGGCGCCTAGCGCTAAACGCTGGCCGACGGTTTTCTTGTCCTGCGGGTGCAGATCGTTGTATTCGCCGATATCTATCGTAACGGCCATCGCCGTGCCCGGAATCTGCAGCCCTTTGCGTTGTTCCTCGCGAAGCTCGGCCCAATTGGTCTGCGGATCGCCCTCTTCGCCCAAGTTGGCGAGCTGCGTATAGATGAAGGGGAAGTCCCCGACCCCCCATTGGCCACGCCAATCCGCAACTAACACCTCGAACAGCTTGCTGTATCCGGCAGGGTGATCCGTATTGGACTCGCCTTGGTACCATAACGCCCCCTTGATCCGGTAATCGCGCAAGGGCGAGATCATGCCATTGTACACCCCGGAGGGTTTATAGTGAAAAAATGTCTGCTGCTGCATAGCCTCGGTAATGGCTCCGACCCGGTATTTCCAAACGCCGATGAGGTCCAATTCCTGTCCGCAGGCCAGCAGTCGATAAGGCATATCTTTCACAAATGCTCCTGTATTATGAGTACTGATGACGCGCACGGCGATTGTATTTTTTCCGGGCTTTAATAATCCGGCGGGAATGGAGTAGCGCCTTGGCGGATACCTGTAGCCGGTATTGCCGATACAAACGCCGTTAACATAAGTATCATCCGCATCAATGACCGTTCCCAGCTTTAAGCAGGCGTTGCCTTCGGTCATGGACTTGGGGAGGTCGATCTCCTTGCGGAACCAGACACTGCCCCGAACGTGCTCAAGCTCGCCGCCTGTCCATGATCCCGGAAGCTCGAAATCTTGCCAATCGGCGGTATTCCATGACTCGCTGTACCAGCCTTCTTTTAAACCAAGATCGGCGTTATTCAGGCGGACATACCAGGTATTGCCCCGCTCTTCGTCCGCCGCCTTGGCGGCAATGACATATTGGTCGTCTTTGCATTGCTCCAGGACGTCTTCATATCCGCCAATACGCCGAAGGGATCCTTCGCTGATCCATGCCTCAATCGGCGTTCCTCCTACCGCGGTTAAAATCAAGCCGATAGGGACCTGGTGTTTTTCATAGATTTCTTTGGCAAAAAAGAAACCGGCGGCGCTAAAGTTCAGCACATCCTCCGAGGTGGCGGCAATCCACCCGCCTCCCGGCAGCTCGCTTTGCGGAGCATGGAAATTATAGCTTATCGGCATGGAGAACTGGCGAATCCAAGGGAGTTGAACATCCTTCACCTCATCGGCCAACAAATCAAGGGTCCGGCGGACAGGCAGCTCCATATTGGACTGGCCGCCAAGCACCCACACGTCTCCGACGAGAATATTCCGGATGACGCTTGCCTCGCTGCCAGCCGAGATCACCATCTCGAACGGACCGCCCGGCTCCGTCTCGTCCAAATCAATTCGCCAGTCCCCGGCGGAATCGGCAAACGCATCGTATTTTTTTTCGTTAAAACGGATCTGTATGGCCTGCCCGGCCGCGGCTTTACCCCAGATGCCGACCTTTTCGTTTCGTTGCAAGACCATGCCGTCGCTCAGAATGCTGGATAAAATCATGGTTCTCCACCTTTCAGAAGGATCTCGTTGGATACTCATTCTACTGATGAGGGCTATTTCCTTCTGAGTATAAGCACATACAAATTACTGGCAAAAGAGAACTAAGATTTTCACGATAAGAGCTTAATTTTCGATATAGAGAATGTACGGGTTCTCATTTAGGTTGAGGGTAATAAGTTTTCCTGTTCTCAAACGACAAGGGTATGTTAGCATAATTAATGAGTACGCTTTCAAAAAGAGCAAACCAGTTCAACTTCAGGGGAGCGATATATCGATGATGAATGTGCTATTGGTGGATGACGAGCCTTGGGTAATCGAGGGGCTCCGCACGATGGTGAATTGGAAGGATTACGGGTTTCAAGTGTGCGGTGAGGCCTCCAATGGTCCTGATGCATTCAGGATGATTCAGGAGCTTGAGCCGGAGCTGGTTCTGACGGATATTAACATGCCGGTGATTAGCGGTTTGGAGTTGATTGAGCGATCGAACCGGGTGATGGCTAGACCTCCGAAGTTTATCATATTGAGCGGGTACGACAATTTTAATTATGCGCTTACCGCGATGCATCAGCGGGTTACGGAATATTTACTTAAACCGATCGACGAGGAAGAAATTGAAGCGGTGCTGTTCCGCCTGGGCGAGAGAATTGTGGAAGAGCTTGAAACGGAGCAAAGCCAAAGCCGCATGCATTTTTTGCTGGCGAACAATTTGCTGAACCGCTTGATTCAAGGAGAAGACAGTGAGCAACTGATGCATCAGACAGCACATGCCCTTCTGCTTCCGGAGGATGCCTTGCTGCGCTGCGTTCTGATTGAGGCTTCCGGGGACACTTCCGATTTGCGCAGCCGGGTGCGGAAGTATTTTGCGGAAACACCGGGGCGTATATTCGAGGATAGTGCGGGAAGGCTCGGCATAATTCTGCCTGATGATAAATTCCCTTTCTGCCGGGTACAGGAGCTCGCCGTACGACTTTACAATGAACTTACGGATGAGTCGAACGGGACGGTAATCGTAACGGTCAGCAGCGCTCTTCAAGGAATCGGTTCGGTTCGCGAACTGTATGTACAGGCGCTCGAGATTAATAAATGCAAGCGTTGTCAGGGAAGAGACGGTGTGTATAATTACAGGGATTTGCGGCAGGACGGAAATTCCGGCAATTACGCCAAGGAGAAATTCAAGCAGCTTCTCGAGCTTGTGATGACGGCCCAAACCGGTAAAATTCACTCCGCCGTGGAAGACGCGCTGGCTTCCATTACAGAAGGGCTGCCCGACCTGAAGCATGGCATGGCCCATGTGGCCGACCTCGAATTGAATCTTTGCAGACGGATCGGGGAAATGAACGGGGAACCGGATGCATTCATGAAGAAAGTCCAGGACGAATATGGTAATACCGGGAGCTTCGAGACCTACTCGTCCTTGAAAAAATATGTCCTTGAGCTTTGCCTGGAAGCGGCTAACGACCTTGCTAGGCTGGAGGAAAAGAACGAGAATAATACGATCTTCCATGTCATTCAATACGTGGACCGGGAATACCGCGGCAAGCTGCAATTACAGGACCTGGCTAAAATGTTTCATATGAATTCAACCTATCTCGGTCAGTTGTTTAAAAAAGAGACCGGTAAACCGTTCAACGATTACCTGAATGAAAAAAGAATCGAGGAAGCCAAGCGGCTGCTGAAACGAACTCAGATGAAAATTTCCGAAATCGCGCTTCAGGTCGGATACCCCAATACGGACTATTTTATCAGCAAATTCAAATGCAAGACGGGGATGCTGCCCTCTGTCTACAAACAGGAATCCAAGAGGAAAACCGCGGGTTGATTTTGCCCCTGTAGGGTCTGCCTACACTCCGTTCCTCCTTCTTCCGCTTCTCGGAACCTTCTCGGTGCTGGAAAGCTGACTTTTTGAATACGCGCTTGAAGGCAGGGTGGTGCATAAATCATGAAAAAACGCTTTAGATTCCGGACACTCATTAACGATATTCCGCTGAATTATAAATTTATACTGATCTACGTAATCGGCGTACTGCTGCCTATTATGGTGATTAACATCGTGTTTCTGGACGAGATGACCGGAATTATCAAGGAACGGGAGGAGCAAAACCTTGAAATCTCGCTCGAACGGGCCAGAAAAGATATTCACGATTATATCGACGGCGGGGTAGCGGTAGGCCATGCGCTTAGCACGGATAAGATGCTATATGAAACGCTGGACAGAAGTTACGAAGGTGCGATCGAGTTTTACGAAATGTTCAACGATCAGCTGCGGTATCGGGTCAAAAGTTATATACCGGTCAATAATCAAATTCAGAGGATCAGCATTTTTACGGATAATGACACAATTGTACCTGGCGGGGATTATCAAAAGCTCGATGACAATGTGAAGAATAGCGACTGGTATCGGCTGTGGCAGCAATCGACGCTCCCTGTACTGGTGGCGGCCTATCGGGCGACCGTAGCCAATAGCGCCACTGTGACAGGGCCTTATCTCAGCGTGATTGAGGACATGGATTACTTTGACACTTACAGTACATATGACAAGCTGCTTCGTATTGATATCGACTTGAGCAAAATTTACGATGTCATCGTACGGGAGCAGGCTTATTTAAACCTGTACCTGGTCAATGAGCGTAATGAGATCATTATGTCCGCAGACAGCGGCTACCAGCGGGGGGTTACCGATGCCTACCCGGTCTTTGAGCTTTCCGATAAAGAGAAGAACAAGGACGTTCGTGTCATCTCCATCGGAACGGCCAGTTACGTAAAGGGCTGGAAGCTGATTGGCGTGACGCAGGGGAACCGGTTATCCAGTGCTATGCTCGATATGCAGCTTTATGTGGGATTCATCGCGGCCATTATTACACTGTTTTCACTTATATTCATTTACATCATGCTCAGATCCTACAATTACCGGGTAAAACGCCTGTCCCGCCATATGCAAAAGGTTACCAACGAGAAATTCGACCTGATTCGGATCGATGAAGGGAACGATGAAATCGGCGGCTTGATCCAGAATTTCAATATCATGACGGCCCAGATCAACTCTTTAATCAACAACGTATACAAGCTTGAGATTCAGAAAAAGGATTTGGAGATGGAACAGGTAAGGGCGGAATTGAACTTTTTGCAAAGCCAAATGAATCCGCATTTTCTGTTTAACACCTTGAATGCCATTTTGGTCGTGTGCACCAAAAATAATTATTCTGATGTGACCGATATAATCAAAAGCTTGTCCAAACTGCTCCGGAGACTGCTTGGCTGGAAAGAGGACATCGTGACACTGGAAGAGGAAATTTTATTCATCGAAATGTATCTCAAAATTGAGAAATTCAGGTTCCGGGACAAGTTCGAATACGAACTGGATATTGACCCGGAGGCACTCCTTTATAAGATACCTAAGATGAGCATCCAGCCGCTGGTGGAAAATGCATGTAAACATGGGATCCAGGCGGTAGAGGGGGAGGGTATTGTCAAGATCGCAGCCTCCATATCGGACGACCGCCTCTGCATATCCGTACAGGACAACGGCAAAGGCATCGAGCCGGAAAAGCGCCGTGAGATGCTCATATCCATGCGCAGCGAGAGTACATCCGGCAACAGCATCGGTATCCGCAATGTATACCGGAGACTTGAACTGTATTATGACGATCTCGTCCGGTTCGATATCGACAGCAAACCGAATCAAGGAACGACAGTGTCCTTTGAAATTCCGATCAGGCTGCTGGACCATCAGGATTACCCGCAAGGAGAGTGATGGATGTGAGATTTAAAGTTCTTTTGATCGACGACGAGCCGGGCGCTCTGGAAGGCATGCAACTGTGGATCGATTGGGAAAAGCTTGGCTTTGAAGTTTGCGGTACTTGCTCCAACGGCGCCGAGGGGCTGAAAGTGATGGCGGAGCTTTCGCCGGATTTGGTCGTCACCGATGTCAATATGCCGCTGATGAGCGGCCTTGAGATGATTGAAGAATGGCAGAAGAACGGGAACAAGAAAATCAGCTTCGCAATTATTAGCGGATACAGTGAGTTCGAGTATGCAAGAAAAGCAATGCGCTATGGCATCACTCATTATTTGTTAAAACCGGTTGAGCCGGAAGAAGCCGCCGAAGAGCTGAGGAAGATTTACAGCGAACTACTGCATGAGGCAGAAGAACAACAATGGAGCGAGATTGCATCCTTGGAGGAGCAGGTCTTTTTGATCAGACAGTTGCTTGAGAATTGCCCGGGTTCGGAAAGGGAATATCCGGACAGTCTGAGTACGTTGTCCGCTAGCAGGGAGGCATGGAACATCTGTCTAATTCTGACTGAGCCGGCCATGTATGCTGAGCTTAGGGGAATCACGGCGGGTTTGATTGCACAGGAGCAGGCGATGTTTCTGATCGACCTGGAAATGAACCGCTTAGGCATCGTGTTCGGATATTCACCTGATCAGGGACAGGCGGACGGTATATGTCGGGTGCTCGCCGAATTTTCCGTGCGGTACAACGGACAGCGGGTAGTTGTGGCCATCGGTGCTCCCGAGGAATCGCTCTTGCATCTTGCAAACTGCTATAGAACCGCAGAAGAAGCGTTGAAATTCAAATTTTATGACCCCGATTACCCCGGGGTTATTTCTTATGCTTCAATTAAAAACAGGCATTTTCAATACCACTATGACCCGATACGGTTAGTGGATAACGCGATGGAGGCGCTAACTCTCTTGAATGCAGCCGGTTATCACGAAACGGTCACAGCTGAGGCAAACCTGTTTCGTGAATTGCCTCTCGCGCCCGAGATAGTCAAGAAGGCGCTCTTTCATTTAATGTACAAAATGAAAGAATACATGGAGGATTCCCTCGGCAAGAAGGCATCAGAAGCGCTGGTCAAATTGGACTTTTCCGCGTTGGATGCTTCGGTCATGGGCCTGAATGAATTTTTGAGTCTGTTGCTGAGCTTCGGTGACGAATGCATCGATTTGCTCAGCGAGGAACAAGAACTGAAATCACAGGGGATTGTGCAGGAGATCAACGAGTACATACGGGAGCATTACCGGGAAGGGCTGACAATCAAGAAGCTGGCGGAACGCTTTTATTTGCATCCGGTCTACTTGGGGCAATTGCTGATGAAGAAAAACGGGGTCGGATTCAATGAATGGGTGCATAACCTCCGGATCGAGGAGGCCTCCCGTCTGCTCCTGGAAAATAAGCATAAAAACAGTGAAATCGCGGAGCAGGTGGGCTATGTGAACTACAGCCAATTCCTGAAGCAGTTCGAAAAACGGATGGGAATGTCTCCGGGCGAATATAAAAGCAGGAACTAAAGTTTTGAAGGGTAATGCTTTAATTGTGTTATAGTTCGCTTTTGGCAGCGCTTTTACAATGAAGATGAGTCATTGAAAGGGCTTACAAACCCAAATGACTAAATCAATATGGAGGTGCTTTAAATGGGGGGCAAGAAAAAATCGGTATTCCGGTTGAGCCTGATATTGCTGCTCTCGCTCGGTCTGGTTTTGTCGGCTTGCAGCGGCAACAATAAGGAAGCCGCCAAGAGCGGAAATAACGGACAGGTATCCGGAGAGAATTCCGAAAACGGGGTGGAACCGTTTGAAATTTCGGTGTTTATCGGTGAAGCCGGCCAACAACCGACACCTGACAACAAGATCTACAAGTTGATAAAAGAGGAAACGGGAGCTTCCTTCAAATTTGAGTTCCTTGCAGGCGACATTGATCAAAAGCTCGGCGTTATGATCGCAGGCGGCGATTATCCGGACATGATGACGGACAATCAGAAATTGAAGGCCGCAGGCGCATTTATTCCGCTGGAAGACTTGATTGAAGAGCATGCTCCGAATTTGAAGAAGCATTACGAGAAGTACTGGAACATGATGAAAGATCCTAATGACAACCATATCTACACCCTTCCTAACTATGGTGTTTATAATGCTGACCCCGATACGACTTGGTATTCAGGACCTGCCTTCTGGATCCAAAAGGACGTTTTGGCGGAAGCCGGATATCCTCAAGTGAAAACGTTGGATCAATACTTTGATTTGATTAAGCAGTATAAGGAAAAACATCCGGATATCGACGGAACCCCGACGATCGGCTTTGAAATTCTGAACTATGACTGGAGAAACTGGGGGCTGTTCAATGCTCCGCAGCACTTGATCGGTCACCCGAATGACGGCGGCGTAGTTGTTAAAGATGGAGTAGCTGAAATTTTCGCGGATAAGGATTATGCGAAACAATACTACAAAAAGCTGAACGAGATGAATGCGGCCGGCGTCATCGACAAGGAGACATTTACTCAAAACTACGACCAGTATATGGCGAAAATTTCTAGCGGCGCAGTTCTAGGTATGTTTGATCAGCACTGGAACTTCCAAAGTGCAGAGGACGCGCTGACGACTCAGAAGAGATTTGAAAGACAATATGTTGGTCTTCCGCTTGTATATGATGAAAGCACAAGAGACCATTATAAGGATCGTCCGGCACTTAACCTGGACAACGGATTCGGGATTACAGTCAATGCATCCGAAGAACAAGCTATAAGAATCATCAAACTGTTGGATACGTTGATTCAGGAAGATTGGCAAAGAATCTTCACCTGGGGTATTGAAGGCGAAGATTACATTGTCAATGAAGAAGGCCGTTTCATGAAAACGCAAGAACAACGTGATGCTTTTACCGACGGAACCTGGAAGCTGGCTAACAAAGCCGATGCCTTCTATGGCAGAGCTCCAAAAATGCAAGGCAAATTCTCGGATGGGAATTCCACGGATGCTGCCGCTCAACCGGAAGAATATCAAGCTGGCTTAGAAGAATACGACAAGAACTTCCTCGCGCAATATGGCTTTAACAGCTATGTCGATTTCTTCAGTGAAGCGCCTGAGAATGAAGTGGCTTACCCTGCATGGTCTGTAGACTTGATAGATAGCTCCGAGGCAAAAATCGTCAACACGAAGCAAAACGAATTATCTACGAAGTACTTGCCGAAGGCCATTCTCGCAAAGCCGGATGAATTCGAAAGTGTATGGAATGAATACGTTGGCGAAATTGGCAAGCTCAACATCAAGGCTTACGAGGATCGAATCAATGAAGTGCTGCAATGGAGAAGAGATACCTGGACAGTGAAATAAGGCTTTGACTTTAAACGGAGAATGGAAGGCGTTCATCTGCCTTCCATTCTTTCGAAAATAACAGGTTTTGGGGAGAAAAAAACTATGGATCAGACCTTGAAAGAAGATCGAGCCGTCCAGAAGCCAAAAAAAGAAAAGAAGATTACCTGGTCCCTTATCAAAGATCAGAGTCAGTTGATATACATGTCCGTACCGTTACTGGCGTATATCATATTGTTCGCCTATGTTCCGATTTGGGGCTGGACCATGGCTTTTCAGGACTATAAGCCCGCTAGAGATTTTAGCGAGCAGAAATGGGTAGGCTTTAAGCATTTCGAGTTCCTTTTTAAAGACGACAGCTTCCTGCAGGTACTGCGAAATACACTGGCTATGAGTGTCATCAATCTGATTCTCGGCTTTACAACAGCCATTATACTGGCATTGTTGCTGAACGAAATCAAAAAAGTACTTTGGAAAAGAACCGTACAAACGATTTCCTATCTTCCGCATTTTCTGTCCTGGATTATAGTAACCGGGATTGTAGCGACAAGCTTGGCTTCGGACGGCATCATCAATGATCTCCTGATGAAGCTGAACCTGATCAACGAGCCGATCCAATGGCTCAGCGAAGGCAAGTATTTCTGGGGAATCGTCGGAGCGTCGCATGTTTGGAAGGAAGTCGGCTGGAATACGATTATATATTTGGCTGCGATGGCGTCGATCGACCCGGCACTTTATGAAGCTGCAGATATTGACGGAGCAAGCCGCTACCGGAAAATGTTCCATGTCACATTGCCGGGCATTAAACCTACGATTGTGATTCTGTTGATTATGCAGGTCGGCCACATTCTGGAGGCAGGCTTTGAAATCCAATATTTACTTGGCAACGGTCTTATTGTCGACTGGTCGCAAACGATCGACATCTTCGTACTGAAATACGGGCTCGCTCAAGGAAACTATTCATTAGCTACTGCTGCCGGTATATTTAAAACGGTCGTTAGCGTAACGTTGCTGTTGATTGCCAACGGAGTCGCCAAACGGCTAGGGGAAGAGAGGCTGTTATAGTTATGGCAAACCAAACCATCAGCCCTGGGCCAGCATCTGCTGCCGCAGTGACCAGACCTGTCGGAAAGAGAAGTATTGAGCCGATCCTGTTCAATACCTTTAATGCCCTATTCATGCTTTGTCTAGTTATAGTCACGTTATATCCGTTTCTGAATACGATCGTTGTTTCCTTCAATGCGGGGAACGATACGATCCGCGGCGGCATTTATCTCTGGCCGAGAGAATTTACTTGGCAGAATTACAAGGCGGTATTCGCCTCAGGGACGATCTACAATGCCTTCGGGATTTCGGTGGCAAGAACAGTGCTCTCAACCCTGCTGAATCTAGGGCTAACCACCATGCTGGCTTATACGCTGAGCCGCCGGGAATACGTATTCCGCAAACCGATCACTTTGGTTTTTATTCTGACGATGTATTTTAACGCCGGTTTAATTCCGGCATACTTCCTGATGAAGGATTTGCATTTGATTAATACATTCTGGGTATATGTCATTCCATCGATGATCAGCGCATTCAATATGATCGTTATTCGGACTTATATCGGAACGATCTCGGAAAGTTTGATCGAATCGGCAAGGATCGACGGGGCCGGGGATTTTAAAATCTTTGTG
Organism: Paenibacillus brevis; assembly: GCF_018919145.1. Lineage (GTDB taxonomy): Bacteria > Bacillota > Bacilli > Paenibacillales > Paenibacillaceae > Fontibacillus > Fontibacillus brevis. Next base: position 262,646 of record NZ_JAHLQJ010000002.1, read on the forward strand.
CGGATTATTTTCCCTCTTTGCAAGCCGGTATTGGCTACAATTGCCTTGTTCGTCGCCGTTGGAGCCTGGAACACATGGTTCGATGCATTTATCTACACCTCCTCGAGACAAGAACTCAGTACGATGCAATATGAACTGATGAAGCTGCTATCGTCCAGTATGAATGCCAACAACAACCCTTCGGTTGCTGCGGGAGCCGGAATGACGCAGGAGGCTGCTCAATCCATGGTAACGCCGATCTCGATCCGGGCTGCGGTTACCGTCGTTGCGTCCGTTCCGATTCTGCTGGTGTACCCATTCATGCAGAAGTACTTCGTCGTCGGTCTTAACGTAGGCAGCGTAAAGGAGTAAAACATGGGGATAAACTCGATAAGCTATTCAAACCCGGTCCTGCCGGGATTTTACCCCGACCCGAGCATCGCTCGGGCCGGGGATGACTTTTATATGATCTGCAGTACTTTTGAATATTTCCCGGCCGTACCGATCTTTCACAGCCGGAATCTGGTGCATTGGAAGCAAATCGGTCATGTCCTGGACCGGGGAAGCCAACTGGATCTTCGCAGCCGCCGCAGCTCGGACGGCATCTATGCGCCCACACTGAGATACCATGAAGGCATGTTCTATATGATTACGACGGATGTGCGCGGGATCGGTAATTTTTACGTAACGGCCTCGAATCCTGCCGGCCCTTGGTCAGATCCGATCATGGTGCCGTACGGCGGTATTGACCCGTCCCTGTTCTTCGACGATGACGGCAAGGTTTACGTGACGGCCCAGCAGGGCGCGGATTACGACTCTCATGCGATCCAGTACGAGATCGACATTGCCACGGGGAATGCGCTGTCGGAGCCGGTAGTCATTTGGAGGGGGGACGGCGGTCCTTGGACGGAAGGCCCGCACTTGTACAAAATAAAAGGCATGTACTATATTATGACGGCCTCGGGCGGTACAGCGAAGGACCACCGGGAAATCATTGGCAGGAGCGCGAATCCCTACGGGCCGTTCGAGCTGTATCCGCCTCCGATTCTGACACATCGGGGGATAGAGCATCCGATTCAGTATTTGGGCCACGCGGATCTGACCGTAGATTCAAAAGGTGACTGGTGGGCCGTATTTCTAGGTGTCCGGCTCGTCGATTCAGGATACAGCGTACTCGGCAGGGAGACTTTTCTCGCTCCCGTAACCTGGAATGATGAGGGATGGCCGATGATCGACAACAATGAAGGTACGGTAAACCTGGAAATGAGCGTGCCTCGGCTGCCGGGGGGAGCGGAGGAGTCGCTGTCCGCTCGGGCGGCAGTTTTTGAAGGCAAGGATGACTTCGAAGGACCGGAGCTTCCGTACGGCTGGACCTTTCTCCGCAACCCGGCGAAGGACAGCTGGTCTTTAAAGGAGCGGAGCAGTTGGCTGACCTTGCATGGCCAGTCCGCCGGGCTGAACGATGTCGGCCAGATTACCTTTATCGGAAGACGACAGCAGCATTTGCAATCGGAATGGAGCACTTTGCTTGAATATGGCACGATCGGTGACGGCGAAGAGGCCGGGCTCTGCGCCAGAAGAGATGAAGACGCCCACTATGAAATCTTCCTGAGGCAAGAGGGCGGCAAGAAGTTTGTTGGCGCCAGACTGACTGAAAGAGGCGTATCAAGAATGGCGGCCGAGGTTCCTGTTGATACAGAAAGGGTGTTTTTTAAACTTCGGACGAGTGTCACCGATTATTCGCTGCTGTACTCTCTGGACGGGCAGGAGTGGGTTCTGCTCGGCGGAGGATCCGCAAGGGGGCTATCCCCGGAAGACTTCGTGAACAAAATGTGCTTTACCGGTGTGGTGATCGGGGTGTATGCCAGCGGGAACGGCAAGCCCTCTTCCGGAGCGGCTCAGTTTGACTGGTTCGAGACCTGGAACGGATAAAGGGGAGGCAGAGATATGAATTCATGCCTAACCGAGTGGCCGCTCTCGCCAGGAAGTAAATAGGAAATAGCAGGGGGAGCCTGAAATGGAGACGGAAAGCACATTATATAAAGCTTGGCTGCAGTATAGTGAACCAAACCCATCTGAACTTTGCAATCTGTACAAGGGGATGCTGGAACGGATCGTGGTCGAAGGAGGAATATCGAGGATTTCTCCGGCCGCCGTTCGGGAGCTTTCAGCAGGCGCGAATGCGATGCTGGGCGTAACTCCTGAGTTTATGGACCAAATCTCCACGAGCGGTGATGGGCCTTATCTATGGATTCGGCTTCATTCAGACGAGAAATGTCGCGGCGCTGACCGGCGGAGATGGGAAACCGGGCGGGATGCTTATTCGCTCAAATACGTATTATCTGCAAACGAGGAAAGGCTTGAGCTCACTGCGGCTTCAGAAGCAGGAATGATCTACGGTATTTTTCACCTGCTTCGAGGAATCTCCCTCGGCTTCAGGCCTGCACAATGGGCGATAGAGGAGCAGCCGGTCAATCAACTGCGAATGGTCAATCAATGGGACAATGCGGACGGTTCGATTGAACGGGGATATTCGGGAAGGTCTATCTTTTATAAGGACGGGGAGATTCTCAAGGATTTGGAGCGTGTCCGCGATTATGCGCGGCTCCTTGCTTCTGTGGGGATCAATGCGATCTCCATCAACAATGTGAATGTTCATGAGGTTGAAACCGGGTTTATTACCGAGGCTGGGCTCCATGAAGTGGCCCGGGTGGCAGCAGTGTTCCGGGATTACGGAATCGCACTGTTCCTCAGTATCAATTTCGCGGCTCCGATTGCGGTGGGAGGACTTGATACCGCGGATCCGCTTGACGAGGGGGTCCGGGAATGGTGGAAAGAGACGAGCGAGCGGATTTACCGGCATATCCCTGACTTTGGCGGCTTCGTTGTAAAGGCGGATTCGGAACACCGCCCCGGTCCGTTCGCTTATGGGCGGGATCATGCCGACGGGGCCAATATGCTGGCGGATTCGCTTGAACCGTATGGCGGGCTCGTAGTCTGGCGCTGCTTCGTTTACAATTGCATGCAGGACTGGCGGGACAGATCCACGGACCGGGCACGGGCCGCTTATGACCATTTCAAGCCGCTGGATGGCAAGTTCAAGGACAATGTGCTGCTGCAGATCAAGAACGGACCGATGGATTTTCAGGTGCGGGAGCCGGTATCGCCGTTGTTCGGAACGATGAGCGCTACCAACCAGGTCATCGAGTTTCAGATTGCACAGGAATACACCGGGCAGCAAAGGCATCTATGCTATTTGGTTCCACAGTGGAAGCAGGTGCTGGATTTCGACACGCATGCAGGCGAAGAAGGCAAGGAGCTGGTGAATCGGATCGTGTCCGGCTCGCTGTCCGGCATGAAATACAGCGGCGTGGCCGCAGTATCCAATATCGGGGACGATGAATGCTGGACCGGTCACCCGTTGGCGCAGGCGAACTTGTACGGCTACGGGCGTCTGATCTGGAATCCAGGCCTTTCTGCCGGGGAAATTGCGCGGGAGTGGGCGCAGCTTACGTTTGGAAGCGATCGGGAGGTCATCGGCAAAGTGACGGAAATGCTCATGACTTCCTGGCCGATTTACGAGAGCTATACAGCACCTTTAGGGGTGGGGTGGATGGTTGTGCCGCATTACCATTATGGCCCTGACGTGGACGGTTATGAGTATTCCCGCTGGGGGACTTACCATTTCGCGGACCGTAGCGGGATCGGCGTAGATCGGACGATGGCAACGGGTACGGGGTACTCTGGACAATATTTCAGCCCGAATCGCGAGTTATACGAGTCGCTGGAAGACTGCCCGGACGAATTGCTCCTTTTCTTCCATCATGTTCCTTACGGACATGTGCTGCATTCCGGTAAAACCGTTATCCAGCATATCTACGATACGCATTTCAGCGGGGCAGAATCGGCGAATGGTTTACGGGAAATTTGGGATTCGCTCCAAGGCCGCGTGGACGCCGTCCGTCATAAGGCCGCTGCAGACCGGTTCGCGGAGCAGGCTGAACACGCCAAGCATTGGCGTGATGTTATCAACACATACTTCTACCGTAAATCCGGGGTGCCAGATGAGCACGGAAGAACAATCCATTAATATGAAATCCGGCGGCTAAGCCGGTGATTGTGCCTGTAAAATGGGGGCTGCCCAGAAATCAGCTTTCGCTGATACCTCTGAACAGCCCCTCTGTCATGCCCGGCTATTGCTTACTGCGCCATTCCTGAAATTGCTTGTTATACTCTTCTACCACGTAATCCATCCCCGCTGCCTTCATGTTCTGAAGAGCGGTAGGGAAAAAGGATTCATAATCGACTACACCATACATCAGCGGATAGATGCTGGTTTTTAATTCGGCGATGCTGTTGGCGTAGGCGCTCGCAACATTTGAGGGATCGAAATTGAAGCCGATGGTGACACTGTTGATTGCATCCTCGGCAATGGTAGTACGGCGCTGCAAACGGCCATCTTCAATATTGCTTGGATATCGGTTGAACTCTACATGCCCGAGCAGCCAGTTGGCCAGCTCATATACAGGTGCTCCATTGTCTGTTGTGGCCAGGATGTCTTTCTTATGATCGCCGGTGTTTTTCCAATGCACGCCCTCGATACCGCTTTGAACCAGGTCGAAGTTTGCTTGATCGCTGAACACCCAGTTCAAGAACTGAATACCTGCTTCGGGGTGAGGAGACGTAGCCGATACACCGTTGGAATTACGAAGCGCATTCGCTCTGAACTTGATGCTGTCGTTCATATAGAAAGCGTCGTTGCGAGCTCCCGGGAACGTTTCTCGTACGGCGTCGTTAATGCCTACATCGCCCGGGCGGAACAGATAGCGTCCTGCCAACTCTTCCTGATTGATCACTTCAGCCGGAGCCGTCAATACATCTTTCATGATCAGGCCACGCTTGTAGGCCTCATTCATAAACTGAATGTCCTTCTTGAATTCATCGGTTTCCAGCCAAGGCTTGACGTTGCCTTCCTGATCGACATAAATCAGCGTATCGATCACGGTGAACGGATAAGTTTCATATGTTGTATGCAGGTGGTTAGCCGGCTCCGTCAACACCTTGATGTATACGTCTTTGTTATCCTGCGGCCAATTCTTCTGGAACACTTCAGCCACATTCAACAGCTCGTCTGTTGTAGTTGGCGGCTGTAGGCCGTATTCCTCCAGCATGTCCACCCGGAACGTAATCATGCCTTCGTTCATTGCCACGTCAATCCAGAAGTTGGGAACGGTTACAATTTTGCCGTCGGTCTTCACAGACTCCCAAGCCCAATCTGGCAGCTTTTCCTTCAGTACTGGACCGTACTCATCCAACAAGTCATTAATCGGAATGATGCCCCCGTTTCCGGCCAGAACGTTAGGGCCCTTGGTATCATGCATAATGGCAATCAATTCGAACTCTTCACCCGTGGACATCATCAGGTTTGTTTTCTGGTCCCAGGCATCCCAAGCGATATAGGTCGGCTGGTAAACCAGATTGAGTCCGTCCGCTTCCAGCTTCGCATTAATTGCATCTACTACCTCACTCAGGCCCTGAGGCTCATTGCCGGGAAGCAAATAACGAACCGGCAATTTCTCGGCGGTTGTTCCGCTTTCTTCTCCCCCGCTGTTTCCTTGCGCGTTCTTATTCCCTCCCGAGCAACCTGCGAGAATCAAAGTGAGAATCAGGATTGGTGCAAGCCATCGTTTCCAGTGCTTCATTGTGTAGCATCCCCTTCCGTGTATGTGGTTTGAGTGTTGCTAGGCCTAATATAAAGGAGGGGAAAGCGGCGCGTATACTTCAATAATAAGGATTTCTTCTTTTTATAAACAAGAAAGCGATTTCAATTTGGGGATTGCCCGATTTTGAAACCCGATATTTAGTTATTGAACCGCACCGGTGCTTACATTTTCTTGTTGGCGGAATTGAGCCGGAGACATTTTGTAATGCTTCTTGAACAAGGTGTAAAAGTAAGTCGTGTTGTATACGCCAACCTGTTCGCTGACAAGCTGTACAGGCATATCGCTAGAGATCAGCAGCTCCCTCGCTTTGGTCAGCCTAACCTCATTCAAATAATCATTGAAGGAAATCTGACAATGGGCTTTGAACAATTTACCTACATAGCTTCGTGATAAACTGACTTCACTGGCAACCATCTCTAAGGAAAGATCAGGGCGCATATAATGCTTTTCCACAAACATTCTGATATCTGTCACGATTTTCTTGTAGCGCGTATTGCTGGCCTCTTCCATCTCGTCGCACAGGCGATGGGCTAATTCCTTCAGGGAATCACCGATTTCCTCCAGCGTCTCATAGACATCGATGTGGTGAATGAACTGAGAGAAGGAGGCCGATACAGTATGATCACGCAGTGTCTTTGCATGGAATTGCCGATACAAGCTTCCAACCAGTTGATTCATATAAAATAACGCTTCATGATACTCGCAATCCCTGATGCCAAGAAGCCACTGTTCGATCTCTCGATTCAGACGAAAACGCTGCTGCGATTTAATCGCATCAATGATGCTGGTTTCATATTTATACGGATATCCCTTGCTTTCCGTGGATACATCCTCGTCCAGTCCATAAAAATGGATTTGGCCTGCTCCATGCAGGAAGCGCTGCTGCACACAGGTACAGGCTTTCTCGAAGGAGGCGCACAGATCATCATATTCATGAGCCGAAGAGCCGATGCCGATGGTGACGGACACTCCCAGCTGCTCGTAAATCCGGCTTTGCAATTCCATAAATGCACTGCCCGGCTGCGTCGGGTTAGGCCCGTCTGAAGCCTTGATTACGCCTGCAATCATACCTTCCTCGGCGATAGCCAGCCGGGCTTCATTGTCTCCAAGTATCTCTTCGGCCATTTTATAGATCGAAGCATAGGCGAAGGATCTGGTCTCGGCATCCCGGTTATTGCGGAAGGTGCTGAGCTTGTCCACTAGAATGACCATCACTGAGTACCGCTTTGCCGGGAACTGCTGCTTGAACCGCTCATATTGAAGCGGGTTTCCTCCCTTGAGCATCTGCACCAGCTCCGCTTGCTGCCCCCTGCTGGCTGCTGACTCCATAGCAGATAGACGTTCCTTTAATTGCGAATAGCTGTCATCCAGCAACGCAAATTCGTTAAGCCGCATATTGCCCATTTTCGTCTTGCCGGCAGGAAGCATCTTATCGAGCAAATGGCGAAGCGGATTGTAAGCATGATTTGTGAGCCATAGAGAGACGCCAAGACTAAGAGCAAATATGAGGATGGCCAGACCTAGTGCGGACCATTTGAGCAAATTCATATTAAACAATAAATTTTTATAATCGCTGACGCTGACGAACATCCAGTCCAAATCGGGCGACTTCACAAAAGTAACAAGCTGATGCTTGCCGTCCGTGAAATAACCGCTTTCCTGCTCCGTTTCCAGGATGTGTTGAATGTTGGCGTCTTCGGACATATCGGTCAGAAAGCGTTCCGACTCGGAATGCGTCAATACCTGGCCTTTCGCATTGACCACGAACAGTTCATCAGCAGCTCCATTCTTGTATCCGCCAATCAGCGATTGAATATACTCCGAGTCAATATTGATCAGAATCGCCCCTTGATCCGGCATCAGTGAATAATAGCTGGGAAGAAGAACGAACGTCAGTACCTGCCGGTCCGTTGAGGAGCCTGGGACGGTCACTTTTCTGGGAAATAAGTTGAAATACGAGCTGTTTTTCTGCACGATTTGCTGCAGCAGCGGCCGTTCCTGATCATGAGAAATGCCCGTCGTATTCATATATGAATCCGTCAAGCCGTTATACAGTCCGATGGATTGTATATAAGGATAAGTCGATTGCATCCGCCGCAGGGTGAACATCGCATGATAGCGTTTTAATTGATCATTATTGCTATCAAATAAAGCCGAGACCACCTGCTGGTCAGCCAGCAGCGAATTCCCGATATTATACACTTCATCTTTGATCACGCTTGATACCGCGCTGTTCTGCTTGAGCATGGATTCGGATATATTACCGACCTCGCGCGCGGTACTCCAGGAAAACAGGGCAAATAATACTACGGTCACCAGGGCGATAATTCCTGCCGTCAACAGCACAAAACTTAGAAACATGTTGCGGTATACAGAATAACGTACCAGTCTTTGTCTAATCATCTGTCATCTCCCCCTTTATTCCGCTTTAAAACATGATGCCAGCCAGAAGTAAGCGCTTTAATTATTGTTGTTTCTTATTTTAAGTCCTTATTGAAATAGTTCAATAGCCAGCTCTCTCTCCAGAATTACCCATATAACGAAGCATTGCCGGGAAAAAGCCTGACAAATCAAGGTTTTTCGCCAATTGCCAACTCCTTCTTCGATTCAGGGCATTGCTCAAACTTGAAGCTGATGCCCAATTTTGAAGCTGAATTTACCCCATTCAAACCCGATATCATCCACTATTCAAAGTTTACCGGCGGTTAAGCCCCTTTTACACTTGAATCAGATCAGCAACTACAACCGAGGGAAAGGACGTGAATCATTTATTATGCACACCAAAAGAAATAGAGGCTTTCTTCATGAAATAAGACAGAATGGCTCCGCTTACTTGCTTGTCATACCGGCTGCCATCTACACCCTTATTTTTGGCTACTTTACCTTGCCGTATATGTTAATCGCTTTCCAAAAGTTCAACTTCAAGACGGGACTGTTCAACTCCAAGTGGATCGGACTTGAGAACTTCGAGTTTTTCTTCCGGTCGCCCAGAGCCTGGGAGGTAACCTTCAACACCCTTAAGCTCAATTTTTTATTTATTGTGGTCGGTACGGTTGTTGCAATGGCGCTTGCCATTCTCTTCAATGAATTGCGCAGCAAGCTGTTTTCCAGAATTACGCAATCTACAATTTTGTTTCCGCATTTCCTGTCATGGGTTATCGTCAGCTACGTTATCTACAGTCTCTTTTCGACCGATTACGGCGTCATTAACAAAATTATTGGCTGGGTAGGTCTTGATCCCATCAACTGGTATTCGACTCCAAAATATTGGACTACGATTTTAGTAAGCGCTGCCGTCTGGAAGGATGTCGGCATGAATCTGGTAATATATTTGGCGGCAATTGTCGGGATTGATGACACGTATTATGAGGCAGGCCGCATCGACGGAGCCAGTCGTTGGCAGCTGATCTGGCGAATTACAATACCGCTTATGATGCCAACCATCATCATTCTCTCTTTGCTCGCGCTTGGCAAGATCATGTATGGCAGCTTCGATATGATCTACGCGATTATCAAGGACAACGGGGTGCTCTATCCGGCGGTCGATGTCATTGACACATATGTGTTCCGTTCCCTGCGCACCATCGGCAACCCTGCTCAAGCCATGGCTGTCGGTCTCTATCAGTCCGTAGTCGGATTTATCCTCGTATGGGGCAGCAACAAAATAGTACGCAAAATCAACCCGGATCATGCTTTATTCTAATCGACGAAAGGAGAGGGGCGTACCGATATGAAAAAGCCTAAATTGTTCGATCTCGCCAACTATACCTTTATTGCCTTGTTCTCCATCCTTTGTATCCTGCCGATGCTGCTGGTGCTGATGGTGTCCTTTACGGACGAAGCCAGTATCAAGCAATTCGGTTATCAGTTAATTCCGGATAAGCTGTCCTTCGACGCTTATAAGCTGCTGCTGTTTGGCAACACACCGCTCTATCGCAGCTATATGATCTCTATCTTCATTACCACGGTAGGTACAACCGCGGCAGTCCTGATGACAGGAATGGCAGGCTATACCCTGTCCGCCAAGCACGTCAAATACCGTAACCATTTGGCGATATTCTTCTTCATTACCATGGTCTTCAACACCGGCCTGGTGCCCTGGTATCTGATCAATCTGCAATTGGGACTAAAAAATACGATTTTTGCCCTTATTATACCATCTTTGATTTTTAACCCGTTCAACCTATTTCTAGTAAGAAACTACATGTCTCAAATCCCGGTGTCTCTTACCGAGGCAGCCAAAATAGACGGGGCAACCGACTTTTACATTGCATTTCGCATATTCTTTCCGCTGTGCATGCCCGTACTGGCGACGATTACGCTGTTCTATGGCATAGGCTACTGGAATAACTGGTTTAACGCCATCATGCTTGTAGACAATCAGCAATTGTATCCGCTTCAATACCTGCTGTTCAAGCTGAATTCCGAGATCAATATGATTCAGCAGATGCAGAGCAGCGGCGTACTGTCCGGCACTGGCACGATGCCGCAGGAATCGGTCAAAATGGCCACGGCTATTCTGACTATCGGTCCGGTGGTGCTGTTCTATCCTTTCTTGCAGCGCTACTTCATCAAAGGCCTCTTGATCGGTTCTGTTAAAGGATAATGATCCGGTAGATGTGTCTTCTCCGGACAATCAAATTTATAGTAGGCGGAATCGCAGTGAATGGAAGCGCCCGCGATACGGGAAGAAAGGATTGAGGCAGAGTGAGAAAAGCTTTTGTTGTACCTGATAAGTGGAAATGGTTTACAGAAAGTCGCTACGGTTTGTTCATTCATTGGGGTCCTTATGCGCAATGGGGACGGGGCGAGCAGGTGCTGTTTCGCGAGCATTTAAATCATGAGGAATATGCGAAGCAGGCGTGTGCCTGGAACCCGGAGCATTTCGATCCAGAATTGTGGGCATATACCGCAAAGAAGGCGGGATTTAAATACGCCTGTCTCACCACTCGCCATCATGACGGGTTCTGTCTTTGGGATAGTGCCTATACCGATTACAGCAGCGCCAAGCAAGCCGCCGACCGCGACTTTGTGAAGGAATATACCGAGGCTTTCCGCAAAGCGGGACTACGCGTGGGCTTGTATTATTCCTGGATCGATTGGCGCCTGCCTGCTTACTTTGACGGTCCGCAGAAGGATCCCGAGGGCTGGGAGAGAGTCAGAACGTATCTGCACAACCAGGTTAAGGAATTGCTCACTAACTATGGGCAAATCGACCATTTCTTTTTTGACGGGGTATGGCCGCGCAATGCGGATGACCTGCAAAGTGTAGAGCTGCTGGAGGAAATGCGTAAGCTTCAGCCCAATATTATTATTAACAACAGACTAGGTTATTCCAATAAAATCGAAGGCCATCGGGCGGATGGCGGCATTGGTGCAGGGGATTCGGATACGCTGGGTGACTTCGGCACACCTGAACACGCTATCGCTTCGGAAGCGACCCGTCTGTGGGAATCTTGCCAGGTAACGACTTGGCGATTATGGAGTCATGTGATTGGCGAACGCTGGCGCAATACAGATGTCCTGCTCGATATGCTGTGCGAATGTGCGGAAAAGGGTGGCAAACACGGAGGCAATCTGCTCCTTAATGTGGGTCCAACCGCCGATGGGCAGCTTCCACCCGAATTTGTGGAACGTGCGCTTGAAATCGGCCGCTGGCTGGATGTACATGGCGAGGCCATTTATGGCACGGATGGCGGTTCGCTGACGGAATTCATTACCCGAGGACGCCAGACGATGAAGGACAACAAACTGTACCTGATTATACGTTTCTGGGATGGACGACCTGAGCTTAGACTGGCGGATCTGACAAGCCGTGTGCTTGACGTGGAATTGCTGACGACAGGGCAATCGTTGCCGTTCGAGCAGGATGGCGACACCCTGATCATTAACGGATTGCCACGGGAAGCGCCAACACGTTTGTTCCCGGTCATTCGTATCACCTGTGACGGCAAACCCACCACGAATGATTGGGGAGAGTACCGCCTGTGGGAAGGGGATCCCGAACGCGTGGCGGCCTGGGCTCGGGAGCGCCGTGGAGGATCTGTATATGTCGATGGACGTGAGCGGTAGCATCAATAAATCCTTTTTCTGAGGAGGAAGCAGTTATGAGCATGGTAGAAGAACGATTGGCGGCAGCAGGGATCGTATTGGGCGAGGTTCCGCCTGCCGTAGCCAATTATGTGCCAGCCAAGCAGACAGGCAACCTGGTATATACCTCCGGTAATGACTGCCGGGTGAACGGCGTCTTGATGTATACGGGCAAGGTAGGCACTCAACTCACGGTACAGCAGGGGTATGAAGCAGCCCGTCAAGTGGCAATCAACCTGCTGACGGTGCTGAAGGCTGAGCTGGGAGATTTGGACCGCGTCAAGCAGGTAGTCAAGATGCTGGCTTTCGTCAACTCCGCTCCCGGCTTTGTGGAGCAACCGTTCGTGATTAATGGAGCTTCGGATTTGCTGGTAGAAGCATTTGGCGATGCTGGCAAGCATGCGCGTTCCGCGTTATCAGCGAACGAGCTGCCCTTTGATACCCCGGTTGAGATTGAATTGATTGTGGAAGTAGATGGGGAGAAATGAGTGGCCTGAGTAAAGGTGACAGCGGGCAGATGGTGCCCGACATCAACGGTAGTCGTGTTGCGGAAATTTTGCAGCAGTTGGTCCGTATCCCGAGTGTGAATCCGGCGTTTCCCGGCGGGACAGGAGAAGCTGAATTGGGGCGCTACGTGGAGGAATTCCTGCATCGCCTGCATTTACCTGCTGAACGTCAGCTAGTGGCCGAAGGGCGCTTTAATGTGCTGGGCACACTGCCCGGCCGCAGTAGACGCAAGCTGCTGCTGGAAGCCCATATGGATACGGTTCAGACCGTCGGCATGACCATTCCTCCCTTCGACGGCACGATACAGGAGGGTAAATTGTACGGGCGGGGAGCCTGTGATACTAAGGCTTCACTGGCCGCTATGTTGGCCACAATTGAAGTGCTGGCGCTGGCTGGCATCCGTCCGGAAGTGACGATTGAACTTGCGGCGGTTGTCGATGAGGAAACGACCTATATCGGGGTATCCGCTCTTGCGGAACGGATTCGGGCAAACGCTGCCGAGTATATTGGTGCCGTGGTGGGCGAGCCGACAGGTCTTGATATCATTTCGGCGCATAAGGGTTGTTGCCGCTTTTACGTCGATGTCAACGGCGTAGCCTGCCATAGCTCCAATCCGGCACAAGGGGTTAATGCGATTGACCAGACGAGTAAGGTGCTGTCATTTCTGAGCGAGCTACATGAGCGGCGTTATCCGAAAAGCGCTCACCCGTTGACGGGTCCGCCGACGGTATGCGTAACCGGTATCCAGGGCGGCATCGCCCCCAACACGGTGCCTGGGCATTGCCGAATCACGGTCGACCGGCGTACCGTTCCCGGCGAAGAGCCGTTTGGGGTCTACGAGGAAATGAAACGCGATTTGGAACAGTTGGCAGATGCCGAAGGCTTGGAGTTAACCTTGAGCGAGCCGTTTGTAATCGATTATGCCATGGAGACGAATCAAAATGAGCCGATCGTTCGCTATTTATTGACGGCAACGCAGACGTATGAACCGCAAGCGAGCATCCAGGGGGCGCCCTATTGCAGCGATGCCAGCAAGCTGGTCAGAGCAGCTGTGCCATCCGTGGTGTTCGGCCCTGGCCATATTTCGGAAGCGCATACGCAGGACGAATGGGTCGAGCTGTCTCAAGTAGAGCAGGCGGCTTGCGCCCTTCGCGATTTGATATTGAGTGTTAAATAATCTATTCAGTCCTAAAAGTTATAAACCGGAAGGCGGGTCCGCATTGAACATATTGCTATTTTACGATCAATCCTTTCCTTTTGAAGGCAAGAGACCGGAGGCCTCATTTCTGACGGCGGTGTCCACCTGGGCCGAGGTGGTTGATGCCGAAGGGCTGGCATCCAGGCTGCAAGCGAAGAAGTGGGACACCCTTGTCTGGCTGCATGGTGCACATTTCCCCAAGGAGGCTTGGACGGCTGTACGTGCTCATCTCCAGTCCGGTGGCGGCCTGCTGTATACGGGCGGGGCTCCATTCCGCCGGCCGGCGGTACAGACGGACACAGGAGACTGGCGCATAGAACGTGAGCAGGTAGGCTACCATCAAATGCTGGATATCCATGATGCCTTGCCTGTTGATGTCTCTCACGTTCGAACCCAAAAAGCCGGGGAGGAGTTCCCCGTTCTAAGCGGTAAAGAAAGCTGGTTTGGCATTGAGCCGACTTGGGGACTCACCTTGCATCCGAGCAAAACAAGCGACATTCCCGCTGAGATGGGATCATGTGGACCGATGGACTCGGTCATTATACCGCTGCTGATCGGCGTGGATGCTACCGGGCGCGAGCGCGCTGCATCCGTTGTACTTATGGAGCAGAACAAAGGTATTTACGCCGGCGGACGCTGGGTGCTCGTGAATCAGGAGATTCCGGCCATTGTTGGCTGTGCCGAGGGGGCAGATGTGCTTCGGGAGCTGGCATTGTTCGCAGGCTACGGCGTGACAGAAATCTGGCTCAAGCCTAATTACGCTTGCTACGAGCTTGGAGAACAGCCGCTGCTCACCTTGCAATTGCAAGCCCTTTCTCGCACGGAAGCCGGAGCGAAGAACCGTTGGAGCTTTGAATTGGAGGTCCGTAAGGACGGGGAGAATGAGCCCGTTTGGACAGCCAGCCTGGAATTTGAAGCAGGGAGAGCTGTTCCAGATTTGCAACCTGTTCGCCTTCCGGTGAAGCTGGCCGCCGAGCCGGGATTGTACCGGGTCATAGCCTCTGCTTTATCGGCCAAGGGAGAGCGCCGGGTGCTTAACCAAGCCTTCTGGGGCATGAACCGGGAGCTCCTGCAAAGCGGGGAGCCGCTAAAGGCGGGCCGGGATTACTTCGAACGGGCCGGCAAGCCCGTACCAATTGTAGGTATGACTTATATGACCTCTGATGTTTCGCGTAAATTTCTGCAATTGCCGAACGTAGAGCGCTGGGAACGGGATATGGGCGAAATGAGCCGGGCCGGCATCAACCTGATCCGCACAGGCATTTGGACGGGCTACCGCCAGATTATGTTTGCCGACGGCCACGCTGTTGAAGATGCGCTACGCGCGATAGATGCCTTTATTTTAACGGCCAAACGGTTTGAGCTAGAAGTGACGTTCACCTTCTTTTCCTTTGCTCCTGAAAGCTGGGAAGGCGTTAATCCATACCTGGACCCTCGTTCGCTTGAAGCGCAGAAACGTTTTATTGCGGCCATTGTGTCTCGTCAGCAAGGGACGACCAATGTGCATTGGGATTTGATCAACGAGCCGAGTCTGTTCGATCCGGCCCGTATCTTCGAGGGTCCCGTTACCGCACGTGACATTTATGAGCAGCAAGCTTGGTCAGAATGGCTGAATCAGCGTTACGGGGGCGATCTGGCGGCTCTGCAGGAGCGCTGGAATATGACGCCTGAGCAATTGCCCGATTTTGCTTCCGCTCAAGCGCCGGACCCGGATGACAAGGTATTTCGCAGCGTGGTGCAGCCGAAGAAATGGGCGCGTTGGCTGGACTTTACGTTGTTTACGATGGACATGCACAATCGCTGGGCTTCCGAACTGATCGGTACTTTAAGACGCATTAATCCGGAGCATCTGGCGACGGTCGGACAGGATGAAGGGATCTGCTCACAGCGCCCTTCTCCGTCGTTCTACGCCCAGGAGGTTGACTATACGACGGTGCATTCCTGGTGGCAAAACGATCATCTGGCCTGGGACGGCCTGTTCACAAAGACGCCGGGCAAGCCCAATCTGGTGCAGGAAACGGGCATTATGCATATCCAGCATCCGGATGGACGCGCTAAGCGGACGGAAGCCGAGCTGCGCAACATCCTTGAGCGCAAATATGCGTATGCCTTCTCGACCGGAGGGGCTGGTGCCGTGCAATGGATTTGGAATATCAATTACTACATGAATAATGCCAACGAATCCAACATAGGGGCTTTGCGCGCCGATGGAACGCAGAAGCCGGAAGCTGATGTATCTTATGATTTTGGCAGCTTTATGGGCGAGATTGGACATAGGTTCAGGGGTCGGAAGCTGGAGGAGGTAGCGGTGGTCTATCCGTACTCCAATGACTTCTCCAATCAACCGCTGGCTTATGGAGCAACGACCAAGGCGATCCGCACCCTTGCGCATGTGATGAACGTGCATCCACGTGGCATCGGAGAATATCACTTATCTGAACTGCGCAAGCAGCCAGCCAAGCTGATCATCGTGCCAAGTGCGCATAACTTTGACGATGAGGCTTTTGCCGACCTGATCGCGCTGGCGGAGCAGGGTGCTACCATCCTGTGGAATGGTCCGATTCGTCTTGATGCCCATTGGGGAGAGACCGCAGATCGCTTGCGAGAGGAACTGGGCGAGTTGCACCAAGGCAATGTGCTGAGGGAAGAGACGCTGGAACTGGATGGAGCTGCGCACCGGGTAGCCTTCGGAGAACGCAAGATTAATACGCTGGTCGTAGAGCGTCCAGCCACGTACGACAGCAAGCCGGGAAGTGCGTTGTCGCCAGTCGTAGTAAGCCTGGGCGCTGGCAAGCTGATTTACAACCCGCTGCCGCTGGAATTGAATGAACGGGATGAGCCGATCATTGCCGCCTACCGGCATGCTTTAGCTGAGAGTGGCGTGGCCAGTGAGCTGGAATGGCTTAAGGGCGGGGAACTGCCTGGCATTTATGGACGCAAGTTAAGCTTCGAACAGGCCAACCTTTATATTTTTGTCTCGGAGTTTGGAGCAGATGCGGAGATTGCGGTTCGAGATCCCGAGGTGCAGTCGGCTTACCGGTTTATTGTAGAACGCGAGCGGACCGTTATGTTCGCTACAGACAAGCAAGGGGAACTACTGGCTGTGTATCGACCGGATCAGGTTCATATCGAGCGAGTTTAACTAGACTAAAGGAGATGTTGACGAATGAGTTATCGTAATGCCTCACTTCCCGTGAAGGAACGCGTGCAGGATTTGTTATCCAAGATGACCAGGGCCGAGAAAATCGGGCAACTCGTTCAGCCTTTTGGCTGGAAGTGCTACCGCAAGCTGGAGGATGGAACCGTAGAGGTGACGGAGGCCTTTAAGGAGCAGTTGAAAGCAGGCGGCGTAGGATCATTGTACGGGGCTTTGCGAGCTGACCCATGGACAGGCGTCACGCTGGAAACCGGGTTGTCCCCGGAGCAGGGGGCAGAGGCTGTCAATACGATTCAGCGATATGCAATCGAGCAGACACGGCTAGGCATTCCGATTCTGTTCGGCGAGGAATGCTCCCATGGACATATGGCCATCGGGGCGACCGTATTCCCGGTTCCGCTGACGATTGGCAGCACATGGAATCCGGCCCTGTTCAAGGAGATGTGCCAAGCCGTAGCTGCGGAGACAAGGGCACAGGGCGGGGCGACCACCTATTCCCCGGTCCTCGATGTAGTGCGGGACCCGCGCTGGGGACGGACAGAGGAGAACTTCGGGGAAGACCCCGTGCTGGTGGCCGAAATGGGCGTTGCCGCAGTGGAAGGGCTTCAGGGCGACGATCTGGCAGCGAAGAATAGTGTCATGGCTACCCTGAAGCATTATACGGCCTACGGCAGCTCCGAAGGGGGACGCAACGGGGCGCCGGCCCATATTGGCTTGCGTGAGCTGCATGAGATTGACCTATATCCATTCCGTAAGGCTGTGGAGGCGGGGGCTGGTTCGGTTATGCCTGCGTACAATGAAATTGACGGTGTCCCTTGTACGTCCAACCGCTATTTGCTGCATGATGTACTTCGCGAGCAATGGGGCTTTGACGGCTTTGTCATTACCGATTGCGGGGCCATCAACATGCTGGTCAATGGGCATAACACGGCGGCAACAGGAGAAGAAGCAGTAGCGGCTTCCCTTAAAGCCGGGGTGGAGATGGAAATGTCGGGCGAAATGCTGAACAAATACGCAGATTCAGCTATAGAACAAGGTTGGATGGATGAAGCCGACCTGGATTTGGCCGTCGGCCGCGTGCTGGAAATGAAATTCAGATTGGGGTTGTTCGAGCGGCCTTATGCGGACTCCGAGCGAGCCAAGGCCGTGATTGGGCGAACTGAGCACAAGCAGCTGGCCCGCCGTGTTGCTGCTGAAGGCATCGTGCTGTTAAAGAATGAGCAGGGCACATTGCCGTTCTCGCGCAAGCTCAGCAAGTTGGCTGTTATTGGCCCGAATGCTCACGCTCCATACCATCAATTGGGCGATTATACGTCGCCGCAGCGCAGAGAGCAGATTGTTACTGTGCTGGACGGATTGCGTGAGAAGCTTTCAGCAGAGCAGACGGAAATTCTGTATGCGCCTGGCTGCCGGGTGAGAGGCGATGACCGCGATGGCTTCCCGCTGGCGATGGAGCAGGCGATCAAGGCAGATGCTATAGTCGTTGTAGTCGGAGGCTCAAGTGCCCGTGATTTTGGCGAAGGGTCGATCGATCTGCGGACAGGAGCGTCCAATGTCACGGACAATAGCTGGAACGATATGGAGTGCGGCGAAGGTATTGACCGTACAACCCTTCATCTGACGGGAGTGCAACTGGAACTGGTGCAGGAGCTGCGCAAGCTCGGTAAACCGCTTGTTGTAGTGTATATCAATGGACGGCCGATTACGGAGCCTTGGATTGATGAGCATGCAGATGCCATTCTGGAAGCTTGGTATCCCGGCCAGGAAGGAGGACATGCCGTTGCCGATATTTTATTCGGAGATGTCAATCCTTCCGGTAAGCTGTCAGTCAGCATTCCGAAGGAAGTGGGCCAGCTTCCGGTCTACTACCATTCCCGGCGTACGCGCGGCAAGCGCTATTTGGAGACCGATCTCGCTCCCCGTTATCCATTTGGTTATGGCCTAAGCTACACCACCTTTGAATACCGGGATTTGCGGATTGAGCCTGCTGTGATCGACGACGCTGGCGAAGCTACGGTCAGGGTTCAGGTGGCGAATACCGGAACAGTAGCAGGAGCGGAAATCGTACAATTGTACGTATCTGATCTGGCCGCTTCCGTGACGCGTCCGGAGAAGGCACTCAAGCGGTTTGAGAAGATCGAGATTGAACCTGGCGAGACCCGGGAAGTCAGCTTTGTCATTAACCGTGAGCAGCTTGAATTGGTTGGACTTGATTTGCAGCCTGTTGTTGAACCCGGCGCTTTCGATATTATCGTCGGCCCGAGCAGTGTAGAGGGATTAGTCGGACGATTGACGGTTGAATGACCAGAATATGCGGTGCCGCGGCAGTAGCCGTTGGCACCGTTTGTTTGTCTTTATTAGGCTTGGCTTATTGCAACTTCCCTTCAATCTTTTATTCAAAATGCAGCTTCACTAATATTCAATTTAAAGCGTCAATAAATGTACTTGCGCAGTTCTGCGCTTTTGAGCGATACTAGGATAATCCGGGTTAAAATAGCTTTTATTCACTGTTACGAGCAAGCGACAGGTTAAGAGGCCGAATAGGCCTCTTTTTTAGAGATTTCATATACGGATTTTGATAACCTGACGGATAGAGGGGGAACATACTTTGAAATGGCTGCAGTCATATCCGCGTGAAGTGAAAATATTTCTAGTCGCCAGTCTGATCAGTTCTATGGGCGGATCCTTGATGTGGCCGTTGGTCACGATGTATGTATTCAAGATTCTGGGCCGGACCGTAACAGATGCCGGGCTGGTGTTATTGGTTATGTCATTAGGAGGTATTGCCGGACAAGTACTGGGCGGATCGCTGTATCATAAGCTGGGCGTCAAGAAGCTGATTGTCGGGGGAACCCTGCTGAACGCGGTATTTCTGGTATTGCTTCCGGTGGGAAGCGGCAATTGGCATCTGTTCATTGCCCTAATGGGGATGGTGGGCTTCTTTAATGCGATGTCTATGCCGGCAATCCAGGCCTTTATTGGGTTCCGGTTTGCCGAGAGACGCGCTGAACTATTCAACATTATTTATGTTGCCAATAATATCGGTGTGGCGCTTGGAACGGCGCTGAGCGGGTTTTTGGCGCAGATTTCTTATCATATGAGCTTTATTTTGAACGGAACTACATCAGCGGCATTTGCTGTTTTTTTCTGGATTTATTTGAACAGAGTTCAAAAAGACGAGGGGCCTCTGCATTTGCAAAAACGCAAGCAGGCGCCAGAGGGGCTTGGAACAAAACTGCTGCTAGGCAATATGTCGATCTATCTGTTCATCGGAATCGGTTCCTTCTTCCTGTGGTTTGGTAACTGTATCTGGAATAACGGGGTATCCCCTTATACGATAAGTAAAGGAATGCCGGAGTGGAATTATAGTATATTATGGACGCTCAATGGACTGTTAATCTTCGTTGGCCAACCGTTCATCCTGTGGATTAAGCGGACCTTTGCCGGTTCCCCGGAGTCACAGCTGACGGCCAGTGCGATCTTCTATTTTCTCGGCTATGTCACGATTCTGACCCTGCACAATTATCCGGGCATGGTGCTGGCAATGATCCTTACGACCTTTGGCGAAATGCTGATTTCTCCAGCAATCCCGGCATTTATTTCGGATCGTTCCGGTAAGGCGGCACCGTTCTATTTGGGCGTGGTCGGCGGGATGGGCGTTGCAGGCAAAGTCGTTGGCCCTTACGCGATGGGTATGCTGTTCGACTGGAACGGACTTATTCCGGTGGCATGGCTGGCGATGGGCACCGCTGTATTGTCGGTCGTCTTCTTCCTGGTGCATGCAAGATTGAACCGTGATGCGAGGCTGTCTCTTGACGTTGATTAAAGGATGCCTTTTTGAACAACCTCCATAAGCTTGACCGGTTCAGGTATAATCTGAAGTAAGACTATGGAAGGGGGGTGATGGAATGGCGAATTCAGTGTGGGTTCGTCTGTCGCAGATGAAGGATGCATCAGAGTTGATGGAGCTGGATCATCTCGTGTGGCAAAGAAATAATACGCCATCCGTCGTCCGGTGGAACAACCGGGAGGAGTTCATGCGGAAATGCCCCCCCGGAAGTCAGCTCGTTGCAGGTATGGATGACAAAATCTGCGGATACCTGGGATTTGACCACCCGACCCCGCTTGAGAGCAACAAACATGTGCTTGAAATTAATATTGCCGTTCATCCAGGCTGTCAGCGGATGGGCATTGGCCAAAAGCTGATGGAGGCCGTGAAGGAATTGGCTGCAGCAAAGGGAGTTCGCAAGCTGAGTCTCCGGGTGCTCTCCAGCAATCCTGATGCGGTAGCCTTTTACCGGAAATGCGGCTTTCAAGAGCAAGGCAGACTGGTCGAGGAATTTCATTTGGACGGACAGTATGTTGATGATATTCTCATGTGGAGTCCGGTTGAACAAACCTAGGGATATCGTTATATTTAAAAGAAGAAAAAATGTAAGCCTCTACTATAAGTGCGGGTTCAATAAAACGGCTTTTCAGCACCGAGAAGGTTGTGAGAACCTGAAGAAGGAGGAACGGAGTGTAGGCAAAACCTACATGAGTACCGGACTTCAAGGGTGAACACAAGATTCGATGTCGAATCACCTCTTGAATGACTTCGTGATCAAAAGCCGGCTTTTTGAACAACCTCTATAAAGGAACTCCTTAAAGGAAAGGAAAGATCAACGTGGAGAACAACAGCTTCACTCCTCCTAACTTCATTAAAAATATTATTACAGAGGACTTAAAGAGCGGGAAGGTAAACAAGGTCGTTACCCGGTTCCCCCCAGAGCCTAACGGCTATTTGCATATCGGCCATGCCAAAGCGATCTGGATTAACTTTTCGCTGGCAGACGAGTTCGGCGGACGGACACATCTGCGCTTTGATGACACGAATCCGGTCAAAGAAGACGTCGAATACGTTAAATCTATCCAAGAGGATGTCAAGTGGCTGGGCTTTGAATGGGAAGAGCTGCACTACGCCTCCGACTATTTCGAAGAAATGTATGAACGCGCATTGGTTCTGATCCGCAAGGGCAAGGCTTACGTAGACGATCTTAGCGCGGATCAAATCCGTGAAACCCGCGGAACGCTTACAGAACCAGGACAGAACAGTCCCTTCCGCGACCGCAGTGTCGAGGAGAACCTGGAACTGTTCAACCGGATGCGGGCCGGCGAATTCAAGGATGGGGAGAGAGTGCTTCGGGCGAAGATCGATATGGCTTCGCCGAACATCAACCTCCGTGACCCGGTCATTTACCGAATCGTTCATGCAACCCATCACAATACAGGCGACAAATGGTGCATCTACCCGATGTACACGTATGCGCACCCGCTAGAAGATGCCATCGAAGGGGTAACCCACTCCCTCTGTTCGACAGAGTTCGAGGATCAGCGCCCATTCTATGATTGGGTTATTGCGGAGACCGAAATGCCTTGCGAGCCGCACCAATATGAATTCGGACGATTGAATCTGGAAGGAGCCGTTACCAGTAAGCGTAAGCTGAAACAACTGGTCGATGAAGGCTTCGTAGACGGCTGGGATGACCCGCGTCTGCCAACCATTTCCGGTCTTCGCCGCCGCGGCTTCACGCCGGAAGCGATCAAGGCATTTATCTATGAGACGGGAATCTCCAAGGCATTCGGGCATATTGATATAAGAATGCTGGAGCATTTCATCCGGGAAGACTTGAAGCTTAAGGCGCCGCGTACAATGGCGGTTGTTGATCCGCTCAAGGTAGTCATCACGAATTACCCAGAGGGGCAAACAGAGCTCCTGGAAGCTGAAAATAATAGTGAAAACGAGGAAATGGGCAGCCGTCAAATTCCATTCTCCCGTGAAATTTACATTGAGCGCGAAGACTTCATGGAGGATCCGCCAAGCAAATACTTCCGCCTGTTCCCGGGGAATGAGGTTCGCCTCAAACATGCTTATTTCATCAAATGCAATGACGTAATCAAGGATGAAAGCGGCAAGGTAATCGAGCTTCATTGCACCTATGATCCTGAGACTAAGAGCGGCAGCGGCTTTACTGGACGCAAGGTGAAGGGAACGATTCATTGGGTGGAAGCTTCCCAAGCGGTTCCTGCAGAGTTCCG
Organism: Paenibacillus brevis; assembly: GCF_018919145.1. Classification (GTDB taxonomy): domain Bacteria; phylum Bacillota; class Bacilli; order Paenibacillales; family Paenibacillaceae; genus Fontibacillus; species Fontibacillus brevis. Next base: position 285,378 of record NZ_JAHLQJ010000002.1, read on the forward strand.
GCTGTACGAGCCTTTGATTCTAGATAATGAACCGGAAGAAGAGGGCGAGGAAGAGAAGCCATTCCTCGAGCGGGTTAACCCGAATTCATTGACCGTGGTACAAGGCTTTGTAGAACCCGGAATGAAGGATGCGGCACCACAGGATAAATTCCAGTTCTTCCGCCACGGGTACTTCAATGTCGATCCGAAGTATTCGAAGCCAGGGCATCCGGTCTTTAACTTGATCGTGTCGCTCAAGAGCTCATTCCAATTGCCTAAGTAAGCATTAAAAAAACTCCAGGCTCGCCCGCAGGCGGTGCTTGGAGTTTTTCTGTCTATCGTGCTTATAACTCGTCAGGTGGTGTGTGTGCCATAGCTGGCGTATACCCGTTCACGCGCAGGATCTGCCACATAAACGCGAAGCCAATTGTTCCAAGCAGGGTCATGATCACGCCGAGTTTATACATAGCAACCGGACCAAAGTTCTGGAACAGCCAGCCGCCAAGGAACCCCGCGATAACACCAGCCGCACCGCTAAGTGCAAAGGTATAAACCGCCTGGCCTGCAGAACGCAGCGGCTTTGGCAGGAATAGGCCGGTCAATCTTGTCCCGACGTAGAAGAAGCCCCCAAAGGTAATGGCGTGCAATACCTGAATCAATATGATTTGAACCGGATTGGTAGCCTCGCCCATAAGGTCCCAACGAATGGCGAATAACAGACTGACTACGGTAAGACAGCCCATGAGATATGTAATTTTTGTTTTGACATAACGCTGCAGAAGAACGAATACCACGATCTCGAATAGTGTGGACAGGAAGATGGCTCCGCCAACCTCAAGCTTGGAGCCCCCCAGATCATTCATAAACAGCGGCATGAAAATTCCGTTAATTGCATTTGGAATCGACACCAAGGCCCCAAAACCGACAAAGGCGAGAAAATATTTGTTCTGCAGAGTAAGCCGCATTTCCCGTCCCGTAATCCAGGGCGTATTAGTTGTCATCTGAGATCGGGGAAGCAGCAGTGCCGAGCCGATAGACAGCATGAGCATCAGGCTGAATAAGAACGAGGTGCCGTTCTGCCCGACCGCATCAATAATAGGACCGGCTGTCAGCGCGATGAAGGTCCACCCCAGCGAACCCCATAATCGAAACGTCCCGAACCGGCGATCCGTATTTTCGATCATTCCCAGTGTCAGGCTGTTGGTTTGAGCGAGCAGCGGGCTCTGAAAGAAGAAGAGCAGCAGCATCGTTAAATAGAGCATCGAATAGGTATTAGCCTTGAAAACAAGATGACCGATAATCAAAAGCCCGACTAGCATGGCAAGCAGGATGAGCCTGACATTGCGTGACCGGTCGCTGAAATATCTCCAGAGCGGGTGGGCGAACAAGGAGACCAGTGGACCGATCGCCATCAGACTTCCAATTTCGAGCATGTTCATGCCGATTTCCTTTAGATATAGCTGGAAAAATGCAGCGAAAATGACTAATGTTCCATATACGAAGAAATTCAACAGGCCTAAAGGCAAGTAAGAGTTGGATAAAGAACGCGTATCGTCTTGCAAATGCGCCATTCCTTTCTCTTCAGATCGATTCACTGAACATAATTCTAGATGACAAGGAGGACCACGCTCTCACTGTATCACACTGATGAAAGGGGATACAAACCAAGTTCTTTTTGTTTTTCCAGTATTTGATACAAGAAAGTGAATTGTGAACAAGCTCACGCATAATTTTATCCAGCCTGTGACAAATTCTGTATTCTGTCAAAAACATCACATAAAGCGCTTTCAAAAGGAGTTATAATAGAGACAAGGATACGTGATACCCCTTAATCATGTGTCGGTAGTTCTTAAGAGGATGATTTCCGACATATCTTGGAGGTCATCTTTTTTTTAGTAGGGAATAACTATAAGTGAAAGTTCAAAAAGTCAGGTTTTTAGCACCGAGAAGGTTGAATGAAGCCAGGGACCGAGTAGCAGGGCTGAACTCAAGATTCGATGTCGATTCTGCTCCATGTACTGCTTCGCGATCAAAAGATGACTTTTTGAACTACCTTTTAGAATATATAACTTTCAGGGAGTTGACCTTTATGACAATGCTATCCAGGGAGTCTGTGAATGTTCCGGAAGAGCAAGCCCGCTGGATGGAGGTTAGAGGCTGGGTATACCAATTGCTGGTTGATTTTTTGGGACGGCCTCCCCGCATGTCACAAATTGCCCAGTGGCGGAGACGCCTTGAGCATAAGCAGATTATTCCTGTATGTCAGGGCGGTAAGAGGTTGCAGGAGTATCTTGAGCGTATTCCGGAGGATACCCTTCGCCAGGTATGTGCAGAAGAGTCCGAGGAATTCAAGCGGTTATTCGCAGGCCATGATGCCAAAGTGCAGACCTGCGAGAGCTTGTATCGTGCCAGAACAGAAGGGGTGAACGGCTTTGCCTGTCTGACGGAAGTCCGGGATATGTACATGGACCGGGGTGTCGTCTTTAATAAAATTTCCGGCGAACGGGATGATAGCATTGCAATGGAGCTGGAGTTTATGGCTGTCTTGAGTGAAAAAATGCTGACCAAGGTTCATCTGCAGGAAAGCTTCAAAAGGCAAATAAATGCGCAGATCAATTTCCTTGAGAACCATTTGCTGAAATGGGTGCCAGCCTTTTCGGCCGATCTTAGAGCTGCCACCTCAAGTTCACTATACGTGGGGCTGGTAGAACTGTTAAATGAGTTCCTGGCGATGGATTTGGAGCAATTGCATAGATGGCGGGAAAGAATGGCGGAGTGATAGCAATCTAACTCCAACAAAGTTAAATACATGAAACGAGGGTGTCCCAAAGTTTACATTCGGGACACCCTCGTTGATTGTTGTTTAGAATTATGCTTGATGGGTGGAGTTGCAAGCAATGCACGTAGGCAGCAGTGCAAACATCCAATGCGGTACATTAGAGGAGAGTCAAGCATCATTCCGAAAAAAAGGGCAGGAAGTCTGAAAACTTCCTGCCCACTTTAGCATGAGTATTGTTCAAATTAATCGAGATCGTTCACGGCGGTGCCACGACGGAATTTCATCAGGAATTCGTAGACGACAGGCACAATGACCAAGGTAAGGAGCGTCGAACTGACAAGCCCCCCGATTACGGTAATTCCGAGACCGCGCGAGATGATACCTGCGCTGTTCTCCCAGCCCATCACGAGCGGAATCAGCGCACCGATTGTAGCCAGGGCTGTCATCAGAATCGGACGCAGCCTTGTTGCGCCTGCTTCAAGCAAGGCCTCGCGTGTCGACAGGCCTTCGCGTTCCTTATGGATAACGCGGTCGATCAGGACAATGGCGTTAGTCACGACAATACCGATCAGCATCAGTACACCCATTAACGCGGATACGTTCAAGGTTTCCCCGCCCAATACCAGGCCAACCATTGCACCAATTACGATGAATGGCAGCGAGAACAGGATCGTGAACGGTGCAAGCCCGCCCCCGAACGTTACGACAAGAACAAAGTAGACGATGGCTATAGCCGCAGCCATAGCGAGCCCAAGCTGACCGAAGGTATCATTGATTTGCTCGGTTACGCCGCCGAATTCGACGGTTACCCCATCCGGCAGCTCCATATCGTTAATCTTATCCTGCAAGCCGCTGGAAGCCTTCTGCACATTGGAACTAAGGATATTAGCGCTGACCTCTACGGACATCTTGCCGTTCACACGCATGATGGAATCCGGAGATTGGCCTTCTTCAACAGCAGCCACTTCCTTTAACGGGATTTCCATGCCGAGCGGGGAGGTCAGGGTTTGATTTTCAATTTCAGTAATGCTTGAGAAGGTATTCTCTTCTGTCTTAATGTAGACTTTGTAATCCTTCCCGTCGATCTGAATCTCAGTCAACACCGGACGCTGGCTGACCGGAGCCAGCTTCATTGCAAGCTGCCCCGGCGTTAAGCCCAGAGAGCTGAGCTTCTGCTGATCGGCAACAAGCGTGTATTGATCATAGGCTTCGGAGAGACTGGTCTTCCCCTTCTCGAAGGTTTTGGTATCCTCCTGAATCCAGGTCAGAATCTGATCGGCCACCGGCTTGATTTGTTCGAGGCTGTCGCCATACACGTTCAGGCTCAACGAACCGCCGCCCAGACCGCCGGTCATAAGCGCGGACATATCTCCCCACTCACCGTCCGGTACCTCTTCCTGCAAGCCTTGCAGCAGATTCTCCTTCACCTGGCTGAAGTTAGGAGTATCACTGGCATATTCCGCATAGAACAGTCCGGAGTTGGAAGAGCCCATGCCAAGCGGGTTGCTGCCGCCGATCGAATATTGCATCTTCTCCAGATGATCCTGGGCAAGAATGTACTTCTCGGCGCGCTCCAGTTTCTCCTGGACATCCTCAAGCCGATCGCCGGGTGCCGGAGAATAAGTGATCATCACATACTTGTCTTCTTGCTCCGGCAAGAAGCTGACACCGACGAGCGGATACAGGAACAGACTGCCGACGAGCAGGACGACCGCTGCACCGAAGGTGATCAGCTTGTGATTCAGTGTCCATTTGAGGAGGCGCTGATATCCGCGTGCCATTCCCTTCGGATTACTGTCGTGATTATGAGTTTTCTTAAGTCCCTTCCGGAACAGGGTATGAGCCAATGCAGGAACAAGGGTAACCGCCACGACCAGCGAGGCCAGCAACGAGAATATCATCGTTAAAGCAAACGGCATGAACAGCTCGCCAACCATTCCGCTAACAAAGGCTAACGGCAGGAAGACCGCAATGGTAACAATCGTCGAGGACATGATCGGTACGAACATTTCACGTGTTGCCGCGACAATGAGCTTGCCGCCCTTCAGCTTCTCTCCGGTGAGAGACATGCGGCGGTAAATGTTCTCGATGACGACGATAGAGTCGTCGACGACCCGGCCGATAGCCACGGTCATGGCACCAAGCGTCATCATATTCAGTGTGATGTCCATTTGATGGAGCAAGACAACGGCAATAAGCAGCGACAATGGAATCGAAATGATCGAAATGATTGTCGAGCGGATATTCCGCAGGAACAGCAGAATAATAATGACGGCGAACAGAGCCCCAAATACGGCCTTCATCAGCATTGTATTTACGGAATCAGTGATGGGCTTGCCTTGATCCAGCATCACCGTGAGTTCTAGATGGCTGTACTGTTTGCCAAGATCCTTCGCGGCATCCTTGACCAGATTAGCTACGTCTACCGTGTTGGCGTCATTATCTTTGACGATTTGGATCCCGATCGATTCCAGTCCATTGGTACGCGAGATGGACTGCGCTTCTCCGACGACCTCGATGGAGGCGATATCGCTCAGTTTAACTGTAGGGATACTAATGGAAATTCCGGCAGGCATTCCGGTCATATCGGAAGCGGAGGCCGCTCCGGCTCCTTGGCCTGCCGCGGCACCGCCGCCTGCCTCTGCACTAATGTCGGTGCCTGCGCCGGCACCAGTTCCGGCACCGGCTGCATTGCCAGCAGCTCCGGATGCTGCCGAAGGGATGACAGGAATCGCAAGGTTCTTAAGATCCTCTACCGTTGTGATGTTTCCATCGACGACTACGGCTTTTTGGGAGCCGTCGAGCTCATACAAGCCCAGCGGCACGCGCAAGGCCGAAGCCTGCACGATTCCTTTCACAGTATCTTTCGTCAGGCCAAGCTGGGCCATTTTAGCCTCATCGAATTGAAGCTGTACTTCCTTGACATATTGTCCCGATACCTGCACGGAGGCTACGCCATTCAGATCCTCAAGGGCAGGCTGGATGTTGCTCTGAACGATGCGAGTCAAATTCTCGAGATCCCCGGATTCTTTATCCGAGATGCTCAGAGAAATCACCGGCATAGAGCTCAGGCTGAACCGGGTAATTTGCGGCTTTTGCACATCGTCCGGAAGGCTAACATCATTGAGCGCCTCGCGAACCGCCGCGGTCGCATTATCCAGATTAGTGCCATAATCGAATTCCAGGAATAAGGATGCGGCATTTTCCATCGAGGTGGAGGTAATCGTCTTGATTCCGTCCACATTATGGAGCCTTGTCTCCAATGGCTTGGTGACATCCTGGACCACGCCTTCCGGTGCAGCACCCGGATAAACTGCAACAACACTTAAATAGGGTACATTAATATTAGGAATCGTCTCCTGCTTCATCGTTAGTCCGCTGTACAAGCCGACAACCGTGACGATGATCGTCAGGAGCCATACAGCAAATTTATTGCGGATGGAAAATTGAATTAGACTTTTCATCAGTGTGGTTTCTTCTCCTCTCTGTAAAAAACAGATAAATGTTTTGTGTTGCGTTTTACTTTTTGAACAGCCGCTTCTACTTCAAATAAGGCTTCAAAAGCCGCTCCAGTTCCTTGGTCTGCTTCTCCATCACAGAGAATTCAAGTACATTGGACAGCATTCCCCGGATAACGACTCTGCGAGGCATAGGCTCCAGAATTTCGCTCTCCAGCACCTGAAGAGAATCCAGCATATCCTCACGTTGTATAGAGGTCAGCTTGATACCCTTTCCTCCCAGCGCTTCCTTCATCTCCTTGATGACCAGCAAGGGATGGCGCTCCGCAGGCTTAATGCAGCTTCCCTCTGAGCTCCACCGCTGCAGCTCGGCTTCCGAGATCAGCGGCTCCGGGCCGTGCTCAAGCAGCCGTTCCACCATGGCATCGAGCAAGTCAACGAGGTAAACCGCCATTCTCCGGTTGCTATCGGCCATGTGAGGCTCGAAGAGCAGGCGGATAAATACGCCGAGAATGCCCTGGGCGACCATAACAAGATCGGCAGAGTAGGGAATAATCCTTTCGCCGAAGGCGGATACAAGCGCTTTTTGGGTAAAGTGCAGGAGGGTAATATTGTTCTCCCGGAATGAATCGGGCTCCCGGTAGAGCTTGCCGTATTTGATCCAATCCTGAAACTGCATCACAAGAAACTCACGCAGCTCCTGCACCAGATTAAGCAGCACCTCGATTTGGCGGATCAAGCGCTCCTTCGGCCCTAAATGCTGCTCCAGCTCAACCTGCACCAAATGATCCTGGAGCATCTGAAAGCAATAGTTGAACAAGCTTTGCTCCAGTTCATCCTTGGACTTGAAATGGAGGTACAGGCTGCCCTTGGACATCCCGCACATTTCAGCGATTTCCTGCATGGAGGTAGCTGAAGGTCCCTTCGTGGAAAAGAGCTGCATAGCGCTTCGTAAGATCAGTGTTTTCTTATCAGCAGATTTTAAGGACAATCCTGGACTCCCCTCCTTTATGACCGATGAGTTCTTGAACTGACTTCTAAGTCAAAAATGATTATATTATAAAACTATCTTTGAAACAAATATTAGGAAGAAGTCTTTGAATCATGTAGAATAGAGGCATAGTTCAGGTCAAACAGAAGGAGTACATACAAGATGAGACGCGGAATTCAAGTTTTATTTATTGCAGCAATCTTAGTTGCATTTTACTATTTTGGATTTGGGCTCCTGGGCAGCTTCGGCGGGACTTTGATTAGTATCTTCCAGACACTTACAGTTATTACGATCGGATTGGCTATTTTTATGGAGAACCGCAATCCTTCCAGCACGATGGCCTGGATGCTGGTTCTTGCGCTGCTGCCGGTTGTCGGGCTGGTGCTGTATTTTTTGCTGGGTCAAAATTATTTCAAGCGCCGTAAATTCGATAAGAAGGCCGAAGAGGATCGCAAGAGCTTCGAGCGGATTGACCATAACGGGAACCTGCAGCCGCGCGATTTATCGCAATTCTCGCCCGGCCAGCAGCGCTTGCTGCAAATGTCCCAACGGCTGGCAAGGACGCCGTTCTCCATGGCAACCCGCACCCGGGTGCTGACGAATGGAGAAGAAACCTTCTCTACACTGCTAAAAGAGCTGAAGAAGGCCAGACATCACATTCATATGGAATATTATATATACCGCGCCGACGAGATCGGCCGGGAAATTCAGAAGACCCTGATTGAACGGGCCAAAGCAGGCGTCGAAGTCCGGTTCATGTATGATGCTGTGGGAAGCTTGGGGCTGCCGAAATCCTTTATCAATGAGCTTCGCGCTGCCGGTGTGAAAGTGGGCGTATATGGTGAGGTGCGTTTCCATGCGTTTTCTAGCCGTGTGAACTACCGCAATCACCGGAAAATTGTCGTGATCGATGGCAATACCGGCTTTATCGGCGGCCTGAACGTAGGCGATGAGTACTTGAGCCGAAGCAAGACATACGGGTTTTGGCGTGACACGCATATTCTTGTTAAAGGTGAGGCTGTCCGCTCAATGCAGGTGATTTTCCTGCAGGACTGGCAGTATGTAACGGGCGAGAAAATTATGGATCTGGAATACTTGTCGCCGCAGATGGAGCAAGGCTGTAGCGGTGCGGTGCAGGTTATAGCGAGCGGGCCGGATAATGAAGACAAGGTGCTGAAGAGTGTCTTTTTCGCAATGATTACCTCGGCCAAAAAGTCAATCTGGCTGGCAACGCCCTATTTTATACCGGATGAAGATATTTTAACGGCCCTGCGGGTTGCGGCGTTATCGGGCATTGACGTGCGGATTCTATTCCCGGCCAAACCGGATAAGCGGCTGCCATTCCTGGCTTCTCACTCTTATTTTCCTGCCTTGCTTGAGGCGGGCGTCAAGATTTACGAATACGAAAAGGGCTTTCTCCATTCCAAGCTGCTGATCGCGGATGGGGAGGTAGCGACGGTCGGAACCGCTAATATGGATATGAGAAGCTTCCATTTAAACTTTGAGGTCAATCTGCTGCTCGTCCAAACGGATAGTGTGCGGAAGGTCGTCAGAGACTTTGAGCGTGACCTGTTGTCCACCAAGCGCATTGTACTAACCGAATTCATGAAGAAAAAGGTCGTGCTCCGCTTTATGGAATCGGCGGCAAGATTGTTATCGCCGCTGTTATAACAGGGGGCAAGGCGAGATGAGGGAGGAGTCAGAGGATGAGTGATACGTCGGGACGCAAGACCGAGCATATCCGGTTATGTCTGGAGGAACAAGTAAGCGGGGCCGGGATAACCACTGGATTTGAAAAATACCGTTTCCGCCACAACGCGCTGCCGGAGCTTGATTTTGATGAGATCAGCTTGCAGACAGACTTTCTGGGCGCAGGGCTGCGGACCCCTCTGCTTATCAGTTCGATGACCGGCGGAAGTGAATTGGCCTGGCGCATCAATGAGCGTCTGGCGGAAGCGGCTGAACGCCGGGGCTGGACGATGGGCGTAGGCTCTGTGCGGGCTGCCGTAGAAAAAGAGGAGCTGGCGCGGACGTTCCAGGTTCGCCGCCACGCGCCGAGCATCCCGATCATTGCCAATTTAGGCGCAGTTCAGCTTAATTACGGCTATGGAGTGGAGGAATGCAAGCGGGCGGTTACGATTGCCGGAGCGGACATGCTGGTGCTGCATCTGAACAGCCTGCAGGAAGTATTTCAGCCTGAAGGAGACACCCGCTTCGGCGGATTGCTGTCCAGTATCGGCAAGTTGTGCCGCGAACTGGACGTGCCTGTCGGGGTCAAGGAAGTCGGCTGGGGCATTGACGGTCAGACGGCACGCCGGCTTCGGGAGTCGGGCGTGGCTTTCATTGATGTAGCTGGCGCCGGAGGAACCTCCTGGAGCCAGGTCGAGAAGTTCCGCAGCGCCGACCCTGTACGGCGTGCGGCAGCGGATGCCTTCGCGGGTTGGGGAATCCCTACCGCGGAGTGCATCCGCGAAGTGAGGGCGGCGGTGCCCGAAGCGGCCCTGATCGGCAGCGGTGGCCTGAACACCGGCGTGGATGCCGCCAAGGCGCTTGCGCTTGGGGCGGATCTGGCCGGGTTCGGCCGTGCGCTGCTCGGACCGGCGGTGCAGTCCGAGGAACAGCTCGACGCATTGCTTGCGCGCGTGGAGCTGGAGCTTCGCACCGCCATGTTCGGGATCGGCGCCGGCAATGTATCGGCGCTGAGAGATACGCCGCGGCTTGTCCGGATCGAGAGCTAGCTCTCGGTCTGAGGCTGGCGGCGATTATGGAGGTTGCTTCGGCTAAGTGGAAGGTGTTTGCAGCAGGATTTGTTCGTAGGATCCAAGTATCCAAGTATCCTTTACATAGATTGAAGCTGATACAAATATTAGGTTGATACAAGTTCAAAGGGATGTGTGGGACATGACTGGAAAAGTCACGCTGAAAGCGATGAAGCAAGAGGAGTATCGAGCATTCCGGAAGCGGTTGGTGGCAGATTACGCCAGGGAAAAGGTGGCTGCGGGAACATGGTCCGAAGAAGAGGCGCAGCAGTTGTCAGAGCAGGCGGTAGTCTCCTTGCTGCCGGAAGGGTTAAACACGAAGGATCACTCGCTGTTCTCGATCTATGAGGAGCAAACCGGAGCTCAGCTAGGAGAGCTGTGGGTCCATTACCGTACGGGAAGCCGCGGTCGCGAGGCTTTCATTTATGAAATCATTATTTTTGAGGAGTATCAGGGGAAAGGCTATGGCAAGGCAACGATGCAGGCGCTGGATGAGGAAGCGCGCAGGCAAGGAGCCGTGAGTATCGGGCTGCATGTATTCGCACACAATGAAAGAGCGCATCAGCTTTACCTGAAATCCGGGTATATCGCAACCGATATCACGATGAAGAAAAAATTAGAATAATCTCCATCCTTGAAATCTATTCACATGATAGGTAGTATGTACTTTGGGAAGTTATGCACATTAAATATTGAGGAGTTGTCATAGATATGGCTTTAAAGGCTGGGATCGTGGGCCTTCCGAATGTTGGAAAATCCACGTTGTTTAACGCGATTACCCAAGCGGGTGCAGAATCCGCTAACTATCCGTTTTGTACGATTGATCCGAACGTCGGTGTTGTTGAGGTGCCGGATGAGCGTCTGAACAAGCTGACAGAGCTGGTTGTTCCGAACCGGACCGTTCCAACCGCATTTGAATTTGTTGATATTGCCGGCCTTGTACGCGGTGCAAGCAAGGGCGAAGGACTTGGAAATAAATTTTTGGCTCATATCCGTGAAGTGGATGCGATTGTGCATGTTGTGCGCTGCTTCGAGGATGAGAACATCACTCATGTCGATGGGAAGATTAATCCGATCAGCGACATCCAGACGATTAATCTGGAGTTGATTCTGGCGGATTTGGATAGCGTGGAGAAGCGGATCGAACGGTCGCGCAAAAATATGAAGGGCGGCAACAAACAGTACGCCCAGGAAGTTGAAGTGCTGGAGCGGGTGAAAGAAGCGCTCTATAATGATCAGCCTGCACGGAGTATCGAACTGTCCGATGAGGAGAAACTGATCGTCCGCGATCTGCATTTGCTTACCTTGAAGCCGGTACTGTATGCGGCCAACGTAGCTGAAGATGGCGTAACGGATGCTGGCAACAATCCTTATGTGCAGCAAGTACGGGAATTTGCGGCGGCTGAGCAGGCTGAGGTTGTACCGATCAGCGCCAAGGTTGAAGCTGAGATTGCCGAGCTGGAGGGCGAGGATAAGGCGATGTTCCTGGAGGAGCTGGGATTATCGGCATCCGGACTGGATCGCTTGATCCAAGCTGCTTATCGTCTGCTGGGTCTTTACACGTATTTTACAGCGGGCGTGCAGGAGGTTCGTGCCTGGACAATCCGGAAAGGAACCAAGGCGCCGGCAGCAGCGGGCGTGATTCATACAGACTTCGAGCGCGGATTTATTCGTGCTGAAGTAGTATCCTACGATGACCTGGTAGCGGCTGGATCCATGAACGTCGCCCGGGAACGAGGTCAACTCCGTCTTGAGGGAAAAGAGTACGTGGTGCAGGATGGAGATGTTATGCATTTCCGTTTTAATGTGTAATTCATTGCAATCCTGAACCGCTAAGAAACAAGCCTTCTGTAGAGAGCGTTTGGCTCTATACGCAAGGCTTTTTTCCTCTCTGCACAAAATTGGACGAATGTAATTATTTGTATTGAGGATGCATATTTCTATAGGTATAATTGATGAGAAAGATTTTTAACATTCTTGAAGGAGGAGTTATATTTTGTACATGGATCAAACGATGGCACGTAAGGCCCAACTGGATACACGCGAATTGCTGCTGCTTGAATCCGAGGTGAAGAACCAGGGCAAAAACATGGTAGTAGCATACGTCCTGTGGTACTTCCTGGGTCTCTTCGGCGGTCATCGCTTCTATATGGGGCGTACCGGCTCGGCAGTTGCACAGCTCATTCTTTCGCTTACGGTGATTGGTATGCTGGTAACCTGGATCTGGTGGGTTGTTGATGCATTCCTCGTGCACACATGGGTGAAGGAACACAACACCATGGTTGAGCACCGTACAATGGACCGCATTTTCCATGACCGCGGCAGATCTGCGGAGTATCCGATCTAATGCAGTTCTCGAAGCGTGATTTAACGACCACCGAGATGCTGATTCTGAACTCGGAAATGAATAAGCGGGAGAAATCACTGGCTCTTGCCTATTTAATGCTTCTGGCCGGGCATTTGGGAGTTCATCGCTTTTATCTGAAGCGAATCGTCTCCGGGGTCATTCAGTTAGTGCTGTTCCTGCTGACTTTTGTCTTCTACTTCGCCTTTGGCATTTCCGCTGGACTTGAATCAGAGGCTTCTCCGGAAACCTTTTATTCGTTATTATTTCTAATTCCGTTACTCTTAGCAGGTTTAGGGCTGACGATTTGGGTTATCGTCGATGCCTGCATGCTGCCTGGCATGGTTCGCAGCTGGAACGAGCGATTGGAACAACAGTTGGTGGCACAGCTCATATCTCATCGGACAGGGCCGGACAATAATTACAATCATTTTTAACCGATTTGTGTGAAAGCTATAAAGGGTAGAGGATGCCGCGGGCTTCAACATTATGTTGAAGCCCGCGGCTTTTTGTCATGGTAAGGCTCGGGCGGACGAGGGACTCGTTCTGCAGAGAGATGAAGCTGTATCGTGAACACGCAGCAGGCGAGCAATAAGGCGCCGACTAGCAGGAAGGAGGCCTGGAGACTCACAAAGGCGGTGAAGAAGCCAAACAGCAGAGGGTCCATCAGTTGGGCTGCCCGGTTGGACATCAGCCGCAGGCCAATGCCGAGACCCCGTTCCTCCGGTGCGGTAGAATGAGCGATCATCGATAGGGTTAACGGCTGGTTAATGCCCAGAGCGAGCCCGGTGATGAACACTAGTGCTGCAATACCGTAGAAGTTTGTTAGGAGCGGAGTGACGAACAACAGCAGCAATGAGACGGCATAGGTCAAGATCAGCATCCAGCCAAAGCTGAGCCTGGCCATGAGTCGTGGATAGATGGGACGGACAAACAAGGCGGACACCGCACCGATGGATACAAGCAAGCCAACCTTGGTGTTGGAGATGCCCTGGGACTCCAGGTGCAGCGGCAGGTAGGCTGTGCGAACATCGACGATGAACAGGGAGATGAAGGTCGTTAATAAAATAACAGCGAAGCTGGGGTTTCGCAGCAGGCCGAGACACTGGCCAAGCCAGCGGCGGATCTTGTCGAATGTGCTCCTCAGCAGCAAGTGAGAGGTCCCCTCGCCTTCTTCGGAAGGCAGAGCCGAAGGGGCTTCATCCCGGCATTGCCAGGACGTAAAGATGAGCAGCGCGCTGCTCAGGATGTACCCGGCGAACACCATTTTATAGCCGTAATGGTCGGCCAAATAGCCGGAGAGAATCGGTGCGAGCATCTGCCCGATCGCCATGTACAAAGAGAAGGTGGCGAAGCGGCCTTCATTGCCTTGGGCCGGGCCTTCCGTAATTAATACCTGCACGGCCAGCCAGACGGCCATCTGACCAAGCCCGGCCAGAAGTTGAGCTAGAGCGAGTGTCCAAGGGCCGCCTGAGATCCAGTACAACAGCCCGCTGAAGAGCATCATGATTGAACCGGCGCGCAAAACGGTGGATCTGCCGAAGCGGTCGGCAATGAATCCGCCGGGAATGGCTGCGAGCATAGGCAACAGGGCATAGACGGCAAGCACGATGCCGATGGATAATCCCTGTAAGCCCAGCGAGGCGGCGTACAAGGTGATGATGGGTCTGGTCAGCGAGAAGGCGAACCAGTATAAACCGCAGGATATGGATACCCAGATAAAGTTGCGGTGATTAGCGGGAATGGGCAGTGTTGGTTGCAGCATAGGAGCAGCCCCCTTGGCGAATTGACGTTTTGGAAAAGCAAAAGCGGAGTTCCCAGGGGCTCTGGGCTCCGCCTTTGCTTCATTCCTTGGGCTCGAGTTATACAGTGGCGTTGGACTGGCTGGCTGGGAAGTCAATCTTGCTGTCGTGCAATCCTTTTTCCGTTTGCTTCAGATAATTCACAGCTTCCTCGGTGCTGACCACATCGGCATACTTGGCGTTCATGTCGAAGAGGTTAATAGCGTGTGAGGCTTCGCCGCGGTCAAAGGTGCACTCTTCAACGACGCCGACATAGTAGTTATAAGAGAAGGCATCGATAACTCCGGCCCGGACGCATCCGCCGGTTGTCGTGCCGCAGATGAGCAAGGTGTCGATACCCAGATCGGTCAGATACCCAACCAGCGGTGTGCCATGGAAAGGGGAGGGCTTCAGCTTCTCGATCACGATGTCTTCCGGCTGAGGCGCAATCTCACGTACGATTTCATTGCTGCCGTATCCGGCAATGGTCTCGATTTCGGCGGAGCGGGTATTCTTCCGCCGCCAGCCCCCGGCATCAAATCCGTCGGGACGGCGGTCAACGCCGGTGGTATAGAAAATCGGAATGCGTTGGTCCCGGGCGGCTTGCAGGAGCTTCTGGATGTAAGGAATAGCCTCCCAGGCGGCTTCGCCGCAGCTATTACGCCAATGCTTGACCGAATCCAGGATCGGTTCCCTCTCATGTCCACAGAACCCGTAGCTGACATCAATCACCAGCAGGGCAGGGCGCTGGCCAAAACCAGCCTTGGCGTCATAACCGGCACTACCAAATACTTGCTTATCACGATCCGTTAAAAAGCGGTCCCATACTTTCATATTGATACAGCCTCCTTAGTATTGTGTATTGTGTGTGGTGAACAACTAGAAGCCTATGGCCGGTAGGGGCTTCCGTCTGATGTCCATACCGGCTCTCCGGCAACTTGTCAACAAGCTTTTAGTCAACAAATTGGGTGTCTACAATGTCGCTATAACCGATGTTCTCATCCTTCAGCAGGCCGGCAGCCCGGACAACCGATAGGCCGGTGGCGACAGACTCTTCGGTAATTTGGCCGGAATACTCCCACATTTCATCCGCATAAGAACGATCGATGGTGGCCTCCAGCAGTTCCTCGGACATCGTAGGGAATTCCAGTTTGGCAATCTCCATGCTTTCTTCCTTGTTGTCGCGGATGAATTCCAGTCCCTTATGGATGCCTTCCACAAATTTCTTGACGGTGCCGGGATCATTGGTGATGTTGTCGAGCTTAATGTTAATTGTGGAGTAGGCATACGGACCGAGCTCCTGAGGAACATTGTAGAACGGCTCTCCCCAGATGCCTTCCTCGATGCCTTGCGTGAGCAGCGGTTCAGTCACGACGGCCACATCCGCCTGACTCTGTTGCAATACAGCCGGGATCGCTCCGTTATCGACTTCCTTCAGCATGAGGTCCTTGTTCAACTCCAATCCCCACTCACCGGCCAAGTAACGGATGATCGAGTTGGGCGTTCCCCCGTATTGGGATACCGCTACGGTCTTGCCCTTCATGAAGGCGGAGATATCTGTGCCGGGATCCAGATCAGATCTAGCTACCAGGTAAACATTGCCCCGGTTCACGATGTTGACGATGGCCCGGAGCTCGGCCCCCTTGGCTTTGGCAAAGGCATTATGCTCAGGGCCGCCGATGAAGCCGAAGGCCTGGTCGGTTAAAACGGCATTGGTATGCGCGCTTCCCCCTGAAAGGGTCACAGCCTTAACGCTCAGTCCTTCGAACAGATTTTTGCGAATGGCGATGTATAGCGGTAAATAACCGGTGCTGTGAACGGGCTCGGCAATGATCAATTCCATAATAGAAGTTGAGCCGCCTTCATTGCCGGCCTCTGTGCCCGAGGCAGAAGCATTTGCTGGAGCAGGTGCCGGACGTTGTGCGGCATTACTGCCGCAACCGGCAATGAGTGTGATGATCAGCGCGATGGCAAGCAGCCAGGCGTAACGAGCAAATGACGAGCGTTGATTCATAATAGTTCCCCCTCCATATCCCATGATTCTCTTTATGATTTATTTATGGGTGAAGCCCTTGAGTAAATACCCTTCCAGCTTGCCGACCAGAATGTACAGCAGCATGGACAGGATGGACAGGTTAAAGATATTGGCCCAGATGAGGCTGATCTCGTAGGTTTGTCCCGCATAGAAGATCATTCGGCCCAGACCTTGCTCGGACCCGATATATTCGCCGACGATAGCTCCTGTGAGTGCCAATCCGATATTAATGCGCAGGGCGGAGATCATCGCCGGAATAGCCGTTGGAACGATGACCTTACTGAATACTTGCAGTCTGGAGGCACCCAGAGAATAGACCATGCGAACCAGATCTTTGTCGACGCTTCGCACCCCGTTGTAAGTGGTCAGGGTAGTAATGACGACAGTGATGGCGAAGCCCATGGCTACCTTGGAGCCCATCCCGATCCCGAACACCAACACGATGATGGGGGCGAGGGCCAGCTTGGGCATGGCTTCAAACATAATGATGAACGGTTCGAAGATACGGGCGTAATATTTGGACCACCAGAAGGATAATCCCAGTAGTGTGCCGCCTGCCGTTCCCAGCAGAAATCCGTACACGGTGGAGCGAAAGGTGTAGAAGGTATCCTGCCAGACGGATCCCGTCTGTACCCCGATCCACCAGGTGCTGGCAATCTCCGATGGCTGGCTCCAGAAGAAGGAGTTGACCAATCCGATACCGGCTCCTAGCTCCCACAGCAGCAGGACCGCGAGGAATAATGAGAGGCGTCCAATATTGACCAACCAGGGCTTGGGGGCGGACATTTCGTACTTTAAGGCGTTGGTTCTTGTGCGGGGAGGAGGGGTATTTCTTAACTTGCCCAGGCTTCCCTTGCGTTCTATAACATCTCCTTCACTTGGCATCGTTGCTCACTCCTTTCGGTTTTGGCATTAACCGGCAGCTTCCTGCTGATATGCCTTGAGGGTTTCTTCGGAAAGCGTACGCAGCGCTTCTTCCTTCAGTTGGGTAAATTCCGGTGAGGTGATGATCTGGGGCTTCCGCGGCCGTGGCAGATCGATTAACAGATGCCGCTTGATCGTGCCTGGGCGGGAGGTCATAATGTATACCTCGTCAGAGAGGTAGATCGCCTCTTCCATGTCGTGGGTGACGAAGAGAATTGTTTTTTGAAAGTCGTCCCAGAGGTCGAGCAGCCACTCTTGCATCATGGCACGGGTCTGGGCATCCAGAGCGCCGAAGGGCTCATCCAGCAAAATAACGTCCCGATCATACAGAATGGTGCGAAGCAGTGCCGCCCTCTGTCTCATACCTCCGGAGAGCTGGGCGGGGTAATGATCCTCAAACCCCTTAAGGCCATATTTGTGCAGCAGGGGCAGGGCCTTGGCTTTCGCTTCTCGTTTGGAGGTTCCCTGAATTTCCAAGCCCAGAATCACGTTGTCCAGAATCGTCCTCCAGGGAAGCAGCAAATCCTTCTGCAGCATATAACCGGTGATACCGGTTAATCCATCGACACGGCTGCCATTGACATAAATGGCTCCTTCCGTATTGTCGAGCAGCCCGGAGATGATGTTAAACAATGTGGACTTTCCGCAGCCACTGGGACCGACTATGCTGACAAAGCGGTGGTTGGGAATCCGCAGGTCGATCGGACCTAGCGCTTGAACCAGAGTACCGTCCCCGGACGGATAGGTTTTACTGATGTTCTCAAGCTCCATTTTGTAAGGGTTCATCTTCATCGCCACCTCCTTTGTGTTAAATATATAGTAGTATATATAACACGACATAGGTGATAAGAGATTATTATGTTAGATAATATAACATATACTTAACACAAAAAAGAGGGTAGGATTATTCGTTGTTGTCATTACGGAATTGGTCTACCTGAGCGATAATGCCGGCTTGTAGATTGGGAAGCAAATTGAGGATTTGATCGGATGCGGACTGCGAATATACACAATAGAAGCTTTGTTGCAGGCGTATTTCGGGCAAGGAGATTTTTTCAATGGCGGCGTCACGGCCGGAGGGCCATAAAGAGGATACGGGCAAAAAGGAGCAGCCAGTTCCTTGTTCGACCATTTGGCGAATGACGTGTGAGGTGTCCACCTCGATCAGCTTTTGGGGATACATGCGCAGGGGGGCGAACAACTGATGCTCCAGCAACTCCCGCAAAGGCATGTGTCTTTTAAGCAGAATAAAAGGGACTTCCTCCAGATAGGTGGACAGACTGCGGTAACGAGGGAAAGCCGTTTGCTTCGGCCCAACGAAGGCCAGAGGCTCTTCGAAGAGCTTGATGCTGTTAAGCTGGGGGAGCGGCGAAAAGCTTTGGTTGATGAAGGAGATATCGAGTTCTCCGGAAGCGGTTCGGAGGGCCAGATCCAGAGACTGGCCGGTGCTGATCTTCCACTCGATCAGGGATGCCTGCTCCTTCATGGATTGCATAATGGAGGGGAGCATAACATGAGTTAGCGATTCTACAATGCCGATGCGCAGTTTCTTCTCCGTGGGCAGAGCCGTCAGCATGCGGAGGGATTCCTGTCCGGCTTCCAATGCGCTTAGCGCATATTGGGCGTAAAAGTAAAACTTGCGTCCGGCTTCTGTCAAGAAAGCGCCGGAGCGTGTGCGATGAAACAGGGAAGCATCCAGCTCGGTTTCCAGCCTTGCAATACGAATGCTGACGGCAGGCTGTGTCAAAGCGACGAAGTGGGCCGCTTTGCTCATGCTCTCCGTTTCGGCTACGGCAATAAATACTTTCAGGTCCAACATGTCCATGGGTGGTGCCTCCTCGCTTCCGTCAAACATCCGGTTCAATAGTGTGAGAATATTTTACATGAAAACAGCGGACGTGGCACTGGTTAAAATTCCCTTGAGACTGCGACCGGAGAATGGAATGCACCGGAAAACAACTATTCATTTCCTGTAATTTATGCTATAATAAAAAGTCGTTTACTCCGATTTTGTCTGTTTCAAATCATGTAAATTATGAGTTCAACGTATATAAAATGAAATATTGTTAATGCGAAGAGAGGTGACTTCCCTTGTTGGACCGACTACAATCGCTGGCTGACCGTTATGAGAAGCTGAGCGAGCTGCTCTGCGATCCCGACGTGGCTAGTGATACGAAAAAGCTGCGTGATTATTCAAAAGAACAATCGGATTTACAGCCGGCTTATGAGGCGTTTACTGAATATAAGCAGGTGATCGAGGAACTGGATGCCGCTAAGGTGATGCAGGCCGAGAAGCTGGATGATGAAATGCGTGAAATGGTAAAGATGGAAATTGAGGAACTGACAGCGCGTCAACAAGTGCTCGAGGAGACGATTCGGGTGCTGTTGTTGCCTAAGGATCCGAATGACGATAAGAATGTTATTGTGGAAATTCGCGGTGCGGCCGGGGGAGATGAAGCGGCCTTGTTTGCTGCTGATCTGTACCGGATGTATTCCCGTTATGCGGATACCCAGGGCTGGAAGGTTGACATCATGGACGTGAACGAGAGCGATCTCGGCGGGTTCAAGGAAATTATCTTCATGATTAACGGCCGCGGGGCTTATAGTAAAATGAAATTCGAGAGCGGTGCTCACCGGGTGCAGCGTATTCCTTCCACGGAATCCGGCGGCCGGATTCACACATCGACCTCAACCGTAGCCGTCATGCCTGAAGCGGAAGAAGTCGATATCGAAATTCTTGACAAGGATATTCGCGTTGATACGTTCTGCTCCAGTGGTGCGGGCGGCCAGTCCGTCAATACGACAAAATCGGCTGTGCGCGTCACGCATATTCCGACGGGTATCGTTGCGACCTGTCAGGACGGCAAATCGCAGAACTCCAATAAGGAGAAGGCGCTGCAGGTGCTGCGCGCCCGGATCTCCGATATGATGCGACAAGAGGAAGAAGCGAAATATGCCGGAGAACGGAAAAGTAAGGTTGGCACCGGTGACCGCAGTGAGCGGATCCGGACGTACAACTTCCCGCAAAGCCGGGTGACGGATCACCGGATCGGACTGACGATTCATAAGCTGGACCAGGTGATGAACGGGGAGATCGAGGAAATCGTATCCGCGTTAACGATTGCCGAGCAGGCTGACATTATGGAAAAGGGAGAATAACCCTCGGACATGAACAAACACAAGTTTCGGTTATCCGAAGGGATGACGATTATAGAAGCCCGTAAAGAGGCTTCTTCTTTTTTAGCGTCGCATGGTGTAGCTGAGCCGGAATCGAATGCTGAGCTTCTTCTGAAGCATGTGTTGGAGCTGAAGAATGGGGCCGCTTATTTACTGGCCCTGCGCACCCCTTTTCCCGCCGACCGGAAGGAAGCATGGGAGGAAGCAATCTCCCGCAAAGCGGCGGGCGAGCCTGCGCAGTATATCATCGGGGAACAGGAATTCTACGGCTTGACCTTCCGGGTCACGCCGGAGGTCCTGATTCCGCGCCCGGAAACGGAGCTGCTCGTGGAGGCGATCGTGCGCGAAGCTGATCGCCTGTGGCCAGCCGGCGGCAACCTGCCTGCGGGCTCCGGCCCGCTTGTTGCCGATATCGGCACAGGCAGCGGGGCGATTGCCGCTGCCCTGGCCAGCCTGCGCCCGTCATGGCGCATCACGGCGAGCGATATCTCGCCGGGTGCGCTCGCTGTAGCGGGCGCCAATGTCCGGCGGCTGGGCCTGGCCGTGGAATTCAAGCAGGGGAACCTGCTTGAGCCCTTTGCGGACATGGCGCTGGACATCGTGGTCAGTAATCCGCCGTATATTCCGGCGGAGACAATTCCGCACCTGCAGCCGGAGGTGCGGGACTACGAGCCGCGCGGCGCGCTCGACGGCGGTCCGGACGGGCTGGTCCCGTACCGGATCATGCTCGCCCAGCTGCCGCTGCTGCCTGCCCCGCCGCGCCTGATCGGCTTCGAGCTGGGCATGGGCCAGGCCGGCGAGGTCGCTGAGCTGCTCCGCCAAGCGGGGCACTGGGATCGGATTCTGACGATCCCCGACTTGGCCGGTATTGACCGGCATGTGCTGGGCGCGAAAACGGTGCATTAGCTGCGTAATAACCGAGTTATAACCACCGGCAATTTGCGGCTGATTGTATTGATCAAGAGAACGGGTCCGCTTGCAGAAGCGGACTTTTTTTATGAACAAGGGCAGGCCAAAGGGCCTTTTTAGTGTAAGCAGGTTTCGCAGTTTGTCAGGATTTAAAGTATACTAAATGAAGGAAGGGGCGCAAGGCCCGGAAAGTGAGGAACGGCATGCTGAAGAGACTGAAACGAATCGATGTAACCATCATCATCATCCTGCTGCTTCTCATGGCGATCAGTATCGTGGTGCTCTATAGTGCGACTGTGAATACGAAGTACGAGGGCTACCATTTACGGATGCTCATCTATTATGCGCTGGGGTTTGCAGTCTTTTTCGGGATGGCGATAATTGACTTCAAGCTGCTTGTGAAATATGCCCCGTTTATTTATCTGATTGGGCTTGGGCTGCTCGTTGTCGTGCTGTTCATCGGAAATGAATATTACAGCGCAACAGGCTGGTTAACACTTCCCGGAGGGGTGAGCTTTCAGCCTGCGGAGTTTTTCAAGCTGCTGTTAATTCTGTTTCTGGCCTTCATGCTGCTGAAGAAGCGTAAGCCGAAGCTTGGGTTCTGGAAGGATGTCCTGCCGATTATGGTGCTGACGTTCATTCCGTTCCTGCTCGTAATGGCGCAAAATGACCTGGGAAATGCGCTTAGCTATCTGGTCATTCTGGCGGGCATGCTCTGGATTGGAAACATTAAATATATTCAGGCCTTTATCGCTCTGGCCCTGTTTGCGGGGGCGGCGTTTGGCGGCATTACCGCTTATAAGGTATATCACGACGAGGTGTATACGTTCTTCGAGGACATTGGACGCGCGCACTGGATTGAACGGATCGATCCCTGGCTTGTGCCGGAAAAGGCAACGGATAAAGCGATTTATCATACGCGGAATGCCAAGCTCGCGATAGCTTCGGGCGGTATGACGGGAGAGGGCTATTTGAAAGGAGAGACCGTCCAATCGGAGCGGGTTCCTCTTACTTATTCCGATTCGATCTTTGTCGTGATCGCTGAAGAGTTCGGATTTATAGGCAGCTCGGTCGTGCTGCTGTTGTATTTCGTGCTGATCCACCGGCTCATTCTTGTTTCGTTGGAATGTAAGGACAGGAGCGGACCTTATATCATCGTTGGGATCGTCGCTATGTTCCTGTATCAAATTTTTGAAAATATCGGCATGTTTATCGGGCTGATGCCGCTGACAGGCATTACGCTGCCCTTCATCAGTTATGGCGGAACCTCACTGCTAATTAATATGGCATGCGTTGGGATCGCGATGAGTATCCGGATGTACGGGCAGGATGAAGCGGATGAGACGTCAGAAGCGGTCGCCCGCTATAAGCCGAAGCGAGCCATCATTACTGAGGAATAGGCGTGTACGGGTAGAAAATAATAGATTAATAGATTTGCCAGGTTTAAAACTCTCTTAACCGGACAGAATGGTAGACATCAGAGATTCGGTTGGAGAGTGAAGCCAAATGAGAGAGAACCGTCGGAAGTCGATTGCACTTATATGTTTTAGTATGTTGATCCTGCTGATGTCCTGGGAAGGACAAAAGGCGGACACGGCGGCAGCCGAAGGCTTGATCCCGCAAGAATCGATTCGATTGCGAATTTTGGCTAATTCCGATAGCTTGGGTGATCAAGCGGTGAAACGGCTGGTCAGAGATGCGGTCGTGGAGCAAATGAACGGGTGGGTAGCCGAGCTGGCTCAGCCCGAAAGCCTGGAGGAAGCCCGGACTATGGTTCAGGGCAAACTGCCCGACATTGAGCAGCGCGTAGGAGAAACGCTTAAGGCAAACGGCAAAAGCTACAGCTATGAGGTTGTACTGGGCGAGGTGCCGTTCCCGACGAAGATCTATGGGGGAGCTGTGTATCCGGCCGGGGAATATGAAGCGGTGCGGGTAACCCTTGGCGCCGGTGCAGGCAAGAACTGGTGGTGCGTATTGTTCCCTCCTCTCTGCTTCGTGGACGCAGGCAGCGGAGATGCCTTGCAGAAGTCCGCAAGTGCAAAGTCCAGCGAGAAGGATGGTATTGCGGCAGCAAAAGGTAGCGTCGATGCGGATGCCGGGGCCGATACAGCCATGGTTCAAGTTGATCCTGAAGAGGTGGAAGTCCGGTTTTTCCTATGGGATATGCTGGTGAACTTCTGGAACTGGATTACGGGATTATTCGCGTAATGCTTCCTTTCCCGCAAAATAAATAAAAGTGAAAAAGAACCGTACAGGACAGTTAAACCCTGTGCGGTTTTCTGCGTTGTCGACATGAGCTATAATAAATAAGCGCTAGTTCAAAAGGTTAGCTTTCAGCACCGAGAAGAGAAGGATGCGGGAAGCGATAAGGAGGAACAGAGTGTAGGCAGACTCTGCATGAGTACCGGACTTCGAGGATGAGCGCAAGATTCGATGTCGAGATGCCATTTAGGACACTTCGTGATCAAAAGATGACTTTTTGAACAGCCTCTAAAAGTTATCTTAAATTACAACAGTCTGGAAGGATGAACTATGGACGAAGAGCTCAAGCCATCCGCTAATCTTGTCGCCCTCGAAAAGGAGACAAGCTTTTGGGATGTGAAGCTGCTGTCGGAAGAGACGACAGGCAGCTCTGATCATAAAATTACGAATCAAGCTCAGCTTGATGAAATAGAGCGTAGATTGTACGAAGCGGGAGAGATGCTGGCGGCAGGCGGAACCGTGGCCTTTCCGACCGAGACCGTATATGGTCTTGGCGCGGATGCCCGCAACAGCAAGGCGGTGGAAGCGATCTTTGCCGCCAAGGGAAGACCCTCGGATAATCCGCTTATCGTTCATATCGCCGCTATGCATCAACTTGAGGGATTAGTGACGGGCATAAACGACACGGCTGCTCAATTGATGGAGGCCTTCTGGCCGGGGCCGTTAACGATTGTGCTGCCCGTCTTGGAGGGCGCCGTCTCGCCGCGTGTAACGGCGGGACTCGATACCGTGGCCGTGCGGATGCCGGACCACGAGGTAGCGCTGCGGCTGATCGCCGCAGCGGGCTGCCCGTTGGCGGCACCCAGCGCCAACCGCTCCGGGCGGCCGAGCCCGACGCTGGCGGACCATGTCCGCGAGGATCTGGGCGGCCGCATTGACGGTATCGTCGACGGCGGAGCCACCGGCGTCGGCGTCGAGTCCACCGTCGTCCTCGCCGGGGACGACGGCATCGTGACCGTGCTCCGCCCTGGCGGGGTCACGGTCGAGGAGCTCGCCCCCTATGCCAAAGGGGGCGTAGAGCTGGACCCTGCGCTGCGCGGCGCAGGGCTGCCCGGCCCGGTGGCAGCGCCTCGCTCGCCGGGCATGAAATACACGCACTACGCCCCGAAGGGCGAGCTGCGTGTTGTGGCCGGGTCCGCCCCGCAGGTGGCGGACCGGATCCAGGCCGAGCTGGACGCGGCCAAGGCGCGGGGAGAGATCACGGGTGTGCTCGCGTTTGACGAGCACCTCCCGTTCTACCGCGCCGACTGCGTGCTTTCGCTCGGCAGCCTGACGCGGCTTGAGACGGCTGCGCACCGTCTCTACGCCGCCCTGCGCCGCTTCGACGATAGCGGCGTCACGGTCATGCTGGCCGAGGCTTGTCCCGAAGACGGCCTCGGCGCCGCCGTGATGAACCGCCTGCTGAAAGCGGCGGGTCACCGGATCATCTTCGTCTGAATCAACCGCCGAAGGAGGATATCTCATGATCATGATTGGTCTGACAGGCTGGGGGGATCACCCGAAGCTGTATCCTCCGGGTACCCCTGCCAGAGAAAAACTCGCCAGGTATGCTGACTACTTCCCGCTTGTTGAGGTAGACAGCTCCTTTTATGCCGTACTGGGAGAGGCAACGTACCGCAAGTGGCTGGAGGAAGCGCCGCAGCTTATCTTTATCCTGAAGGCCTATCGTGGAATGACCGGCCATCTTCGGGGCAAGAACCCTTACCCGGACGCGGATGCGATGTACCGTGCTTACCTTGATTCTATTGCTCCTATGGTGGAATCCGGGAGGCTAAAGGCAGTGATGTTCCAATTTCCGCCCTGGTTCGATTGTACGGCAGAGCATGTACGACAACTGCGGGCAATCAAACAACGGATGCAGGGCTTGCCGCTTGCAATTGAATTCCGGCATCGCAGCTGGTATGCGGAGGATGTGCTGGAGGAGACGCTTGGCTTCCTTCGGCTTGAGGGCTGGATTCATATCATATGTGACGAGCCCCAGATTGGTGAAGGGTCGGTTCCGGTTGTACTGGAGCCTACCCATCCTGAGCTGACTCTGGTTCGTCTGCATGGCCGCAATACAGGCGGCTGGCTGCAGAGCGGCTCGCCGGATTGGCGGGAGACCCGGAATTTATACTGCTATTCCTCCGAAGAATTGCATGAATGGGGATGCCGACTGGATACATTACTGGAAAAAGGCGCGCGTGAAGTCGGAATGATATTTAATAATAATTCCGGAGGGGACGCCGCTCCCAATGCGCTTGAGATGATGAAGCTTCGCGGCATGACTGCGGGAGAACTGCCTCCGCAGCAGCTTGATTTATTTTAGAATTATGTATCAGATAATTGGCTGGAGGTGTTGGCCTTGGAAATGTTTGAACTTGTTCTGCTTATGCTGGTGCTTATCGGTGTCTCCAACGTGCTGAACCGATTTATCCCGACGGTACCGGTACCGCTCTTTCAAATTATATTAGGGGCGCTGGTTGCAATTATGCCGCTAGGCCTGCACCTGCCCTTGAACTCGGAGTTGTTCCTGCTGCTGTTCATTGCTCCGCTGCTTTATAATGACGGCAAAAAAACACCCAGAGAAGAACTGTGGAACCTGCGCTCTCCCATCCTTCTGCTTGCGCTGGGCCTGGTGTTTGTAACGGTATTCGCCGGGGGGTATTTCATCCACTGGCTGATCCCAAGTATCCCTTTGCCTGCCGCCTTTGCGCTTGCAGCCATCCTGTCTCCAACGGATGCGGTGGCTGTAAGCTCACTTGCCGGCAGGATTCACCTTCCGAAGGGGATTTTGCGCCTTCTGGAAGGCGAATCTTTGATGAACGATGCTTCCGGGCTCGTTGCCTTTAAATTTGCAGTAGCTGCTACCGTCACAGGCGTCTTTTCCCTTGCGGATGCTACCGTAAGCTTCCTGTGGATCGCGCTGGGAGGACTTCTTTGCGGTGCGGTGCTTGCCTTCCTGATCGTGTGGGTCAGAATGTTCATTCGCCGGCTCGGGATGGAGGATGTGACAGTTCACATGCTGATCCAGATTCTGACGCCGTTCCTCATTTATTTGATTACGGAGAAGTTTGGCTTGTCAGGCATCCTGGCCGTTGTAGCCGGAGGGATCGTGCATGCCATTGAGCGGGATCGGAATGAATCGGTGCAGGCTGAGCTGCGCGTGGTGTCGCAAAATACGTGGACCGTCATTCTATACATATTAAACGGTCTGGTCTTCGTGATACTGGGCTTGGAAATTCCGAGTGCAACCCAGACGATTTTTCACAATCCCGAATATAGCAATCTACAGGTCCTAGGATTTATAGGCTTAATCTATCTAGGCTTGCTCCTTCTCCGCTTCATCTGGGTGTTTGTCTTCTGGAGAGGTTCTTGGCTGATGGGCAGCGGAGAGGATCTGGAGCGGCCGAAGCTGATGTCCTCGCTGCTGATCTCGTTATCCGGAGTTCGGGGCGCGGTCACGCTTGCTGCAGCCTTCTCTATCCCTTTCTTATTGCAAGACGGCAGTACCTTTCCGGAAAGAGACCTGATCATCTTCTTGGCTGCAGGTGTCATTCTTTGCTCCTTGGTCGTGGCGAGTGTTCTATTGCCTTTGCTTTCTCGCGAACAGGGAGATCCTGTTGACCATTCGGCGGAGCGCGAGCATGAAGCCAGACTTCGCATGCTCAAGGCGGGGATTCGTGCGGTAGAGGGCGCGATTAATGAAGAGAACAACCGGGCTGCTAGGGAGGTCATCAATAACTACCGACGCCAGATGTTTCATCTGCAGCAGCAGAATCAGAACTCGGATGATTGGTCTGACCGCTCCCGTAATGAGTCCATCATGAAGATTCGATTTGCCGCCATACAGGCAGAGCGTCAAGCGCTCCAGAAGATGCTGGAGGATGGGGAAGTATCCGGAGAACTGGCGGATCAGATTCAGGAAGTCATGAGTCAGATGGAGATCGTATTATCCAGTGGCTTTAAGATGAAGGCAATGGTTACTCTGTTCCGTCTTCGCCGTTTATTTAAGGGACAATTATCCGCCAAGAAGAGGGAGCCGATTCCGATGGATACGAAGGAGAAATTTGCTTCGATTAGGCTTCGGACGGCCAGTGCGGCGCTTGCGGCAGTGAAATCTCAAATGAACGATACTAATCGTCAAGCGGTCATGATCGTCGCATCCCAATATCAGGACATGGTGGATCGTCTTCGCTCAGGTGCGAAAGGCGGTCAGCATATGGATGATACGAACGAGGATATGTTTGACCAATTTAAAAATGAGCTGCAGATCAAGGCGATCCAGGCGGAGCGTGATGAAGTGCAGCTGATATTTGAGGAAGGCGGAATCACACGGGCCACAGCCAACAAGCTCCGGCAATATATCAATTATACGGAAGCCGGAATTCTCGAGCCGGGAGAAGAGCACTAGTCTAGCCAACGTTATAATTTCATAGGCATTCTTGTCATGAATGCCGTCTTGTCCGCATAAGGTTGTACAGGTGTAAATTCGGACAGGGGGCGGCTAAATGACACAGGCCATATCAGAACTGGGTGAACTCGTAACCATTGTGCTCATGGCGATTGCACTGGGGATGGATGCCTTTTCCCTGGGAGTTGGCATCGGTATGAAGGGAGTGCGGCGGATTGACGCTCTTCGGATCGGTACGATGGTGGCCTTGTTCCATGTGCTAATGCCGCTGGTAGGGATTTTTGCCGGTCAGTATGTAGGCGCATTGCTTGGAGATTTGGCCCGATATGCCTCAGGAGGACTTCTTCTATTGCTGGGCCTGCATATGATTCTCAGCTCATGGAAGGGAGGCGGCTTCCATTCCATTAATCATCGCTCTTTATGGGGATCGCTCTTGTTCTCGCTCAGTGTCAGCATCGATTCTTTTTCGGTGGGGGTCTCTTTGGGGATGTTCCACAGCAACCTGATTCTGACGGTTCTTTCCTTCGGCTTCTTTGGTGGTCTGATGTCGCTAATGGGGCTTGGGCTGGGCAGACAGATGGGCAAGCAGTTCGGTGATTATGGAGAGGCTGCTGGTGGAGCAATCCTGTTTGCGTTTGGTCTTCTGTTTATCTTTTGATACAATAAGCTGTAAACATAGGGGGTGACAGGAGTGCGAGTTCTATTCGTCTGTACGGGAAATACTTGCCGTAGTCCGATGGCAGAAGGGATTATGCGCAAGCTGGTCGCGGATCGCGGACTTCGGATTGAAGTAAGATCTGCTGGTGTAGCTGCCTCTACGGGTGCCTCCATGTCGCGGCATGCAGAAGCGGTATTGAGGGATAAAGGGATCGCTGACGAATTCACTTCAACTCAGCTTCACTCGGAACAGGTAGAGTGGGCTGATCTTATATTGACGCTGACAGAGAGCCACAAGCGGCATATACAATTCGCTTTTCCAACATCCTTGGATAAGGTCTATACCTTGAAGGAATATGTCAGCGATGGGAGCAGCTCGGCTGAGAGTTACGATATTTCCGATCCTTACGGGGGTTCCCGTGATGACTACGAGCGAACAGCTGAGGAAATTGCTGCCGCGCTGGACAAGCTTGCTGATAAGCTTGACGGACAAGCCTGAATTTTGCTTTTTTCAAGAGGTTGCTTTTACGGGCATAATGCTTTATTCTAAAGCAAATGAGAGATTCCGATGTGACTGGCGACGGAAGTGGATCAAACCACGATGGAGCATCGGAACATACGGCCGGTCGCCTGGGCAAAGAGCACGACGCAAGCTTGCAGCGTCATGCTCTTTTTTGCATATTGAAGCGTGTCTTGTCTGGTGTTTCAGGTATAATAAGGGGAAGTACCCTGAAAGGAAGGCCTGAATATGGGAGAAGCAAACAACGTTATCGATCGGGAAGGCTTGTCGGAGCAGATGGCTGAAGTGGTAGAAGAGCTGTGTGTGCATGCCAGGCTGGGACCGGGCAAACTGCTCGTCATTGGTGCAAGCACCAGCGAAGTTGCCGGAGCCAGAATCGGAACCGGAGGCGCTGAGCATGTCGCTGAATCTTTGCATCGCGGGATAGAGACGGTAAGGGTGAAATATGGGTTTGATGTAGCTTATCAGTGCTGCGAGCATCTGAATCGGGCGCTTGTGGTGGAACGGAAGGTCTTGGATCGTCTTCGGCTTACGGAGGTAGCGGCGGTCCCGGTTCCTAAAGCAGGCGGTTCCATGGCTGCGATCGCTTATCGTCACTGCTCTGAGCCTTGTCTGGCCGATACCATCGAAGCGGATGCCGGCATTGATATTGGAGAGACGCTGATCGGTATGCATTTGCGGCGAGTTGCTGTTCCATATCGGCCGACCCGAAGACTCGTGGGGCAGGCCCGAGTAACGGCTGCCTGGACAAGACCGAGGCTGATCGGCGGAGAACGTGCGGTATATGCATTGCCTCAGATCGAATCTGGGGATATCGGGACGTGTGAATGAATTATTTAAAATACAGGAGGATTTAGAAGATGGATCAATTGAGAAAGCAAGACCCTGCAGTTCTGGAAGCGATGAATCTGGAGCTGAAGCGCCAGCGGAATAACATTGAGCTGATCGCCTCCGAGAATATTGTTAGTGAAGCGGTTATTGAAGCAATGGGTTCTGTCCTGACAAACAAATATGCTGAAGGCTATCCGGGCAAGAGATACTACGGCGGCTGCGAGCATGTCGATATCGTTGAGGATATCGCCCGCGATCGGGCCAAGCAGCTCTTTGGCGCTGAGCATGTAAATGTTCAGCCTCATTCCGGGGCCCAAGCGAATATGGCGGTATATCTGGCTGCACTTAAACCGGGAGATACCGTCCTGGGGATGAATCTGGCTCATGGCGGGCATTTGACTCATGGAAGCCCGGTTAATGCTTCCGGCCTGCTCTATAACTTTGTTGCGTATGGCGTACAGGAAGACTCCTTCCTGATCGATTACGAAGAAGTTCGCAAGGCTGCCTTTAAGCATCGTCCCCGCCTGATTGTTGCAGGCGCGAGTGCTTATCCTCGGATTATCGATTTCGAGAAGCTTGGACAAATCGCTAATGAGGTTGGTGCGCTCTTTATGGTGGATATGGCGCATATTGCCGGACTCGTAGCGGCCGGACTTCACCCAAGCCCGGTGCCGCACGCGCACTTCGTGACGACGACCACACACAAGACCTTGCGCGGACCTCGCGGAGGAATGATTCTGTGCCGCCAACCATGGGCCGCAGCTATTGATAAGGCTGTATTCCCTGGTACGCAAGGGGGGCCTCTGATGCATGTTATCGCCTCCAAAGCGGTTGCGCTGGGTGAGGCATTGCAGCCTTCATTCAAAACCTATGCAGAGAATGTGGTTAAGAATGCGAAGGTGCTGGCAGAGACGCTTCTTGGTGAAGGCCTGAATCTGGTCTCTGGCGGAACCGACAATCATCTGATGCTCATTGATACGCGCAACCTGAATATCACAGGTAAGGAAGCCGAGCATGTGCTTGATTCCATTGGCATTACAGTTAATAAGAATGCTATTCCATTTGACCCGACAAGTCCGTTTGTAACGAGCGGTATCCGGATTGGTACACCTGCCGCTACCTCCCGCGGCATGGATGAGGCAGCGATGCAGGAGATTGGCCAAATCATTGCCACGGTCCTGAAGGCGCCTAAAGATGGGACGGTATTGGATAAAGCGCGCATTCGCGTGACTCAATTGACGGATCGTTTCCCGCTCTATTCAGAGCTGAAGTATTAATAATAGGATAAGTTGGAGCTTTAGAATAGAACAGGGCCATCGCAGTAAACTATCTTTTTGGTAGTTTTCTGGGATGGTTTTTTCTATTTTCAGATCAGTAGTTCGTGACGCACAATGTAAAAATCCTCGGATTCTTGTAAATATCCTCTGTTTTACGAAACAGTTCCTCTTTTTATGATGAAGTAGAAGCTTCGATTTCTCTGATCTGAACTCGAAATCAAACTACATTATACGAACGAGGGGTTCGTAGAGCGGAAGGAGTAACACCATGACGCCGAATTTAGATACAAAGCATTACTTGAACCGGCCTAATCGGAAGTTTAAATCAAAAGTTGCCGGGTTAGGAAACTCATCGACGTTTGTAGGTTATTTGTTTGTGGCCCCAATCCTGACTTTGATGGGGATATGGTTCTATTACCCATTAATACAATCCTTTTTTTACAGTCTGCAGGATATCAGTTTCTTGAACCCGGATGCGGCTCGGTTTGTCGGACTTAGTAATTATATGGAGATTGTGAAGGACCCGGACTTTTGGACCGCATTTGTCCATTCCATGACTTTAACTATTGTAGCAGTACCGTTGCAGGCGATTATAGCCTTAGTGATTGCAGTGAACTTGAACAAGGTACTACATCTGAAAGGTTTGTTTCGTACATTGTATTACATGCCGTATATTACTTCGACAATTGCAGTGACGACGGTATTTATGTATTTGTTCATGCAGCATGAAGGGATCGCAACTCGGATGCTGGCATGGTTTGGATTCCCCGATGTTTCGTGGTACGCCAATGTAACCTATGCTTTGCCTTTTCTGATGATCTTAACAATTTGGACTTACGTGGGCTTCTATATGGTGGTGTATTTGGGAGGGTTGCAAACCATCCCAAATGATATCTATGAAGCAGGCCGTGTGGATGGTGCCAATGGCTGGCAGCAGTTCTGGAGACTTACGGTGCCTATGCTCAAGCCGGTGACTTTCCTGGTCATTATGTCGGGTATTATCAATGTGATGCAATTATTCGACCAGCCCTATGCCTTGGCGAGAAATGGATCGCTTGGAAGTCCGGCAGGGGCGACCAGTACGATTGTAACCTATTTTTACAGCCAAGCGTTCAGCTTCAACCGTTCCGGTTACGGGAGCGCCGCGGCATTTATCATTTTTGCAATCATTATTGTGCTGTCCATGCTGCAAAAACGCTTTGTTAAGGAGGAAATATAACTATGGATAGCTTGAAAGCAAAATTCTTTCGTTATTTGCTGCTGTGCGTGTTCTCCATTTTCTTCATTGTTCCTTTCGGATATGCAATCTACACCTCTCTTTTATCGAAGGCGGATATTGGCAATCTGGTTCTTCCGGGGCGGTGGACGTTTGAAAACTATCGGGATATTTTCGTGAATTCGGATGTATTGATTTGGTATAAAAACTCGATTCTTGTTACCCTGGGCATTCTGGTCGGCAATCTGATTGTTAACACTATGGCCGCCTATTCCCTGGCTCGCCTGAACTATCGGGGCAGGGGCGTGGTATTCTTCCTAGTCATTGGGATGATGATGGTTCCGTACCAGGTTATGATCATTCCGGTCTTTTCTATGATTGTAGATTTAAAATGGCTGAACAGCTATCAGGGGCTAATCGTTCCCTTCCTGTTCCAAGGTTTTCTGGTTTTTCTGATGCGCCAATTTTTTATTACGGTTCCAAGAGAGCTGGAAGAAGCAGCGGAAGTTGATGGCTTGAACAAAATCGGCATATTCACTCGCGTTATTTTGCCCCTGTCCAAGGGAGCAATTGGCACGCAGATTATATTCAGTTTTACCGGAACATGGAACTCCTTTGTCTGGCCGGTCACGCTGGTCAATGACAGTCGCTGGTATGTTTTGACGGTAGGACTTAATACGTTGAAAAATCGATATTTTGAGTGGCCCAACCTGACCATGACTGGAGTGGTGCTGCTAACCGTGCCAATCATCATTGTGTTCCTGCTCTTCCAGCGTCATATGGTACAGGGGATTGCCACTACAGGGCTTAAAGGGTAAGCAAATCATAGGGGAAAGGAGGAGTCGACATGATTGAATATAAAGGGAAGGACCCTGACACTGACGGCTGGATCATCGCGGAAAATAATTTTGATCCTAGATGCCTCGCAAAATTCGAGTCGATCATGTGTCAAGGGAATGGTTATCTGGGGCTAAGAGCCGTTACAGAGGAATGTTATTCCGGTGAGAAACGGAATTTATTCGTTGCAGGCACCTTTAATCGTTGTGCCAATCAGGAGGTCACGGAGCTGCCAAACGCTGCTGATATGGTACAGTTGGACCTTACGCTGAACGGCGTCCCGTTTCATTTGGAGAAAGGAACGATTCATCGTTATCGCCGTGAGCTGAATCTGCGGCAAGGCGAACTTCGGCGTGAAATTTTGTGGGAAGACGAAGCTGGCGGCATGTATGAACTATGTTTTCGACGTTTTGTTTCGATGGAGGATCTCCATCTGATCGGAATGAGAATGGAGATCACTCCCCTAAATCAGGATACCATTATTACGATCCGTTCCGGAATTAACGGACAAATGACCAACTCGGGCGCACAGCACTTCTTGGAAGGGGAACGGCGAATCTTTGATGGGGAGCTGCTTCAGCTTTCGGCCACTACGACAGAGTCCGGGATTAACTTTGTGCATACATGTCATCACCGCTTGCATCAGGATGGAGTACGCCTGAATTCATTGCCGATTCCGTCCATGGAACGCAGAAAAGTAATGCTGACCTATAAAATTGAGGCGGAGTCCGGAAAATGCATTGTTCTAGATAAAGTATCGACTGTTCATACGAGTATCGATACGGAGTGGGTTTATCAACAGGGCAATCTTCAAGGCTTGCAGGAGGCTGCCCGCATTCATCTGGGACTGACGGCGGATAAGGGCTTTGAACAGCTGTTCGTTGAGAGTGAACAGGCCTGGGCGGAGCAATGGATGAATGCGCGAATTGAGATTCAGAGCGAAGATCCCTTTGATCAGTTGGCGCTCCGTTTTGCACAGTATCATCTGCTTCTGATGACACCGGGTCATGATAGCAGGTTCTCCGTGGGAGCCAAGGGGTTAACGGGAGAGGGATATAAGGGACATGTATTTTGGGATACTGAAATCTTCATCCTTCCCTATTTTATATATACCGGCCCGAGGGTTGCCCGCCATTTGGCAGAGTACCGTTACCATATGTTAAATGGAGCCAGAAAAAAGGCAGAGGAAAATGGATATCGTGGGGCAATGTACCCTTGGGAATCCGCCGCAACCGGTGAGGAAGAGACACCCGAATGGGGTCCTGTCGATGTGGTTACCGGTACACCGACCTATATTTGGACGGGGAAAATCGAGCAGCATATTACGGCGGATGTAGCCTACGGTGTTTGGCATTATTATCAGGCTACCGGCGACCAGGACTATATGGACCGTTACGGGTATGAGATTATTCTGGAAACAGCGTCTTTCTGGGCAAGTCGGCTAGAGTGGAATAAGGAGGAGCAGAAGTATCATATTTGTGACGTAATAGGCCCGGATGAATACAAGGAGCATGTCAACAATAATGCATACACTAATTATTTGGCCTACTGGAATATCACAAAGGGAATAGAATGTACTCGAAAGTTAATTCAAGTGCAAGGCGATGTTTATTTTAAGCTGGACAGCCAGCTTAATTTGAACGGGAGACTGAAAGAGTGGGAGCATATCGTAAAATTCATATATTTGCCCCAGCCGGATAAGGATACATTAATCATTCCACAGGACGATACTTACCTGCAGAAGCGGATTATCGATTTGGAGAAATATCGAAAACAGGAGCAGGTCGCTACAATCCTATCCGATTATAGCATGACCCAGCTCAGTGACTTTCAAGTATCCAAGCAGGCTGATCTTTTAGTACTGTTTTACTTGCTGGAGGATTGGTTCTCCAAAGAAACGAAGGCGGCGAATTGGCATTATTACGAGCCGAAAACACTACATGATTCTTCGCTAAGCTTGTCCACGCACAGTATGTTGGCCTGTGATGTCAATGATCTTGAGTTGGCTTATCAGATGTTTGGCAAAGCTGCCAGGATCGACCTTGGACCAAACATGCACAGTTGCGACGAAGGGATCCATGCTGCCTCGATCGGGGGGATTTGGAAATCTGTTGTTATGGGGTTTGGCGGAGTACGCTCCTGGGAGGGAATGCTGCGGTTGAATCCAAAGTTACCAAGAGCCTGGAGGTCATTGGCTTTTCCGCTTGTTTGGCGAGGAGAACGCCTCCAAGTGACGGTAACCCCCGATAAGCTGCTGATTAAACGGCTGACAACAGGGCTGAGGCCTTTGAATCTGTCCATACATGGTCAGTCCTATATATTGAAAGACTCCATCATTGTGAATTTACTTGAGGTGATTCCAAATGAATAAAGAACATAAGGAAATTCGGGCTATGATCTTTGATCTCGACGGTGTAATTACGGATACGGCGAAATATCACTATGAGGCCTGGAAGCTGCTTGCCGATGAGCTGGGCCTTCCATTTGACAGAGAATTTAACGAGCAATTAAAGGGGATTGACCGCATAGCGTCTTTGGAGAAAATACTAAGTCAATCCCCCGATGGGGGACAATTTGTTACGAGGGAGCAGAAGCAAGAATGGGCCGATCGCAAAAATGCAAACTATCAACTTCTGATAGAGCGAGTAGACGAATCGGAATTATTGCCGGGTATCATGGACCTGTTTGAAGATCTCCTAGCGGCAGGAATCCCCATCGGGCTTGCTTCTGCAAGTCGCAATGCGAGAACCTTGCTTCAACAGTTGAAGTTGGTCTCTCGCTTTGATGTGATCGTAGATCCGTCCAGCGTAGCTCAGGGTAAACCGGCCCCGGATATCTTTTTGAAAGCCGCTGAAGAGTTAGGAGTAGCTCCCCATTATTGCGTAGGGGTAGAAGATGCAGAGGCAGGAATTCAGGCGATCAAAAGAGCAGGAATGTTTGCCGTAGGGGTGGGGGATGCCGACATTTTATCGACTGCTGACTATATTGTCTCGGAGACAAGACAGCTTTCGCTTGAAAGGATAAATAGTCACTTTTTTAAATAATAGAATTGAACCCGTGCAAGTTGAACAAGCTTAATGCATGAATGTTCAGCTTGCCTCCATAACTCATTGAATTGTAAAAATAGAAGGCATATGATAGAGGTCAAATACGACAAAATTCTACATGTAGGAGATCGATTCATGTTAAGATGGAAGCGGTTTCAAGACCGTAGTATCCGGCAGAAGCTTTTTTTGACCTATTCGATGCTGATGATTGTCCCTCTAGTGGTAATAAGTATTTACTTTTACACATACGCCATGTCCATATTTGAGTCGCGAATCGTGAAGTCTTTTCAGGAGACGAATCAGCAGATGGTGTCCACGGCGGATTCCTTCGTCGGTAATATGATCAAATCCTCCGAGCAGCCATTTTATGATCAAACGCTAATGGAGATTCTATCAAAGGATTATTCTACCGTACCTTATGAGACATTCGAAAAGAGTATGGATTATCGCTATATTAGTGACACAGTGTTCAAGAATCTGATGACCTTTAATCCAAGCATTGATTCCATTTTAATCTATCCCTTAAATAGTCCATTGATCTACCGGAGGGGCTATGAGACTACCTTTAACTATAAATATAGTCCGGTGAATGAACTGTGGTACCAGAAAATATTGAACAATGCGGAGAAGCCGGTCTTAATCGGCATGCATGAGGAGAAGCAGATGTATGCCAAGCCTCGTTCCGTATTGTCTGTGGGCAGGGTGCTTGTGGACGTGAACTCCTATCAGAAACTAGGGGTGCTTCTGGTGAACTTCCGGGTGGAGCAGCTTGAGAAACTGTTTAGCGGGCTTATGGACAAACAGGATGTTAATCAGTTCATTGTCGATGAAGCAGGAACTGTGGTGTTCAGCGCGACGCCGGGGATGATAGGTGCGGATCTCCAACAGCTTATGACAGAGATTGAACAAGGAAATAGAAATTACTATGTTGTTCACCATGTATCCCGTGTGTCGGGATGGGAGTTTTATAGTATTATTCATCGCGATAAGCTGTTTGCCGAGATTAATCAGATTCGGGACTTTGCCGTGTTGCTGGTAGCACTACTTGTTGTAATCGGTTTTGTCACGGCATTCTTTGTATCCGGCAGTATTTCAAATCCTATTCGCAGATTGGACCGCTTAATGCGTAAGGTTGAAAAGGGAGATTTCAATGTGGTTTCCCGACAGGACACTCTGGACGAAGTGGGGCATTTATCCCGTTCATTTAACAGGATGACTGCGGAAATCAAGGAACTAATCAAGCAAACCAAGCTGGAAGAAAAGAAAAAAAGAAGCGCCGAGATGAATGCCCTTCAAAATCAAATTAATCCCCATTTCATTTACAATACGCTTTCGGTCATTAAATGGATGGCGCAGGCACAGATGGCGGATAACATCACAGATGCGATTGATGATATGATCCATATCCTGTCCTTTTCCACACGCAATACCCAGGAATACGTCTCGATTGAGGAAGAAATGACCTTTATTCATAGTTATCTCGAACTGCTTCAGCTCCGCTACTATAATGTATTCGACTTTGAGGTTGATATAGAGCCGAATGTTATGCAATATAGAACGCTGAAGTTCTTGGTACAGCCATTTGTAGAAAATGCTGTGTTTCACGCGTTTGCCGGCGATGACCGGCAACACATTTTGAATATCCGTGTGGAGAACGTGAGCGGAGATATCCAATTCACGATTTCCGACAATGGGCGAGGTATAGAGCAAGAACGACTGAATGAGCTTTTGCAGCAGGAAATTTCTAATGAACAGACTATGAATTCCATTGGGATCGGAAATGTATCCCGAAGATTGAAGCTTCATTTTGGCCAGAAGTATGGAGTATTCATTGATAGCCAAAAAGGAGAGGGGACTACGGTGCGAATTCTAATCCCCATGATCGTGTACCATTCGGAACACAATCAAGTACGAAAAGAGGATCTATATGAAAATCATGATCGTGGATGACGAGTCTTTTATCCGGTTGAACTTTAAGACATTTTTGAACTGGAAGCAGCATGGTTATTATCTGGTCGGAGAGGCTTCGAATGGGCGGGAGGCGCTGGAGAAAATAGAGGAGCTTCGACCGGATGTGATCTTCTTAGATATCCGAATGCCCATCATGGATGGACTTGAGGTTCTGAAGGAAATGCAGCAGAAAAAATATTCCTGCAAAGCAATTATCCTTAGTAGTCATAACGAATTTGAATACGCTAGGGAGGCAATGCGGCTTGGTGCCTGCGATTATATACATAAACCCAATCTGACCCAAGCCGCTGTGTTCGATGCTCTCGCCCGTGTTCAAAAGTTGCTCCATCAACAGCCAAAGGAAGACCGCATGGCTCCTCTTCAACAAAACATGGAGAAGAACCGGAGTGAACTAAAAACGCTATTTTTACGTGATCTGGTGGTAGGGGCGGTTCGTCATGAGTGGGAGATCGAAGAAAAGAAAAGGCTATATGACCTGAAGCTGCAACAGCCAAATGTATGCTGCATTTTAATGTTCGTCGATCAGTATGACAAGGTAAAGGAACGCTACAAGAAGGGGATGGAGCATTTGCTTGCCTTTTCTATCCTTAACATTTTGCATGAAGTGCTGAACCGTTACAATGAGCTGGAATTGTTTCAAATGGGGCCGAAAGAAATCGTAATCTTGAAATCCAATTCGGGGACTAGAAGTATGAACGACATATTTGAAGAGCGCTGGGGATTGATTCGCAAAATTGAAAAAACATTAAAGCAGTTTCTGAATATCCAAGTAAGTTTCAGCATCAGTGGTCTTCACCCCTATCTGCTTGAAATACCCAAGGCGTATCATGAAGCGCAAGAAGCGTCAGAGACGCTGTTTTTTGAGGATCGGGGCAATGTTGTGGCTTACGAACCCGGCTGCATAAAACATAGTCATTCCAAGGGCCTGTCCACGTGGGCTGAGCAGTGCATCAAGAAAGCCATGACCGAAAAAAACATTGCGGAGGCTATCTCCATCGTTCATGCAATGTTTGCGGAAATCAAGGAAAAGCGTAGTGTCGGACGCCGTGAAACCTTGGAGCTGTGCGTAACCCTGCATTATTTGATTCAATCCTTCCTGAAGGAAGAAAGCGGGGAAGAGGATCTTGCCGGAATAAGGGAGATTATGGCTGCGGAGCGGGTAGAAGAGCTTCGCCTTCTTTTGGTTAGGAAGCTGGAGGCTATTCAGGAGAGCCGCACCGACGAGGCCTCTACCAACTACAAAATTAAGCGGGTAATTAACTATATTCATCAATACTATGACCATGATCTGACTCTGGATGAATTAGCAAGTTACGTCGGTCTGAATAATAGCTACCTGAGTCGTATTTTTAAGGAAGAGACTGGGTCGATGCTAATACCTTATATCAATCGCTATCGGGTGAAGAAATCGCTGGACTACTTGAGAGACGGAAAATTAAAGACCTATGAGATTGCAGAAAGGGTAGGATTCAATAGCATCGATAACTATAATATCAGTTTTAAGAAGCTTTACGGATTGCCGCCGAATGAGTACAGAAAAACATATATGGAATAGTAAAAAATCACGGAGATATGTAAATATCCTCTGTTTGCCCCGATATCCTGCATAGCTAAGATGAAGGTAACACCGCTTCAGGTGAAATAACTTTAATCAAAGGGGTAGTGACAGATGAGGAAGAAAGTAGTCCTGTTATTATGCTCCCTATTGCTGATGCTTACCGCAGCAGGGTGCGGATCAAACAACAATGCAAACAGCACAGCCAACAGCGCTTCGGGCAACGTTGGAGGAGCAAGCGAGGAAAAGAAGGAAACTGTTGAGGTGACGATGGCCTATTGGGCCAATGCATCCGAGCAAAAAAACTTTGAGTTCATGGTGGACGGCCTTGAAAAAGAATATCCCAACATTAAAGTTAAGATGCAAATGTATCCAACCAGTGATGAATTTTGGAAAGCGGTTCCATCTGCAATTGCCGCAGGGGTAGGTCCTGATATCATCGCCATGTCTGATGAAGGAAACTATGAATATATCAAAAAAGGCGTTCTGGCTCCACTGGATGAACTGATAGACCAAGTCGGGTTCGAGAAAGACCGGATTACCGGCTCACTGTACAAAGGCTGGACGGACGACAATAAACTGTATGGCATTCCTTACGATTCTTCTACTTCCATGTTGGCCATTAACAAAGCGATGTTTGATAAATCGGGAATCACAAAACATCCGGAAACGATGGATGAGGTGGTCGAGTTAGCAAAAGCCATGACTTCCGAGGATGTTAAGGGGATTATCGGCAGCATTGATCCCTTCCATATCACACAATATGTCCATGCCTTCGGTGGAGACTGGGGTTTTGGCAAAACTATTAATTCAAAAGAAAACGTGGCCGGGGTTCAATTTTTTGTAGACTTGTTCCTGAAAAATCAGGTTGCGATTGCTCCGATTGAAGTAGGGGCTCCTTGGGATGGTGAGGTATTCAGTCAAGAAAAAGGCGCGATGTCTACGGCAGGCCCATGGTATGTCGGTCACTTGAAAGAAGCCAATCCGGGTATGGAAATGATTGCGTTGCCCATGCCTAAAGGCACGGTAGAAGCGCAAAGCGCTTATTCTCATGGCTTGTCCATCTTAGCGGGCAGTAAGCATAAAGAAGAGGCGATGTCGGTCATTAAATATGCGCTTAGGGATGAGGCACAAATTAACGCGATCGATGTAGTTGGGTACTCACCAGCTGTGTCTGCATTGCTTCCGAAATATTTGGAGCAAAATCCGGAGTTGAAACCGGTATTTGACAACATGGAAAAATCGGGTATGCCGTTTGCTTATCCAGAACAAACCAAAGCATTCCATGCCGCACTGTTGAAAGGTGTAGAGGAGATCATCTTTAAGAAAGACGGATTGACGGTGGAACAACTTCTGAGTGAGCTGCAAACCACATACGGAGAAAATTAATTTTCTGGGCTGGACTTTGGCAGAGCCGAAGTCCAGCTATATTTTAACAATCGAAAAGGAGGAAAGAAGGACGATGAAAAAAACGTTTACCAAATTAACATCGATGGTTATGTTAATGTGTTTGGTAGTCACGTCGATGGGCCCGTTTCAATCCGCTCATGCTTCACAGGCATTGAAGGTTACTGAGGGTCAGGTTCAGGGTGAGTATGCGCTTGATCTATCCAAGGTAGGTAATGTGGACTGGTTGCATCTTAAAGGAGACAATCAGCAAAATGTCATTCAAATAAAAAAAGCGGGTGGCAGCTCAGTCACTTTTGACGTATATGGAGATACGGGAACCGAAGGGAAGATCGACCGGGGCGGAGATGGCAATTACTTGTCTTACTCCTGGACAGATGGCATGACTGGATACGAGCAAGGCGACAAAGACACCGGGTTTGGTATCTTTTTTCCAAGCTTAAGCCGGAATCCGGGTGACTTCAACAATGTAGGCTGGAACTTTACGGTAGCACCGCAGCCACAGGAGTCAACGGTCGTATTCGCAATAGGGTTATGGCAAGCCGATGCGGATATCCACATTTATGGCGACGATGTTTTGTTCGATACACGAAAAATTGGTGCGGGCGGTACCTCGCAGATCTATAAATATCAGATCTCGATACCTGCCAATGTAAGCTTGAAAGTGGAAGGGAGAATGACAAAGGCAAGAATAAGAGACGGGAACATGACGTTTTCCGGTTTGGCCTTAAGCAGTGCTGACGTTGTCGATAAAATCGCATTGCACAATGAATATAGAAATGTAAAGGATATGACCCAGGGACTGTTCTCGGAGGCTTCGTGGCAATCCTTCGTAACAGCAAGGGAAGAGGCTAAGGTAATTCTTGATCAGCTTGATGCAACACAGCAGGAAGTCGATAACGCTCTCCAAACGTTGATAGCCGCACAGGCTGCTCTTGTAAAGAGAGACACCAATATTATGATTGACTTCATGGGAAGCGGATCGAAAGAATTTACTTTCGGCGCTAAGGGCGACCAGCAAGACAGATACCAGACGTTTACTGCTAAAGAAAACTTTGAAATGGAATTTGTACAGGTTGTTGTAAATAAAGCAAATGAGCCAGTCAGTGATATGCTGGTTAAGTTGTATGCGACGGATAGCCAAGGCCTGCCGACAGGGGCGGCATTGACCGAAACGTCCATGGCACAGAATAAGGTGGTGAGCGGCGCAATAACGACGATACCGCTCCAGTATCAGCTCGTTCAAAATACGCGGTATGCGGTTGTTTTATCACAGCAAATTCTTGGTTCTGGTGAATACCGCTGGCAGGTCATGAACAAAAGCTTCGAATCGCAAAACGAGTTTTTTGGCAAAACGGTGACCGGAACCTTCAAGTCTGAAGCGGGCCTTGGCACGGGAATGCTGCGGGTTGTTGAGAAGAGTAATGTGGATCGCAGCAATCTGTTATCACTCATGAATGAAGTTGAACAGTATAACAACAAGCTATTCAATAGAGTGAGTTGGTCCCAAGTTGAGGTAGCCTTGACACAAGCCGAGGATGTTATGAATGATATGGATGTTAAACAGGACACCCTCAATTTGGCATTCAATCAGTTAGGCTCGGCTATCAGCAATTTGGTGCTGAACGTTGGGCTGGATGAAGTTGCGGAACAGATTATCTCTATTAGAGATGCAGTTGTGACCGGTTATACGGCGAATTCGGTGGCTGCATTGAATACGGCCATTCAAGAAGCGATGGCCCTTGCTGCAGGTGCTTCGGAACAAGAGCGGATCATGGCTTATTCAAAAGTGTTAAACTCACTTGAATCTTTGCGTGGAGAAGGCAAATATCAATATGAAGTTCATCCGAACATGACAGCTGCATTTGGATATGAGGGAGACAAAAATGCTTCGCTGGCTTTTCTTGATGGTTCGTATCAAATCGGAGGATATCGTCATTATCAGCATGGACCTGTAGCTCCGAAACAGATGGTTACTTTTGGTGTGACGGATACTTCGGATATCAAGTGGTACAATGCAGAAGGTTACCTACCGGCGTTCATCAATGAATTTACTAAGCATGAGATGGAAAATAAAATGGAGTCCTTCGCCAATAAACATACTGTTGAAGGAAAAGGTTATGTGATCAACTATTCCAGAATGACCGTCACGAATCATTCCCGGGAGACCAGATTGCTGCCTGTCGTATCGAGCAATTTGATTCCTATAAATGAGGCGGCCAATCAAGTGTATACGATAGCTCCTGGTGAAACCGTGACTCGCGATTATGCGATAGAAAGTGATAAATATGAATATTTTGACGAAGGTAAAACGGTCTTTACTTCTTTAACCAGAGAGCAAGTAGCTGCACAAGGTAATTTTGACGACAACTACAATGATATGAAGTTGTACTGGGATAATAGGCTTTCATTTATTGTTGACCTTGACCTGCCTAACAAAGAACTGGTTAATGCCTATAAGGCGGGCTATATCTACACCTTGATTATTAAAGATGATACCTATCTGCATGTTGGGGAGAACGGGTATGCAAGACTATTTTCCCACGACACCATCGG
Organism: Paenibacillus brevis; assembly: GCF_018919145.1. GTDB lineage: Bacteria > Bacillota > Bacilli > Paenibacillales > Paenibacillaceae > Fontibacillus > Fontibacillus brevis. Next base: position 329,043 of record NZ_JAHLQJ010000002.1, read on the forward strand.
AATCCTGGTTCAATTAATTGAAAGCGGAGATTTTGCTTATGCTGAGGATTATTTGAACAGTATCCCTTTGACTGGTGGAATCAATATCGAGACCGGTGAAGTGGATCCAGACCAGTATTGGGATGCCAACTGGAAGCTTCCTTGGGCGTATGCCGTATATTTAAGCAAAACGGGCGATGCATCCATTTTTGATAAAATGATGACAGGAAATGACGGTTTGCAAGGAACTGTATTTGACAAGAGAATCAAGATCGGAGCAAGAAGTATTGAATCCGATCGCATGGGCGACAGTGGAATTATGAAAAAGACCTATGCCATCGATGATGAAGGATTTTGGACGATTGACAATTATTCCGCTCTGATGGGGCTGGTATCCTATGAGTACATTACCCGTGAGCTTTATCGGATCAAAGGGGATGCTGGTTACCTGGCAGAAGCAGATTGGGCCGAGGCTCAACATGCCGATTTGCTGGCGAAATTCACGGAGAAATTGCAAAAGACAATTACCGATAACGGCCTCAATTATATACCGGCATCTGTCGTGGAAAGTAACGACAAGAACCGGATGAGAGATTCCAGAGACGGTAACTGGGCTTCTATGTATCTGTTCGGAAGATGGCTGTGGGACGGGTATCGTTATGGTGCCGATCAGCCAGAGGATAATATCAACTTGACGATGATGGATGATACTTATACGTATGGTATCGACAGACGAACCAGGGAGAACACGACGGATTCGCCATATAACTTTGGCGGTTATCCGCATGGTTTCTATTCCAGCGCTTACAATGCCGGTTACGGTAGCTCCGCGCTTCGCGGCGAAGAGTATAGAGATATGGGAATCAAAGCATACGAATTCATGATCGAGAAGAGCATGAGTGGACCGTTCAGTTGGTGGGAAGGTATTGCCTATCCTAACGCATCCAGTCCGTGGGTGGCTACGAATGAGCAGCTCGGGCTCCAAAATACGCCTGGAGGCGGTGGATCAGCCCAGCATATGTGGGGGCAGGCGGTCAACTCCAAGGTGTTGATAGACTCATTAATTGCTGAGAGAATTTATGATCAGAATCAGAAATACGAGATTATCATCGGCCGTGGAATCCCTAAGGAATGGGTTCAGAACGCGGCATTAAATAATAATGTAGTGGCTGATGTCCAGAATTATCCAGCCTTCCAAGGTGGCAGAGTAGGCTACAAAATTGAAAAGCAAGCTAACAAGCTTGTTGTTACATTAACAAGCCATTTGGAGCAGGCGAAAGTGGGTAAAGATAACGCCAGCTTCAGCATCCAGCTGCCTAGCATGGTGAACAATATCCTGAAAGTTTCCGATGGTGTCGTTGATCAGGGGAAAGGGATCGTTACAGTTCCGCTAAACACGGATTCGGTTACGATCGTATTAGCTGATCTGCCTGCTCCTACAGATATTGAGCTGGATAAGGAGGCGCTGGAGATCGGTTTTGCTGCGGGAGATTCGGAAACGCTCGTAACCCGTAACGTAAATTTACCAACTGTCGGGGTACATGGAAGTGTGATTACTTGGTCTTCCAGCGAACCGGGTATTATTTCTGAGACGGGCATAGTTAAACGCCCTTCTACAACTACCCAAGTGACTTTGACGGCTACTCTAGAAAAAGATGGGGTACAAGTGCAGAAGGCTTTCGTTCTGACGGTCCCAATGGTATCGGTCAGCCAACCTGTTTGGCCGGCAGGTAGTCAATTAATGGCAAGCCGAATTACTCAAAACAGTGTTGTCCTGAACTGGACGCCTGCAGAGAGTCAAACCGATCTTATATATTACAAGATAACTTGGGGAACTCAATCCATGCTAGTGAACGGAAATAGGCTTTCTGTTGAACTTAATGGGCTTCATGCAGACACTACCTATACCTTCCGCGTTGAAGCGGAAGATAAGGATGGGTTATGGAGCAATGACGGACCGGTGGTCACCGTGAAGACAAAGGCTGACGGAAATTCCGGGAATCCTGGAAATAGCGGTAGCGGCAACAGCAGCAATAACGGTAATAACGGCAATGGTAACAACAGTAACGGAAATAGTAACAGCGGCAACAATGGAAGTAATAATAACGGCAATATAGGAACTACAACTAAGCCGAAGTTTACGGATATTGCAAACCATTGGGCAAGTGAAGCTATTGCATCAGCGGTGGAATTAGGAATGATCAAAGGCTACGAAGACGGGACCCTCCGTCCGAATGGCGCGGTGACGCGCAGCGAATTAATGGTTATGCTGGGACGCATGCTTGGCCTTCAGCAGGAGGACGCAGCTCTTTCATTTAAGGATGCGGCTGATATTCCAGCATGGGCGAATCCATATATTGTAAGCGTGGTCAAATCTGGATTTGCGAACGGGTACGAAGATGGTACTTTCCGTCCTGGCGGAAAAATAACCCGTATGGAGTTAATGGCCATAGTCGCACGCGCCTTGAATTTGAAAGCCGAAACAAATATTTCTCTCTCTTTCACGGATTCGAATCAAGTTCCTTCATGGGGAGCGGCTTATGTTGCGGCTCTGTATGAAGTTGGCCTGATTGAAGGTAAAGATAATAACCGTTTAGCTCCAAACGACCAAGTAACGCGGGCGGAAGCAGTAACTCTGCTTCTCAGAATGGATAATTATCAAGCTGGGAATTAATCACTTGGCTGCTGATTCTTGGAGGATACCTAATTAATTCAGCTATGAATTGACTGCTCGAGAAGAGGGTTGCGTTAACTGCAACACCTCTTCTTTCTTTTCGCTTCTATTATTATACCGCCTGAGGAGAAACGACATAATTATGTATGATGACTCTGTTCGTGGAATTGTGAAATAGACAGTGATATAATAAACAGGATTTGTGGAACACTCGAGAATGAGCGAAAGCCCGCAAGTGAACAATGAGCTTATACCGGAGGGATTTTACATGGGAAAATTGGTGATATGTGATCACCCATTGATTCAACACAAACTGACTTTTATTCGCGACATGCGAACCAACACGAAGGACTTTCGTGAGCTAGTGGATGAAGTAGCAACCTTGATGGCATATGAGATTACAAGGGAAATTCCGCTTGAATCCATTAAAGTGCAGACGCCGGTTGCTGAAGCCGAATCGAAGGTGATTTCCGGGCGTATGCTGGGTCTGATTCCGATTCTGCGGGCGGGATTGGGAATGCTTGATGGCGTCCTCAAGCTGCTTCCTGCGGCAAAGGTTGGCCATGTTGGATTGTTCCGCGATCCGGAGACGCTTCAGCCGGTGGAATACTACATTAAGCTTCCGACCGATGTGCAGGAACGTGAGTTGATCGTGATCGATCCAATGCTGGCTACAGGGGGGTCTGCGATCGCTGCAATTACGGCATTAAAGAACCGTGGCTGTACCCAGATCAAGATGATGAATCTGATCGCTGCTCCTGAGGGAGTGAAGGCGGTACACGACGTTCATCCGGACGTGGATATTTATGTTGCGGCACTGGATGATCATTTGAATGAACACGGATATATCATTCCTGGTCTTGGCGATGCGGGGGACCGCTTGTATGGAACCAAGTAACAGACAGATAAGCTGATTAAAGGAGGGGATCATGTTGTCCAAGATTAAGGTGATGACGATCTTCGGTGTTCGCCCTGAAGCGATTAAGATGGCTCCGTTGATTCTTGAGCTGCAGAAGCATCCGGAGCATATTGAATCTGTGGTATGCGTTACTGCGCAGCACCGCGAGATGCTGGATCAGGTGCTTGAAGTGTTCAAGCTGGTGCCGGATTATGATCTGGATGTCATGAAGCCGAATCAGACCTTGAATGAGATTACCCTGCGGGTGCTTGAAGGCTTGGAGAAGGTACTGCGTGAAGCCAAGCCGGATATTGTGCTTGTGCACGGAGATACATTGACTACATTTCTCGCAAGCTACGCAGCCTTCCTGCAGCAAATCAAGGTCGGCCATGTAGAGGCGGGCTTGCGCACCTGGAATAAAATGTCCCCTTATCCCGAAGAGATGAACCGACAATTGACCGGGATTCTTGCGGATATCCATTTTGCGCCGACAGATTGGTCTGCAGGGAATTTGAGAAGAGAGAATAAGCAGGAGTCAAGTATTTTTATCACAGGCAATACAGTTACAGATGTGTTTCAATATACTGTAAAGCCGAATTATAGCAATTCTGTGTTAGAATGGGCCGCGGGTAAGCGACTTATTCTCATGACAGCACACCGGCGGGAGTCGCAGGGAGAGCCGCATATGAATATTTTCCGTGCCGTTAAGCGGATTGCGGATGAATTTGATGATGTGGCCATTTGCTATCCTGTTCATCTAAGCCCTGCTGTCAGAGAGCCGGCTTATGAAACCTTGGGCAGTCATCCCCGTATTAAATTGATTGAGCCTTTAGATGTGGTGGATTTGCACAATTTTTATCCGCATACTCACCTCATTCTTACGGATTCCGGCGGTTTACAAGAAGAAGCGCCGTCTTTTGGCGTTCCCGTGCTGGTGCTTCGTGACACAACGGAACGGCCGGAGGGGATCGAAGCGGGGACACTGGAGCTCGTGGGCACAGATGAGGAGATGGTTTATGATCGGACTAAGGCGTTGCTTGAAGACAATGAGTTGTATAATTCTATGAGTCGGGCCGCTAACCCGTACGGTGATGGAAAGGCTTCCGAGAGAATTGTCAATGCGCTTTTTCACCATTTCGGAATTATAAACGAACGTCCGGAAAGTTTTCACAGAAAGTTCACAAATTAATAAGAACAATAAATTGTGTTTCAGTCCCGCTTAGCATACAGTTATACTGTACGGTTTAGCGCTTTCTTCGTTTTATTGCAAGGAGATTTCCAACATGAGTCTTCATTGACAAAAAGTCGTCACATTCAGTAAAATAAGTTGGGATTGCATGAAATGAGAAAATCTGATAAGGAAGTTCAACCCTGGGTGATTGCCTCTTACATAAGTGGGGCTGGTATACTTCTAGTAATCTACATTATGTCGGGTTTTTGGGTCTCAAAATGGATAGTGGCACACTTTGAAGTGTCAAGGGCTTGGATTGCTGTTGGGACAAGCGCCGGATTAGTCTTTGGCGTGGTTAATATTATTGTTCTAATTTACAGGTTGATGGGGGACCGTAATGGATGAATTGAGTTCCATCGTCACGGCCGTAACCCGCGTGACATTGCTGATATTATCGGCCATGCTGATCGGGTGGGCCTTTCTCCCGATGTATAGGCTGATTTTTGGCGGCCTCATCTTGGGTCTTACCTTTGGTTTGGTGTATGTCCGTTTCCTGTCTGCAAAGGTGCGAGGCTTGGTGAATCTTGTCGTCAGCGAGCAGCAGAAGCGATACAGTTTCGGATTTCTTACTAGAGTGTGCCTGGTACTGGTAGCGGTAATGTTTGCGGTGCGATTCGAGCATTTCTCGATTGTGTCTACAATTATAGGGTTGTTTACGCCGCTTATACTAACCTTGCCTGCAGGAATAGTAATCGGACTCCGCAACAAGTCTTGATAGCTGAAGAGAGGAAAGGGGTGAATATTGACATATGCATGACGCGCCCATTATTAAACTTGGCGGATTCAATCTGGATCTCTCCGCAGTTTTGATGTTATTTGTAAGTGGAGCCATTGTGTTTCTGCTATGCGTAATAGCAACAAGAAGATTGTCTGTAGAAAATCCAGGAAAGCTTCAGAATTTCATGGAATGGGTTGTGGAATTTGTTCAAGGAATCATTGGAAGCACAATGGATATGAAAAAAGGGAAACCATACGTATCTCTTGGATTAACGTTGATTTTATTCATATTAGTGTCTAACCTGCTCGGTCTGCCGATGGGGATTATTACAGAAGCTCATCAGCCTGAGACAATTTTCGGACATATAATTGAAGCAACGAGAACGCTGGGGCATGGAGATCATGCTGAAATTCTCTGGTGGAAGTCTCCGACGGCTGATGTTTCTGTTACAGCTGGACTTGCACTCGTTGTGTTTATCCTGATGAACTTCCTTGGGTTAAAGAATAACCGCAAGCATTACCTTAAACACTACGTTGAGCCTTTTCCTATTTTGCTTCCGCTAAACATCATTGAAAATCTGGCGAAGCCAATTGCACTTGCGATCCGGCTGTACGCCAACATTTTTGCCGGTGAAGTGCTAATTACTGTAATTTTGAAGTTAGGTTTTGCTGGGATACCTTTTATGGCGGCATGGCAGGGCTTTAGTATTTTTGTAGGTGCCTTGCAGGCATACATCTTTACGATTCTAACGATGGTCTATATCGGACAGATGACGATTCACGAAGAAGGCGAGAGTCATTGATAACACTCAAGAAGCGGCCATTGTATGGTCAATCTTCAAGAGGTCTATTATATCAAAAATAATGAAGAACATACCTTAAGGAGGAAATTAGAATGACATTTATGGCAGCAGCTTTGGCAGTAGGTTTGGGTGCGCTTGGCGCGGCAATTGGTAACGGTATGATTGTAAAGAGTACAGTTGAATCTATCGCACGTCAGCCGGAAGCGGCAAGCAAGCTTCAAACCACGATGTTTGTCGGCGTAGGTATCGTCGAAGTCGTTCCGTTGGCAGCAACAGTTATTGCGTTCCTGATTATGTTCTCTTAATAAATTCGAATTTTGTTTGGCGGGGAGGGCCGATGCCATCCGCGCCTTCGTTTTTAAAGTTATAGAATGATCATGATCGAATGGAATCGCAGTCATTCTATGTATAAGGAATGCAATGTTGCAGCTATCGGAAAGGAGTGACATCGGTGACTATCCTGTGGGAGAATATTTTAATTACCATTCTTGCATTTGGGGTTTTATACTGGCTGCTGAATAAGTTCGCTTTCGGCAAATTGTTTGCAGTAATGGAGAAACGCCGTGAGCTGGTGCAGAATCAGTTGGAAGAAGCGAAGCAGACCAGAGAACAGGCTACAGTGTATGTTGAAGAACAGAAGGAAGCTCTGAAGCAGGCTCGCCAAGATGCCTTTGAAATCATCGAGCTGGCAAAGTCGAATAGCAGTAAGCAAGCACATGATTTGCTCGATCAAGCTAAGCAGGATGCTACAAGGCTTAAAGAAGAAGCAGTACGGGATATTGAGAGTGAAAGAACGAAAGCCGTCGAAGCCCTCCGTGGCGAGATTGGCGCATTCTCGGTAAACATTGCTTCCAAGCTGATTGAACGCGAGGTTGAGAGCAATCCAGCCGAGCAAGAGAAGCTGATTGGGCAATATCTTAAAGAAGTAGGTAGCAGATCATGAGTCGGGAGACGGTAGTTGCCGGAAGATATGCGAAGGCGCTATATGAAATTGCCGACCAGGATCAACGCACGCTCGAAATGGAGCAAGAGCTTCAGGCTCTTGTGCATATCTTGCATGAGGATCTTGAAATTGAGCAATTCATCCTTAGTCCGAAGATCTCTTCGAAAGTTAAATGGGATGTCATTCGCAGTGGACTGGAAGGCAGATTGTCCCAGACAGTCATTTCGCTCGCCAAATTGCTCATTGACCGTGGCAGAATTGAGATTTTGCCGGAGCTATTGTTCAGCTATACCAAGATCGCCGGAGAGAAGCTGGGGCAAGTGAATGCACTTGTAACCAGTGTCTATCCGCTTAGTGAGCAAGAGCAGGCGACGGTGGCTTCCGAATTTGGACAATTGGTTAATAAGAAGGTTCGAATTCAAAACATCGTCGATAAAAGCCTGCTTGGCGGCATCAAGGTAAGAATTGGCGATACGCTGTATGATGGAAGTTTGTCCGGCAAGCTTGAACGGCTTGAAAAGTCTTTTCGAAGACAAGCACTGTAGATAGGGGTGAAACACTTGAGTATCAAACCTGAAGAGATCAGTACACTGATTAAAAGTCAGATCGAACAGTATAAATCCGAAATTGAAGTGGCCGAAGTCGGCACCGTTATCCACGTTGGTGACGGGATTGCCCGTGTCCACGGACTTGAAAACGCCATGGCAAACGAGCTTCTTGAGTTTGATAATGGCGTGTTTGGCCTTGCGTTGAACCTGGAAGAAAGTAATGTAGGTGTCGTTATCTTGGGCCCATACAGCGGAATCCGTGAAGGTGACCAAGTGAAACGTACGGGGCAAATTATGCAGGTTCCCGTAGGTGAAGCCCTGCTCGGCCGCGTTGTTAATCCATTGGGTCAACCGGTGGATGGCAAAGGCCCGATTGCAACAACTGAATTCCGTCCTGTAGAGAATAATGCTCCTGGCGTTATCGAACGTAAATCGGTTCATGAGCCGATGCAGACCGGGATCAAAGCGATTGACTCGATGGTTCCGATTGGCCGCGGCCAACGCGAGCTCATTATCGGTGACCGTCAAACCGGTAAAACTGCAATTGCAATCGATACAATCATCAACCAAAAAGGCAATGGCGTAAAATGTATTTATGTCGCAATCGGACAAAAACAATCCACCGTTGTTAACGTAGTAGAGACATTGCGTCGTCATGGCGCGCTCGATTACACGATTGTCGTGACGGCTGCCGCATCGGAGCCTTCGCCGCTCTTGTACATCGCTCCTTACGCCGGCGTAGCTATGGCCGAATACTTTATGTATAAAGGCGAGCATGTCCTCATCATTTATGATGACTTGACCAAGCAAGCTGCTGCATATCGGGAATTGTCCCTGCTGCTCCGTCGTCCTCCGGGCCGTGAAGCATACCCGGGCGACGTATTCTATCTGCATTCCCGTTTGCTGGAACGTGCAGCGAAGCTTAGTGATGAATTGGGCGGCGGCTCGATCACCGCGCTTCCATTTATCGAAACCCAGGCTTCGGACGTCTCGGCCTATATCCCAACGAACGTAATCTCGATCACGGACGGACAAATCTTCCTGGAGTCCGATCTCTTCTATTCCGGTCAACGTCCGGCGGTCAACGTCGGTATTTCCGTATCCCGGGTAGGCGGCTCCGCTCAGATTAAGGCAATGAAGAAGGTTGCCGGTACGCTCCGTCTTGATCTTGCCCAATATCGTGAGCTTCAAGCGTTCTCTCAATTCGGTTCCGACCTCGATAAGTCGACGCAAGCCCGTCTGACCCGCGGCTCCCGGATGATGGAAATCCTGAAGCAAGGCGTCAACCAGCCGCTGGCTGTCGAAGAGCAGGTTGTGAGCTTGTACACGGCAGTTAAGGGCTATCTTGATGATATCGCGCTGAAAGACGTGCGCCGTTTTGAAGCCGAGTTCCTCACCTTCGTGAAGAATCAACATGATGAAGTTCTCCAATCGATCCGTGATACCAAGGATTTGACTGCGGATAATGAAGCGAAGCTGAAGGAAGTTATTGAAAAATTCAAAAAAGGCTTTGCAGCCTCTGTATAATACAGGCTTAACCGGCTCTGGCTCTTGTGCCGGAGGCCGGTTTACAGCCGTATTCAGTTTTCTATGTTCTAATGCTTTCGAAGTAACTTTGGCTCGCCAAAGTTAGGCTTATGCTTACGAAGTAGTTTTGGCCCTGCCAAAACTTGAAGGTGGTGAAATCATGGCAAAAGGGATCCGCGAAATAAAACGCCAAATCAAGAGTGTACAGAACACCCGGCAGATCACAAAAGCGATGGAGATGGTTGCTTCAGCCAAGCTGAGAAAAGCGCAAGAGAAAGCGCAGGCCTCCCGTCCTTACAAAGAGAAGCTGAAGGAAGTGGTGTCGAGCATTGCGTCAGGAAGCAGTGAGATTTCCCATCCGATGCTGGTATCGCGTCCGGTGAAGCGCACGGCGTATATCGTCATTACATCCGATGGCGGATTGGTGGGCGGATACAATGCCAACTTGCTCCGCACAGTCATGGATACAATCAAGGAGAAGCATGCTTCCGCCGAGGAGTACGGGCTGTTCGTGATCGGGCGCAAGGGCCGGGACTATCTGAACCGGCGCAACCAACCGGTTGTGCAGGCCGTCACCGACTTATCAGATTCTCCGAAATTTTCCGATATTAAGTCCTTGGCGTATAACGCTGTACAGGGATTTGAGATCGGTGAATATGACGAGGTGTTCATCTGCTACAGCAAATTCATTAACGCTATTTCGCAAAAACCGACGGTCGACCGTCTGCTTCCTTTTGACAAAGTTGAGTCTGAGGGTGCGACAGCGGAATACGAATACGAACCATCGCCGGAACGCGTATTAGAGATGCTGCTGCCGAAATATGCCGAGACGCTGATCTTTAGTGCTTTGCTGGAAGGTAAAGCAAGTGAGCTTGGCGCGAAAATGACCGCAATGGGCAGCGCAACGAAAAATGCATCGGAAATGATCAATCAACTCACTCTGACATTTAACCGGGCGCGTCAAGCGGCTATTACCCAGGAAATCACGGAAATTGTCGCAGGCGCAAACGCACAGAGCTGAGGATGAAAGTTTGCGGAGGTGCAGGACCGGCGAAGTTCGATTCGCTAATGTACCAGCATGATTGAAATGTCCGCAAAACTATTAGGAGGGAACATTAGATGAACAAGGGACGCGTTGTTAGCGTAATGGGTCCGGTTGTTGACGTGGAATTTGACCGTGGTCAATTGCCGGAAATTTTCAACGCCATTAGAATTGTGAAGCAGAACGCGCAGGATGACTCGGGCGACCTGATTTTGGAAGCGTCCAATCATCTTGGCGATAACCTCGTCCGCTGTATTGCTATGTCCTCTACAGACGGACTTGTACGCGGGACTGAGGCGGAGGATCTTGGTGCTCCAATCTCTGTTCCTGTAGGTGAAGTTACACTGAGCCGCGTATTTAACGTGCTTGGTGAGGCAATCGACAATAAGGGACAAGTGGAAGGCGCGCTCCGTAATCCGATTCACCGTGAGCCTCCTAAATTTGAAGATCTGTCCACTCAGGCAGAAATTCTTGAGACGGGGATTAAGGTTATTGACTTGCTGGCCCCTTATGCCAAGGGCGGTAAAATCGGTCTCTTCGGCGGTGCCGGTGTAGGTAAAACCGTAACGATTCAGGAATTGATTCATAACATTGCCCAAGAACATGGCGGTATCTCCGTATTCGCCGGGGTAGGCGAGCGTACCCGTGAGGGGAACGACTTGTACATGGAAATGACTGAATCCGGCGTTATTGCCAAGACGGCAATGGTGTTCGGGCAGATGAACGAGCCTCCGGGTGCGCGTCTTCGCGTTGCCCTGACGGGTCTGACGATGGCGGAATATTTCCGTGATCAAGAAGGCCGTGACGTGCTTCTGTTTATCGACAACATTTTCCGCTTTACCCAAGCTGGTTCCGAGGTTTCCGCTTTGCTCGGCCGGATGCCTTCCGCGGTAGGTTATCAGCCTACGCTGGCAACGGAAATGGGCCAACTTCAGGAACGGATCACATCCACCAAGAAGGGGTCGGTTACTTCCATCCAGGCCATCTACGTGCCTGCCGATGACTATACTGACCCGGCGCCTGCAACCACATTTGCTCACTTGGATGCAACCACAAACCTGGAGCGTAAAATTTCCGAGAAGGGGATTTTCCCTGCGGTGGATCCGTTGGCATCCAGCTCCCGGATTTTGACGCCGGAAATTGTGGGCGAGGAGCATTACAATGTAGCTCAAGGCGTTAAGCAACTTCTGGCCCGCTATAAAGAGCTCCAGGATATTATCGCGATTCTCGGTATGGATGAATTGTCTGAAGACGACAAGATTCTCGTGGCCCGTGCCCGGAAGATTGAACGCTTCCTGTCGCAACCGTTCAACGTTGCGGAACAGTTCACCGGAATCAAGGGTAAATATGTACCGATTTCTGAAACGGTTCGCAGCTTCAAGGAAATTCTGGACGGCAAGCACGACAACCTTCCGGAAGCGGCCTTCCTCTTCGTAGGCACCATTGAAGAAGCTGTTGAAAAGGCGAAATCGCTGTAAGTAGACGGATGCTTCAGTAATGAACGTCCCACGAACAGGAGGGATGAAGATGAGCACCTTTTTATTGGAAATTGTTACGCCTGAGCATGTCGTGTTCTCTGAGCAGGTGAGCAGCCTGAGCGTACGCGGCATCGAGGGGGAGCTCGGCATCCTGCCGGGACATATTCCATTTGTAACGCCTTTGCAGGTTGCGCCGATCACGATCCGGATGGAAGGGAAAACCTTGGCGGTGGCTGTTCATGGCGGATTTGTCGAGGTTCAGGGCAACAAGGTGATCGTGCTTGCAGAAAGCGCTGAAATGCCGCAGGAAATCGACATTGATCGAGCTCTTGCTGCACGTGAACGCGCAGAACGCAGACTCAATGCAGGGGCACGTGATCGTATTGATCATCGCCGTGCAGAGCTTTCGCTGCAAAGAGCCATTACACGGATCAACGTATCAAGCCGTTCAAAGGAATAGTGCGACAACCATGCCTTTGAATCGGCAGGAATCCTTCAAAAGCCGGACGCCTTCATCGGTGTCCGGTTTTTTGTATTTTCTCAGGCAGGAATCACCAAGCTTCATAACGAACATATTAAGAACGATCTTGATGCATCCTTTAGAAGTGATTATTTCCACTTTATTACCTTTCCGAGTAGTTCCAAAGCATCAACATATGCAATAGTTGAAATTGGAAGCCTTTGCAAGTGAAAGAAACACTGGATTATTATCACGTTGCCAAGTATGATATATAAGGTCTATATTTTACCTGCAATAATTCCGATATATTTTAAATGCGTTATATTAACCGATTGGGTGTCAGCGGCATAGATATAACGTGACAGGGAGGAAATTCATGTGAGTCCGGTCGATGCTGTTCCTGCGTCTGTTGGGGTGAGCGGTCTTACAGCTATACTCGTATCGCTGGTATGCGTGGCAATCGCCTGGTGGTCGCTTCAGGGCTTGAAGCTGGATCTTGTAATCCGGCATCCCAAAGGACCGCAAGGAAAGCTGCTTCAATTACTGCTGGCGGTAGCGCTGGGGCGCTTTGTGGCCTCCTTTGTTCTGGATTACCTTGGATATACGCAGATGCTGCGGTATCTGTTTTAATGGATGGCTGTTTGGTTAAAGGTGGTGTAGACCACTTGCACGGACGAGGGAAATGTCGAATAACATCAAAGCATTGTGTCAACAATGGTGTTAAAGGAACATTAGTACGATGAACAAATCCTGGGCTCGAAGCAACGAATATTTCCTCGGAAATTGTTGCTTTTGGACAGGTGCAGAGCCTTGTGCGCCTCAAATGACCGATGTTATGATGGAGTTTAAGGGGAAATGGTGAAAATGAACGCGCGGAGGGAACCAAGATGAGCAAATTTATCGTCCGCGGTGGCAATGTTTTGGCCGGGAACGTAAAAGTGAGCGGAGCAAAAAATTCAGTGCTGCCAATTATTGCAGCTTCCTTGCTGGGAGAAGAAGGCGTTAGTATCATTCGTGATGCTCCTCCCCTGGATGATGTAATGACCATTAATAAAGTATTAGAATCGCTGGGGGCAGATGTTACATATGATCGGGAAGTGATTACGGTCAATGCACAGACGATCTCCTCATGCGAAGCGCCGTATGAATGGGTACGGAAAATGCGGGCGTCATTTCTTGTCATGGGCCCCTTGTTAACCCGGATGGGGTATACACGGATTTCGCTGCCTGGAGGCTGTGCTATTGGTACAAGACCAATTGATCAGCATCTTAAAGGCTTTGAAGCAATGGGTGCAGAGATTACATTGGGGCAGGGTTTTATCGAAGCGCGGTCACATGGACGTCTGCGTGGAGCGAAGATTTATCTGGATGTAGCTAGTGTAGGCGCAACCGAGAATATTATGATGGCAGCTTCCCTGGCGGAAGGCACGACTGTCATTGAAAATGCGGCAAAAGAGCCGGAAATTGTCGATTTAGCCAATTATTTGAACGGAATGGGAGCCATCGTCCGCGGAGCCGGTACAGGTATCATTCGGATTGAAGGCGTAGATAAGCTCCATGGAGTGGAGCATACGGTTATTCCGGATCGGATTGAAGCAGGAACATTTATGATCGCTGCGGCCATGACCAAAGGAAATGTATTTGTAGAAGGCGCGATTGCGGATCATTTGGGTCCGGTCATTGCCAAGCTGGAAGAGATGGGCGTAGAGGTTGAGGTGCAGGAGAATGGTGTCCGGGTTATCGCCGACAAGCCGCTTAAAGCTGTGGACGTTAAGACGCTTCCTTATCCAGGCTTCCCAACGGATATGCAATCTCAAATGATGGCGTTGCTTCTGGCGTCGGAAGGCACCAGTGTTGTTACGGAGACGGTATTTGAGAACCGCTTTATGCATGTCGATCAGTTCCGGCTGATGAATGCAGGTATCAAGGTGGAAGGCCGCAGTGCTATTGTCACAGGCGGATCCAAGCTGAGCGGGGCCAAGGTATGCGCAACCGATTTGCGCGCAGGCGCAGCGTTGATTATTGCCGGCCTTGCTGCTAACGGAACAACGGAAGTAAGCGGGACACATCATATTGATCGTGGATATGTTCATTTGGCGGAGAAGCTCTCCGGGCTAGGTGCAGACATTTGGCGCATCGGTGAGGAGAAAGAGCCTGCTGCTGAAGCAGCTAAAGCTCCGGCAAAGCGTCAGGATGAAATCCCGGTGCTTAAAATCCAGCCGACTTGGGCTTAACCAATCACAACGTCATTCATTCCTATCGAAATCACAAGCCATGCCTTAAAAGGTATGGCTTTTTTTGCGCTTTTTGAACTGCCTCTTTGAAGGAGCCTGCTGCATTAAATGGTATGTTCCGGCCGGAGCAGGTATGTATACTGCTTGCCGGAAAATGTGACAGACTTGTAGAGTCTCAAGGATCTCCCGGCGGAAACCCACTTCGGGTTCTATCAGATTGGTAAAACTCATATCTATAAGTATAGTGCGCATTAGATATAACGCATCGAAACAATAGGATAAGACCGTTTCGTTCGCAAGGTCAATCTGGCCGCAGCACGAATGGGGATGGAGGGAAATCCAGACATGAAGGATGCAAGCGAAACCTACTCGCAGAGCCGTAATGATCGGAGAATTACCGTAAAAATTGGGGCGGCCAACGGATATGCCAAAGAAATCGGGCAGAAGGACGGACGAGGGCAGGCGTCATCAAGTAGGCATGAACAGGGACGGATCGCTGCTGGGAATTCTTTATTAAGAGGAAATCAAGCCTTTGGTGAGAGGCGCGACTACCAGCAGGGACAGGGAGGACAGAGGAGACCTGAACCTGCGCAAATGGGCCGCGGGGGCACCGCCCGCGTGCCGGTGGCCGCGCGCCGCCGCGGCCCAAGCGGCCCGGCTGCGTTGCTGGCCGGGCTTGCAGCGCTCGCGGCGCTGGCGCTGCTGTTGCCTGCGCTGCTGGCAAGCCGCGCAGGCGAAACCCCGGCGCCGCCCGACCAGGGCTCGGCGGCGGTCCAGGCGCCAATGCGGCCCGGCTCCGCAGCAGGGGCCGCATTGGCGCAGCAGCCCGAGGCGTCCGCTCCCGGCGGAGCGCCGGACGCCC
Organism: Paenibacillus brevis; assembly: GCF_018919145.1. Taxonomy (GTDB): domain Bacteria; phylum Bacillota; class Bacilli; order Paenibacillales; family Paenibacillaceae; genus Fontibacillus; species Fontibacillus brevis. The sequence goes on from NZ_JAHLQJ010000002.1 coordinate 344,439, forward strand.
CGGGCGTTGCCGCCGCTGCCGGTACGGCGGCAACGGAGCCCACGGTGCGCGTGTACCTTAAGCGCACTGGGCTGATCGAGACGCTGCCGCTGGAGCAGTACGTCACCGGCGTGCTGGCGGCCGAGATGCCGGCCGACTTTGAGCTGGCCGCACTTAAGGCCCAGGCGATCGCGGCCCGCACCTTCATCGTCCGCAGACTCGCCGCCCAAGATACAAGCGGCGTGCCGGGCGGCAAGGCCGATGTGCTGGATACTGTCGATCATCAGGCCTATTTGTCTACCAAGACGCTTGGAAAATGGGAGAAGCAAGGAAAGTCCGCAGAGCTGGCGAAGCTGAAACGGGCCGTATCGGAGACAAGAGGAATTGTAATGACTTATCAGGGAAAGCCGATTACGGCAGCCTTCTTCTCGGCAAGCGGGGGATATACCGAGAACTCGGAGGAATACTGGTCTTTAAAGATCCCTTATCTTAGAAGTGTACCCAGTCCATGGGATGCACAGGTGAACTCGAATAATCAGGAGACGCTTACCGTCTCCGTAGATGAAATATATCGGAAGCTGGGACAGGCTCCGCCTGCCAAGACGGCATCCTCACAGACAAGCTCAGGCTCATTGAAAGCCTCCTCCTCGGGGAAGGCATCTGCCACACAATTGACAATCCTGTCCCATACTACCGGAGGTCGTGTGAAGGAAATTAAAGTAGGAGAGCAACGCTATTCCGGCAGAGAGTTTCGGGAGAAGCTAGGCTTGCGGTCCAGTCAGTTCACGATCAAGCTGGATGGAGCTGATGCACAGATTACGACTTACGGCTATGGGCACGGCGTGGGGATGAGCCAATGGGGAGCAAACGGCATGGCCAAGCAAGGGTACACCACGACACAAATTCTCAGACACTACTATACGGGAATCGTATTTCAGCAGGCGGACGCACTGCTTGAATAGACTAGCAGCCAAGTTTGAGTAGTCTTTCATGCCTATGAAAAAAAATATGATAGCGAAGTATAAAAGCGAAAGCCGCGGTAACACTGGTTACTGAGGTGATGAGCTAATGAATGAACAAAACAACAAAAAGAAGCCCCATGAGGAATCTCCTAAAATTGCAATGGGAGAGCCGGTAGTTCAGGTATCCGCATGGAAAAAACTATTGTCCAAGAGATGGGTCTACCCGGCAGCGTACATGGCAGCAGCGGCAATTATACTAACCTTAGTGTGGGTCTATCAAGATGCCAGCCAAAAGCCGCTGGATTCCACACCTGCCAGTGTAAGTGAGAACGGAGTCGTCGGTACCCAGGATTTGATGGCCGAAGATAACGTTAACGAGGGTCTTGGTGAAGATCCGACAGCCCAAACGGTGGCTGTTGCCGAGGATTTGGCTTGGCCGGTAGCCAACATGGCTGATGTATCGGTAGTGAAGCCGTTCTATGACAGTGAAGGCAGCGCGGAGGATCATGAAGCGGCGCTAGTCCAGTACAATGATACCTTTATTGCGAATACAGGGATCGATCTGGCGCGCAGCGACAATGAATCCTTTGAAGTTACCGCCGCTATGGGCGGCAAGGTAACCCGGGTGGAGGAAGTGCCGCTTTACGGCCTGGTGGTGGAGATTACCCATGCCAATAACCTGAAGACGGTATACGAAAGTCTCGCGGATGTGACGGTAAAGCAGGACGATGATGTGAAGCAAGGGACGGTCATCGGTACAGCAGGCCGCAATGAAATCGAGCAGGAGCTCGGCAACCATGTTCATTTCGCGGTGTACGAAAATGATGAATTGGTTAACCCAAGCAGTGTGCTGCCAAAGAATCAATAATTCGGACGTTGAACCGCAAGCGGAGAGATTTTTCTCTCCGCTTTTTTTTGTGCTTGCAGAGAACCTGTCCTCCCTTGTTAATCCCCCTTTTTAAAATTATTTGTCCTCACCCAAGCTTGTCAGGCTTGGAAACAAAGAATATATAAGGACGCCCCTCATATAATGTACCAAACTATCTCGAGTAGGGAGGCGGGAGCGTGCACGATTACATCAAGGAACGGACGATTAAGATTGGCCGCTGCATTGTGGAGACTCGGCATACGGTTCGGACTATAGCCAAGGAATTTGGCGTATCAAAAAGCACGGTGCACAAGGATTTAACCGAGCGGCTGCCGGAGATTAATCCGGAACTCGCAGATCAGGTCAAGCACATTCTCGAATACCATAAGTCGATCAGACATTTGCGGGGAGGGGAAGCAACGAAGATCAAATATAAGAAAAAGGGGCACTCCAAGCGGGAAGTGGTTAGTTCCGCAAGATAATGGGTAATAAATTAGTTTGGGCTTAAGGAATGTAATTGAACACCTCCCCCAAAGTATGGTATTTTAAAATATGGTAAAACATTGTGAATTTCTACCCCAAATCCTCACTTTTTGCAGGATTTCCGCCAAGTTCGTCGAATATTGGCAAACGGGTTATTAACACATTGACCATTTACGGTTCTTAAAATACGTTTTGGGGGAGCACGGAATGATGAGCAAGGATATTGGTATTGACTTAGGCACAGCGAATGTGCTGATTCATGTCAAGGGAAAAGGGGTCGTCCTCGACGAACCGTCAGTAGTTGCGATCGACAGCGATGCCAAGCGAGTGCTTGCTGTCGGTGAAGAAGCCCGCAAGATGGTTGGACGCACGCCAGGTAACATCATTGCGATTCGCCCATTAAGGGATGGCGTTATAGCTGACTTTGAAATTACGGAGACGATGCTCAGATATTTTATCGACCGGATTGGCGGTAGAAGCTGGTATAGTCATCCGCGTATTTTGATCTGCGCACCGACGAACATCACTTCTGTAGAGCAGAAAGCAATCCGTGAAGCGGCTGAGCATAGCGGGGCGAAGGAAGTTTATATGGAAGAAGAACCGAAAGCGGCTGCAATAGGCGCAGGTATGGACATTTATGAACCTAGCGGAAACATGGTTATCGACATCGGCGGAGGAACGACGGATGTGGCGGTGCTCTCGATGGGAGACATCGTCACGGCTTCGTCCATCAAAATCGCCGGGGACAAGTTCGATAGTGCCATTATTAGATATATTAAATCGAAGTACAAGCTCTTGATCGGAGAGCGTACCGCAGAAGATATCAAGATCAATATCGGTACGGTACACCCTTCAGGACGGAGAGCAGAGATGGATATTCGCGGACGGGACATGGTCTCTGGTCTTCCGTTGACGATCACGATCTCTTCAACCGAGGTTCAGGAAGCTTTATCTGATCCGGTATCCTCTATCGTGGCAGCAGCTAAATCGGTACTGGAACGCACGCCGCCAGAGCTCTCTGCGGATATTATTGACCGCGGGGTTATCCTGACGGGCGGGGGCGCGCTCCTTAATGGACTGGACGAGCTGCTTGTTGAAGAACTGCGCGTTCCGGTGCTGATCGCTGAAGATCCGATGCACTGTGTAGTAAAGGGTACCGGCATCATGTTGGACAACCTCGACCGGATCATTAAGAAAAAATTCTGATTTACCGATATATAATAGAAGAAATTATCAAGAGAACGTTTGGAGGCTAGACTATGCTAAGAGGGCTCTACACGGCGGCATCGGGCATGATTACCCAACAGCGCCGTCACGATACTGTGACGCAGAACATCGCCAATATCAATACTGCCGGTTATAAACAGGTGAATTCAGTGACGCATTCTTTTCCGGATGTCCTGATTTCGCTGATGGGTGATAAGGAAACGGGCGGTCAAAAGACGATTGGCAGATTGACGACAGGCGTATTCGCTGAAGAGAGCATGTCCTCTTTTATGCAGGGAGATTTGAAGGAGACTAATAATTCTTCGGACTTCGGACTTGTGTCCAGTCTTGGCCTGATTGATCCGGCAACCGATCAGCCGATCCCGTTCGATGCATCCGGGAAATATGTGACGGAGGGCGGAGCGGTTATTTATCGGCCGGAAGTGTTTTTTACAGTGCAGGATGCTAATGGAGAGACTCGCTATACCCGGGATGGCGGCTTTAGAGTGAGCGCAGCCGGCGATCTGCTCACCGATCAAGGACAACGGGTTCTTGATACAGACGGCAATCCGATTGTATTGCCGGCAGGCATAACGATTGATCAAGTGCAGAGCGACAGTCTCGGCAATCTATATTATGATGAAGATGGAGTTCAGACTGATTTGGCTACCATCGGTGTTGTTGTAGTCAACAATCCGCATCAACTGGTACGGGAAGGCAACGGCGTATTCCGGGTTGATAACGTACAGGCTGCTGATATTCGGGCACTGGAAGCGGATGATAACGCATCGGTTCGTCAAGGATATCTGGAATCCTCGAATGTGGATACCGCCCAGGCTATGGTTGATCTGATGGCGGCACAGCGGGCGTATGAGTCTAATCAGAAATTAATTCAGTACTATGACAAGAGTCTTGAAAAGGCCGTTAATGAAATCGGCCGTATCTAATCTATTCCACCGGGAGGTGTGACAATATGAACAATTCGATGATTAGTGCTATGGTCTCGATGAGCGGCATTCAAAAACGCCTTGATTTGCTTGCCGAGAATATTGCAAATATGGACACGGTCGGGTATAAGCGGAAGGAAGCCAGCTTCGAGGATACGCTGACACGGGTCAAGTCGCAGACCTCTACCATGCAGCTGCCCGGACGGGCTACACCGAACGGATTTGAGTTGGGCTTCGGCTCCAGAGTAACCGGAATTTCCAATAACTTTACCCAAGGCTCCATTAAGGAGACAAATAAACCTACAGACTTTGCCATCGAGGGAAATGCGTTGTTCGCCGTGCTGGTTGCTACCGGGGGTGGAGCAAGTGAAAGGGCCTTTACCCGGGCTGGAGATTTTCATTTGCAGCCGGATCCTGTGGACGCAGAGAATACCTATCTCGTGAACAATCAGGGACATTTTGTGTTGAATGAAGAAGGAGACCCGATTACAGTTCCGGCCGGAGCAGAGCTGAAGATTGACGGACAAGGCAACATTATTACCGTATCGGGTGATGAAATCACGGAGGCTGGGCGAATTCAACTGCTCACTCCGATCCGTCAAGAGGCGCTGACATCGGTGGATGGCAATCTGTTCACACTGGTTGCCGGTGCGGTGGAAGCGGATGTTCTTGTGGATACGGCTACACTTCCGACTAATCAGCAGGCTCAGGTTAGACAAGGGGCACTCGAGGCTTCAAATGTAAATATGGTCGATGAAATGGCAGAGATGCTGCAGGTGCAGCGTGCCTATCAGCTTGCGGCTCGTGCTCTTACGTCCAGTGAGACAATGGCGGGACTGGCGAATAACTTGCGCGGATAGGTGGGGAACCATGAACGAACAGACCGAGGAGAATAATGAACCGGCTCCCAAGCGCAAACGGTCGGGATGGTGGACGCTGCTCAAGGTGGTGTTGATTCTGCTGTTCCTGGTGTTGGCGCTGGTGGGTGGAACATATGCCGGATATGTAGTGCTGGGCAAGCAGGATCCAGGAGATATGCTTAAGTGGGAGACATGGCGGCATGTGTATGATCTGGTGTTTGCGCCTTAACTGAAGGATAATGAGTATATGCAAGATCGAACTCCCGAGATTCGGGAGTTTTCTTTTTATAGGCTTAAATTGTATAATGATGGGGGACTGCACACCTGGAAAAAATCAAAGGGCCAAACCCGGCGGCGGAATTCTTCCGCACCTCCGGATCAGCCCCTTATCTTAACCTCCGCTTCTGCAGATGCGAAGGATAGTTTCAGTGTGACCGCAGAGCCTTCCTTTTATACGAAATTAAAGTGAAGATTACTGAATGTGAGTTGTAACAAGCGCTAGACCATATTGGAAAGGAGCAATAAATCAATGCTGAATACCAAGCAGATTCAGGAAATCATCCCGCACCGCTATCCCTTTCTTCTTGTTGACCGGATCGTGGAACTGGAGGAAGGAAAGCGGGCTGTTGGAATTAAAAATGTAACGGTTAACGAGCCGTTCTTTACAGGGCACTTCCCTGACTACCCGGTTATGCCCGGGGTGTTGATCACGGAAGCGTTGGCACAGGTTGGTGCCGTAGCGATTCTGCATTTGGAGGAAAACAAAGGGAAGATTGGCTTTTTAGCGGGCTTGGATGGGTTCCGTTTTCGTGGTCAAGTCGTCCCTGGCGATACTTTACGTCTCGAGGTGGAGATTATTCGTCTGAAGGGCTCCATCGGCAAAGGCCGGGCAGTGGCTAAGGTCGATGATAAAATTGTCGCAGAGGGCGAAATTATGTTTGCGCTATCCTGAGATGAGAAGTGACATTATTACAACTGCGGAGAGGATGTATTGGGTATCATGACAGAGATGAAAGAGAACTATAAAGACAAGGTAGCAAGCTGGCTGAACGATTCGGCCATTGATGAGCAGACCAAGCAAGAGCTTCGCGAACTGGAGAGCAATCCGGCTGAACTGGAGGATCGCTTCTTCCGGGATCTGGAGTTCGGAACCGGTGGACTTCGCGGCGTCATTGGAGCAGGCAGCAACCGGATGAACCGCTATACCGTAGCCCGCGCTACTCAGGGCTTTGCCAAGTATATTTTAGAAGAGCATGCAGGGAAGGAAGGCAAGCCATCGGTTGTTATCGCTCATGATTGCCGCCATTTCTCACCTGAATTCTCGCTGGAGGCTGCACTTGTACTGGCTGCCAATGGGATTGTAGCGAAGCTGTTCCCATCACTTCGTCCTACACCACAGTTGTCTTACTCGGTACGTAGTCTTAAGGCAACAGGCGGTATCGTTGTTACGGCGAGCCATAATCCTCCGGAATATAACGGTTATAAGGTGTACAATGCTTCCGGCGGACAATTGGTGCCGCATGAAGCTGAGCGCGTTATCAATAATATACAGGAAATCTCCTTGTCCGAAGTAAAGCGGATCGATCAGGCTGCGGCGGAAGCAGCCGGCTTGCTCGTATGGTTGGGTGAGGCTGAGGATGAAGCATTCGTAGAGACCGTTGCTGCAACCAGCGCAAACCGCGACCTGATGCTGTCTGGTGCGGCTAAGGATGTTGCTGTAGTGTTTACAGCGCTCCATGGTACGGGTAATTTGCCAGTACGGCAAGCCCTGGCGAAGAACGGTTTCACTCAGGTACATATCGTTAAGGAGCAAGAGCAGCCTGACGGTAATTTCTCAACAGTGAAGTCGCCGAATCCGGAAGAACGCGAAGCCTTTACGATGGCGATTGAGCTTGGCAAACAGGTTGGCGCCGACATTCTGATCGGAACGGACCCGGATGCGGACCGCATGGGCGCGGTTGTACGTAATCATGATGGCGAGTACGAGATTCTGACCGGGAACCAATCCGGCTCTCTGCTGGTGCACTACTATCTGAGCCAGCTCCAGGAGCAGGGCAAGCTTCCGAAGAACGGGGCTGTCGTCAAGACGATTGTAACGAGCGAGCTTGGTGCAGTGATTGCCCGTCACTACGGAGCAACGGTATTCAATACATTGACCGGCTTCAAGTATATCGGGGAAAAAATGAACGAATTCGAAGCATCCGGAGATTATACTTATCTGTTCGGATATGAGGAAAGCTACGGATATCTGGCGGGCAATTATGCCCGCGATAAGGATGCTATCGTGGCGGCAATGCTGATTTGTGAAGCGGCTGCCTACTATAAACGTCAAGGCAAGACCTTGCTGGATGTGCTGGAGGAGCTGTACAGCCAGTTCGGCTATTACCGCGAATCGCTTGCATCCCGTACGTTGAAGGGCAAGGACGGCCTCGCCAAGATCGGCGCTCTGATGAACGACTTCCGCAGCAATCCCCCGCAGCAGGTTGCAGGGGTCGGCGTGTCGGAATTACTCGACTATTCAAAGGGACTGGACGGATTGCCTAAGGAAAATGTACTCAAGTTCCTGCTCGAGGATGGCTCGTGGTTCTGCTTGCGTCCATCTGGTACGGAGCCGAAGATCAAGTTCTATTTTGCGGTTCGCGGCACCAGCAATGAAGATGCATCCGCCCGGATGGTCGCATTGCAAAGTGAGGTGCTGACCCGCGTTGACGCTCAGGCGTAGATGTTGGTGATGCGATTAGGGCTGGACCGCAGAGAGATAGCTTAATGCTTGCGGACAGTCAGTAGGAACCGCCGGGGCAGGCTCTGGCAAGTCATGAAGCCTGCTCCTGCGCGGCCCTGCCGGATGGAACCGATAACGGTAAAATGTGGCGGTATTTATAGATGCGAGGAAGTCAGCAGGAGCAGTTCACACAAATGAAGTAACGCGATATTTTCCCGTTATGACTGGGGTCATTTTAAATGGAAGCAAGACAATGTGTGACTGCAATTTTTTCTACTTATGAGGAGGTACCTTAGTGATTCGAAGTTTGCAGCGATGGAATGAAGCTTCCCGCAAGTGGTTGTGGGTACTGGTTATCATTGCAATAGTAGCTTCTGTACCGGTGATCGTACAGCGTGTACAGACGGAGTCTTCCGCTAATCAGGTGGAGGTTGTATTTAATTATCGCGGGCTGCTGGACGTGTCTGCTTATCAAGAAAATCCGCAGGCCTATCTCGATGAACAGCTGGACCGGCTGAAGGAAGCCGGCGTTAACACGATGGCAATGTTCGAGAGTACGCTTGATGAGCTTTCCAAGGCGCGTCGGATTATGGTATTTAATGCTGCCGATGCTGCTAAATTGTCTCAGACTGTAGTTGCACCGGATAAAAATTACACTTACGTCGCATTCACGAACGAAGAGAACGCCCAGCAGTTGCGTCCGATGATTGAAGAGAGCTTCCGCAATCTGGATGTATCGGTCGTGCCGTGGAATTATGGCGAATATTCGGGCTTAATGCTTGGGATGAGTATGGATGAATCTGTAATGAAGCCAATGGCGCTTGATCCATTCGCCTTTGCTATGCTGAGAGAAAAAGGCTTCAATATTCTCCCGCGTCTCTCGGATAATATTCCGTATAATCAGGAAGAAATGGATGAGGTGCTGGCCTTTTATGCCGAGAATGGCGTGAAACGGATTCTTTTTGATGGAGAGGCCGTCAAGGGCTATAAGAGCAACGGCTCCATGAACAGTCTGCAAGGCTTTGCCGATCTGTTAAATAAGCACGGGATTGGAATTGCGGCGATCGAAAACTTGAAGTCCCCGCAGAAAGGCTTGAATCAGCTTGCCTATCTATTGGATTATAATGTCGTGAGACTGCATTCGCTACAGGATACGGAGGCATCGCAAGAACCTAAGGTGCTTGCGGACCGTTTCGTATTGGCAACGAAGGACCGGAATATCCGGATGATCTATCTGAATGCTTCACCAAATAAGGATGCCGCTAAAGCCTCCATTACAAGTCCAATCAATAATCTGATTGATTCGCTGACAGGCCCGGAAGGAGCTGTTCAACGGATTCAGGACAATGGTTTTGAATTCGGACAAGCCAAGGCATTTGTAATTCATGATGCTTCTTGGCAAAAAGCATTGAAGGCTATAGTCGTGCTTGGCGGCGTGGCTATGTGCGCACTGCTGGTATCTTACTTTATTCTGCCGCTTACCCTGATTGCATTCGTGTTGGGATTGGTCGGCTCCGCAGGACTTTATGTGCTGAACTCCACCCTGATGGAGCAGGCGCTTGCATTGGGCGTGGCGATTAGCGCACCGACTGTGGCGACATTACTGGCAATTCGCAAGGTGAAGGACATTCGCCATTCGCTTCCTGAGATTTCGGCTGGGCGCAGATTGACGCATACCTTGGTGCTGTATATCAAGACCTCGGTGATTTCGCTCGCAGCTGTGCCTTTTGTAATCGCTTTGCTTAACAATATCACGTATAGTCTGGTGCTCAATCAGTTCCGCGGCGTAAGCCTGCTGCACCTGGGGCCGATCCTGCTGATAGCCATTTATGTGTTCCTTTATCAAGGGACTTCCATCTGGCAGGAGCTCCGCAATTGGTTGAAAATGCCGATCACGCTCTTATGGGTTGTTGTAGCGGCAGTGCTCGGTGTTGTGGCTCTGTACTACTTGTCAAGAACCGGCAATGCCGGAACCTTGCTGCCAGGAGAAGCGGCATTCCGTTCGTTCCTGGAAAATACATTCGGCGTCCGTCCGCGGAATAAAGAATTTTTGCTGGCGCATCCGTTGTTCCTGGTTGGCATTTTTGCAGCTTTCCGTTACCGCTGGGCAATGTATGCCATGGTTATTGCGGTTATGGGACAGCTGTCCATGGTTGATACGTTCGCACACATTCATACTCCTGCCGTACTCTCGCTGATCCGCGGCGTGCTCGGTCTAGGTCTTGGCCTTATTGTCGGGCTGATCGCGATTGTAGTATGGCATATTATCGAAAGGTGCTGGGATCGATGGTCTCCGAAACTGTTAAGACAATAGTTGTGTCGGGATACTACGGCTTCCGCAACAGCGGGGATGAAGCTGTGCTGCAGTCCATTCTGTCCGCCTTGGAAGAGGAAGGGCGAGCAGCCGGCATTCTGATCAAGCCGGTAGTTTTGTCTATCAACCCGGAATGGACGAGCCGTACGTACGGCGTCAAGGCAGTTCATCGGATGAAACTGGCCGAGGTAAGGAACGCTATCAAGAACAGCGACGGTTTGATCAGCGGAGGGGGAAGTCTGCTGCAGGACGCAACCGGGCTCGGATCGATTCCGTACTATCTCGGAATCCTCAAGCTGGCTCAATGGATGGGCAAGCCGACGTTCATTTATGCTCAAGGCATCGGGCCGGTAAACCGCAAGCTGTTCCGCCCGTTCATTGCCTCAGTGTTCCGCCGCTGTGAGTATATTTCGGTGCGCGACTCGGAGTCGGCTGCTTTGCTTCACAGCATGGGGCTTCCCCGGGACGGAATTCAAGTTGTCCCGGATCCGGTCATGGGCCTCGCCCTTCCGGAGGGCGAGGCTGCCGGCACCGGCAGCAGCAGTGAGGAGCTGCCGGTGGTGGGCGTCTCGGTCCGCTTCTGGAATGCGGACCGAGAGGAGCTGGCGAAGCTGGCCGAAGGCCTCGCTTCGCTGTGCCGCCGCTGTGCGGTGCACATCCGTTTTCTGCCATTCCACGTTCCGGGCGATGACGAAGCGTCGCGCTTCGTTATCGAACGGATGGGGAATGTGGCAGAATTCGGATGCACCGTGAGTACGGCGGCGGAGACGGAGCATCCGTACGAGATGCTCCGGGAAGTGAGCCGATGCCGCCTGCTGATCGGCATGAGGCTGCACAGCCTCATTTACGCGGCATCCCAGGAAGTGCCGCTGCTCGGCATCTCGTATGATCCGAAGATCGATCATTTTCTGAGCCGCCTCGCCAGCGTACCGGTTGGCAGCTCCGCAGAGCTCGACCCGCGGATTGTCGCCTCGCAGGCAGAGCGTCTGCTCAGCGAAGGTGATGCCTGGCGCAAGAACCAGGCCTCCCGTATTGATGAGCTGAAGCGGGAAGCACGCGAGCCGGCTAAGCGGATCGTCGTGTTTGTGCGGAGCAGAGAGTAGGAGGCAGGATGAAGATGATGGAGAATACACACGGAAGCGGAGTTCCCACGGTATCTATTTTCGGAATACCCGTCAGCAAGTGGGGGATGCGCGATACAGTCAACCATTTATGTGAAGCGGTGGAGAGCGGCAAGCCGCACCAAATCATCACGGCTAACCCGATTATGGTTATGGCTGCACTGGAGGATCCGGCTTATAACGCCATTATGCGGGAAGCTGAGTTGATCGTTCCGGATGGCACCGGTGTGGTCTGGGCGGCACAAAAGGCTGGTGAACCGATTGAAGAACGGGTTCCTGGGATTGAGCTTCTTCATGAGTTAATGAAGCAGGGGCAGCAACGAGGCTGGAAGGTCTACTTGCTGGGTTCCACGAAGGAAGTGATTCAGGAGACTGCTCTGCGGTTAACGGAGCAATATCCGGGCGTTGCAATTGTGGGAGCTCGTGACGGATACTTCGGGCCGGATCAGGATCAGGAAGTCATCGATGGCATCAGAGCCGTCTCGCCGCAGCTTCTATTCGTGGCCCGCGGGGCTGATACGCAGGAACCGTGGATTCACAAATACAAACACTCTCTAGGTGTGCCGTTGATGATGGGAGTTGGAGGAAGCTTCGATGTGATCTCAGGCAAGACCAAGCGGGCACCGAAGGCCTTCCAAAAGCTTCGGCTTGAATGGCTTTACCGTCTGCTTTCCGAACCATCACGACTGCCGAGAATGGCTGCGCTGCCGAAATTCTTCGTGCGGGTACTGCGTGAGGGAGAAAACCTGAAGAAAAGTAGCTAATTCAATGGATTTTGCTGCAAAATGGCCTAATATTGCTCAAATACGAAGGTTGGTCTTTCTCCTGAAACGGAGTATAATTCATTCCGGCAGAATAAATGGGGGTTGAACTACGCATGTGGATGATTTATACCATCGGATTTGTAGTCTCACTGGGACTTGCTTTGGGACTGACACCGTTGGTCAAGCGATTTGCTCATAAGGTTGGCGCGGTCGATGTGCCGAACGCCCGTAAAGTGCATACAACAATCATGCCGAGACTCGGCGGATTAGCGATATTTATGGCTTTTATGGTTACTTTCTTTCTGGTGATTCCATTCTTACCTATCGATCTTACTGCCAGAGAATTGAACTTCATCAAGGCGTTTCTTGTGGGAGGAACCATTACGATTCTTCTTGGTGCTCTCGATGATCGCTTCGATCTTCCGGCCAAGCTGAAGTTTGTAGTTCAGATTGCCACGGCTTGTGTGGTTGTCTTCGGCTTCGATATTAAGCTGGAATTCGCCAATATTCCGTTCCACACCTATGCTTCGGTCGAGAGCTGGGTTGCAATCCCGTTCACGATTCTCTGGATCGTCGGGGTTACAAATGCCATTAACCTGATTGACGGATTGGATGGCTTGGCTGCGGGGGTATCCGCAATTGCCATCGGCACCATTGCCGTTATGGCGTTTTTGATGGGCAATGTAATTGTTGTACTGATCAGCTTGCTGTTGCTGGGCAGTATTATTGGCTTTCTGTACTTTAATTTTCATCCGGCTAAAATTTTTATGGGCGATTCCGGTGCCCTGTTCCTTGGATTCAGCCTGGCACTGCTGTCATTGCTCGGGTTCAAGCAGGTTGCAATCGTATCCTTCCTGACACCGCTCATTCTGATCGGAGTACCGCTCTCGGACACGATGTTCGCAATCGTGCGCCGCTGGATGCAGAAGAAGCCGATCTTTTCGCCGGATAAGGGCCATCTGCATCACTGCCTGCGCGAGCTGGGCTTCAGCCATCGGCAGACTGTACTGATCATTTATGCTATTGCTGCATTCTTTGGCATTCTGGCCGTCATTCAATCATCGGCAGCCATGTATAACGCCAACTGGGTTACCTTCGTCGTCATCTGCGTCATGGTCTTCTTCCTGCAGATCGGCGCCGAGGTCATCGGCCTGATCGGCAAGACCAAGCGGCCGCTGCTCGATTTCTTCGCACGCCTGCGCATGAAGGCCGGCGCGGAGCGCGGCTCGAAGTAAATGGAATTATAAGTTCATTTTATAGAAGTCCCGAGCACATTGCGTGCTGGGGACTTTTTTGTGATTAAACCACCTTATTAGGGTTTTTATGTAAAAAAGATATAATATTTTTCAATTGAATTTTGTCGGTTTTCTAAATTTCGGACTACCCTTTTCCGATAACAACACTATACGACTTTTTGGACGGTTTCCTGTACTAGGGAACTACACTAAACAATCCAATACAAAGGAGAGAATCATTCATGCAACGTTTCAAGAAGCCGTTCATATGGCTTGCACTTATTTCACTGGTTCTGACACTTGTTCCTCCCGGCCTTTCTCCAAAGGCAAGTGCAGCAAACGGAACAACTTATTTTAGCCCGGATATTATGGGGATACGTGACACTGCTAACCTGGATGTCTCGACTCTAGCTAAACCTGGTGACGCTTTGCGCAAAGTAGTTTACTTAACTAATAGTGCTAATCTCAGCATTAGCGGAAGCTACTCCAAGGTGTCAGGAGATTCCTTGAAGGCGCAGGTTGATTTGCTTATATATGATGGGAGTAAATGGACCGAAGATAAACTTCATTCCGCTCCTGGTACAGTACAAAAGGACCCATCAGATCCGAATCGCTTTCTTGCCAATAATTTGACGCTTTTTCCGGGATTGAATCGAATCACCTTTTCAGGGAAGTTTGGCAATGCAGAAGGCTCCGAATCCTTTTATGTCCTCTATGATAAAGTTCCATATGTGACCAAGCTGGTTGTTTCCGGGACAGGCCTGCTCACGGATATCAATTTAAATGAAGGTTCGAGGGTTGTCGTTAAGAACTCCCGTGTCTCCTTGATGGGGGAAGTCTATAATACGACGAAGGCGACTGTTTCGGTTAACGGCGGAACTGAGCTTAACACAAATGTGTACAACAATCAGCTGGCCACACCGCCATTAACGCTGACTCCCGGACTTAACAAGGTGAAAATTACATTCTCAAATTCAACAGACTCTGTTGAAGTCCTGCGCGACATTTACTATTTTACAGATCAAAATCCGTTTATTGGATTGTATGTCCTTGATGATACTGTAAAGGAATATGATATTTTGAATAATGTCCCTTCGGTGAAGGATAATGGACAGACAACAGCTGGGATGGTTGGCCAGTTTTTGGTTCCGTATACTTCGGATCCATTTTCATTAAGTAACTTAGAGATTTCTGTTGATGGTACACCCGTAACTTTCACATCGCTAGCACCGAACTTATATAATACATCCGGTGCCTTTACGATGACGAACTCTACGGAGGAGGTTGTAATTGAGGATGGAACCGGTCCGGCATACCGATTGATTACAGCGAGACTAAGTCCCTACACGCTGTCGATAGACCCCGCTACTGCTGTTACAGCTAAAGAGCAGATGCCGACGATCAAAGTGACCTACACTTATCCTAATGCAGCTACAGCTCCTTACGAGGCTAGTTTACAAAAGAAATTCTTGCTGAGTAATAATGTAACAATCACAGCCATGAAGCTTTTGCCTGACTATGTAAGTACAAATAATGGGGATATAACTAACGTAAGTCAGGTTAATCTAAGTGGTTCTCAGGTCAGCAGTAATGAGTTTTATATCCTGGTAGAGACTAACAGCGCCCCAGCGTCATGGGATAGTCTGAAGGGGACGTATATGCCGCTGGCCAGTGCTAATGTGGTCATATCTACACCAGCAGTCCAGGCAACGAAGAAAAATAGTGCTGGTAATAGTGTGCCTGTTTCCAACACGTATATTTACAAGATCAGCAATTTCGCAAATGGTCAACAAAGTGTTCAATTCAAGTTTGATAATTCTGGAGCGTATACTGCGCAAATTTCATATGCATCGAAGAGCTATATTAATGTAGATAATTTAGTTGATGGACAAACCTATCCTTATAATTCAGCAAATCAAACGGTACAGGCGTTTCCGATTACGGGCCAATATATCGGATTTCCGAATATCGAAAATGCCCAGTACTTTGTGAACGGGATAGATGGTTCTACTCTTGATTCTACCCAGGGGGCATCGACTGATCTAGGAGTTACTGCTACAGATACAGATTTTAAATTGAGCCTGAATATCTCTACTAACGGTCCGTTAGTTACAGGGGAGAACAGAATCGAGTTTAGAGGAGTCTCTCTTGATGCTGCCGGTAACCGCCAAGTCGTGAGCAAGGTTATCCGGTTCTACATTATTGACGAGAATGTAGCTACGATTACCGAGTTCAAGCCTGCAAAGGTTCCTGCCACAGGGCAATCCCGGGTGGTATTTCCCACTTGGACGGATTTTAATACGAATCCAAGATCAACAGTAACTGAAGAGACTATTCGAAAGATTCTTGAGTTGCCGACAGAATTTACTTATAGTGATGAGAAATATACGACAAGTGAACAAGATTATGACTTGACAATTAGAGGTAGCGGCGCAAAGATTGTCAATCTGTATCAAGGTTCTACTAATTTACTCACAGTAAATATTCCTAGGGTTGGTGATGCTCCGCTAGAGGGGCTTAAGCAATCCGGTTCTGCGTCAGAACCGATTTATTATGATGTAATCGGGAATGAAAATGACTTTATCATTCGGGTGCGAGCTTTCAAATTCGATGCTCCGGGAACCCATGTTTATAACCTGGAAATGATCAATAATACTGGCGCTCGCACAAATCAACGCCTTGAAATCACAAGAGAGGTTGCACCGTATCGCCTTCTCGCACCACAGCCAACGGTTGGCGGGGATTACATCGTCAATAAAAACTTCATTCGTTTTGATATTGAAGCGGAAGGTGCTACAAAGGTTATCATCGGCAAAGAGGAAGCAATCCGCCGTACCGAGCCGGATAAGAGCAACCGCTTTACACTGGATTATGTGGGCCTTAAACCGGATAAGAGTAATAAAATCAAAATTCAGATTGTTCGTGGAGATACAACGTTGTCTGATGAGATAAATGTATATTATACAGGCACTGTCACCATAGACTCTCAATTTATGGCTGAAAAGCCTGCAACGAAATACAGCGTGTTCAACAAGAAAGTTGAACTTTCGTTCCCTAAAGGTACTGTAATGCAATCGGCTGCTATGAATAATGACCGGATCACGAAGTTTTATCCTGACACCAAGCTGTTGTTTGGTATTGCAGATCCGAAGGATGGCGTTGTGGAACGTCGTAACGATTATGGTGTGCTGATTGGCAATAACTCCGATATCAACAATGGGTATCACATTCCTGCGATTTATCCGAGCCGGTTCGCCTCTAAAGATGATACGTATAATTTCATCCGTGTGTCTGATATTTACTGGATCAGTGGCGGCCTAGGGGAATTGGGGAATAAAGGAGATATAGCAGGGTACAAGCCTGCTACGAACGGCATCGCGCCTTATTCAACAGAAGGGATCTTCACTGCTTTTGAAAAAGAACGTGAAGTTGTTCCTTCGCAACGCGGTAGCTTGAAATTATCCTATGACTCAAATGTAGTTGATGAGGCGGGTTCGCTTGTCACTGTATTCCGATTTGTTGATGAAGGTGGATATGGAAGATGGGAACCTGTCGCTGGTGAAATAGATACGAAATCCCATACGATTACTGTTCCATTTGATAAGTTTGGGTATTATACGGTAATGAAGCTAAGCAGAAGTTATACAGATATTACGAATCATCCTTGGGCTCGAAATCTTCTCAATGGACTCTATTCCAAGGGAATCATGCAGCCGCTACGTGCAGATGCATTTGGTGCTGATGATCAGACGACTCGCGGTGAATTTGCCACTTTACTCGTCAAGGGCCTGAGCATTCCGATTAACGCAGATGAGAGTCAGCAGACCTTCTTTGATGTTCAGTTTGAAACGAAGACTGCTACATGGGATTTTGAACACCTTGAGACTGCTGCCAGAGCAGGAATTATTACAGGCCGCTCTGAAGGCTTCTTCTATCCGAATATGCCGATTACTAGAGAAGAAGCAGCGGTGATGATTGCTCGGGCGATGAAATCGTCGTTGAAGCTTCCGGTAAATGATCAGAAGCTGAAGGATAGCCTGGCGAAGTCATTCTTGGATTCTGGAAAGATGGATTACTATGCGCTTCCGGCAATTTCCGCTGTGACAAAAGCGAAAATTATGTCTGGCAGTGCGGTAACTCTTCCAGGGGCCAAGAAAGCTTCCTATAATTTCAATCCGGATAGTAATATGACTAGAGCAGAAGCAGCAAAAATTACAATAGAACTTTTAAAGAAGACGACAAGCATATTCCCTAAAAACTTCAGTTAATTTAGAAGGGATTAAGATGAAGCTCCCCTTGTCCATGTATCATTAGGCAAGGGGAGCTTTCTTTTCCAATTACATCTTTTTGTATTTTTCCTCACTTTAGGATACAATAGCAAAGTGATAGACATTTTCGCAAAGGGTGAAATGATACAGATGAAACCGATTTTATCTAAACCGCAGCTGGGATACTCGAAAGCCAAGAAAAAGTTTGAGGATAAATCCAAGGTGCTGGAGAAGCGGATCGAAGAAACCGCCAAGCTTCAGGAAGTCACTCAGGAAGTAATGGAAGGGTTAGTCATTGAGACAGGTTTCCATGATGCATTTAACGATTTGCGTACAGCGGAAGATGAGTTAATTGAATGGTCCCACAACACGATGAAGCATGAGAAGACTTATAAGGACAACAAACAAGCAATTGACGACATGTACGTTAAGCTGGAGAGCGATCCGCAGATGCGGGCACGGATTATCCAGCTTGCGATGAGAGTGAGATAGAACGGAGAATATCCGCTCCATATAATTTTAAATAAGACGTCCAATTTTGGACGTCTTATTTACGTTTGAGAATCATAAATTATGGGTATTGGTTATGGAAAATGTTACTTAGTGACTGTAATTTTCAGGGATGTTATACTAATTTCCGTCAGGCGGTATAAGATGCAAAAAGATGAAAAAGCGGCTAACCTTGCCAAAGGTAACAATCTTGCAATTTTTTTTAAAACGGCCGCAACTTTTTGGAACTACCTGCGTTTAAGATATAGAACGTAAACAAGAACAATGATAATAATGCCGTGATTAGACATTCCAGTATGTTCCTCGTAGGGAATCTTGTCTATCTATTAGAAAAATTAGCTTTACGGCACTATCGACTCATTGTATAATGTTTAGGTAGGATTAGGAAACTAGTCTATTTCTACGTTCTATGTGGTGTGGAAATGTTTACAAGTTTCTGCGGCTTGCCCGCAGACCTAATTTATAGGAAACCTGCTCAGGCTCTGGAAAGGGGGTGCAATGGCTAATGAGTAACACGAGCTATTCATTTAAAGAAAATTCTCATGTGATAGTTAATCAAGGAGGAGAAAAAAAGGTTATGAAGAAAATTTTATCCGTAGCTTTGTCTACAGCAATGGCATTCTCCATGTTTGCTTCCGTAGCATTCGGTGCAGATGCTAATTTGAATCCACAACAAAAATTTGATGTTCTGAAACAAGCGAGCATCATGGATGGTATGCCAGACGGTTCTGCAGCGCTTGACAAGACTTTGACTCGTGCTGAACTGGCTAAGATTATCGTTAAATCGATCGGTCTGGAAGAAGTTAACGCTACTTCTTACAACGACAAGAACTACTCCATTCACTGGGCGCGTACGTTCATCGAAGCTGCTACACAAGCTGGCATCCTCGAAGGAACTGACGCTGCTAAGAAACTGTTCAACCCAAGTGGTAATGTAACAGTTCAAGAGTTGGCTGCTGTTCTGGTTAGAGCTTTGAAACTTGAAGTTCCAACTGAAACTAACAACAATGCAAGCGAATGGGCTAAGGGCTACGTTGAAGCAGCTGTTAAGGCTGGTTTCATCGATAGCAGTGCTGTCTTCACGGCTAATGCTACTCGCTCCCAAGCAATTGTTGCAGCTTATGCAATCTATGAAGCAGCTCAAGTTCCTACAGTAAAATCCTACGAAGTTAAGGACAGCAAAAATGTTGAATTTACGCTTTCCAATGGCGAAGTAGTGAAGGTAGAACTTGAAAAGGCACTTGTTCCTAACACTGAAACTGAAGTTACTTTCAAAACAGCAGCTGGTGAAGAAATCACTGCTAAAATTACTTGGGTAGTAACTGAAGCTACTAAAGTGGACAGTGCAACTGCTGACAACCTTAAAGAAGTCATTGTTAACTTTGATGGGAAAGTAGACAAAAAGTCTGCTGAAAACAAAGATAACTACACTGTAAAGGGCAAAACAGTTTCCAGTGCTACTCTTCTTGAAGATGGGCAGTCTGTTAAATTGCTTCTGACAGAAGCTTCGACTCTTGAAAATCAAAAAGAAACAGAAGTAAAAGTTAAGAACGTTAAAACAGCTACAACTGCCAAGTTGCTTGAAGCAACTGTGAAATTCACTCCTGTGGACGTGAAAATCCCAGAAGCTTCAAAAGTAACTGGTTTGGGAACAAAAGCATTTAAAGTTGAATTCAGTGAGCCAGTAAAAATGGGAACTGTTGTGACTTCTAACAACTATAAAGTTGATGGAAAAACAATCGGCGCGACAATCGATTATAGCTATCCAAATGTAGCTATCCTTTCGACTGAGTTGTCCGTAGGGACTCATAAGCTGGTAGTCAGCAATGTTGAAGATTTCTCTGGTTTGAAAATTGCTCCTGTAGAAATCGAGTTTACTGTTGTTGAAGATACAGAAGCTCCGCAACCAGTTGCAGTTACTACAAATGACCTGAGAGAAGCGACTATTGAGTTTGATGAGCCAATCAAATCTTTGGATAAAGCTTACTTCAACTCTACTGTAAACGGCGCTACTTTCACTAAGGCGGACATCAATGACAATAAAGTGACTCTTCATTTTGCTAATCCATTGAACTTGACTGAAAACACGATTTATCTGGAAGGCGTTACTGACTACAGTAATAATAAAGCTAATCGTGAGATCAAAGTAACTCCATCTTTGGATACTGAGCGTCCAGAAGTAGTTAAGACTGAAATTAAACAAGATGATACTACTAAGAACCATAAGGTGGTAATCGAGTTTAACAAAAAACTTGACGTTGCATCTGCTCAAAACAAGGATAATTACAAAATTACTGATAAAGACGGTAAAGTATTCAGCTTGACTGGCTTGAACAAAGATGGTCACCCAGTCTTGGCGCCAGTCTATGATTCAGCTAAGAATACTGTAACTATCGATCTTGCTAGTAAATTGGATGATGGTGTTTATACACTGGATGTAAGTGGAGTTAAGGATGGAGCGTATGTTCCTAATACAATTCTTCCATTTACAACAAAAATCTCCGCATCCAGTGCAATTAATGGAGAAATCACTCGTGCTTGGACTCAACAATCTGCAACTGAAGACTTCTTGTACATTCAGTTTAGCAAAGCCATTAAGACTGATGGTGAAGGTAGTGCATTGATTAAGGCGAAATATACTTTTGCTGGTAATGCATTGACTGACGACCAAGACGTACAATTGGTTACTGCTGATACTGTTCGCCTTGTTGCTCCTAAGGGTGAATTCGTTGATGTAGCTGGCCTTGCAAAAGGTGCTGTTCAAGTCGTATTGATTCAAGATGCTGATGGTAATTACCTTGTTCAACCTGGAACTGGTTACATTCTGAATATTGCAGCTGCAGACTTCGGAAGTTCCCTTATCCAAGTTAAATCTGGAGCTGACAATGTTCAAGCTACCAGCCGTGAAGAAGTGAAGGTTGTATTTGCCGGTAAACTTTCCACAGTATCTGCTGGAGACTTCCGCGTGAAGGTTGGCGCAGTTGATTATGCACCAAGCACTGCTACTTTAAGTGCTGACAGAACGACAGTAACATTGAAATTTACTGGCGATACTAACAAGCTTCCAGCTGATCTCACTGGCGCTATTATCTACACTGTTTCTCAGGCTAATATTGTAACACAGGACAACTTTGGTTCGAAGATTGCAGAAATCACTGCAGCTTCGTTAAAAGGTGTCCAAGATAAGATCAAGCCTGTACTTGTAAAAGACAGCGCTAATCGTATCTTCACAGCTAGTACTGTAACTGCTGACACTTATGATATTACGCTTCTCTTCAACAAGAACCTGAATGATGCTGGAACAGTAACAACCTTGACTAGCTTGTTCAAGGTTAAAATTGGCGGTAAAGATGCTACAGTAAGTGGTGCAACGCTGACTAATGGTAGTAATACCATTGTTCTACGTGTTGTTGCTGATGCTACTGTAACTGTTGATGCCAACAGCATTGTATCTGTTGATTTCTCGGGCAACGAAGGTATTAAAGCAGTTGTAAGTACTAGCGGTGCTAATGTACTCGAAAACTTCAATGAAGCTGCAAAGCTTGGTGAAGTTATCGTAACTCCTTAATAACCCTCGGTTTTCAAAGAGACCTTCATTCCGAAGGTCTCTTTGTTTTTAAGGGTCAATTTAAACTTACATATATAGTTTATAATTTATAGATTCAACGAAACCTTTTGTTCACTTGGTACGTTTAAACATATAAGAAACTCTGCATGGGAGGATAACGCTTTGAAGAGGATTCCAATCACAGCTGCTGCGCTAGGGATCAGTTTGCTTATGACCAGTGCGCCAGGGGCGATGGCTGCTGCCAGTACAACAAAGGCAGCGACAACAGCTACCAAAACGACGGCAAGTACGAAGAAGCCTGTGTTACATACCCTGGCAAATTTATCTCCGGTAAAGATTACGGCAAAAAGTACAGTACGATTGACGGATGTTAATATTCTAACCTTAAGTGATGAAAGTATACTCACTTACACGCTGACGATTCAAAATAATGATAGTAAAACGATGGATCTACTTGATTACTGGTCCAAAGTGAAGACCGTTAGTGGAACAACCTACAGCACATCATTGATGAGCAAGGACAAGGATAAGAAGAAGCTGTCTGCCGGTTCTTCGACGACTATTACTTATGTAGCCCGAATTGCAAAGCATTTGAAGCCAGAGAACTTGGTATTCCAAGTGATTAAATGGGACTTTAGCCAAGCGGGTTATGAAGCGCTAAAGGGGCAATTCAAGATTCCTGCTGGATATCTAACTTCAACACCATCAGATCAATCGAAGACACTTCGAATTACCGATACGCCTGTAAAAGCTCAGGTGAAGCAAGTAGCTTCATTTGTATCAGGAGACTATAATTACGTCAGTGTATCACTTGATATGACGAATATCGGATACAAGCTATTTGAAGATCCAAAGTTTAAATTCATGATTCGAACATCAACTGGGGCGAGTTATCCAATGAGTGGAGATCCGACAAGTTCGGATTATAAGATTCAGCCGCAGGATGTAAAGACGCTGAATTTGGTGGCTCAGATTCCTAAGACAATCAAGCTGGCAAATATGGAGCTTCAGTTGGCTCTTGATGATGAGACGGCAAAGGTGACACTGCCGATCGCTACGATGCAGCTTCCCAATATTAGTAACACCTCGTTGGCAGTTGAGCCAAATGTAGAGAAGTACATCCCGGTTACTAATGGGAAAATCTCGGTGAAGGTCGCCAGTGCTGTTGTGAATAAAAACTTTGATGAACATTCTCTCTCTATCCGTTTCGGCTTCCGAAATACAAGCGGCACAACCTTTACACTACCTAAGTATCAGTTTGAGCTTCAAACGTCTGACGGGTATCGATTGCCGATTAGTGCACCTGCCTTGGACAATCTGACACTTCAACCGTTGGAGGAGCGATTCATTACACTTCCGGTTATCGTACCGGCTAATGTAAGTATAGAGAACCCTCGCCTGTTCATGAATCTTCCATCTGCAGCCGAGAGTACAGAGAACATCAGTTACCCTGTTGCTTTCTTCACGGTACCTGAAGCCAAAGCTGTAGAAAATATGATTGGTACAAAGCAGTTTGTACAAACTAAGAATGGGATTCTAGGTGTAACTCTAGCTTCGCTGCAAAGATTACCCTGGAGCGATGGCGACTTAGTAACTGCTAAGATTACAATCGATAATTCAAACTTTAAAACTACACAGCTTCCTGAATTGGGCGGCTTGGTTCAGATTGATAGTGCCAAACTAACAACAGATACAAAAGTGATTGTAACACAGACAGCTGGCCTTCTTGGGGCAGCAATGTCAACGGATGTATATGTAACTGCGAAGGTACCAAGTTATCTGGATTTCAGTCAGGTTCAGATTTCATTACTGGAGAAATTCGGCGAGAATAGCTCTGAATGGGTCCAATTTAGTAATACAGGTTCAATTCCTGAGCCGGCTACAGTAGCTAAAGGACAAGTCTATGCCATTGATACATTGGGAAGACAACAGGATGTAAGTGTTAAGCGTTCCTTCTTGTATACGGGTCAATCTTCCGATTTGGTATACGCCGAGCTGGAAGTGAGTAATCAGGAGGATCATCAAATTGATCTTTCCCAATTTGCAGGAGTCTTCAAAACGTCCAATGGTCAGACTTACAAGGCATCTGTTAGCCAAATCGATACATCAGCTGGTCCACAAGAAAAGAACATCGTTGCATTATGGGCTAAGATTCCGAAGCGTACTACAATGACGGATATGAAGCTGATTGTTGGTGAAGGAACTACAGATGATAAGCTGACCCCAGTCAAAGGTGAGGTGAATGGCTATGTTAATGCAGCAGCTCTGGAACTCGGGCTATCTACTCCAAGCATAAAAACTAATTTGAGTAGTTTGGATCTATTCCCATATACACTCACTGTGAAGAGCGTAAAAGCTTCCCTTTCCGGTACACGCTCAGTTAGTTTGAACTTTGATTATGATCTTAACCGTAATATGGATTATGGTATAGGGGAATTTGGACATAAGTTTCTGTTTGAAGTTGTTGATTCTAGTGGGCGTGTATTCGAAAAGGAATTTACACCTGAAACAGATCTGCGGATCACTAACGGTGGTAGCGCGGGCTTTAGCTTCGATGATGCAGTCTTTGAAGAGCGAAAAGCAGGAAGCTTCACATTGAATGTTTACGACTTGTTCCAAGGACAGAAGGTCAAATTAGGAAGCCAAGGCTTCTATTATTACTCTGATGTCATTAATTAGTAGATTAGAAAAATTAAAATTCAGCCCGAATCCAGTAACAGGATCCGGGCTTGTCTCATTTTGTCAAAACCTCTATCATTAAGTTAGAGAGATTTTATTTAAGAGGAGGAACATAATGAAGACAGCATGGAAGTATACAGCAGCAGCTGTGGTGATTGGCGGAAGTCTTTGGGCAGGCTCGCTGTTGAATTTGACGGCAGAGGGAGCTAGTGTGACTTCTCAGCCAGGAAGCAGCGATGATCCAGTTGTGACGAAGAGTTATGTGGATCAAGCGATTCAACAGGCGCTGAAGGGCGGCGGCACAACAACACCTTCAACCCCATCCACCGGAGATAACACGGGCGGATCCGCTGAGACTGTTGAAATTGTTACCGTGAAGCCGGGTGAGACCTTGATTGCCGGAGCTGGGGCGGAGTTTGTAGTCAGAGCAGGCAAGGCTGTTATTTATAGTTCGGATTCAAATGGGGTAGCGGATCTAACCGATGGCGTTGATATCAAAAATGGCGGGACAGTAACAAATAACCATCTGCTTTCTTTTCCACGTGAAGGTCGGGGTATTCAGGTACTAGAAGGGAATACCTACAGCTTGACTGTAATGGTACGCGGATCGTACTCCATCCGTTAGAATACACATTTTACCTCCAGTAGCAAACATTCATCAGCTTATTTCATTGGTACTCAGGCATACTACATCTGAAGAATAATAATGGAGGTGGATATGCCGTGGCAAGAAATAACAGTAAAGTCATACCGGAATGCCGTGAAGTCCTAAAACAGTGGAAATATGAGATTGCGGCGGAATTTGGACTCCCTGTGGGTGGAGGTGCTGGTGCTATAGGCAACTCAACAGACACAGAATTTGCAGGAGAGCTGGGAGCTATGGGGGCAAACAGTAACTACGTAGGCAGTTGGGGACACCTGACATCAAGGGAGAATGGATCCGTTGGCGGAGAGATTACAAAAAGGCTTGTAGCCAAGGCACAACAAGACTTTTTACTGCACTAATTTTTGACATCATCTTGCAAATAAGTTAGTATGACAGTTAAGGACTGTAAATGCAACCTTTTCCGTCAAGGAGAAGGTTCATTTTTTGATTAGACTTTATCATGGACGGCTGAAGTGTATCCCTAATTATTCTAATAGAAACATCGCAGCCGTCATATATAGGGTATAGGGGAGGTTGAATTTCATGTCCATTCAAGGACGCCATTTATTTACATCCGAATCTGTAACGGAAGGACATCCGGACAAGATCTGTGACCAGATTTCGGATGCGGTACTTGACGCTTTTCTAGAGAATGATCCTTATGCACGTGTTGCGTGTGAAGTATCTGTAGCAACAGGTTTGGTGCTTGTGATTGGGGAAATCAGTACAAAGTCAGAGTATGTCGATATTCCGGCTATTGTTCGCAAGACCGTAAAGGAGATTGGATATACCCGTGCCAAGTACGGTTTTGATTATAATACATGTGCTGTACTGACCTCATTGAATGAACAATCTGCGGATATTGCTCAAGGGGTGAATGCAGCGCTCGAGCATCGGGATCCGGAGAAGATGGACCAGGAAACGGAGAATATCGGTGCAGGTGACCAAGGCTTGATGTTTGGGTTTGCAACAAATGAGACGGAGGAACTGATGCCGCTTCCGATTTCACTGTCACATCGTATAGCTCGTCGATTGTCGGAGGTTCGTAAGGATGGAACGTTGGAGTATCTTCGTCCTGACGGAAAGACTCAAGTTACGATTGAGTATGTGGATGGCCAGCCGAAGCGGGTGGATACCATTGTGGTATCAACACAGCATGCCGAGGAAATTACTCTAGAGCGGATCCAGAAGGATATTAAGGAACAGGTGATCCTGCCAATCGTTCCTGCGGAGCTATTGGATAATGAAACCAAGTATTTCATTAATCCGACGGGTCGCTTTGTCATTGGAGGACCGCAAGGGGATGCTGGATTGACCGGACGGAAAATCATTGTCGATACATATGGTGGTTATGCCCGTCATGGCGGGGGCGCTTTTTCTGGTAAAGATCCAACTAAGGTAGACCGTTCGGCTGCTTATGCAGCGCGCTATGTAGCGAAGAATCTTGTTGCGGCTGGCCTTGCCGATAAAGTAGAGATCCAGTTGGCTTATGCTATCGGTGTGGCTAATCCGGTATCGATCAATGTGGACACGTATGGTACAGGAAAGGTTCCGGAGGAGAAGCTGGTAGAATTGGTTCGTGAGAATTTCGATCTTCGCCCTGCCGGTATTATTCGCATGCTTGATCTGCGTCGCCCTATTTACCGTCAAACCGCAGCATATGGTCATTTTGGCCGTACAGACCTCGATCTTCCTTGGGAGCGTGTGGATAAGGCTGGGGTGTTGAAGGAACAAGCGGGACTGTAAGAGGAAACCCTGAACTATATATGAAGTGGACCGGTTCTCGTTGGAGGGCGGTCTACTTTTTTTATGGAATGGAAGTAATCAGGAGGAAAATAGGACAATTCAGAAACTCTCTAAAAATCCACTTGAATTATGCCGTTAATAAAAGTAGGTATGTTCAGAGAGGGGATTAAGGCATGAAGAAAAGGATATCGACAGTTGTCGGCGTAATTATTGCATTCAATATGTTATTTGGGACCTTGTTCGGGGGAATCGGAACGGCACAGGCGGCATCCGTGCAAGTGACTGCTCCGACGGCGGCGGTTAGCCCGACGGGGAACAATGTACCGATTGATGCCCAGCTCTGGGTGAAATTCGCAGGGATGGATGTTCGGACGAACGGCAAGCAGACGTATACGATCTCCAGAAATACTGGGAGCTACATAGACAAGGCGGAAGTAACTGTAACCCAGGATGTATATACGGATTACATAGCACTGACCCCTCCTACGAATCTGTTGTATGGGACAACCTACACGGTTACTTTTCCAGAAGCAGCATTTATTGTCGGGGATAACGGAACGGAATCTCCTAGGATAGAGTGGTCCTTCACAACGATGAGCGGTTCAAGCCAGACGCTTGCCGCGACATCTTTTACCCCGTCCAATGGAAGCTCTAATATAAGCGCCAATGTGAGCCCCCAGGTTACTTTTAACCGAAATGTGAAGTTGAATCCTTCGCTGGCGAATGGAGGAATTACGCTTCGCAAGACATCTAATTCGGCAGCGGTTCAAATCAAGGCGGAAGCGGTCAATAACTATGTTAAGATTGACCCCCTTTATGATCTGGAGCAGGGAAGCAGCTACTACATTGAAATTCCCAATAACGGAATTGCAGACGCCCAGTATGGGAATTATTATGGAGGACTCAGCGGAAGCAACCGTTGGACGTTTACGACGGCATCGATAGATAAAACGGCTCCTGTGCTTCAGAGCACCAAAATGTACAATAACACATCTATTTTACTAACCTATAATGAGGCTTTAAGTTCATACTCTGCTGGATCAGGGACAGGCTTTACTGTAACTGTAAATGGAGAGGAGCGCAGGATTAGCTATGTTAATGTGTCCGGATACAGCGTCTATGTCAATCTGGAGACAGGGGTGGCGGTAGGACAGGATGTGAAGATCAGCTATTCCGGACAGATCATTCGGGATGCAGCGGGTAATCCGGCAGCAAGCTTCTCCAGTCAGACGGTGACAAATGGGGTTGACTCGGTAAGTCCTAAGCCCAGAGATGGTTATGCATCCACGAACAGTGTTACTTTATATTTTTCAGATTCGATCAAGAGCCCATCTAAGTATGCCTACGAGCAATTCAAGGTAATGGGTGACGACCGCCAAAAACAGATCAGCAGTATTTCCCATAGTGGATCTACGATCACCTTATACTTGAGCAATACGATAACCAATGGCGAAGTGATAAAAGTATCCTATCAACCGGGATCCTATCCGCTTCAAGATTACCGCGGCTGGGAGATTGCGGCATTCAGTGATTACTTTGTCCGGAACTATAATGACACC
This sequence comes from Paenibacillus brevis, assembly GCF_018919145.1. Taxonomy (GTDB): domain Bacteria; phylum Bacillota; class Bacilli; order Paenibacillales; family Paenibacillaceae; genus Fontibacillus; species Fontibacillus brevis. Next base: position 372,876 of record NZ_JAHLQJ010000002.1, read on the forward strand.
GTGGCGCCGATATTCAAAAGTGCAGAGGGATCTGATCGAACAGTCATTCTAAATTATAATGAGGCTCTGGGAACAACGTCTCTTCCTGCCAAGAGTCAATTTTCTGTATTGGCAAATAATGCTCCGATTTATGTGAATGCTGTAGAGATTGTATCTAATCGAGTTATTCTGACGTTGGCTTCTTCATTTACGCAAAATCAAAATGTTACAGTCTCATATGTGCCTGGAACCAGCGGTATTGCCGATTTGAATGGGAATAGAGCCGGTTATATTAATTTGGAGCCTGTAGCCTACAAAGCAACTGCCGAAGGAATCCAGTCTATTTCCGTTACGGGGGATCTGCTGACCATTGTATATACGAAGTCACTTAAGTCTATAACCATGCTTCCGGTGAATCAGTTCAGCGTAAAGGTGGATAATCAGATCGTGGGTGTTGTGTCTGCGGCTGTGAGCGGGAATGCAGTTACATTGAAACTGGGCTCTGCAGTGAGGGCGGGGCAGGTTGTTTCGTTATCTTACTTGGTCGGAGCATCCCCGTTGTATGATATCGATGGGAATCTGCTGAAGAGTTATACTGATGTTGCAGTTGTAAATACTGCATCTGGTCAAAATGGGCAGATAACCAGCCCCAATGGGAATCAACCTAGTTCTCTCACATTGATGAGTAATAATGATTTCGGCGTACCGGGTTACTTACTGAGCCTCAATGGGGCTCAAACCTCTGATAGTCGTTCTAAATATGGAGAGGTTATCAAAAGGTATACTATTGACAATGCACAATTACAAGCCTCGTATAAATATTTAAGAGATACGAATGCCACTGCGAAGCGGATCATTTTTGAGGTGCCATCTAGTGAGAAGGCCGCCGAAGTTGCCATTCCAATTGCCTCTTTAATGGAAATGTACACTTCAGGACAAAAGGCTACTTTTGCTGTGAAATATAACACGGTGTTATATGATCTACCGCTGGAGAAAGTTTCTTATACTGAAATTTCAAGAGCGCTCGTCGCGGGAAATCTCTCTAACGTTTATTTACTGATTCAACTGGCTCCGGTTACGAAAGTTTATATGCCAACATTAAACTCTGTGAATGGTGTAACGATTTCTCCGCTCACAGACCCAGTTCAAATTGATTTGTCGGCTTATAGCGGAACGGCAACTCAAACTGCTGCGGTTATGGCATCAGGAGAAGTTTATATTAAGGCATCTCCAAATACTTATGGTGCGGAGACGACCTTGATACAATATGATTTGGTCTCGAGAGTGCCAGCATATTTACCGTCAAGTAAGACTAATGTAGGAAGTCTTCTGGTGTTTAAGGGAAAGGTTACAGGTAATATGGTGGTTGGGCCAGCGGCAGGGTTCGCTTCGTTCCCTGACCTTGGTAATCATTGGGCAAGTAAAGATATCAAGGAACTGGCCAGCAAATTAATTATCGGGCCTCAGTCAAATGGGAAGTTCGAGCCAAATAAAAATATTACACGTGGCGAGTTTGCTACCTATATTGTAAAAGGGCTCGGTCTTTCAAAAGATGTGAATAATGCACAGCGCTTTCCAGATGTTGTGCCAGGTAGTGAAATCGCCGCCTATATTGGGGCAGCCGCAAAAGCAGGAATAATTAATGGTAATACAGATGGTACATTTAAACCGAATAATTACATCACGCGGGAGCAGATGGCGTTAATGATGGTACGTGCTATGGAATATAGCGGTTATTCAATAACCTCAGGCTATTCAAGCGCGCAGACTTTGTCGAAATTTAAGGATTCAGCTAAGGTTCAAGCGAAGGATACAGTAGCAAAGGCAGTAAATGAAGGGGTCATCCAGGGTATTTCTGTAGGCAGTGGCTATCAATTTCAACCTGCAGGTAATGCCTCACGTGCTCAGGCTGCAGTCATGTTGAAGCGTGTGCTGGATAAGCTAGCGGAGTAGTGAAAGCTTCTTATGAGCTATACGAACTCACAAATGAGCTATATGAGCTCGCAAAGGTCGTATAGCTCGTGTAGGCTCTGTAGCTTTGTGCTCTGTAAGCTCACTGGAGCTTATGCAGCCCGAGCGAACTCGTTAAATCTTGTTAAGGCTCGTTTGATCTCATGCTCATCTTAGCCTCTATGTGATTATGGGTCTGGTAGATGTAGCGAATACAACTATTTCGCAGAAACTTGTCTGACTTTTATGTTTAATTGTACGGAGTACACGTAAATCGGCTTATATTTTCACATTTGCTCGGAACCGGGAAGTTTAGTTGCAGAATATTCAATTAAATCTCGGATTGGCAGAACTTATTGGAGAAATTAGTGTAGAAATGCAATTAGATCAAAATGCTCTGAATAGTTTGGAATACGCTGCATTGTTTAAATACCCTGAATAGTTTGAATTACGCTGTATTGTTTGATATATTCTGTATGAGATTTGATTAGTTGATAATATGATACTTAAGTGTGACGAAGAACGTCCTGACTAACTGAGCAATCAGAGGGTCAGGACTTTTTTTATTTAATTCCGATGGGAGAGTGTTGTTTTGTGCGGAAGGACAATAAGTTTGATGTGGCTCATGAGACGTTTATAAAGCAGCATATAGCACGACGTACGGGAGAACGAAGGGGCGCTTGGTAAGGGGGAACAGACATGCAGAGACGATGTTTCTACGTAATGTCTGGTGGCCTTTATACCAAAATTTTGACCAATTGCATCCAGAGTATGAAATCCCGGATTGGCGTGGACGTTCCTACTATGGAGATTTTGCCTTTCTTAGTGGACCGATCAAATTGATTATTGAGATTAAAGGATTTGGACCGCATGTTCATGAAATGGACCGCCAAGGCTACTCGAATGAATTAAATAGGGAATTGTACCTGCAGACACTTGGTTATCGGGTAGCCTCCTTTTCGTATGATGATGTGGAGCGCAAGCCGGAGTTGTGCTGAAATCTGCTTGGATCATTACTAGGAAGGTATCGGGCAAACGAACAGCCTGTCAATAGGGATCAACTCGCAGAAAGTGAGGTTATTCGTCTTGCCATGAAGTCGCTAGAACCGATCACGCCAAAGCAGGTAGCTATTCATATGCAATTGAACAATCGAACTGTCTTTAAAATCATACATTCTCTTTGTGGAAAGGGCTGGCTACGTCCTGTGATTACAGGAAAGGGAAAAAGAATTCGATATTATGAACTAGTTGCGGGAAGGAGAGGAGGGAATTGGTAAGAGTAGCAAGAGAGAGGATAGTGTAGATGGAGAGGGTAGTGGAGAGAGTACAGTGTAGGTGAGAGGGCGGTGGAAGAGAGGATGGTGGAGATCGCACAAGTGGAACAGATAGTCTAGTTATAGCAAGTACATCTTGTTATAGCTAGTACATCTATATTCAGCATAAAAGTAAATTTTAGAGTGCTAGTTGCAGCTAGTACATCTATTTGTCTGAAATGAGGACTAAACACCAGAATTGGGCAGATATAAGTGTATTATCAGCAACTATATGAATTAGACTCGCTCAAATATGTTGGACTAGTTGTAGTCCGTACAACTTTATCCAGATGGGGAAGCTTCTACTGCTTTATGTTACCCAATACCCTACCATTTTCCATGAAATTTGCTTTTTTTCGTAACTTTTCCGCTTTATTGTAGTCTATTAATTGTATACTAGATTCCGGGGAACTGAACTGAGAGTTCTCTGAGATAGACTGCATAAGATGGGAGAGTAGCGCACAAAAATGGTAGCACACAAGAAGCACGACGGTAATATGACGAAAAAAATAGCGCGTTTGGCGGCGGAGCATGGCAAGAAGCTGGTGCTGGTGTCTTTGGCAGGAATGATCTGGATTCAGCCCTTCTCGGTGCTGGAGTCTTTCACAGGAACAACATCTACAGCGTATGCGGCGGATAGTCAGACAGTACAGCTCAGCAGCGAGATGATTACTTCTGGTGCGAAGCTGGTTAAATATCAATACACAACGACCCGCTCCGGCAAATCGGTTAAGGTACTGGCTGATGTGGTCGAGGTGGATCTGAGTAATCCTTATGTCCAATTAGACGTAATGACTGGTAAGGGCGGCCAGTTAACTACCCGGCAATCCGTAGAGGGGATGGCCCAAGAGACTGGGGCAGTTGCCGGTATCAATGGCGACTTCTTTGCAACCAGCGGGCAAGGTGTTGCGATGGGAGCCGCTGTCTCCCAAGGAGTACTTGTTACGAGTCCCGCACAATTGACGGGGATGTTTGCCTTTGCGGTGAAAAGCGATAATACGCCTATGATTGACCAATTCAGCTTTAGTGGATCTGTGATCGCTGAAGATGGTTCGGTGTTCCCGCTAACCGGGATGAATCAGGAGTCCTATCGAACAGAGCCGGATAATGGCTACAGCCACGTTAATAATATGTTTATCTATACTAGCGACTGGAAATCCGAAGAAAGACCGAAGGCAAGCGGAACGACTCCAACGGAGGTGTTAGTTCAGGGCGGGGTCATTCAGCAAATAAGCTATAAATCTGCCCTTCCTGGCACAGTACCAGCAGATGGATATATTTTGCGTGCTCATGGGCTGGCGGCGGATTTCATTGCTTCGCATATGCAGATCGGACAACGGCTGGATACGAATTACCGGCTTATCTCTCAGAGCAGCGGGATGGAGTATAACCCATCGGATCTGAAGATGGTTATTGGAGGACACACGCTGCTGGTGGATCAAGGAACTGCCTCTTCCTTCACTCGGTCCACGACATCGATCAGCGGGAGCAGTGCGGTAGCTCGTACGGCTGTGGGTTATTCCAAGGATGGGACGAAGGTTTATCTTATTACGGCAGAGAAAAATTCTGCAAGCACGGGCTTAACGTTGGCTGAATTGCAGAAATTCATGACATCCATCGGCGTTTGGAAAGGAATGAACCTCGATGGCGGCGGCTCAACGACAATGGTTACACGTCCATTGGCGGAGAATACCGCACAGTTGACCTTCACCACTTCGAATGGCTCCGCAGGACAGCGTGCCGTTGTGAACGGACTGGGGGTTTATTCTACTGCGCCTGTCGGAACCTTGCAAGGGTTGAAGGTAAGCGGCAGCAAAACACTGCTCATCGGACAGACGGTTCCTTATACGCTGAAAGGCTACGACAATTACTACAATCCAATTGATACATCAGGCATTCAAGCCACCTGGAGCGCCAGCAACAGCAATGTAAGCTGGACGGGGGCTGGCTTCAAGGGAGTGAAGGCAGGAACGGCTAAAATTACTGCTGTCAGCGGGTCTGCAACAAGCAGTATGGATGTGACTGTCCTTGGAGGAACAGACATCGATACACTCACTCCTGTTACTACTTATGCGCCATTAGAAGCGGGGACAAGCATCTCTGTACCGGTTACAGCGAAGCTGAAGAACGGAAGTACGGTCAACATTCCCGATGAATCGCTGAAATGGACATTCAGTGGTATGAAAGCCGCAGTGCAAAATGGTGTCTTGACGATACAGTCCATTAATAATGGAGCGAAGGTAGCCTATGCGACGCCAAGCTATGATGGCTTTAGCGGAACGCCGATTGTTTTCTCAGTATCTGCAGAACAAATATGGGAGACCTTTGAAAATGTCAGCTACCCTGTAAGCTTTACCGGATTGCCGGCAGAGGCGGCAGGCAAAGTATCGATTGCTCAAGGTACTGGAGAACGGGAGAAATCGAAAGTCCTTCAACTGGATTACGATCTTACCTTAGGTACCGGCAACAAGTTTGCTTATGCTCAATTGAACGGGACAACAGGCAGAACGATACCGGAGGGAGCGACCTCCATGTCGGTAGATGTGCTTGGCGATGCCAGCCTGAACTGGCTGCGGGCAGAATTTGAGGATGCCGACGGAAAGGCAGTTTATGCCGATCTGATCCGTCCGCTTGACTTCACAGGCTGGAGAACCCTGACGGCTGATTTAACAGCAAGCGCATTGAAGCACCCGGTCAAGCTGAAGCGCTTGTATATTGTGAATCTGGAGGATGGCCAGGATGAACGGGCTCTAACGGGCAGTATATCCTTTGATAATATTCGCTTTACGGCACCCGTAACGGGCGGAGATACTGGACTGCCAAGTGCAACGGCTGTAATGGTGGCGGGATCGAAGACGATGACGGTTAACGGGGAAAAAGTAACGATGGATGCTGTTCCTCTTATTAAGGACGGAGTCACCTATGTACCGATTCGATATGTTGTAGATGCTTTTGGTGGACAGGCAACCTGGACAGCGGCATCCAAGAAAATCACGGTCACACGGGGATTAACGGTATTGGAGCTGACTGTAGGCAAAAAGGAATATTTGCTTAATGGAGCTGCCAAGCAAGGAACGGTAACACCGCTAATCACAAACGGAAGGACTTTAGTCCCATTACGAATGGTCTCCGAGCAGCTTGGTATTACCGTAAATTGGGAACAGAAAACCAAGTCTATCACACTGCAATCATGATATGATAGTTCATAGTGTATAGATACTTAAGTGTCAGATTGGAGAACGGTGAAGTGGCAGAGTATCAAGCTGATGCAATTGATCGCGTCATAAAAAATGCTGTCGGTGTCATGGAGAACAGCAAGCTGCAGATCCTAGAAATTTTGGATGCGGCCAGAAGTGAGCTGAATATGCTTAATAATGAGCTGCAGCAAGTGATCAAGGAAACCGCTGAGACGGTAGAGAAGGTTGATCAACTTGAAATTAATTTTAGAAGGTCCCGAATCCGGCTGACAGAAGTCAGCCGGGATTTTGTGCGCTATAAGGAAGAGGATATCAAGCAAGCCTATGAGAGGGCGACCCAGCTTCAACTGGACTTGATGATTTACAGGGAAAAGGAAATGTATCTTAAAGCCCGCCGGGATGAATTGCAGAAGCGGGCCAAGAATGTTGAAAAGTCTGTCGAGCGGGCGGATATGGTAAGCTCGCAAATGGCTGTAGTGCTGGAATATTTATCCGGAGAGCTGGGAAATGTTAGCCGAATTCTTGAGTCAGCCAAGAATCGCCAGATGATCGGATTAAAAATTATTTTGGCACAAGAAGAAGAGAGAAAGAGAATCTCCAGGGAAATACATGATGGTCCTGCTCAATTACTGGCCAATCTAGTGCTTAGGACGGAAATTGTCGAAAGAATGATCGCGAAGCAGGATTTCAAGATGGTGCAGGACGAAATAATAGATTTGAAGGGACAGGTACGCTCCAGTCTGGAAGAGATGCGCAAGGTTATCTTTAATTTGCGTCCGATGGCGCTGGATGATCTCGGATTAATTCCAACTCTCCGAAAGTATGTCCATGACTTCGAGGAAAAGACCAAGATTCGCACGACCTTTGAAACCCGCGGTAAAGAGCATCGTATGACTTCCCCGATGGAGGCGGCTATTTTTAGACTGGTTCAGGAAGCTTTAACTAATGCCGCAAAGCATGCATTTCCTACTTATGTAGGTGTGGATATCAATTATCAGGGGGAGATGCTGCGGATTATCGTACAAGACAACGGCCTGGGCTTCAAGGTGGATCAACTGGAGGAAAAGAACAAGGAACACTCGCACTTTGGCTTGATTGGAATGAGAGAACGGGTAGAGTTGCTTGAGGGCAGAATGGATATTGAATCAACAGCCAACCAAGGGACCAAGATTATCATTCATATTCCGACAAAGACGGATAAAAGAAAGGAGTAACTGGAATGGATAACCTTATGACAGGAAGTGGATTAAAAATTAGGGTTCTTCTGGCTGATGACCATCAGTTATTTAGAGAGGGTCTGAAACGGATTTTGAATATGGAGGAGGATATTGAGGTTGTAGGTGAATGTGGGGATGGAACCCAGGTACTTGAATTCTGTCAAGAGCTGCCCCCTGAGATTGTATTAATGGATATTAATATGCCCTTATTGAATGGTGTGGATGCTACGGCCGAGCTTAAAGAGCTGCATCCCGATATCAAGGTTATCATCTTATCGATTCATGATGATGAGAGCTATGTATTTGAGACGCTTAGAAAAGGTGCAACAGGCTACTTGCTCAAGGATATGGAGGCCGAATCGTTGATTAATGCGATCCGTACGGTTGCAGAAGGCAATGCCTTTATTCATCCGAAGGTAACGGGAAAATTAATTCAACAGCTTCGCCGTATGGAGTATTTAAGTGAGACGGGCGCGATTGCCGAAGATAACAGAGTTCGTGAAGCTGGTGTTAAATTCGTAGCGAGCGAAGACAACCCGCTTACTCGCCGGGAAGCCGAGGTATTGCGCTTGATGGCTGAAGGCCGCAGTAATAAGATGATTGGCGAGCATTTGTTTATCAGTGAGAAGACGGTAAAGAACCATGTTAGCAGTATTTTACAGAAAATGGACGTAGACGATCGTACCCAAGCGGTAATCAATGCCATCAAATTTGGCTGGGTGACCCTGTAGGATTGTATAAATAAATGAAATAGTTATATTCTAACCGAGTATGTAAACATTGCCCCTCCCTCTGTTGCTTGAAGGTATACATACAGACTCCGAAGTTGTTGACCATGAACCGACCCGCTGATGGCGGCATATATTGTCGCTATAGAGGAGTTCAGTGAGCTGTGCCACGCAGCCTCTGAACGCCCTAAAGGAGGGGTGTTCATGTTCACCTACATGAGCTGGATCGTGGTCGGTTATGGACTTGCTGCACTGTTGGTACATCTATTGCATCGACGCTTTCTAAGAAACGAAGCAAAGGATGTCTTTGCTACGCATTATATTCTGGTGACTCGAGACCATGGGCATCAGATGGAATGGTATATCCGGGCTCTATCCTGGTATGCGAAAATCCGTGGTGAATGTATCCGTGTTACGATACTGGATCAGGAATCTAAGGATGATACAAGGGCAATCTTGGAAAGGCTTTATTATGAATCGGAAGTTAGTCTGGATATCATGGATATGCCCGATGCTCCCGACAGGCTGCTTAGCAAGAATCCGGAATTGGCGGATCGGGAGAACCAGATACATGTCGATCTGCGGGTACCGCAGGAGGCAGACAAAATTCCTTATGTCCATGTCCGAATATAGGCAAATGACAATAGTCTCCAAACGCAAGACGTGAAGCACACTCTTGGACAGCTATCGCTGAGAGTGTGCTTTTTTGTGCAGCTTTAGCCCGTTGAGCTCGTACGGTGCAGGAAGCAAGAAACTACCGCTATGCAGGAGAGGGGCGGGGGGTGAACCAACAGGATGATTGCTTCAGTGTATATTCAACCTATGGTAGTGCTGGTTTGTAAAAGGTATACCTAATTTATGGACTGTGGCTTTGAAATTAGAAATAGTTGTATAGAGAACAGTTAGATTCGAAAAAAACTCAGTCATTCTGAAAAAACAGACTTTTAGCTGCAGGTTTTACATTTAAACCTGTGAAATTCGGAATGGGCAGGAATCTAGTTGCACTCCCTACAATTAATCATCAAGGTATCCACCGCTCAGCCCCAATAGTAGACTTAAATGAGATGAAACAACCAACGGGCGCAAAGTCCGTGAATATCGATTCAGCAGAACTCGTACTAAAAGAAGGGGATCAGTTTAACCTGTAAGTGGAAGCGACAAATTACACGAGCCTGAGAACATATTGTCAGACCAACGCCTTTAGGCATAGTTTGGCAATAAGGGTTATATCACAAAAGTACACTGTCCGTAGGATGAGGGTTCATCATTTTACCTAACATCTATTAAGAAACCCTAATATCATCCTGGTTCAAGCGGGGACTTTTGGTACGGAACTCAAATTTCTTAAAAAAGTTTAATTTAGTATAGCGAATATGTAATATTGTGGTATATTATGGATTATAATGACTTAAGAACTAGAATATAGTTGGAAGGTGATAGATTATAAGACAGAAGATGTAGAAAATAGGAGGATGGAATCAAGACAATTTGAGCAAACGAATTTAAGGAGGGCACTTATGAGAGTTAGCTTGTATGCGGTCAAAGTCAAGACGGGATGGAAGATGGAGTTTAGTCTGGACTTGGAAGTTGACATCTGGTGGTGGATGGAGAAAAAGCACAAGCTAGAATACGAACCGGTAAATAAGAGAAAAGTCTCAGGAAATAGTCAACGGCGGAGAGAAGTGCTGACCGAACGGATCATACTGTTATCCGAATCGATACCCTTAGGATGGGCTGTGTTGCTCCGTAATCATTTCAAGGAATCAGCGATGTGCGACAAATGGACAAACAAGCAATGGAGAGAGTACATAGTTAACGAACTGCAAGTTGAACTTACTTTAGAACGAAATTCAGGACATCACCAAGCAAGTAGTGTGTTGTTAGAGCCGATGATACATATCCGGGAAGTAGATGCTAGAGAGATACGAGATAGGGAGTACGAAAAAGGCAAAGAGAATGAATTAAACAGTGATCGGTGGTCCGTGTTAGAGGAACAGGCGTCACGCCTTGCAGACGCGCTGGCTGGACGATCGCTGCTGGAAGGCGAGCTCCAGCAGCTTCTTGCGGAGCGCATGCCGGATCTGGTACCGGCATGGCGCTCCGCGCTGCAGCACGCACACCTGCAAGGGCGCGTGCTGTTCGGTCCGGGCGTCGCGCAAGCGGACGCCCATGGCCGGCCCCGCCGCCTGTTCCGGCGGGGCAAGGGCCTCCGCTGCCGGCGTTGCGGCAGCGGGGTGAATCGCCGCACGCCCTGCGGGTCGTGCGGCCTCAGCGGCTGCGCCTACTGCGAGGCCTGCCTCGCGCTAGGGCGCAGCCGCTCTTGTGCGCTGCTCCTGCGTGGCAGCAGCGCATGGCTGCCGCGGGCGGGCGAAGGGCCCGCGGCGGCGGGAAGCCCCACCAAGGAGTCCATGCTGGACCGGTGGGGGCTAAGCCCGTCGCAGCGCGACGCAGCGTCTGCTGCGCTGCAATTTCTGGCACAGCAGAACCAGCGGCGCTTCCTGCTGTGGGCCGTTACTGGAGCAGGTAAGACCGAGATGATTTTCCCACTGCTTCAATTCACTCTCGATCGCGGAGGAAAGGCATTAGTTGCGACACCACGCCGAGATGTTGTGCTTGAATTAGCACCGAGAATGGCCAAGGCTTTCCCGGAGACACAGCCAGTGGTGTTATACGGAGGAAGCTCTCAACGCTGGGAAGAAGGCGCACTCTATCTGGCAACGACTCATCAGCTTATGCGGTTTCATCAGGCCTTTGATTTGGTTGTCATTGATGAACTGGATGCATTTCCATATCATAACGATCCTATGCTGGCTTATGCGGCAGAGGCAAGCTGCAAGCCGGAAGGGAGCTTCATTTATCTTTCTGCGACACCACCTGCCCGGCTTCAGCGGGAAGCAAGGTCCGGACAATTGCCTTATGCCCGAGTGCCCGTTCGTTATCACAGACACCCGCTTCCGGTGCCGGGGCGCATCTCTATGAGGCCGGTCAGTCAATGTCTGTCCAAAGAGATGCTTCCCTCTGCATTATTGGCAAGCCTGCGGTGCTCGCTGGAGCGCGGAGCCCAGGTATTTTGCTTTGTGTCCAGAATTAGGCATATTGCTCCTGTGGTGATGCTGTTGCAGAGTCATTTTCCCAGCTATGTTATCGGAGGTACTTCTTCCCAAGATGCGGAAAGGGGCAACAAAGTTGAAGATTTTAGGGCGTCCCGTATTCGCCTTTTGGTAACAACGACGATTCTGGAACGGGGAGTTACTATTCCTAAAAGTGATGTATACATATTAGATGCACACAGTGATTTGTTTGACGAAGCTTCTCTGGTCCAGATGGCTGGGCGGGCAGGTCGCTCGTTGCAGGATCCGGAGGGGAGGGTGTTGTTCGCCTCGCCGGAGTGGACAAAGTCGCAGCGAGGGGCAATCCGCCAGATCCGTACCATGAATAAAATAGCTTCCGATAACGGCTATCTCGTTGAGAAGGGGGCTTAGTTGTATGTCAAACGCTTCAGAAAAGGCCACAAGACAATCTGCAATTTACAGACAGGATCCTTCTAAAATTAGGAAGCAGCAAAAATTTACTGATCATTATACGTATCGGCACCCTTCCAGTTACAATCCTTCTAAGCAGAAAGAACAACTTAGGATTGAGCCGGTGCAAGCACAGCAGGAACTCAAGGAAAATCGGAATCAACAATCTACGATCCACGAATTTCCGTGGGTTCCCTATACTTATTTGAATTGGGGCGCAGCCCTCGATTCTCTCCTAATGCCGGTACATAAATTGTTGGCTCCACCCGCTTCGCCCTGTCTGGCCTGCGGCAAGATCATTTCTGACAGTGCCAGGGGATTTCCGGAGATTTGTTCCGCATGCTATAATTCTATTCCCTGGATCAAATATATAAAATGCAATATTTGCGGAAGAGCCGTAGGGTGTCCAGATTGTACGCGGGAGACACTGGGATCCCGATATTTCATACTTAACCGTAGTGTTGTCTCCTATACTCCACTCATGAGGGAATGGTTAGCCCGCTTTAAATTTAGAGGAGATGAAGCGCTTGGATGCGTTATGGCTCGAATGGTGGGGGAGAGACTGAGACGGTTAGAGCATGAGCTTAGGCCGAACCTCCTTCGAAAAAGCACATCCTTTTTCGATGTCGTAACTTATGTGCCAGTAAGCACTGAACGGATGTTGGAACGAGGGTTCAATCAAGCGAAGATTCTGGCAGAAGTAGCCGCTAGAGTCGCGCGGATCCCTTTGATCGAGCTGCTTCAGCGTTCTCGGCATACGGACAAGCAAAGCAGTAAAAATCGTAAGCAGCGGATGCAGGATCTTGAGAATATTTTTATTCCTTCACATGATGCTGAAGAGCGGATAAGATCATTAGGAATAAATACTTTTCGTAAAAAGGAGTTCAGAATCTTGCTGATTGATGATGTATACACCACGGGGAGCACTGTGGATGCCTGTGCCTATGCCTTAAAAGAGTTGTTTTTAGCGACAGGCGTTGAAATTGAAACTTATAGTTTGACATGGGCTCGCTCCTGAGTATGGCAAGTTGTTGAAGAGGGATAAAAGACATGGACGAAAAGCCATAAATCATGTAATCTATCAGCAAAAGGTAATTGAAAGGACGGGCATCACATGGGTATGAATTTGGAGAATTGTCCGCGTTGTGGAAAGCTGTTTGCCAAAAACTTCAGAGAAATATGTCCTGCGTGCATAAAGGACATTGAGCGAGAATACGAACTATGCCTGGAATATTTGCGTGCGGAGAAGACAGCCACGATTCAGGAGGTTTCAGAGGCAACGAAGGTTTCTATTAGGCAGATTACCAAGTTTATTCGGGAAGGCCGTATCTCAATTGCTAACAATCCGAATATGATGTACCCGTGTGAGGTTTGCGGCGTTCTGATTCGCGAAGGGAACATGTGCGATTCTTGCCGAGCAAGGTTAGCCCGTGATTTGTCTGCAGCGGCGAGAGAAGAGGGGAAGTTCAAAGCCTCGGATGAAAATCGAGGTGGGGGAGCCTACGGGATTGTCGACAAATTCCGTGGCCCGACACGCTAAAAAAAGAGCTATCTTGGCATAATATTCATTAACATCCAATGGTTCGCTATTAAATATGATTCATTACACGCCGATAAACTTAGTAAAGATTATCGGCGTTTTTATTTGGAATGAGGTGACGGAATTGAAAATTAATGAAACAGGAAGAGTAAACGGGATCAGTTCCTATCAAAGAAATATAGAAAATCGAGAGCATGCAGTCGACAAGAAAAAGCGTCAGGTGGATCAAGTTTCGATCTCTGCAGAGGCTAAAGGGCTTCTGGAAGTTCAGAATCAAGTAACGTCTCCGGAGCGACTTAGTCGTATCGCAGAACTGAAGGAATCGGTGTCCACAGGGACTTATCATGTAGATGCCAAGCAAATTGCTGAAAAGATGCTTCCTTACTTCAAATCCATTGTTGAATCGGGTGACACGAAGTGAGTGTAGAACAAGTTTGCGGTGTTCTTCAGAAAATGGATGAGTTATATGTTAAGCTGATTGGTTTAGGCGGAGAAAAAACAACAGCGATTATGGAAAACGATGTTTCGGCACTAACTAAAGTAATGACAACGGAGACAAAATTACTTAAACAAGCCGCCGAATTAGAAGGGGAACGGGAAGAAGCGGTATCCGCCTTTTTGAAGGAAAAGGGGATACGCTCGCAGCTTAATCTTACAATTACTGAAATGACTCGGCTTGTTTTTGATGTCAATGAGAAGCAACAGCTGCAAGAAACGCAAAAAAAGTTAACCGATACCTTGATAGAACTGAAACGCTTGAATGCGATTAATAAGGAATTAATTGAACAGTCGCTGTCTTTTATTGATTATAGTATCAACTTGCTGACCAGTGAGCCAGAGGATGAGATGCTTTATCGTAACCCTTCCGGACAACAGCAGGCGCAGAAACCGAGAAGTTATTTTGATACTAGAGCCTAGGCGATAAGAAAGTGAGGGTAAACGATGAGATCTACTTTTCATACACTCGAGGTTGGTAAGAGAGGCATTCTAGCACAGCAAACAGCCTTGGCGACAACCGGACATAATATTACGAATACGAATTCACCGGGGTATTCGCGTCAAGTTGCCAAAATGGAGGCAGCCCGGCCAATTGAATTTCCAGGCATGACCCGTTCTACTAACCCGAACCAGCTTGGGATGGGCGTAGAAGTATCAAGTATCAGGCGAATTCGAGATTTCCTGCTTGATATTGAGTACCGGAATCAGAACTCGGATCTGTCAACATGGAATGTAAAGCAGGAGACGTTATCCAATATTGAAGGGATCTTCAATGAGCCCTCTGAGAACAGTATCGCAACCAGCATCTCGGAGTTCTGGAACGCCTGGCAGCAGTTAAGTAAAAATCCAAGTAGTACAGACCTCTCGGCAAGAACGGTAGTTCAGCAGAAGGCGATTGCTCTCACCGAGACCTTCAACCATATCGCTTCTCAGCTTGATACATTAAGCAATAATTTGACCCAGAGAATTGATGTTAAGATTTCTGAGGCTAACAATAAAATTCAGCAAATCTCTGATTTGACGGTGATGATTAACCGGGTGGAAGGACTCGGAGATAATGCCAACGATTTACGAGACCAGCGTGATTTGTTAGTAGATGAACTCTCAAGCCTTGGGAATGTGCAGGTTACTGAGACTGCTGATGGTGAATATCAAGTCACTTTTGGCGATCAACTAGTGGTAAATAATATCGAGCAGCCTCCAACCTTCTTCACGGTGGCTAATGCAGCAGCACTGACCAAAGGGGAAATTGCAGGCTATATTGAATCCAGAGATGTTTATGTCGCTGGGTATATTAATCAGATGAATGTACTGGCCAATACTTTGGCCACAGGCAAGATCGAGGTTACTCTGCCTGCAGGATCTATTTTGCCTCAAGGGGTGACCATTCCAGGAGCACAGATGGATCCGAGCAATCCTAGGAAGCTGCTTGCCGATACGAAGTATACCGTCGATGGTTTGAACGGCCTGCACAAGCTGGGTTATACCTTGCAGACAGATCCTCTATCCGGGAATGCAGTCGCAGGGGGAGATTTCTTTGTTGCTAACGCGGGCGGGACGATTACAGCAGCCAGTATCCGTGTGAGCCCGACAATTACCGAAAACTTGGCCGGGATTGCGGCTTCAATGCGCACAGAGACAGTAACTGTGAATGGGGTTTCTACTGAAAAGGTACTCCAAGGGAATGGTAGTATGGCCTTGGTTATCGCCTCTATGTCAGAAGGAAAGTTTGATTTTAGTGCATTTACAGGAGCAATTACGACTGAGGGTACCTTTGGAGGGTATTTGCAATCGGTTATAGCCCAATTAGGTACAGATGCGGATGATGCCTATCGTATGGTACAGAATGGTACGCTGTTGTCTAATCATGCCGACAGCCTTCGCCAAGCGGTAAGCAGTGTATCTTTGGATGAAGAGATGGCGGATATGATCAAATTCCAACATGCCTATAGCGCTTCGTCCCGTGTTATTACGACGATGGATGAAATGCTTGATAAATTAATTAACGGCACAGGTGTTGTCGGCAGATAGGAGATGAATTAATGCGTATCACTCAATCGATGATGAGCAGATCCATGATGAGCAATCTGCAAAATAACTTTAAGCGTCTGGACAAATATCAGGAGCAATTGATGACGAACCGTCGTTTGAATCGTCCCTCAGATGATCCGGTTGGCGTAGCCAGTGCGCTTCAATATCGTGCGGAAATTAGCTCTACGAGCCAATTTGAAGAGAATGTGGAGGACGCCAATTCATGGATGGCATTTACGGACAGTGTATTAACTGAGACGACTTCCATTATTCAACGTTTATCAGAATTAGCTGTGCAGGCTGGTACAGATACTGTGCCTGACGATGCTAGAATTAATATTCAGCAGGAAGTAGATCAGCTATATCAACAATTAGTCTCGTTGGGTAATTCTCAATTTAAAGGAAAGTATATATTTAACGGGGAACGCGTTAATGAGAAGCCCTATACTGATGATCCTGGAAATACGACAGATCCGAGCAATGCTTATGATCTAGATACTGGAGATGTCAACTATCAAATTGGCGCGGGTATTTACGTAGGTGTGAACTTACAGGGAGACAAGGTTTTTGGAGAATACGGAGATTCCGCCTCCTTGTTCAAGGTGCTGGATGATTTTAAAACGGCTCTTGCGGACACAAGTACCTCGGGTACAACGGCAATTCAAAATATCATTCCTAGACTACAAACTAATCTAGAAAATGTGATTACTGCTCAAGCCGAGGTCGGAGGCAAACAAAATCGCCTTGAATTTACGGCAAGTCGCCTAGGGGATCTTAATTTAAATTACGTTTCACTCCAGTCATTAACAGAAGATGCTGATATGCCTTCAGTTATAACTGAACTAAAGACAGCTGAAAGTATTTATCAAGCCTCGCTGGATACGATGGCTCGCATAATTCGACCAAGTTTGTTGGATTTCCTGAGATAAGGGGCTGATGGGAATGCAGATTCCTCGTATTCAGATTCAACAAGGCTTTAGTCGGATTGCGCTTGAAACAACAAAAGGACAATGGAGCATTGAGCAACCTCGTCCATCGCTTAATTTGCATCAGGAGCCCGGAAAGCTGGAAATGGAGCGGTCCCAAGCGGTTCTTGAAGTGGACGCTCGAAAAGCGTGGTCAGCATTAGGTAAGGCGAATTTCGATGAGTTCACAGATCGGATTGCGCAAGGCTCTCTGCAGTCCTCCCTGCAGAATATTGCTGAAATTGCCCAGGCAGGTGATCGGATGATGGCTTTTCATGAAGGTGGGAATGCTTTTGCAGATATAGCAAGGCAGAATACTTTAAAAGACCGCCCAATGGAGTTTAGAGGGGAACCGAATTATGACAATGTGGATGTGACCTTTACGCCTGGGGCTTTATCCATCAATTATTTACCTGCGAAAGTAACGGCAGACCCCATTATTCGCAAGCCGGTCGTGGACTATTATCCAGGCAAGGTGAACCCATATATCGTACAAAAAAATTATATATTCATGACGGCGACCGGAAGAAGCTTGGATGAGGTTGTCTAATGACTGAAGAAATGGCTATAATGAACGAAATCTTGGTTCTATATAGTCATTTTTCGTGAATAAAGGAGGAAATGTAAATGTTGATTCGCACGGCAAGATTCGGTGAACTGGAAGTTAATGAGCAGGATTTGTGGACGATGAAGAATCCGATACTCGGATTTGAGAGTAATAGACAATTTGTTGTCTTGCCTCAAAATGACTCTCCATTCGAGTATTACCAATCTATTGATGACGAGCATCTTACCTTTGTTCTTGCCGATCCTTTCGTTTTTTTCAATGACTATGAATTTTCGTTAGATCAAAGATGGATGGACATGCTTCAAATAGGAACTTCGGAGGAAGTTAGCGTTCGCGTGATCGTTACAGTAAGAAGCCCGAGGGATATTTCGTTGAATTTGAAAGCTCCGCTAGTCTTGAATACAAGGGTCAAAGAGGCGGCTCAAATCATCTTAGATGTACCCGGATATATGACTCGTCACAGCATTGTTGAACAGCCTAAGGAGGAGGTTAAAAATGCTGATTCTTTCAAGAAATAAGGGACAAAAAATTATGCTTAACCATGATATTGTTATTTCCATTGTTGATATCGGAGGAGATCAGGTTCGCATTGGAATCGAGGCCCCAACAGAAGTGAGTATTTATCGGGAAGAGATTTATGAAGCGATTCAACAACAAAATAAAGATTCAATTATTAATACGGATGAAATTGGACAGCTTTTACTTGATTTCAATCTCCCTACACCTAAAAAAACGCAAAAAAACTTTTAAATTTGCAAAAAAACTATAAACAATGTCGGAAGTACGCCGATATATATATTATGGGACGAAGGTCATGACGTTGACGGCCGCATGTCATGATTCGACCAAAATTAGGGTGAAGCAAGGATGCTAATCACCAACATATTCCAAGGAGGAATTTTATTATGCGTATTAACCACAATATCAGCTCTTACAACACACAGCGTCAATTGTCTTTCAACAACACTCAACAAAGCAAGTCTTTGGAAAAACTGTCTTCCGGCTACCGGATTAATCGTGCGGCTGACGATGCTGCTGGTCTCGCAATCTCCGAAAAAATGCGTAACCAAATCCGTGGTTTGGAGCAAGCCTCCAAGAACGCTTTGGACGGTATTTCTCTGATTCAAACGGCTGAAGGTGCTTTGAACGAAACTCATGCTATGCTGCAACGTATGGCTGAGCTTTATGTACAAGGTGCAAATGAAGTGTTGACTACTGCGGATGCTGCCAAAATTGACTCGGAAGTAAAACAATTGACTGAGCAAATTGGTTCTATCGCTTCTCAAACTCAGTTCAACACCAAAAAATTGCTTGATGGAACTACAACTGGTGTAATCTTCCAAGTAGGCGCTAATGGTGGCGAAACGATCAAGCTTGATCTGAAAGCTGCACTTGCTACATCATTGGATATTGCTGGTCTTACCAGCTTGTCTACTGCAGCTACTGCTATGAATACTACGGCATCTGCTAACTTGGCTTCCGTTCAAGCAGCTATCAATACGGTTTCTCAAATTCGTTCTGATCTTGGTGCTGTTCAAAATCGTTTGGAACACACTATTAACAACTTGGGAACAACCTCCGAAAACCTGCAAGCTGCTGAATCCCGTATCCGTGATGTGGATATGGCAAAGGAAATGTCTGAGTTCACAAAGAATAACATTCTTCAACAAGCTGCAACTGCTATGTTGGCACAAGCAAATCAGCAACCGCAAGGCGTTCTGCAATTGCTTCGTTAATTTCAACATTGAGCCGGCCGGGAAACCGGTCGGCTTTTTTAATATCAAATCTTTTTATGGTGAATAGGAGGGAATATAGTGAAGGTTGAATCGAACTCTTCATTTACCTTTCCAAATCCGGGTTCTAAAGAAATTACCTCCTCCACATCTACCAGTCAGACAGAAAGAGAAATCAATAAAGAAAAGGAGACATACACTGCACCTGAACTAATGGAGAAATTAAACAAGAGACTGTCTGAAACAGGGACCCATATTCAGGTGAAACTCCATGACAAAACAAATACAATTTTGGTTTCCGTGGTTTCAAATGATACAAATGAAGTGATTCGGGAAATTCCTCCAGAGAAAATGATTGAAATGATGTATAACATGTGTTTACAAGTAGGCATTTTTCTGGATGAAAAAATGTAAAAGGGAGGAATACTCTCAATGGCGAGTATAAATGGGCCTATTCGATTAACTGGCTTTAGCGGAATGCTCGATACGGATACCTTAATAAAGGATTTGATGAAGGCAGAACGTGCCCCGTTGGACAAGGTATTGAAGCAGAAGCAATACACGCTTTGGCAACGCGAGGATTATCGTTCTATGAATACGGCTTTACTATCCTTTAGGAGCTCATTAGATGCATTGCGGTTTGAATCCAATTATGAATCCGTTAAGGCGACATCTTCTAACGCGGGTGTGTTGGATATTGTGTCAGGTGGATCCAATCCAAGTACTAGTACGGTTAAGGTTACTCAGATGGCATCTTCCGCAACGATCGTTGGAAGTAAAGTATCCCAGTCTGCTTCCCAACCGGTGACCGCCGACGGGAAAGTTACGATCACTGGAGCTAGCGGCTCTGCGGAGATTACGATCACTGCTGGTACCTCCACGTTGGATTCTATTGTAAAGGACATTAATAATAATTCGAAAGTAACTGGAGTAAAGGCTAGCTTTGATAAAAATGCTGGTGTATTATACTTGAGTTCAACAACAACTGGCTCTTCCTCAAAGATTACAATCACTCCAGAAGGAGGAGCAAACGCCCTAGCAGATGCATTCAATTTAAGCGAACTGTCTAGTACAGGAAAAGATGCGCAGTATACCGTGAATGGAAGCAGTATGATCGAATCGAGCGGCAACACGGTCTCCATTAACGGTGTGCAGGTAACGCTTCGAGGTACTGGAGAGGCTACGATTAGTGCAGTGACAGATCGATCTGGAGTCGCGGACAATATTAAAAATTTTGTGACTAAGTATAACGAAATAGTTGATTTGTTTTCCACAGCGGCAACAACACGGAAAAATAGGGATTATGAGCCGTTGACTTCAGAAGAGAAGACTAGCATGGCAGAAAAGGATATTGAACTGTGGGAACAAAAAGCACGTGCAGGAAGCTTGTATAATGATAGCTTGCTTACAGGTACACTCTCAGCCCTTCGTTCAGCTCTGAATTTGCCGTTAGATAGTTCTTCTGGGGATCAGTTTAAGCTTCTATCCCAAATCGGTATTAAAGTGAAATCAGACTATAGGGAAAATGGGAAGCTAGAGATTGATGAAGCGAAACTTCAAGATGCTATAAACAATAATTTCGATGAAGTGAAGAGACTCTTTACGCAAACTTCGAACACTTCAGCTGATACTATGGAAAACATCAAAAAAAGGCGTCAGGAACTGGGGTTTGCTGATAGAATTTATGAAGAGCTTACGACTCAGCTCAATAAATTTACTAAAAAAATCGGCAGTGGGTCAAACGAAGCGCTTGATGATAGCGTTCTAGGAAAGCAGTTAAAGCAACTAAGTGACAAGGAATCGGATTGGGAACGAAAGTTAAAGGATATTGAGACTCGTTATTACAAGAGATTCTCTGCTATGGAGCAAGCGATCCAGAAAATGAATTCTCAAAGTTCATGGCTTTCTTCGCAATTAGGTTAAATTCCAAGCCTATCTAAATAGAATGATGGAGAGATCGAACATGCAAAATGCACAAGCACAACAACTGCAATACTTAAAAGTTCAGGTCGAGACGGCAAGCCCAGGAGAGTTGACGCTTTTGCTTTATCAGCAAACGGTTAAGTCGTTATTAAAAGCAAAACAGTTATACGCCCAAGGCGAGTATGAAAGCATGAATGAAGTATTGCATAAAGTGAGGAGCATTTTTAACGAATTGATCATTACTCTAGATATGCAGTATGAAATTTCCCGGAATTTGCGAGGCTTATATCTGTTTTATAATGAGCATTTGGCACGATTTATCATTAATAAGAATGAAACGCTATTGGACGAAACGATTGAATTTGCAAAAGGAATGGCCGAAACCTGGAAGCAAGCCGTGGAGATTGTGAAAACCGGGAGAACCAGGAAGGATGGATAGACCCGTTCCATTCCAGTTGCTCGAGGATTGTCTTATTGCTCTTTACGAAGAGGTTTTAAGAGAGCCCACATTTGAGAAATATGAAGCTAATAGTGATAAAATTAATGCTCTATTTTTACAGTTGCAGCAAAGAGAGCCTCAAAAGCATGACCACGGGAAATTAAGCAAAATCAAGATGTTACATGATCAAATTATGAGCATGATTCATTCCGAAAAAGATAGCTTGGAGAAAGAAATATTATTTTTTAGAAGTAAAAAGAATGCATCAAATCAATATGGTAAAGTATCCGTTTATGAAACAATGGATGCTTTTTTCATAGACTACAAGAAGTGATAAAGGAGGTAAGTTTAATGAAAAGGTCATTGCCAAAGTTTATGTGTGTTTTTCTAGCAATTGTACTTATCTTGATTGAATTCCCTGCATTTACGCTAGCGGCTAGTTCCTCACAAGCTGTCCAAGTTACCAAAACAGTTAGTCCTTCTGCGATTCTTGAAGGAGGTGAGGCTGAGGTTCAGCTTCAAGTAACAGGCTCCGGGGACTCTAGCTTCGTGAAGCCGAATGACGTTATTCTCATCATTGACCGATCTGGCAGTATGTTGCCGGGCAATAATAATGGTGAGGATAAAATGGCAAATGCAAAAGCGGCTGCCAAGGGTTTTATCGATTTGGTGGATTTCACGAAGCATCGCGTAGGTATTGTTGATTTTGCTAGTGATGCAAAGTACACGGATCTTTCCTCTAACCCAAATCAATTAAAAAGTTATGTGGATGGTATTCAAGCAAATGGCGGAACAGGTACTAGAGACGCCATTATTAAGGCTCGGGAGCTTTTAGGTAATCATCGACCAGATGCACAACCTGTGATCATCCTTATGACTGATGGGGAGGCAACATTACCAGATCCTGTCGCAACTGCAAGACAGGCAGCTTTGGAACAGGCGAATGTTGCCAAAAGCGAGAATATTGTATTTTATACAATTGCTCTGTTAAAAACAAATGAAAATCCAGATACGAGTGCTCCCAACCAGCTAATGAGAGAAATGGCAACAACAGCACATCATCACCACTTCGTATTAGGTTCAACGGGATTGGCTGAAATTTATGAAGCCATCGTTGATGAAATTGGCGTAGCAAGTGCATATGATGTTACTGTTACTGACCGGATAAGCTCAGAATTTGAAATTGTACCTGATTCTTATCTCGATAATATTCCTCGTCCGACAGTGGAAGGCAATACGCTAACCTTTAAATTTAACGAATTGAAGGAACAAACGCTTACGCTCACTTACAAAATCAGGCATAAAGTGGGGGGAGCCACGGGTAATCTTTCGGTAGGGGCAGAAAATATAAATGTTACTTACAAGAATTACGCCGGAGCACCACATCAATTTACCGTTCCAAACCCAACAATTAACGTATCTTATCCGGCACCGGAAATAATTTCGGTTGTCAAAGATCGAGGACTGATTGATGGCGGAGAGAGTGTGGTTGTTACAGGTAAGAATTTCCTGCCAAACCCTGCTGTTTCATTTGGAGCCAATGCAGCCAGAGAGATTCAATACATAGATTCAACCAAGCTGATCATGGTTGCTCCAAAAGGGGTTCAAGGAGATGTAGCGATTAAAGTAACAAATACTGATGGACAATTTGCAACAGCCACTTACAAATATATCGCTAATCCGATTATAACTTCTGTTTCTCCTGATATTGGTCCATTGGCCGGTGGCACTAGGGTTGTAATAACTGGGGAGTACTTTCTTGAAGGGGCAGAAGTGACGTTTGGTAATCAAGCGGCAACGATCATTTCAACTACATCGAAACAAATCATTGTTAATACCCCTCCTTCTGCTACGGTTCAAACTGTAGATGTGTCGATTCTTAATCCAGATGGGACTAATGCTACTGCAGTACAAGCATACTCATACGTACCTGCTCCTGTAGTTAGCAGTGTTTTCCCGGATCAAGGGTTAACGTTGGGGAACGAGAATATTACAATTCAGGGCAGACATTTTATTAACGGAGCAAAGGTTTATTTTAACAACACTCTGCTCTCTACTGAGTTTATTTCCGATACAGAATTATCGGTAGTTACGCCAAGCTGGGGGAAGGCTGAAGCGGTCAATGTAAGAGTGGTCAATCCGGATGGACAAGAAAGCAGTTTGGATTCCGGGTACCAGTATGTTTATCCGGCGCCATTAATTACAGGAATCTCACCTAGCCAAGGTTTAGTAACAGGCAATGATTCAGTTACTGTTACAGGTAAGTTTTTCCAAAATGGTGCTAAGCTGTTTTTTGACGGTGTTGGGCTTCAAAATGTGGTGTTCTACAGTAGCACCCAACTTAAAGCGAAAACTCCGGGTTGGGGAACAGCGGACATTGTTGATGTCAAGGTGATTAATCCGGATGGGCAGGAGGACGTTCTGGTTGATAGTTTTACCTATCAATTACCAGATGAACTGAAAATTACGGGCATCACTCCAACGGAAGGGCCTTTAGACGGGGGAACCACAGTCAGTATTACAGGCTCGAACCTAAGGCTCGTTAAAGATTTATATTTGGATTCTGCGAAGATAACAATCAAGTCCAATAATGGAAGTGTGCTCACTTTTGTTACGCCTAAAGCTGCTACTCCAGGAAAAGTTGATGTCAAGGTAGTAGATAGTTATGGCAGAGAATCCCTTATGACAGAAGCTTTCGAATATTTGAGTCCTCCACCTCCACCGGTTCCGACGATCACTTCAATTACACCAAATGAAGGTGCAATGCAGGGTGGATATGTCGTCGTAATAAAAGGAACTAACTTTGAAAGTACGTCCAAGGCTTTTGTTAATGATATTTTAGCTTCTACCTTGTTTTATGATAGAACTGAACTTCGAGTTACTATTCCAGCATCCGAAGTAAGTGGTCCTGTTGATGTCAAGGTGTTGAATGTAAGCGGTCAAGAAGCCATTGCGGCAAGAGCCTTTACTTATTTGGCCCCACCGCCAAAGGAACCACCTGTAATCTCTTCTGTTACCCCTAATGAGGGAGAGCTAAAGGGTGGCTACAATGTAAAATTGTTAGGAAGTAATTTTGAGACAAACGCAAAGCTTTATTTTAATGGCGCCTTAATAGGATTTACATTTTATTCAAAAAATGAAGTCAGATTTTCGGTTCCAGCATCAGAAACCCCTGGATCAGTAGATATTAAAATTGTAAATTCGGATGGTCAGGAAGCTACTGTTACAGATGGGTTTACTTATCTTGCTCCGCCAGCGAAGCCTGCACCTGAAATTTCATCAGTGACTCCTAATGAGGGGTTACTACAAGGCGGGTATACGATCAAGGTGTTGGGTAAGAATATTGAATCGTCGGCGAAGCTTTATTTCGATGATTTATTAGTGTCATTTACTTTCTACTCCAATAGTGAGATTCGAGTAAAAGTTCCAGTTTCTCAAACACCGGGAGCTGTGGATGTTAAAATTGTAAATTCGGACGGGCAAGAAGCAATCCTAGCTGACGCGTTTACGTATTTGGCTCCACCCCCTCCGCCAGCTCCAACAATTACCTCAGTAACACCAAATGAGGGTTACCTCGAGGGCGGATACAGTATAGCGGTCAAAGGAACAAATTATAGCAACTCGTCTGTTATCCATATGGATGATCAGCCAATTCAAACGGTTTTTTATTCATCCCGTGAATTAAGAGCTAAGGTCCCGGCTTCTCCGGTTGCAAAAATTGTGGACATCAAGGTGGTAAATGCTGATGATCAATTTGCAATTGCTGCAGGTGCATTTAGTTACATTGCGCCGCCGCCGCCGCCAGCACCGACGATAACTTCTTTGTCCCCAGATAGTGGGGTTATCGCGGGAGGATATAGTAGCTTTGTCAATGGTACAAATTTCAGTTCAGCAACAAAAGTATATTTTAATGATGTATTGCTTAGTTCAGTTTATTTCACAACACAACAGATCAGAGTAACAGTTCCTGCTAACGCCACGACTGGTCCTGTAACGGTAAAAGTGGTCAATAGTGATGGACAAGAAGCTGAGCTTCCGAATGGATTTACCTACTTATTACCGCCTCCGCCATCAATCACTGAAATTAGCCCGAATAACGGGGAGTTGGATGGGGGGTACAACATAGTCCTTAAAGGAACAGGCTTTAACGCGTCATCGGTCGTATATATTGACAATGTCGCTGCACCAACCACTTTTTATACTGGAAGCGAATTGAGAGCAAAGGTGCCAAAAGGAACGCAACCTGGCCCAGTAGATGTACAAGTAGTTAATGGTGACGGGCAAAATGCAACTATTGCCGGAGGATTCACTTACAATTCGCCGCCGCCGCCGCCGGCTCCTGTTATCACTTCGATTACACCTAACTCAGGGGCAATGGCGGGTGGTTACTACATTAAAATTGTCGGTTCTAATTTTAATGCTTCCACAAAGGTATGGATTAATAATACCGAGGTACAAACTGTTTATTATAGCTCCAAGGAAGTCCGTGGTAGGGTGCCGGTTACCACCATTAGTGGTCCTGTTAATGTGAAAGTGGTCAATAATGATGGACAAGTTGCTGAAGTTGTCGGAGGATTTTCTTATGATGCACCTCCTCCGAAGCCTGCACCAACGATTAATAGCATCACACCTAACACAGGGCCTCTTTCAGGCGGATCTTTGATTTCCATTAAAGGTGCAAATTTCGCATCTACTACCAAAGTATACATTAATGGTATAAGCGTACAGACGATATACTATTCTACCGGTGAAGTGCGGGCGCGTGTGCCGGCCAGTACTGTATCAGGTTCTGTAGATATTAGAGTTGAGAATAGTGATGGTCAATATGTTGAAGTGACTGGCGGTTACACATACCAATGATTTTAATTATTAATAGGAGTGGGCGTTATTCGCCTGCTCCTTCTTTTCTGGAGGTTGTATGGAGATTCCCGGAATATCATTATGTATGATTGTTAAAGATGAGGCTGAGCTTATTGAAAGGGCTATTATAGCGGCAAAACCACTTGTAGAGGAAATAGTTATAGTAGATACAGGATCATCCGACTCGACTCCAAACATAGCTCGTGACTTAGGCGCAAAGGTATTTTACAGACAATGGAATAATAATTTTGCTGAGATGAGAAACTTCTCTATCCAGCAGGCAACTCAACCTTATGTATTGGTTATAGATGCAGACGAGGTTATTGTGGAAAGAGATATGGACATATTGCAAGCCTTATTTCGGAAAATAGATGAAAATCCTGGATCTGTGGGTGCAATAACTGTTTTAAATGAAACGGTATCGGGTGATATTTCAGTCTCAATGGTTCCTAGAATTTTCCCAAGAAACTTTCATTACAGCTATAAAGGAAAGATACATGAGCAAATCAATTTTAGGGGCAAGCCAATTCAACACACGTATGAGTCATCAATTAAAGCAGAGCACTTAGGATATACTCAATCGCAGATACTAAAAAAGGATAAATACGAGCGGAATTTGGCTTTATTGATGCAAGAACTTGCAGAGAGCTCAGACCGAAGCTACATTCATTTTCAAATAGGAAGAACTTATTTTGTAATGAAAAGTTATGTTCAAGCCGAACATTTTTTAAATAAATGCATCGAAGTAGAACTTAAGAATGAGAAGAGAGCTTTTTTAAGCACGGCATTATTGACATTAGGGTATAGTTATATTTACTTGCAAAAATTTGATGCACTACAGGCATGTTATAAATTGGCTCTTGATTTATTCCCTGATTATACCGATTTATATTTTATGTACGGTGTAGGTTTGATTGAGTCACGAAGTTTGCATGCCTTTAGAGAAATACCAGTTGCATTTAAGAAATGTATAGAGATGGGAGAGGCATCAAGAATTAAATACGAAACAGTAACAGGTGTGGGATCATTTAAAGCTCATTATAATCTGGCTCTTTATTATGAGTTGAATGGAGACCTTCAAAATGCTATGAGTCATTATCAATATAGCAGTAGAGATGGTTATGTTCAGGCAAAAGAGAGACTGGATAGACTTATACTAAGAAAGGGTTTACCAAAATGAACAGTAGAACTATATCATTGTGCATGATTGTCAAGAATGAGGAGAATTGTTTGGAGCGGTGTCTCCAAAGCGTTCAAGGAATTGTAGATGAGATTATCATCGTGGACACGGGGTCTACTGATGGCACAAAAGAAATTGCGAGAAGATATACCAATAAGGTATATGATTTTCAATGGATTAATGATTTTGCAGCAGCAAGAAATTTTGCGTTAGAGTATGCCACATCGGAGTATATACTCCAACTGGATGCCGATGAAGTTTTGGTTGATTCCAAAAAAGAACTACAACAAAAGTTTGATAAAGATTTCTATTATTTGCGAATCAAAAATGACCTAGGTTCAGGACAGTATCTATCTCACCAATTTATTAGACTCTTCAGAAACTCGCCTGATATTCGTTATCAAGGGGCATTACATGAACAGGTCCCTTCCAATTTTGAAATTGAACGTTACGGTTATTTATCCAGTGTAGGGATATTTCATGAGGGATACAAACTTCATCTTGTAAAAAGCAAACAGAAGCTTCAAAGAAATTTGAACATTTTAATGAAGGAAATAAAAGAAAGACCTACGGCCTTTGCTTACTATAATTTGGGTATGCAATATATTATTGAGGAAAAGTACCATGATGCGTTGAAAGCTTTAAAAAAATCCTATTCTTATGGAAGTCACTATGCGTTTACTCCAAAAGTAATATTGGATATCATGAAGTGCCTACAGAATATAGGGCAATACCAAGAGGCAATAAAAGTAGGGTTAGATGCAGTAGTACTTTATGAAGGAGTGCCCGATTTTTGGTATCAGATGGGTCTTGTCTATACGGAATGGGGCTTAATTAAGGATGCGCAAGCTTGTTTCGAACAATGCCTAGAGATTGGTGAAGAGAATACAGCGAGACTTGTTCAGCATTATGATGGGACGGGCTCATATTTGGCCCAGGGTAAACTTGCGGAGATTCATTTGATTTTAGATCATCACGAACAGGCATTACAGTATATTCTACAGGCTGTGAAGGCTTCTCCGGATACACTAGCGCTCTTCGACATCTTTCTGTCTATTTATCCAAGTGCGAATAAGGAGGAACTATTTCATACTATTAGTTCAATTTGGCCTTTTTCTTCGCAGAGGTATATCGAGCTTATAGGCTATCTTTATCACCGAAGAAATCCCTTGTTGTGTGAATTTCTAAGCTATTTTGAGATGGAAGTTGTTTATCCCGTATCTGTTTTTAGTGAGATTGTAGCAGGGAATTATGAACAAGCACGATCAGAGATATTAAACAATAAAAAGGAGGCGAGTGAGCAAGATCCGCATTTTGCACATAACTTACTATTTCTATCTTTAGCTACAAATGACTCCTCTTTATTGGAGGAATGGGGAGGGGATACTCCATTATCATCCAAAGAATTGAAGTGGTTCAAGAAATTACTTGATAATAAAATTGCTGAGGAAATTTCCGCAAGCAAGACTTTTCAAGCGGTCTGGAAACAACTCGTTATAGATGCTATTCAACTCCAGAAATATGAGTATATTGATTTGCTTATAAATGCAACGAATCAATCTGAATTAAGATTGCTGATAGCTGAATGTCTGCAGTCCTTTGGATTCGATGATTTAGCTATCCAAGTTTTAGTTGAGACAAATAATCGGCAACTTAACTATAAAATATATCTGGTTGCTGCAAAATCGTTAAGAACACTTGGTGCAACGGATGATGCTTTATTCTATTTAGAGAAGGCTGAGCAAATAAAAAAAGACTTTAGTGTTATGTTTGAGAAGTGGCAAATCTACCACGGAATTGATAAAAAAGCAGAACGGGAACAGCTACAAATAATGCATGATTCTTACCCGGACTCTAATTGGGTTAATCAAGCCTTGAAGGAAGCAAGTTTTTAATCTTCATTCAGCATGCGAGAATAATGATTTTTATTAATCTATACATGAACAGGAGAAATCAATCATGCCAAGTAGTTTAATTCAACAAGTGATAGATATGGTTAAGCAGGGCAATATTGAGGATGGATATGAAATATGTTTTTCCGAATTGACTTCTAATCATGACAATCGAAATGCATTGGCTGGATTGGGATTATTATCCATATTATCAGGTAATGATGAAATCGCTGAATGGTATCTACAAGAAAGTGAAGAATTATTGGTGGAATTAGGAGTTCCTAATTTGATTGCAGATATTTTAAAAATAATTAGTAATTCGAACTTGAGAAGTAAGTGGGATCATTATCGAGGACTACGTAATCAGCAAGAACTTATAATGATGGCTGAAATAGCATCACAATGTTACGGAGATGTATTAGAAATTGGTTGTGCAAGCGGCGATCTTTCCCTATTTATAGCTAGTCATGGAGCCAATTTGTATGGAGTGGACACTAATCCGATAGCTGTAGATTTAGCTAGGCATAAAGCTGCAAAGCTAGGTTTCGATACATGCAGATTCCAGACTGGGAACGGATATCAACTCCAGTTCGATGATCATATATTTGATACGGTAGTTGTTGCTGATGTTTTAGAACTTGTTGAGGAGCCGAAACGAATAATCAATGAGGCATATAGGGTTTGTAAACCCGGGGGTACAGTGCTTATAAGTGTTCCTAATGGATATGCTATTCCGGATTCGAGTCATTTTAATATTTTCACCAAAAAAATCCTTAATAATCTTGTTCAATTCTCCACGGGATGTTCCTTGCAATGGAATAGTAGTGTTCCAAAGCAATGGATTTTAGGTGCATTAATTAAACCAACCGAAGTAGTTCAAGGGTCACCATCTGAGATAAGTGCACTGTTTCTACCGCAACCATATAAAATACCAGAGAATGATCAATTAGTTTCTGTAATTATCCCTACCTATAATAGAAGCGATTATATTGCCAAAGCAGTACAATCTGTTTTTAATCAGACGCATAAAAATATAGAGGTAATAGTAGTTGACGATGGCTCAACTACACCTCCTAAGGAGGCACTTGCTCCTTATCTTGATAGAATAAATTATATATATAAAGAAAACGGAGGCAAGTCCTCCGCGTTAAACGAAGCAATTAAGCAAGTTAATGGAGATTTTATTTGGGTATTCGATGATGATGATATTGCTTTGCCTTTAAAATTGGAACTTCAACTGAAAAGATTCCATACTAACCCTGAGCTAGATATGATTCATACTAATTCAATAGATTTTAATACTGCTGACGGACAGGTTGTTAGAGTACATGATCCCTCTCCTTTTGCCGAGCAATTGGACTTTAAAATGCTGATGCGAGGATGCTTTGTACATGGTCCCACCGTTCTGTTCAGAAGAGGTTGTCTTGAAAAACTGGAGGGATGGGATAATGAACTTGTTCGAGCCCAAGATTATGATTTTTGGTTGCGCATGGCGAGATCCTATAGAATGGATTATTTACCTGTCCCAACAGTAAGATATCGGATTCATTCTGGAGAAAGAGGATCTGCAGAAAATCGGGTTTCTTTTAATGAAATATACTCTAAAACCTTAAATTATGAACGTCTCATTTTTAGAAAGCTGTACTATTCCATCCCAATACAAGAGATATACAAAGAAAACTTTGAAAACGAGAATATAACCCTGATGCTTGAAGCCTTTATTGAAAGAGCTCTGGTCTATTCCGCAAGAGGCTTGTTACAAGAAGCAAAGCAGGATCTTGTAATCGCAAAAAATAATGCACTAAGTTTCGGAAATCCTAATTTTGGACGTGAAACCATTGAAAATATACAGAAGTTAGCACAACTGGCGACTCAAAACAATTGGGACGATCATGAACTGGTTTCCAGTATCTTTGAATTAATTCAGTTGATTAACCAGATTGACGAATAAATATTTAATAGTTTATAACTTATACTGTTCAAAATCGGGGGGGATTTTTTGGATACTGCCGAATTCAACTCTATTGAGGATGTTGTCAATACTCTAACTGAAGCAATAGAGTTTTTTAGGAATGTTGACCGTGATTATCTGTCACAATTTATGTATCTATTTGATGACGTAAAATATGGACTGGAAGTGGTGAAAAAATCCAGTTTATTCGAAGATAACCGAACTGGATTGGAGTATACCGACCAATTTATTAAGATTATTGATTTGTATATACAAAATGTAGAAGCCATTGATTTTACACTGATTGCGGATGCCTTTTTAAACTGGAAGTCAGCTTTATTATTTGATATTGCCGAGGTTTCTTTTAACAGAAGTGATTATACTTTGGCAAATAGACATTACAATACCTTGATCAATTCGAATAATACGGACTATAGGGCAGTAGCTTTCCATCGGTTAGGCCAAATTCATAGCGAATCTGCCCCATTTAAAGCACTTGACATGTATAAAAGAGCTTTTGAGATAAATAATTCAGTATCAAAACATTTATTAACCAGTGACCATCCATCCTATCATTACATTTATAAGGAAGTTGAAGAGAATTATGTGGAACACTGCCCTTTTTGTCTAAAGGAAGCAGAACCGCATTTCTGCGCAGAATCTTATAGAGGGCTAAGCTATAATAAGATTTACAGTCCAGTAAAGGTATGGATGTATTGTGATTCTTGTGACCATATTTTTGCCTATAATAATCCGGATTCATTGAGTGATTTAAAATTTGATGGAGTCAATGGTGTTACAATGCCTTTTAAGTTTTCATTTCTACCAACGATAGGTGAAAACCTTAAAAGAATTAAAAGCCTTGCAGTTGGAGATAAGCTTTTGGATGTTGGAGTTGGGGGAGGGGAACTGCTAGCAACGGCAAAGGAATTATTGTTTGATGTGGAAGGTGTGGAAATTTTTAAGCATCAGGCCAATCATGTATCCGAACTTTTAGGGATCAAGGTTTACTCCTGTGACTTTTTGAATTATGAGACAGATAAACAATACGATATTATCACTATGGGGGATGTTATTGAGCATATAGAAGATCCGATAAGAGTAATTCAGAAAAGCCATGAATTGCTGAACGCTCAGGGAATTCTATGGATTTCAACACCGAATTTTCATAGCGCATTTTCTCAGTTCTCAAAGTTCAATGATCCTATGTGGATTGAGTCGGGTCATCTCCAATACTTTTCATATGACTCAATAAAAAAATTGCTTGAACGCTATGGTTTTCATGTTGTAGACTACAGCTCATCTCGTCATTATAGAGGTTCTATGGAAGTAACAGCCATAAAGAAAACTGCAAAGTAGTATTTAATAATAATATATATTCCCAAAAGTTGGAGTGAATGAAGTGAAAATAGCGGTTATAGGAACTGGGTATGTGGGTCTTGTAACGGGTGTTTGTTTGGCCGATATAGGCCATAGAGTCACATGTATTGATGTCAATATCACGAAGATTCGTTTGCTACGTGAAGGGAAGTCGCCCATTTTTGAACCTGGACTTCAAGAGATGATTCAAAGAAATATGTTAGAGAATAGACTACGATTCACGAATGAAATTAATGCGGGGATTGATCAGGCAAGTATAATATACATTGCGGTTGGTACCCCTTCCAATGAAGATGGAACAGCTGATTTAAGTGCTATTCAAGATGCTGCTGTTTCTATAGCCAAACATATTAAGCATGATGTGGTCATTGTAACTAAGAGCACCGTTCCGATTGGTACAAATGATCGGATTAAAGCAATCATCGAAGATCACAAGGTTGATAAAAGTATTAGGGTCGATATCGTGTCGAATCCAGAATTTCTGAGAGAAGGCTCGGCAATCAGTGATACTTTTAATGGTGATCGAATTGTAATAGGCTCGGATAGTGAGAAGGCTGCGGATATTATTGAGGAAATCAATAAGCCTTTTCAGATTCCTATTTTTAGAACATCTATCCGAAGTGCTGAAATGATAAAGTATGCCTCTAATGCTTTCCTTGCTACAAAAATAAGCTTCATAAACGAAATATCTAATTTATGCGAAAAACTGGATGCAGACGTAACCGAAGTAGCTCAGGGTATGGGAATGGACAAACGGATCGGGACACATTTCCTAAATGCAGGAATAGGCTACGGCGGTTCCTGTTTTCCTAAAGATACCAATGCACTGGTACAAATTGCAGGGAATGCTAATCATGAATTCGAATTATTAAAGTCGGTTATTGAAGTAAATAAAAAGCAACAGAAGATTTTAATTGAAAAGGCGAAGAAACGGTTTGACTCACTGGATGGCTTAACAATTGCGGTACTCGGGTTAGCTTTCAAACCAAATACTGATGATATGAGAGAAGCTGCATCCATTCCCGTAATCTCTGAATTAATTCAATCTGGAGCTAGAGTTCTTGCCTATGATCCAATAGCAAATGAGAATGCAAAACGTGTACTTCCAAAAGAGGTGACTTTTTGCAAGTCAATTGAAGAAGCGATTACAAAAACGGACTGTGTATTTATCCTTACGGAGTGGCCTGAAATTGTACAGTTTGAGCTAGCAAAGTATCCTTTATTTATGAATAGGGCTGTTATATTTGATGGAAGAAATTGCTTTGATCCTAAGAAGTTGCTGGCCTATAGAATCGAGTATCATTCCGTGGGGAGATCTAGTACCTATTTGGAAGTATTGAAACCTTCAATTTTAAAATGATTCTATATTAGGTAGGGAGTAGAGGAGTATGGAGCGGAATAGCAATGGATTCACTAATAAAACCAGCATAATCATGTTATGTCATAATAATTTGAGCTATACAATTCAATCTATAGAAAGTATTCGTAGATTCACGGACAGCGAGAATTATGAGTTAATTGTTATAGATAATGGATCAACGGATGGAACTAGAGATTGGGTATCTAAACAAGATAATATTATAGCTGTATTTAATGAAAAGAATGAAGGAATTGCAAAAGGTTACAATCAGGGAATTGATCTTTCAAGTGGAGAGAACATTGCTTTTATTAATAATGATATAGTGGTCACGGAGAACTGGCTCGATAATATGCTGACATGTTTATACAGTTCAATTGAAGTCGGAGCAGTAGGGCCTATCAGTAATCACGCCGATTATGGCCAGAGTATTGCGGTGAACTATCAGAATCTAGATCAAATGATTAGTTTTGCAAGGTTAAATAATGTTTCAGACTCCAATCGATGGGAGCAAAGGATAAATTTGTTCGGCTTCTGTTTTATTATAAAACGACAAGTACTGAACAAATTAGGAGTATTTGACGAGATTTATTCTTTTGGACTGGAAGATATTGATTATTGTTTTAGAATGAAGCTTGCTGGTTATCAATTGATGTTGTGTAAGGATGTATTTGTCCATCATTATGGAGGGGTTACCTACAAAGCAGTCGATCAAAACAATGTGGCTGCTGAAAATAATATAAGATTTAGAGGAAAATGGGGGTTTGATGGGCGATATTCCAGTTATATCCGAACTGATCTTTTGTCTATAATGGATGCTCATGATCCAAATGAGCCAATTAGGATTTTGGAGGTGGGTTGTGCCTGTGGTGCTACCCTTTTGGATATAAAGAATAGGTATAAAAATGCCGAATTGTATGGAATAGAGTTAAATGAGTCAGCTACTCGCATTGCTTCGACTTTTGCTAGAGTGACTGCAGAAAATGTCGAACATGAGATTAATTATGAAGAAGGCTTTTTCGATTATATATTATTTCCGGATGTATTGGAGCATCTATATGATCCGTGGACTGTCTTAAAAAAACTCAAGAAATATCTCAAAGCTAATGGTAGGATACTAGCTAGTATCCCGAATGTCATGCATTACACAGTGTTAAGAAATACAATTTTGGGAAAATGGGAATATGAAGACCGCGGACTGATGGATCGAACGCACATTCGATTCTTTACTCTTAGAGAAATCCAAAAGATGTTTGATGAAGCTGGATATGTGGGTACTAAGATTCACACGAAAAATATATTTATTCCGGAAGAAGATGAGAAGTGGATTCAAGGTCTGACTCAGTTAAGCCTATTAAATCATTCGGATACTACAAATATGGATCTACAGTACAGGGTATATCAATACTTGGTTAAGTCTTACAAGAATAATGAAATTTCAGAACTAGTAGAATTAATTAAGCAACTGGAACCTGAGACGCTTGAAAGTAACGAACAGATATTAAATAAAATAAGTGACATAATAAGGAAAAACAATGTACAGCCGGAGAAAATAGTAACCTTCATTGAAGGGAGTTCAAAGGATCAAGTCAGTGTTATAAATTTATTGGCTGTGGATTTCTATAATAAGGATATGATAGAACTAATCATTCCCCTGTTATCACATGCATTAACTATTGATGGTCAACACAAAGATACATTGGTGAATTTAGGATTTGTCTTATATGAAGTTGGCGAATATAAACTAGCCTTAAAGTATCTTCAACAAATTGTTGATGCTGAATTGGATGAAGAAGTTACTCAATTAATATTCAACATCAAGGAAAAATGGATATCCAGTATAAAAAAATATCGAATCTCTATTAAAATTGCTGCTGATAGTCGTCGATCTATGCATGCCTGGGGTGATTACCATATGGCTCTGGGATTACAAAAATATTTTGAACGGTTAGGGCACCAGGTAATGATCCAAGTATACCCTGAATGGTATAACGGAGAGGATTACGAATGTGATATAGTTATTGTGCTGAGGGGGTTACATGCCTACAATCCAAATAATCGCCATATAAATATCATGTGGAGTATTTCTCACCCTGATCTGGTGAGTCTCGAAGAAATGAATCAGTATGACCACATATTTGTTGCCTCAGACTATTGGGCTGAACATATTAAGCCATTGGTCAGTGTGCCAGTTGAGAGCATGTTGCAATGTACAGATCCAGAGTTGTTTACACAACAAGAGCCACTGGATACCAACATCCAATTGCTGTTCGTTGGAAATTCTAGATATGTCTATCGTAAGATAATCAGAGATGTATTGCCGACGGAGTATGATTTGCAAGTTTACGGGAATGGTTGGGAAGGATTTATTGATAGAAAGTATATTAAGGGAAATTATATTCCGAATCATGAACTGAGCAAATATTATAGATCTTGTGATATTCTGCTTAATGATCATTGGGATGATATGAGAGAAAAGGGATTTCTATCAAACCGAAT
Organism: Paenibacillus brevis; assembly: GCF_018919145.1. Taxonomy (GTDB): domain Bacteria; phylum Bacillota; class Bacilli; order Paenibacillales; family Paenibacillaceae; genus Fontibacillus; species Fontibacillus brevis. The sequence goes on from NZ_JAHLQJ010000002.1 coordinate 409,597, forward strand.
ATTTGATGCCTTGGCAGCTGAAGCATTCATAGTTACAGATAAGGTAAGAGGTCTAGAAGAAGTTTTCGGGAATGAAATTGTTACTTATAGCACTCCTGAGGAATTGAAGACTCTGCTTCGATATTATATGGAGAATAAGGAACTTAGGGAAGAACTGTCAAAAAAATACTCAAGAATTGTTCGTGATCAACATACTTACCTCCAGAGAGTAGAAAAATTCATCGATACCTTTGATCAGATATTAAGTATAATGTAAAATAGTGAGAAAATAAAACGCCCCCAAAAGAGAGTGAGTGAACTGTGACCCATAAGAAGGACACTTTGAAAAAAGTGACCCTCTTGTGGGTCATTTGTGTTTTAATCAG
>NZ_JAHLQJ010000020.1 GCF_018919145.1 Paenibacillus brevis
CCAAAAGCAAACGGCACAGGGGTTATCCCCGTGCCATTTTAAATTTCATTGACTTCTTGGTTTTGAAATTACCCTAACTTAATGACATTGGCCAATGGGCCCCTCTTTTTTTATTTATCAGATAATTCCTGAAAGGAATTTCTGCTATGATGTTGACAGTATTAATAAAATAGGCTAAATTGAAATGGTATCGATACCAAATTGTAATGGGGAATTAACGATGGCGAATGCAAATATTAGTGATGTTGCCGCATTGGCAAAAGTTTCAGTGACGACAGTTTCTAGAGTCCTGAATGAAAGCGCTTCAGTAAGTCACAAGACGAGGGTCAAGGTCCAAGAGGCCATTGAGACACTCAACTATAAGCGCAGCGATTTGGCTAGAGGCTTGAGGATTAATGAAACAAAGACCATTGGAGTTATCATTTCCAATATTCTTAACCCATTCTTCACCCGTATGGTCAGAGGGATTGAAGATGTCTCGCAAAATTATAACTATAATATCGTTTTGTGCAACACTGATGAACAACCGGAAAAAGAAAGAAAATGTCTGGACATGCTGTTGAGCAAAAATGTTGATGGACTGATCATTGCGGGAACAGGCGGAATGAATGACTATACTCGCCTGGAGAATGGCTTTCCAACGGTATTTGTTGACCGAAGACCGGACGACAAGTACAAGGGCCGCTTCGACACCGTTTTGGTCGACAACATTAATGGCAGCGCGGAAGCTGTTGAACATCTTATTGACTCTGGCTACAAAAGAATCGGAGTCATCGCGGGCTCCAATGAATCTACCACCGGTTATGAACGTTTTCTGGGTTATAAAAAAGCACTTAAAAATAGAGGTATCCCGGAGGATGAAAGCCTGATCAAGTATGGCAACTTTCTTGGCAATATGGCTGATCAACTCACCAAGGAACTGCTGGAGGCGAACTGTGACTCCATTTTTGTAACCAACAATATGATTATGCTAGGTGTTCTTGAAGCGGTGAAAAAGTTAGGCATGAGGATTCCGGATGATGTGGGTTTGGTCGTCTTCGATGATGTGGAGTGGATGCAATATATTCAACCAAGCTTCACCGCTGTGGCTCAACCTACCTATCAAATCGGCTTGACCGCCATGACTGTGCTTATGGACCGCATTTTAAACAAGAATGAAGAAGCACCAAAGGAAATCGTACTGCCTGTAAGCTTAATACAGAGAGAATCGTCCAGAAAACAGAATCAAAGCATTGTATAGTACAATGCGCTTTTTTATATATTAATGAAACCGCTGTCATTTTATAGGTATAAATGGTATCGATTTCATTTCTATAAATAAATCAAAAGGGAGAGTTCAAAATGCACAAGAATAAGTTCATGTCGCTTGTAGCCGTTGTCGTCCTCGCACTTCTTACTGTCAGTTTATCTGCTTGCGGGAATAAAGCATCTGATCCGAACAGCAATGCAACGGGCGGGTCTGATTCGCAAAAGCAAATTGTCATTGGGGTATCGCTTATGACGCTCAATAGCCCCTACTTTGAAGCCATGAAGCGGGGGTTGGAAGAACAAGCAGCTGAAAAAAATGTCAAGGTTGTCGTTACAGATGCACAGCTTAAAGTTGCAGATCAGGTTTCGACGGTTGAAAACCTGATCGCTCAAAAGGTTGACGTTATTTTGCTCAATGCAGTCGATTCGGCGGCAGTCGCTCCCGCAGTAGAAGCGGCCAACAATGCCAATATCCCGATTATCGCACTGGATGTGGCTCCGTCATCGGGGGAAGTCGTGTCGCTTGTGGCTTCGAACAACAAGACAGCAGGGGTCACAGCAGGAGTTTATGTGGCTGAAAGACTGGGCGGAAAAGGCAAAGTGGCTATCCTTGGCGGGCCTCCAATCAGTTCGTTTACAGATCGGATTGCCGGATTTAAAGAAGAAATGGCCAAGCACCCCGACATTGAAATCGTTCGCGAGAAAAATGTGGTTGAGAACAGTACCGATAAGTTTATGGAAGCGGCAGATAATATGCTGACGTCCATTCCAGACCTTGATGCCATATTTGCAGTCAACGATTTTGGCGCTATAGCCGTTGACAGCATCGTAGCGTCCTCTAAGAAGGAGTTCAAAGTGTTCTCCATTGGTGTGGATGGTATGCCGGATGCCATCAAAGCAATTATGGAAGGCGAGGTCGTTGGAGGCTCGGTCGCCCAGCAGCCTGCCGAAATGGGCAAGTTAGGAATCGATACCGCGCTTGATTATTTAAACGGCAAAACACCGCCATCCGTTATTGATGTTCCCGTTAAACTTCTGACGAAAGATAATGCGCAATTCTTTGCATGGTAATTATGGTGTTGCAGGTTATGCGGCTGTCTAAGCTGCCGCATAACCTATTCCCGAGATGAAATGAGGTGACCATGGTGAGGGACCATATGCTCAAAATGACCGGGGTAACCAAAAAGTTCCCTGGAGTAACGGCATTATCAAACGTCAATTTTCAGCTAGGAAAAGGGGAGGTTCACGCTCTGGTAGGGGCCAACGGTGCTGGGAAATCAACCTTGATTAAAGTGCTGGCAGGAGCCCATCGGCCCGAAGAAGGCACCATTGAATTGAAAGGGGAGCAGGTGTATTTCGAGAACCCGTCCGATGCCAAAAAAAGAGGGATTGGCGTCATTTACCAAGAGTTCACTCTCCTCCCGGAGCTGGATGTTGCCAAAAATATCTTTTACGCATCGGAGCCGACTTATGGAGCAGGTTTATTCGTAAATTGGAAAAAGGTTTACGAGGACGCCCGGAAGTTGATTGACAAATTCGGTCTGAATTTAGATGTGACGGCCAGAGTATCCTCGCTGAGTACGGCTGCACAGCAAATGGTTGAAATCGCCAAAGCCCTGTCTCTTAATGCCGAGGTGCTAGTCATGGATGAGCCCACAGCGACGCTGACCGTCCACGAGGTTGAGAGGTTGTTTGAAATCATCAAGGATTTGAAATCCAGAGGGGTATCCATCATTTATATCTCTCACAGACTGGAAGAAATTTTGGAAATTTGCGACAAGCTTACGGTTTTGCGAAGCGGTACCATGGTAGGCGGCATGGATATCAAGGACGCCACCAAGGACAATATCATCAGTATGATGATCGGAAACGCGATGCAGAAGCCGGAAAAGCCCGGATATTATGTGCAGGACGAGACGGCACTTGAAATTAAAGGATTAAGCAATGAGAATGTCACGGATATTCATTTGAATGTCAGAAAAGGCGAAGTGATCGGATTAGCCGGATTGGTAGGAGCAGGCAGAACAGAGCTTGTACGTGCCTTGTTCGGGGCTGATCCGATTCGGGAAGGCCAAATTATCGTCAATGGGAAATCCGTAACGATATCGAGCCCGCGGCAGGCCATTCAACACCGGATCGGGCTGCTGCCGGAAAGCAGAAAAGAGCAAGGCTTGCTGATGAATTTGAATGTCCGCAGGAACACCACGTTTGCTACGCTCAAGAAATTTTCACGGGGGCCGTTTATTTCAAAGCAGCGGGAGAAGGAGCAGGTCAAAGACTACATTTCCCGTCTGAAGATTAAAACTCCGGATACGGAGTTCATGGTGGTCAATCTGAGCGGTGGAAATCAGCAGAAAATTGTTCTGGCCAAATGGCTTTGCAATGAATGCAACATTCTGATTCTGGACGAGCCCACCCGTGGGGTTGATGTACCGGCCAAAGAAGAAATATTTCAGGAAATCAATAATCTCGTGAAAAGCGGGAAATCGATCATATTCATTTCCTCTGAGCTGGATGAAATCCTGAGAGTCAGCGATCGGATTTATACGATGTATAAAGGCCGGATCACGGGTGAGCTCGACCGTGAGAACGTGACGATGAACACAATGATGCACTTGATAACAGGAGGAGATCAACATTAAACGCGATGGCAAAGAAGAGCAGAAGCTGGAGCCTGCCACCAAGACAGCCTGGCTTCAACTGACCAAACAACGTGAATTTGCTGCTTTTGTCGGCTTGCTTGTATTAATTGTTGGATTCAGCATAGCGAGCCCTGATTTCTTTACGACATACAATTTGATGAACATCATGAGACAGGCCTCGATTATTGCCCTCTTGGCTATTGGCATGACCTTCGTCATCATTGCAGGCGGGATTGACTTATCCGTTGGGGCTATCGCTTCCATATCAGGAACCCTGGCCGCCCAGGTCATGATATCCTCCGGTGGCGGAGTGTTCATTGGTGTGTTAACCGGACTAGGTGTGGGGATTGGCGTGGGCTTCATCAACGGCTTGATTATATCGAAATTTAAAGTGCCGCCTATTATCGCCACGCTTGCATTAATGAGCGTTTCCCAAGGCTTGGCACTGGCAGTCACCGGGGGCTATCCCGTCTCAGGCTTGCCGGATTCCTTTGCCTGGTTGGGCAGAGGTTTTGTCGGGGTAGTGCCGATTCCGGTCATCATTTTGCTGCTTATGTACATTGTTGCCCATATCATTCTCAATCACACAAAATTCGGTGCTTATGTATTCGGCCTCGGTGGAAATGAGGAAGCAACGAGACTTGCGGGGTTGAACGTCAACAAGATCAAGATTTGGGTGTACGTTGTCAGCGGGATCACGGCTGCTGTCAGCGGTTTGATTCTGGCATCGAGACTAGGCTCGGGACAGCCCCTTGCCGGGCAAGGCATGGAGCTTAATGCCATCGCCGCAGTTGTCATCGGCGGAGCAAGTGTAGCCGGGGGCGTAGGCGGGGTGATCGGAAGCTTGATCGGTGCGCTGATTATGAGCGTATTGAACAACGGACTGGATCTCATGAACATCAACTCTTATTATCAAATGATCTTTACGGGGATCATCTTGGCTCTTGCTGTAGCGTCACAGAGCAAAAAGCAGAAAAGAGGTAGATAAGATGGGCGCAAGCATCAGGCAACAACTGGATCAATATTTGACGGAGAAAAAAGAGCACCATGTGGATTTCTTAAAGCAATTAGTTGGCTTTGACAGCCGTATCGTTAACGATGGCCTGACAGGCAAGGAAGGGGATATTCAAAGGTTTATTGCCAATAAACTATCCGAAATAGGTGCGGACGAGCTCGATATATTTGAACCTGAGAACGATAGAATCAAGGATTTACCCGGGTTCAACCCAAATCATGATTACACGGACAGACCTAATGTGGTCGCTATTTTCAAAGGGAGCGGAGGCGGAAGGTCTCTCTTGATTAACGGCCATTGCGATGTGGTAGATACGGGCAATGAGAGTCTTTGGACAAGCGGGCCATTCTCCTGTGCGGAGAGAGACGGATATTTGTTTGGAAGAGGCACGGCCGATATGAAGGGCGGTCTGGGAGCAGCCATCTTGGCGCTTGAGGCAATTCAGGAGCTGGGGATCAAGCTGGCGGGAGATGTTATCTTCACCTCGGTTGTTGACGAAGAAGCCGGTGGAAACGGTACATTGGCCTGTGTGGAGAAGGGCTATCGCGCAGACGGGGCTATCATTATGGAGCCGACCGGCCTGGAGGTTCACGCCGCGAACCGAGGCGCCTTCCTGGCGGAATTCAAGGTAGTCGGAAGACCGGTTCACGCCAGCCTGAAGGGATTCGGTGTTAATGCGATCGATAAGGCGTACAAGCTGATTAGTGCTTTGTATGAGCTGGAGAAGTCCTGGCTGCTCACCAAGAAACACCCGCTATTGTCAAATCCCACGATTAATGTGGGCCAGATTATGGGCGGAGATGGCGCGTCGATTGTAGCAGGCGAGTGTACTGTACGGTTTGATGTGGAATTCTTCCCGCGTGAGTATGATGTCGAGGGGCAAGAGTCGATTGTTGATAAGAACCAGGTAAAGCAAGAGGTGCAGGATTGGCTGACAAGGGCATGCGAGGGTGACGAATGGCTGCGTGAGCATCCTGTCCAAATCCATTGGTACCAGGAGACCTCGGCATTTCAGACCGACTTGGATCATCCCTTGGTGACCACCGCGCTGGACTCGATCAAACGCTCACTTGGCCAAGTAACCTTGTCCGGATTTCCGGCAGGATGCGACGGAGTCTACCTGGCTAATATAGGCCGGATGCCGGTCATTATTTTCGGCCCGGGCCGCATTCATCAAGCGCATACCATTAACGAATATCTCGAAGTTAGGCAATATATAGATCATATCAAAGCAACAGCCAACTTTATTATCGATTGGGTAGGAATTGCAGGAGGCGTTGAAATTGATCAGTAAACAACAGTACGAAGAAATCAAAGAACAAGTGCTGGGGTACTTAGCCCAAGCAAACATCGCCGTTACCAAGGAAGAAAGCGATCGGATCGAGGTAGCCGATTTTGGGCTTAATGATATCTATAATAACGGCTTGCAGCTATTGGAGTATGTCAATACAAGCCGGGTATGCGCGAAGGAGCTCGTGATGCTGCCCGGTCAAGCTTGTCCGGAGCATCGCCATCCCCCTTTCGGTAATTATATAGGCAAAGAGGAGACCTTCAGGTGCAGATTCGGCAAGGTTCATCTGTTTGTGGAGGGGGAAGCGATAGATCATCCACAGGCACAACCGCCCGAGAATGGCAAAGAATATTTCACGGTTCAACATGAAATTATTTTGTACCCGGGAGATCAATACACCATCCCTGTTGATACGCTCCATTGGTTTAGAGCCGGGGAAGATGGAGCGGTTATTACGGAGTTCAGTACAACAAGTTATGACGATTACGATATTTTTACGAACCCTGAAATTAAGAGAATTCCTGTGGTGGAGTAACGTTCACTCTTAAAAATACAGTATGACTTATAGGAGGATTTATCTATGTTTAATAGCGCGTTATGGAAGAAGCAGGCTGAGATTGTTGCTAAGGTACTTGAAAAAGCACCGAAATTTGATAAAGATTACCGGCTGCCCTTGGAAGAATTCGCAGAGCGGCAGCAAAAAGTATGGCAGGCCGTCAAGGCGGCTGGTTTTGACTGCGGCATCGTGTACTCAGATGAGCATTACTGTGGCGATGTTCCCTACCTCGGGGGGAATAACAATATTATCGTGGAGCCGATCGCAGGCGTTATTACGGAGAGCGGGTTTCATTTTATCGCTGGTCTGGAGAGCGGGACGGTAGCAGAGCAATTCTATCGCCGTTCAGGGGCAAAGATGAATAAAGTGGATATCTTAAAGATTGACGATCCCCACTACCCTGAGGGCTTGGTCCGCCCTGAGCAGATTATTGAAGCAGCCTGTGGAAGGAAGCCAAAGAAAATCGGGCTGCTTACCACCCGGTACGTGTTCCCAGTCAGCCTGTACAATGTGTTGCGAAACTATGTAGGTGAAGAGAACATTGAGGATATTTCCGAGAAATATCACGAGATCAAATATGAGAAGTCAGAGCGGGAGATGCGTCTGATCGAAGAAGGCAGTAAAATGTGTGATGTGATGATGGAGGGCATGCTTAGAATTCTGCGCCCGGGGATGTATGAGACCCAGGTGGCACAGTGGGGATACGCGATTGCTCATGAGCTTGGCGCCGAAGAGATGGGATTCAAGGTGATGGTCACCGCGGGAGACTCCAATAAAACGATGGTAGGCCGCGCATCCAACAATGTTATTAAGGAAGGAGATATCGTTCATATCGGCGTTTCTCCGAAGCGGGATGGTTTGTGTGCGGCAGAGCGGGCATCGGTCGTCTGTGTGAAGGACCCATCGCTGGTTCCTGCTGAACAGAAGGTATGGTTTGATTTTCTGGAGGGGGCGTTCCACGCAGGAGTTGCGCAGTTCCGCAAGATTGCTGAACAAGACCTGCTCGGTAATACTCATGAACAGGCCATGATTGACTATTATAACAGCAAGGCGGAGGAGATGAGCCAGAAGACGGGCATTGTCTTCAAGGATTTTGCTGAGCTTAAGGGCTATGTGACCACCCATAACTCCGGGTATACGGAATGCCAGGAATTTTATGGTGCCCTTTCACTTGACTTCAACAAGCCGCTGGCCAACAGAATGGTCATGATGATGGACACGGGAATCAAAGGCTATGGAAGCAGCTGGAATGATACGGTAATCAAGGATATTGACTATCTTGTCATTGAGAAAACATTAGGCAAATACGGCAAAGAGGTTCGGATTCTGAACGATCTGCCGGTCAACCTTCAACATTTGGTCGGCGAGGCGTTTTAAAGAGACAACGTTATCGTTTATTATTGTACTGTAGTTCATTGGCATAGCTGTTCTAAAGAGGGTATCTCAAGGTCCTAAAAAGACGGAGAGACACCCTCTTTTTTTATGATGAGATAAGAGATAGTTATCAGGCGAACCGATTTTGCTGGAATTTACAAAAATGCTGAATAAATAACATAGGCTTTACACTTCAAGTCGCAAGGGTCTGTATAATGAAATGTAATTTCTGTATGTTTCATCCGTACTGCTGTTGCCAAGGAGTGATCACAGATGGGCGCAAGAATTAAAGACGTAGCCGAACGAGCGGGTGTCTCCGTTACTAGTGTGTCCAGAGTACTGAATGGAGAAAAATATATTAGCCAGCATATTCTTGATAAGGTGAATCAGGCGATTAAGGAGCTGAACTACTCCCCAAGCCAGATTGCCCGCAGTTTAAAAAAGCAGAAGACCAATACCATTGGTGTCATTGTTCCCGATTTAACGAATTATTTCTGTTCAACGATATTAAGCAGTATCGAGGAAAGTGCCAGCGAATATGGTTATAATCTGATCGTCTGCAATATTGCAGAGAATCTGGATAAGGAATTGAGATACCTGCATGCTGTACGGGAGATGCGGGTAGATGGCATCATCATCATGCATCAAAAGGTAGATGAACGCATTCTTTCTTTTATAGAAGGTGCTTCTATGCCCATCCTGTTCTCGTGCGTACGTTCCCCGCTGCCGGACAGGTTCTCCGTACTGATTAATGACTATCAGGCGGCATCGGATGCCACTGAATATCTCATTGGCCTTGGTCATCGCCGAATTGCCTTCCTGGGCGGGGATCTGGAGGATGTGACTTCAGGCCAAAGCCGCTATCAAGGTTATTTGGACGCCTTGAACAAATCCGGTATTCCGCTTAATCCTGATTGGATCAGATTCGGCAACTACAAGCAGGAGAGCGGACGATTAAGCATGAAGGAGATTCTGGAGCATGGAACAGAAGCGCGGCCTACAGTTGTTTTTGCCGCAAGCGATGATATGGCCGTGGGGGCCATGAACTGCATCCTTGATTATGGACTCCGCATTCCCGAGGATATATCTATTATGGGATTTGACGATAGTCTGATTGCCAAGGCGGTCAGACCCATGCTTACCTCCATGCATCAGCCTGCCCGCGAGCTCGGACGGACTTCGCTTGAATATCTGCACAACTTGATTGAAGACCGGGGGCAGGCGAGCTGCAAAGAAATTTATCTGCCGCATCGGATCATGGAGCGGGCCAGCTGTCGAAGAATATAATATGAATCACCCTATAATCAGGTCCGTCCAAGTTGACGGACCTGCTTTTTCTTTATATCAATATACGAACCGATCAAGCCGCTATATTTAACATAAATCGACGAAAAATCAGGAGTTTATTTAACAAGCAATGATTATGCTAGTGTTGTTCAGGTATCGATACCATATCGATGAATACTGCGGGAAAGAGGTATAGACCCATGCCTAAAGATATTATCTCGGTGGAGGGAAAGCTTACTCCGCTTAGTTCCAAAACCCATATTACTTACCAATTTCACTTGGAGGATGCCTTGTCATCACTGGAGATCGACTTCAGGTATGCGCCCAAGCCCTTTTTAGACAAAGAAGCATCAAAGCCGCTTATTTTAGAAGCTATCGAGAGCTACTCCGATCCGGCATGGGCGGAGCTGTATAAGAAGCAATGGGAGAATTACTATCCCTTGCAGAATTTGCTGACCCTATCTCTGGACAGCCCCTCGGGCTTCCGCGGTTCGGCGCACCGGCATGCCCCAGAGCAACGGCATTTGATCTGCCCGGATGTGAGCAAGACCTCTCCCGGGTTCATCGCCGGGGACGTCCCCTCCGGCATTTGGAAGATCACGATTAGCGTGCACTGCGTTGTTACACCCGATTGCCGTTATGAATTATCGGTAAGGGGGACTGGCAGATGAGATGGCTTCCATTCGAGCTTCATACCCATACGCCCCATAGTGACGGAACACATTCCTTGCTGGAGATGTGCCGGGCAGCCGCAGAGCTTGGACTTGAAGGGATCGCTCTTACGGATCACAACACCGTATCGGGACTGGCAGATGCCGAAGCGGTTAGCAGACAGACAGGCATTACCATCATTCCCGGCATGGAATGGACGACATTCTACGGACACATGCTGACCCTTGGCGCGCCTTATTGCGAATGGAGGGATCTCGGTCCCCATGACATTCACAAAGGCATCGCCCGCGTTCATGAGCAGGGCGGGATCGTAGGCATTGCCCATCCCTACAGCTTCGGCAGTCCGATCTGTACAGGCTGCCATTGGGATTACACTGTAAGCGACTGGGATCAGATTGACTATATGGAGGTATGGCATGAGACGATGCCTTCCATGAAGAATCATAATGTACCGGCTTTCAGTCAATGGACCGAGCTGTTGAACCAAGGGTACCGGATATCCGCTACAGCCGGCCGGGATTGGCATAGATCGGATCCGGACGCCCCTCTGGCGGCTTACACGTATATCGGTCTTCCGGATGCACCCTTGCCGCATTCATTAACCGATATTATTGCGGCAATCAGGCAGGGACGGCTTTGCCTGAGCATGGGACCGCTTTTGGAGATCCGTCTCAACCTGGGAGATGGTCAATACGGGCTTGGAAATGAGGTTCCTTTGCCCATCAAGCAGGGTCACCCTGAAGCGGAGTTGACGGTAAAGATCACATGTTCAACACAGCCCGAGCGACCTTGGGGAGCGGAGAGAGGCAGCCTGATCATCATAGATTCAAATCTGGGAGAGCTGGCAAAAGTACCGGCCCTCGAGTACGACGGTCTGCCGATTTCCCTGACAACTGCAGGATTGCGGTGGCTGCGCGCCCGGCTGTTCGGCACAATCAACGGAATCCTGACAACCATAGCCTGCACCAATGCGGTTTATTTCGCAAATGAACAGCCGAATGAAGAATAACTGCAAGAAAGAGGGGGCCATGCAGCATCCAAGACTAAGCAGCCCTGCCCCTTTGACCTTGCCGGGTTTGGCCGGACCTTTGTTTCTGAGCCAACTCGTGCAGACGGTCATCCTCACCATCGATACTTTGATGCTTAGCCAATATTCTGGTCTTGCCGTTGCCGCGGTAGGTACGGTCTCGCAATTGCTCACAACCGTCAATTTGCTGTTTGGATTCGCTACCGTAGGGGCCGGAATCATTATGAGCCAATTGAACGGCTCGGGGAAGCGGGCTGAGGCGGCTGGTGTCGCCCGGACTGCGATTATAGCGAATCTGCTGCTTGGAGGTATAGCCAGCGTCGTATTGTTCCTGTTCACTGAACCGATCCTGCGTACCATCTCTTTGCCGAAGGAATTAATGCAATACGGAACGGTGTATCTGTCGGTTACAGGATTAGCCTCAATTGCCACGGCTTTTATTATGACTGCGGAAATGGTTCTGCGCATGAATGGCATGGTCAAACGGATGCTTTTGCTATCCTTCACGATGGTTACTCTCAATACGCTTGGCAATTATTTGGTGTTGTTTGAACCCTTTGGCCTGCCCTCGTATGGGGTCGGGGGTGTGGCATGGGTGACTTTTGGAAGCAAGCTGATTGGCGTGGCGTTGGCGGTGGTGCTGTTGATTCGTGCGATGGGTCAAGCTTTGTTCAGGGTTAAGGGCTTCTCGTTCCGGCTTGCTGATGTGAAGGAAATCTTCAAGCTAGGTATTCCCTCTGCCGGGGAGAATCTCTCCTATTCTGCTTCCCAGGTAGTCATTATGATGATCGTGACGTTCCTTGGAACTTCAGCCATCAACACCAAGATATACACACAGACGCTTACCGGATATATCTTTCTGATATCGGTTTCTATCGGCCAAGCGACCTCGATCATCATTGGTCATCTGATCGGAGCCGGAAAATCAGAGCAGGCGAAAACCACCGGGCTTCGGCATCTCAGAATTGGGCTATTCTTAAGCTGTTCCGTCAATCTGCTCCTGTATCTGTTGTCCAAGCCGCTAATGGGTTTGTTTACGGCGGACAGCCATGTTATTAACATGGCTTCCAACCTGATCCTGCTGTCCGTCCTGCTAGAAGCAGCCCGTGCCTGCAATGTCATTATGATTGCTTCGCTGAATGCTAGCGGTGAGGTGAAATATCCTGTTATGTTGGGCCTTATCATGATGTGGGGAGTGAGCGTCCCTGCTGCTTATCTGTTCGGAATCGTATGGGGCTATGGGATATACGGCATTTGGCTGGCTTTTATTATAGATGAATGGATTAGAGCCTACTTCATGCTCCGACGCTGGAAATTAGAGAAGTGGCGGCAAATTCGCTTGTCCGCTCTCGAACCCAAATACAGTAGTCCGGAATTGCAGCCCAATGTCGAATCAACCACTTGAAAACCTTCGTGATCGAAAGATGACTTTTTGAACAACCGCTAAAATGATTAATTTTCGAAATGAACAGCAAGGAGGATGGTTCCCTTGTCCAACCACATGTCAAAGGCTACACCGCTGGGCGTCTTAGACCAAAGCATCCTGCGTAAACGCAATAAAAGGATCCGGAGGCAGCCTACGCTTGCCTGGTATCTGTTTCTTCTGCCCACCTTGCTTGGTATAGCGGTGTTCATGATCTATCCGCTGGCGGAGTCGCTGCGGCTCAGCTTCACCAAGGGGGCCGACGAGCGATTCGTTGGACTGGACAATTACGCGAGCGTACTGGAGTCAGGCACCTTCTGGTACTCGGTGTACAACACGCTTTACATTACGGTCTTTCAGCTTCTGATTGCCATTCCGATCGGTTTCATCATTGCTTGCCTGATCAACAATTTACGTCGTGGCTCCAACTTCTTCAAGGTGCTGTTCTATCTGCCCAACGTCACTTCTATTGTTGCAGCTGCCACTGTCTTTCTGGCGCTTCTTCATCCGGATGGACCCCTTAACTATGCAGCGCAACTGTTGGGTTTCGAGAAGGTAATCTGGCTGTCACAGCCGCTCTCGGCCAAGTGGGGTGCAATCATTCTCTCGGTCTGGCATTGGCTGGGCTTCGTCATCATTATTAATCTGGCCAACTTGCAGGCAATATCAAGCGACTACTATGAGGCGGCCGCTATCGACGGGGCTTCCGGCTTTAAACAGTGGTTGTACATCACCTTGCCGAATATGGTTGGAAGTCTGACGGTTCTGTTCATCATTGGCTGGATTGGCGGCTTGCAGCGTTTCTCGGATGCTTATATGCTTGGCGGCTTGCAGGGAAGCCCGGCACGCTCCTTGCACACGGTTGTCGGGTTTATCTTCGAAAGGGGGTTCGGAGGTCATGAATATGGCCTGGCCTCTGCAGCGTCATATATTCTGTTCCTCTTTATTCTGATTTTCACTTACATCAATACCAAAGTCACAAAGATGAAGATATAAGGTGGGGTCTATAGCATGTTGAGTGTAACTGGAAAAGGGAGATTGGTTAACGGATTGTTGTTCCTGCTCCTGCTTGGATTGGGTGTGCTGATGTTGTACCCCTTCCTCTGGATGATCAGCGTCAGCCTGGAGAGGACCAGCAACATAGCCGTTCCGTTTCCGCCTCGGCTAATTCCGGAGCAGTTCTCCCTATTCAACTATAAGCTGGTATTCGAGAATGGGGTCCTGTTCAAGACCTATGCCAATTCGGCCATCATTTCATTGTTTAGCGTCCTGCTCAGTGTGTCTTCCGCCCTGCTGGCCGGCTATGCCTTTTCCAGAGGGGAATTCAGAGGCAAGAAGTTTCTATTCTTTGCCGTTCTGGCTACCATGATGATCCCGTTCGAGGCCCGGCTGATTCCGATGTTCAGTATGTTCAATGATCTCGGGATGATTAATACCAAATACCCTCTGATATTTCCAGCGATCATTAATGCGCTTGGCATTGTGCTGGTGAAGCAATATTTTGACCGTCTTCCTGAAGGGTTGCGTGAATCAGCCAAGATTGATGGGGCTAATGAATTTACGATCTTCTTCCGTATTTTCGCTCCCTTGACCGGGCCGATCACAGCAACGCTGGCGATTCTGGCCTTCCAGGACAGCTGGAACTCCTTCCTGTGGCCGCTCGTTGTCATCAACGATCAGGACATGAAGACCGTGCCGTTATTTCTGTCCAGCTTCTCTTCGGAGAATGGCAGCCGGTTGGTGGGAGTAACGATGGCTACTGCGGCAATGAGTATTCTGCCGATCGTGGTTGTGTTTCTATTTTTACAAAAATACATTATCCGCAGCATTGCCCTTAGCGGCTTGAAGGGAGAGTGATAGCGGAGGTTGCGAGGTCACTTAAAGAGGTTGTTCAAAAAGTCGTCTTTCCAGGACGAAGCAGATCATGAAGCGGATTCGGCGTCGAATCTTGAATTCAGCCGTGCCTAAGCGGATACTTCCGAAGTATGTTTCCTGCGGAAACATTTCAGTTGCTCACGTACCCAACGTACGCTGCGCTACTCAGTCCCTAGCTTCATCCGACCTAAAGCGTTTTGAAAAAACGCACATCGGAAGCATAAGCTTCGATCCTGAAAACCCGACTTTTTGAACACGTATTTAATGAGGCGGGACTGGTAAGCAGGCAAGCGGCAATTCGTAAAAAATATAATGGAGTTGGGAGAACTGATCATGTTTAATAAATTGACCTTGAAGTTGATAGGAACGCTGCTGGCGTCCACTATGATTCTGAGCGCATGTGGAACAAACGGTAATTCTAACGGGGCAGCGAAGAATAACAACCAGCCGGCACCAACAGAAAGTACCAGTAATGCAGCAGTGGAGACGAATGAGAAACCGACTGGAAAATTGAAGGTGCAGCTTGTCGGCGACTTCTCGCTGGAAGACAAGACCGATCCCGTCTCCGGCCAAACCTCCAAGGGCGTAAAGGTGCTGAAGGATGAGTTCGAGAAGCAGTATCCTGGAGCCGAAGTCGAGTTCATTCTTATGGGCTGGGATAACTATAACGAGAAGACGCAAACGATGCTTCAATCCGGGGCAGCCGATGTATATCAAGTGCCGGGGATTACCACTTTTGTCGAGCAAGGACTGCTGGAGCCGTTGCAGCCCTACATTGATAAGGACAGCTTTGATATGGGAAGCTATCTGACTGGACAGGTGGAGGGTTGGATGGCCATGGGGCCGAATGATCAGGACCTGCAGATTTATGGACTGCCTTTTATCGGTGATTCGCGTGTTATTGTGTACGACCGCCAACTGTTTGATGATTGGGGGGTAGAATACCTTTCCGAATCTCCGACGATTGAGGAAGTGTTGGAGAAGGCCTCCAAGATGACAGGCAAAAACCCCAAGACGGGCGAACAGAACTATGGTCTGACCTTCAAGGGCGGGGATGCAGCCGATACGGTCATGAATATTAACGAATCGTTGGGCGGACAGTGGGGCACCGGGTTTCTGTGGAAGGACATGAAGCTGGAATTCGATAGCGAGACTATGGTGCAAGCGACCGATTTGCTGAAAGAAGCACTCGAGTATGCGCCAGAGGGAACCATGGCTGGACAAGGCGCCGAAAATTTCTTGACGGAGAAGAACAACATTGCGATCAACTTGCGTCAAACTCCGGGCTTCATCAACTCGCTGGCCAACCTCGGGCTGGAGGACCGCTACGAGGCAGCCTTGCTATTTAAGAATCAGACAACAGGAATGGGCGGTATGTTCGCCGGAAGTCCTTTCTCCATCGGAGCATCCAGCAGTAATAAGGACCTGGCCTGGGAATGGCTGAAATTCAGCGGTAGCGAGTTCTTCCAGCAATATATGTGGGATGAACAGCGTTCACAGAGCATGCCGGTTATCAAGGCAGCTGAGAATTGGTCTTCCGTGAAGGAGATTGGACAGATGGATATTATCCTGAAGTCAATGAGCCAGCTATGGACACCGCGTTATCCATATCGCTCCGGTCAACCGCGCTACATTCTGTCAGAGAATGTGGAGCGTGTAATGTTAGGTGAGCTAAGCTCGGCCGAAGGAATGAAGAAGGCTCAAGAGGAAGCTACCAAATGGTTAGCCGATCAACAGTAAGGCTATGATGAAGGCAAAAGCCTGATGTAAAGGACGCTCGATCAGGGCGTCCTTTAGTTGTATTATTTCCCGCCCCCGCTTCCGATAATCTTTCCGCCATACTCAGGAAATTCTGCCCCGAGTTTTCACAGAGATTACTTTGCGATGAATCAGCGATTATGATGGCGTGTTACTTTGGGGATAGGTATTGAGAAAGGGAGTGGCTAAATGAGGATAGCTGTTTTTTCAGACACGTTTGTCCCTCAGGTCAATGGCGTCGCGCTAACCTTGAAGCGTTGGACCGATTACCTATCCATCCGGGGGGATGAATGCAAGCTGTTCGTTCCGACGGAACCGGAGCCTGTCTATGAGGACCTGGTGTTCCAGCTGGCTAGCATCCCGTTTTGGGCTTATCCGGGGTATCGATTCGCTATTCCAAACTTGCTGCGTATCCGACAGGAGCTTTCTCTATTCAAGCCTGATATTGTTCATATTGCCACTCCATTTAGCGTAGGCCTCGCTGGTATGTCTGCCGCTCAAAAGCTCCAAATCCCCATCGTTGCTTCGTATCACACCCACTTCGATCAGTATCTCGAGTCTTACTGGTTTCCGTTCGCGCATTCCTGGTATTGGTCCTATATGAAATGGTTCCACCGACATTGCCGCGCTATTTTCGCCCCTTCACAGGAGACGATTCAACTGTTGCAATCCAATGGATTAAGTAATCTAGAGCTATGGTCGCGGGGGATTGACTCCAACAAGTTCACACCCGCCCAGCGTTCCGGCCTTGTTCGCGAGCTTTACGGAATCAAGGAGCAGTATCTTCTGCTATACGTTGGCAGACTGGCTCCGGAGAAGGACCTGAATGTGCTGCTTCAATTAATGCATCGATTGCCGGAACGCATAAGCAGTCAAGTGCATTGGCTTGTCGTCGGCGATGGCCCGATGATGGAGCAAGGCCGCAGGGAGGCCCCGCAGAATGTCACCTTTACCGGCTATCAAAGCGGGGAAGAGCTGGCTTCCCTGTATGCATCCTCTGATTTATTCGTTTTTCCTTCCGCTACGGAAACCTTCGGCAACGTCGTGTTGGAGGCGGCTGCCTCCGGCCTTCCTGCTATAGTAGCCGACAGAGGGGGCGTAACCGAGATTGTCCAGCATGAAATTACCGGCTTGCACGCTCAAGCGGGAAATGTAGAGAGCTTTCTTGCAGCACTGTCTAACTGGTTCGACGAACCGGACAAATGGCAAAGGTTCGGTACGGAAGCAAGAGAACAAGCGCAAGCCCGTACTTGGGAAAAAGCCATGGGGCCGATATACACCTGCTGCCAGCAGATTATAAAAACAGGGAAAAATCCGGAAGCAACAAGAAACGGGCAGCTGCGGGAAGAGGGGGAATCCGCTTGAGAGTTACAGTCATCGGCACGGGTTATGTCGGGCTGGTCACGGGAGCAGCGTTGGCTTATCTTGGACATCAAGTGGTATGTGTGGATGTGAATGAAGAGAAGATCAAGCTGCTAAAATCCGGTATCATGCCGCTCTGGGAGCCGGGGCTTGAGGATATGATCCGCGACGTGGAGCTTCAGGGACTGCTGGATTACTCGACAGATGCCTCTGCATCCGTGCCTGTAAGCGACGCTGTCTTTTTGACCATCGGCACCCCTTCATCCGATTCGGGTGAAGTTGATCTTTCCGCCTTGTGGTCGGTCGTACATTCGATTGCACCGATGCTGCATGGAGACACACTCTTGATTATTAAAAGTACGGTTCCCGCAGGAACCTGCGAACAAATCGAATCCTATCTGCGTCATCAATTTCCTGACTCCAAATCCGTTGCTGTTGCACATAATCCTGAATTTTTGCGGCAGGGATCTGCTGTCCGGGATTTTCTTGCTCCGGATCGTATCGTGTTTGGCGCTTCCCGTCCGGAAGCGCATCGACGGCTGGAAGAGATCTACGCGTCCATTCAATCGCCCGTCATTAAATGCGGGCTAAAAGAAGCGGAGTTGATTAAATGTGCATCCAATGCGTTTTTAGCCATGAAAATATCTTATGCCAACATGATATCGGACTTATGTGAAGCACTGGGGATTTCGATCGATGCGGTTGCGGAAGGAATGGGCCTTGACCGTCGGATCGGCTCCGAGTTTCTGCGCGCCGGGGCGGGGTATGGCGGCTCTTGCTTCCCCAAGGATCTTCGTGCGCTCATGGTGTTAGCGGCGAAAGAGCATTTGGATATGGAGCTGCTAAAAGCAACCGAGGCGATCAACAGGCAACGAGTCCAGGTTATTCGCAGAAGGCTGGAAGGTGTCTTCGGATCTTTGGGGGATAAGCAGATTACGATCTACGGGTTGGCCTTTAAGCCGAATACCGATGATACGCGTGAATCTCCTGCGCTCAGGATTTGTTCGATGCTGCAAGAAGCGGGCGCGCGTATCAGGGCATATGACCCGGTGGTCGCTGGCTTGCCGGATCGGCAGGTTGATGTGGCCATGGACATGTATGAGGCGGCCGACGGGAGCGATTGCGTGGTGATTGTAACCGATTGGGATCAGTTCAACCGCTTGGATTGGGGCCGATTGAGGGAGGTGATGAGATCGCCTTACATTTTAGATGCAAGGAACATGTTGGATATCGCGGTGATGACAGAGAGCTGCAAACGATATGGCTTGCACTATATGTCTCTGGGACGTCCTTCTATAGCACCCGATGTTCCATTAACAATAGGCTGAATAGACGATCATGAGCTAAAATTGAATGATGAGGTGATTGTTATGGATACCGGAAGCCATCTTCTTCTCGGTGTGACATTAGGCGGATTGGCAATGGCCGTATCCGATCCAGTAATCGGAGACCAAGCGTCCGTGGTTTACGGCTTATTTGCGGCGGCGATCATCGGCTCGAATGCTCCTGATTTCGATAGTGCCATTCGTATACGAGGTTATGAGTCCTATTTATTGCATCATCGGGGGTTCAGCCATTCCTTGCCCATGCTGGCTGGTTGGCCGGCTTTACTTACTCCCTTGATTGCGTATCTCTTTCAGGCCTGGGATCATATGCTCCTGCTGTTTCTTTGGACCATGGCGGGCGTTGTGTTTCATGTCTTTCTCGATTTCTTCAATGCGTATGGTGTACAATGCTTTCGGCCGATCTCAAGGAAATGGTTCCATGCCGACACCATTCCGATTTTTGATCCCGTCATGTTCGGACTTCATCTAGCAGCTTTGTTGTTATGGCTGTTCGGAGTCTTGGAGGCACAGGTGGTATTCCCTCTGGTATATGTTCTAACCTTTCTCTTTATCGGATACCGTATTATTGTTCACCGTCTGATGCTGCAAGCGATTCGAAGGCATTATGGCATCGGCGGTTATTCCTTCTTGATTCCCGGGTGGCTGCCCCACAAATGGGGCTACGTTTACGAAACCGATCAGACTTATATCGCCGGTTCGATCTGCGGCACCCTTCTTAAGGAGGAGACCATATTCCAAAAGGGAGAGCAGAACGATGTCGTTCAAGCGGTCATGGGCAGTGACGGAGTTCGCAGCTTCCTTGCCTTTGCGCATCGCGTGCACATTTCATGCCAGAAGCTTCAGACCGGTTACAAGGTAGAGCTGCGGGATGTCCGTTTTCGGCATGGCGAGAAGCTTCCTTTCGGCATGGATATCCTCCTGGATGACCATTTGCAGGTGACCGGCAACTCGCTCGGGTGGAAAAAGAAGCTGTGGGAGCCTCCGTTTACCTGAGTTATACCGCTTCGAGCTTGATCCGCCTTTTTAACGCTTGAATTGCTCCCATATGCAGTCCTTCATGGAAAATGGTGCGAATGAATACCTGCTCAAGGGTATGCATCCCCATCTCTGTGGGAGCAAATTCTTCTTCCAATCGATCCTGATATCTCTCTTGGATAAGCTTCGGCTGTTCCTTTAACATTTCGATCAGCTTGTGGATCGTGGGTGTCTCCTCCGTAAAGTGAGATGGATGGGTTCCATATCCAAACCACTCGTTAAAGCTCGGGGGAATCGGAGGCTCCTCCTTCGTAAGGACCTGAATCCATAAATATTGATCCAGGCACACATGTCCCAGGTTCCATCGGATATTATTGTTGAACCCTTCAGGAATTTTCTCCGCCTCTGCTTCCGATAACCCCTCCACCATACCAAGCAGCTCGCCTCGGTAGGTGCGAAGTTGTTCAAATAAGACCTCGTGTCGCTTGTTCATGTAGCTCCTCCTTAAATTTTATTGATATAATTAAAAAATTAGATATATTCTCAGAAAATCCTGCCGTTCAGAGACGGGGGGCAGGATCCGTTTTGAGAAGAACTTAATTTTTCCCTGAAAGGATGCGCTTCATGAAAACAATAGGCCTAATTGGCGGAATGAGCTGGGAGTCGTCACTGCTTTACTACCAAATCATAAACCAGCGCGTAAACGAGAAGCTAGGCGGGCATCATTCCGCTAAATGCTTCCTGTATTCGGTGGATTTTGAGGAGATCAAGCATCTCCAATATCAGGGCAAGTGGGATGAAGCTACAGACATCATGATTGATGCTGCACGCAAGCTGGAATCCGGCGGAGCTGATTTCATCATCGTCTGCACCAATACGATGCACAAGATGGCAAAGGAAATGGAAGCGTCGGTTGCCATTCCGCTCCTCCATATTGCAGATGCAACAGCTAAAGAGATGGTGAAGGATGGAATAAAGAAGGTCGCTTTGCTGGGCACAGCTTTTACAATGGAACAGGATTTCTACAAAGGCAGGCTTACCGATAAGTTCGGACTGGATGTTATAGTTCCGAGCGAAGCAGATCGAGTGATCATTCATGACATCATTTATCAGGAGCTCTGCCTTGGCATCGTTAAGGATGAATCAAGACAGTCCTACCTGCGGATCATCAATGAGCTCAGCCGGCAGGGAGCCGAGGCTGTAATACTGGGGTGCACCGAGATAACCATGCTCGTCTCCCAAGAGCTCTGCGCGGTTCCTCTCTACGATACAACCCGGCTTCATGCGGAGGCCGCAGTTGATTTTGCCTTGGACGAAGGCCGCTAGTATAAGACCTGGAGTTGTTGTCTTTAATGAGCCAGCAGCTCCAAGTCCGGCTGCATTTTTTTTCGCAGTGCATACAGCATAACCGCTCCAACAAGGAACGCGACGGCATCGGCAATGACAAGTGACCACACAACTCCATGGAAGCCGCTGATCCGGTTAGCCATATACAGCACCGGTATCAATGTAATCCCTTGAATGACGGACATAACTAATGCTGCAGTTCCTTGAGCGGTGGCCTGGAATATTCCTGTGAACAACGTAGTCATTCCCGTAATGAACAAAGATAAGAAAGTGACATGGAGAATATAACTGCCCATCTCGATCAACTGCGGATCGGTTGTAAACAGTCCGATCAAATGGTCGGAGACGAGATAGACGATGACCCCGAACGACACGGCTAATACCATAATGGCTTTAACTGTAAAGCTAATCGTTTGCTTCAAACGCAATTTATTCGCTGTGAAAGAGAAGGCAATCAACGGCACAACACCCTCGCATAAGCCCATCAGTATAAATTCGGGAAACTGCAATAAACGCGATGAGATCCCGTAAGCGGCTGTAGCCTGATCCCCGTATTCTATAAGATAGTGATTTAAGATGAGAGACATGGCACCCAAAAAGACGCTCATGACAAAGACGGGAACCCCTATTTTGAACACATTGCTCAGAATGATCTTGTTAGCCTTGAACCATTTTGCAGATACCGTTAAGAACTTGCTCTTATAGCCGATATGGCAGGCGAAAAACACGCTCGCAAGGATATTGGAAATGACCGTAGCGGAGGCCACACCGATCACGCCCCCATGGAAGACGTAAATGACTAATGCATCGAGAATGATATTCACGAGCACGCTGAGAATCATGCCGGCCATGGATGTAATGGCAGCCCCTTCTGAACGAACGATATTCTCCAGCGTAAAGAACAGTACAACAAACGGCGATCCGATAAGCATCACGGTGACATAGTCCTTCGTGAACCCGAAGGAGTCAGGCGTAGCGCCCAACCCACGGACGATGGAATCAATTAACGGGAGGCCGACAGCCATAACGATAAGACCAAGAACGAGGCTGCTATAAAAGGCAAAGGAAGACACATGCTTGACTTCCTCATAATTTTTCTCCCCCAACAACCGGGAAATGAATGTACCGCTACCTATCCCAATCAAATTACCCAGGGCCATAATGATCGCGAATAACGGCAAGGTTAATGCCAGCGCGGTTAAAATGGCTGTATTGTTGAGTGTGCCAAGAAAATAGGCGTTCAAGATGGAATAGATCACACTCATTGACGTCCCCAGCATCATGGGAACAGCGAAATGAGATACGGCTTTGGCTATCGGTGCTTTTTCAAAGTAATGGAGGTTTTCTGCATCCACAGGAATCCCTTCTTTCTCCAATTTGTAATCTAACGGTGTTAGATTGAATCTTACAGTGTTAGATGATATCATGATTCTATAGACCTGTAAACAACAAACTTACACTGTTAGATAAATGATAAAAGGTGGATACCATGAAAAAGCAGCAACCTCAAATTTCGGAAGATAAGATTTTGGAGGTCTCATGGGAGCTTCTGGGCGAGGAAGGCCTTGAGAAATTTAGCCTGAGGCGACTGGCGGACCGGCTTGGAATCCAAGCCCCCTCTTTATACTGGTACTTCAAGAGCAAGCAGGATCTTTACCAGCGCTTGGCCAATCAAGTGTCCAAAATCATTCTGGAGGAGTTCCACTCAGAAGGCGATTGGAAGGAGCAGTTGGAGGGGCTTGCAGTAACCGTAAAAAATGTGCTCAGCCGCTACCCTTGCTCCACACAGCTCATGATGATGACGCTCCCCCACGAGCCGGATATTATCCGGTTTACCAACCGGATGCTGCTCTGCGTGGAGTCGACTCCGCTTGAACAAGAGCAGAAGATGCAAGTGGTAACCACGCTTATGAACTACGTCTTCTATTTCGTACTGGACAAGTATCAGCATGAGCGCAATGTTGCCATGATCGTTAAGGAGCAAGGTGAAGAGGCGCTTCCGGGGGAGGATATGATTCGACTGCTGGACTCTATGGGCGAGGCAGATGCGGGATTATTCCGGAGGATGTTCATGAAGGGAATCTACGAGCTGATGGGAACGGATGCGGCGTTTGAGTTTGGCTTGAGACTGATTCTATTAGGGATTGAACAGGTGATACAGGAGCAGGAGAAGTAAAATTGCCCCCGTTTGCTAATTTGACATCAGCCCCTCATTATGTTTAAATGATTAAACGTATGAACTAATGATGGGAGCGATAAAGGATATGAGCCAAGAGCTTGAGCAAATGGCACAACAATTCAAGCAATATATTCCTATACTTGATGCTTTGAAGGATGAGAAGCGTCATGCCATCATTCTGCTGCTCGCCCAACATAAATCCGGACTTAATGTGAACACGATAGCAGAACATATTCAATTGTCCAGACCGGCCATCTCTCACCATTTGAAGGTGTTAAGGCAGGCGGGCTTTGTTGATTATGAGAAAAAGAATGTGGAGAATCATTATGTGTTAACGATCCGCAAGCCGATTGAACAGCTGAAAGCTTTAATAGCGGCTATTGAAGATCAATGTAACAACGCTTGATGTGTAAGGATTCAGAGTGAATATAACTTTTTATAGCTAATTGGTTTATATGTTTGAACTTATGAACTTAATAAAGAGGAGTGTTATAAATGAAAGCTATGGTCATTGAAAAATACGGGAAGAACGTTCCGCTAGTATTAAGAGAGCGTCCGCTGCCAGTTCTTGGTGAACGAGATGTACTGGTAGATATTCACGCTGCCAGTCTAAATCCTATCGATAGCAAAATAAAAGCGGGAGGGCTAAAGCTTCTTTTAAATTATGAGATGCCTTTAATCCTTGGTAACGACTTTTCCGGTGTTGTTGTCCAGGTGGGGGACAAGGTGGATCAATTTAAACCTGGTGATGAAGTATACGGAAGACCTCGCAAAAACAGGATTGGAACCTTGGCGGAATATATAGCCGTTCATCAGGATGATCTTTCGCTTAAGCCGGGTAATCTCAGCTTTGAAGAGGCGGCATCCATCCCCCTGGTCGGACTCACTGTTTATCAAGCATTTCATGAAATTTTTCAGTTGCAAAAAGGACAAAAGATCCTCATCCATGCGGGCTCCGGAGGGGTAGGCACATTTGCAATTCAGTTGGCCAAATCGATGGGGGCATATGTTGCGACAACAGCTAGCGAGCGAGGATACGATCTGGTTAAATCCTTGGGTGCCGATCAGATTATCAATTATAGACAAGATGACTTTGAGCAGCGGCTTGAAGGATATGATGCCGTTTTGGATACTTTAGGCGGGGAGGCTTTAGAAAAATCATTTCAAGTCTTGAAGCCGGGGGGCAAAATCGTGTCTATTTCCGGACTTCCGAATGCCCGGTTTGGGAAGGATGCGGGGCTGGGGTGGTTGAAGACGGCCCTATTGTCCATTGTCAGCCATAAGCTTACAGCACTTGAGAAGCGGACCCGGACAAGCTACCATTTCCTGTTTATGAAGCCTAGTGGGGCGCAACTCAAGGAAATTAAGGAATTGATTGAAAAGGAGCATATTATTCCGGTTATTGATCAGGTCTTTAAATTTGCAGACGCGCCTCAGGCCTTGGAATACCTTGAAGGCGGAAGAGCCAAGGGTAAAATAATCGTATCTATGAAATAATGGTCGATTGACTGGGGAATCCGCCGATTGTCTTCATTACGATCGCTATGGCGGTCTTTAGCGTGGCGTTCATGCCGCTCTCCATGCTGTTCCCCTTGATGACGCTGTCTCATTTTGGCCGGGGCGGCTGCAGTGCGAGCTTGATTGAGGCAGTATTCGGGCTGGAATGATTCTTGGCGGCGGATTGTTGTACGTGCTTGCTTCCTAAATGGCGGGACTCCACCTACATGAGTATAAGCTTGTTTGTTATCGGAGTAACTTGCGTGTTGTGCGGGCTTATCGGGAGCAGTGCGTTTGCGGCGTTTGTCGGCTTGTCCTTCTTGATGGGAGCGGCAGCGCCTTTGTTCAATGGACCGTATATGGCAATGATCCAGAAATCATATGACCCTGAAAAACTGGGGCGCGTGCTCTCCTTCGTAACCAGTATTGGGAGACTGGCGTCGGGATTCTACCGGCGTCAGTTTATTTTCTTTTGCGGAATAGGTATGATGAAGGAAATCGATTCGTCTTGGAAAGGATCATTACGCTAGCTATGGAAATCGAAAATTTAATTCCCGCAAGGTCAAGAGAGGATCTAAGGAATTGGCTGCAGGACCATTGCAGGACAGCTAAATGTTGCTGGGTTGTGGTGAGAATGACGCCTAATCCTGATAGGTTGTTATATTTGGACGCAGTCGAGGAAGCCTTGTGCTTCGGATGGATTGATGGAGTCAAGAAGAAAATTTCTGAAGCGGAGCTGGCGCAGAGACTGTCCCCTAGAACTAAAAAAAGTTCATGGACGGAGCTGAACAAGGAACGCGCCCGCCGCCTCGAAAAGCTGGGGTTCATGACGGATGAAGGAAGAAGAGTTCTTCCTGATATGGATTCCGGTTCATTTCAGATAGACGAGGCAATAGAGCAAAGATTACAGGAGGACGAGCGAGTGTATCGGCATTTCATGGCATTTCCAGAGCTTTATACAAGAATTCGGATCGATACGATCCAAAGCTACAAGAATCAACCGGAATTATTTAAGAGCAGGCTGGAGAAATTCATAGCAAGCACGAGAGAAAACAAAATGTACGGTCAATGGCATGATCAGGGACGGTTGCTCGATTATTAATATTTGCAGGGGCCTATGTTAGCGGGATTTTAGGCCTCGCAACCTTAGGTTGCAGGCCCGTGCAACGACCGCGTTCTTTACTTATCGAATCCGGCCAATCATCATAGACGTATAAATTGCGGAAAGGCAGTTGCTGCTATGATCTTTGCAGAAAAATTAAAAACGGAGAGAAGCAAGAAAGGCTGGTCCCAAGAAGAGCTGGCGGAGAAGCTGTTTGTGAGCAGGCAGTCAGTTTCCAAGTGGGAGAATGGCCAGAACTATCCCAGCATTGAGATCATTATTAAAATCAGCGATCTTTTTGAGGTTACGATCGATGAGCTATTAAAGGGCGACGACGAGTTGGCAAAAAAGGTGATCAAGGAAAGCAGGCAATTGGCTCATCCAAGAATGAAATTTGCTTTTGATGTCCTGTTCTTGGCAGGTTTTGCTTTGATGGTGATCAAGCTGGGCGTCCTCCTTTTGAACAAAGTAACACCGCTGGAGATTGCATTACAGGGGAGCTCATTCTTTTGGAATTTCGGCTCGTTAATAGGTATGCTGGGCGGCGGAATCGGCTCCAGCATACTGAAGGAGCAATATAAGCAAGATTGATGCTGCAGGAAGAGCAGTAGAGAATGGTCATTAAACGAAGCACCCCTGCGATCGGCGTTAAGCGCCGGCTGCAGGGGTGTTTTTAGGAGAAGAGAGAATGATCCGAAAAAGTGAACGAGCACCGCTCCCGGCCTGCTGATCTATCGGATTCGAAGCTTCAGAATCGGGTGTTATCGTCCAGCCCAGGGAAAGAACGGAGGCTAGCCGCGCAGCCTCTTGCGGTGTCAATCTGGCGATAACGGCTTCTTGCCCAGGCTCCAGAACGAGTTCCGCCTCAACCTTCAAAGCCAGTTTAATCCAGCTGCTTATGCCGCGAATCGTATTGTACTTGATTTGATAGCCTTCTTTTAACACGCGTTTGAATTCGATTTCGTTGGCTCTGATCCATGTTGATAAAGACACATAGTCGAACTTGAACGGGCTAGTATCTATCGGCAGCGTTCCCTCAAGGATATGGTTGAGAAGCTGTTCTTCGGTCCACCCGAGAGACAGCAATGATTCCAACGATAGCGCGTCCCATTGCGATAGTCTGATCTTCTCCAGCTGTGATGATGTACTCATGGCGAGCTTCCCCTCCCGGCTGAATTTGTAGGAGACCCAAGAGACGCCCCCATGGGCGCCTCTCGGGTCCGTTATCAGCACATAGTTAATAAATAAAGTTACTTGCTGGCCTGATAAGCTTGCAGGTGTTCCTTCACTTTGGCTGCGTCGGCAACCAGCTCGAGTCCTGTCTGTACCAGCGGGCTGAGCGTGGATGTTGCTTTGAACTTGTTGCCGCCATAGTAGGCAAGGAACTCATCCTGATTGATGGAATACAGTACGGCTTTGCGGAGGTCTGCGCTCTCCGCTACCGGACGGTTGCTGGTGTTGAACAGCAGATAACTCACACCATTACTCGGGATGGTTTGGAGAATCAGCTTGCTGTCGCTTTTCACAACATCAAATTTGGTCTCGCTTACCCCGTAGTAGAGGTGGATTTCCCCGCTTCGCAGGGCAGACAGAGCGCTGTCCGCATCCTTGATAAATTTAACCTTAATGGTCTCGATACGCGGTTCGTGCTCGGTTCCCTTCATGTAGCCCGGGTTTTTATAGAAGATAGCTTCATAATCATTCTTATAGGCTAAAATGTAAGGTCCGCTTGTGTACAGCGTGTTGTTATATTGATTGCCTTCGGTAACGGTGTTCTGATCGCCGTAAGGAATGTCCTTATTCACATCGAATGCGGCAACATCATAGGTATTGATGGCTTTTACCTGCTTTTCGGACACGATGCCTGCCGACTGATGCGCCAGATAGTTTAGTACTTGCGGGAAAGGTTCTGTTGTCGTCAGCTTGATAACCTGATATTTACCTTCTTGGTTATTTGCCTCGTTCTTATCGGCTACCAGTTGAGTAATTCCTACATCCAATCCACTCTCCAGAGCACTCTTGACCGTTCCGCTGCCGCCGGAGACCGTTTGACCCTCCAATGCCGCAATGTCCGTAACCAGCTCTACATTTTGAATATGCTCATGCAGCGTATAGGTTCTGTGATCAGGCACGGAGTCCTTGTCCTTGGCACGCAGCAGGGAGAAGATTACATCGTTTCCGCCCACCCGTTCACCGGAATCTATGGCCTTCTTGTCTTGAATCTTGGCAAAGGTAATATCGTCGCGAAGAATAAAGTAATAGTCCGAGTTGCCTTCTCCAATGGCATGATTAAGAGACAGGGAGCCTTCCGAAGTGACCTTGTCGTCATCCGTCAGATTCACGATTCTTACATACTGATTGGTGTTGATAATATTGATGGAGCCATCATTCCCCTTGATCGGATCGAGAGAAGTTAAAGTTGGCGTTGATGATTGCAGCAACAGCGGCTCGGTAGAGCGCTTGGATGTATCATTATAGTCCAGCTCTTCCCAAGGTAAGGAGCGGGACTTGGAGATGCGGACACTGTCCTGGTTGAGTACTTCTTTATTATAGACCTGAGACTTCAAGGAATTGAACAAAGGAGCAATATAGGCATTTTCGAAGACCAGCTTCTCCTCGAACTCCTTGTAGGTGGCCTGATACTCATCAGAGGTCTGGGTGGCCGCCTTGTTAATCAAAGCGTCGATCTCCGGATTGGAGAGAATGCTGTAGTCACCGCCGGTGATGAACAAGGAGCGTACGGCATAATCGGGGTTTCCTGTTACCGTCGTCCAGCTGGACAATGCGATATCATAATTGCCGGCATCCTGCTGGGTTTTGAAGCTGCCGTAGTCTGGTTGAATATTTAATTTGACGTTAAACCCGTTCTTGGATAATTGATCCCGCACGATATTCAGATCGGTCTCCGATGAGCTCATTCCCAGTAGTTCGATATCTACCGGAGTAGTATCCACGGACACTACGGGTTCATTAGTGGACTTATTCTCGGCATTCGAGCTTGCGGCGTCATTTTTAGTGGTTAATGTGCAAGCACTGAGCAGTAGAGAAAGACTGAGTAATAATGGTGCTGCGAATTTAAGCTTACTTGACATGGTTTTCCCCTCCTGAATGATCTAAAAGTTTTTATAGTTAACCTACATTCTTCATTCAACGAAAATCCCGCGGTCATGGAAGAACATATAGAAGGTTAAGACGTAATAGGGCTAGTTCCGGCTAATCTTAGGGTCGAGCGCATCCCGCAGCCCGTCGCCCAAAAAGTTGAAAGAGAGCACAAGCAGAATGATGGCAAGGCCTGGGTAGATGGCGGTAAAAGAATGCGTCTCCAGATAAGCGCTGCCCAGCTTTAGAATATTGCCCCATTCTGGAATGTGCGGTTCTACACCCAGACCGAGAAAGCTTAAGCTGCTCGTTGAAATTACGGCCGTGCCGATCGTCAAGGTACACTGCACGATCATTGGAGCCGCGGCATTCGGCAGAATGTGCTTGGTCAAGATCACCCAGTCGCTGGAGCCGAAGGCTCTGGCCGCCTGGACATATTCCAGTGTAGACACCTGGAGCACATTGGCCCGCATGGTTCGCGCATAGCTTGGAATGGAGCCCACGCTTAATGCGAGAATCAGATTCATGGTTCCCGCGCCGAAGGCGGCAATAATGGCAATTGCCAGCAGGATGCCTGGAATAGCGTACAGGATGTCGAGCGAGCGCATAATCCAGTTGTCCAGCCTTTTCCCGTAATATCCGGATAAGGCGCCGAGCATGCCGCCGATGACCAGCGGAATGGCGGTTGATAGAAACCCGACGAATAACGAGATGCGGGCACCCAGGACGATTCGGGTGTATAAATCACGCCCGAAATTGTCTGTGCCCAGCGGATATTGGGCAGATGGCGATTGCAAAATAGCACTGTAATTATTGTCGATGGCCAGACTGTAATCAAAGGTCAGTACGCTGGTTATGGATAGCGACAATAGTACGGAGACAAAGAGCAAGCCCAGCATCGCCGCCATGTTATGCGATATTCGCTCCAGCACCTCGCCGAACCTTGAGCCGGCAGAGAAGCCCTTATCCCGCAACTTTGCGAGAAGCAGGATTCCTGCGAACAGAGAAAACAAATTGCCGGTTACTGCTGCAATAAATTGCAAAATGATGATCGCCCACATCAGATTAGGGTTTAATCGCCCCTCATCGAGGCGGGAAGCCAGCAGCAGCGAGATGAGCTGCAACCCTGCCGCGAGAAGCAGGAACAGTGCTCCGACGATGAAGCCATTGGCTACGTACGGCTTGAGCATATTCAGTGCAGTAACCGCAATGACGAGCAGCGT
Source organism: Paenibacillus brevis (assembly GCF_018919145.1). Classification (GTDB taxonomy): domain Bacteria; phylum Bacillota; class Bacilli; order Paenibacillales; family Paenibacillaceae; genus Fontibacillus; species Fontibacillus brevis. The sequence goes on from NZ_JAHLQJ010000020.1 coordinate 30,299, forward strand.
AGAGAGCAGGGCATAAACAGACAGGGTGTATGCGGTATGCTTCTTCTGCTTGATGAGGTGAAAAGCCGCCGCCGCCGCGAAAATGTTGCCTGTAGCAAAGCTAAGCATCATCGGATACCCCAGTAATCTCACATACGGAGAAATGCTTCCGCTTTGAATCAGGTCCTGACGAATGCGATACCAAATGAATGTCTGTAGCAGCGTAAAGCCGCAATAGGCATAGCCGGCAGAGCCCAGCAGTTGATTGAATCCATCGCCGCTATAAGCAGAAGCCAGGAGAATTACAGCAAGGCCGGCGGATGCAAGCGCTGCGAAGCTGGCTTGCATATATTCAGCATGCGTCTTAAGCCGGAATTGAATATCGCTTTTTCTCAGAGAATGAACAGCCATGAAGTACACCTGCTTTAATTTTGTTTGATCTTGGAACGAATACGCGGATCGATAAAGGCATACAGCAAATCCACAATGACATTGACGATGGATATGGCAATCGCCGTATAGACCACACCGCCCATGATACTTGGGATGTCGGGAATAAATTGTCGGTCTACAATGTAGCTCCCGATACCGCTAATGTTGAACACTTTTTCGGTTACTGCCGCTCCGCCAAGCAGACCGCCGAACAGCAGGCCGATAACGGTAACGATGGGGATCAATGCATTGGTCACCGCATGTCTCCATAACACCCGGTTTCGCGGTAATCCTTTGGCGCGTGCCGTAATGATGTAGTCTTCATGAATAATCTCGAGCATCGACGAACGAGTCATGCGGGCTACTGCAGCCGTAAAACCTGTGCCAAGCACTACGATCGGCATCAGGGCAGACAGCCAGTTACCGGGGCTATAAGTAGCAGGGAGCCAGGACAGCTTGATGGAGAAGCCTAGAATAAAGATCAGTCCCTGCCAAAAATTCGGAATGGACAAGCCTAGCAAGGCAATGAACATAAAGGTGTAGTCAAAGATTGAATTGGGACGTGTGGCTGAGATAATGCCGATCGGTAAAGCAATGATGATGGCTAAAAGTGTTGATATCACTGTCAAGGTCAAGGTGATAGGAAATTTGTTCGCCATCGCAGTTGTGACTAATTCATTTCCGACAAATGATCGGCCAAGATCGAAGGTAAGGATGCCTTTTAATGAATGCCATAACTGTATGAAATAAGGCTGATCTAGCCCATGCAGCTGGTCAAACGCGGCAATTTGCTCTGCCGTGGCCGTCTCTCCCAGCATGGAGGCGGCAGGGTTCATCGGTGAAATATAGAGTATGGTGAACACCAGGAAAGCCACGCCAATAATGACGCCAAGAGCCATGACAAGCCTTTCCAATACATATCTCAGGTAAGGGTTGGCGAATAGGGCCATCAATACATACAGGGGCCACCCAAGAAGAACGGAAAGCACGATCCATTCAGGACGCCCGAGTACCTGGTGATAGGTGCTGGCCAGATCGGCTGAAGGAGCAAGACCGTCTTCATGGATCCGTTCAGCCAGAATTTCTTTAAGCCGAATCTGGGCCAAGCTGCGCGCTTCTTTCTCCAATTCCTCCCGAGGAAGAGTCGTTTGGAAGAAGGCATGCTTACGGATAAGCTGCTCCCGGGCCTCCTGTTCGAGCTGCTGCGGCACTCCTTGGTCCAGCAGCTCCTGCAAGATGTGGCTAGAAACTCCGTGGCGGTTTTCTTTCACAACCCGAATACGGTGTGCAATCCAGAGAATGATCATAAACGGGGCTCCAGCTATCCATAACAACAGGCGATAGACGGGTTGTTGCAGCATTTTGCGAAAGGATATTGCTAACACATCGGCGATGTTTGCAGAATTGCGGGTTATTCCTGTGGCAATATGACCCTTCATTCGCTTCACCTCCCTTCTAAGAAAAAATTAAATTGTATAATTCCGATGGGTATAGTATATTTTTAGAGGGGGATACATGTCAATTGTTTATTTTTTAAAGAAAATTAATATATAACCGGATGGTCATCTATCCGTGGTCAAATTATAGTGAAGTGCAGGTGGCAGCATGAACGTATTGTTGAGAGTCGATGGATTGTCCGTTTCGTTCTATGGAAGAGATAGCGAAGTTCAAGCGGTGCGGGATGTCAGCTTCGAAGTGCGGGCGGGCGAGACGCTGGGCATTGTAGGTGAATCGGGTAGCGGCAAGAGTGTTACCGCTCGATCCATTATGGGGCTTCTTCCGTCTCCGCCTGCGATGGTGAAGGAAGGACACATTATGTTCCGGGGAGAGAGCCTGACGGATAAGTCAGACCGGGAAATGGAGCAGGTCCGCGGGCGCGATATCGGGATGATTTTCCAGGACCCGATGTCATCTTTGAATCCTACCATGCGGGTAGGGCCGCAAATTGAGGAAGGGCTGATTCGCCATCGGAATTTAAGCAAATCCGAAGCGAGGAAGGAAGCCGTCAAGATGCTGGAAATGGTCGGCATTCAGGATAGTGAGGTTCGTTATAATCAATATCCTCATGAGTTCTCGGGTGGCATGCGGCAACGGGTCATGATTGCCATTGCTATGGCCTGTAATCCGTCCCTGCTTATTGCAGACGAGCCAACGACTTCGCTTGATGTGACAATTCAGGCGCAAATTCTGGACGAAATGAAGAAGCTGCAGCAGGAGCTGGGGACGGCCATTGTTCTTATCACACATGATCTGGGGGTAGTGGCCGGCTTCTGTGACCGGGTCATCGTCATGAAAGAGGGGGAGATTGTGGAATCGGGCACAACGGCGCAGCTGTTTGCTTCCCCGCAGCATCCTTATACCCGGCGGCTATTGGATGCCTTGCCTAGACTGGATGCACCGAAGGTGCCTCGGCAGGAAGGCAGGCAGCAGCCGGAAGGTGAACCTCCGTTACTACAGGTAAATGCATTAAGGCAATATTTTGATATGGGCAGGGGCAGGGTACTGAAAGCAGTGGATAATATCAGCTTTCAACTGAACGCCGGTGAGACCCTGGGCATTGTAGGCGAATCGGGAAGCGGCAAGTCGACGATGGGGCGCAGCATTCTTCGTTTGAATGAATGGACGGGCGGAGAGGTATTGTTCAAGGGGATTCCTTTGAAATATCTTAACCGTTCGGAAATGAAGACCATGCGCAGACATATGGGAATCATATTTCAGGACCCCTATGCATCGCTCAACCCGCGCATGCGTATTGCCGACATTATCGGAGAGTCGCTTAATGTGCACGGGATGGCAAAGGGCAAACGGGAGCGGCAGCGCCGGGTAGAGGAGCTGCTTGAACTCGTCGGACTTGAGCCGTCCCACGCCATGCGTTATCCGCACGAGTTCTCCGGCGGACAACGGCAACGGATCGGAATCGCCCGGACATTGGCGGTAGAGCCGGAATTCATCGTGTGCGATGAGCCCCTGTCAGCTCTCGATGTATCGATTCAGGCCCAGATCGTCAAGCTGCTGGAGGATCTGCAGCAGCGGCTGGGACTGACATATCTGTTCATTGCTCATGATTTGGCTGTGGTCAAGCAAATCAGCGACCGGGTAGCGGTCATGTACAAGGGGAGAATGGTTGAGTTGGCGGACAGCGAGGAGCTGTATGCCAATCCGCTGCATGATTATACCCGCTCCTTATTGTCTGCGGTGCCTGTGCCTGACCCTAGTGTGAGGGTTGCAGATTCAAAGGAGTCAATCCGAGTGCTGGATCAAGAGGACCCTTACAATTTGAATCAGTCTCATTTTGTCGAAGTCAGCCAAGGCCATTGGCTGGCGGTGCCGGCAACAGGTTAGTTATCTGTAATTAATAACACCTCTTCCCCCTATTAAGCTGTGGTATATTATACTAAACTTGTATAATCATGATCACAGAGTTCAGCGGGAAGAGGTGTTTTTATGTTGAAGTACGCTTCTACTTTTCTTGGCGTTATACTAGCGGGAATGATCGTTATGGGACCGGCGTCTATCGTGAATGCGGAAACCGGCAATAAGATTCAGATTGATGGTGCGGTGATTGCATCTGATGTAAAGCCGGAGACGAAGAACGGTCGAATTATGGTGCCTTTGCGTATGATTAGCGAGAATTTGGGAGCTGAGGTGAATTGGTCACCCTCGGAAGTGACACTGCTTAAAAACCATATAAGAGTGACTCTGAAGCTCAACAGCAGTGTAGCTGTAAAAAACGGCGAGTCTGTACAGTTGGATGTGAAGCCCTATCTCAAGAACAATCGGATACTTGTCCCGCTTCGCTTTATCGCAGAAACGTTTGGTTGTACAGTCAGTTACAACAACGCTACGGTAAGCATCGACACTCCGCCGTTGCTCATCGATCAGGTCGAGATCAAAGCCTTGCAGCACGAATACCACATGACGATGGGCGGCGTAGTGCAACAAATCAAAGCCAACACTTATCATGAAGCTATTTATAATATCTTCGTTGAGAACAAGCGGATCAAGGTAGATGCACCTGCCAAATTCTCTTGGAGTGTTCATGACACTGAGGCCGGTTCTTATTATAAGATCGGACAATATGATTTTTTGGACGGGAATGGGGACAGCGTGCAGCGGTTTGATATTTATACTCTGGTTAACATGGGTAAACATCTGCCGGAGTCCCCGGAAGTTCTGCTCTATGACGGCACCGAAGAACAATGGTATTTGTTTAGCATTGACGCAAGAGATGCTGTCAATCAGATGATGAACAGAGCAGCCCAAAATGGCCTCCTGACGGTGATTAGCAATAGTGTTCCTTGAACAATAACCCCATGACCCGCTTGCATCTGAATGGAATCACGAAATACTACGCTACGAAGACGACTCCGACTGAACTTCGCTGACAGCAGTTGTCAGTGAACATGGTATATGCTAGGAATGCGGCTGTGATCCCGGCGGCCGAATGGTGAATAAAGAAAGGGTGAATTCAGGATGAATCAAGACCCGAAAAGGCAATACGAATACCATGTCTGGGCGAACGGCCAGCTATTCGCCCACCTGAAGCAGCTTCCGGAGGAAGTGTTCCAGGCAGAGGTGACGAGTGTGTTCCCGTCCGTAGCCCAAACGCTGGGGCATATGTATATGTTCGAAAGGCTCTATATGTCCGTGCTCTCAGAACTTCCGAATGAGGAGATTTTTCCGAAAATTCCGAGTTGGACTGAGGAGACGCAAGGGAAGAGCGTAAAAGAGATGCAGCAATTGTTTGCCGATGTGACGGAGCAGTTCCGTGATTTGCTTGCGCATACACCGGATTTAAATAGAGCGATGACCATCACACATCCGAGACATGGTTCTCTTGATACCCATTTCTCTGATATCCTGCAGCATGTGGTCAATCACGGGACCTATCACCGGGGGAATATAACGGCAATGCTGAGACAGCAGGGGTATGCCGGGGTGCCGACGGACTATCTCTTTTATCTGATAGAGCAGCAACAGGATGCCTAGGGAGAAGAGGTGAAGAGCCTGATGAATTCCAATGCGATTCTAGCTAAATATATGAGCCAGTCCATTCTCTCCATACATTCCTCATGTAAAAGCCCCCTCATTCAACGGATTGGATTGGCTCCATTGTAATCGGGGGGCTGATCGTGCGCATTGATTTAAGTTAAGACGGAACAAGTGTAAAACTGACCAGAGCCGGGGTTCAGTATTCTCCCTTAATCACAAAGAACGAGCCCCGGATGGTGCCGGCCAGCTTGGACTTCTGCCGGGCGAACTTGAACTTTCCTTCCAATTCCCTGGGTACGTCCATCCCTTCGGACAGCTTGAACCCGACCGCGCGTTTCTTGGGATCATCCACCGTCGTATACAGCACATTGACTCCAAGACCATCCTCATAAAAGACAAAGGCCCATGCGATATTTTCTACTTGAAAACGGGATGTCTCCAGCGGCTTGGCAGCAAACTCGATCCCGCGCTCTTCCTTGAGAATCCGGCTCACATAATCCAGTGTGTCCTGGCTCTCGCTGGCGGGAACCACCGTAAATTCATGCTTATATTTATTCATGAAGTAACGGGCTTCATTGGCCCGCAATCCAGCCAGAGCCTCAGCGACAGGCGAAGACTCCAGACCAACCGTCGATACTTGTTTGAAATCAACTGTATAGGACATGCTATCCCTCCTTTATTTCCGAACCGCTATTTCTTAACTACCGGAATCCACAGTTCTCCGAGGATCAGGCCATTCTTCTGCTCCATCTCCACTGTTGTGTTCGGTCCGCCCACATAGGCAAAGTGCTCCGCAGCCGGCAGCACCTGGCCAAAGGCGATCCCGGTAAGCTGGTTGCTCAGCTCCCCGGATGTAGCCGCTTCTCCTTTTACTACCAAATACGGCCCTTGAGGGAACTGGATCACCCGGGTAGCCTCCGGCAGTACCTTTTCAGTCAGAACCCCTGCATAATGCATCATCTTGTTGTTCACCGCTTCGTTTACGGCAAAGATATAGTCATTCTCGGCGACAGACTTCAACGTATCCAGTCTTCCATCTTCTCGAACAGCTTGCCAGAAGTCAGATTTCTCTTTATTAATGCCGGCATAGTCCGTGTAATTGCTCTTTAGCTCTGTTCCAAAACCTAATACCGTAAAGCTGTTCTTCTCTTCGAGCGTATAATTTGCCATGTTCAAAACCTGCCTTCGCTTTAATTTTGTTCGAGTGATTTGGTCTTTTCACTTGATGAGCTTATAATAACTTTAAATCATGTCAAAAAGTGAAACTGTTTAGAGGGGTCCTATGAAAAAGGTTGAGCGAATAAATATTATCATGCGGTATATCAACAATCGCGCCCACTTTACCATCTCTGAAATCATGCGAGAGTTCCATATTTCCCGTTCTACCGCAATCCGCGATATTCGGGAGATTGAAGCGATGGGCATGCCGCTGGTAGCCGAAGTGGGCAGGGATGGCGGCTACTTTGTCATGAGCAATTCGGTCCTGCCGACCGTCCGATTTACCGATAACGAGATCAAGGCTCTTTTTATAGCCTTTATGGCAACAAGAAATCAGCAGCTTCCCTACCTGAAAAGCCGCCAGTCCCTCGCAGAGAAATTACTGGGCCTGATCTCGGAGAATCAGCAGGATGACCTGGTGCTATTAAATCAGCTCCTGCTCTTTGAAGGGACTAACCCGAACAACCCCGATCTGCTGGATCTGTCCGATCTTCCTCACCCGATGCTCGAAACCCTGATTCAGCTTCTGTTATCGGATAGATATTTATCCATCACCATTGAAGAAGATCATAGAATCCAGACCTATCCGATTTATCTCCTTCATCTTTACCGGGAGAAGAGCTTCTGGCTGATTGAGGGCTTCGATCTCAATGAAGAGAAGAAGCGCCTGTATCCCGTCGATAATCTCGTCGATGTGCAGCTGTACGCAGCAAAGGTTAAATTAAGCGGGAAAAAAATAGAGGAAAAAGCGAGCAAGCAGGATGAAGCAGTCAACCTGGTGCTTGAGCTTGGCCCGAAGGCTATTGCCCAGTTCCGCAAGTATCACCCTTTAAAATATACGATTTCCTATACGAGCCCTTATCAAACCTCGGCGGTTCTAAAGGCGTTCATTCAGGTTCAGATAGCAGAGGAATTGAGCGAAATAACAGATTGGCTGCTTTTCCTGGGGGAGGATCTCAAGATTAGGGAAATGCCGGAGGAGATCCTGGCAAAGCTCAAAGAAAGGCTGCTCTTGATATCCCCATAGACGAATGTTCACGAGGGCGCTACACTAGGAAAGTAATCGAGAATAGACATAGGTAGGAGCCTGGAGAACGTGACACTGACAACAAATCAAATTCCATCATGGAAGAAGCTTAGCCTGTTTGCCGTGACTTGGCCGATATTAATTGATTCCGTATTGCGGATGATGCTTGGCACGGTGGATGTATTCATGCTCAGCCGCATCTCTGACAAGGCGACAGGCGCAGTAGGCCTGGCCAATGAAATTATTTATTTTTGCATTCTGATGTTCGGATTCGTGGGGATCGGGACCAGCGTGGCGGTCTCCCAATATATTGGTGCCGGGCGGGAGAAGGAAGCAAGCCGGATTGCGGCATTGGCAATCTCGATGAACCTGATCTTTGGTATCCTGGTCAGCATTCTGCTTGTTTTCTTCGGAGAGCCTCTGTTGGTACTGATGAAGCTGGATCCGGAGCAAATCGGGATTGCCAGCCACTATCTGAAGATTATCGGCGGCTTTATCTGGATCGAAGCCCTGTCTTATGCGCTCTCTTCGGTCATCCGCTCAAGCGGGCAGACGAAGAGCGTTATGTTCGTGACGCTAGGCGTCAACCTGATCCATGTGACCGGGAACTATCTGCTCATCTTCGGGAATTTCGGGTTCCCGGAATGGGGCGTCACAGGTGCAGCGGTATCGACGGTAGTCAGCCGCTTGCTTGGGGTTATCGTTCTGTTCATCCTGTTGTATCGCAAGACTCCTGCCCGGATTCGCACGAAAGACTATGTGAATTGGAACGGGTCCTATGTGAAGCAGATTCTGAGCGTAGGCTTGCCTGCAGCGGGAGAGCATCTCTCGTGGCAGTCGCAATATTTGATGATCATCAGCTTTGTCAACATCATTGGGATCACAGCGCTCAATACGCATGTATATGTGATGAATGTATCGAACTATTTCATGGCGCTGGGAATGGCGATTGGCATAGGAACAGAGATTATCGTCGGTCAGATGGTCGGAGCAGGGGAGATGAAGGAAGCCTATCGACGCCTGATAAAGAGCGTCAGGATCAGCTTTGTGTTGACCATTGCCATCGTCGGCACGGCAGTAATATTCCGGCGCGAACTGATCGGCATGTTCACCGAGGACCCTGCAATCATTACCCTTGGAGCAACGATTTTCCTGCTGTCCATTGTGCTGGAGCCTGGACGAACGTTCAATACGGTCGTCATTAATTCCCTTCGGGCTGCCGGAGATGCCCGTTTTCCCGTCCTGATGGGTGTGCTCTCGATGTGGGGAGTGTCTGTACCGCTGGCTTATCTGCTGGGTGTCCATCTCGGGTATGGACTGATTGGCATCTGGATCGCATTTGTTGTGGATGAGTGGCTGCGCGGGACTATCATGCTGCTTCGCTGGAGAAGCCGGGCTTGGGAGAAGAAGGCGCTCGTGAAGCCGGCAGAGGCCATTCCGGACATCGGGATCGGAGCATAGGTTTCAGAAGAGCAGTTTTTGCTTCCATCTACATTTTTCCCAATTATTGTTGCTTAATCCTCTCTTTGCAAATATGATAGATGAATAATACCTCTATGACATACATAATTTTCCAAACTATTATTTAAAAAATGATATGAGGAGGATTAGTAGCGATGTTCAGGAAAGGTTGGATGAGACGAAGTGTTGCTCTAATGGCGGCTCTGGTTCTGTCATTGTCATCGATTCCGGTTACAGCGCTGGCCCAAGAGGATGTCATGGGTCCGCAGGAGACCATCTATGCAGGAGAAGGCTATCAGATTACCTACAGAATTTCTTCCCAGTGGGAGCATGCATTCAATGCCGATGTCACCATCACGAATACGAGCGAACGCATCATCGAGAACTGGGCGCTGCGATTTACGCTGCCGCATGAGATCACGAATATTTGGAACGGAAGCGTACAATCCCGTGAGGGCGATGTTTATGTAATCAAGAATACGGGCAACAATCAGGACATTCCTGTCGGAAGCAGTGTGAATTTCGGCTTCACGGCAAATGCTGACGGAGGAGTGGCGCTGCCGGCGATGTTCGCGGTGCAGGGCGACGAACAGGTGGTGCCGGCCGGGCAATATGAGGCAAGCTTCGCAGTGACAAGCGATTGGGGGAGTGCCTTTAACGGGGAAATCCGAATCAAGAATGTCTCGCAGACGACGATTGAAGATTGGAAGCTTGGATTTGATTATGAGGGGAATATTGAACGGTTCTGGACGGCCGAGATCATGGAGCATACCGGCAATCATTACGTCATAAATAATGCAGGCTATAACGCCAATATTTTGCCCGGAGAGACGCTGACGCTTGGATTTGCCGGGAATCCGGGGAATGTAGTAAGCGAGCCTGTCAACTATCGGCTGACGCAGATCGCAGTTCAGCAGGAAACGAATGAACCCGAGCCAGAAGATATCTTCGTGCAGCTCGATACGAGCGGCTTACAGCTTCAGACAAGCCCGGAAGGCGATTACTACTTCCTCGGAACGAAAATGGACAGGCTGTCGGGAACACTGGGAGGGGCGCCGAGCGTCACTTCATTCGTGTACCAGATTTTTGACAAAAGTAGTGCTATCCTCCAACTAGGGTCGATTCCTGTGAATGAGGTCTGGTCTGTGGAAGGCATCGGATTGGATGTAGGATACAATCTACTGAGGCTTAGCGCACAAGCCAATGACGGTACGGAAGTGATGAAAGAGTACATCATCGTAAACTTCGACGAGAGCAATCTGGACAATCTGGGGATTGATCGGGAGAAGGACAGCGATGGCGACGGAATCAGCGATTATTATGAAGAGCATTATGGTCTTTCCGCTACCAGCAAGGATACCGATGGCGATGGCTTGAGTGACCTTGATGAGATCATTACGCTGAAGCTGAATCCTTTGGAGCAAGATAGTGATAACAACGGGATTCCCGACGGGGATGAAGATAAGGATAACGACGGCTTGGGCAACCTGGCCGAGCTGGCCCACGGGACGAGTCTAGTCAACCCTGATACGGATGGGGACGGCCTCATGGACGGCGAGGAAGTTAATACGTATATGACAGATCCTTTAAAGGCGGATACCGATGGCGATGGGCTGTCGGACGGCTGGGAAGTGAAGATCGGAAGCGATCCGCTGGTAGCCGAGGAGAAATTCTCGAGAACCGTTAGTGTAGAGGACAACGATGCTAGGGCCGTTCCTAGCGTCACTGTCGAAGGAGTCCAGGCGGAGCAGGTTCACAGCTTAGCTGTGAACCGGGTTGAAGATGGTATTCTGAATGATGCGACCATCCCTGGATACATCGATGCCGGGTATAATTTCTCCATAAACGGAACGTTCGAGAAGGCAACGATCTCTTTCAAGTGGGACGAAGACTCGATGACTGCCGAAAATTTCGTTCCGCGCATTTACTATTTTGACGAGATGACGCAGCTGCTTGAAGAATTGCCTAATCAACAGGTTGCAGGCAATACGGTGTCGGTCGAGACAGGGCATTTCTCGAAATATATTCTGCTGAACAAAACCGAGTACGATCAAGTATGGACGTATAAATTTCTGTACGATGAGGATGGTGAGGATCCGTATGCCGGAATGGATATCGTCTTCGTCATCGACTCATCGGGCAGCATGAGCACCAATGATCGAAGCAATGTGAGAATTAGCGTGACCAGGGAATTCATTGATATTCTGACGGATAATGATCGGGGTGCTGTTGTTGATTTTGACTCTTCGGCAAAGGTGTTATCCGGTTTTAGTTCAGATAAGGAGGCCTTAAGCAGAGCGGCGGGGCAGATCGACAGCAGCGGCGGTACCACCTTGACGAGCGGGATTGCCAGTGCGCTTAATCTGTTCACCGGCAGCGGCAGAGAGGATGTCCTGAAGTATATTATCATGCTTACGGATGGAGAGGGCTCCTATGATACATCGCTGACAAAGCGGGCCGCCGACAACGGGATCGTGATCTATACGGTAGGCCTGGGAAGCAGTGTGTCAACGAGCGTATTGACGGCTATGGCACAAGGCACCGGCGGAAGCTACTATCCTGCGAGCGATGCCGATCAATTGTACGGGATCTTCGATACGATTGCAGAGACCTCGGATCTGTACAAGGATACAGACAGAGACGGCATCAGCGATTATCATGAAAAGGAAATGCAAGCCGGTCGGTTACGTCTGGGGACAGGCGGCGCAATGATCAGAGTCAATTATTTGGATGCGGACGGCGATGGCGACGGGCTCAAGGACGGGGAAGAGATCAAGATTATCAAGGCAGGGGATAAGGTCTATGCCTATCTGTATTCAAATCCGAATATGGAAGATACGGATGGCGATGGTCTGAACGATGCCGTGGATAATAGAAGGCTGATTCCTGATGCCAACGAGGCGTTGATCCATCAGTCTGCTTACAGGGAGGGTATCCTGAAGTCGGCTTCGCAAGGCGAATATCCGGTATCGGACGACCTGACGTTTAATGATTATACCTATTGGGAATTGCTCGATTTGGGTCCTGTTTTCTCCGTCGCCAGGATTACTCCTGAATTCATGATCTGGGGAGAAATGGCTGTCCTGTTCTCTGTAGGCAAGACCGGAGCGAGCGACGACATGAAGTTCGTGCTGGAGGACCTGGTCTCGACATTCAGATATGACAATCGTAATAATGAAGGGACCTCCGTCTCTTACGGCGACGTTTTTGATACTAACAAATATATCAAGTATAAGAACAGCAAATTGGACAATGCGGTGATTAATGATTCCAGCACGCAAGATTATGTGGACCTCATTCGGGATTTTGTCGTTCAGGAGCTGAGCAATAATCATGGGGATTTGTCTAAGTTGGAGTACAAACCGGATTCGAACCAGAATGCCGTGAATAATTACGTGAATCAATTCTCGAGCAGCCCTTATCCGGTATTTACGGAGAAGACCAATCTTGCTCTATCACTTGCGATTCACGCCTTTCACGGTCATAATGTGGCGATTGAGGATTTCAAAAATGACGGGGATCGGTTCAGCGGGAAGCTCGTGTTCCATTTCTATGATCACTTCGGCTTGGATGCCGATGATGAGATTGTGTGGCTGGGCTTTGTCGATTGGTTCACGCTGCAGCACTATGAGCGCTTTAACGGAAAATACGTGCCTTTCATTACGACGATTGATTACGAAGTATCCTTTAGCGGTTCGATAAAATAAGTATAATAACTTACTGGGTACAATGGGGCAGGTGAAGGTGAGGCTTATGAGTCGCAGAAAATTCGCTTTGTTTGGTCTTGCAGCAACCGTGCTGGTTGTGGCCGTTGGATTGCTCATCAGCTATTACGGTCATTCCAAGACGCAGTATGCTATTTTTGCGAAGAATCGCGAGCTGTTTGAAGCCGTGAGGGAAGAGACTGAGCACCTGGTGGGTGAACAGGATGATCTGCAGAATATCGGGGATATCTTCCTTTTCACCAATGGCGGTAATGCTGCTATCGATCAGTTCCATGAGTCTGTGAGTTCGGGTCTGCAGGGTAAGATTCAGCAGATTGTAGCGCTGTCGGGAGACGAGCTGAGTTTTTTGAGATACAGCAAGCAGGATGGCAAGAGCTTCCTCCGGTTTGTTTTTGATTGGGAGCGGACTGATGGCGGCACCTATCACATCGTATACTGCGAGAGCCGCGATATGGTAAAAAAGCTGTATGACGGAGAACCCGTAGGCTACGTGCTGGATGAACTGGGTGAGGGTTGGTACGGAATCAGGATAAAGTGATGCGAGCGGCGGTTACACTTCTCATTGAAAGAGATCATAACGGGAATATATACCGTTGTTGAACGATGGCTAAGAGGACGTAATTGCATCAATCCGGGTGGTAACATGGAGCAAGCTCCGTCCCTTCAGGGACGGGGCTTTTTTGCGTACTTATAAATCTCCATAAGGAGGCAATGAAATGACAACAGTATTGGTTATAGAAAGGTTGATGCTGCGCTAACTGGAGCTTCGAGATGTGGAAGGCAGTGATAAACTTTAGTTATCCGGCCGGAAATAACGTAAAGAAGAGCTCTTTATGGTGATTAAAGTTCTGTTGAGCCAGGCGGTGAAAAAGGTTTGATGGCTGCGATATAAGCATGTAGAACAGGCCTTCCCGAAAGGGAGGGCCTTTAACTTGTCCCTACAGACTAGGTTGCTGCTGAGGTTATTTCATAAAAGCTTCGGCAAATGCTTTGACCCGGTCTACAAAAATCCCCTTCAGTTGATCCTCGCCTTCTTTAGGGGCTTTATAAGCCTTATATCCTCCAAATGATTCGATGCAAATCGCTGCTTGCTTAAGATCGGCAGGGATATTGCGCTCTAAGATTTCCTCTGTCTCCTTAGGCTTCTCATTGCAAATAAAGTATCCCATTTTTTTAGTCAGCAACTCCTGGTGATTCTTCTTGATAAAGTCACGAATCGGTTTGTATATTTTTCCGTCCCGGACGCCAGCGCCAAGAATGATGCGATCATAATCTTCAATGGCGGGTTTCTCCATCTCGATATTACATATCGTACAGTTCGGAATTTCTGCTGCGATAACATTAACGCATTGCGTTGAGGCTCCTGTCTTGGTAGCGTATAGAAGCAGTACGGCCATTGAATTCATCCCTTATCCTTAGAGTGGTTTGGGTTATTGCGTGCATGGGAATGGAGATGAAGTATTTGTTCCTCCAGGACGGTCCCTGCTTGGTGCAAAAATTGCGTGATGAGGCTAAGCTCTTCATTCGAATAGGCGGAAGCCAGCTTAACCATGGCCTCATGGAGAAGCATATACGTATCGCTGATTTCTTTTATATTTTCATACAGCGGGACAATGATCACCCTGCGGCGGTCCCGGGGATCGGGCTGCCTGCGAACGAAGCCGCTTTTTTCGAGCCGGTCGATTAACGCGGTTACACTACCTGTCGTGAGGCCTGTCAATTTTGCCAGCTCCCCGGCGGTGACGGGTCCTTTTTCGTGCAGAATATCTACGGTCAAAAAGTCATTATTCGTTAGCCCCAAAGATGAGGCAACCGTTTGCTGATAGAGTACCGTACGGGATCCGAAGCCACGCATGCTCATCGTCAGGATTTCCTGCTGCTCGGTAGTTTGCTTTGGTCGATCTGTGGACACGAGGGGTCCTCCTTAAATAATATTCCTATAAATCTTGATGATCAAGATTCTTTATATTCAAGATACTAGGTTATACATGTTATGTCAACTTCGTGCTGTTCATATTCAGTTCATAAACACCCTCTATAGTTCCTAATGAATGAAGGACATATTGATTCATAAAGGGTGGATAACAATGAGCAAGAAACAGATGATGAATAGGGAATGGGCAGTTGAAGCTCAAGGTCTTATCAAAGTTTTCGGTGACAACCGTGCTGTTGACGGTGTGGACCTTCGGGTGAAAGCCGGAACGATTTATGGCGTGCTTGGTCCTAACGGGGCGGGGAAGACAACTACGATTCGGATGCTTGCTACTCTGTTAAGGCCGGATTCGGGAACAGCGCAAATATTTGGACATGATGTTGTCAAGGAACCTCAGCTCATTCGTCAACTGATCGGGGTAACCGGTCAGTACGCATCAGTCGACGAGTCGCTGAGTGCGATGGAGAACCTGATCATTTTCTCCCGCCTGTTGGGTTTAGGGAGGAAAGCTTCGCGGGAGAAGGCGATGGAATTACTTGAAGAGTTCGGCTTGACCGAGGCTGCCAAGCGTCCGCTGAAGCATTTTTCCGGGGGGATGCGGCGAAGACTGGACCTGGCAGCAAGCCTGATCGCTCAGCCTCCGCTCATTTTCTTGGATGAACCTACAACAGGACTCGATCCTCGAACCCGCAATCAAATGTGGGACACTATTCGAAAGCTGGTGAAGTCAGGCTCGACCGTGTTGCTAACGACCCAATATCTGCAAGAAGCCGACGAGCTTGCCGATCGCATAGCAGTGATTGATCAGGGAAGGGTTGTCGCGGAAGGAACTGCGGATGAGCTGAAACAGTCAGTCGGGACCTCGTCGCTGCACTTGAGCATCCGGGATTCGGAGCATGTGCAGCATGCCCGGAGACGGGTAGAGGAAGTCCTGCAGGTGAAGTCGGCACTTTCCGCAGAAGGGGGCAAGATCACGGCTCCCTTGACCGATACGAACCAGGTCGCGGACCTGCTGATCGTGCTGAGAGAAGCGGACATCCATTTGGCGGAGGTAAGCGTGCAGAAGCCGACCCTGGATGAGGTCTTCTTAACCATTACCGGACATAAAGAAGAGGGGGCAAGAGGATGAATACTTCTGCCGATATGCAGATTGCAGAAAGTCAATTAACGAACAAATCGAGCTTGCGTCAAGCCATAAGGAACTCATTAACGATGGCCTATCGCGGAATATTAAAAGTACGCCGTACGCCGGAGCAATTATTTGATGTCACGCTTCAGCCGATTCTCTTCACCTTGATGTTTACCTATATTTTTGGAGGGGCGATTTCGGGTGATGTTCTTAGCTACTTGCCGGTGATCATTCCCGGGATTCTGGTCCAAACGGTGATCACGACTTCCATTGTTACCGGGGTTCAGCTGCGGGAGGACATGGACAAAGGGGTGTTCGACCGATTTAAGTCCTTGCCGATTTCCCGAATTGCTCCCTTAGCCGGGGCCTTGCTGGCAGATACGTTAAGGTATACGATAGCAACAACACTTACCTTTACCATGGGCTATATTATGGGTTATCGTCCGGAGGGAGGGTTAGGTTATGTGATGTTGGCCGGGGTGCTTGTCGTGTTCTGCTCCTGGGCGGTCAGTTGGATCTTTGCATTTTTTGGTGTCATATCGCGCACGGCTTCAAGCGTCCAAGGTATCTCAATGATCGTGCTGTTCCCTCTGACATTCCTGTCGAATGCTTTCGTACCCGCAGATACGATGCCAGACTGGCTGCAATGGTTCGTGAGAATCAATCCGGTCTCCCATCTTGTAACTGCCGTTCGAGAGCTGACCAATTCCGGTACGATAGGATGGGACATTATGATTTCCCTGATCGGGGCCTTGGTCATTGTGGCCATCTTTGCGCCTATTACAGTGCGTGCCTATATGAGAAGAACGTAAGGAAGGGACAATATGGCGAAAATCCTGGTAGTCGACGATGATCCGCATATTCAGGAATTGATTCGGGTGATCCTTCAAAAGGAAGGCCTTGTAATTGAAGCGGCAGCGGACGGGCAAGCAGCATTATCCATCATGGAGACGGAAAAAGTAGACTTGATTATCCTCGATATCATGATGCCTAACATGGATGGCTGGTCCTTCTGCCGGGAA
Organism: Paenibacillus brevis; assembly: GCF_018919145.1. Taxonomy (GTDB): domain Bacteria; phylum Bacillota; class Bacilli; order Paenibacillales; family Paenibacillaceae; genus Fontibacillus; species Fontibacillus brevis. Next base: position 47,217 of record NZ_JAHLQJ010000020.1, read on the forward strand.
GTTCGAACTTACTATTCCGACGCGCTTCCAATCTTAATGTTAACGGCAAAAGGCGAAACGGCCCAAAAAGTAAAAGGATTGGGTCTGGGTGCAGACGATTACATGGTGAAGCCGTTTGCCGCAGATGAACTGGTAGCCCGTGTAAAGGTGCTCTTCAGGAGATATCAAATTGCTGTGTCCAACCGAATAGAGGTTGGAAATATCGTCATTGATCGAGCTTCCTATACCGTATCCATTGGAGGACAGGACAGCACTTTGCCCTTGAAAGAGTTCGAACTCCTGTTCAAGCTGGCCACCCATCAGCAAAAGACGTTCTCCAGAGAACAACTGATCGAGGATATCTGGGGGTTTGATTATGAAGGTGATGAACGAACAATCGACGTGCACATTAAACGTTTGCGACAGCGGTTTTCTTACGAGGAGTGCCCTTTTAAAATTACGACGATTCGAGGATTGGGATATCGCTTGGAGGTGCTGAATTGAAGCCTCAGCTTCAGGAATTCATGGAACGCGTTTTAGGCACTCTGGCGGTCATGGTCTCCTTGCTGGCAGCCTGGTCTCTGGCTTATTGGCTTACTTCGAAGTTATATACGGCAATTGAATATAGTCCCCATGAGTTAGCCAGGCAGCTAATCAATTCGATATTGGGATTTCTTCTGTTCGGATGCTGTATATTCTTGATCACAAGAATCGGCCGGTTTAAGAGACAGCAGGACAAAAACCTGCATCCCATCATTCATGCCTTAAAAATGATTGCCGAAGGGAACTTCAACATTGATCTTTCTTACTACGATGCTCAACTGCGCGGCCGGGGCGAGCACCCCTATTTCAAAATTATCGATAGTATCCATGAAATGGCGGATAAGCTTGGACAAATGGAGGAAATGAGGCAAGAATTCATCTCCAATGTCTCACATGAAATTCAGTCTCCGCTAACGTCCATCAATGGATTTGCCTATGCGTTAAGAAGCGATGAACTGACCGCGGAGGAACGCGATCACTATTTGCAGATTATTGAGGAAGAAAGCATCCGGTTATCCAAGCTGAGTGAAAACCTGTTGAAGCTTACCTCGCTGGAAGCGGATCACCTCACCCTCGAACGCAAAAATTACCGGTTAGACCGCCAGCTTCGCCGCATGATCCTCGCTCTTGAGCCGCAATGGGCGGAGAAGGAAATACAAATGGATATTTCCCTCGGGACATTATCGATTACTGCGGATGAGGACTTGCTGGACCAGATATGGATGAATCTGATTCATAACAGCATTAAATTTACGCCTGCGGCAGGAGTCATTGCGGTTCATGCCTTCCAGGAGAGTGACGGTACTCTCGTTATCAAAGTAAAAGACACCGGAATCGGTATGGAGCAAGAGGATCTTATGCATATTTTTGAGCGATTCTATAAGGCGGATCCGTCAAGAAACCGCAATTCCGGAGGAAGCGGTCTGGGGCTGTCCATCGTAAAAAAAATCATCGATTTGCATCAAGGAACGATTCACGTCCAAAGCGTACTTGGAAAGGGAACGGAAATCACCGTTGCCTTCGATGAAGCCTCCCAGAACTTTCAGCAGACAGCACAAGCTTGATAGTACTTATTGAGGCGCCCGGAAGGGGCGCCTTTTTAAGATGTTCAGGGGATATAAGCATGAAAAATTGTAAGATTAGGTATAAGCTCGAAATAGCGTTATACTAGGTTAGTTAAAGGGTTTGAACTAGATATTATTACTGAAGGATGCCCTCTTTATTTTTCTCAGGAGGTTGAAGCATGATGGATGAAGAAATGCTAAGAGCGTTGAACCAAAATCTGGCGATTATCCGGTTTGGAATAGATCGAAAGGTGGCATATGTCAACGAGATTTTTGCCAACACGATGGGATATTCCGTGGAAGAGCTACAGAATATGCAGCATAGCGATTTCTGTTTTGACTCATTTAGCAAATCGCCGGCGTATGAGGAGTTCTGGTTCTCGTTGTTGTCTGGACAGAGCTTTCAGGATAAGGTGGAGCGGAAGAATGCCCGTGGCGAGACGGTGTGGCTTGAGGCTACCTATATGCCGATCTATGATGAGCAACATACTAATATAGTCGGTGTGTCGAAGGTGTCCACGGATATTACGAAGCGTCAGCAGAGCCTTTCCACAGTAGTTGAGGAGTTGAGCTCGACCTCTCTGGATTTGAACCGCCGGGCGGAGTCTGGTGTCGAACGCAGCCGGGAGCTGCTGCACAGCGTGGACCGGATCGCAGAGGTATCGGAGAATAATACGGCTGCCCTAGAAGAACTGCAAGGACAGGCCAAGGCGATTCAAGGTGTTGTGCAGACCATTCGCGATATTGCCTCACAGACCAACCTGCTCGCGCTGAATGCGGCCATCGAGGCAGCCCATGCTGGCGAGTACGGCAGAGGCTTTAACATCGTAGCGGAAGAGGTGCGAAAGCTGTCGAACGAGGTATCGGAATCCATTGCTCAGATTCAAAGCACCGTTCTTGGTATTACTCAGGATATATTCGGAATTTCCGAAGGAATTACCCGTGTACAATCTTCTGTCGAAGAGAGCCAGCGGCAGATTCGCGTGACGATGGAGGATTTCGATAATATTGTCCGCTTCTCCGAGAAACTGGAGGATCAAGCGAAGAATGTAGCGGAGAACATATAGGAAGCGTCGTAAATGAATCGGGGATTAGACAAGCATTAAGCAAACTTTCAGCCTGGTTTAACCTTCCTGTTGGGAAAAAGGATTATAGTGAAGGTATCCGACCAATCCAGCAGGGGGAATTTATGATGTCCATATCTTCAATCTCCGGAAGCAGTGCGGCTTCCTATAGCAGATCAACCAGTTCTTCGAGCAGCACAGATAGCCAGGTTAAAGCGCTGGAGAAGCAGAAGGCGCAGATTGAGAGCCAGATCAACAGGCTGGACTCCAGTAGTGAAGACAAGCAGACCCAAGAGCAGCAGCTTCAGCAGCAACTCAAGCAAATTGAGGCTCAAATCGCCAAGCTGCAGCAAAGCAAGGAAACTGCGTCCGCGTCAGACAACAGCAGTGCTTCGCAGCAGGTTTCCGGCAGCTTGAGCACAGTGCTTGCCTCTGCAGCTTCGAACACAACGACTACGAACGAAGAAGGCCGCTTTGACGTTCGTATCTGATCCTCGAATCAAAGCCTAAAGGGTCCCGTTCTGCGAAGAGCAGACGGGATCCTTTATCGCGTGCTTATTAATATGTTGATCGTTTGAAGTGATATAAGGCGGGTTTAAAGGGAACATAACGAGTAGGATACATCTTCTCTCAGGGTTTATAATAGGAACAGATTCATTAATTCGAGAGGAGCTTGAATATGGGACAAAGCTTGCAAGGAAAAGTAGCCATCATCACCGGGGCTGCAAGAGGAATCGGTAAAGCGGCAGCAGTCGCGCTGGCGAGGGAGGGCGTACATATCGGTCTGCTGGCAAGAACGGAGGCTACACTGAAGGAGGTCGCTGCCGAGCTTCAAGAGCTTGGTGTAAAAGCGGCCTATGCGGTTGTGGATGTCTCCTCCCAAGAGCAAGTGGAGGCTGGTATTGCGGCGATCACCGAGGAGCTGGGCACCGCCGATATTCTGATCAATAATGCCGGGGTGGCTACCTTCGGTACTGTCATGGAGATGGACCCGGAAGAATGGAAGCAAATGATCGATATTAATTTGTTGGGAACCTACTATGTTACCCGCGCCGTACTGCCGCAATTCATTGAAAAGAACGGGGGAGACATCATCAACATTTCCTCCACTAACGGACTGAACGGAGCCGCAACTGCAAGTGCCTACAGTGCCTCAAAGTTTGCGGTGATAGGGTTCACGGAATCCCTGGCCCAGGAGGTGCGCCGCAACAATATCCGTGTATCGGCATTGACGCCTAGCACGGTTGCAACCGATCTGGCCCTGGATTTGAATCTGATCAAGGAAAATAATGATGTCAAGTTCATTCAGTCAGAGGACCTTGCGGAATTCATCGTCAGCCAATTGAAGCTGCACCCCCGCGTGTACATTAAATCGGCGGGCTTCCTTGCTACGAACCCGTTCTAAGCGGTAGCGGAGCTGTCTAATAATAAGCTCTTTAAAAAACCGTGCGGAAAACCTAATGTTTTCTGCACGGTTATCTTAGGTTATTCGCTTTTACAGGGAACAGGCGGGGGATACCGCATGGGCTCCCACATTCGCAATTTTAGTGCCTTTCTGCACTTATTTCCTCAACGCAAACGGATCTATTAAGAGTTCAGCTCCTGCACCGTTTCTCCTTCGATCAAGACAGGCTGGTAGTAGGTGTTGTTCTTCAAATCCCGCTTGCCCTGCAGCTTCTTGATGATCCAATCTGCGGCATCGCGACCCATCTGCTCTTGGGGATGCGTCAGGGTTGTCAGCTTAATGTTGGCATTCTTGGCGATGTAGGAGTTGTCCTGTCCAATGACGGACAGATCCTGCGGCACCGACAGCTCCAGCTGCCGGCATACCTGAATGACCTCCAGTCCGACCTCGTCATTGTAGCAGACGATAGCCGTAAGCTGCTCGCGGTGCTCGGTAAGGAATGTCCGCAGGCGGGATGACAGGTCCGGCTTCGTCTCGGTATCGAACGAGAGTACCTGTGCCGGATCGAACCGCAGCTTCGCTTCGCCTAGAGCCTTGATATATCCCTTCATCCGATATTTGCCCTGCAAATCGTCCATTTTCGCAATAATGCCGATCTGGGTATGGCCCTTGGCAATCAGCTCGCGGGTCGCCAGATAGCTCGATTGAACGTCATCCAGGCACAGGAAAGGCACATCCAGCTCCTCATAATACGCATTGATCATGATCAGCGGGACATCCTGCTCCTTAAACGCCAGATAGTAGGCAATGTTTGGGTTGTAAAAGTTGCTCTTCGTCGGCTCGATAATCAGTCCGTCAACCCCGAAGGACAGCATCATCTCCAGCGCCTTTTTTTCCTGTTCAACATCATTATTCGTGCTGGCGAGCAGAAGCGAATAGTTGTCTTCGTTCAGCCGCCCCTCAATGCCGCGAATAATAGAAGGAAAGATATAGTCGGAAATATAGGTGGTAATAACGCCGATCGTCCTCTTGCCGGTCGTGCCTGCCGATCGGGTACGGTATTGATGGCTTACGTAGGTGCCGGAGCCTTTCTCGCTTCTCAGGAATCCTTCGTTAGCCAGTTCAAGAATGGCTTTGCGTACCGTCTGCCGGCTCACCTTGTACTTGTCCTGCAACGCTAACTCCGTCGGAATTTGTTCGCCCACACTGTAGACGCCTGATAAAATATCACTCTTAATCTCCTCAAGGATCATCTGATACTTTGGCTTCACCTGGTTCACTTCTTTCCTGCTTGTCCTCATACGAATTTATAGGAAACTATAATTTGTACGTACATATTGTAATTAAATAATACTCTCATTATAATCGATTGTCCATCTTCTTGGAAGATTGAACCGCCTAAGCCCCAGAAGTAAAGAGGATACGGCAATATAAACAAATAAAGGTTGAGAGAAGTCGGAGGATGTCGTAAATGGTAAGCGGGCTATTTTTCCCCCGTTCACAGAATCCTTATACTAACGATGGAAATATCCCATGGTATTTGTAAGCATATCTACTCATTAATATTGACAAATGTACGAACAAAAAACTATACTAGGGCTGATAATAAGGAAAGCGCATTCTTTCAATACTACTTAATGATGATCTATAGAGAGGAGTTACGTGCTGATGAACCATGACCATAATCTCAAGCTAGCGGTAACTGATGGCGAGACCTCGCTTGGCATTGAGCTAGGGTCGACCCGGATCAAGGCTGTATTGATTAACCGCCAATTCGAGACGATCGCCTCCGGCAGCTATGAGTGGGAGAACCAGCTGGTGGATGGATACTGGACGTACAACCTGACCGACATTACGAAGGGTCTTCAAGAAGCATATCGCGAATTAAGCCGGGAGGTGGAGCGGCAATACGGAGTCAAGCTTACCCGAATCGGTTCTATCGGATTTTCGGCCATGATGCATGGATACATGGCCTTTGACAGTACCGGTGAATTGCTGGTTCCGTTCCGGACCTGGCGCAATTCGACGACTGGTGCGGCGGCCCGGCAATTAACGGATGTGTTCCAGTTCAACATTCCTGAACGCTGGAGTATTGCGCATTTGTATCAAGCGATTCTGAACGGGGAGCAGCACGTGCCCCGGATTGATTATATGACGACATTAGCCGGGTATATTCACTGGCTGCTGACCGGCACCAAAGCATTGGGAATCGGCGATGCCTCGGGCATGTTCCCGATCGATGAGACGATACAGGATTACAACGCGAAGATGGTACAGCAATTTGAAGAGTTGGTGGCAGAAAAGGGATATCCCTGGAAGCTGCGGAACATTCTTCCCAAGGTATACACTGCAGGCGTTGAGGCAGGCAGCTTGAGTCTTGAAGGGGCTAGAATTTTGGATCCAGCCGGGAACTTGGAGGCCGGAATTCCGCTGTGCCCTCCGGAGGGCGACGCCGGAACCGGGATGGTGGCGACCAATAGCGTGAAGAAGCGCACCGGCAATATCTCGGTCGGGACCTCCGTATTTGCCATGATTGTGTTGGAGAAGGAGCTGTCTGCCGTCTATCCGGAGATCGACATGGTGACAACCCCGGATGGGAGCCCGGTAGGCATGGTGCACGCCAACAACTGCTCCAGCGAGATTAATGCCTGGCTGGGACTGTTCCAGGAATTCTATACCGCCATGGGGCAGAAGGCAGACAAGAATCAATTGTACAGCGTCTTGTTCAACCAAGCGCTGGCAGCTGATCCGGACGGCGGCGGGTTGCTCAGCTACGGGTATTTTTCCGGAGAAAATATTACCGGCATGGAGAAGGGACGTCCGCTGTTCGTCCGCTCGCCGGAGAGCCGGTTCAACTTGGCTAACTTTATGCGGGTTCATCTATTCTCAGCCTTTGCGGCCTTGAAGCTGGGGATGGATATTCTGACGAAGCAGGAGCATGTCGCCATCGACAGTATTCTGGCCCATGGCGGCTTATTCAAGACACCGAAGGTCGGCCAGCGGATTGTAGCGGCGGCGCTGAATGTTCCGGTATCCGTCATGGACACAGCAGGCGAGGGCGGTGCTTGGGGCATGGCGATCTTGGCTTCATATATGACGAACAAGGACACAAAAGAGCCACTGGACAGCTTCCTTGCGGAGCAGGTGTTCAAGAACGCGCAAGGGCAGGAGATCAAACCGGATCTATCCGACGTTACTGGCTTCGAAGTGTTTATGGAACGCTACAGCAAAGGACTGCCTATCGAACAGGCGGCCATTGACTACTTTGTAGAGAACGGGAGGGATTGAGATGCTTGAGAGATTAAAAGAAGAGGTCTATGAGGCGAATCTGGAGCTGCCCAGACATGGACTGGTCAAATTCACCTGGGGCAATGTAAGCGCGGTGGATCGCGAGAGCGGTCTGTTCGTCATCAAGCCCAGCGGGGTGAGCTATGACAAGATGAAACCGAGCGACATGGTGGTCGTTGATCTGGACGGGAATGTGGTCGAGGGAGAGCTTAGACCTTCCTCCGATACGCCGACCCATGCTGTGCTTTACAAGCATTACAGGGAAATAGGCGGCATCGTGCATACCCATTCCACCTGGGCGACGATCTGGGCTCAAGCCGGGCTGGACGTTCCTGTGATGGGCACGACGCATGCCGATACCTTCTACGGGGCGGTACCGTGTACCCGCTTTCTGACGCAGGAGGAGGTTGACCGCGGCTATGAAATCGAGACCGGGCGACTGATCATCGAGACATTCGAGCAGAGGGGACTGGATGTTATGGCTATCCCCGGCGTGCTGCTCAAGGGGCATGCGCCGTTTACCTGGGGCAAGGATGCCAATTCGGCCGTAGTCAACAGTGTGGTGCTGGAGGAGGTCGCGAAGATGAACCTGTTTGCGCGCGAATTGAACCATTTTGCCGATGAATTGCCGCAGCGCATTCTGGATAAGCACTATTTGCGCAAGCACGGGAAGGATGCGTACTACGGACAAAAATAGTCCGATTCACAATAAAAGGGAAGTTGTTCAAAAAGTCATCTTTTGATCACGAAGTATTTTAAGGTGTTGATTCGACATCGAATCTTGCGTTCACCCTAGAAGTCAAGCGGATGCTTACGAGGTATGCTTCCTTCGGAAGCATTTCACTCATGTAGGTTTTGCCTACATTCCGTTCCTCCTTCTTCAGGTTCTCGCAACCTTCCCGGTGCTGAAAAGCCGACTTTTTGAACTCTCAATAAAAGAGAGGATGAGTAAAATGACAGCAGCGAAGCAATTTTGGTTTGTAGTGGGATCGCAGCATTTGTACGGAGAAGAAGCCTTGGCCGAAGTGAAGGCCCACGCTCAGAAGATGACCGATGCCTTGAACGGAAGCGGGGTACTGCCGTATCCGCTGGTGTTGCAGGATTTGGCTGTAAGTGCGGATAAGATCACCTCCATCATGAAGGAAGTGAACTACCGGGACGAGGTGGCAGGAGTAATTACCTGGATGCACACCTTCTCCCCGGCAAAAATGTGGATTCGCGGAACGAAGCTTCTGCAGAAGCCGCTGCTTCATCTGGCTACGCAGTATAACGAGAGTATTCCATGGTCCACCATTGACATGGACTTTATGAACCTGAACCAGGCTGCCCATGGCGACCGGGAGTATGGCTTCATCAATGCCCGGCTCAACAAGCAGAACAAGATTGTGGTCGGCTACTGGGAGCGTCCGGAGGTTCAGCGGCAAATCGCGGACTGGATGGATGTGGCGGTAGCTTACAACGAGAGCTTCCATATCAAAGTAGCCCGCTTTGGAGATAACATGCGCAATGTCGGCGTGACGGAAGGCGACAAGGTAGAGGCTCAGATTCAATTTGGCTGGACCGTAGACTACTTCGGCATCGGTGATCTTGTGCAGTACGTAGAGGCCGTGACCGAGCAAGAGGTAAATGCACTGTTCACTGAATATGCCGAGCTGTACGACTTCGATTATGGCGATTACAGCAAGGAAGATTGGGAAGCCAGCGTGAAGGTGCAGGCTAGCTATGAAATTGCTATCAAGCGCTTCTTGGACAATGGGGGATACAATGCCTTCACCTCCAACTTCGAGGACCTGCACGGCATGAAGCAGCTGCCCGGGCTTGCCGTACAGCGCCTGATGGCTCAAGGCTACGGCTTCGCCGGTGAGGGAGACTGGAAGACGGCAGCGCTGGATCGTCTGCTCAAGGTGATGAGCCATAACCGGAACACCGGCTTCATGGAGGATTACACCTATGAGCTGGCGCCAGGGCAGGAAGCGATCCTGCAATCCCATATGCTAGAGGTCGATCCAAGTCTGGCAGGCAACAAACCGAAGATTGTCGTATCCCCTCTGGGCATCGGCGACCGTGAAGATCCGGCCCGTCTCGTGTTCGACGGCAAGGCGGGAGAAGGCGTCGTCGTATCGATGGCGGATTTTGGTACGCATTACAAGCTGCTGATCAACGAGGTTGAAGCGTTCGAACCGACGGTTCCCGCTCCGAAGCTGCCGGTAGCCCGCGTGCTGTGGAAGGTGAAGCCGAACTTCCAGGACGGGGTGAAGGCCTGGATCGAGAACGGCGGCGGCCATCATACAGTTGTATCTCTTAATCTGACAACGGATCAAATTGTGACTTACGCCAAGCTGGTGAACCTGGAGTACGCAGTCATCAAGTAAGCGCCTGGTACACTTGAAACTGTCCACTTTCCTTTCTGTGCTCCGGTATAGGATAATAGCCTTATATATCGAAAAAGGAGAGTGGGCGGCTTGAATCGCGCCAAGGTGATGCTGGTCGAGGACGACCTGGACTGGAGCGGCGGATTGCGGAATTTTTTCGCCAACGAACCCGAGTTCGAGATTATTTCATGTGTGGACAGCAAGGAGGCTTGTCTGGCTGCACTCGATGATTTGGGCGTGGATATCGTGCTTATGGATATCATACTGGGAGACTCCGGTGCGACCGGACTGGATGCCGCTCTGGAGATTGCCCACAGACATCCTGCGGTCAAAGTCATTATGCTCAGCTCCCTGGATAACGATGATGAGGTGTTTAACGAGGCCTTTCTGAACGGCGCCTATGATTTTGTATATAAGAATGAATTCGAACAGATTCCTGCGGTGATATCAAATGCGTTAAGAGATCAGGAGACCAAATATGGTCCCCGTCTGAAGAAGCTCGTCTATGATAAGAAAAGAAAGCTGCTGAACCCGTACGATGTTGTGCTGCTCAAGCTCATACTCGAAGGGAAGACGCAGCAGGAGATTGCGGATATGAACTGCGTCAGCCTGTCCGCGGTGAAGAAGCATGTTAGCAGAGTGCTGGATAAGTTCCAATGGAGCCGCTCCACCAAGGAATTAGCGGATAAATGCCAAAAGTGGGGGCTGTTTGAGGAAGTGAGGGACGTATGATCATCGCGTTCTTCTTGCTGCTGTTTGTAGTCATGATGCCGACCAGCATCTATTTGCTTGTGAAGCAAAGAGAGAACCGGCTGCTATTTTGGGGAGCCCTGATCATCCTTACAGTGGGATTAAGCGGCCTTCAGGTCGGATTGGAGAAGCTGGCGCTTCCCCTTATGGAATCCAGCGGAGCCGGTGATCCCTGGATTAACGCGATCTATATCGTCACCGCCTTTTTAAATATCATTATCCATGCTTTTCCCTATTATTTGATCCTTGTATTTTTCATGTATTTCTCGGGCTATTCCACCGCGCTTGCTACTGGCTTGCTGCTCGTTCCGGCTCTGCTGACCTTTGTTTTCAGCGATGTATACCCCGCGGCCAGGATGAACTACTCGTATATTTTAAGCTGGGCGATTCCCTATATGCTGGCGTCGGCTGCATTATTTGCGATTGGGCTGCTGAAGGTCGAGAATATCAAGCATAAGCGTCTCCAATACTTCGGGATCGGGATGATCGTCCTGATTCCCGAAGTTTTTTTGCTGCTGCTGCAGCTGGAGGGCATCTATTTTGAGCTCCCTATAGCCATCTTGACCTTTATTCCTATCTTATGCTTGATCAGCCTGCTGCTCGGGTTGATCTTCTATGTCTACAATGTCTTCGCCCGCTTTCAATCCGCTACCGTGCTTACGAAGATGCAAATAGGGACCAGCATGATGCAGCATGCCTTCAAGAACGCCATATCCAAAAACAAGCTCCACGCGCTGAATATGCAGCGCAGCCTGGAGGCGCAGCAGTATGAGGCAGCTGGAAATCATCTGAACAACCTGCTAAACTCCAATGATCATCTAATGAGCATGGTGTCCAAGCTGTCCTATCTGACCCGCAGCCGCATCTCGCTTGAGCTGGAAACCCTGGACATTTCCGGCTTGCTTCGGGAGGTGCTGGATCAGTGGACAACCCCGGCGGTTGCCATTGAGACTCGGTTTACTCCCGCAATCATGGAGCTTGATCGGACACTGGTCGCGGAGTGCTTCTCGAATGTGATCAGCAATGCCGTGGAAGCGATGGAGGGCAAGGGAACACTGACAGTAACGGTCGAGAGGATCAAACATAAGGTGAAGGTCTCTTTTTCCGATACAGGCAAGGGAATGGACAAGGAGCAGGTCAAGCGGATGTTTGAGCCGTTCTTCTCCACCAAACATAAGTCGGGACATAACTTTGGACTGGGCATGTTCTATGTCAGGAAAATTATGAGCGCGCATCGGGGGAAGGTTGCCGTGGCCAGCCAGCTTGGCAAAGGCACGACAGTTACGTTGTATTTCTCTTAGCAAATCGTGGAATATACTTGCTTGGCGGCCGTGAAAGAGGAGCCGTTGAGCTGTGGACGAATGCGTATGTGAAAAAAAGATCATTGACAAACAATATCAATCCGACTAGCATAGTATCAATAATTCAATACGCAGCGTGCTTTGAATGCTATGGATCACACTATAGCAGGAGCAGCTTCTGGAGAGACCGCGGATGTCGCGGCGCCGAAGGGTTCACAATCTCAGGCAAAAGGACAGAAGAGTAGAAACGAACGAAATCTGCATACCGCAGTTGACCCTCTTTATTCGGGGATGCGGCAGGGCAGAGAGGATTCGTATTACTTTTTGTGCCCGGAGATTGGAGTGATCCAATCTCTTTTTTTGTTGGTTGACATTGTTGCCCCTCACTGCAGAGAGCGAAACAATCTTAAGGGGGAGCTTAGTTATGGCACAGCAGGAATTAAAGCGGGATTTAGAGAACCGTCATGTACAACTCATTGCTATAGGAGGAACGATTGGAACAGGATTGTTCCTGGGGTCCGGAAAGGCCATTCAACAGGCCGGTCCATCTATCGTGCTTACGTATCTTATTGTGGGGATCGCTGTATTCTTTGTGATGAGAGCGCTGGGAGAGCTGTTGCTGTCGAAGGCGGGCTACCAGTCGTTTACCGATATTGCCCAGGATTATCTGGGAGAGCGGGTGGCCTTTATCACCGGCTGGACCTATTGGTTCTGCTGGATTATGACGGCGATGGCCGACGTCATTGCCGTAGGCATTTACGTGAAATATTGGTTCGATATCCCGCAATGGGTGCCGGAGCTGATCTGTCTGATCGTGCTGCTCGGGCTGAATTTGTTAACAGTCAAAAATTTCGGGGAGCTGGAGTTCTGGTTTGCCCTGATTAAAGTCATTACAATCCTGGCCCTGATCGGACTGGGCATCGTGCTGCTGGTTATCGGGTTCAAGACCGAGGCGGGAGCCGTGTCAGTGACCAACCTGTGGAACCATGGAGGCATCTTCCCCAATGGGATCACCGGGTTTCTCTTATCCTTCCAGATGGTCGTCTTTGCATTCGTTGGAGTGGAGCTGGTAGGGGTATCTGCGGCGGAAACCTCCAATCCGGAGAAAAATATCCCGTCTGCCATCAACAAAATTCCGATGCGGATTTTGTTCTTCTATGTGGGAGCGATTTTAGCCTTGCTGTGCATCAATCCCTGGACTCAGCTTACCGCAGGGGAGAGCCCGTTCGTACGGACCTTTGCCCTGGTCGGGGTTCCGGTCGCCGCCGGGATCATCAACTTCGTCGTGCTGACCTCGGCGGCTTCTGCCTGCAATAGCGGAATGTTCTCGACCAGCCGGATTCTCTACAATTTGGGGAACAAGAATCAGGCGCCGAAATCCTTTGGCAAGCTGAACAAAAATCACGTGCCGCGCAACGGCCTGCTTATCTCAACGCTCATCCTGTCGGGGGGAGCGCTTTTAAGCAAGCTCATCCCGGAGCAAGCCTTCGGCGTAGTGACGACTATCAGCGCGATTTGCTTCATCTGGGTGTGGGGAGTTGTGCTGATCAGCCATATCCGGTACAAGAAGCAGCAGCCTCAGCTACATGCAGCCTCGAAATTCAAGGCGCCGTGGACACCGTTCATCAACTATGCGGTCCTCGTTCTGTTCGCTATCATCCTTATCATTATGCTCATTGCTGACGAGACGCGTCCGGCCCTGCTGCTTACGCCTTTATGGTTTGTGCTGCTGTTTGCGCTCTCCTATATCAAACGAGTCCGATAAAACGAGAAAACCCGGTATCAGGGGGAGAAGGCCAAAGCCTCCCTGATACCGGGTTTTCTATATTCAAGTCCCACTACAGGATAGCGTGATGCCGTCCTCTTGGAACTACCATGGGCGAACCGCACAGCGGGTCTTGAATGACAGTGCAATTCAGTCCGAAGATATCCTTGACCATGGTGCTTGTAATGACCTCTGAAGGTGTTCCTTCCGTGACCAGCTTTCCTTCATGCATCGCAAAGATATGGTCCGCATACCGCGCCGACAGATTGATATCATGAAGCACCATCATGATCGTCGTGCCGTGCTTGCGGTTTAGATCGGTAAGCAGATCAAGAATCTCGACCTGATAGGTAATATCCAAGAAGGTCGTCGGTTCGTCCAGGAACAGGATATCGGTCTGTTGCGCCAGGGCCATCGCAATCCAGACACGTTGTCTCTGGCCGCCGGACAGCTCATCGATATCATGGTTGGCGAACTCGGTGATATTCATAATTTCCATCGCTTCCGCGACGGCCTCATAATCCTTCCTGGACCATCCGCTAAACATGGATTGATGCGGAAATCTTCCGCGTCCGACCAAGTCTGCAACGGAAATGCCCTCCGGGACGATCGGAGACTGCGGGAGCATTCCGATGACACGGGCCAGCTTCTTCGGCGGAATCTTGCTGATCGGCTTGCCATCGACAGTAACCTGGCCGGAGATCGGCTTGATCAGCCTTGCCAGCGTCTTGAGCAGCGTCGATTTGCCGCAGCCGTTCGCTCCGATAATGACACTGATTTTGTTGCTGGGGATCACAAGATCGATCCCGTGAATTACCGTCTTATGGTCATAGCCGGCAACCAGTTGCTCGGCTTGAAACAGATGTGTGGCTGGCATCATAACTCTCCCTTCCGATTCATTTGGATAAGCAGGAAGATCAGGTAAGGCGCTCCGAGCAATCCTGTAATAATCCCGACAGGATATCTGACCTCGAAGAGAAATTGCCCGATCAGATCCGCGCCCAGAACCAGATTAGCTCCAACAAGACCGGCGGGCACCACATTGGAATGGCCGGCCCCGACTAATCGGGTTGCGATCGGTCCTGCAAGGAAGGAGACGAAGGCAATCGGTCCGGTCGTTGCGGTAGCAATAGCAACCATGGCGACAGAGCTGATAATCAGCACGATTCTTGTCTTGTCCGTATTCAGGCCAAGCGATGAAGCGGATTGCTCCCCGAGCTCCAGCAAGCTCAGATGCTTGCTGAGGGCAATCAGAATCGGTGCCAGCATGATCACCGTGATCAAGAGCGGAGGCAGTTCCTTCATTTGGGAGCCGTTCAGGCTGCCCGTAAGCCATCTGAGAGCAGAAGGGATATCTTGCTGCGCACTGATCAGAATCAGATAGGACACCACTGCATCCAGCATAGCCTGCATCCCGATACCGATCAGAATCAGCCGTCCAATGGAGAAGGATCTTCCTCGGGACAGCAGATACATAATAAGGACCGTAATCAATCCGGCCACCACGGACGCGACCGATACTACAGCATTGGTGGAATGCAGAATGGTTATACAAAAGACAGCAGCTGCACTGGAACCGGAGGTAATACCGATAATGTTCGGATTCGCAAGCGGGTTGCGCAGCATCGTCTGGAAGACGATCCCGGCCATCCCGAAGGCCATGCCGGAGAATAATCCGGCCAGCATTCTCGGCAAGCGGATCGTATTGACGGCGAAGGAGACGCCTTTGACCTGCTCTCCGAACAGTGCCCGGACAATCTCCTTGACCGGATAGATGGTATTCCCTAAGAGGAGCATGGCGCAGCAGAGCAGCACGGCCAGCAAGGCAAGGCTGCATGTGACAAGTACCCAGCGGCGACGGCGTTGACGCCGGCCTGACATAATGAATTCTATCGTATCATTTCTCATAATGAACGCACTTTCGATCTAATCGCTAGGAATATTAGAAGTGGAGCTCCTACAAAGGCTGTAACCACACCGACCTCCAGCTCGCCGGGGCTGCCGAGCAGTCTGCCTAAAATGTCCGATATCGTAAGAATAATAGCGCCTGAAAGGGCGGACATCGGGATGACAAAACGCAGATCCGGGCCCAGTACCAGCCGCATGACATGCGTCGCCAGCAATCCGATGAAGCCGATCGGACCAGCTAAGGCTGTAACAGCGCCGCATAGAATCACGCCGGCCAGAGCCGAGATCAGCCGCAGCACACCTGTGCGCACGCCCATCCCCGTCGCCACATCATCCCCTAGCGCAAGCGCATTCAGCGCCGGGGCTGTGAGGATCGCCGTCACTACGCCGATGACCAGGAACGGAGCAAGCGTCAGCACGACGCTCCAGCTGCCTGAGCCGACACTGCCCACTTGCCAGAAGCGAAATTGATCCATGACATAGGAGCGCGGAATCAGGATGGCAGATACAACAGAAGACAGGGCAGCACTAGTGGCTGCACCTGCCAAAACGAGCTTAATGGGCGTAGCGCCGCCACGCCCCATTGAGCCGATACCGAAGACGAACACTGCCGTTATTGCAGCCCCGACCAGTGCCAGCCAAATGTATTGGTGAGCGGCACTGATGTTCAGGAAGGCAATTCCGCTGACGACGAACACCGACGCGCCCGTATTGACGCCCAGAATACTGGGATCCGCAATCGGGTTACGGGTGACGGACTGCATCAACGAGCCGGATACCCCGAGAGCCGCACCACAGCATAAGGCGAACACAGTACGGGCAACCCGCTTGCGGACGATATTCGCGCCGTAGGACTCGACATCCGGGTGGAAGAGGCCGTCAAGTAATTCTTGAAGCCTCACCACCCGGGAGCCTAGTACCAGAGAGGCTATCGCGCAGAGCACAAGTAGAGCCAGGCAGACAAATAGCACTCTTTTGAAGTTCTTCGGTACAGATGAAATTAATTTTTGTTCTGAAATATCTGAAAAATTATTCATTTACTTTGTCAGCGGCTGCTCCAATTAGCTTCAAATATTCATCAATCGTGTAGGCAATCGAAAGCGGGTTGGGTGTACCGGCAGCAACCAGCGGCGTATCACTGTCAATAAAGGCTACCGAGCCTCTTTGAATGGCAGGAATTTTGCCAAGCAGGGAATCTGCTTGCAGTGCCTTCAGGAGCTCATCATTGCCGTAGCCTACGATCAGGTCCGCATCGTTCAAGGCTTCTGCATTTTCAGCACTCAGCTTCAAGGAATAGCTTGTAGGGTCGGTAATTTGGGAGGTGATGCTCTCCGGATATTCCAGACCCAGCTCGTACAAGAAGGAGACGCGGGAATCGATTGGTGTGTAAATATGCAGCTGGGACATATCTTGGGCAGAGAAGTTCACCCATACAACCTTTTTACCACTGATTTGCGGGTATGCACTTAATTTTTCAGCCACCAGGGATTCCGTATCCTTAATCAGCTGTTCGCCTTCCGCCTTCATTCCCGCACCTTCGGCATTCAGCAGCACTTGCTCCCGCCAGGTCGTAGTCCAAGGAGATGTCGGGTAAGCAACTACCGGAGCAATTTCACTCAGAAGATCGTAGTCTTCTTGGGTGATACCGGAGTATGCGGCCAGAATTACGTCTGGATTCGCATCGGAGATCGCCTCAAAATCAAGTCCGTCCGTATCCTGAAAGACGTTCGGATCGGTTACGCCAAGCTCTTGCAATTTTTCAGCTGTCCAAGGGAGAAGCCCGCTGTCATCCTGTACCCCGAAATTTGCAGCGGAGAAGCCTACAGGCACAACGCCCATCGCGAGAAGGACGTCATGATTGGCCCACTGAATGGTCACGATACGTTCCGGCTTGCTCTCGATTATAGTTTCGCCAAGCGCATGCTTGATGACAATCGGATACGCTCCGTCAGACTCTTGAGCAGCAGGCTCATCGGTTGCTGGAGTCTGTGTGTTCTCCGCGTTGTTTTGCGCCGCAGGCGTAGTTGAATTGTTGGTCTGGCTAGAGCATCCGACCAATGCCACTACAAGGACAAGGGCAAAGATCAGGGTGAGTAATGAGGTTTTGCGATGTGTTCTCATAATCATTTCCTTTCCAGAGTGATGAAATTGATAATCGTTCTCAATCATTTTAGCGTCTATGTGTTAAAGTGTCAAAGGAATTTTATGAAAAACATCTCAAGGCAGCTTCTCGGGATTCATCGTCAGATACAGTTCAATTATCTTATCGTCACAGATATAAAAACTCAGGATACCTGCGAGGGCGCCCTTCTGTTCCACCACGATAGCGGGTTGATGGTTGACATTTTTAATCTCAAAGCGGAAATCCTGCGGGGCCTTATTAATGACGCCGTATAGCAGGGAAAGCACGTTGGAGGAGGATATGACTGGGCGAAGAGCGGCCCGGACGATCCCTCCGCCATCGGAGTACAGAGTGACATTTTCAGATAGAAGCTCCAGCAGAATATCCGTTTGCTGCTTTTGAAAGGCATGGATAAAGCGCTCGACCAAGGATTTGTTCCGCTCATAGCTCAAGCTTTCATCCTCGATCCGCGAGGTTCGCCGCTTGGCACGGCTGAGTATCTTACGGCAGTTATCCTCCTTCTTATCCATGATTGCGGCAATTTCCGGATAAGAGAAGCCGAGTGCCTCCCTCAATAGAAGAATAGCCCGTTCATCCGGCGCCAGGTGCTCCATCATTCGTAAAAAGGCAATGCTCAGTCCTTCTTTTTGCAACAGAATTTCAGACGGATCGGTGCCGTCTGCTTCCTCAAGCAGCAGCGGTTCAGGATTCCAGGGCCCCGCATACTGCTCTCGCCTGTGCCGGGCCGATTTCAATTCATCAAGACAGCGGTTGGTTACAACCTTGCAGAGATACGCTTTCTTGTTCTCTATTTTTTGCGCATCCATTTGGTACGCTTTTAAAAAAGTATCCTGTACAATATCCTCGGCGTCCGTGACGGAGCCTAGCATTCGATAAGCTATGGAAAATAACAACGGCTTGAATCGTTGGTATTCTTCGTTACTAATCTGCATGATAGCGCCTCTTTTCCTTGGCCATGATATCCTCGGCCGCTTGCTTTGCGCTGGTAAGGGCTCCTTCCGCCAGCATGAAATCCGGAGAAGCCCAATCTCCGGCAATATATAAACCCGGGATGCTCTTTTTGAACCGGGCTAATCTCTGCTCGTCTCCGATTTGCGGCAAGCGCTGATTCACTGCGATTTGAGGGAGGAAACGGCTGTTCAGCTCGTAATTCCTCCATCCAGGCTGCATTTGCTCGAGGAATTGCTCAAGCTCGGTCCGAATCCGCTTCGGATCAGGGTGTTCCTCCGGATGATAGTATCTCAACACATGCAGAACCGCACTTGATACGTCATCAGAAAGCCTTGCGTAATTCGAGTGTACAGAAAAATAGACCGGCTCGGTTAAACTCATGGAGAATAGCTGCTTCGGATTCGGAAGCCGGGAGAGAGCAACATCAAGGGAGGCTCCTTTCACAGGAACGAAGGCAGGCAAGGGATCCACCGGGAAATTGGCCGGTTGTTCGGCTAGGACGCGGCTCAGCTCAAGAGGGGCTCCTGTCCATAACACATTTCTCCCCCAGACCTTCTCGTCATCGGAGAGTATGACTTTGAAAAGGCCGTGCTGTTCGGTATTCATCTGTTTAAAGCACTTCTGCGATTGCACCTGCACGCCCGAGATCACCGCCCGATTATGAAGCTGGTCGATCAGACTCTGCCAGCCGTGATCCAGATACAGCACCCCGCTTAGGACTGTCTTGATATGGGATACAATGACCTTCGCGCTTGCCAGATCGGGAGCATGGCAATACGTAGCGAGTCTTCCGAGTAAATAGAGCAAGGACTGCACCGGGGCGGAGCCGGTCATTCGCCGAACCCACTGTTCAAAGGTCTGATGCGATAGTTTGCCAGGATCAGCTGAACTTATCTGGAGCAGCACCTTGGCCCACTCCATGCGTTCCCTTGCCTGAAGCAGACGTGTAGTAGCCAGGCCCGATAGCGTGAAAGGGGCTGCATAAGCCAACCCCTCTTTCATGAGCTGACCGCCCAGCTTCGGCGGCTTGCCCGAGAACTCTATATCCAACTCTTCGAGAATGGATACGGCTTTTCCTTTTTGGGGCAGCGCATGAGGACCCAGATTGAAATACTGATGTCCGATCCGCTGTGTTCTCGCCCTTCCGCCAACCTCAGCTCCTTTTTCCAATACTAAAATGGATAAGCCGTTTCCTGCCAAGCAATTAGCCGCCACTAAACCCGCAAGGCCGCCGCCGACAATAACAACATCCCAAGTGTGAGTCATAAGGTACACCTCCTGTTATTCTTTCCTAATAATCAAGACGACAAGGGAGGGATAGCTGTGACAGCGATTGGTGAAATGGTGAAGCAATATGCATAGTTTAGAACGGGCTGTACAAACTAGGGCGGATGTATAATCAATCAATATTGAAGGAGGCCATCCAATGCAATCCCAACAGCCCCAAAATCACCAGAACCTTCATACAGGCATCGTTCCTCCGCAATTGAATCACGGCGGACATGAAATGTTCGACGTTCATGAAGTTCTGGCCGGCGCGATTAACACGATAAACACCTACACCATGTTAAGCGGACACGTTCAAGATCCTGAGCTTCGCGACATTCTGCAGCGGCAGAAGCAATTCATGACAACCGAGTATAACACCACGCTGGAGTGCTTCAAGACAGGACAAGATCCGGCCGTACCGACACAAAGCTACAGCATGAAGCAGGGGAACGACTTCACCTACGGGATGAAGCCCAGCCCGCCGCAAAAGCCGTTGCAGTCCATAGCGGAAATCAACGACGGAACGATTGCCTTAAGTATGCTGAATGCCGTGAAAGGCGGGGCCGCGATCAAGACAAGCGCGGCGATGGAAGTGACTAACCCGGTGGTTCGGCGTGTATTGGCTGACTCGCTTCCCAACTGCATCGAAATGGCTTATGAAATCTCGCTTTACCAGAATAAGCATGGTTATTATCAGGTGCCGCAACTGGCGGAACAGGACATGCAGATCATGCAGAATGGTTATGCCCCTTGCCCGACCCAACCGCAAATGCCGGGAACGCAAGGTTTTCATTAAAGCGGACCCTAGCGCTTCCTTTCGAGGAGCGCTTTTTTTATGGATAGGGAGTACATAGGTGTTTATTGATTAAGGAATTTTTTGAGGTCGAATGGGAATTTGGAGGTATCGCGGTTTTAAAAGGTTAAAATATAATATATAATGAAAGCGATTTCAGTTGGAGGGAGAGTTGCGGAATGGGTGCCATGCGGATCGAACAGGACTTTCTAGGCTCGAAAGAGATTCCCGGCCATGCATATTACGGAATTCAGACGCTCAGGGCCGTTGAAAATTTCCAGATTACCGGTTATCGAATTCATGAAGAATTGATCAGGGCACTGGCGATGGTCAAGAAGGCGGCCGCGCTGGCGAATATGGAGACGAACCGTCTTGACCCGATCATCGGCGAGCCCATCGTCCAGGCGGCTGAGGAGCTTATTCAGGGGAAGTGGCAGGATCAGATCATCGTCGACCCGATCCAGGGCGGAGCGGGAACCTCCATCAACATGAACGTAAACGAGGTCATTGCCAACCGGGCGATTGAATTGATGGGAAGGGAGAAGGGCAACTATTCTCTTTGTAGTCCCAACACCCACGTCAACATGTCGCAATCCACCAATGATGCCTTTCCAACAGCCATTCATATTGCCGTCTTGAAGCAACTGGAGAAGCTGCTTACCGTGATGGAAGATATGCATAATGTGATTCACCAGAAGGGACAGGAGTTCAGTCACGTCATCAAAATGGGAAGAACTCATCTGCAGGATGCCGTGCCGATTCGGCTTGGACAAGAGTTTGAGGCCTACAGCCGGGTAGTGGCAAGGGATATGAAGCGGATTATGCAGTCCCGCAAGCATTTATATGAGTTGAATATGGGGGCTACCGCTGTTGGAACCGGATTGAATGCCGATCCCCGGTATATGACCTCCGTAGTGCAGCAGCTCAAGGCGTTAAGCGGATTGCCGCTGGAACAGGCCGAGCATCTGGTGGACGCTACGCAAAATACGGACGCCTATACGGAAGTATCTGCCGCGCTCAAAATCAGCATGATCAACATGTCCAAGATCGCCAACGACCTGCGCCTGATGGCTTCCGGTCCGAGAGCGGGACTTGGCGAGATCACCTTGCCTGCCCGTCAGCCCGGCTCCTCGATCATGCCCGGCAAGGTGAATCCGGTCATGCCGGAGATGATTAATCAGATCGCCTTTCAGGTCATCGGCAATGACCACACCATCTGCCTGGCTTCGGAGGCGGGACAACTGGAGCTGAATGTGATGGAGCCCGTTCTTGTATTTAACCTGCTGCAATCCATCAGTATGATGATTCAGGGCTTTCGCTCATTTACGAATTATTGCCTCAAGGGCATCCAGGCCAATGAAGACAAGCTGCGGGAGTATGTTGAGCAGAGCGTAGGGATCATGACGGCGGTCAACCCGTATATCGGATATGAGACTGCTGCAAAGATTGCTCAAGAGGCCATAGCCACCGGAGCCTCGATCCGCGATCTCTGCCTAAAATATAACGTGTTGACCGGCGAGCAGTTGGATCTGATTCTGGACCCGTTCGAGATGACGCATCCCGGCATAGCCGGCGCGGATATATTGAAGAAATGACAGAAATATCAAGCGGCGAATGGGGGGATGCTTCTAATGCGTCTAATACCTTGGTTCGCCGTATCTTTTTCAAGTCGAAATTAAAGGGAAAAGGATATGAAGCGTTTAAATATAAGGAGATGTTTAGGATGAATCAAGAAGTCATCGAATTTATTGATGCGGTGAGGGAACCTTGGCAACAGCAATTGTGCACGACGCTTAGAGAGATTGTTATTTCGGCCATTCCCGATGTCCAGGAGCGAATCCAATATAAGAAGCCTCATTTTCTAAAAAACGGAAAGTATGCGGCGGTTATTTCTACATCAAAGGATGCCGTCAGCTTCACCCTTTTTAATACGGTGAATATGACTTTGCCGGAAGGCTTCGAAGGCCCGCCGGAGCGTAAGACGCTCAAATTGAAGAAGGGCCAGGAAGCGGATCGTGATCTCCTGTCCCCGCTGGTGAGTCAAGCTGCATCAGAGCTCGGCTAGATCGGGGAGGGGAGAAGATGTCAGGCACACCTTAACTACGATTTCCAAGGATGATCCGCATTACTTATGATAAACTAGGGGCATTTTTCTAATTTTACAGAGATTTACGAAAGCGGGATAACGGAAGAGATGAAACGACTAACGATAGGCTTGTTTGCCCATGTGGATGCAGGAAAGACAACTTTTGCGGAGCAGTTGCTCTACCATACGAACAGTATCCGGTCGCGGGGGCGGGTGGATCATCAGGATGCCTATCTGGACAGCCACGAAATTGAGCGGGCAAGGGGCATTACGGTGTTCGCCGACCAGGCGATTATGGAATATAAAGGCGACAAGTACCATTTGATCGATACGCCCGGACACGTCGACTTCTCTCCGGAGATGGAGCGGGCACTTCAAATTATCGA
This sequence comes from Paenibacillus brevis, assembly GCF_018919145.1. Taxonomy (GTDB): domain Bacteria; phylum Bacillota; class Bacilli; order Paenibacillales; family Paenibacillaceae; genus Fontibacillus; species Fontibacillus brevis. The sequence goes on from NZ_JAHLQJ010000020.1 coordinate 70,284, forward strand.
TTATGCGGTTGTGATTGTCAGTGCGGTGGAAGGAGTCCAGGGTCATACGGAGACCGTCTGGCAGCTGCTGCGAAAGCATGAAATCCCGACCTTCTTCTTCATCAATAAGGCTGACCGGGTGGGGGCAGATATCTCGCAGGTGGAGGAGGATATCCGCCAGCAGCTTACAGGGGATATCGGCAGTCTCACGGAAGGCTTTGTGGATGGCAGGGTCGCTGAGCCGCTAAGGGAAATGATGGCGGAGCGGGATGAATCCCTGCTAGAAGCCTTTCTGGAGGGAAAAGACGATCCTGATTTCTGGCTGGACGGCTTACGGGGAATGATCCGGGATGGCCGTCTGTTCCCGTATGCCTACGGCTCAGCGCTTCAGGATACAGGGGTTGTGGAATTCCTTGAACAGATGCATTTGCTTACGGTTGCTGATTATGATGGGGATGCTCCATTCGGAGGCCGAATCTACAAGATCAAGCACGACGAAGCTGGGGTACGGCACACGTTCATTAAAGCGGAAAGCGGTCGGCTGCGAGTTCGCGACCTGTTGGTCTATGCTACCGGTGAACAGCGGGTTGAAGAGAAGATCACTCGCTTGCTTTGGGTGAATGGAGCCAAAACCCAGACGGTAGAGCAGGCGGAGGCTGGTGATTTGTTTGCTGTTCTTGGTCTGTCTGCAGCCGAGGTCGGGCAAGGACTGGGACAGGTTGAAGATAAGCTGGTATACGATTCGGAGCCGACCTTGCAGGCGAAGGTGGAATTCCCTGCTGTGCTTCATGTCCAGCAAGTGCTGGGAGCATTCCGTCTGTTGAATGCGGAGGACCCTTCATTAAATGTTGTCTGGAACGAGAGCTTGCAGGAGATTCATATTCGCGTAATGGGCTTGATTCAGCTTGAAGTGCTGGAGCAGCTTGTGAAGGAACGGTTCGGATTTGCCATCACGTTCGGCCAGCCGGAAATTCTTTATAAAGAGACGATTCAGTCCTCAGTTACAGGATACGGTCATTTCGAACCGCTCAGGCATTATGCAGAGGTGCATTTACTGCTGGAGCCCGGAGAGCGGGGCAGCGGTCTCGGGTTCACCAGCGTGTGCCATCCGGATAATCTAGGCTATAATTACCAGAACCTGATCCAAACCCATCTGTATGAACGGGAGCATCATGGACTGCTGACCGGTATGCCGGTGACGGATTTGAAGATTACGCTCCTCCGGGGCGCTGCGCACAAGGAGCATACCCATGGAGGCGACTTCCGCGAGGCAACGTTCCGCGCGCTGCGCCAAGGGTTGGAGAAGGCAGAGAATGTGCTGCTTGAGCCTTTTTATAATATCAAAATCAAAGTGAGCATTGACGAGATGGGCAGGGTTCTTTCCGATATCCAGCGGGCTTCAGGCACCTTTGAACCGCCGCAGACATCGGAGGGTCAAGCGGTCATCACCGGGAGGGTACCCGTCTCCACCTTCATGAGCTACAGCACGGAATTTGCATCGTTCACACATGGGCGGGGCAGTATCCGCTGTGTGTTCGGCGGTTACGACCGGTGCCATAATCCGGAGGAAGTGATAGAACGGCTAGGCTACCGGAAGGAGGCCGACCCGCTCTACACCTCCTCCTCGATTTTCTGTGCCAAGGGAGCTGGTTACTCCTTGCCTTGGGAGGAGGCGGAAGCCAAGATGCACCTTTTGTAAGCAGGGAAGCTTTTGGAGATTTCCGGGTATAAGGACTCCATATTTTTGTGAATAGCAGAATAAAATGGGATTATATGACTACTCACGCTTGTTCCTCTGTGATAAGATGTGATTAATTTTACAGTTTTAGCAATAGTAGTCGCCTTTCTGGAATCAAAAAAGGAGTTTAAATATGAGCCCTAAAGGATGGTTTGACCTCGCTCTATTCATCCTGCTGTTCGTGCTGTTCATCTATGTCTTTATTTCCGTCCGGGTTACGAACTTACATAAGGTTTACTTCTTGTTTCATAGCTTGATGATGCTGTGGCCGTTCAGTCAATTTGCCATGGGCATGACGGGAAACCCCGATCTGCAGCGGCTGTTCGTCACGATATCCTTCGTTGCCATATCTTTGGTGGGGGGAGGATGGTTCCTGCTTACCTTCTTCCTGACACGAACGGAAGCGCAATTAAGCAAGTCCCAGACCGTTATGATTCTGGCCCCAGCCGTTATTGCAGCCGCAGGCGTGGTTCTGAATATCGGCGGTGATTTTGCGCTCCCGGTCCAGGGGGGCTTCGTCCAGCGGACGTATGGTCCCTGGTTCTGGGTTGTCACTGCGGTTCTGTTAAGCTACTTTTTTGCCTCCCTCTTCATCTTGTTCCGGGCAATGCGTTCCCCTCATACATCGCCAGAGGTCAGAAAGCAGGTCAAGATTACCCTATGGGGAATCTATGTCCTAACCGGATTTGCGTGCCTGGATAGCTTTCTGAACGTTGTGCTCGGCAAATGGCTCCCGATTATCCCTGGATTGACATCCCTAGGGATTTTTCTGTCCTGCCTATTTTTTGTTTACGTTATTAAAAAATTTAATGTGTTTGACCTTGTATCGATCGCCCAAGAGGATATTATCAATCGAATTCCTTACGGTATCCTGGTTCTGGATGAGCAAGGGTTGATCATGAAGGTCAACAAAGCCTTATCTTTGATTCGGGACCTTCGGGTCGGGGATCGCTTTGAGCTTGCCTCCTTTCTGGAGACGGTTAAGGTAACTGGAGATGTGGGGACATTTTTGGAGCAATACAAGCAGAAGGAATATCGGCCCTTCCGGATTGAGATCGAGGTGGAGAGCCTGACGGAGCGACATTTTATCCTTCAGGTTTCGCCGATCGTGGATACTTATCAGTCGTTCTTCGGATCGATATTGACCTTCCAGGACGTAACGCAAGAGCGCTTCCTGGTGCATGAGCTGAACCGGCAGAATGAAATACTTCAGGAACGCAATCAATCGCTCGATCATATTCGTTCCGAGCTGTCCGAGGCCAATCGAAAGCTGGAGGAGCTGGTCTTGACCGACAGCTTGACGGACTGCTATAACCGGCGGTATTTGACGCAGCAGCTGACGCATGAGGTGAGCACCAATACCCGGTATCGGATCCCCTTCTCGTTGATCCTGTTCGATATTGATCACTTCAAGAACGTGAATGACCGTTACGGACATGTCGTTGGAGATGAAGTGCTTTTACGGACTGCACAAGTCGTCAAGCAGGCGATTCGCAGCACGGATATTCTTGCCCGATACGGCGGAGAGGAGTTCATGATCTATCTCCCGCATACCGAGCAGCAGCTTGCCATGCAGCTGGCAGAACGAGTAAGGCTGTCAGTAGAGCTGAATCAGGTGCCTGTGGAGCTCGGACAAGCGTTGGAGGAGGTTTCGGTTACGATCAGTATGGGTGTTGTAGCGATTGATGTTTTTAGCGAGGAAGATCCGGCTGAGAGTCCGGAGGAATATTTGGTTCGGCTTTTCTCTGCCGTAGATAAGGCTCTTTATCAAGCCAAGGAGAAGGGACGCAACCGGGTCGAACTCGGACAGTGCGCCAATGTGGCACCCTTGATGTAGCTAATCGATGATAGGGCATGATAGTCGGGAGGCTGTCTACCTCGCCTCCCCGCAATCATCGATCGGGCTGTTTTATCAGCACTTATTATCGTACTTGCCGCATCATACGGCGTAGCTCAATACAAGAGGGTGTCCCTGATCATCTGCTTCGATGATTTCGGAACACCCTCTTGTACATTCCCTTCCTATTGGCACACCAGATTACTGGTACACCCAAATCCCTGAGATCGTCATCACGGCAGGCAGTGCTTCCTCATCCACCGGAACATGATCGTAAAAACCGCCTACAGCCAGATTAAGCAAAAGATAGAATGGCACGTCGAACGGCGTGACTCCCGGCTCCATGCGGCGCTCTGCAAAACAATGGCCATCTGCCAGCCAGCGAATCGATTCTTCACTCCACTCCAGCGTATAATCATGAAATTCATTAATCGTGCCGGACTCCAGCTGATGGGAGAACTCGTCCGTGACCTTATGGTCCCAATCCGATCCAAAGTGAAGCGTTCCAAATACCTGCTGCGGCAGCCGACCTTTGGCCTCGATCATATCGATCTCCCCGGAGGCCGGCCAGTTGCCGTATTTCTTGTCTTGCGGCAGAAGCCAGATCGCCGGCCACATGCCTTGTCCTATCGGGAATCTGGCACGAACGACCAGCTTCCCATAGCAGAAGGAGAAGATATCCCGAGTATCGATACGGGCAGAGGTATAGGCGAATTTACGCCCATCCACCGTCTCCACGGCTTCACGTCTTGCGCACAAATTCAAGCCCTCTTCATTTAGATACAAATTTCCGGGATTCCCCGTATAAAATTGCTGTTCCCCGTTTCCCCAGCCCGGGAAGATCGCATTGCCCTGGTCATCTAGCAGATCATTGCCCAGACGAACGTTCCATGAGCTCAGGTCGGCACTGCTATGTAAATAGTCCTGATGCCAGATCAGCTTATCCATCCTTATGCACACTCCCTTCTTCATACTCCCAGCATAGCGGATTTACATGCCCGGTCAAACGAATCCAAAAAAATGGGATAGGGTCAAAAATCCTGGCCTTTTTTTCCTATGCGCATTTTCTTACGATGATAGAGAAGGAGGCACAGCCTATGAATTCAGAGAAAAATGGACTCGTCAAAAGTTTTATGCGCCAATGGCAATTGCAAAGCATGGTCATTCCAGGCATCGTCTGGATGTTCATCTTCTGCTATATTCCGATGATCTGGCTGATCATTGCTTTTATGGACTATAACATTGCGAAGCCGCTGCTGGAATCGCCCTTTGTGGGGCTGAAGCATTTTCATGACTTTGCAACCGATGACCGCTTTTGGCGTTCTATTCGCAATACACTTGGGATGAGCTCGATCAAGCTGGTGCTCGGATTTCCGATTCCGATTTTATTCGCCCTGATGCTCAACGAAATACGCAGCTTGCGTTTCAAGCGCACGGTGCAGACGATCTCGTATCTGCCGCACTTTATTGCCTGGACGATTTTCGGCGGCATCATGCTGAACTGGCTTGGCGAGGGCGGAGTGATCAATCAATTAATGATGGGGCTGGGACTTCAGGATCGGGAGATTCTGTTCAACAGTGATGCGAAATATTTCTGGTGGATCACCTTCTTCTCCGACACGCTTAAGGAGACAGGGTGGAGCGCCATTATTTACATAGCTGCTATCTCCGGCATTGATCCCGGATTGTATGAAGCGGCGGAACTGGACGGAGCCAACCGCTGGCAGCGGATGTGGCACATTACCGTGCAGAGTATCCGGCCGACCATCGCGATTCTGTTTATTCTGGCCGTCAGCGGATTGCTTGGCAGTAACTTCGAGCAGATCTTTATGCTGAAGAACAATATGAACATGAAGATGGCGGAGAGCATCGACCTCTACATCTACAACATGGGCTTGGTATCCGGGCGCTACTCCTTCTCAACAGCTGCCTTGTTCGCTCGCTCGATTGTAGCGCTAGGCCTGCTGTTCCTGGCTAACTTCTCATCGAAAAAATTAAATGGCGAGGGCATTTTCTAAGAAAGGGGGCAGATACCTATGGGCAAATACAGAGGCTTGAGACGCATCGGAATATTCGATATCTGCAATACCCTGCTTATGCTGGCGGTGTGCTTCGTTACGCTCTACCCGATGTACTTCGTGTTTATTAACTCGCTCAATGCACCGGAGCAAGCCATTCTTGGGACGGTCAACTGGTACCCGAAGGCCGTCTCGCTGGACAGCTACCGCGTCGTATTTGATGACGATAACCTGATGAACGGGTTCCTGATTACGACGCTCCGAACGGTGATCGGAACTGTTGTGCACGTGCTCTTTACCGCGATTGTAGCCTACGGAATGAGCAAGACAAACCTGATTGGCCGCAAGATTTATATGAAAATCGCGTTGATCACGATGCTGTTCTCCGGCGGTCTCATTCCTACGTTTATTTTGATGACCAAGCTGGGGCTGTATGATAACTTCCTTGTTTTCATCATCCCGGCCATGTACACCTTCTTCGATATGGTTATCTTTATGAGTTTCTTCCGCACCATTCCCGAGGGGCTGGAGGAATCGGCCAAGGTGGACGGCGCTTCCGATTACGGTGTTTTCTTCCGGATTGTGCTGCCGAACAGTATGGCGGTTATCGCTACAATTGCCCTGTTTGCAGCCGTCTATCACTGGAACGACTACTATCAAGGCGTCCTGTACATCCGCTCGCAGGATAAGCTTCCGCTCCAGACAATGTTGTACAAGATTATTGCAGAGAACTCGATGTCGTTCATGCAGCAGCAAGCCATGGCTCAGTTTGGGGCCAAGCTGCCGGGCAACTCGATCAAGTTCGCCTCCATGATGGTGGCTACGCTTCCGATCCTGGCCTTCTATCCTTTCATTCAGCGCTATCTGGTCAAAGGCGTCATGATTGGAGCTATTAAAGGGTAAGTCTCATCCGCCTGAAAGACCATGCTCAAATACTATCTTTTACAGAGGTAGTTCAAAAAGTCATCTTGGATCACGAAGTGGTTCAAGAGGTTGATTCGGCATCGAATCTTGCGTTCACCTTGAAGTCCAAGCGGATGCTTACGAGGGATGCTTCCTTTGGAAGTATTTCGCTCATGTAGGGTTCACCTACACTCGGCTCCTCCTTCTCCGGGTTCACGTAACCTTCTCGGTGCTGAAAAGTTGACTTTTGAACACGCACTTACAGGCGGATGATTGAAATAATGCACCAATGTACCAAAATCCAAAAGAGATACAAGAAAGGATGATGAGGAAATGAAACGCAATTTGAAGCAAAGCATGGCCATCATTATGGCTATGGTCCTCATGCTGGGTCTAGCTGCATGCTCTGGAAGTAACAACAACGCCAAATCGACGAACACCCCTGCAAACAATACGCAAAACACGGAGATACCGGCAGTTACGCTGAATCCGGATGAGGCTGCCTGGAAGCTGGACACCAGCCCGGTAGACCTGACCTGGTTCGTAGGCGCTTCCTGGTATGGACGCACTTGGGGAGAAAGCTTGAACTCCAAGTATATCTCGGAGAAGACAGGCGTAAATGTAAAGATCGAAGTGCCATCGGGTGAGGCGAATGAGCAAATTACTCTGATGATGACCTCCGGAAAGCTGCCGGATATCATTAGCATGGGTTCTTGGGAAACCGCTGTCAAAAAGCTGTGGGAAGGCGACCATGTGTATGCGCTGAACGAGTTGGCCGATCAATATGATCCGTACTTCTACAAGGTGGCTGGTGACGGTACGCTTAAATGGTATAAGCAAGAGAATGGCAATACCTATGGCATTCCGAACGACTCCTATAGCCCGAATCTGATGCATGAGACGGGTATGACGGCAGCGAACCAGACCTTCCTGGTACGTAAGGATCTGTACGAAGACATGGGCAGTCCGGATCTGACGACACCGGAAGGCTTCCTGGGCGCATTGCAGCTCTTGAAGGATCAATATTCTGAGTACAAAGGACAGCCGATGAGCCCATTTTTCGCTCAAGGGAACGTGCCTTACGGGATGACGGAATATTTGCAGAACCTGCTTGCCGTACCGCATGAGAAAGACGGTAAAGTCTATGACCGTATTACAGACCCGGATTATGTCACTTGGTTGAAGACCTTCCGCACAGCTTACGAGCGCGGATTGATTAATGTAGACTTCCTCGTAGATTCCGATACGCAAGTGGAAGAGAAGACGAATAATGCCCGTTACTTCATGATGGTACGGGAGTGGACGGGAATGACGGCTGTCAATCCGATGCTGGCAGCCAGCGACAATCCGGATTCCTACTATATAGCTGTAGATGGGCCACAGAACAGCAATGGAGATACAGCCAAGCTGTTCCCTGGCAACATGGATGGCTGGATGGTTACGATGATCAGCAAATCCTGTGAAAACCCTGAGCGTGCAATCCGCTTCCTGACATACCTGGCGAGCGAAGAAGGGCAGAAGGATCTGTTCCTGGGTCAAGAAGGCGAGACTTGGGAGACAGTTGACGGCAAGCCGCAGCTCAAGCCGGAGATGCAGCAATTGCTCGAGAACGACATAGAGAAGCTGGAAAAAGAAGTCGGCATTATGGATACGTACTGGATGATGCGTAACCCGGTTATCGTGAACCAATGGAGACCGGAGAAAGCGCCTGTTATTAAGCAAATGGAAGACTTTGCGAACGGTCAAGCCGACATTGACGGCGGGATCTATAAGGGTCTTGATCCGTTGGGCGACTCGGATGTAGCCGTATCCTTTGCCCGTATTTCGCAGAACTGGGAGGAAGTGCTGCCCGAGTTGATTACCGCGAAGGATGAGGCGGCATTCGACAAGATCTTCGAGAACTTCCAAGCCCGTCGCGATGCCTATGGCTTCGAGCAAGTGATGGAATTCCGTCAGGCCGAGCTGGATGTACGGAAAGCGAAGATGGCTGAATAAAATTTAAATAGCAGAACCGGGCTGCCGGTCACCAATAAGGTGACCGGTATCCCTGCTTTTCCTTAATATCTGCCGGCCCGATTGTAATATATGGTATATTACAAACGTAGGGAGGCAATGGGATGATGGTCTTGCTGAAGAAGATGAGGAAGATTTACCGCAATTCCCGTATTACACAAAAGCTGTTCCTGGCTTTTAGCATCCTGATCGCGGTTCCTGCCATTATCGTATCCTTTCTGTTCATCCGGATTCAGGAGAATCAGCTCTATAAGGATGCGATGGCAAACGGCAGCAGCCATGTGACCAAAATCAACGAAAAGCTGCGCAGTAAAATGAACATCATTGAAAACGCTTCCTCCACTGCGCTGACACAGAAGGCCTTTATTGATTTTATCCATTCTAATATGCGCTCGGATGGCTTGGGACTAGTAAGGTTTAGACAAAATCAATATGAGCAAATGCATAATATCATTCAAAGCAACGAAATGATCAGCCAGCTAAGCTTCTATGTGGACAATCCGAATCTGCATGAGATTTGGCCGGAAATCTATCAGTATGACAAGTTCTTCCCGCAGGATTATTGGGAGACGCTGCGGGATGAAGGCGGTGCGGCCTACCGGATTTTTGCGTTCCAAAATGGGGAGCACACGCTATCTTACTATCGGCTGGTCCGGCTACAGGGGGGGCAGCAAAAGCGGCCCACCATTATGGAGATTCGCACCTCGCACAGTGCATTTTTCAGCGATTTATTGGAAGAGACCGAGGGGGATTTCTTTTCCGTGGTGATGGAAGGAACAAGTCCCTCGCGATATGTATATAATCCGAAGCATTCTTTCGCCCAGACAGCCGGAGAGAATCTGGATGATATCCTTGCCAGTGTCCACCGGTACCTGGATCCGCTTGATCAGGACAATCCGGTTCAGGTCAAGGCCGGAGATCACCTCTATTACGCGGTATACCGCTATATCTCTCCGCTGGACGCCTATGTGGTGGATATCGCCTCCCATCAGGCACTGATGGAAGGTCCGCGGAGCTGGTATGTGCTCGTCGTAACGATTACGTTGTGCGTGCTGCTGCTTATGATGGTGCTGGTCTCGCAGATGACCCATCGTTTGTTCCGCCGATTGGACAGCGTGCTGTCCTCGATGAGACAGGTGCGAAAGGGGCAGCTTGACGCGAAGATCGACACCGGTTTAGAAGCCGATGAGACCGGCGATGAGATTGATGAAGTCGCGGTGACCTACAACAAGATGCTGGATGAGATTCAAGGCTTAATGACTCAGGTAGTGGATAAGCAACTGATTGCCAAGAACGCGCAGCTCCATTCGCTTCATTCGCAGATCAACTCGCACTTTCTGTATAATGCGCTGGAGGCAATCCGGATGAAGGCGGAGATTCAGCAGCAGGCTGCGATTGCAGATGCGGTTGTATCGCTCGGAGCCCTGCTTCGCTACAGCATGAAGTGGAACGGGGATACTGTCGCGCTTCGGGAGGAATTGGACAATATCCAGAGTTATGTTCAATTTATTAACTTTATGGAGGGCAGCAGCTTTGCTCTGACGGCGGAGTTTCCTCAAGAGGTGCTGCGGTATGCGATTCCGAAAATGTGCATGCAGCCAATCGTCGAGAATATCATTCATCATGCGGCACCTCAGAGGAAAAATGTACGCATCCAGATTACGGTATGGGTAGAACAGAATCATTTGCTGTTTATTGAGATTTTTGATGACGGGATTGGTGTCGATCCGGGAACCTTGGCTGCGCTGCAAGCGGCCTTGAAGGGGGATTCGGATACGCCGATTGTTGCCAGCAAGAACGGTTTGGGGCTGGAAAATGTTCATAAACGCTTGCAGCTTCATTATGGCAAGGACTGCGGTCTTTGGATTGACAGCGTGCAGGGCTCCTATACCTGTGTAACGATCCGTTTGCCATGGGAAAACGTGAATCTGGGGGGATGGTAGAGAATGATGAATATTTTGATTGTGGATGATCAAAAGAATATTCGTGACGGACTACAGGCGATGCTGCACCAGTTCCCTATGCAGATGGATCATATTTTCTGCGCCGTGAATGGAATTGAAGCACTGCAGATTTTGCGGGAGCAGAGCATCCAGCTTGTGATTACAGATATTCGGATGCCTGATATGGATGGTTTGACACTCATGAGTCGAACCAAGGAGGAGCGCATCAGTGTCGATTATCTGATCATCAGCGGATATAGCGACTTTGCCTATGCCCAGAAGGCCATCGCTTTGGGCGCCAAGGGCTATCTGCTGAAGCCGGTAAAGCGGGAGGATCTGCAATCAGCGGTAGAGCATGTCATGCAAGAGGTTCGAACCCGTCAGGCGCTCTCGCAAAATATGAAGCATTTATCCCGTCGTGCCCGGGAGACCGATCGCAAGGAGCTGCGCATGTTCATGCAGGGGGCAGCTACCGACGAGACCTGGATTCAACAGACCGAGCAGCATCATTCAGAGCTGTGGCGCAATTATCGCCTGTGCCTGCTGCGGGAAGATCTTCTGATTAATAAACCGGGTGCTGTCAGCTCCCACAGCTTGGAATCGATCGCTTATGAGGTCTATGGCAAGAGCGGCTGCATCTGTCTTCAATACCGGCCTCAATTCATTCTGGCCGTGGATGCCTCGATTAGCACGGAAGTACTGCCTGCGATGTTGAAGGAGCAGCAGATGGGAGCTATTATGGTAATGACCGATCCCCAGCAGGGACTGGCCGAGCTCCCTAACAGCTATGAGCAGGTGATGGAGCTGTATCATCATAGCTACCTGTTTCCGGATCGGCATTGCCTCCTGCCGGCACATATTGCCGGTCTAGAGCAGCAATGGGAGCTCCCCCATGAAGAGATTTATATGCTGTTCCACTTAATTGGTACACAAAATAGCGGCAAAATGACCGAGGGCATCTCCCGGCTATTCCACAAGGATGTGCTGCAGCGTTATCACATCCGCTACACCCAGCAGCTATGCCGTGCTATGGTACAAATGCTGGAGGAATATGAACGTGTGATTCGTCCTTATATGGGAGAAGAAGCCTTGGACATGGAATGCCTGCGGAACTTGTTCGACTATCCGGGCATTCGGGACTATATCCAGGCTTTGCAGCAGCAAATGCTTCGGCTGAACCAGTTCTATTATGAATTTAAGTGCAGCTATCGAAATACCCAGGACTTAAACGAGGCTATCCGGTATATCCATGAAAATTACCACAAGCCGCTGGATCTGGCGATGGTCTCCAACCATGTGTCCTTGAACTACGCCTACTTTTCAAATTTGTTCAAGAAGAACATCGGCAAGGGATTTGCCGAATATCTGCGCGATGTCCGTCTGGATAAGGCCCGGAAGCTGCTTGCAGAGACTGAACACAAGATAATCGAGGTATCTGCTATGGTGGGCTATGAGAGCTACAAGAGCTTTACCCGGGCATTCCGTGAGGTCATGGGGATGCAGCCGACCGAGTACCGGCAGCGGATGCGGAGAAAGCCCGGGGAGGAAAAGAGCCGGGATACCGCTCTATAACATGAAGAAATAGAAACAGCCCGTCGCTGATCGGATGAACTGTGACCCGGTTTGTGGACTCTGATTAAAAGCAGCCTTTTATTTAGCAGGCCAAGAGATGACTCCT
>NZ_JAHLQJ010000021.1 GCF_018919145.1 Paenibacillus brevis
TTTAGACGCGAGCCGGTAATAAAGGCTTATAGCCTTAGAGCAAACCACCCGTTTGACGGGTGGTTATGATTTGTGTGGGCAAAACACCTGTATCATTTGCTTGGAATTACATATTGGAGTACGATTTTGGTTAAAGGTTAAAAATAAGGCTAGCTTCTAATCGTGATGAAACCTGTTAATAAGTATAAATGCTTCAGGAGGACAATATGCGGAATAATATACAAGTCCCCTTCGGATATAAGCCGCCTGCAGAGCGGGAAAAAGGGACATTAGTGTTCTACGATTCATTTGAAGAGATCACGGAGGAGGAATTGAATCAGGCATTCGCTCTGCTGGAGCGTCGTTCTTTCGCCCAGCTGGTCCTTTATCCCCTGCATGAAGAGACCGTGCGCAGAATGAGCCGCAAGCCGGTAACTCCCTACTACAAGCGGGAGGATGCTCTTCATGATTGGAGACGCAGCAGGGGCAGCAGCCAGGTTACCGTAGAGGGCTGGGATGGCAAAAGGAAGAAATACACACCGATGGATTCCGCTTTGCGATTCTTGGCAGAGAAATATCCCGCTCCTTATTTCTTATATCTCACCCCGGAGATGGCGAATGCCTTCGCCTCCTTCTCCTCCTTTGAGGAGTGGATTACCCGGGTTCGTCTGATTTTGACGGAGGAGCCGGTCCAGCCTCATCCGAGGTTGACCAAATTCAGCCATCGCTGGGAAACCGCGGCGGCCGAAGGCAGCCGCTAAGAGAGGAGATTGATGAATCGATGAATCGAGCAAAGCGTCGTTACTTCGCTTTATGGATTGTGATGCTGGCAGCATTTCTCGTGCTGTCGGGCTGCCGGTCCGGGACGACCGCCCAACCGTCAGATCCGGATCCTAATACACCGAATCAGGTTGAGACCGGGCCGGATTCTGCGTTGCCGGATGAGAATGGAAAGCAGGAGGAGTCCGAGCCACCGGCTGATCTCATTGCGAGCCAATTAGAGCAGCTGACAACGGCAGAGAAGATCGGCCAGCTCGTTCTCGTTGGAATGGATGGAACGAAGCCTGACAAGCATACCCGACAATTGCTGGACGATTATCAGGTAGGCGGATTTATTTTTTACAAGGACAATATTACCGATAGCAGTCAGGCGTTGAATTTGTTTAATCAATTAAAAGAGGATAATGCTTCCAATCCGCTACCGCTATTCTTAAGTGTGGATGAAGAGGGAGGCCGTGTATCCCGATTGCCAAGCGAATTCAGCAAGATGCCGACCGCAGCCAAAATAGGCGGGACCGGCAAGGCAGAAACCGCAGCGGAGGCTTATCGGATCATCGGGCAGGCCCTTTCCGGCTTCGGACTGAACCTGGATTTTGCGCCGGTACTCGACGTTCATAGCAACCCGGATAATCCGGTCATCGGGGACAGAGCTTTTGGCACGACTCCTGAAGAGGTTAGTCTGATGGGACTAGCGGCGATGAAGGGCTTGTCGGATACCGGCGTCATTCCGGTCGTAAAGCATTTTCCTGGCCATGGCGATACTTCAGTTGATTCCCATCTTGGACTTCCAGTAGTTGAGCATGATCTTGAACGGCTGCGTGAATTTGAATTGAAACCATTCGCCGATGCGATAGAATCCGGAGCAGACATGGTTATGATTGCCCATATTCTGCTGCCCAAGCTGGACGCCGAGCATCCTGCCTCGTTCTCCCCTGCGGTCATTAATGATCTGTTGCGGCAGGAAATGGGGTATGAAGGAGTCATTATTTCCGACGATATGACAATGGGAGCAATCACTGAAAATTACAAAATTGAACAAGCAGCGGTTGATTTCATTACGGCAGGCGGAAATATCGTGCTTGTCGGTCATAACTATGATCAGGAGATCGCAGTGATCGAGGCGCTGACCCTTGCTGTAGAGGAAGGAAAGATCAGCCGAGATATGCTCGACCAGCGGGTTTACCAGATCCTTAAGCTGAAGCAGAAGTATGCCCTGAACAATGAGCCTGCCGAAGGAACGGCTGCGAAGGCAATCAATGCGGAGATTAGCCGGTATGTGAAGGAATATATTGGTACACCTTAAGGTCAATATGACCGTCTTCATGTACCTGGACGCCTTCGTGCTCCAGGTACATTTTTTGCAAAAAGCGCGACTCATCGTCTTGAAGCGCGATTTCTCCCCGGACATTGACGACTCTGTGCCAAGGAAGTCCGTGCTTTTCACTTGAGGAGTGCAGAATCCGGACGACCTGTCTCGCGGCTCTCGGACTGCCTGCTTCACGGGCAATTTGTCCATACGTCATCACTTTTCCAGGAGGAATAGAGTGGATGATAGAGATGACCATTGCGGTAAAGGGTTGCATGTGCGTTCTCCTTTTCTAGCCATATCTCGCCATATAAGTTGAACTAAAATAGTTCAGTCAGAGAAAATCCGGGAACAACAGCGATCGTTAGAACACTTCAAACGTTGCCCTCAGAACGTAAAATGTATTAGTTCAACTTGCACAGAAAGGCGGAGGAATGATGAAATCTATTTTACACTCGGAGCGGCTGATTTTGAAGCTTCTGGACGAAAATGATGCGGAGCGGGTGCTCGCCTATTTGCTGCGGAACAAGGAGTTCCTGCGGCCCTGGGAGCCTGCGCGTTTTGAGGAATTCTACAGGCTTGATGCTCAGAGAAGGCTGCTGGCCAAAGAGGTTGAGCAGCACCGTTCAGGTGAGCTTCACAAGCTATGGATCTTTCGGAAGGAGCAGCCCGAAGTCGTCATCGGCTCGGTAACGCTCAGCAACATTGTGTATGGCGTGTTCCAGTCCTGCCACCTGGGTTATCGGCTGGATGCGGAGCAAGTTAACCACGGATACATGACAGAAGCCGTACGATTAATGATCGACTACGCCTTCAACGGGCTGGGCCTGCATCGGATTGAGGCTAATATTATGCCAAGAAATGAGGCTTCCCTGCAGGTGGTCCGGAAGCTGAGATTTTACGAAGAAGGCAAGGCCATTAAGTATTTGAAAATCAACGGGATATGGGAAGATCATCTTCATATGGTGATTCGAAATTCGGCTATGGAATCCTAGGGATTCACGGGTTGCAGCCGTAACCTATTCCGGTCCCCGTTCGTTAAATTGCTATATCAGCTGAGCTAAAGCTACGTTACCCTTAGTGTAATCATTGGTTCAACTCGTATAGATCCGGTATAGGGATGCGGAAGGAGAACAACAATGGGCAAGCAATTAAAGCAACTGGGATATCCGGAGAAAATATATCTTTATATCGTGTTATTTGTGGGGTCATTAGTAGCCATGCTGTTCGTCACCGGCACGGAGCTGCCAGAAGGAGGAAGACCGCCCTACCTGTTCTTGGTCTGGAATACCTTCCTGGCATGGGTCCCGGCTGGGCTTGCACTGGCACTGGACGGGATAAGCCTGCTGCGGACAAAGAGCTTGAGATGGCTGCTCTATTTGATCGCAGGCGGGATGTGGCTGTTTTTTTACCCCAATGCGGCTTATTTGATTACCGATCTGCTGCATCCATTTGCGCGGCTAAATATTGAGGACAGCTATTTGTTTTGGCAGGATATGCTGTTTTGGAATCATTTGTTCACCGTTTTCTTGACAGCAGTATTAGGTCTTGTGCTCGGGACGATCTCTCTTTCCTCCGTACATCGGCTGGTAGAGCGTGCGCTTGGAAGAATTACCGGGATCATATTTGCGGCGGCGGTTCTTCTACTGGGCAGCTTTGGGGTATATTTGGGCCGGTTTTTCCGGTTTAACAGCTGGGATCTTCTGCATAAGCCTGTCGGATTGCTTAGACAAATCCTGTCCTATTTTACAAACATGGAACATGTGCTTCATGCATATTCGTATTGTAAGTGGATTTTTTTGATCACCGGCTTCGGTTACATGGCATTCTGCCTGTTCGGAGCGATGAATCGCAGGATGACACAAGGAGGTGACTAAGCGATTGGATCATAAAGAGAGACTTCGGTTACAGTTTCCTGTCTTGGAAAGTGAACGCCTCAGGTTACGGGGATTGGAGCTTAAGGATTCAGAGATCTTATATGCATGTATTACGCATCCTCAGGTTCAGGTGTACACCGCTTTTAAACCGCACACGCTATTGTTTCCTGATCGGCTGATGCGTTATCTTATGGACAGCTATCGGCATTTGAGGGATGTGCATTTTGCGGTGGAATGGAAGGAGACGGGAGATTGCATAGGGCTATGCTCGCTCCAGCGCTGGGATCCCGGAAGCGGGAACGCCAGACTGGGCTATTTACTGGCCCCTGAGTGGTGGAATCGAGGAATTGCCACAGAGGCGGTAAAGCTGATTACTCGCTTCGGGTTTGAACAATTGGAGCTCCGGCAGATTGAAGCCTGCTGCGGAGAAGCGAATCTTGCTTCGCGCCGTGTTCTTGAAAAATGCGGGTATTCAGAGCAAGGAAGTGTTGGCGCAGCATTTGTTACACAACTGAAATATACCTGTGACAGAACCCTAACAGTAAGGGGGTAAACTTAGTGCATGACCCCCTTTTGAATATATTTGTTATTTGGAATCCGGCGAGGAAACGTGCGGGTTCCCTTTTTTTTGCCCTCATGATATTGGATTAGACTACAGAGGGACTGCTATGCGCCGCTTGTTCTTGTAGTAGACCCATTCATCATATCCGATGTCCTTCAGTTTCCGGGCAACCTCGTCCCATTCATCCGCAACGCGGCTTGGGATGTGCGCGTCGGAGCCGAAGGTGATGTCTACGCCGAAATAACGGGCGCGCTCCAGAATGGCATCGGATGGATACCAGCCTCCGGATAGCT
Organism: Paenibacillus brevis; assembly: GCF_018919145.1. GTDB lineage: Bacteria > Bacillota > Bacilli > Paenibacillales > Paenibacillaceae > Fontibacillus > Fontibacillus brevis. Next base: position 4,798 of record NZ_JAHLQJ010000021.1, read on the forward strand.
TCGTTTTCCCCGACGTATTTACTTCGATCGCCACCTGGGCCGCGGCAATGACGCTCAGCGTCTCATCGACGACCTCTGAGGCGGGAATATCCGAGAAGGCCGGGTAATTGCCCTTCATGGCATCTATGTGGCCGAGAATTTGGAACAGCCCGCTGCGAGCGGAATCCTGTATCAATTCGTAATAGGCGGTCTTGTCTGCAATTCTTCTCTGCTCGTCTAGCCCCTTCCAGCGCCGTTTGTTAAAGATGCTTACCTCTTTCACGCTATGTACGGAGCCGATAATGTAATCGAAGGGATATTGAGACAGCATAGTTCTGTATTGCCCGATATGATCCGGAAAATAGTCGGATTCAATGCCGAGCAGCACGTCGATGCGGTCTGCGTATTCCTGTTTTAACTGCAGCACCTCTTCCACATAGCCTGCAAAATCGCGCTTGGCCATGGCGATATGCGGGAATGGCTGCTCTTCGTCATGCCCGAAGTAAGGAGTATGGTCGCTAATGCCGATGACAGATAAGCCGGCTGCAATCCCGGCTTCGATATAGTCGCGGATGGTTCCGTCGGCATGACCGCAGCGCAAATGGTGAGTATGAAGATCAAATTTCATAAGGATGCTCCTTTCTGGGGTTATTTTTCGATAGGATGAGGAATTTATTCGGAGCTGATAAAACTTGTTTCAGGCATTCCCTTTAGATCACCCAGAAATTGCTGCATTGCAGAATTAATGTATCTGCTGGACTTATAGATGACGCCCACGGGATGGGTGACTTCCAGTTCCGGGATCTGTACAACGACAAGGGAGCCTTGCCTGAGCTCGCGGAGAATGGATTGCCTGGAGATGATCGCAGCCCCAAGGTTGATTTCCACCATTCGTTTCACTTCCTCGCTGCTGGACAGTTCCATGACAATATGCGGTTCAATATCATGGGATTTGAACAGATCGTCGGCGAATCTTCTGCCTACCGTGTCCGGAGACAGCATAATGAGCGGAACATCGCGCAACATATCCAGACGGGGGATTTTCTCACTCGCGAGCGGGTGATTCGGAGATACCGCGAGCCCGAAGGTATCGTAGTACAGCACAGATGAATGCACCTGGGGATTGTTCTCGATCAGGTATCCGATCCCGATATCGACCAAACCTTGCTCAACACTTTGATAAATGAGGGAAGAGGGCATGGACTGAATGGTGGTCTTGATCAGCGGGAATTGATCCTGGAAGTAGGATAAGATCCGCGGCAGGATCTGGATGGCGATGGAGGTGGTCGTCCCTAGAACAATATGTCCTTGCGGCGTGTGCTCAAGATCGGTGAGCTTTTGCTTGAGCTCTTCCACCACGTCCAGAATTTGCTCTGCCTTTTCCAAGAATACTTGTCCTCTGTCTGTCAGGGTTACAGGCTGGTTCCGGTCGACGAGGACAACTCCGAACTCATCCTCCAGGCTTTTAATCTGGGCGGATACAGCCGGTTGTGTCAAATTCAGCAGTTCTCCCGCCTTTCGGAAGCTCTTTGTCTTGGAAATAGTGATCAGTGTCTCCAATTGGCTGATATTCATGACGATCCTCCTCTCTGCTTCATTCGATATCTAATAATTATAGAAGATTTTTCAGGGCTAAATCAATGACACGAATATGACAAGAGCAGATAGGAGGATTGCGTGGATTTTTCTTAAATATTACAGATTTCGATTTTTAATGACTTATACATGGGAATAAAGTATAATATCAACATAAAAAAGCAGGACTTTTGTAGCGGTATTTTAGTAAGATAACTACTTCATATGTGAAAAGGGGCGTAATAGTGAAAGCAGAAGTGATCAATCCTTTTCTGGAATCTGCGCGTTCGGTCATAGAACAGGTGGTACAGGTCTCTCCTTCAACCGGCAATCCGGGTTTAAAGGATGTCGCTTTAATTCAGGATCATATCTGGATTCAAATCGGTATGACCGGGTATTTCAGCGGAATGGTCGTGTTTGGTCTGAAGGAGACGGTTGCTTTGAGAATTGTCTCGGCAATGATGGGCGGTTTTGTTATCACGGAAATGGATGAGATGGGCCAGAGCGCGATATCCGAGCTGGGCAACATGATCAGCGGAAATGCGAGTATGATTCTGTCCAATCAAGGCTATAGCGTTGATATTACTCCTCCGCAGGTAATTAAGTCCAGTATGGGCGGTAGTGATCAAGCGCCGCGCAAGGCCTTGTGCATTCCGCTTGTCATGGATGGAATCGGAGAGTTGGACATTCAGGTGATGGTTTCTTAAGGGAAATGAGTTGAACCGGAGGAATACGGATGCAGCTTAACGATAAAGTGATAGTTATTACCGGAGCCTCAAGTGGAATTGGGGCTCTTGCTGCGCAAATGCTGTCCCGGGAAGGAGCTACGGTCGTACTTGCCGCTAGGTCGGCCGATAAGCTTCAAACCGTTGGCAGAGGCATGATGGGGCCTTATCATCTGGTGGAGATGGATGTGGCAAGTGATGCTTCGGTAGCCGCAGGCTTCGCTGAGATCTACAAGCAGTACGGCAGGGTGGACGTGCTTGTGAACAATGCGGGTTATGGAAAATTCACGGCCCTGGATGAGACGCCATTGCAGGATTATTCCGAAATGATGAATGTGAACTACATGGGGATCGTTCGCTGTACAAAGGAGGTCCTTCCGGCGATGAAAGCGGCTGGAAGAGGCAGGATCGTCAATGTTGCTTCGATTGCAGGCAAGATCGGTACGGCGAAGTCCACGGCTTATACAGCCACCAAGCATGCCGTTATTGGTTTTAGCAGCGCATTGAGACAAGAGCTTTCAGGCAGCGGGATTACGGTATCGACGATCAATCCGGGGCCGATCGATACGCCATTTTTCCAGATCGCTGATCCAGACGGGCATTATGTAAACAATGTAAAGTGGTTTATGATGAAGCCCGAACGGGTTGCGGGTGCGGTCGTGAAGGCGGTTCGGACAGGCAAGACAGAGATTAATCTTCCCTGGGTAGCAGGGGCGGGAGCAAAGCTTTATCAACTATTTCCCGCTGTGGCCGACCGCATAACGTCCAGAATGCTGAATAAAAAATAGCAGAACATATAATAGGGCTGTCCCAGAGGCTTCATCCGTGGGGAGGCCCTTTTTGTGCCAACTTTACGAAACCGATTTCGATCATTATACTGTCAATGAAAGCGCTATATATTATAACTACATGATTGGCCGCTTGGCCAGGAGGTAAATGTATGACTTTCATAACGGTTCAAAAAGGAGTCTCCGTCTATACTGAGCGTCCGGAGGATTCTCAAGCTGTGTACCTTACTCCCGACAAGTACCCTGTTCTTGGCGACGGGATCGGAGATGATTCCGATTCTATTCAGCAAGCGATTAACTCGATCCCTTTTGGAATTGTATTCATTCCGGAAGGCCGCTACCGCATTACCAGAACGATCTACGTACCTAAAGCGGTTCGATTGATCGGATATGGCAAGAACCGCCCTGTTATTCTTCTGGGTGAGAATACGTCCGGCTTCCAGACCGCGGATCCGGAGGATAAAGGGAACGCCAGTTATATGATTTGGTTTACTGACAAACAGCCCCGGCCCGGCCAACCGGTCCAGGATGCTAATCCCGGCACCTTCTACAGTGCTTTGTCTAACATTAACCTGGTCATCGAGGACGGGAATCCCGCAGCGGTAGCTCTCCGCACTCACTATGCACAGCATGGGTTCATCTCTCACTGTGATATTTATATCGGAAACGGGAAAGCAGGCATTTTCGATGCCGGGAATGAAATTGAGAATGTACGTTTTTTTGGCGGAGAATACGGGATTTATACGACGAAGCCCTCACCTGGATGGCCGTTTCTAATGATCGATACTGTCTTCGAGAACCAGAAGAAAGCAGCGGTTCGGACGCGTGAAGGCGGACTCACGATCGTGCGGATGGACGTAGTGAATGTTCCTATCGTTATAGACACCGATCCTCAATATATTGAGAAGCTGTATATGGAGGATTGCCGGTTTGATCAAATCAGCGGACCCGCTATCCGGATCAGCCACGAGAATAACGCTCACAACCAGATCAATCTGCGGAATGTGCATTGCCGGCAGGTGCCGGTGCTGGCAGACTTTATAGAGAGCGGAAAACAGGTTGAGGGAGCCGGTGAGTCCTACCGTGTCTCTGTCTTTACCCATGGCAACCAGATGGATGAGGTTACCTCCCGCCCCGCAATTCGTACGACTCTTGAGTTGGAAAAGACCGATGGCTACGCCGAACCGGTACGAAGCGATATCCCTGCGCTCCCTTCGGTAGCATGCTGGGTGAATGTCCGCACGCTGGGAGCGGCCGGAGACGGAATTGCAGATGACACAGCTATCCTGCAAAGCGTTATTGATCAGTATCCCGTGCTCTACTTGCCCCAAGGGATGTATAAAGTAACAGGAACCTTAAGAATGAAGCCGGACACCGTGCTGATCGGGCTGAATCCGATTACCACCCAAATTGTGCTCCCGGACAATACGGAGACCTTCGGCGGACTTGGCAAGCCCAAGGCGCTGATCGAATCCTCCTCTGGCGGATCGAATATTTTGAATGGAATCGGTGTGGATACTGGCGGGCGAAACCCGCGGGCCGTAGGCTGTAAATGGATGGCCGGAGCCCATTCCTATATGAACGACATCAAATTTATGGGGGGGCATGGAGGCCTCACGCCGACCGGCGGCTTTAAGCCTGTCTACAATGCTAACCGGACGGCAGATATTTCCCCGGAGCTTCGCTGGGATTCGCAGTATTGGAGTCTTTGGGTGACCCGGGGAGGCGGAGGCGTGCTCAAGGATATCTGGACAGCCAGTCCTTATGCTGCAGCCGGGCTTTATGTATCCGATACCTCCACTGCAGGACGCATTTATGCCATGTCCGTGGAGCATCATGTCCGTCATGAGGTAAAGTTCAAGAACACGGCCAACTGGAAAGTCTATGCCCTGCAAATGGAGGAGGAGGCTGCGGAAAGCCGTGACTGTCTGCCCCTTGAGCTCGACCGCTGCCGGCAGATGTTATTTGCCAACACCTATTTCTTCCGTACCATCTGGCTGGACAACCCTTACCCTTATGCCGCCAAGACCTGGGATTGTGAGAAGCTGGAGTTCCTTAACGTCCACAATTACACGCAGATTAAATATACGCTGGATAACACGTTGTATGATGTTGCCACAGATACCGAGGTGCGGGCATGGGAGCTGGCCAGACTTCAGATTAGCGGGAATCCTGCGCTCCGTCGTCCGATTCATTCTTTCGACGGTATTGTTCAGAAGCTTGCCGGAGGCTTTGAATTTATTGATACCCTTTGCAAAGACAGTAAAGGGAATATCTACTTTGCCGATTCCCGTAAAAAACAGATTTATCAGTGGTCAGTCCGTGAGCAGGTCCTTCGGGTGGTCAGCAACCTGCATCACCGTCCTTTATCGCTGGCCTGTGACCGGAATGACCAGTTAATCGTCGTCTCGGAGTATTTCCCGCCTATCGGCGCAACCCTGGGCGGAGAACCGGAGGTATATACGAAGCCGGAGGATGCAAGCGGAACCTCTTATGGATACTGGTATAACGTAGGCTCCACCGTAAAGGTATATGCTATCGATCCGGAGCAGCCGGAAGAAAGCCTGCAGCCGCTGCCAGTCGTTCCTATGGATTCCTTCGGGCCAGTCCACAAAGCTCTCTACCCGGGTAACCGTTGGAGGGACAGCAATGATTTTCTTGTAACTACAGTGCACCGGCCCAAGGAGTGCTATGTTGCGCCTGATGGAGTAACGATTATTCCGGTAACCTACGATCTGATGCGGTCCAGTTCTTTACAAGAAGCTTATCCCGGTGAACCCTTCTATGGGTTGGATGAGTACTATAAGCGCACTGTAGCCTACGAGGTCAGCCCGGAGGGCTACTTGTCAGACCCCCGGATCTTTGCTGAAAAGGGCGAGCATGGAATAGCAAGGTCCAGCGACGGCTGCATCTATATTGCTGACGGGGATATCTACGGATACCGCCCGGACGGATCATTAATCGAGGAGCTTATCATGCCCGAGCGTCCGGCGGGCGTTATTGTGGCAGGCGAAGCTCAAGAGGACCTGTATATTACGGCCAGATCCTCGTTGTATCGGGTAAAGCGGCCATCCTGATTTATGAACAGAAAGAAACGGTGTGCACGGATGTTCTCATCATCCGTCACACCGTTTTTAGCTATATCTGTGTTTAATATATATGCCCATATTTATTCCAGTTTGATAAGTGTATTTGGTCAGGCCCGGGTTTTCGCATATAATGGAAATAATGAACCTTGTAAAGGATGAAATCACTTTGAAAAGTATGACTTTTACGGGCCTTGGCGTATCTGAGGCTCTTGCGGTAAAGCTTGCTGATTATGGAATTCTGGAGCCGACTGCAGTTCAGGCTGAGTGCATTCCGGCTGCGCTGGAGGGCAAGGATATTCTGGCCGAATCGCAGACGGGCACAGGGAAGACCCTGGCTTATTTGCTTCCGATGCTGCAAAGAATTCAGCCTGAGGATAAGACGCTGCAGGCGCTGGTGCTTGCTCCGACACAGGAGCTGGCTATGCAAATTGTCCGGGAAGCGGAGAAATACGGAGAATCCCTAGGAATATCCGTGCAGGCGCTGATCGGTGGGGCCGCCATCAAGCGGCAGTTAGAGAGGCTTCGTCTGCATCCGCAGCTTGTTGTCGGCACACCGGGACGGATTCGGGAAGTGCTGGCACTGCGTAAGCTGAAGTTGCACACGGTGCGGACGGTTGTCGTAGACGAGGTGGATCAAATGTTCCAGCTTGGCGGCACGGCGGATTTGGAGCAGATTTTGCGTGGAACCCTGCGAGACCGCCAGTTGATGTTCTTGTCGGCGACATTAAATCCGGAGATTCGTGCACTCGCTGCACGTGAGATGAAGGACCCGCAGTGGGTAGGAATTACGCCGGAGCAGCGTACCTCGCAATCGTTGGAGCATGTCTTTTTCGAATGCGAGCAGCGCGACAAGATTGATAACCTGCGGCGGATACTGCGCCATTATAATCCTGCAAGGTCTATTGTGTTTATTAATAATACGCAGGATATCGCTGAGGTAGAGGGCAAGCTGAATTTCCTGGGCTTCCGTGCAGGGGCTTTATATGGAGATGCTGACAAATCCGTTCGCAGCCATACCTTGCGCAAATTTAGAGAAGGCAAGATCCAGGTTCTGGTTGCCACGGACATTGCCGCCCGCGGCCTGGATATTGAAGAGCTATCGTTGGTTGTTAATCTGGATCCTCCGATCGATTCGGAGCACTATGTGCACCGTGCCGGGCGGACAGGCCGGATGGGCCGCCACGGCCTTGCGGTATCCATCATTAACCCTAAGGAGCGCTTTATTATTCGTAAATTTGCCCGGGAGTTGAATATCGGGATTTCCGAGCAGCGCCTCTTTGGCGGGAGAGTCATCGAAGCTGGTGCGGAGACGGAAAGAGCTGGGGCAAATGGTCATCGCAACACTTCAGCAAATTCAAACCGGGAGAATGAACAGCGTAAACCATCTGATGAACTAAAGAGCAGTCCGCCTGCCAAGGCTAAGGCACGACATGATCATAGTCAGCTGGCAGAACCGAAGGAATCCCGCAAGCGCCCTTCAAAGGCACCACGGGATAAGGAGATCAAACCAGCTCCGAATGTGCGTAAGCCATCCTCGAAGGAGGACCGCAAGAATAAAGGGGCACCGAAGTGGTTGAAGGAAAAACAGTCCGAGACCCGAAAGTAAGGGGGAAATTAAATGAATGGCACGCCTGTCCTGCAAATTGAGCATTTAACCGGAGGCTACAGCCTGGGCCGCCCGGTTCTGCACAACATTGAATTTCAGGTCAGCCCGGGCGAAATGGTCGGTCTGATTGGATTGAATGGAGCGGGAAAAAGCACGACGATGAAGCATATTCTTGGTCTCATGACCCCTCATCAAGGGGGAGTGAGCCTGCTTGGTCATACCCGGGAGGAGGATCCCGAGGCGTATCAGGCTGCTTTGGCGTTTGTACCGGAATCACCGCTTCTTTACGATGAACTGACCGTTCGGGAGCATATGGAATTTGCTGCACGAGCATATAGTGTTGCACCAGAGGTATATGAAGAGCGTGCGGCCGCCTTGCTGAAGCTCTTTCGTATGGAGGAAAAGGCGGACAGCTTGTCTCTTCATTTATCGAAAGGCATGAAGCAGAAGGTCATGATTATGTGCGCATTTATTGCCAGACCTTCCCTTTATGTCATTGATGAACCGTTTCTTGGTCTGGATCCGCTAGGTATTCGATCCTTGCTGGATTTCATGATGGATCTGAAGCGGAGCGGAGCTTCTATCCTGCTGAGCTCGCATATTTTGTCCACCATCGAGAACTATTGTGACCGGTTTGTGGTTCTGCACCAAGGAAGCGTTATCGCCCAGGGCACGCTGAAGGAGATTGCTCAGGTTGCGAGAATGCCGGGAGCAACGCTGGAGGACATCTTCTATAATCTGGTCAAAGGCGGAGATTAAGACATGGATCTTGTGGAACTGCGCAAACGGCGCAAAGCGCTGCATTGGAGCAAGATTCTTCCTTACTTGCCTTATGTGTTTCAGAGTGGAGTGGCGGTCCTGCTGCTGATTCTGATGATCGCATTTTCGGCCTGGTATACCCGTTTTCTTCAGCATATTCCGGAAGGCTTGCCTATCGGCTGGATTATGATTCTGTTGCTGGGACCTGCAGTGATCTACTCGGGATTCCGGACTTACATTCATCCGGCGGATTCCGTCTTTTTACTGCCTCAGGAAGCTTCGATGTCTACATATTTCAAGCCGGCTTTTTGGAGCGGAATCCTGTATAAGCTGTCAGGCACTTATGCTATTCTTCTAGTGTTATGGCCTTTGTATCAGCGAAGCGACGGTATCCGGCATCCGTTCTGGATTTGGCTGATAGTGCTTCTTTTACTTAAGCTGGCGGGAGCTTATGGCGCCTGGCAGGAGTTGAAAATTGCATCCCATCGCGCAAGGGCAGGCTTCCGCCTGCTGCGGTGGTGCGTGCTTCTTCTGCTGCTGGCAGCCTGGGTCTGGCAGCCTGCCTGGAAGAGTCTGTTATTTCTGATTTTGGTCGTGGTCAATTATGTGCTGGCTTTGCGTTTCCCAATGAAGCATCGGGTTCCTTGGGAGAATCTAATTGCTGCGGAGAAGGCGAGTGCTGCTAATAATATGCTGGTGCTGGGATGGTTTGTAGACGTCCCGGCCGAAGGACAAGGAGTGTCGCCGCGGCGCTGGCTGGACTGGATCGGCAAGCGGATTTCTTGGTCCAGAGAAGGGGCATACCGCTATCTGTTGACAAAGACGTTAGTTCGCGGCGAACTGCTGGGGATTGGAGCGAGACTTACGATTCTTGGTGCGATCCTGGTCGGATGGTGCGGCAGAACATGGTTGGGTCTGGGGCTTTATCTGTTCTTTGTCTTTCTGATAGGTGCCCAGCTGAGTGTGCTCCGCCATGCCCACCGGGATTCCTCGGCAGCGCTGTATTACCCGCTTCCGTCGGGTGCACGGAAAAAGGAGGCCGCCGATCTGGGAAGCCGGACGCTGGCAGGGGCTGCCGTGATCATGTGGCTTCCGCTCTTGCCGCAGGGAGACGGTCCGTTGACATACCTTGGAGGTTCGTTGGTAGCCGGTCTTATTCTGGTATACGCTATGAGAAGCAACTGGAACCGCAAGTGGCGCGAGGAAGAAGAGGATTGAACTGCAAAAACCGCCGGAGCTGTTATTGCTCCGGCGGTTTTATCATGTAAAGACTTGAAACCGATCCCTTAGATGAAGAAAGTGCGGCTGATAATAACCAGCAGGATGAAAAGAACAAGAATTACACCAGTGCTGGTCCACAGACCGCCATATCCGCCTCTTACTTCTTCTACTCCGCTCATGCTCATTCCCCTTTCTCTAAGAATAGATCGATAATACACAGTATTCTATGAGCGTATTCAGGGGGATGCTTGGGCGGGTATAACGGTTCTTTTTTTAAATTAACTGTTTTGCAAGTCCTGAATGCCGCGATGAATAAGATCAAACAGCTCTTCCAGGTTTTCCTCCGCGATACAGGAGAACGCTATGCGCAAATCTGTATCTCCCAGTGCAATTGTCCCCACCTCATATTCGCGAATCAGGTGAAGACGCAATTGGTCTGCGTTTACGCCCTTAAGCTTCAGGCACATAAAGTATCCCGAGTTAAACGGATAATAATCCCATACATCACCGTATTTTCCGCTGTCCAGCAGGGCCTTGACCTTATTGGCACGTCCCTTCATGATCTTGAATTTGGCATCCTTCTGGGCCTGGAAGTCCGGAGACTTCAGAGCTTCAAGCACAAAGGTCTGGGAAGGGTGGGCTCCGCTTGAAATCGTGGCCCGGATAATGCCGGTAGTCTTTTGCTCAAGCGCGGCCAGAACACCGGCATCCTCAGAGGCATAGGTGATGAAGCCGACACGGAAGCCCCACACGTATTCTTCTTTAGTCGCACCATCAACTTTAATCGGCAAAATCCGTGGATGTAATCCGGCCAATTTGCCAAACAGGGATTCGTGCATGGACTCCTCGAAGAACAGACCGAAGTAAGCATCATCGGTGGCTACTACAACATTAATGCCGGCCTCGGCAGCTTCCAGAATCGCAGAGACGATTTCTTCTCCTTCCGATACCCCCGGCGTGTAGCCTGTCGGATTATTCGGGAAATTGAGAATCACGACAGCCTTGCCCTTATCCTTCTGGGCCAGCAGCGATTCCCGCAATCCCTGGCTGTTGAATCGCATATCCTCTGTGAATAATGGATAATTGACAATGACGCCATGACGCCGGATTCCGAAGGTTAGCTCATAGTTCTCCCAGTTCTTGTCAGGATAAATGACAGCATCGCCTTCATCCACAAACAAATCGGCAACAATGCTCAGGCCGTGGGTCAGCGCATTGGTCGCAATCGGGTTGCCGAAGGCTTTGTCCGACATCGCAGGATTCTCTGTAATCATCTTCTCCCGCCATACCTTGCGGAGCTCCGGCTTGCCTGCCGGAGGAGCATACGGATACAGGTCCTGCGGTTTGTAGGCAGATAGGGAGTCCTGAATGGCGGGCAAATGCATAGGTACGCCGTTTTCGGTCGCGATGCCAATAGTTGCATTAAACTTTTTAGCGCCTGCCGCAGCTTCGGCGGATTGGCTCAAGATGCCTTCCTTCGGAAAATAAATCTCCCTGCCCAGTTCGGACAGCATATCATAGACATGGATGTTGCCGGATTTCAGAGATTCATTCAGTTGCTCTGCAAGTGGATTCATTTTCTTCATTCATCCTTCCGATCGGTTGTAATGGGCGATTCCCTTTTATAATTGCCTAACATTATATCATCTGCCCTATGAAACGTCACGGTCAAATCATAGGTGAATGAGGATATTTATGAAACGATCATTTCGGAGTATAATTAGAAAAATATCAAGATTTAAGGAGGCTAAACGATGCTACATGTATCACCGTCCTCGTTCATTTTAAAGCCGGCCTTTGCCAAAATTGTGTGCGAGCCCGGTTGGAAATGGCATAAGCGCGAGAAGCCTCTGCAGAACTACGACTTGTTCTATGTGTGGAGCGGAGAAGGCACTGTCGTATTGAACGACCATCCGATTGAAGTCGGCCCCGGAAGCTGTTTTTTGTTTCGCAAGGGCGACCATACCAGTGCGACCCACAATCCCCAGCGACCGCTCGTATTGACGTACATTCATTTCGATGTCAGTGAGCCGGCGGAGGAAGTTCCAGGCTCTTACCGCAAGCTGGAGGATCGGCTGGATTTTGAATACATGCTCGCCCGCTATGTCCGTTTGTTCCTTGTGAAGGCCTATGGTGCTGAGGAGGAGGCAAGACTTCTCTTGAAGCAAATGCTCATTCATCTGCTCCGTGAGGAACGCGGAGTTCCCCAGGAAAAGAAGGTAAGCAACCAGTTGAACGAAGTCATACAGGAAATCGCCAATTATGTGCTGCAGCGGCCCAGCCTGAATCATAAGGTAGAGGATTTGGCGGCACGTGCCGGGTTATCCCCAAGATACTTCTCCATCAAGTTCAAAGAGATTATCGGACAATCCGTGCAGTCTTATATTATCAAATCGAGAATTGACCGTGCCCAGCACTTGCTGCTTCACGCAGGAATGAATGTGACCGAGGTAGCCGACGCGCTGGGTTACCGCGACATTTTCTTCTTTAGCAGACAATTCAAGCAATATACAGGAAAAAGTCCCTCGGAAATTCGCTGAATGTGAGAGATCCCGCATAAACGGACAAGCCTTTGAGGCCATGTCCGTTTTTTTCTACTCGACTTTGGTCCAGTAGAATACCAGTCTGAGGATGGTATTTAATTCAGCTCCAAAAATCTATACTGAAATAGAATATTGAGAAAAATGTTACAATATGAATTGGATTTCTTTGGGAGGCCCGCTATGAATAAGAGAAGATCGAGTTTGAGCCAGGTGGCTTTAGTTACAGGAGTGGCAGTATTATCGGTCATGTTGCTGTCCGGGTGTAAATCCGTGGAGGAGTCGGTAGAGGGAGTCATTGGAGGCGGTGCAAAGGAAGCCGTGAATTCAGCTGCGCAAGCCGTAGCCCTTGCGGTAGAGGAGGGAAAGGAATTGACCATGCAGGGGGACGATTCAGAAAAAATTGTACTGGAAACCTCTTCACCCGTGGGAGAATTCAGAGGGATGATTATCGACCACCAAGTGGGCAATATTGAGATCGCCGCAAGCGCGGACGACCAAATTCGGGTATCCGCCCGAATCTACAATCTGAACAACAAAGCAGTCAGTAAGAACCAGGAGAAGGTTTTTGAACAAGCTGCAGTCTCTATACAAGCAGAGGGGACACAGGCCCGCATCCGGGTTCATGCCAAGGACGATGAACGGAAAGATCTGTGGGACTGGGCAAAATCTAAATACAAGTATAATGAATTCGGGGTGGATTATACAATTGAGTTACCAGCAGATATAAGCTCCTACAAGGTATCCAACAACGTTGGGAATATTGAGTTGACCGGATTGTCAGGGGTATTCGAATTAAAAAATGAGGTGGGGAATGTTGACCTCGTCTCGGCTGGAATCGCAGGAGCATCGAAGATCAGCGTCTCGACAGGAAGCGTCGAATTGGATGTTCAGTCCCTCGAGAACAAAGGGAAGCTTGCCGTAAACGTTGCACTGGGAGATATCCATGCCGCCCTTGCGGATACTGTGGATAGCAGTGTAGATACAAAAGTGGGACTGGGAGAAGTGTCCAGCAGCTTAAATAAGAGCCGCATGGGGAAAGACGGCTCTATCTCCTTAGCTGTTGACGTCGGCAACATCGATGTTAACTGAGGCAGGGAGGAAAGCTCCCAAGGATCGCCCCATTTGAACCTTCTGGCCTTCTTTTAGCGAAGGATCAGGTTGAAACGTTCCATTCTGGGTAAGAAGCACCACGGTGGAGCCGAACTCGAAATAAGCAAGGTCGTCGCCCTGGTTCCAGGAGACGGCCTTGTCGTCGCTATAACGGATACTGCTGACGTTCATCGCACCGACCTTGATCAAGGCAAGCTCACCTAAAGAATGTCGAATATAGGTAATCAGCCGCTCATTCCGACTCAATACCTTTTTCATATGACGCATTCCGAAATCATTAACAGGATAAACCCTACCGCGGATATGTTCCTTCTCGATCAATGTTCCCGATACGGGGGCATGGATCCGGTGATAATCGGTGGGGCTGAGGTACAGAACGAATGCATATCCATGATCGTAAGCCGGTAATCTTGGGGAATGATTAATCAGGTCGGATACGCTGTAATCCTGCCCCTTCACATTTAGAATCGTTCCCGAAGAGATTTCTCCCATGTAGGTGATTTTCGCATCGACCGGACTAATCAATCCGGACTCCGTTAATTGAAGCGTTCTCATGCCCGCCTTCAGTCTGCGCGTAAAAAATTCATTCAGCGTACGGTATTCTCGTACTTCCTTCTCTGCCTCATGCAGCGGAATACCGTAAGATTTGGCAAACCAGGGAATCAGATGCCGGCTCATCCCTGAATGGGAAAAGCGCCCCATTAAGTTAGAAATCCATTTTCGTGAAGACAGTTCGGTCATCCACTTCATCCAGTTCGCAGCCAATATATATCCCCCTAACATTTGTTGAACAGGCATCCCCCTGCTCTCACTTCCGCTAATATTGACACAGAACAAGGACGAAATCAATATCAGATCTAACGCGAGAAATGAACATCTATATTTTTTGCTTGTGTCTCTGGAAGGTTTTGGAGTATAGTAGTGTCAATTGAATACGGGATACGGGAGCTTGAGTGAATCAGGCTGAGATAGCAGCATAATCCGCTGCGAACCGTTAATCTGATCTGGATAATGCCAGCGTAGAGAATCTGTCGTCTTGTCATGCACTTTTGTTGTATAGGCAGGCCAATTTACAGCCGTCTGAGCATATTCAGCCGGTTTTTTTGCGTATCCCGAAATATCAAACAGAAGGAGAGATCAAGAATGAATGAACAAAGAAATTCAACAAGCGGAGGGAGCCTTCTCGCTCCAAACAGAAGAGGGGGTAAGGGGCTGAAGCTAAGTGACATTCTGGTAACGATACTGATCTCCGTTGTCCTTGGAGTTGTCTATCACTTTTGGAGTTCGGTATACAAAGTGTTCTCCCCCTTGTTTTTTCAGGCGGATGAGCTGGTGTACGGGATGTGGTTCATTGCTCCGACGCTGGTCTTTTTACTGATCCGTAAGCCTGGAGTCGCTCTGCTTGCTGAGGTTGCTGCAGCACATGTGGAAATTCTGTTCGGCAGCGAATGGGGAATTCAATTGGTGTTGTATAGCGTACTGCAAGGGCTTGGGGCAGAGCTGGTATTTGCTTTGTTCCGGTATCGTAAATTTTCAGGTTCCGTGGCGGCATTGGCGGGTATTGGCGCTGCTGCGGGATCGTTGATTCCCGATATTTACTACGGTTATGTCGGCGACACCCAAACCTGGCTATTGATCGCCAAATACGGCATGCGGGCAGTCAGTTCGGCTCTGATCGCCGGTTACCTGGCCTTTGCGCTGGCCAAGGCGGTGGAGGCCACCGGAGTCACCTCCCTGCTCCGGCCGGTAGCGGAACGAGATTATGCGGCTTTGGATGATTAGAGATGGGTGGATTGCATTGTGAAGCCATATCTGCGGACTTGCGTGCTGAAGTAACGGGCGATACCGGCTCGCCGGCCGCTGCGGTTTGGGATTTGCGGCTTAAATTTCCCGAAGGGGAAGCTTTTGTCTTCAAAGACCTCTCCTTTTCGGTGACACGAGGGGAGAAACTGCTCGTACTAGGACCAAGCGGCAGCGGGAAATCGACGTTGCTCCAAGTGCTTGCAGGCATCGTGCCGGGACTAGTGGAGGTGCCTATGAGATGCTCGGGGCAAGTGCTTCCTCCTTCCTGGGGGATGCTGTTTCAGGACCCGGATGCTCAGTTTTGCATGCCTTACGTGGATGAAGAGTTGGCTTTCGTATTGGAAAACCGGGGAGCGGCAAGGGAAGAGATGCTGCCCCGGATGCGTGATGTGCTGAGAAAAGTAGGGCTCGATTTCGGAGAAATCCATCTTCCGATCGGAACATTATCCCAAGGCATGAAGCAGCGGTTGGCACTGGCCTCCATTCTGCTGATGGATCCCGATGTGCTGCTGCTTGACGAGCCCTCCGCCCTGCTCGATCCCGAGGGAAGAAGACAGATCTGGGAGGCGGTTTCCGAGGTGGCGGAGGACAGGACGCTCATTATCGTCGAGCATCGGATCGAAGAATTGCTTGATTTGGGGCTTGTGGATCGGGTAGCTTTATTCGGGCCAAGCGGACAGCTTCTTGGCCAAGGCGCTCCCGAGGAATTGTTTGTCCGCTGCCGAAAGGAACTGGAGGAGTACGGGATCTGGCATCCTGGAGTCTGGGGCCGGTTTCGGTTCTCGGCAGGCAGTCAAATAGAACATGGCAAGAGTATTAAGCCATGTTCAGGCCCATTTCCGCCTCCAGCCGGTGAACGGTTGGACCGGCCTATTATCGAACTTTCCGAGTTCCGGGGATTTCGCGGGAACCAGAGAGTCATTCAAGTTGAGCGGGCCGAGGTGCACGCTGGAGACTTTATTGCAATTACGGGGCCGAACGGAGCCGGAAAAAGCTCGCTCCTGCTTGCCCTAATGGGACTGCTTCCCTCCGAGGGCAGTTATCTTCTGCTGGGGGAACGGTTCGGGGGGAAAAAGCTTAGAAAGCGGCATGTCCAATCGCTGTCGAAGAGAATCGGATTCGTCTTTCAAAATCCCGAGTTTCAGTTTATCGAGAACCGGGTGGATCAGGAGATCGGATTTTCTTTAAGGGAAGAGGGATTATCTCCCGAAGAGATCAAGCAGCGGGTAGATCATGCGTTGGACCAATTTGGTCTTGCCGGACTGGAGCCGCGACATCCGTACCAATTATCGCTTGGACAGAAGCGTAGATTGAGCGTGGCGGGAGCGGCCGTCCTCAAGAGAACGGTACTATTGCTTGATGAGCCGACGTTCGGACAGGATGTTGTGAACACGTTTGCCATTTTGAACTTGTGCGAGGACCTTCGGCGCAGTGGAGTGGCGATTGTGATGGTAACTCACGAGGAACAGATCGCGGAAGCAGTAGCTACCCGCCGATGGGAAGTCAGAGAAGGAATCCTGAGCGATTGCGGGTATACGGACCGTGGAACCCGGCTCCCGCATCATATATGCGAAGTCGGCATGGCGGAGGCGACGCGATGAATACATGGCTGAAACCCTCTGTAATAACATGGATGCACCGGGCTAATCCGGTGCTTAAACTGTTTTTCGTCATCGGGCTCTTTTTCGTGGCCTTATTTACGCATCGGGCTGATTTTATGTTCTACCAGGCGGCGGTCTTTACGCTGCTGTTGTTCTGGCAAAGCGGATATTCCTTCTGGAAGGTGCTCCTCCTTGTGTTGTCTTTCGGCTTGGTGTTTATATCCTCCTCTTCGACAATGATTCTGTTCGGAAAAGGGGATGTGTTGTGGTGGGAATGGGGATTATTCCGAATTACGGAGGAGAGCTTCTACCGCGGAATTCATATCGGATTTAAATCGGTCACCATTGCGTCGGAAGGGCTGCTGTTTGTTCTTACAACCTCTTCAGTGGATCTGTTCTACGCCTTGATGCAGAAATTAAAGCTTCCTCCCAAATATGCGTACAGCTTTATGGCCTCCATCCGACTGCTGCCGATGGTTTGGGAGGAATTCCTGATCAGGCGGAATGCGCTCCGTATTCGTGGAGCACGAAGTTTGAAGGGGCCGCGGGGATGGATTGCCGGCATTAAGATGTACGCGGTCCCGCTGCTGTCCCAGAGCATACGGAGAGCCCACCGCGTAGCGGTCGCGATGGAGGCGAAGGCTTTCGACGGGAGTGGCCGTAGAACCTACTATTACCCTTCGCGCTTCTCGCGCTATGATCCGCTGGCGGCGGCGATCTTCATGGCAGCAGTTGCCGCAGCCCTAGCTCTAAGCCATGGTTTCCCGCTATTTCATATCACGGATGTAAGATATTCCGCCAATATTTAATTGGCGGAATCAGCAGATCCTTAATGCTGCAGCAAATAACGTGCAAAAGCCATAGGTTGTCGGTACGTATCGAACCATACTTCGTTCATTCCGGCTTTCCGGAAGCCGTAACGCTGGTCTCTGCCATTGCATTCAATAAGATATACCTGCCCGTTATTCGTAATTCCGATATCCATGCCAAGGTCGGCGAGCAAGGGCAGACGGCCAGAAAGGTAAGATGCGGCCCTAAGGGCCAGGGCCTGGCTGTCCGCCAGAGCGCGAGCTGCCATGAGAGGCGGAAATATGCGCCGGAATAAAAGCTCGGCAGGAAAAGCGCTGCCTCCCTGAGCAAGATTGGAGAGGAACCTTCCTGGAGCGGAAACTTTGGCATACAGCCCAGTAACCGCCCAATCTCCGCTCAGTCCCCGTTGAACAGTTACACGGATGTCCAGGGGACGGCCATCTATTTCAGCCAGCGGCAGCCTCTCCTGAATCAAGTATGGAATTTGCGTTACTCTACGCTTCACCCAGGCGGGCAGTGTCCCCCGCTTGTCAAGGCGGAGCACCTTCCAAAGATCCGCCGTCCGGTTGGACTTGTAGAGCAGGCTCCATCCCCGGTTATCCAGCTTAAGACGCATGATTCCGCGTCCGACCGAAGCGCTTGCCGGTTTGAGCAGCAGGTCGTTATAACGCTGCATCATCAGTTCAATATTCCCCGACGCAGCTTGCAAAGAAGCAGGCAAGTGTTGCGATAGCAGGGGATGCTCCGCCAGCAGACGATGAATCTCATCTTTGCCATATCGGTTGTTGTGGTTATAGATGTTGGTTCCCTGCTCTTGAAGGATACGAATTTTTCGCAAGGCGGAAGGGGCTTTATAGATTGCGCGGTTATGAATGACTCCCGGAGTTTCAATGACCGCCTTCCTGATTCTGTCTTTCTCCTTCAGATAAACGAGACTTTTGCCGGAATCGGGATGGATATTGTCCAGACACAGATAACAAGGCTTCAAATCGTAAAGGGCAGCAGCTTCTTCATAGAAGGGCAGAGCTTCCTGTCCGGTTCTGCCTCTTTCTGCTCCCCGGTATGCTCTGGCATTTAGCAGGATACCGACATAATCGGGTGGCATGGCGCTCCCTCCTTTTTTTACGGTACGTCATTTGTCATGCGCCCGCCCTGTTCCCTTCTCTTCACAGTATGTGATTTCCCCTGGCTCAGCATGGACGGATGAGGGTGGTTAACAGCCTGATTTATAGCCAAGTTCAAAAGAGACAAGTTTTCAGCGCCGGGAATATGGATGAGGACAGGTAGGGTTTGGAATTGCCTCTAAAATAGTCACCAAAGAAAATGCTCCCTCGTATAACTACTGATAAGAGCATGAATGGCTGGCTAGGAGGGATTAGGTTGTGAACCGACCCAGAATTGCTGTCGTGACACCGGGTTCTTTTATCATTCCTTCGGGGAGAAGCAGTTCGGTGGAAAGAGTAATTGAGAAAATCGTTCCGCTTGCCTCGAATCGGCTGGATATTACGGTCTTCGGCAAGAAGGGCGAACATGTGAATGCACGGGAAAAGATCGGCGATGTCCCATGCATCAGAGTAGCGGAAGGAACCGCATATTATCCGTCGATTCTCTCCCATCTCAAAGCATGGCAGCCTGAGGCGGTTGATGTGCATAATCGGCCGGCGCTGGCTTATCTGATCAAACGAAATCTCCCCGGCGTCAAAGTGATTTTGTCGCTGCACTCCACAACATTTATCAAAAGCCGCAACTCTTCCGGTTCCCTTATGATGAGTAAGCTGCGCGCGCTTGACGGAATTAGCGTAAACAGCGATTATTTGCGCCGGGAGGTACAGGACCGTTATCCGGGATTGTCGCTGCCTGTGTATGTAAATCATCTCGGTGCGAGTCTTGAAGACTTCATACCCCGCTGGACACCTGTTGGCGAAGGTCTTCGCCAGGCGAGAATGGCGGAATACGGGTGGGGAGGACGCAAAATCGTCCTGTTCGTCGGCAGGCTGATTCCTGAAAAAGGAGTGCATGCTCTGCTTAAGACTGTTCCCCATGTCGTCCGAACCCATCCTGACGTTCTGTTCGTTGTTGTCGGCAGCGCCTTTTACAGCAGACCCGGCGAGACAAGTTACGTCAGGCATCTGAAGGAGCTTGCGTCCTCTTGTCCGGATCACGTTATTTTTCAACCGTTTACGCCTTATCCCCGCGTAGCGGACTGGTACAATCTCGCGGATGTTGTAGCTGTTCCTTCGGGTCAGGAGGAGGCCTTCGGACTCGTGAATGTGGAAGCGATGGCTTCAGGAATTCCCGTCATCGCTTCCGATGCCGGCGGTATTCCCGAAGTTGTGGAGCATGGCCGTTCAGGGCTTTTGATTCCTTCGGAACATCTTGATGACAGGCTTGCTGACGGGATCGTAATGCTGTTGAATGATGAGAAGCTTCGCCGCCGGATGGGAATGGCCGGAATGGAGGAGATTCGAAGCCGCTTCAGGTGGAGTCATACCGCCGACCGCTTTGTATCCATATTTTCAACCAAACAAGCGTAAATGCCCGAGAGCTTAGCTCGGAAGGTATTTACGCTTGTTTGCTGAATTGGGGCTTGCACCGTGGGAAGTCTGTACGTTTGCCGTTACATAGGGCGAAACGCCGCATAAGCTATCTTATATTCCAGCCATTATGATTATCTGGAAGGATGGACCTTGATGGATAAGAGAAGACGGCTCAGTCAACGCAAAAGACGACCAGCCCTCCAAAAACAAAAGCAGAGAAGAGCATTCTTTCAATGCGATCCCAAGCCGGTCGTCTCTGTCATCATTCCGGTTATGAATGAGCTGAAGACACTGGCCGGGGTGATTCGGGAAGCCGCCAGAGTACACCCCAAGACTGAAATCATTATCGTGGCAAACGGCTGTACGGACGGAAGCGCACGGCTCGCGAGAAGGCTAGGAGCTATTGTTCTGGAATACAGGGATCCGCTTGGACACGATGTCCCGCGGGCGGTCGGCGCCAGACATGCAAAGGGCGAAGTATTATTGTTTATCGACGGGGATATGGTTGTTCCGGCCAGGGATTTACGGCCGTTCACGGCTGCGGTGCTATCCGGGATGGATGTGGCTCTGAACGATTATGACGGACCGGTTCAAAGTCAGGAAGCACATCCGGTTGTCAGCGCCAAGCATACATTGAACTCTTTCCTCGGCAGACCCGATATGAAGGGGGCTTCATTAACGGCAGTACCGCATGCACTTAGCAGACATGCCATACTAAGAATAGGCTTCGAGGCGCTAGAGAAGCCGCCGCTGGCCCAGGCAGCCGCCGTTCTGGGCGGACTGGAGATTCAGGCTGTGCACTCCGTGAACGTCGGGCGTTTAAACCGTCCAAGGACCCGGCTTAGGCAGCAGGGGGAGGGGGATTTGTTGACGGCGTTAGTGATCGGCGATCATTTGGAGGCTGCACAGCTGCTCATAAACCGGCTTGGTCCCCGCGGCGGATTTTCCGATCTTGGGCGGCTTCGTGAAAGAGCGAGGTGAGCAGATAAGGTGACCAGATCCAAAAAAATCGTCAGAATACGAAAAAGACGCAATAAACCGGCCGCTTTCGGAGGCCGAAAAAAGACAACCCGGCGAGGCAGAACGTTTCTTCACCCGGTCGGTTCGGTGAGAAAAGAACGGCACAGACGCCGTCCGGTGCAGAGAACCGGAAATTCGGCGCCCCTCCGGCCGAAGCTGGATTTGTCAGCCGCTTATGCAGCAGGAGCCCAAGCCGGAGCGGAGGCGCTGCGATTGCATGGAGAGATTAACGGGCCTATGTCCCGGAGCCATTTTCAAAGCGCATTGACGGAATGGTTCGCTGATCACATGGCGGGAAAGCGGCCGACATATTCTGATGCTCTAGCTCTATGCTTCTCCTTTCAGAAGGGCTATGCGGTTTCAAGGCAGGAGAACGAGAGTATTTACGGTGTACCCCTGCCGCTGTTCTCGAAGGCTTCCGCTGTCATTACCGCCTGTAATGAAGAAGATACGCTTGGAAAGGTGATCGATGAGCTGGAGCGTTTGCCGCTGAGTGAAATTGTCGTGGTCTTGAATGGGTGTACGGATAACAGCTTCTCCAAGGTGGCATGGCGCAAAAACATTATATTGGCTAACTTTCCCGACCGGCTCGGCCATGACGTCGGACGATCCGTCGGTGCCGCTTTGGTGACGGGCGATTCGATATTGTTTGTAGACGGTGACATGGAGGTGCCCGCCGAAGAGCTTGGCGCATTTTTGTACGAACGGGAGCAGGGGACGGATGTCGTATTAAATGATATTTCCGGCTATCTTCCTCATTATGAACGACAGGATGAAGTAACGAGATGTAAGCTGTACTTGAATCAGGCGCTCGGCCGCCCGGATCTGCGAAGCAGCTCCCTAACCGCCGTCCCTCACGTTTTATCGAGAAAAGCCATCGAGACAGTAGGGACCGAAATGCTGGCCGTGCCTCCGAAGGCACAGGCAATCGCGATCATGGAGGGGCTTGCGGTAGCAGCGCCCTGCTCCGCAGATGTAATCAGCCGCAACAGGCTCCGCCAAGGAAATTCGGGAGCGGGAAACAGCGTAGTTTTGCTGATCTTAGGGGATCATCTGGAGGCGCTGAATGAGGCGATACGCCGTAAAGGGGCGAAGCTGAACTGGGAAACCGCCTCTCGCTCGCAGCTGGCGAAAGTGAGGAACGGATGATGAACAACCGGGCAATGACAAGTATTATTATTCCTACCTATAACGGACTGGAACTGTTGGAAAATTGCGTAGAGTCGATCCGTGAGCATACGGATGTTCCTTATGAGATTATCGTCGTTGACAACGGATCAAATGACGGCACGAAAGAATACTGCCGGAGGGAGCGGCTGATCCTGATTTCCTTGCCCGAAAACCGGGGATTTCCGGTGGCCTGCAATAAAGGGATGGCTGTCGCCGCAGGGGAACAGCTGCTTTTGCTGAACAATGACTGCAGGGTTACCCCGAACTGGCTTTCCCAGCTTCTGACTGCTTTAAACAGTGCGGAGGACATAGGGGCAGTCGGGCCGGTAACGAATTATGCGAGCGGAGAGCAGCAGATTGATGCTGGCCTTGGCGGACAGGACGACGATGAATGGATGGAATTTGCGAGGACGTTTAACCGTACGGATCGTTCGAAATGGATGGAAGTAAAGCGGCTTATCGGCTTCTGCCTTATGTTTAAGCGAAGTGTGTATGAGAGGATAGGGCCGTTGGACGAAGATTTTTCACCTGGCCATTATGAAGATGACGATTATTGTTACCGGGCTGCCAAGGAAGGCTTCAAGCTGCTCATTTGCAAAGACACCTTTATTTATCATGAAGGCAGCGCGACCTTCAGGGAAACGCAGCCACAGGAGTGGAAGCTCTTAATTGAAAATAACCGCAGACGGTTTATGAATAAATGGGGAGCCGATCCCCGGCAGTTCATACAAAAGGAGGAGAGTCCGTGAAAGGCGTTATTTTAGCGGGAGGAACAGGCACAAGATTATTACCTTTAACCCGGCTGATTAACAAGCATCTGCTTCCGGTCGGCGAATGGCCGATGATCTGCTACGGGATCGAAAAATTTAAGGAGGCAGGAATTACAGATATCTTGTTGATCATCAGCAAGCAGTCCGCCGGACTATACACCGACTTTTTAGGGAGCGGGAGCGATTTGGGTGTCAGGCTGACCTATAAAATCCAGGAGAATGCAGGAGGGATCGCCGAAGCATTGGAGCTTGCCCGCGGCTATATCGTTCCAGGCGACCGCTTGGTAGTTTTGCTCGGCGACAATCTGTTTCTTGAGAGTCTGAAACCTTACGCCGACAAATTTGCCGAGCAGCCTGCCGGGTCGGCCAGGGTATTGTTGAAGAGAGTCGACGATCCTGAGAGATACGGAGTTCCGGTCTTTGACCCGAATCATCCTGAACTGATTTCATATATCGAAGAAAAACCGAAGCACCCCAAGTCTGATTTCTGTGTCACTGGCATCTACATGTACGATGATAAAGTATTTGAGCATATTGCAGTTACCAAGCCGTCCAGCAGGGGGGAGCTTGAGATTACGGACGTCAATAACTTGTACGCCAGCGAGGGGAAGCTCGAATATGACATCTTGCATGGGTGGTGGACGGATGCAGGAACGTTCGAATCTTTGCATGCTGCTGCGGAGCAAATGAAGGATACGGGGCCCGAGAAGAAACCTTGACGGCGGGAGGTGGGAAGATGAAGACCAAACCGGGCAAAAAGTGGAGAAGGCGGAGAAGGAGAAGGCTTTCGACGAAGCTTTCCCGTGAACGCAAATCTGGTTACCATGATCGGGGGCGTCCGGGCGGACGAAAATCCGCCCGGACATTGCGGGGGAAATCGGGTTCTTCGGTTCTGTATGAGAAAGAGCAGGACCTTATCATGGATTCGGAATCGGGAAATTCCTCGTTGGAAGGAGAAGAGCAGGAGAATTCCGCGGGTTTGCTGGAGTCCTCGCTCCGTGATGCCTATGAAGCCGGCTACCGGGAAGGATACTTCGAGGGCGGGGAGGGGATCGTGACACGTTTGCTCCCGCCAAACATGATTATGCCCGGCGTGACGGTCGAAGGTTTAATCGCTTCAGGCATCCGGCAGCTCTCTCCGGAAGCGATAATCCCGCTGCTCCCTGCGCGTGAGGTGGCTCGAGCGTTGCAGGATGCCATGGATGACGGGCTTCATTTGTCCGTTATTCGGCTCGGTGATGGAGAACTTTTGACGTTGGCCCATGACACGATTCTGCCGATGGAAGAAGTGCGTAAGCGTGGCCCCTTCCTCCCCTATAGCGGGGTGGAGCTTCCGGCACATTCGATCCGCGAGGCACTTGCTGACTCGTTGCGCAAGGCGGATATTATCGGTGTTCCGCAGTCGCGGCATCCATCCTTCCAAGGCTTGCTGCTCCCGGTTTTCAGACATTACGGCCTGAACCCGGCAAGCCTTCGGCTTACTTCCTCCACGGTGAATTACGCCTTGGAGGAAGAAGGGCTGCTGCTTCCGCTGCTTCAGGGCAGGAAGGTGCTGATCGTGGGCAATCGGGCAGAAGGGCTTGCTATGGCATTGCAACCGCATAATATTGAGATCAGCGGCCTTATTACACCGGTCAGAGGTGTTCATGATACGGAGTTGGTTGTGCGTGCTGCATCTGGATATGCCTTTGACATTGCGCTGGTAGCGGCCGGGATTGCGGCGGTGCTGATTTGCACGGAAATTGCAAGCCGGCTAGGCAAGCCGGCGTTCGATTTCGGCCATTTGGCGAATAAACTTGAGAGTGGCGCATAGCAGAAAGCTCCGCCAATCGACAAGGAGGGGGCGCATGAAAAGAAGCGGACAGACTTTATTCGATAAGGGGTACAGGGCCGGGTATGAGAGAGGAAAGACGGCGGGTTATGAAGACTATGATCAGCCGTTTGACGGAACAAGCATTATTATACCCACTTACAATAAGAAGAATCTGCTGCTGCAATGTCTGGACAGCATAGAGGCTAGTACCCCTTTTCCATATGAACTGATTATCGTTGACGACGGATCGGATGACGGCACGCCTGAAGCGCTGCAGACAAGACGCAGAATCCGGGTTGCGGTGCATGAGCGCAATCAGGGCTTTGCCGGAGCCGTTAATACCGGACTGATGATGGCGAAAGGGAAGACGGTGCTGATTCTGAACAATGACGTGATCGTGACGGACCATTGGCTTGAAAATATGCTGATCTGTCTTCATAGTTCCCCGGACATCGGTGCTGTCGGGCCGGTCACTAATTATATCGGCGGGGAGCAACAGATTGAAGTTCCGTACAGAGATCTTACAGGCATGAGGGAATTTGCAGCCAGCCGAAACCGGCTAGGCCAGGCGAAGTGGAAAGAAACGGAACGACTCGTCGGGTTTTGCCTGCTGCTGCGGCGGGAAGTCTTCCAGAAAATCGGCTTTTTCGATGAAGGCTTTCGTGTTGGCAACTATGAGGATGATGATTGGTCGGTGCGTTTGAGGCTTCTTGGATGGAGGCTGATGATTGCCGGGGATTCATTCATCCATCATCTGGGCAGCGAAACAATGAGGAGTCTAGGCCCCCGGCTTTTTGAACGGATCGGACAGGAGAACAAGGCTTATTTCCATTTAAAATGGGGGCAGGCTCATGAACGGCTCAGGCAGATCGAGCAGAAGAGGAAGGAGCGGGGCGGGCAAGCCTTTACGGACCAGACTCCCCGGATAGAGGGCTGCCCCGTTCAAATCCTTGCCATCAGTGGGGCAGGGCATTTGTATTGGGTTGACCAGGGGAAGAGATACAGGATCAAGAACGCTAATATGGCTGATCTTCATGCATTGCATCCATCTGCATGTGCGGTCAGGCTATCGCAGCAGACGCTCCGAGGATTGCCGTTTGGCGGAGATTGGGAGATGGAGGAAGCGGTCCAGGCATTGTCGGAGGCGTCGCGAGGGGATCGGCCGATCGGTGAAGGAGCTGTGGTCCGGATTCCGGATGGCCGGCTTTTTCAGATTGATCAAGGGGCAGCCCGGCTCATTTGGTCCGAGTATGCCGCTGAAGCATGGGGATTAAAGAATAGGGCAAGAACAGTGACGGCTGAGGAGCTTGCCGTATATCCGGAAGGCTGGCCTGTGCTGCCGCCGGTCCGGTACAATTCTGCAGAGATTTGATTGCTTGTAACACGGGAAGGAATTCCCGTCCTGTCGTAACATAGAACAGCGCCCCGGCATATGCTGAAACAGTAGAATGCCAGGGCGTTTTTTCGGGTGATTGAATGAAAATGTCCTGATTCTTAGGTCAAATGGAGGGCTGGAAGTGGAACAGAAAATCACGGATATTATCATGCATATAGGGCACTCGCACCAGCAATTGGCCCGTATCATTGATGCCGAACGCCATGTTACCGTCAGGCTGTCTGAAATCGTCAACGCGCTTCCCGACCAGAGTCCGAATTTCGAAGGTGTGGAGGGTTTGATGGAAAATTCGTCGTCTATCAACAAAAGCCTCGTATCGTACTTGAATTCGATTGCCGATCTGCAGGATGCCATGGCAGAAAATTTAACGCATGTCATGTCGGAGCTAAATGGTTCGGAAGATGAGTAGGCCATATAAGCGGAAGCCACTGGAGGTGACGGTATGAGCAGAGAACATGCTTATCTCAACATCTTGGACGCTATGGCCAAGATTCAATGGAACGTGGCGATGATTCTCGAAGCTAAGGCGGTAGAGGCGGAAAAGGTAAGAACCTGGAGCTTGAACCACGTACATGCACAAAGCTTCGAAGACCACGAAAACCAGTTAGCAAAGCCGATCGGAGTGCATGATGAGATCGTGGAAATCATTGAAGGATTGACCAAAATGTCAAACGGCCTGTGCAGCAATTTGCGTTCACTGCTGTCGTCGGGTGAAAGCAGCGGGGATGATTCGGGAGGCTTTGGGGATCTATTTGGCGGAGGGATGGGATTCGGTGATGGAGACAAAGAAAAATGATACCGATCTCTAGTCTCCGAAATGAACGGGATGCCAAGCTTGAGGTGATTCTTTCTATTTCGAGAAGTCAAAATGCACTGGCCCGAATTCTGGAAAGCATTGCCGATATGTCGAGATACTCTGAAGAGACAGCTCTTACATTAGCGAATCATATGGACCGGATAACACGGTATCAGCAGGCGATGGCATCGATGTTAATGAATATCACGCTGAATCCGCTAAATACCGGGATTCCTTCAGCGCCTTGGATCAATCCGGATAAAGGCGTTTTTATTGAATCCAATTTGAATTAAGGGGAGGCTGATCATTGAAATGGCGCTAAAAAAGAAACGCTCCAGATTGCGGAAAGGGAGAAAGAGCAGTATAAAACGGACAGTGCGAAAAGGCAAACGCCTTAGAGCCAATGGGAAAAAGGCATATGGACGGCGGAAGACACTGCGCGCAAGAAAGCTTGTCCGTCGCGGAGCCAGACGCCGGGGTACAGCCCGACGTCGCCGAAATCCGGTCCAGACACCGGTTCCCGTACCGGTGCCGGCAGACGTGGATCAGAATGCTCTGTATCAAGAGGGATATAACGAAACGTATCAGGAGGGCTTCAATTCGGGATTTGCTAAAGGATTTGAAGACGGGCACAAATTGGCTTACCAGCAGCAGGAATTTAAGTAAAGGAGGCGGCTAGATCGTCCGCCCCGTGTGCAAAACAATAAGAAGGTGCGTCAGAGGGGCAACGTGTGAAGTATGCTTACGATCGCTGTTGTTCGCGGATTTCCATGATTGGACTAAGTTCCGGCAAGGGAGAAATCCGCTCACAAAGGCGAACGCTTTCGCTTCTTCAGCACACTTCACACTTAGCCCTGATTCCTACGCCTTGCTGTTTAACTGATATGCAGTTGCACATGTTGCATTACAATAAGCTTGCAGCCTGTGGCATGCAGCAGGGTACTCCGTACACCAATAGCCTCTCCCAACGTCCCCTTGCTGCCAGGCTCGCCTTAGGCTAGGTATCACGAATGGAAACCTGCGCGATTCACTTTATGCACAGCCCCATGGAACACTGGCGCCCGGAGTTGTGCCCAGTCGCCTGTTGACTTCGGCCTTGTGTGGAACGCTGAACTTCGTTATCCGACGGGGTGTTCCAGTCTTGATCCGAGCTTTACTCATCCCACTTGGTCACCCTCATTCCTGTCACGGGTTACAAGGGCACACTCCAGTGAAATTTTTTACCTTAAATTCTTCATTCGGCGCTCGAACCCCATTTTAGTGAAAAAAATTACCTTAGATATCCAGTATCTAGTTAAAACCACGGTTTAGCCAACTTTAAGCGAAAGAATTTCACTATATCCGCATTTTCGCCACTTCACCTAAAGTTAGAGTAACTTTTTTCACTAAATGCGTATAATTTTTATTTGTATGGGGTCTACCAACTGTCGTCATGCTGTGAAGCATCGCGCGTTGGGAGCTTTGAGCAGGTTGGGATCTGCATGATGCTGATGTGAGATGTGCGTATACGTACTTTGTCGGCATTTTGCAGAATCTGCTGGGGATAGTCCGTGTGTGGGTAGTTGTCTATGCACCTACCCGTGAAGGTGCAATGATGCTCAGTTACTGTTGTTCTCGGATTTCCATGATCGGACTAAGTTCTCACAAGGGGGAAATCCCCTCACAAAGGCGACCGCTCCGCTTTTTCAGATTCATTTCACACTCTTGTTCTAACTATCGCGCTTATTGAGTTCAACTGCAATGCAGTTTGCACGTGGATGGGCCTAAGCTGCAAAGTGCCTAAAAGCAATTAAATTGCGCTCGTGATGCTTCGGCCTTGTACCGAACCTCCCCGCCTGTCCCGCCATCATCTTGTCCACTAGCATTCCAGTCTTGCTTCGAACTTCACTCGTCCTAATCAGCCTCATTCTGGTCAAGCTCTAGTAAAGTCTGCAGTGCATCAGCGCCATCCGGCACTTTATATACCGGATGACGAGCCTGTTATACATATGAATGCGAGGGCTTTGCTACCGCATGAAGGGGCGTGTGTGAGTGCTACTAAAGTGCATCTGACACTATAAAGTCGAACTAAGAGAACTGCGTAATAAGGGCATAAGTGTGAAGTGTACTGTAGAAACGGAGTGTTCGCCTTTGTGAGCGGATTTCTTCCTTGCTATGTTTATTCAATCAAAGAAATCCGCGAACAACAGCGATCGTAAGCACACTTCACACGTTGCCCCCGGCACGCAGAATCAATGGTCGGCTTTTTTTGCGTTGATGACTTTTCAAAGGCCGGACAAGCTGGGACATTCGCCAATTTACAAGGCGAACGGGTATTTATCCACTCCGGCGAATGGCCCTCCGCATATAGTTATACAGTCAAGAGATTAACCCATAGATAGGATTGAATGCCGTGAACAGAGCAACATTGCGCGCTAAAGAAAAAGCCCGGCAAGCGATATATCGGCAAGGATGGAACGAGGGATATCGATACGGGGGATGTGTGGCGGTCATGGAACAAACCCCGGTGACAGCTCCTCCCAAGGAAGAGATCCGCATTCTTTATGTTCAGCAGGGCTTTGAATCCGTAGATCAGGGGATGATTGGGGCTCTGCGGGCTTTGGCTGGGGCATTGGAGGTTGCTAGCCCGGAAGAGATGCTTCAGAAAGCGGAGCAAACGAACCCCGATCTGGTGTTGGTAATGAATGGCTTGCATGTGTTTCCCGCCGAGCACAGCGAGCATATCGATCTGCTTCGCAGCCGGGGCATCCGGACCGCCGTCTGGTTTGTGGATGATCCCTACTTTACCGACAGATCACTGCCGCTTGCGAGGCATTACGATTATGTATTTACGCACGAGCTCTCCTGCGTTCCTTTTTACAGGGAAGCTGGCTGCAGCGAGGTCCATTATCTGCCCCTTGCCGCGGATTCGGAGCGATTTGCTCCCATCGAGCCGCCTCGTTCTTATCAATCCGATGTGTGCTTCATTGGCAGCGGATTTTGGAACCGGGTCGCTTTGTTTGACGAGCTGGCCCCTTATCTGTCGCGAAAAAAGGTTCGGATCATCGGTGGTTTATGGAGCAGGCTTCAGCAGCAAGAACTTCTTAGGCCTCATATTCGCGAAGGATGGGTCGAACCGGGGGAAGCCCGGATCTATTATAACGGGGCGAAAATCGTCATTAATATGCATCGCCCTACGGAATCGGGCCAGGATAACGCGAACACAGCCAATCTGCCCGGCCTGTCGATCAATCCCCGCACCTATGAGATCGCCGCATGCGGCGCCCTCCAAATTACAGATGTTCGAGAGGATCTTCAGCGGTATTACCGGCCGGGATATGACATCGAGACATTTGGTTCAGCGGAGGAATTGAAGCACAAAATCGAATATTATTTGACGCATGAGCAGGAGCGTATCGAGATGGCCTGGAGGTCGCTCCGGACGACGAGGGAGCGGCACACCTATAGTGACCGCGCCGCACGAATGCTTGCCATCGTGAAATAAGGAAATCCCCCAAGGAGAGTGGAAATGTTGGCGAAACCTTACGGAGAGACGGAAATTGTAAAAAGAAGGAGCGGAAGAGCAAGACAGCCAAAGGCGGCAGTGATGGCTCCTGAAGAGATACCGATAAGACAACTGGGCAGAAACGTCGGCCTCCAGGACGGATTTGACGAAGGATATTTACGCGGGAGAATGGACGTTTTAACGAGCAGACCGGCTCCTGTGTTTCCATTAAGACAGATTCATGTCTTATATATTACGTCAGGCAAGGAGTATCCTTATTCGCCGGTTGATGATGGGATTCAGGAGACCCTTCGCTTGCTTGCCGCCAACGTCACGGTTACGAATCCGTCCCAGGCTGTCGCCCAGCTGGCAGCCGAAATCAGACCGGATCTTGTATTGGCGCTGGATGGGTGGAATTTGCCTCTCGAGCAGGTCGACGAAATCCGTGGAATGGGGATCAGGACAGCGCTCTGGCTGACGGATGATCCTTATTATACGGATGTCACTGCCGGGCTTACGCTGCACTATGATTACATTTTTACGCTGGAACTGAGCTGTGTTGATTTTTATCGGCAAAATGGCTGCGCCAATGTTCATTATCTCCCTTTCGCGGCTTATACCAACTATTATCGGCCGCTTCGCGATCGTGCGGCTAACCGGCGCAATTTGTCCTTTGTGGGCAGCGCCTTTTGGAACCGGGTCGACTTCTTCCGGCCAATCCTTAATGAGTTGATGGATCGCGGACTTTACATTAACGGGTTTTGGTGGGATCGGTTGTTCGAGCCCGGCACATACCCCGGCAGAGTTGAGATGGACAAATGGATGGGGCCACAAGAGACGGCGGAAGTCTATAGCAGCAGCAAAATTGCGATCAACCTGCATCGGGCGTACAACGACGTCTCGGTAAATAACAATGCCGCGATGATCGAGGCGCTGTCCCCGAATCCCCGTACCTTCGAAATTGCGGCCAGCGGTACCCTGCAAATTGTGGATGTCCGCAGCGATATAGCAAGATTTTATACGCCTGGCGTAGAGATAGAGACATTCAGTTCACAGGAGGAATTGCTCGGGAAGATAGATTTCTATTTGAATCATGAGAAGGAGCGCCGTGAAATCGTGCTCCGTGCCTTGGACCGGACCTTAAAGGAGCATACCTATACCCACAGAGTAAACGAACTTCTGACGGTCATCTTTGGATAACCCCTGTCCCTGCTTTTCCTGCCCGCTGTGATGTTCTGGCCTCACTTCTATTCGGGTAATAGCATTCTCAAATATATGACAATGCCCGTACTATAGCTGTACCTGTCAAAGCGCTAGGAGACACATATAATATCTTATACTTCTTCCAAACCTCTTTATAGAATGGAGAATGCTCATGAAAGTTGTGATACTTGCAGGAGGGTTGGGTACCAGGATCAGCGAAGAGACCCAAACGAAGCCGAAGCCGATGGTCCAGATCGGCGATAAACCGATACTTTGGCATATTATGAAAATTTACAGCTATTTCGGATACAACGAATTTATCATCTGTCTCGGATATAAGGGAGAAGCCGTTAAGGAATACTTTGCTAATTATGTTCGTAATCATTCCAATGTGACATTTGAATATCCCAGCGGGAACTCTCAATTTCACAATATACAGGTCGAACCTTGGAAGGTGACGCTTATCGACACAGGCAGCAAAACGATGACGGGGGGGAGGATCAAACGAATCCAGCCGTATGTTGGCGATGAACCATTTATGCTGACTTACGGTGATGGATTGTGTGATGTATCTCTTAAGGATCTGGAAGCGTATCACAAATCCCATGGGAGACTTGCTACCGTAACCGCCGTCCAACCTGCAGGCCGATTCGGCGCGCTTTCGATCGAGGAAGACGGAACCGTAAACCGGTTTAACGAAAAAATCAAAGGGGACGGCAAATGGGTAAACGGCGGCTTTTTTGTATTGCAGCCGGAAGTCTTTGACTATTTGACGGATGATACAACAGTATTTGAACAGGAACCGCTAGTAAATCTTGCTGCGGGAGGACAGCTTCGTGCTTACAGGCATGATGGCTTCTGGTATGCGATGGATACATTGCGGGACAAAAGCCATTTGCAATCCCTTTGGAGCTCCGGGCAAGCTCCTTGGAAAGTGTGGTAACCAGTAACGAGAACCGCTGTACGGACACTTTTGTGGCAGAGTGTCTTGCAGCGGTTTTTGATTTTTAGTTAGGATAGAATACATGCTGGGGGTAAATAAGCAAAAGCGCGGATACCAAGGGACTATGCCCTTCGGAATCCGCGCTTTGCTGTGTTTATTCGTCGTAGGAACGGATGCTTTCCTTCACGTGTTCGATTTCTTCTGCCGTCAAATCAGGGAACAACGGCAGGGTGACCAGTTGTTTCCAGACTGACTCCGCAACCGGCGTTTCTCCGGCAAACTTCATGAACAAAGGCTGCATCGGAAGCGGCATATAATGAACGCCTGTCGACACGCCCCGAGTCTGCATGTGGGCGATGAATCGTTCCCTGTCCTGTACCCGTACGATAAATGCCCAATAAGAAGAATCTTGCAAATGGTAGGGAATGGCTGGATGAATATAATCCAGGTCCTTGATGGCGTTCAAATACTGCCCGATAATGCGTTCTCTTCTCCGATTCATGACGTCAAGCTTTTGCAATTGAACGAGACCGATCGAGGCCATCAGATCATTCATATTGTATTTATAGCCGATGTCAGAGATTTCGTAATACCAGCCGTTTGTATCCGGGCTTCCCATTTCAGACTGTTCATAACGTACCCACGTATCCTTGTTGATGCCGATCCAGCGGACATGTCTGAGCGGATTCAGGAGCTCGGGATCATCAAAGGAGATCATGCCTCCGTCGCCGGTCGTCATGCATTTTTTCTCTTCGAAGCTGTAACAGCCGATATCCCCCCAGGTTCCCAGCGATTTGCCTTTATATTTGCCGCCGGCGGTGTGGGCGCAATCTTCAATGACTTTGAGACTACGCAATTTCGCCCATGCGACTAGTTCGTCCATTGGCACCGGGTGACCTCCGAAATGAACAGGCATTACAGCGACGCAATCTTTGTCGAATTTTCTATCGAGGTCCTCGAGGCTGATTCCAAGTGTTGTTTCATCTACATCGACAAAGACCGGGATAAGCCGGTTATACAGAATCGCCATTGCGGTTGAAGCGAACGTCAAGGCGGGAACCAGCACTTTTTTTCCTTCGGGGAACCGATAAGCGGCAAGAGCCAGATGGAGTGCTGCTGTGCAGGAATTCACCCCCACTGACTCCTTAGAGCCGATATACTGACTCCACCGCTGTTCGAATTCCGTCACTTTCGGCCCTAAGCCGAGCCATGCCTTTTTGAACGAGTCCTGTATGCTTTCAAGCTCCTCTTTGCCGACGGAAGGTTTAAATAATCTGACTTTCATATCCATCCCGCCTTTCAATTCGGTAAATTGCTTTGATGCAGCTTCAGAAACACTTCCCTTTTGATTCGCATCGTGGCCAGCTCACGTTCGGGAGGGGGGCTTGATCCGGGCTGTCCTGGAACCCAGCGGGTCACACCATTCTCCTCCAGCTTGATGAGCGGAGTTCTTTCGATTTCTTCAGCTCCAAGACCTTCATACAAACGAATAGCCCGATAATTGTCCGCGACAACGCGGATGAAGCCTTCCATAACGTCAAGCTCCTCGATCGACCAAATGCCAAGCGTAATCAGAGCATATATCATGATGTTTCCGAACTTCCCCTTCCGCCCCCGAAGCAGGTTATCGAATTCGCACTGTTTCTTGAGCGGATCATAATGCAGGAGTCCTACTTGGCCCACGGGGGTATATTCCTCGTCGTCCACAAAGAACAAAATCCGGTCATCCGCGCTCCACACTTGCTCCAGCCACCGTGCGGTTCCGGCTTCCGACAAGGGAAACCGTGTCGTAAACCAATCTGCAGAGGCTTCCCTCCATTCGGCAATCAGTTTGATTTCAGCCGGATTTTGAAGCGTATCGCCTGTGATCGGCCTTAATCTGCCGCGAACAACGCCTTTGACGTTAATCGGAATGCAGCGGTCAGCGATAGAGCTTGCTGATGTTTGTTTATAGCTTCGCAGTATCTCCTTCATGTAGAACGATCCCTTCTGTTCTCACATAGCCTAGGTTTAGGCAAAGCCCCGAAGCTTTGCAAATCTTTCAAACACTTTATAGTCCATCTCGGCAATTTTTTGTGCGTATTTACTTTGGGAGAGTTGCTCGGGATGGAACCGCAGATAGCTTAACGGCTGGACGAGATAGATAGCATGCCCCCGGGTCATGAGACTGAACCAGGAGGCCATATCGACCGCAAAAAGCACTTGTTTCCCGGCGAGTACACCGAATGGTTCGGTAAGGTCTCTTCTGCGGAATAATGCCGTAGTCGGTTCACCGATGTAGTTGGTTCTGTCTTGAAGCATATCCCGCGTCAAAACCCCGCCATCAATGACCGTATCTACCGGACGGAGCAGCTTGAACGTTCCGATCGGGGGAACAAAGACATGTTTTCCTTTACTATCAATGACTCTTCTTTGGGATGTGACAAGCACGACGTTCGTATGGCTAAGAATATGACGCATCATAATTTCAATTTTGCGGGGATGAAACAAATCATCATCATTCAGATAATTAATATACTCGCCGTTAGCGAGATTGAGGAGTTGCTGCTGGTTGGCAATCGGACCGATATTTCCGGAATGATGATAATAACGAATCGCCGAGCCGCGAGGGTGTGACCGGTGTTTCGCAACGATTTGCTCTGTCAAATTGTTCGTGCTGTTATCGCCGACGACAATTTCGATATTGGGATAGGTTTGTATCAATGCGCTAGCCAAAGCCTGTTCAAAATATTCCGGACGATTATGAGTCGGGATCAAAATACTTACCAAGGGGTTCATCATCATCTCTCCTTTATTTTTTGCTGCTGAATTCGTTTGAATTCATCAAGCGAAGGAAGGGAAAGGTCCCTTTCCGAAATGACGGGTTTCAGAATGGGCCAGGTGATACGCAGGCTTTCGTCGTTCCAGATAACGCCGCCTTCATGCTGGGGAGCATAAGGCTGGTCGGTCTTGTACACGATCTCGCAATCATCCGTAAGCGTACAGAAGCCATGGGCG
Source organism: Paenibacillus brevis (assembly GCF_018919145.1). Lineage (GTDB taxonomy): Bacteria > Bacillota > Bacilli > Paenibacillales > Paenibacillaceae > Fontibacillus > Fontibacillus brevis. The sequence goes on from NZ_JAHLQJ010000021.1 coordinate 40,536, forward strand.
AAGCCTTTTCCGATATAGACCATTCGCTGGTTGTTCTCAGTCAGTAAAATGGAATCCCACTGACCGTAGGTGGGAGAGCCGGGCCGCAAATCGACGAATACATCGAAAATGCCTCCTCTGGCCGCCCGGACCAGCTTTGTCTCCGCATAGATCCCGTGCTGTAAATGCAGTCCGCGGAGTGTTCCCTTTTTCGCTGAGAACGACCGGTTCTCCTGGATCCACTCTCCTGTTAGCCCGTGCTCTTGAAAGATCTTCTGGTCATAGATGCGGGTAAAATGTCCGCGATGATCTTGCTTGGGTTGGAGGATGATTTCGTAAACCCCTTGCAATTTGCAAGGCTGAATGATCATCCTGTCTGTGCTCCCTTCATATATTCGTTGATTTGCCGCAGGCTCAATGCTCGCATATCTTCCTGCCGATGCCAGGCTTTATACCATTCAACGGTATGAGTGACAGCGGGGCCGAGGCCCCAGCGCGGCTGCCAGCCAAGTTCCTGCCTGGCCATGGAACTGTCCAGACTGAGGTAGTGGGCTTCATGGGGCTGTTTGGCGCTAAGCTCACTGGCAAAGGAGGCGCCTTCTCCCCACTCCTTGCATAGAAGACCCGCAAGCTGTTCGACGGAAGCAGAGCTGGTGTGATCAGGGCCGAAGTTCCATCCTTTGGCAAATATCGCTTTTGATGTCGCTAGATTCTGCGCCAGTAGCAGATATCCGGATAAGGGCTCAAATACATGCTGCCAAGGACGAATCGCCTTCGGGTTGCGCAGCAGGATCGGCCGTTGCTCCAGAATGGCCCGAATACCGTCCGGAACCAGGCGGTCTTTGCTCCAGTCCCCGCCGCCTATTACATTGCCGGCTCTTGCAGTAGCGACAGGTACAATCGAAGCGGCGGAATCCGAGGGGTGAAAGAAAGCGCGGCGGTAACTGTCGGTAATAATTTCAGACCCGGCCTTGCTGCCGGAGTAAGGATCGGCTCCGCCCAGAGCGTCGGTTTCGCGGTATCCGTAGGCCCATTCCCTGTTGTCGTAGCATTTATCGGTCGTGACATTAATGACGGCCGAGATCCTTAAGCCGCGCCTGACGGTCTGCCTGACCGCTTCTAATAAATGAACGGTTCCCATCATGTTGACTTCGAATGTGGTAACCGGGTCATTATACGACTCCCTGACAAGGGGTTGGGCGGCCATATGAATAACGATATCCGGGGCGGTCTCGCAGAGTGCTGCCAATAAGGAAGCAAGATCGCGGATATCACTATAATAAGAAGGTATAATCTCATCCATTCGGCAAATCTCGTAAATGCTGGGCTTGGTGGCAGGTTCAAGAGAATAGCCGGTGACCTGTGCGCCCATCGAATGCAGCCACATACTTAGCCATGTCCCCTTAAACCCTGTATGACCGGTCAAAAACACCTTTTTTCCTTTCCAGAAGCCGGGGCACGGCTCCGGCTTGTCGAGCGCCATTTCACCATCTCCTCCTTTCCATTATTTAAATGAATGAAGATAGCAGATCGTTCAGAGGCATCATATGGTTTGGATAAGAACTCTGAAACTGGCAAGAAACTACTGGACTATTAAATTTTTAAAATATGTATTCATCCAAGCACGAGATTCTTTTCGGCATAGAATAGCACGAGAAGGGAGGGATATTGGATGAATGAATTGGAAACTAGATTGCAGCAGGTTACCACCATGTTGCAAGGATATGTTGGTGACGAGAATCATCCGCTTGGTAAATTGTTCAGAGCTCTAGGTGAACTTCAAACAAATACAGATGCTGCACAAAGCAGTGGGGCAACTGAGCCATCAATAGCTCAATTCCAGCAGCAAATGGCCGCGCTAAACCTGGATGACGAGCAGAGAAGCGAACTTCAAACCGCGCTTGCGTCAGCGGCACGCGAAGAGGCAGCCGGCACGGTTCCGGCCGCAGCGGGATTCAGCCCGCAAATTTTGAATGATCTTGTGGCTCAACTGAACAGCATTGATAAGCTGATCAGAGATCCGCAGGTGAATCCGCAAACTGCTCTTTCCTCGATTCGTCCATTCTACGATCAGCTTAATTCGGTGCTTACGAATGTTGCAGGATCCTTCAACCTGGATGGGAATGCGCTTCTTGGCAATTTGCAGACTATGCTGAGAAATCAGACGCAGATTCGCTTATGATCTTTTGACGAAGGAGGCTCTCTCGAAAGGCGCTTAAGCCTTTATTAGAGAGCCTTTTTTTAGATTATGGAGCTTACAAGTTTCATGGACATGGTATGTGCCCGAATTTTAAGGCTCGTACCTGTGCGCCTGCCGTGCCATTACGCGGCTATTGCCATAAGGTAAGGTAGTAATAAAGAATTTCGCTGGGTAAAGGGTTTAGCGAGAGGAGAGAACTCGTTTGGAACCGCGAAAAATCTTTTTTCTGAATCATCTGTCCTGTTATATTAACAGCCTGGGGGACGCTTTAAGCCAACTCGGCCACAAATTGTATTATCAGTCATCCTGGAACCAGCAAGAAATCGAAGCTGCAATTGCTTATTTTCGGCCTGAAATCCTGATCACTGTCGGTTACGACAAACCTATGGCCGAGTTTCCGCTGGAAGTCATTCCGGACTGGTGCGAGAAATATGGACTGCTCCAAATTTACTGGGCTACGGAAGACAAAATTCATTTTGAAAGGCTGTCTCAAAAAGCGGTACAGCGCCTTAACCCCGACATCGTCTGGACGATTCATCCGGATTGTGTCTCCATGTACCACGAAAAAGGGATCCTGTCGGAGTTTCTGAACTTTGCTTTTAACCCGCGTCTTTTTCCGGAAAAACGGGACGTCGGCCCTGAACAATATGACATTGCTTTTGTTGGGACGACGCATCTGGAAACAAGAACATATCGTTATGAAAGCCTGAAGGAGCTTCTGTTCCCGCTGGTTGCCTCGCCTGAAAACGTCCATGTTTGGGGGGGCAACTGGAAGGAGAACGCAGCGCTGCTCAAGCATGAATTCGGCATGGCCTTGCCGCCTTCATGCATTCATGGTTTCCTGCCTTACAAGAGGACAGCGGGGGTGTACCACGGCAGCAAGATTATGCTTGGTGTGCAGAATGCCAGGGATCAGGTTACCCAGCGCACGTTTGAAATTCTTGGCTGCGGTGCCTTCATGATCGCCAGCCGGACGGAAGAGCTGGAAAGATTATTTGAACATGGGAAAGAGATTGTCTATTCGTCGGATCCGGATGAAACATTGGAGCTGGCCCGGTACTACTTGAAGCATCCGGAGCAGCGGACGGCCATCGGCCGCATGGCAAGAACAAAGGTGTTGTCCAGGCATACGTTTTCCCGTGAACTGGAAAGCCTTTGGCCTAACGTGGAACAATTACTAATGGAAAAGAGGGTATCATTCTATGATTGAATTAGTACCGTTGGCCCGCCAATTTCAATCGATTCTGCCCGAAATGTTGGAGGCCATAACTGAGACCATTGAATCCGGCAAGTATGTGCTGGGACCAAACGTTAAAAAGCTGGAGAGTGAAATTTCGGCCTATCTGCAGGCAGCGCATGCGATCGGCGTCGGTAACGGCACGGACGCCTTGGTTCTGGCACTGGACGCACTAGGAATTGGCCCCGGAGACGAGGTCATCACGACTCCGTTTACTTTTTTTGCTTCGGCAGAAGCGATATCCAGGGTCGGCGCCGTTCCGGTCTTTGCCGACATTGATCCGCACACCTATTGCATAGACCCGGCCCGTATCGAAGAAAAAATAACCCCGGCCACGAAAGCGATCATCCCGGTTCATTTATTCGGCCAATCCGCCGATATGGACGAAATCATGGATATTGCAGACCGATATGATCTGAAGGTCATTGAGGATGCGTGCCAGGCGTTTGGTGCGGAGTATAAGGGACGCCGCGTCGGAAGCATCGGCCATGTGGCATGTTTTTCGTTTTTTCCGACCAAAAATTTGGGTACCGTCGGCGACGGCGGCTTGATCGTCACTTCAGATGATGATCTTGCCCGGAGGGTCCGTCTCCTTCGCCAGCACGGAAGCGAGAAGAAATATCATCATACCATCCTTGGGTATAATAGCCGCCTGGATGAATTGCATGCGGCCATCCTTCGTATCGCCTTGACAAAGATTGATAACTGGAATAAAAACCGGATGGTTTTGGCCGCGCGCTACCGCGAAGCGCTGAAAGACTTGCCCGATCTGACGATTTCACCGGAAAAAGAGGATCGCAGTCACATTTATCATTTATTTTGCGTAGAGTCTAAACAGAGAGAAAAGTTGCTGGAGCAGCTCAAACTTCACAATATACAAACAAGTGTATATTATCCTTGTCCTTTGCATTTACAGGAAGCTTATGCTCATCTTCATCATGGCCCGGGCGATTTCCCGGTGTCGGAACGGCTTTCGACTCAGTTGTTTGCCTTGCCTATGGGCGCCTTCCTTTACGAAGAAGAGCAGGATCAAGTCATCTCCGCTTTGCGCACCACGAAAGGGGAAGGCCTGTCATGATCAAGTTTGGTTTGGTCGGCTGCGGAAGAATAGCCGATCGGCACATCCGGTCGCTGGCCGAGTGTGAAGATGCGGAGCTTACTGCATTGTTTGACGTTCAGCCGGAGCGCATGGCTGCCGTGGAAGCGGATTATGCTAAATTTTCGGGTTGTCAGGGAGAGATGGCTAAATATACGGACATGGAACAACTCCTGAAGGATCCACAAGTTCAGGCGGTCATTATCGCTACTCCCTCGGCCCTGCACGCCAAGCTCGCGAGTGAGGCTATCCGAAGCGGCAAGCATGTCATGCTCGAGAAACCGATGGCCTTATCCCTCCAAGATGCGGAGAATATTATCGCCCTTGCCCAAAAGTATGAAGTCACCGTGCAAGTATGCCACCAGCTAAGGTATAGAAAAATAATGACCCAGGTGAAGGAGTTAATCGAGTCGGGTACGATGGGCAAGTTATACCTTGGCGTTGTTTCGATGAGATTGCAGCGATCCGCAGCATATTATGAAGCAGCCCCTTGGAGAGGGACGTGGGAACAGGATGGGGGGATGCTGCTGAACCAAGGCATTCATCTCGTCGATCTGCTTCAATGGTTTCTGGGCGACGGCACTCGGGTATTTGGAAGCCTGCAGCGCGGTCTGCTTATGAAGGAAACCGAAGATGTAGCTGCCGGAATCGTGAATTTTAAAGACGGTGCTATCGGGATGATTGAGGCCAATACGGTAACTTATCCCGGCAATTATGATAACTGTATCACCTTGTTCGGAGAAAAAGGAACGGTAAGCATCGGAGGCATTCGTCTGGACGAAGTCCGTAAATGGTCATTTTCAGATCCAAATGTCCCCGACCCGGTGATAGAGCCTGCCGGAGAGGAGCATGTCAGAATGTACGAACGCTTTATAAAGGCGGCCAAGAACCAGGAGAAAGCGGTACTGATTGATGCGAAGGAAGGGAAAAGGGCGCTCGAGTTGATCTTCGCTTTATATGATTCTGCGCTGAAAGGCCGTAGCATGCCAATTCCATTAATCTCGTTTCATACGGAAATGATGGGTGATCTGGAGGTGGGAATATGAGCTCGGCTTTTGGACGGGTGCTGGTAACCGGAGGTGCCGGATTTATAGGCTCTCAATTATTGCTCAGGCTGCTTCCCGTTTCTGAGCACATTACGGTGATTGATGATTGCTCGACAAGCCGGCGAGAGAACGTTCCGGTCTCGGACCGGATCACCTTCCACGAGATGTCATATGTGAATGAAGAACTGTTGGAACGGGTGCTTCCGGGAACAACCCATATTTTTCACTTGGCTTGTAGAAATCTTGTCATGTCCGCCGAAAATATGGACGATGACTTTCATGTTAACCTGTATGGAGGCTATTTGCTGCTTCAAAAGGCGAAGCGCTTATGTCCTGATTTACAGCGGTTTGTGTATACGTCCACGGCCTCCGTTTACGGGAATGCAGAACAATTTCCGACTCCGGAGAGCTGGTATCAAACATCGGTTCCTTATGCAGCAAGTAAATTTTCCATGGAGCACTACTGCCAGGTTTATTTCAGGATGCATCAATTCCCGATCTCGGTGCTCCGTTTGTCGAACGTTTACGGTCCGGGTCAGCTGACGACGAATCCCTACTGCGGGGTTGTAGCCAAGTTTTTCGAGGAGGCGGACCTTGAGAAACCTTTCACGATCTTCGGGGACGGAACGAACACACGCGACTACACCTATATTGATGATGCGATCGATGCCTTAATGGCTGCAGGAGTCCATCCCGAAGCAATAGGAAGGGTGTTTAATGTCGGCACAGGGGTAGAGACTAGCGTCATGCGACTTGCTGAGCACATTTCCCAAATTGCCGGACGGTCCGAGCTAGCCATCTCCTGGCATCCAAAGCGAAAAGTGGATATCGTTCGGCGCCGGTCTTTGGATGCCGGGCTGCTGCGGGGCACGCTTGGATGGGAGCCTCAAGTGGATCTGGCATCAGGGCTTGGGAAGACGGATCAATGGAGAAGAGGAGGGAAGTCGCCGGGATGAGGATTTTTCACGGAAAACTAGAAATCGCCGGGCAAATGGGGACTATGTGCGGAGAATTGAAAAAGCGGGGTCACCTTGCCACGGGCTATAATACATTTCATACCTATTTGGGATATAGGGATCATTTAATCAATACAAACATGGAAGAGCTCGTGAATACGAGCCATCATCTGATCAATTTTTACGACGTGTTTCATTTCCATTATGCGACCAGTCTTCTTGACGGCTATAAGGATTTGGAGATTATCAAGAGCAAAGGCAAAAAAATGGTCATGCATCATTGGGGCAATGATGTCCGTTTTCATGAGCAGGCTCGGGAGAACAATCCTTATGTCTTTACCGGAGATTCGCCGCCCAATGAAGTTATTCACAGCCGCTTAACAGAGATTACCCGATATGTGGATGAAGCCATCGTCCAGGATTATGAAGTATACACATATGTCCAGCCTTATTACAAAAAAGTGCATGTCATACCGATCTCGATCGACCTGGCTCCCTTTACTCCGGCATATCCGCCCGGAAAGGTCAGACGGCCGCTGATTGTGCATGCCCCGACACAACAGGATTTTAAAGGAACGGTAGCTATCGAAGCGGCCATTCAGGAGCTGCAAAAGTCGTATGACTTCGAATATAAGCGAATTGAAAAGATGAACCACGAGCAGGCGGTGGAAATGTACCGGGCGGCTGATTTGGTTGTCGACCAAATCCGGTGCGGCTCCTATGGTCTCCTCAGCGTAGAATCGATGGCTCTGGGCAAACCGGTAATCACCTATATTCGCAGCGATCTGGTCGAGAAATTCCCTTCTGAATTACCGATCATGAACGCCAATCCGGACAATATCGTGACCGCCATCCAGGTGTTTCTGGAAAACCCGTCCCTTTACGAGGAGTTGGGGAGAAAAGGCAGATCCTATGCAGAAAAGTATCATGCCAAAGAAGCCGTCGTAGATCAAGTGGAACAGGTGTATGCCAATCTGCGGCCATAAGAAAGGAGGTCTGAGGTATACCGATGAATATCTTGGAGAAGTCGATGCTTTTTATTCCAAATCGTTACTCTGCCCATGGAAAGGAAATCTACGTGTCCTATAATATTGCGGTTATTCCTGAAGACATGGAGGTTCTGTCCATGAAACTGATCGTAACCGCCAATGTTCCGGCTACGGGAACGCTTGTATTGCGAGACATTGCACATGGTTGGGATGAACAGTACATCTTGAAGGCACGGCCATTGTGTACGGAGATTAAGGATACGGTTGCCATTTCAGGGGTCAAGGAAATCGAGTTTGATCTGACTCGATTGTCCGGGCCTTGGCGGTTTGATAGTCATAATAATCATGGGGTCTATGTAGTCTTGGAATCTGAAGATGATGCCTCGTTTTTGCTGGAGGACCCTCCCTATTTGCTTGTCGGTACCATGTGACCGTTGCGAAGTCCTTGTCTGTGCGTGAATGGGCTGCTTTGAGTGGAAGCGGAATTGCCGCCTGCCCTCAAGCAGCCCTTTTCTTGCAAAAAAAACGGCGGCTAAGTAATTTCTGCCCGCCGTTTTTTTTCATGTTTTAGTAAGCGATGCCCGGATAGTTGACCTTTTGATAGATGCCTTTAACGAATGTGTAAAGCCGGATATACTCCGTGACCCGTTCTTTGTATACCGTCTCAAGGGTCTGATTCGGAAATTGATACACAAGAAAGGAGTCTTTCATATAGTTCTGCTTATCGGGAAGTCCAAGGTTGAAGTAATCGAGATGATGGTAATCGCTGTAGATCATTCCTTTGCCGAACGTAATTTGAGTACCCAAATGATAGAATTTCGCGAATCCGGATGAATTTAGAATCCAGTTCGTCAGATAACCGGTATTTCCCGTATAGTTGGAGTTCAAGGCTACTACATGAAAGCCAAGCTCATGCCATTGAATCACCCCGTTGGCACCGTAATTGGGCAGCCACATGCTGAGCTGGTTACGGGAAGCAATCGCTCCGTTGACCCATTTTAAAAGTTCCTCGTCATTGCTTTGCGGGATGATGGACTCCCTCTGCCATAGAAATCCTCTGAAGTCCAATTTGTTGTGCAGATCGGTTCGCTGGCTCCATCTGGCATTGAATTGGTCGATCCACCAGATGACTGCAGCAAAGCGGTCCATGTTTGAAGAAAAGTTAAGGTTGCGGCCCTGGATTTCACCGAATGCCTTTTGGAATTGATGAGGATACGGGATGGAGACCCAGACATCGAGTTTATCACTCTTGGCAAGCCGGTGCAGGGCTGTGAGATTGACCCCGGGGGCGAACAGATTGTCGATCCACTCCAGCCAGTCGGTTTTTACCGAGGGTTCTCCAAAGCCGACGTAAAGCGGGTACATAAAATGACGATTACTCTTTGTACGGATCCCGTTAAAGATGAATCCCTTAAAAAAGCTGTCAATCGGTTGACCGTTCAGCATGTAATTCGTGTAATAGCGTAATTGGTCTTCATTCCAACTTAGAGGCATTTCATTCAATAAATCTCCGCACGGTATCATGCACACCTGGTTTTTCAATTGATAGGCCTGCGGTGATAAATATCCACTAGCCGACGCAGGAATCATCTTTTCACACTCCAGCCATTTTATTTTTTGTTCTTTTTCAATAAATAGTATGTTCTCAGAATTAGGGATGACCTAGACAACAATCCAATTTTGTCCAGAGCACTGGCAACCGTCTCTATAATTGAATAAATCATAATGTCAGAAGAATGCAGTCATTTTGTGAGGGGAGGAGCATTATGAAGATCGTTCATGTGCCGACCGAAATTGCGGGTCAAATGCAGACCATGGTGAATGGGCTTCGGCTGGCGGGACATGAAAGCAACGGGTATAACTGGTTCCTCAGTTATTTGAACTACAGCGGAGACATCAATATAACGGATGCTTACGAGCTAATCAGAATCGTGGATCCGATTGCCAGATATGCAGACGTAATCCATTTCCATAACGGCAACTCATTTCTGGCCAATAATATCGATCTGCCTTTCCTGCATGCGAATGGAAAAGCAATGGTCATGCATCATTGGGGCAATGATGTCCGAACTAAAAAGATCACGAGCTTGCTCAATCCGTATCAGATTCCTTCCAGTTACTTTCCCGATGAACGGATTCATCAAAATCTTATGTTTACGAGCAAGTATATCAAGCATGCCATTGTTCAGGACTATGAGCTCTATCCGCATGTGGCGGACTATTACGAGCATGTTCATGTTCTGCCACTGGCTTGCAAGCATGAGGATATTCCTTTCGTTTATCCTTCCATAGACAATAGGAACCCGTTAATAATTCATGCTCCCACCAATCGTGAATTCAAAGGATCGGAATATGTGGAGAAGGCTATTGCGGATCTGAAGAGAACGAAGAGGTTCGAATACCGTGCCATCGAGAAAATGAGCCATCGGGAAGCGATGAGCACCTACCTGACTGCTGACATTATCGTCGATCAAATCCTGTGCGGAACCTACGGTATGCTGAGCGTGGAAGCTATGGCAATGGGAAAAGTCGTGGTTGCCTTTGTCAGGGACGATGTTAGAGCGAAGTTTCCGCCGGAGCTGCCGATTGTGGTGGCGAATCCGGATACGATATCAGCGGTGCTTGCCACGCTGATCGATCAACCGGAAGCGAGACATAACCTGGGTATAGCCGGCCGCTATTATGTAGAGAAATACCACAGCTTGAGTTACATCACTCCGAAACTGCTGAATATTTATAACAGCGCTAAAGGAGGAGGGTAAATGGAATCGGTAAAAGTCTTGCACATTCCGGTGGAGATTGCCGGACAGGTCGGCTTGATCTGCGATACTTTGATGAGCAAAGGGATCCATGCCATTGGTTTTAATTATTTTCTGAACTATTTGAATTACAACCGAGTGATCCCTATTGAATCCTATGAGCTCATTAAGCTGCTGGACTACAGCATCCTGAATTATGATTTGTTTCACTTTCATAATAGCTATACTTTCATAGAAGATAAGCGGGACATTCAAATGATTAGTGAGGCTGGCAGAGGCGTTATCATGCATCATCGAGGCAATGACGTCAGGTCGCATAAGCGGGCGAAGGCATGGAACGGATACCAGAACCCCTATGTAAATACGGAATCCTCCTTTTCCGAGGAAGAAATGGAACGAAACCTGAAGTTTTTTGCCAAGCATGTGTCGGCGGCTATTGTCCAGGACTATGAATTGTACCCTTACGTGGCGGATTACTACGCGGCAGAAGGAAAAAAGGTATATGTGCTGCCCAGACTGTTTATTCCGTCTTCCGTCACCCCCCCAAGTCCGAAGCTTCAAAAGATAGATCCGCCACTGATTGTTCACGCACCGACTCATCGTGAGTTCAAGGGGACCAAGTTTATTATCAGTGCGGTTGAGAAATTGGCGAAAGAGGTTCCGCTCCGCTTCAAGCTTGTCGAAGGGATGAGTCATGACGAAGCGATGGCGCTTTACGAAGAAGCGGATATCGTGATTGACCAGGTGCTCTGCGGTGCTTACGGCAACCTGAGTGTGGAAGCGATGGCGCTCGGGAAGGCGGTTGTATGCTATATACGCCCGGACCTTAAAGACACGTTCCCTGCTGATTTGCCGATTCTGTCATGTAATCCGGATACGCTTTATGACGGGTTGAAAGAGCTGGTGCTTCATCCGGAACTCAGGGCGCAGCGGGGGCGACAGGGCATCGCGTATGTTAAGAAGCATCATGATGCAGATCAAATCATTTTACAGTTGATCTCGATATATGAAGAGGTTCTGGGAAGGAGCATATTGTAAATGGGCGGAAGAAGCACAGAGATTCTTTATGGATCAAATGTTACGATCGGCGAACACGTCATTATTGAGCCTGGCGTGGTAATTGGTGATGATGTCACCATTGGAAATTTGGTCGTGATCAAGCAAGGCACGAATATCGGCAACGGGGTGCACATCGGAGATCTGTGTGTTCTCGGTAAACGCCCTGCATCAAATCCCAAAATGTCGCAAAAGCCGCCTGTGGACCTGCCGCCGCTAATGATCGGCGATCGGGTCAAAATCGGCTGCAGCGTTGTGATCTATTGCGGGGTTAATCTCAGTGAAGATGTGTTTGTAGGCGATATGGCCAGCATTCGTGAACGAGTAAGCATAGGAAACAGCAGTATTATCGGCCGTAATGTCATTGTGGAGCCCAAAACGGAGATCGGAAGCAGAGTTACGGTTCAAACGTCTTCGTATATTACCAGCGATATGGTGATCGAAGACCATGTTTTTATCGGCCCATGCTGCTCTTCCTCTAACGATAAATATATGGGGCTCGGCAACTACCCTCACCAAGGCCCCATTATCCGGCGTCACGCTAGGATTGGGAATAATGCGACCTTGCTGCCAGGGATTACGATCGGTGAACAAGCGGTCGTCGGTGCGGGAACGGTCGTTACTAAAGATGTTCCTCCTGGCGAGACGGTAGCAGGCAACCCGGGAAAACCGATCAAATCAACTAAATAAATATTAGCTATATTTTGAACCAAGGAGGACGTATTTATGACCGGCAACAACACCAAGAATTTGATCAAAACGATTGCCGTGATCGGGCAAGGATACGTAGGTCTGCCGCTGTCCCTGTTATTTCTCTCCAAAGGATTTACCGTATACGGAGTAGATAAAGACCTTGGGAAAATTAGGGCGCTGCTTCAAGCCAAAAGCTACCTGCCCGACGTGACAGATGAAGAGCTGAGTCAAAGCCTGGAAACAAACCGGTATCACCCGACTGATGAAATGAGCTGTATCCCCTTAGTAGATGCGATCATTATTTGTGTACCCACTCCGCTCAATTCAGAGCATTCACCAGACCTGACCATTCTCGAAAGAGCAGTAGCCGACATCAGCGGATATTTGCAAAAAGGCCAATTAGTTATCCTAGAAAGTTCTACTTATCCAGGGACAACGAGGGAAGTAATCAAACCGGCGCTTGAACAAGGCAGCGGTTTGACTGCTGGCATCGATTTTCATATTGGCTATTCCCCTGAAAGAATCGATCCTGGGAATGAAAATTTCAAGGTGGAGCAGATTACCAAGGTGATCAGCGGTCTGACTCCGGAATGCCTGAAGCTTGCGGAAGAGCTATATGGAAAAGTATTTGATAGTGTAGTGAGCGTCTCGTCGCCGGAAGTAGCAGAATTTACAAAGCTGCTGGAAAATGCCCATCGTTTGGTTAACATCAGCTTTATTAATGAACTTGCAACCATTTGTGATGAAATGAACATTGATATTTGGGAAGTAATTGAAGCGGCCAAGACGAAGCCCTTTGGCTTTACCCCTTATTATCCTGGCCCCGGTATCGGTGGGCATTGTATTCCAGTCGATCCGCTGTATTTGCAGTGGAAGGCGCAAAAAGCAGGCCTGACGAGCAAATTTATTGAAATTGCAGATGAGGTTAACCGGAATGCGCCGCACTATGTTGCTGCTCGAATCCAAGCTCTGCTTAATCAGCATCATGCTCCCGATCAGGCAAACCTGCTTATCTACGGGGTTGCCTACAAAAGAGACATCAATGATGTCCGGGAGTCGCCGGCCCTGGATCTGATTTCCTTGCTGGCCCAATCCGGGCATCATGTAAGCTATCACGATCCCTATATTGAAGAGATTGAAGCGGGAGGGCAAGTCTATAAGAGCGTCGAGCTTCATGAAGAGACTTTGCAGAATACCCATTGCGTCATCATTGTGACAGATCATTCCGTTATTCCAATTGATAAAATTGCCGCTCATGCTCAAATCGTTTTTGACACGCGCAATGTAACGGATAAGCTGGCGAATAAAGAGAACATTTATCGCTTCGGAGCCGGACACGGAAACTTAAATTGATTTATAATTTCCCGGCGGCTTCCTTGTCAAAAGTTTTCAGGATACCGTTCCGTGCAGAGAGCCATTCTATAGCTGCAATCATTATAGCTATGGAAGGGGAATGTACATTCGATGCATATGAAGAAGATGGTCCATTTGTCATTGTCCGCCGCTCTTATCGCCGGCATGGTCGGTTTGACCGCTTGTGGAACTCGTACAGATAACAATAATGTCAAAACGCAAAGCCTGCGAAACCATAACGGACGAAATGCTGACGTAAATTCGCTGCCGCAAGGAAATCGTATGTTTTCACGGAGTGCGGGTAACGGTCAATCGGAGCGGATTACTTCGCTGAAATACAGTCCTGCGCTGAGCAACAAAGTTGCCGGGCTAAGCGATATTCAAACGGCTCATGTCGTCGTGACTGAGCGGGATGCTTATGTAGCAGTGACGCTTCATGGAACAAATAACAATCCCGGGACAGGAACGGGAATATCGGAAATGTCGACAGGGATGTCAACCGGGATCAATAACAACCGGGGAATGACGAATTTTAGCGGTTCGTACGGAGCAAACTCCGAGACCCGGGGAAGCGGGAGTAACGGACTGGCTCGCGGATTAACAGGGCGTTCCGGAACGGCAGGCAGCTTGTTCGATCTAAATCGCGGCGATGGGGGCATGGGAACCGGCACATTGCATGGCCTCGAGAACGGTACGGAAGCCGGCAGGGTGACTGACAATGTTACTCAACAGGTAAAAGATCAGGTTACCGATGTTATTAAGAAGACAGCCCCGAATATTCGTAATGTCTATGTATCCAATGATTCCGACTTTGTATCAAGAGTCGGCAGTTATGCAACAGAATCCCGCGGCGGATCCGCACTCCAGAATATGATTTCGGACTTTCAGACGATGATCGACCGGGTGTTTCCATCCCGTGCAGGAACAATGACTGGACCGAACGGTTATGCGCCGACACAGCCGAGCGGAATTAACAATAGAGGTATGACACCGGCCGGAATCAATAATAATGGCTATTCAGGCGGAGTGACGCGCTAGAGATAAGATCTGCAGCAAAAAAAAGAACTGTCCCTTCCCCCAGGGGAATCACGGACAGTTCTTTATTCTACATAGCTATTGAAGCTCACTCTGGAAGGCATGGCCCTCGACCCAAATCTTTTCCAATTGCAGGTCCGTACTGACGAGCAGCAGGTCCGCCAGCTTTCCGGTCTCGATGGAGCCGGTGAAGTGATCGATTCTTAGCAGTCGCGCCGGGTTGCCGCTTGCAGCTTCTGATGCTTGCTCTATCGTCAGGCCAATCTCCTGAACCAGGTGACGGAAGCCGCGAATCATGGTCAAGGTGCTTCCGGCCAAAGTTCCTTCATCCTCTTTGAGCGTACATACATTATCCTTGACGACGACCGGCAAATCGCCAAGCATATAATCTCCGTTCCCTAATCCAGCTGCGGACATCGCATCCGTGATCAGAATCAGATTACGGTTATTCTTGACTTGGGCGAGCAACTGGATGCCTGCTTTATGCACATGAATCCCATCGGCAATAATCTCTGCGCTGATAGCGGGGCTGCTTAGCACGGCCCCGGCAGTTCCCGGCTTGCGATGATGGAATGGAGTCATTGCATTGAAGGTATGCACTGCATGATGGAGACCCACTTCAACTGCCGACATGATCTCCTCATAGGTTGCATCTGTATGGCCTGCAGCAGCAACAATTGCTTGACTGCGAAGGAATGCGATAAGCTCATGCGCACCTTCTTGTTCAGGAGCAAGGGTCACCTGCTTGATTAGGCCTGGATATTTAGCATTCCATTGCTCGACCCATGCCTTGTTGGGAGGAACGATGTGAGCGGGATTCTGGGCACCGGGCCAATTCGGGTTGATGAAGGGACCCTCAAGATGGACACCTGCCAGCTTGGCATAAGGCATCCCGTCTTCTATATAGCGATGAACTTCTTCCAGAACCGCATCAATAACCTCTTTTGGCATAGTCATGGTGGTGGCTAGCATCGAGGTCGTGCCTTGACTCAGGTGCAGCTTGGTAATATCATCGAATGCTTGTTTGCTTGGCGACGAAAAATCCTGAAGCATGCCGCCGTGAACATGTATATCGATAAATCCCGGCAGGACATAGGCACCCTCTGCATCAATAGCGTCATGGGTCGACATGCCAGCCGAGGCGAGGCCTGGAGTTGTACCCACATAACGGATCACTCCGTTTTCTACCGATACTGCCCCATCCTTAATGATGCCCCGTGGAGTGACAACCTGTGCGTGGATAATTTGCAGAGAAGAGGATTCCATTAGAGAAGTCCCCCTGCGGCTTGGTCCAACACAACGACAACATTAGCGTGAGTCTGGAGCAGGGATGCCGGGCATTGAGTCGTGATCGGCCCTTTTAACGCCTTGGCCACAATTTCGGCTTTGTCGGCGCCCTTTGCCATCAACAAAATCTGCTTGGCTTGCAGGATCGTGCCAATTCCCATCGTGACCGCATGGGTTGGAACTTCTTCAATTGAAGGGAAATAGCGCGCATTGGCCTGGCGTGTTAGCTCATCCAATTCCACGATATGGGTTGGTCCGTGCAGGTTCTCGCTCGGCTCGTTAAATCCAATATGGCCGTTATGTCCCACGCCGAGCAATTGCAGGTCAATCTGTCCCGCCTTCTCCAGCAATCGGGTATATTCTTCTGCGGCTTTCTCTGAATCTCCGGAAGGAACATGTGTATTCTCAATCGGAATATCAATATGATCGAACAGCTTTTCATTCATGAACCGGCGGTAGCTCTCCGGATGATTCTCAGGAAGACCGACATATTCATCCAGATTGTAGCTGCTGGCTTGTTTGAAGCTGACCACACCTTCACGATATAGTTCAACCAGCTTCTGATATACGCCTACAGGCGTACCGCCGGTAGCCAGCCCCAAAATAGCCCGGGGATTGGATTGCAGCAAGCTGGCGATAATACCGGCACCGGTCTCATTAAATTGTTGTTCACTGTTCACTTTAATAATATTAATCATTATTGTTACCCTCCTTGGATATTCTGTATGCTTGAACGTTCTGATAAGAACCTTCCAATCTCGGAATGAAATCCTCGAACTCTGTACTAACCATACCTGTAAATAGAATATCGATAACATGAAGCTGAGCGATTCTGGATGCCATATCTCCCCGGCGCATCCCCTCTTCAAGTGAGGAAGAGAACAAAGAGATATCAGCCATAGAAGCGAGCGAGTTGCTGCCGTATTGCGTCAGCGAGATCGTTACAGCTCCGCTGTCTCTTGCGCACCTTAAGGCATCAATGGTCTCCGGGGTTTCCCCGCTGTAGGAAATGGCAAGCGCAGCATCCCCGGCCCGAAGTCCGGACGCCGAAGTAATCTGCATATGCGAATCGGAAAATGCAGTACTATTTTTGCCGATTCGGACCAGCTTTTGATAAAAGTCCTGCGCAATAATGGAAGATGTGGCCACCCCGTATAAATCGATCCTGCTAGCCAGGCACAAAGCATCGATAGCTCTTTGGAGCGTATTCATGTCTAGTAGCCGGGTTGTGTCCGTAATGGATGCCACATGGTTTGCTTCCATAGCCTGCACGATTTTGTGCAAGTCATTTCCGGCAATAATATCCTGATACTGGGCTTCCGAAGTCTGATGGGCCAGCTCTCCGGCCAGCTTCATTTTGAAATCAGGAAATCCCTTGAAGTGAAAGGTTTTGCAAAAGCGCGTCACGGTAGAAGGACTGATTCCGCATGTATTGGCTAACTCAGTAATCCCAAGGTGAATTACTGCGGAGGAATGCTTGAGAATATACTCCCCCAGCCGTCTCTCTTGAGGCGGCAGTGTCTCCAGATGGCTGGACAAAGCATGCAAAATCGGCGATAGCATATTCTATAATCACCTTCTTTTTGAAAGAAAATTATTTTTATATTATGGTCTTATTACATGAAAATTATTTTGATTTCATCATATACAATTCTCCGCGTGAAATCAAGCAGACAGGATTTTTGTTGTGATTTGTGCAATTGCATACTACACTTAAATGGTAGAATCAAGGATTGCCGAGGTGAAGAATATTGGATTTTGACCTGGATCATTACATTGAACGCCTACTGGCTGCATGGTCTAACAGTTTTCGGAAAATCCATAGTGAAATTATGCAGCACAGTGAGCTTGGCTTGACAGGTCCCCAATTTCAGATGCTGAGCTTGATCTACCGCAGTGAGTCCTGCAATGTCAGTCATCTATCAGAGAAATTGGATGTTAAACCGAGTGCGATCACAGTGATGGCCGATCGTCTGGTTCAAAGCGGTTATATCGAGCGCCGGCATGATGAGCAAGACCGCCGGGCAGTGCTTCTGTCGGTCACCGAGCTTGGGGCAGACGTCTATAAGGAAGCGGGAAACCGGTCGCGCAAGGTTTTAAGATCCCATCTTTCGAATCTGACGCCGCATGAATTGGAGGTTCTGATCGGGGTCATCGAAAAGTTTGCGCAGAATGATGTCCCGAAATCGAACCGTGATTAAGGTCTTAAGGGAGACTAAGAGGAGCTTGCCTGTCGGCAGGCTTCTTTTCAAAATCGTTCATATAGAGCAGCAGCTTCAAAAATTCGATCGGTCTGCCGCAGGAAAGAGGCGAATTAGCGATGTATCAGCAGAAGACAAAAGAAACCGAAAACAGCGTCATTGAATTTATCGAAAATTTGGATCAAGCGAAAAAGCGTGAGGATGCCTATCGGCTGTTGGATATTTTCAGAGACACGACAGGATATCCGGCAAAAATGTGGGGGCCCAGCATCATCGGGTTCGGATCCTATCATTACAAGTACGTTTCCGGTCATGAAGGCGATGCGCCGCTTGTGGGTTTCTCCCCGAGAAAGGCGAAGATCAGCTTATATTTCGCGACAGGAGATGAGGCACGGGATAACCTGTTGGAACTATTGGGTAAGCATACAGCGGGAAAAGGCTGCGTTTATATCAATAAATTGGCGGATATTAATGAAGATATTTTAATAGCATTAATCACTCAGTCGGTTCAATTTCTGAAAGAAACTTATCCGCCGGCGGAATAGAATAAATGTAGAACATTCCAAACACATACCGGAAAAAGGAAGGGGAGAATTTTATTTGGAAACCTATATTCTTGCTCTGGACCAAGGAACAACGAGCTCGCGGGCGATGTTATTCAATCGGAAAGGTGCCATCGTTCATTCCGCTCAGCGCGAGTTTCCGCAGTATTTTCCCAAGCCGGGATGGGTGGAGCAGCAGCCAAATGAGATCTGGGGCTCGATTCTCGCGGTTATCGCCTCCTGTCTGTCGGAATCCGGAGTGAAGCCGAAGCAAATCGCCGGCATTGGCATTACGAATCAGCGGGAGACAACGATCGTGTGGGACAAGGAGACGGGCATGCCTATCTATCCGGCTATCGTCTGGCAGTCGAGACAGACGGCTCCCATTTGCGAGGAATTGAAGCAGGCTGGTTATGATCAACTCTTCCGGGATAAGACCGGGCTACTTATTGATCCCTACTTTTCCGGGACAAAGGTAAAATGGATACTTGACCATGTCGCCGGTTCCAGAGAACGGGCGGCCAGAGGCGAGCTTCTGTTCGGCACAATCGACACCTGGCTGATCTGGAAGCTGTCCGGCGGTGTATTGCATGTTACGGATTATTCCAATGCCTCCAGAACGCTGATATATAATATCCACTCGCTGGAGTGGGATCAGGAGCTGCTTGCTATTCTGGATGTGCCCCGGGCCATGCTGCCGGAGGTGCGGTCCTCCTCGGAGATTTACGGCAACACGGTACCCTATCATTTTTTTGGAGAGGAAGTTCCAATTGCGGGTATCGCTGGAGATCAGCAGGCGGCTTTGTTCGGACAAACCTGCTTCGAAGAGGGCATGGTGAAGACAACCTACGGAACAGGCTGCTTCATGCTAATGTATACAGGCGAGCGACCCGTCGAGTCGGCGCATGGACTGATTACATCGATTGCTTGGGGGATCGGCGGCAAGGTAGAGTATGCCTTGGAAGGAAGCATTTTCGTGTCCGGCTCGGCCATTCAATGGCTTCGGGACGGTCTGCGAATGCTTCGCGATACGAAGGATAGTGAGATTTATGCGCGCCGTGTGGATTCAACGGAGGGAGTCTATGTGGTTCCTGCCTTTGTGGGCTTAGGCAGCCCTTATTGGGACAGTGAAGTAAGGGGAGCCGTGTTCGGATTGACCCGGGGCACATCAAAGGAGCATTTTATTCGTGCAACACTGGAAGCGCTCGCTTATCAGACCAAGGATATTCTTGCGGCTATGGAACAGGACGCGGGTATGGCGGTCTCCAAGATGCGCGTGGACGGCGGGGCCGTATCGAATGAGTTCTTGATGGAATTTCAGAGCGATATTTTGGACCTGGCCGTGGAGCGGCCGGCAGTTCGTGAGACGACGGCACTGGGAGCAGCCTTCCTGGCCGGGCTTGCCGTAGGCTATTGGCAGGACCGGGAAGAAATCCGCCAGATCTGGAGGCTTGACCGCCGTTTTGAGCCTTCCCTGGAGGAGGCGGTTCGTTTGTCCCTCTATGAGGGCTGGAAGCGCGCGGTAAATGCGGCCATGGCCTTCAAGTAGCTCAAGCCCAATTTGCCTGCATACCGCACCATTAACCCGGTTTCTTCATAAGATGTGTTGACTGTATCCCTGAACCTTGTTAAACCAAAAACCCAAGCAAGGAGGGGTGACGCATTTTGAAGACTAGCGATCGCAACAGCAAATTTCTGTTAACACATCGTGAACGGGAAGTTTTTGAGCTCCTCGTGCAGGATAAAACGACACGGGATATTGCAGGGCAGCTGTTTATCAGTGAGAAGACAGTCCGGAACCACATTTCCAATGTCATGCAAAAATTGAACGTAAAGGGCCGGGCACAAGCGGTTGTCGAGCTGATCAAGCTTGGGGAGTTGAAAATCTGACGATGTGCGGCAAGTCCTCCCGCTCACTGTCGTCATTTGCAGTGTGAATGCAATTGAGAGCTAACGAGCTTCCGCAGAGGAGCGAGAAGGCTCTTTTTTTTGAATTAGATAGGACTAGTTTATATAAAAATAGACCAAGTGATCGCTGTCCATGGAAGGAAGGTATCGCTTGGTCTATTTTTAAAGCGGAGAGTAGAGTAGAGGTGCCCAGAAGAAGCGAAGCGCCCGCCTTTGTGAACGGATTTCTAACAATAATCAATACAATGAGAGAAATCCGTGAACAACAGCGGTCGGAGGGATACCTTTACTCGCGGCGCCCTCCGCGCATCTCCTGTACCTGTCAGTAGTCAAGAGCTGCTGGCTTACAGCGACTTCAAATATTCGACAATTGTCAGCAGACCTTTGTCAAAATTCTCTAGATGGAAATGCTCGTTCGGAGCGTGCAGGTTTTCGTTCGGCAAGCCGAAGCCCATCATGACGGCAGGAGCCTTCAGAACACGGGACAAGGTCTCAACGATTGGAATAGAGCCGCCATCCTTCGTGAACAATGCACGGGTTCCATAGACTTTTTCATAAGCATCCGCAGCTTTTTGCAGCATCGGATCGGACGGATCGATGGTGAACGCGCGGGCACGCTCCAACTGCTTCACCTCAAGCTTGGCGCCAGGAAGCAGATGGGATTGAAGATGAGCTTCAATCTTATCAAGCACATCCTGCGGATCCTGATCCCCCACGAGCCGGCAGGTGATCTTGGCGTGGGCTTCCTTAGGGATGACCGTCTTGGTTCCCTCACCTTGGAATCCGCCGTACACACCGTTTAATTCCAGTGTTGGACGAACACCGGTGCGGGCGATGAATCCGAAGCCTTCTTCACCGTACAGCGTGTCCAGGGCAAGGGTTTGTCTCAGCCCTTCCTCGCTGAATTGAAGCTTCTCAATTTCTTCGCGAATCAGATCGGTCATCTCAGGCACACCTTCATAGAAGCCTTCGACGGCAACCCGGCCTTGCTTATCATGCAGCGAAGCCAACAGATCGATCAGCACATGAAGTGAATTCGGCACCCCGCCTCCATAGGTCCCGGAATGCAAATCCGTATTTGCTGTTCTTACGCTAACCTCCAGAGAACACAATCCGCGCAGGCCGGTACAAATGGCCGGCTTGCCTGGTTCCAGCAAGGCGGTATCAGAGATCAGGACGACATCGGCAGCCAGCTTGTCCTGATGTTCGGTCAGAAAGGACGGGAGATTCGGGCTTGTTACCTCTTCTTCACCTTCAATACAGAACTTGAGGTTGACCGGCAGTTCTTTATCCAATTGCAGAAGGGCCTCGGCGGCCTTTATATGAAGAAATACCTGTCCTTTATCATCGGTAGCTCCCCGGGCAAACAATTTGTTATCGCGAATCGTAGGTTCAAATGGCGGGCTTTCCCATAATTCCAGCGGGTCTACAGGTTGTACATCGTAATGCCCATAGACTAACACGGTAGGCTTGCCTGGAGCATGCACGTGCTCACCGTAAACAATCGGATGGCCGTCTGTCGGATAGATCTCTACTTGCTCCATGCCCGCACGGCGAAGGGAGTCAGCAACCCATTCAGCGGCTCGGTTCATATCGGATTTATGTTCGGATAGGGCTGAAATGCTCGGTATCGAGATCAGTTCGCCCAGTTCCCGTAAATGCTTGTCTTTGTTGCTCTGAAAATAGCTTTGGTAATCCATCGTTATCATTTCCTCCCGGACGTTAGTTTCCCTCCCATTTTACACCTTTTTGTGCGATAACAGAAATAAACGGCAGTAAATTCAGCGGTTCAGATTAAAATTGCCTTAAAAAATGTACATCTTTTTTAGGATTCCTTAAGGTATAACCCGCATAATTCTGATAAAGTCATAAGAGTATAAGTTTGTACAAGAATGAAGGGAGTCAGCGATCGAATGGAAGATAAGGACAAGGAATTAGAAATCGTCCCGGGCGGACAAGCAGAAGAGGATGCGCTTACAGAAGGAAGTGTTGACACGCCTGCAGAAGAGATGCCTGTGGAGACAGGCGACACCGCGGCTGAAGACACAGAGATCCAGCCTTTGGAAGAGACTAAAAATGAAGAGGAACCTGAAGGCGAACCTTTGGCAGTAATGACTCCGGCCTATGATGAATTAACCAAGGAAAACGGCTCGTTATCGAATAACGGGAATGGCGGCAGCAACAAGGTCTGGCTATTTACTTCACTTGCACTTGTGGTTGTGCTGATTATTGTGCTGGTCAAGCCGCCATTTGCAACGAACAAGGCAGAGGCGGTAGCTACGGTAAACGGAGTGGAAATCTCCAAGGACCAGCTATATGAAGAACTAAACTCCGCCACCAAGCAATCCGCACTTGATCAATTGATTATGGAGGAGCTTGTCAATCAAGAGGCAGTTAAGCAGAGCGTTGAGGTTACGGAGAGCGACATTGACGCTGAAGTTGCAGATCTGGAAAAATCTTTCGGCTCAAGAGAAGCACTTGACAGCGCACTGGTATCTAACGGCATGACCATGGAAATGCTTCGTGAAAATATTCAATTGAAATTGTTAATGACCAAGCTGCTTGAGCCGCAAATCACGGTTACGGATGATGAAGTCAAGCAGACGTTTGAAGATTACAAATCATCATTTGATACACCGGAGCAAGTTCGGGCCTCGTTGATCCTTGTCGCTACGGAAGAAGAAGCGAATGATGTGATCAAGCAATTGAAGGAAGGCAAGGACTTTGCAGAGCTGGCTGCTAACGTGTCATTGGATGAATATACCAAGGCCAATGGCGGCGATACGGATTTCTTTGCCCGCGGAGAGCAGGAAGAAGCGATTGAAGAGGCGGCTTTTGCACTTGCCAAGGATGAAGTCAGCGAAGCTGTCAAGACAAGCGGCGGTTATACTGTAATCAAGGTTACGGACCGTATTGAAGCACACTCGGCGACCTATGAGGAAGAGAAGGATTATATCCGTAAAACGCTGGTCTCCAACCAAGTGTCGGAGCTGAGCAGTAGCTGGGTTGAGGGCCTGCGCAGCAATGCAACAATCACGAATACCTTCACAGATTCATCGGATGACGAAGCAGACACAGAAGCAGCAGAATAACCGGAATGATGGGGGGGCCTGAACAGGCACCCTCTTTTTTTAGTTTGTGCAGTATGATCCATTGGAGGTACAATATAGTCTATATACATACGGAACGGAACAGAACAGAGCTCAAACTGGAGGAGAGATCATGGCGGAATGGTATGAGCACAGCTTTGGTGAAGACTACTTGCTTGTATATAAGCATCGTGATACTCAAGGAGCCAGACGGGAAGTCGAGCGTATGGTTGAGTGGCTGGAGCTGCCGCAGGAAGCGAAGGTTCTTGATCTGTGCTGTGGAATGGGACGCCACTCCATGGCTTTGGTGGAAGCTGGCTTCGAAGTAACTGGCGTTGATTTATCGGAGGTCCTTTTGCGTGAAGCCCGAAGAAATGACCCGGAGCACCGGGTGACATGGCTTCAAGCAGATATGCGGAAGCTGCCGCTAACAGGAGGATTTGATGCTGTTGTGAACCTGTTCAGCTCCTTTGGCTACTTTAAGGAGGACCGTGAGCATATTCAAGTGCTGCGTGAGATTAAGCGGGTACTGAAACCGGAGGGAAAGTTTATCATTGATTACCTAAATCCGAGGTATATTGCCGACAACTTGATTCCAGAGTCTGAACGGATGGATGACGGCCAGCGAATTGTGGAGCGCAGAATGATCCAGAATGGGTACGTAATGAAGCGAATCTGGATTTCCCAGGCGGCTAAGAGTGAAGGAAACAATCAGGAGGAGCCCCGTGAATACCTGGAGCGGATCAAGCTGTATACTGCTGAGCAATTTACCGATATGCTTGGAGAGGCAGGACTTATATTGGAGCAGATTTACGGAAGCCATGCAGGCGAGAGCTACGATCCGATTCTGTCTCCGCGTATGATCCTGTTGGGTGGATGCCAATGACCCGGCAGATGATCCAGAGCTGGGATGAATATCGGATTCATGCCGTGCATGTTCCTATGGCTCCTCCGCTCCGATGGATAAACAGCTATATTTTGCAAGGAAATGGAGAGATAACCCTGGTTGATCCCGGGCCTCGTACCAATGAATCCATAGCAACATGGGAGCAAGCGCTGGGAGAATTGGGGATTCAGGCTCGGGAGATTACCTCCATCGTAGTGACTCACCATCACCCGGATCACTACGGTCTGGCGGGATACATGCAGTCCCGTAGCGGAGCCAAAGTTTATATGTCCCGCCGTGCCTATGAAGAATCCCAGCTAATGTGGGGGAAGGGGCAGCGAATCAACGAAGAGCTAACCGCCTTATTTCGTCAGCATGGAATGCCGGATACCTGGCTTGCCCTGCTTCCAGGACATCTGGACAGCTTCCTTTCACAAGTGGAGCCGCAGCCCGAGATCATATCCGTTGCGGACGGGGAGATTCTCCGATTAGGAGATCGAAGCTGGACGGCTATCGAAACGGCAGGCCACGCCCCGGGGCATCTATCGTTCTACGAGGATGGACAAGGGATTATCCTATGCGGAGATGCAGTGCTTCCGCAGATATCACCGAATATCAGTCTGCTTCCCGGAAGCGACCCGAACCCGCTGCATTCCTTCCTGCAATCTTTGGACAAGCTGAAGGACTTCAGGGTGAGCGTAGCTTTCCCGGGACATCGAAATCCTTTCTCCGGCTTCGCTGAGCGTATTGACCGACTGCTGCTGCATCATGAGGAACGTCTGGAGATGATTGAGGCTTTGCTGGACGACGGGGAGCGAAGCGGCTTTGATATTTGCGAAGCTCTGTTTGGTACGGAATTGGGCATTCATCAGATGCGATTTGCCATGGCAGAGACATTGGCGCACCTGTTTGAATTAGTACGGCGGGGAAGGCTCGAGATTAGTAATTCAAGTTCACATATCCGGTTTGGGTCAAAAAGAATGAAAAACCGCTTGGAGTGAAAGAGAAGTCTCTTTGCTCCAAACGGTTTTTTTAGTGGACCTATCTGACAATATCTTTGCCGAGCGTATCCTCGCCCTGCTCCTGTTCCCGCTCTGCCTGCTTGCGATGGGCAATTCGACTGCTGGCCGACGCTGCGACCGCACCGACGATATCGTCGAGGAACGTATTGCATGGGCCGAGTGTCTTGTCGTTAAGACGCTCCAGAACGCCGGGCTTCAATTTGTCTACATATCCGTAGTTCGTAAATCCGATGCTTCCGTACACATTGACGATGGAAAAGGCCAAAATTTCATCTACCCCGTACAGTCCCTCGTCATTGGCGACCATATCCTGCAATTCAGGGATCAAAAGCCCCTGTTCCGCCAGTAAATCGAGCTGAATGCCGGTTAGCACAGCATTCTGAACCTCCCGCTTACTCAGCACCTGCTCCACATTATGCATGCATTCCTCCATGGTCAGGCCAGGGTAATATTTCTTCTGCAGCAGCATTACTAATTCTGCAATTTCTTCGATCTTTACCCCGCGTTTCTCAAGCCATAACATCGTGGCATCCGCCACCTTCTTGCTGTTCAGGCTATAAGGAGCCTTGGCCTTCCGTTCTTCCGTTCCGATCTTCATCACCTACTCCTAACTGTAATCAAGCTATCGCTATGATGCAGTGTGTCCATCTTGGTGCAAAAAGATAGTTATTTTTCAAAAAGGGGCTCGTATACATAGTAATAGAGGTTGTCTGAAAAGTCATCTTTTAGAGGTTGTACAAACGCGTACTTTTAGACAGTCCAGATTAGTTTAGGAGGAATCCCTGTCATGAGAATAAGCCGATTGCTTCGAATTACAGCTTTGTGCAGCGTACTTGCCGTTCCGCTCGTGTTATCGGGATGCGGGCTGTTTGGCGCGGGTCCTGCCGCGCAGATCGATCCGCCACCCAGCGATATTGAGACCCAGATGCTCCAATCTCTAGAATCCTCCAATCAGACAAGCCTGGAACTGGAGGAATCGCTGTCGACGGTCTATTTGCAGGACGAACAGGGATGGCTGGCGCCCGTGTCGCTTCATTTACCCTCGGGTGAAGCGCAATCTCGGGTTGGACGCCAATTGGAGATGCTTGTCAAGGACACCCCTTATCAAGCTCTGATTCCATCTGGATTCAGCGGCGTACTTCCTGCAGGAACCGAGGTGGAGGCTGTTACGATTAAAGAGGATGAGAAGCTGGCGATGGTGGAATTCAACCAGGCCTTTGGCAGTTATGATGCTGCTGACGAGAGGAAGATTATGGAGGCGGTAACCTGGACGCTCTTGGGGAATGAAGGCGTGGAAAAGGTACAAATCTGGATGGCCGGAGCCAAACTGAACGAAATGCCGGTCGGAAAAACACCGATGGATCGGCCGTTGACACGTGCACTTGGCATCAATCTGGAGCTTGGTGAGGGCATGAGCTTCTCGCAGACCCGACCGGTTACGCTTTATTTCGCGGCTACAAATCCTGATGGAGCTCCATACTACGTTCCTGTAACCAGATTTGTCTCCACAGGCAAAAATGTCGTTACGGCTGCGCTAGGCGAATTGATCAAAGGCCCAGCTCAGGGGAATGGTCTGGAGAGCGTTCTGACTGGCGGGACGGTTCTCAAGGCAGTTGAGCTGTCGGAGGATGGGGTCATTACGGTCTCCCTTGAGGATGATATGTTCGAAGCGGGAGATAAGCCGCCGGCTCAGATGCTGCAGTCCCTCGTACTGACCGTGACAGAGAATACACAGGATTATAAGGTCAGAGTATGGCTGAATGGGCAAAAGGATGTAGTCGGGATGGATAATCAACAATATGGTGAACCCGTACTTCGTCCGGCCAATATTAATGAAATCGAGCTCTAGGGTAAGGAACCGATTCAATAATAGTCCTGACGATCAGGCCTGCGGAAGCAGGCCTTTTCACCGCTTCCCCCAACCGCCAGCCAACAGACGGGGAATGGAAGGATGCTTTTATGACCACACTTTGATAGAATAGGGACAGCATTTAGGCATCTCGAAGACAGCAAGAACATGTAGGAGGCAATGATGATGAGAATAAATGGCCGGGAAGCCAACGAGCGGCGTTCGATGAAGATGACCGTGGATTATAACAAATATGCGGAGGGATCAGTCTACATAGAAGTAGGTGACACAAAAGTGCTTTGCACCGCCACCGTAGAAGAGAAGGTCCCCATGTTCATGAAAGGGCAGGGGAAAGGCTGGGTTACAGCTGAATATGCCATGTTGCCGCGGGCAACTCACAGCCGCAATCAGCGGGAATCCGCCAAAGGAAAGCAGAGCGGACGAACGATGGAAATTCAGCGTCTGATCGGCCGGGCCTTGCGTTCTGTCGTGGACCTGTCCGCACTGGGTGAACGTTCCATCACGGTGGACTGCGATGTGCTTCAAGCAGATGGCGGAACCCGGACGACCTCGATTACGGGAGCGTTTGTAGCGCTGGCAATCGCAGTGAATAAACTGGCGGTCAAGCATTCGTTGCCGGTGTTTCCCATCACCGATTTTCTTGCGGCAGTCAGCGTAGGCGTCGTAGGTGACCGGCAATTGCTTGATTTGAACTATGAGGAAGACTCCAAGGCCAAGGTGGATATGAATGTAGTCATGACCGGGCAAGGCCAATTCGTGGAGCTTCAGGGCACAGGTGAAGAAAGACCCTTTACAAGGCAGGAGCTGGATGGACTGCTGGAGCTGGCCGAGCAGGGGATTTATGAAATGATCGAGCAGCAGCGTGAGGCCTTGGGACCGATTGCTTTGAAAATTACTGAAGGAAAAGCGGGGGCGAATGTGTAATGGAACGCAGTGAATCCGTCATTGTGGTCGCTACCCGGAATCAGGGCAAGGTGAGAGAATTCGCTCATGCCCTTGCTTTTCTCGGTAAACCGGTCAAAAGTATGTATGATTATCCAGAGGTCCCGGACATCGTTGAAGATGGAGAGACATTTGCCGATAATGCCAGAAAGAAGGCCAAGACTGCCGGCGATATCCTCGGACAACCGGTGCTTGCGGATGACTCCGGTCTCTGTGTGGATCTGCTGGGCGGTGCGCCAGGCGTCTATTCAGCCCGTTATGCAGGTGAGGGCGCTACAGATGAAGACAACAATAACAAGCTGCTGCGCGAGCTGGAGAAGCAGAAGCAAGGCGAAGATACGGAGCAGCCGCTGCTGGGTACGGCTCGATTCATCTGTCATCTTGCTTTGTACGATCCTGCAACCGGCGGCTTTACGGAAGCATCCGGTTCTGTAGAAGGGTGGATCACCTCGACACCGGCAGGGGACGGGGGCTTCGGCTATGATCCGCTGTTCTACCTTCCGGATTACGAGAAGACGATGTCTGAACTGACGCTCGAGGAGAAGCAGGCGATCAGTCACCGAGGGGCAGCGCTCCGCGAGCTGGCTGCGAAGCTGAAGGCGTAAGCAGCGGAGTTGGATAGCCTTATATAACCGGCAAGAGGGTATCTCATAAGTCCCTTGCTAATGATTCTGCGTGCTGGGGGCAACGTGTGAAGTGTGCTTACGATCGCTGTTG
>NZ_JAHLQJ010000022.1 GCF_018919145.1 Paenibacillus brevis
AGGAGTCATCTCTTGGCCTGCTAAATAAAAGGCTGCTTTTAATCAGAGTCCACAAACCGGGTCACAGTTCAAGCTTAGCTTTGTGGCTGCTTTTTTTGTTCCATAACCTCTCCGTTTCTGCCGGAGATGCTTCCCGTTGAAATAAAACAATGGTAAACTTTTAATGATACCTTGTACCGCTGTCTGCATTGTTTTACAAATTTTGCAGTGTGTGAAAAGGAGAGGTAAATGGTTAAAGTAAAAACAAAGTTCTATTGCACGGAATGCGGGTATGAAACGCCCAAATGGTACGGCAAATGCCCCGGCTGCGGGTCATGGAATACCATGGTGGAGGAGACGGAGAAGGTCGTTAAGACTCAGGGTCTCACTTCAGGGATTTTTCATACGAAAGAAAAGCCGCTTCCGATCATAAATATAGAGAGTGGTCAAGAGCCGCGAATTCAGACCGGGATTGCCGAGCTTAACCGGGTATTGGGCGGAGGCGTAGTGCCTGGCTCCCTTATTCTGGTCGGCGGAGATCCCGGTATCGGCAAGTCGACACTGCTGCTGCAGACCTCTCATGAAATGGCCCGGGCAGGCTTGCGGGTGCTCTATATTTCCGGAGAGGAATCAACCCGGCAGACGAAGCTTCGCGCGGAGCGCCTGGGAGCCCTCTCGGCAGAACTGTACGTTCTGTGCGAGAGCAGCATGGACAATATCGAGGAAGCCATTGATCAGATCAAGCCGGACTTCCTTGTCATTGACTCCATCCAGACCGTCTATCTGGCAGAAGTAACAAGTGCGCCTGGGAGCGTGTCCCAGGTGCGGGAATGCACCGCACGCTTCATGCGGATTGCCAAAGGCCAGGGCATTGCTACGGTTCTCGTAGGCCATGTGACCAAGGAAGGCGCCATTGCGGGGCCGCGAATGCTGGAGCATATGGTCGATTGCGTTCTCTATTTTGAAGGGGAACGGCATCATTCCTATCGACTGCTGCGGGCGGTAAAGAACCGCTTTGGTTCGACGAATGAGATCGGGATCTTTGAAATGAACGAGGCAGGGCTTACCGAAGTAG
This sequence comes from Paenibacillus brevis, assembly GCF_018919145.1. Taxonomy (GTDB): domain Bacteria; phylum Bacillota; class Bacilli; order Paenibacillales; family Paenibacillaceae; genus Fontibacillus; species Fontibacillus brevis. The sequence goes on from NZ_JAHLQJ010000022.1 coordinate 1,055, forward strand.
CCAATCCTTCTGAGTTGTTCCTCTCCGAACGGCCGCTTGGAGTGGCAGGATCAACGGTCGTCGCCAGTATGGAGGGTACGCGTCCGATGCTGGTCGAATTGCAGGCGCTGATTGCCTCCACACATTTTCCTTCACCGAGAAGAATGGCAACCGGAGTTGACCATAACCGCATGAATCTGATTATTGCTGTGCTGGAGAAGCGGATGGGCATGTTCCTTCAGAATCAGGACGCCTATGTGAATCTGGCCGGCGGGGTCAAGCTGGATGAACCGGCTGTCGATCTGGCTATGGCAGTGAGCATTGCATCCAGCTTCCGGGATCTGCCTACCAAGCCGTATGACGTCATCTTCGGTGAGGTGGGACTGACTGGTGAAGTTCGGGCGGTGGCACGAGCGGAGCAGCGGGTCAAGGAGGCGGCAAAGCTTGGCTTCAAGCGGGTAATCCTTCCCGAGAAGAGCATGAAGGGCTGGAATAGCCCTAAGGATATTCAATTAATCGGTGTTAATACCGTTGCAGATGCGCTAGCTGTTGCGTTAGATTAGGGGGCACTAGATAATGAAGGAAACTACCCAGGCGGAAAAAATGAATGACTTGCTCAGGCTTGTGGCACCGGGAACGGCATTTCGCGACGGCCTTGAGAATGTGCTTCGCGCGAAGACGGGAGGGCTGATCGTTGTCGGATACAGCCCGGAAGTGATGGAGGTCGTCGAGGGCGGCTTCTCCATCAATTGTGATTTCACACCTAACTATCTGTACGAACTGGCCAAGATGGATGGTGCGATTATTCTGAGCGAAGACTTGAAACGGATTCTTTATGCAAATACCCAGCTCATCCCCGATTCATCGATTGCCTCCTCAGAGACGGGAATTCGGCACCGTACCGCGGAGCGGGTTGCGAAGCAGACCGGCAAGCTTGTGGTCTCGATCTCGCAAAGACGGAACATTATTACACTGTATCAAGGCGGGCTGAGATACGCCCTGAAGGAGATCGGCGTTATTTTGACGAAGGCGAATCAGGCGATTCAGACCCTGGAGAAATACAGATCCGTATTGAACCAGACATTGACCAACCTGTCTGCCTCGGAATTTGAAGAGCTTGTTACGATTCCGGAGGTTATTAACGTAATTCAGCGGGTTGAGATGGTGATCCGCATCAAAATGGAGATCAAGCGTTTTATTAACGAGCTTGGTACCGAGGGACGCCTGATCAGCATGCAGATGGAAGAATTGGTCAGCAACATGGAAGAAGAAGCTTGGCTGTTGTATAAGGACTATGCAAAGGACGGCAGTGATGAGGCAATCCGCGAGATTATCGGGGGATTGAAACGCTCAACCGATGACGAACTGCTGGATGACAATCATATTACCCGTCTGCTTGGCTATCCGCCTTCAGCTACGACTTCCGAGGAATTGATCTCTCCAAGAGGATACCGCATCCTGAACAAGATTCCCCGCCTTCCGAATGTGATTATCCATAATCTCGTTGAAAGATTTAATGAGCTTCCCAATGTACTTACCGCTTCAATCGAAGAACTGGATGAGGTGGATGGCATCGGTGAAGTGAGAGCCCGTGCCATTAAGGAAGGGCTGAAGCGACTTCAAGAGCAGGTGTTCATTGACAGACAAATCTAAATTCCCTACAATCAAGTGATGTTACCTGAATATCTATGAGGTGAAAAGATGATTACAAAATCAATTCCGAACTTGTTTACCCTTGGTAACTTGTTTCTCGGAATGCTGGCCATGATGCTGGCTCTTGACGGCAGGTACAGCCTTGCTGCCATCATGGTAATTGTCGCTATGCTGCTGGACGGCCTGGATGGACGTGTCGCCAGAGCCTTGAATTGCTCGAGCGAATTCGGCAAACAGCTTGATTCCTTATCAGACGTCATTTCATTTGGCGTAGCACCAGCACTTATTATGTATCTGATTTCATTCCAAAGTCTGCCGCAGACCGGATTAGTCTGGGTGGTTACGGCGCTGTTTCCGATGTGTGGAGCTTTGAGGCTTGCACGATTTAACGTTCATAAGGGAATCCCGGGATATTTTATTGGACTGCCGATTCCCGCCGCAGGCGGCGTAGTCGCTACGCTTTCCTTATTCAGCAAAGATATTTCCGCACTTTATCTGATGATTTCTATGATCTTGTTGTCTTACTTGATGGTCAGCTCTGTGAAATATCCGAACTTCAAAAAAGTGGGCTTACCCAAAAAGGCGCTTATCTTTACTCCTTTTGTAGTCCTTCTGGCCGTGATGATCGCGGTGATCTTTCCCGAACAGATTTCCAAGCTGATATTTGTGCCGCTGGTACTCTATGCCGGTTACGGCCTGAGGCAGAATGTCCGAAAGCTGCTGCGCCGCAAACGCAGGGAAGATGAGGACTCCGAGCGAATTTTCAAGTCGAAGCGTTAATTAATGCAATCATAAAAGGTTAGGGGCGGAAAATAGCTTCTCAAAAATAAAAAGTTGGGCGAGAAAACGTAACGATCCGTTTTCGGTCCAACTTTTTTGCTTTACTCCTTTTAATGCCTTTTTGCACTTAAATCGCCACATGAACCCCCCGCGCTGGCAATTTTAGTGACATTCTGCACTAAATTCACCATATGAGCTCCGACAACAACAATTTGTGCATTCCAGCACTTATTCACTTATTTCTACACCGCGCAGCGGCGGAGGTACGTTCAAGAAGCTGTCATCTACGATGACTTTGAGACTGCTTCTTTTGTTGATATTTGAACTAGGACATATTAAAAAAACCTAAGGTAGAACACTTTTGGGATTCCCGCTGCAGCACCTCTTCAAGCTCAATCCCGAGCAAATTACCGAGAGCGGACATATAGAACAGGCTTCGTCCAAGCTCATTGATCACGGCATCCCGGCAGTTCTCGCACAGTTCTCCGTGAACATGATGCTTGATATGCTCTTTGGCTTCTTCCAGAGCAATACCCGAAACGAATTCCTGCTTGGTGGCATGCAATTCGACACAACCGCATTCAGTGACCGCTTTGGTTACCGAACGGACGGCCGCTGTATTGGTTTGTCCCATTTTGGACATCACATCCAGCAGACTACGGTGACGGAGCAACAATTCCGATACTTGATCCTGAAATGCTTGTAGACTTGATGCGCTCATTTTCCATCCACCTCAACATATTTGAATTGCCTCCATTATATGCCACTCTTTCCTGCGTAATCAACCAGAAATCCCGCACTGACTGTAATTGGGTCATGCCGACATCAGAAAACAGACCAAAAAAATGTTCTCCGCCCCGGATTACAACGCCAAAAATTGGATCATACTGGTAATGAAAAAAGAATCAGGAGGTGAGGAATAACATGCTGAAACGTTATGTAAGGATATTGGCCGGCGTATGCGGGGCATGGTTCGGTTATACATTGGAGGGGGCGGCAGGCTTTTTTCCCCGTCCGTTGAGAGACTGGTTCATGATGATGCATCCGATTGCAGCGCAACTGTTGCTGGCGGCGGCAGGCGCATGCCTGTTTTTGTTTGTTTATTCGCTATCGTTTGAGATATTGTCCTCAAAGGTGAAGCAAGGAATATCCGCTCTGACACAGATTCCGATGAAGGATATGGCGGCGGGATCGGCCGGATTGACTGCGGGACTTCTTCTATCATTAATGGTCTACCCTATTCTAGCCGGATTGGGGAGTTTAGCGGGATTTCTTCAGTTTGCGGTGTCCATGCTGCTCGGATATGTAGGGCTCTGTGTCGGATTGGCGAAGAAGGAAGAGCTGTCCTCTCTATGGATTTCGGGAAAATGGGGAAGCGGAAGCACAGAAGAAACGTACAGGTTCGAGGAACACAAAATTTTGGATACAAGCGTCATCATTGATGGCCGGATTGCAGATATTTGCAAGACCGGATTTATAGAAGGAACAATCGTGATCCCTGAATTTGTGCTTGAGGAGCTGCAGCATATCGCCGATTCATCGGACTTGCTTAAGCGTAACCGCGGGCGCAGAGGGCTGGATATCCTGAACAAAATCCAGAAGGAGCTGGATGTGAAGGTGATGATCTATGAAGGGGATTTCGAAGAAATCTCCGAGGTAGACAGTAAGCTTGTCAAGCTGGCCAAGGTACTCCAGGGCAAGGTGGTTACCAATGATTTCAACCTGAACAAGGTATGCGAACTGCAAGGCGTGTCCGTGTTGAATATCAACGACCTGGCCAATGCGGTGAAGCCGGTGGTTCTGCCGGGTGAGGAGATCATGGTTCAGGTTATTAAAGATGGCAAGGAGCATGGGCAGGGGGTAGCGTATCTGGATGACGGCACCATGATTGTCGTAGAGGGCGGACGAGATTATATCGGCTCCATCACGGAGGTGCTGGTAACCAGTGTGCTGCAAACCTCGGCGGGACGGATGATCTTTGCCAAGCCGAAACTGTTGGAAAAAGCCCAATAATTAGGTATGATGGGGGTAATGACATTTCGACAGGGTGAGGCTTAACGATCATGGAGAACGGAAATTTTCCTGCGGCAGACGCGGGTGCGGTTATTGTGGCCGCCGGACGGGGAAGCAGGATGGGGACGAAGGAGAGCAAGCAGTTTCTCGTGCTTGAGGACAAGCCGATTATCGTCCATACCTTGGCGGTGTTTGACCGTCATCCTTTAATTGGGGAGATCGTCTTGGTGACAGGAGCGCAGGATGTAGATCGCTGCAAGGCCTGGATTGCCGAGTACGGCTTCAAGAAGCAGATCAAGGTTATACCGGGCGGCGCCGAGCGTCAGCACTCCGTATTCCAGGGACTCGCGGAACTATCCGCTCCCTGGGTACTGGTGCATGACGGCGTCCGCCCTTTTGTCACGAGCAGGGAGATTACTTCCTGCTACAAGGCCGCGGTCGAGCACGGGGCCTCCGTACTGGCGGTACCTGTAAAGGATACCGTCAAGCAGGTGAACGCAGAAGGCTATGTAACGGCGACGCCTGATCGACGCAGCTTGTGGGCGATTCAGACGCCGCAGGCCTTCCGGCGGTCTGACCTGCTGCTTGCCCATAAGCAGGCTGAGTCCGAGGGCTTTACGGGGACGGACGATGCTTCGCTCGTGGAGCGGATGGGCAAGGCCGTCAAGGTGGTTGAGGGCAGATATCATAATATCAAGATTACTACGCCGGAGGATCTCGGCATTGCCGAGTCCATTCTCAGACGGATGAATGAATCGAAAGAGGGAGAGGACGTTTCATGATCGCAGTGGGACAAGGTTTCGACGTGCATCAGTTGGTTGAGGGCAGACCATGTATTATCGGCGGTGTTCATATTCCTTATGAAAAGGGTCTGCTTGGGCATTCGGATGCCGATGTGCTTCTTCATACTGTGAGCGATGCCATTTTGGGAGCGCTGGCGCTGGGAGATATCGGCCGGCATTTTCCGGATACGGATGCCGAATATAAGGATGCGGACAGCCTGGTGCTGCTTCAGCGGGTATGGGAAATGGCGAAGGAGCGGGGCTACCGTCTCGGCAATCTGGATGCAACCATTATTGCGCAAGCTCCAAAGATGGCGCCTTATATCCCGCAGATGGTAGAGATTATCGCTGGAGTCCTGGAGTCTTCACCGCAGAAGGTGAATGTGAAGGCAACGACAACGGAGCATCTCGGGTTCGCCGGAAGAGGCGAGGGGATTGCTGCACAGGCTATTGTATGCCTAGTTTCCGATGTGCTATCATCGAATAGCGAGATTACCGGGAGGGGATTGTAATGACTGAGGTTCGTGTACGGTATGCCCCAAGTCCAACAGGGCATTTACATATCGGGAATGCCAGAACGGCATTGTTTAACTATTTATTCGCAAGACATCATGGCGGCAAGTTCATTATCCGCATTGAGGATACGGATGTGAAGCGGAATATCGAGGGTGGCGAGGAGAGTCAGCTTACCTACTTGAAGTGGCTTGGCATCGATTGGGATGAGAGCGTGGATGTCGGCGGAGAGGCTGGACCTTACCGTCAGACCGAGCGTCTGGATATTTACAAGACATATTGGCAGGATCTGCTGGACCGCGGTCTGGCTTACAAGTGTTATTGTACGGAAGAGGAGCTGGAGCAAGAGCGGGAAGGGCAGATTGCCCGCGGGGAACAGCCGCGGTATTCCGGCAAGCATCGGGATTTGACGCCCGAGCAGTGCGCAGCCTTTGAAGCGGAAGGACGGGTAGCAAGCATCCGATTCCGCGTACCGGAAGGACGGACCTATACCTTCGATGATCTGGTGAAGGGAAACATCTCCTTCGAATCCGAGGTTAGCGGCGACTTTGTAATCGTCAAGAAGGATGGCATCCCTACCTATAACTTTGCCGTAGCCTTGGATGACCACCTCATGAAGATTACTCATGTGCTCCGGGGTGAGGATCATGTCTCGAATACACCGCGGCAGCTGATGATTTACGAAGCGTTTGGCTGGGAACCTCCGGTGTTCGGACATATGACGCTGATTGTCGGAGACAACCACAAGAAGCTAAGCAAACGCGACGAGACAGTGATTCAGTTCATTGAGCAATATGACAAGCTCGGCTATTTGCCGGAAGCATTGTTTAATTTCATCGCACTGCTCGGCTGGTCGCCTGAAGGTGAAGAAGAAATCTTTTCCAAGGATCAGTTGATTTCAATCTTTGACGCGAATCGATTGTCCCGCAGCCCGGCAGTATTCGACAAGAACAAGCTTGCTCATTTGAATAACCATTATATCAAGAATGCGGATCCGGATCGGATTGCTGCGCTTGCCATTCCTCATTTGCAGGCGGCATCTCGTCTTCCTGCCCAATTGACTGCAGAGCAGGAAGCATGGGCGAAGACATTAGTGGCGCTCTATCAGGAGCAGATGGTGTCCGCTTCCGATATTGTCGAATTGTCGGACATGTTCTTCCGCAGTCACCTTGAGATGGATGAAGAGGCTGCCGGTATTCTTGCTGAGCCGCAGGTTCCTCAAGTGCTGTCTGCTTTCCTGGAGAAGGTTGAAGCCGGAAGCGAATACTCGCCTGAAGCGATTGCCGGTTGGATCAAGGAAGTTCAGAAGGAGACCGGCGTGAAGGGAAAAGGACTCTTTATGCCGATCCGTGTGGCCTTGACGGGGCAAACTCATGGGCGGGATCTCAATAAGAGCATCTACCTGCTGGGCCGCGACCGCACGATGGACCGGTTGAAGAGTCAGATTCGCGGGGCTTAACAGCATAGCTAAGATAAATCGGCTGTTGTCAATCTGACAGGTGATCGGGTAAGATACAGTAACAGGTATAGAAAATTAGGATATATTAAAGGCGTTGAACGGGAGAAGTACGCTGAATGAACCGCTTGGCCCAGAGAGGATAACAGTGGTTACAGGAGAACAGCCTGTACCCGTAGCTGAGAGTTATCTCCTTGCGAACAGTGGAAATGCACCCGGGAGCTGCAGATTTAGGAGAGTCAGTCTTGGACACCCCATAAATCTGACGATTGTCCGCGTTAAGGACGCACAAGGGAGAGGTCTTCTGACTCGGCTGCTCATGCAGGATAGTTAACGGCATAGAGCACTAACGTACAGGTAGACTTCATCCAAAGCAGAGTGGGACCACGCAAACCGGCGTCTCTGCAGCTAAGGCTGCAGGGGCGCCTTTTTACGGTTTTAGCCAGTTGAGCTTGCGAAATGTGAGAAACAAAACCTTTTATAAGGCTGAGAGAACGAGGGTTGAACCAACAGGATTATTGCTCCAGTTAATATTTAACCTAAGATGAGGGTTTAATTGTAACAGGTACACTTAATTTCTGAACTTTGGCTCCGAATCTAAAAGTAACTGTATGGAGTACAGTTAGATTCGCAAAAACTCAGCCATTCTGAAAAAAACGGGTTTTTAGCTGTGGTTTTTACAATTAAACCTATGAAGTTAAGAAATGGCGAGGATTTTAGTTGTACTTTCTACAATTAATCATCAAGGTTGTCCAGCAATCAGCCACAAAAGGATTAAATAAGATGAAGTAAGCAACAGGCGCAAAATACGTGAAGATCATTCAGCAGCTTGTATCCTGTATTGCTGCCTACGCGGATCAATCAGAATATGATTTTGCAACAATAACCGAACCAAAAGCCTATGTAGAAAGGGCATAAGTGTGAAGTGTGCTGTAGAAACGTAGTGGTCGCCTTTGCTAGCGGATTTCTCCCTTGTTCATTCAATCAAGGAATCCGCTAGCAACAGCGATCGTAGGCATACTTCACACGCTGCCCCGGCACACATCGTTAGTTAGTTCGGTTTGTATTACCACACAAATTGTTCGAGAAGGCTTTGGGAGAGAGGGTACTGAGAGGCGAAGCAGAAAGAGGGGGAGCCTATGTTTAAGAGAATGAAATCGGATATTCGGGCGGTCTTTGAGAATGATCCGGCTGCCAGAAGCAGATTTGAGGTCATATTTACTTACTCCGGTCTGCATGCCATTTGGAGCCACCGGATTGCGCATTTCCTCTATCATCGGCGTTGGTATACACTCGCGCGCATCGTGTCTCAGGTAAGCAGGTTTTTTACGGGAATCGAAATTCATCCCGGCGCAGTGATCGGGGAACGGCTGTTCATTGATCATGGCATGGGGGTCGTCATTGGCGAAACTTGCGAAATCGGAGATGATGTGGTTATCTATCAGGGAGTAACCCTGGGCGGGAGCGGCAAGGAGAAAGGAAAGCGTCATCCGACGATCGGCAATAATGTCGTTATCGGCTCCGGTGCCAAGATTCTTGGATCGTTCACTGTCGGAGACCAGTCCAATATTGGAGCCAACTCGGTTGTTCTGAAGGAGGTGCCTGCCGGCAGCACCGTAGTCGGTATCCCGGGCAAGATTGTTCGTCAGGGAGGCAAGCGTCTGGATCGCCTGAGCCATCAGCTCCCCGATCCGGTTGTCGATACGATGCGCGAGCTTCAGGAACAGATTGTACAGCTTCAGGAAGAGCTCAGAAGCTTGAAGGAGCAACGCTCGGACGAACAAGCTGTGAAGACGCTGCCGGATTGAGGCTTGAGCATATAAATACAGAGTAACAGTAACCGAGATTAGAAAGGGAAGAGAACATGAGCCTGCAAATATTCAACACCGTAACCCGGAGCAAGGAGACGTTCCAGAGTCAAGTGCCGGGACAAGTATCAATGTATGTATGCGGACCGACCGTATACGGCTATATTCATATTGGGAATGCGAGACCGATGATCTTTTTTGATGTGGTGCGCAGTTACCTGGAGAATCAGGGCTACAAGGTAAATTACGTCGTCAATTTTACAGACGTGGATGATAAGCTGATTCGCAAAGCGGAAGAGATGGGCGCGTCTGTGCCGGAGGTCGCGGAGACCTTCATCGGAGCGTACTACGAGGATTTGGAGGGCTTGGGTATACCCCGTGCGACGGCGAACCCGCGCGTAACCGAGAGCATGGAGCTGATCATCGAATTTATCCGTGATCTGGAGAACAAGGGCTACGCTTATGCTAATGGAGGCGATGTCTTCTTCCGGACGAAGAAATTCGCGGATTACGGCAAGATCTCCGGCCAGAATATTGAAGAGCTTCAATTCGGCATTCGGATCGATGTGGATGACCGCAAGGAGAGTCCGGAGGATTTTGTCCTGTGGAAGGCGGCCAAGCCGGGTGAGATTTTCTGGGAAAGCCCGTGGGGACCAGGACGTCCCGGCTGGCATATCGAATGCTCGGCAATGTCGCGCCATTTGCTTGGCGATACGCTGGACATTCACGGAGGCGGCCAGGATTTGCAATTTCCGCATCATGAATGCGAAGCAGCGCAATCCGAGGCAGTCACCGGCAAACCGCTCGCGAACTATTGGATGCATAACGGATATATTAATATCGGCGGCGAAAAGATGTCGAAGTCGCTGGGCAACGGCGTACTTGTAAAGGATTTGCGCGGTCAATACACGAAGGAAGCGATTCGCTACTTCATGCTGTCGACGCATTACCGGAACCCGCTTAACTTTACTGAAGAAACGATGCTTCAAGCGGTGCGCGGGGTGGAGCGGATCTCGAATGCGGCCGGCAACCTGCATTACCGGCTGCGGGAGGCGGAAGCTGCGAACGATGCTGCAGCGGCAACCCCGGAATGGACGCAGAAGCTGGAAGCGATCCGCAGCATGTTTCATGCCAAAATGCAGGATGATTTCAACACGCCGGATGCGATTACAGCCTTGTTCGAATGGGTCAGCGAGGTTAATGGCCTGCTGGCGCAGACTGAAGTGAAGGCGGCCGATCTCAAGGCGGCGGCAGAACTGTTCGCGGAGATGAACGGCGTGCTGCGTGTCGCTGCCGGTGAGGCAGAACCGGAGCTGCTTGACGAAGAGATCGAAGCGCTGATTGCGGAGCGGGTGGAAGCGCGGAAGCAGAAGAACTGGGCCCGGGCCGACGAGATCCGCGATCTCCTGCAGGAGCAGGGTATCCTGCTGGAGGATACCCCGCAGGGCATGAGATGGCGGCGCAAATGACGGGCCCGGGTGCAGAAGGCGGCGCCGGAGGCATGACCGGCGCCGATGATGCGGCGCTTTGGTTCCCCGAGCCGCCGTCCAAGCCCGCGCGGCTGCTGCCGCCGCTCGCGCTTGCCTATATCGGGGACGCCGTCTATGAGGTCGCCGTCCGCCAGCACGTGATAGCGCGGCCCAATCTCCGGCCGCACCAGCTGCATCTTCGCTCGACCAGCTACGTCTCCGCCAAGGCGCAGGCAACGATCCTGTCCCTGTTGGAGCCGGAGCTTGCCGAGCCGGAGCAGGACATCGTCCGCCAGGGACGCAACGCCAAATCCGGCACTGTCCCCAAAAATGCAAATGTGCTCGATTATCGCCATGCAACGGCATTTGAAGCGCTAATCGGTTTTTTATACTATTCGGGAAAGCATGACCGGCTTCGCTCGTTAATTGCTCTGGGTTTTGAGCGCTATGAAGCCTCAGAACAAAAGTGATGCATGAAACGGTATCAAGCACGGATAATGAATGAATGAACATGAATATCGATCAGGAGGATTTATTATGGAGGATCAAGAGTGGATTGCAGGCAAGCACTCGTTGCTGGAGGCATTGAGAGCTGGCCGCACCATCAATAAAATTTGGATAGCCGAGGGGGCGCAGAAGCATCTGACCCAGCCGATTATTTCGGAAGCAAAGAACCGGGGGATCATCGTTCAGTTCGTGGACAAGCGCAAACTGGATCAGATGGCTCCGGGTCTTCAGCATCAGGGCGTTGTCGCTCAAGCGGCTCCTTATGCCTATGTTGAAGTGGAGGACCTGCTGACCCGTGCATCCGAACGGGGAGAACCCCCTTTCTTGCTTATTCTTGATGAAATCGAAGACCCGCACAATCTGGGTTCGATTCTTCGGACGGCAGAGTGCACCGGCGTGCATGGCGTAATCATTCCGAAGCGGCGTTCGGCGGCAGTTACCGCTACCGTGTCCAAGACATCGGCCGGCGCTGTGGAATATGTGCCTGTGGCCAGGGTGACTAACCTTGTTCAGACGATGGAGCAGCTGAAGGAAGCCGGTGTATGGATTGTCGGTACCGATGTTGCAGCCAAAGAAGAGATTTACGGCGGCGGAAAGATTTTTACAGGACCTGCGGCAATCGTGATCGGGAATGAGAATAAAGGAATGGGGCGTCTGGTGCGCGAGACCTGTGACGTGCTGCTGAAGCTGCCGATGAGCGGTCAACTGAATTCCCTGAATGCTTCGGTTGCAGCAGGGGTAGTCATGTACGAAGTGCTGCGCAGACGACGCGGCGAAGGTTAACGCTATATGCGCGATCTGCGCGATTGTCTGCTGGTCGATGGATATAATATGATCGGTGGCTGGCCTGAGCTGTCCTCCCTATCCAAGACTGATCTGGAGGCGGCACGGGACCGTCTGCTAGAGCGGCTGGCCGACTATCAGGCCTTTTCGGGCAGGAAGGTTATTGTCGTGTTTGACGCCTACAGGGTGCCCGGTCTCGGCAAGTCCTTTGCCCAATACAAGGTTGACATTCATTTCACCAAGGAAAAAGAGACTGCAGATGAATGCATTGAACGGCTGGTAGGTGAGCTGTCCCACCGCCGCCGGCAGATCTATGTTGCCACGAGTGATATGGTCGAGCAGCATGTAATCTTCGGCCAGGGGGCGCTGCGTGTGTCGGCCAAGGAGCTGCTGACTCAGGTGGAGCAAAGCGAGAAGGATGTTCAAATCAAGCTGAATGAACGGCGCAGCAACTCGGGACGGAACACCATTGATTCGAAGCTTAGTCCCGATATGAGGACTATGTTTGAGCGATGGCGGAGGGAGTAAGGTCCTTACCCAATTATGCCCATTTCCTCTTGACAAGTTTCGACTTTACATCTTTTGGTACTTTTTTGGTTGACGCTGGTATGGACCATCATATATACTGTTCGTATTACTTGACTGAAGTGACGGGGCACCGTGCGTTGCAGCCGGAGGGATTAAGTGGTGAGTGTCAACCTCGAGACATGGGTTAGGTTCGACTATGAGGTCCTGAGCGATGAGGACATTGTAGAAGCTGTACGTAATGGTGATAGTGAAGCATTGGAATACTTGATTAACAAGTATCGGAGCTTTGTGCGAGCTAAGGCCAGGTCATACTTTCTCATCGGTGCTGATCGTGAGGATATCGTCCAGGAAGGGATGATAGGCCTATATAAGGCGATCCGGGACTTTCGGGGGGACAAGCTGGCTTCATTCAAAGCGTTTGCAGAGATTTGCATCACTCGTCAGATCATTACCGCGATCAAGACGGCAACGCGCCAGAAGCACATTCCGCTTAACTCTTATGTTTCGCTGGACAAGCCGATTTACGATGAAGAATCCGACCGCACATTGCTGGATGTAATTTGCGGCTCGCGCGTATGTGATCCGGAAGAACTTATAATTAATCAGGAAGAATTCATCGGGCTTGAAGACAAGATGTCCGAGATTCTTAGTGATCTTGAGCGCAAGGTACTGATGCTCTATCTTGACGGCAGATCGTATCAGGAAATTGCCGTAGATCTTAAGCGCCATGTGAAATCAATCGATAACGCTCTCCAGAGAGTCAAGCGGAAGCTCGAACGTTATTTGGAAGACCGCGATATGGGTATTTGAACTTATTGTTAGTGGGTTATGTAAAATAGAAAGCACAGAGACGGCGGGGACTCCCCTACCGTCTCTTTTTGACTTTTATTGAAGTGTAACGATGAGTGCATTGCTGATTTTCCTGCCGGGTGTCGTGAGATATTTTCCGTTATAATAGAGTCCGCTTGAGGCTCCTCCATCCAAATTCATGGCCTGCACAGCACCGGCCTGCTTCATGATTTCTGCAAGCTGCGGGATTGTCGCTCCAGTTGAGGTAACGAATAACAGCTCGTGGTTCTTGGTAATGCCAAGCGCGCTTCTTGCGCCTCCGCCCGTTAGAATCTTCGGATCACGGAATCCTTCCTCCACAACATCGACGGCAACCGCTCCGTCCTTCACAAGCCGCGGACCGGCTTGGATGCCGCCTTCGATAGATCCATGCTCAAAAGCATTGTTGAAGTCCGGCCCTGGGATCATGCCCGCCAGCATGTTTGTATCATAGGTGAAAATAGTCCGCCGGTCGCCCCCTGCCTTCATCTTTAATTCTCCGCCGGTTACGATGTAGCCATAGGGTGCCTTATGTGCGCTCTCCGTGTAGGCATCAAAGAAGGTACCGTTGATGGCGACCGCAGCCTTGCTTCGCTTTGCTATGCTGCTCAGTTCCTCAACCTTTCCGATTTCATCGCCGGCAAGAACGACATTTAGCCGAACATCCGGATGCATGAGATCCACAGTCACAATTTGGACTGTAAATGATTTCTTGGATACCTTGAAGGTCTTTTGCTCCTGCTTGACGGCCTTCTTGGCAGCCGAGCTTGGAGTCCGTGTGACAGCTGGCAGCACAAGCCTTTCTTCTCCGCCGGTGAGAATGACAGATAAAGGCGTCTTGCTCCATACCGCCGAGAGCTCAAGCTTGTCCAATGCAAGCTTGAGCGGAACGTATACGGTGCCTTCCTCTACAAAGGCGGCATTCGAAAGCAAGAACGGGGATTCGTTGATGGAAGCAGACTTTTCACCGACAGTGAGGGAGAGGCGGACAGCTCCCCGGATGAACTCAACTCTTTTTGACGAAGCAGACCAGATAACCTCGATTCCTGAAAAGCCGTTTAAAGCTCGTGCAGGTATGTAAGAGACGCCTCCTTGCGCTTCCAGAAGCACCTTGTTTTTCGCTTCCGCGGAGGGGCCTTCGGCTGCAAGGGAAACGGATGGAACGAGACACATCAGTGCCAGAAGGATAAGCAAGAACCTTTTCTTCATGTCAAAACTCCTTTTGCGCGTAGGTTATGTTTAATCATACAGCCTATTATCGGTAGAATAGCAGCTGGCATGAAGGTATCAGCAATAGGTTTAGTCCCGGCTTAGCTGTGCTATAATAGAACAAGTACGCATTGACAGCAGGCAGGCCTTAGGTCGGGGGAGATTAATCCCGGAGAAGATTCCAGAAATACCTCTATTTAACGAAGCGGAAAGCTTGCTTTGGCTCGTTGACACGGGTTATGGCATGTGATAAAGTGTTTTAGGTAGGCCTAAATTTGTGCTTTTCATTTTTAGGTTTAGACAATGAGACTTTCTCAATCAGGAATGTCTTCGGGAGGTGCACATCATGCGGGTAATAATTACGTTGGCTTGTACGAACTGCAAACAAAGAAACTACACGACAACGAAAAACAAGCGTAACCACCCCGACCGCATGGAGATGAAGAAATTTTGCAAGTTTTGCAACGAGCAAGTTCCTCATCGCGAAACCAGATAGTCTTTGGAGGTGTAGTCGCGCATGAAAAAAAGTTTCAAGTCGTTGATCTCTTTTTTCTCTGAAAGCTGGGCTGAGCTTAAAAAGGTTCGCTGGCCTAATCGTAAAGAGCTGACCAATTACACGCTGATTGTGCTCGGTACAATTGCTGTTGTCGCGATTTATTTTTGGGTACTTGATATCGGCATCTCTGCTGTGATCAATGCGATTATTTAAGAAGGGTCCACAGGTGGCTTGAGATGGAAAAAAGATGGTACGTAGTTCATACCTATTCCGGGTATGAAAACAAAGTCAAAGCCAATTTGGAAAAGCGTGTCGAGTCTATGGGCATGGAAGACAAGATTTTCCGCGTTCTTGTTCCTATGGAAGAAGAAGTGGTAAACAAGGACGGTAAGAAAAAGACCGTTATGCGTAAAGTTTACCCCGGATATGTCTTGGTTGAAATGATCCAGACGGACGATTCCTGGTATGTTGTTCGCAACACGCCTGGGGTTACCGGATTCGTCGGCTCAACAGGTTCCGGCTCCAAGCCTACACCTCTGCTTCCAGAAGAAGTAGAACAGATTCTACAGCATATGGGCATGGAAGAGCCGAAGCCTGTAATCGAGTTCGAATTGAAGGAATCCGTGCGCATCAAAGTTGGCCCGTTCGCCAATTTTGTCGGATCGATCGAAGAAATTCTGGTCGACAAAAGCAAGCTCAAGGTACACGTCAACATGTTTGGTCGAGAAACCCCGCTTGAGCTGGACTACACTCAGGTGGAAAAAATATAAGTAATTGCTCAAAGAATTAGATTTTTTTGAGCTACTTCTAAAGGTTTCTTAGGGTTTTACGTGGGAGGAGCTCTGGGCTCCGTCTACCACTATTAGGGCAAGGAGGTGTCTCACATGGCAAAAAAGGTAATCAAAGTTGTTAAACTGCAAATTCCTGCAGGGAAAGCGAATCCTGCGCCTCCGGTAGGTCCGGCACTGGGTCAAGCAGGTGTCAACATCATGGCATTCTGTAAAGAGTTCAACGCTCGTACCGCCGATCAGGCAGGTTTGATCATTCCGGTTGAAATTTCGGTGTTTGAAGACCGTTCCTTTACATTCATCACCAAAACTCCTCCGGCAGCCGTTCTGCTTCGTGTTGCAGCGAAGATCGAGAAGGGTTCCGGTGAACCGAACAAGAAGAAAGTGGCTACCGTGAAACGCGACGTTGTTCGTCAAATCGCGGAGCAAAAAATGCCTGACCTTAACGCAGCATCCGTTGAATCGGCTATGCGCATGGTTGAAGGTACTGCTCGCAGCATGGGCATCACGATCCAAGACTAATCCTTGGACGTACAAGCAACTTAGAAAAGCATCAAGAACTTGCAACTGAAGTTGCTCTGGTGGGAGGATATTCCGCTAATACCACAAAGGAGGACGAATTACATGGCTAAACACGGTAAGAAATACCTTGAAGCAGCCAAGCTGATCGACAGCGAAGCTACTTATGAGCCTGCCGAAGCCGTTGAACTGGTGAAAAAGGCAGCAACTGCAAAATTCGACGAAACCGTTGAAGCAGCAGTTCGTTTGGGCGTAGACCCTCGTAAGCAAGACCAAGCCGTTCGTGGTGTTGTTGTACTGCCGCATGGCACAGGTAAAACACAACGCGTTCTGGTATTCGCCAAAGGTGAAAAAGTGAAGGAAGCGGAAGCGGCCGGCGCTGATTACGTAGGCGACCAAGACATGATCAACAAAATCCAACAAGGCTGGTTCGAGTTCGATGTCTGCGTAGCAACACCGGACATGATGAGCGAAGTTGGTAAACTGGGCCGTCTGCTCGGTGGTAAGGGCCTCATGCCTAACCCTAAAGCAGGTACAGTTACGTTTGACGTAGCTAAGGCTGTTCAAGAAATCAAAGCAGGTAAAATTGAGTACCGTCTGGACAAGGCTGGACAAATTCATGCGCCAATCGGCAAAGTATCCTTTACTGCCGAGCAACTGAATGAGAACCTGAAGTCTCTCATCGACGCATTGAATCGTGCAAAACCAGCAGCTGCGAAGGGCGTATACTTGAAGAACATTGCGATTTCTTCGACAATGGGTCCTAGCGCTCGTGTTAACACTGCAGTTTACAAATAATACCGCTTGAAAGAGCAGGTTAGGGGATTGACAAAGTTTTGGAATCCCTGTAAACTGAACAAGTTGTTTAATACGACAAATTCATTTGAATATGATAACCGTAGACAGTAGGTGCCGATGGCTTAATTTCCTACCGAGGTGTTGTGATAGAATATCTGTTGATTGCAGTGTTGCAATTAATGATTCTTCAGGCCTTCGTGATTCTGCGGAGGCTTTTTTCATGACATGAAGAAAGCCGGGAAATCTATCAGGAGGTGTACAGGTTGGCAAACGCTAAAGTGATTCAAGCAAAACAAGAAGCCGTTGACGTTGTAACTGCTAAGCTGCGCGAGAGCGCAACGACTGTAGTAGCAGACTATCGCGGTCTGAATGTTTCCCAAGTGACCGAACTGCGTAAGCAGCTTCGTGAAGCTGGCGTAGAATTCCAAGTGCTGAAGAACACGCTCGTTCGCCGCGCAACTGCAGCCGCGGAACTTACCGAGCTGGATGAAGTGCTTGCAGGTCCTACGGCCATTGCATTCAGCGCGACAGACGCAGTAGCTCCAGCTAAAATTCTGAGCGATTTCGCGAAGAAGAATGAAGCTTTGGAAATTAAAGGTGGCGTGGTTGAAGGCCGTGTAGTCGGTGTTGACCAAATCAAGGCACTGGCGGATCTTCCTTCCCGCGAAGGTCTCCTTTCGATGCTCCTCAGCGTGCTTCAAGCTCCAGTCCGCAACTTGGCACTGGCAGTCAAAGCCGTTGCAGAGAAAGAAGAAGGCAGCGCAAGCGCATAAGCTTGCCTTGCTGACAGCAGTTTAAACTATTAATCAAATTCAAAATAACGGAGGTTCTATCATGAGTAAAGAGAGCATTTTGGAAGCCATTAAAGCGATGACCGTTCTTGAACTGAACGATCTCGTGAAAGCAATCGAAGAAGAATTCGGCGTAACTGCAGCAGCTCCAGTAGTTGTAGCAGGTGGCGGCGGCGGCGCAGAAGCAGCTGCTGAGCAATCCGAATTTGACGTAATCCTGACTAACGCAGGCGCGTCCAAGATCAACGTTATCAAAGTAGTTCGTGAAATCACTGGTCTGGGCTTGAAAGAAGCAAAAGACCTGGTTGACAACGCTCCGAAGCCACTGAAAGAAAAAGTTGCTAAGGAAGAAGCAGAAGCAGTAAAAGCTAAATTGGAAGAAGCAGGCGCAAGTGTAGAAGTAAAATAATTCTTCTATATGAAGGCAAACCCCTTGAATTTATTCAAGGGGTTTGTTTGTAAGTGCGAGTTCAAAAAGTCAGCTTTTCAGTACTGATAAGGTTGCGAGAACCTGAAGAAGGAGGAACGGAGTGTAGGCAAGACCTACAAGAGCGAAATGCTTCCAAAGGAAGCATACCTCGTAAGCATCCGTTCGGACTTCGAGGGTGAACGCAAGATTCGATGCCGAATCAACCGCTCGGTATACTTCGTGATCAAAAGAGGACTTTTTTGAATAACTTCTATAAGTACTAATGACAAGATGGAGGGTTCATTATCGATGCCTGACCATTACTATACCAATAATCCTTCTGCCTCTCATGATCGTAAATTATGGGATACGGTGCTTCGGGGACAAACCTATCGATTCGTCAGTGATGCCGGAGTCTTTTCCAAGAATGGCGTTGATTACGGTAGTAGGGTATTGATTGAAGCAATCGATGTTCCTTCGGGAGCGAGCGTGCTTGATGTCGGCTGCGGTTACGGTCCGATCGGCCTGACGGCAGCACAGCTGACCGGAGAGAGCGGCCATGTGACTATGATTGATGTGAACAGCCGGGCAGTGGAATTGGCGCGTGAAAATGCTGCGGTTAATGGAATAACCAACGTTACAATTCTACAGAGTGATCTGTTTGAGGGATTAGGTCAAGAGCGGTTTCATATGGTGCTTACAAATCCGCCTATCCGCGCAGGAAAGAGTACGGTGCATGCTATTTTTGAGGGGGCTTATGAAAGACTTCTGCCTGGAGGAACGCTGTGGATTGTTATTCAGAAGAAGCAGGGCGCTCCATCTGCCAAGGAGAAGCTGGAGTCTTTGTTCGGTGACGTAGAAGAGGTTACCAAGGATAAAGGCTACCGGATTTTCAAAGCTGAAAAAAAGATTTGACCCGGCCTCTCGGTTGTGGTATTATTATAAAATGTCAGTATTAGGATACTCTCGGTGGCTTTAGCAGACTGAAATGTCAAGAGTTATATTCTCAGGATGTATAAATAGACATCAATTGACGTATAATATGTACATTTCGTGTAAATCTACTGAATGCCGGGAGACATCAGACTGGAAATGACACAGATAATGGTGCTCTTTTTTCGAAAGCATTCGATAAGGGCTTTTCTTTATTTGTGGGACGAATCTTCTGTATGGTCTATTATAAGGTCACAAACAGAGGTTCGCAATGTATTTTTAAAGTGAGTAGACATGAGGGGTGAGTATAAGTTGGCAGGACATCTTGTTCAATATGGTCGACGCACTCGGCGAAGTTATGCACGAATTAACGAGGTACTCGAAGTTCCGAACCTGATCGAAATCCAGCAGAAATCGTATGAGTGGTTCTTGGAAGAAGGCCTTCGGGAAATGTTCCAAGATATCTCGCCAATTCAGGATTTCACTGGTAATCTGGTGCTGGAGTTCATCGATTACAGTCTTGGAGAGCCAAAGTATACGGTAGATGATGCGAAAGAACGCGATGTTACCTATGCGGCGCCGCTTCGAGTTAAGGTCCGGCTCATTAATAAGGAAACGGGCGAAGTCAAAGAGCAGGAAGTTTTCATGGGAGATTTCCCGCTGATGACGGAAACAGGCACGTTCATTATTAATGGTGCTGAACGGGTTATTGTCAGCCAGTTGGTTCGCTCTCCTAGCGTCTATTTCAGCACTAAAGTAGATAAGAACGGCAAGAAGACCTATACAGCAACCGTAATTCCTAACCGTGGCGCTTGGCTGGAGCTGGAGACGGACGCGAAGGATATTATTTATGTCCGGATCGATCGTACTCGTAAAATTCCGGTCACCGTTCTGCTTCGTGCGCTTGGATTCGGAACCGATGCGGAGATTCTTGATCTCCTCGGTAATGATGAATATATTCGCAATACGCTGGACAAAGACAACACCGATTCAACGGAAAAGGCTCTGATTGAAATCTATGAGCGCCTGCGTCCGGGTGAGCCGCCGACACTGGACAACGCCAAGAGCTTGCTTGTCGCGCGTTTCTTTGATCCTAAACGCTATGATTTGGCTAATGTAGGCCGCTACAAAATCAACAAGAAGCTTCATATCAAGAACCGTCTGTTCAACCAACGTCTGGCTGAAAGCTTGATCGATACGGCTACTGGCGAAATTATCGCCGAAGCTGGTCAAATGGTCGATCGGCGTTTGCTCGATCAAATTTTGACGCAGCTGGATACTTCGGTTGGCTTCAAGGATTATCACGTAGCCGGTGGAGTGCTTGATGCGAATGAAGTTCCATTACAAACCATCGACGTGTTCTCACCGATTGAGGATGGCAAAGTTGTTAAGGTCATTGCTAACCGGAATATCGACAAGTCGGTGAAGCATATTACACCTGCCGATATTATTTCCTCGATCAGTTATTTCCTGAACCTCTTGCATGGCATTGGCAGCACGGATGATATCGACCACCTGGGTAACCGTAGACTGCGCTCTGTAGGTGAACTTCTGCAGAACCAGTTCCGTATCGGTCTGTCCCGGATGGAGCGTGTAGTCCGTGAGAGAATGTCCATTCAGGATGCGAATGTGATCACGCCTCAAGCCCTGATCAATATTCGTCCGGTCATTGCTTCGATTAAGGAGTTCTTCGGAAGCTCCCAGTTGTCACAGTTTATGGACCAGACGAACCCGCTAGCAGAATTGACGCATAAGCGTCGTCTGTCTGCACTCGGCCCTGGCGGTCTGACGCGGGAGCGCGCAGGCTTTGAAGTGCGTGACGTTCACCACTCTCACTATGGCCGGATGTGTCCGATCGAGACGCCGGAAGGTCCGAATATCGGTCTGATCAACTCCCTCTCGACATTCGCGCGCATCAACGAGTATGGCTTCATTGAAGCTCCATATCGTTGGGTTGACCCGAATACGAGCAAGGTTACGGATCAAATCGCTTACCTGACGGCAGATGAAGAAGATAATTACATTATTGCACAGGCCAATGCGGTGCTTAATGAAGATGATACGTTCCGTGACGAGAATGTCATCGTCCGGTACAACAAGCAGTCCGACAACATCTTGACGATGCCGAGCGACCGTGTGGACTACATGGACGTATCGCCGAAGCAAGTAGTGTCTGTCGCTACAGCGCTGATTCCATTCTTGGAAAATGACGACTCCAACCGCGCGCTCATGGGATCGAACATGCAGCGTCAGGCTGTACCGTTGCTTATTCCTAAGGCGCCTCTCGTAGGTACCGGTATGGAGCACAAGTCGGCCAAGGATTCAGGCGTATGTATTGTCTCCAAATACGACGGAATCATCGAACGTTCCGCTGCGAACGAAATTTGGCTGCGCCGTGTAGAGACGATCGACGGCAAGGAAGTCAAGGGCGATATCGTTAAACATAAATTACACAAATTTATGCGTTCGAACCAAGGTACTTGCATCAACCAGCGTCCGATTGTCAAGCGCGGTGATGTCATCAAGAAGGGAGATATCCTCGCGGACGGGCCTTCGACCGAAATGGGCGAATTGGCGCTTGGACGTAACGTTGTCGTTGCCTTCATGACTTGGGAAGGCTACAACTACGAGGATGCGATCCTACTCAGCGAGAAGCTGGTGAAGGAAGATGTATATACCTCCATTCACATTGAGGAATATGAATCCGAAGCCCGCGATACGAAGCTTGGACCGGAAGAGATTACCCGCGATATTCCTAACGTCGGTGAAGAAGCGCTCCGCAACCTGGATGAGCGCGGTATTATCCGCGTTGGGGCCGAGATCGCAGCCGGTGATATTCTTGTGGGTAAGGTAACGCCGAAGGGCGTAACCGAGCTTACAGCAGAAGAGCGCCTCTTGCATGCGATCTTCGGAGAGAAGGCTCGCGAGGTTCGCGATACTTCGCTGCGCGTACCGCACGGTACAGATGGTATTGTCGTGGACGTGAAGGTATTTACCCGGGAGAACGGTGATGAGCTGCCTCCAGGTGTAAACCAACTGGTTCGTGTATATATTGCCCAAAAACGTAAAATTTCCGAGGGCGATAAGATGGCCGGACGTCATGGTAATAAAGGGGTCGTAGCCCGTATTCTTCCAGAAGAGGATATGCCGTTCATGCCGGATGGCACGCCTGTACAAGTCGTTCTTAACCCGCTCGGGGTACCGTCGCGGATGAACATTGGTCAGGTACTGGAGATTCATCTGGGGATGGCTGCACTCAAGCTCGGTATTCACGTGGCAACGCCTGTATTTGACGGTGCTAGTGAATATGACGTATTCGATACCATGGAAGAAGCCGGCATGCAGCGCAATGGTAAGACCGTCCTGTATGATGGCCGGACTGGCGAACCATTTGAGCGTGAAGTGACGGTTGGCGTCATGCACATGATCAAACTGGCGCACATGGTTGACGATAAGATCCATGCCCGTTCCACAGGTCCTTACTCGCTCGTTACGCAACAGCCGTTGGGTGGTAAAGCCCAATTCGGTGGACAGCGTTTCGGGGAGATGGAAGTATGGGCGCTGGAAGCCTATGGCGCGGCCTACACGCTGCAAGAGATTTTGACCGTCAAATCCGATGACGTGGTTGGTCGGGTGAAAACCTACGAATCGATCGTCAAGGGTGAGAATGTGCCAGAACCTGGTGTGCCGGAGTCGTTTAAAGTCTTGATCAAGGAGCTTCAAAGCTTGGGTATGGATGTGAAGATCCTGACCGAGAACGAAGAAGAGATCGAGATGAAAGAGATCGACGATGAAGACGATGCGTCCGGAGACAAGCTGAGCTTGAATCTGGAAGGTGCTGAAGTCGGAGTAGAATAAATAGTTGTGGCGGGTGGTGTCCCAGGCACCGCCCGAACAACGAATATTGCCGGATAGTGTCAATATCAGGACTTGGTTAAGGAGGGATGCTCCTTGTTGGATGTCAACAACTTCGAGTATATGAAAATCGGGCTTGCTTCCCCAGATAAAATTCGTTCTTGGTCCCGCGGAGAAGTGAAGAAACCGGAAACGATCAACTACCGTACATTGAAGCCAGAAAAAGAAGGCCTGTTCTGTGAAAAGATTTTTGGCCCGACAAAAGACTGGGAATGTCATTGCGGTAAATATAAGCGTGTCCGTTATAAAGGCGTTGTCTGCGACCGCTGCGGCGTCGAAGTAACCAGAGCAAAGGTGCGCCGTGAGCGCATGGGCCATATCGAACTGGCTGCTCCGGTATCTCATATTTGGTATTTCAAAGGTATTCCGAGCCGGATGGGCTTGGCGCTGGATATGTCTCCGCGCTCCCTGGAAGAGATCATTTACTTTGCATCTTATGTAGTAACTGATCCAGGCGAGACTCCGCTGGAGAAAAAACAGCTTCTGTCCGAGAAGGAATATCGCAGTTATCGTGAAAAGTACGGATACGGGTTCCAGGCCGGTATGGGTGCTGAAGCTGTGAAGAAGCTGCTTCAGGATCTCGATATCGACAAGGAACTGGACTTCCTGAAGGAAGAACTGCGCACGGCGCAAGGCCAACGCCGTAACCGTGCGATTAAACGTCTTGAGGTTATCGAAGCTTTCAAGAGCTCCGGCAATGAGCCGGAGTGGATGATCCTTGACGTATTGCCTGTTATTCCGCCGGAATTGCGTCCGATGGTACAGCTGGATGGCGGACGTTTTGCGACATCTGACCTGAATGACCTGTATCGCCGCGTAATCAACCGGAACAACCGTTTGAAGCGCCTGCTGGATCTTGGTGCGCCAGACATTATCGTACAGAATGAAAAGCGGATGCTTCAGGAAGCTGTAGATGCCCTGATCGATAACGGCCGCCGCGGTCGTCCGGTAACGGGTCCAGGCAACCGTCCGCTGAAATCCCTCAGCCATATGCTGAAGGGTAAGCAAGGCCGCTTCCGGCAGAACCTGCTCGGTAAACGGGTCGACTATTCCGGTCGTTCCGTTATCGTCGTAGGTCCTTACCTGAAAATGTATCAATGCGGTCTGCCTAAGGAAATGGCGCTTGAATTGTTCAAGCCATTCGTTATGAAAGAATTGGTCAATAAAGGCCTTGCCCATAACATTAAGAGCGCGAAGCGCAAAGTGGAACGCGTCAGCCCAGAGGTATGGGATGTGCTCGAGGAAGTCATCAAGGAGCATCCGGTGCTTCTGAACCGTGCCCCTACGTTGCACAGACTTGGTATTCAGGCGTTCGAACCGATTCTGGTTGAAGGCCGCGCCATCCGTCTGCATCCGCTCGTATGTACGGCTTATAACGCCGACTTCGACGGTGACCAGATGGCCGTGCACGTACCGTTGTCCGCTGAGGCCCAGGCTGAGGCGCGTATCCTGATGCTGGCATCGGGTAACATTCTGAATCCGAAGGACGGCAAACCGGTCGTTACTCCTTCACAGGATATGGTTCTTGGATCTTACTACCTGACGATGGATAACAAGGACGCTCTTGGCGCAGGCATGATCCTGGGCTCTGTGAACGAAGCCTTCTCCGCATACCAACGCGGAACGGCATCGCTGCATGCTCGGGTGGCTATTCCGGCCAAGGCTCTTAACAAGACGGGCTTTACTCCGGAACAACAGGAAGCACTCTTGATTACAACGGTAGGGAAAATTATCTTCAACGAAATCTTCCCGGCAAGCTTCCCGTACATCAATGAACCTACCCGGGTTAACCTGTTCCAAGGTACTCCGGATAAATACTTTATTCATGGCAAAGGCGCTAATGTTGCCGAGCGCATTATGGATGCTCCGCAAGCTGGCGGCGTGGGTAAAGAATACCTCGGCGAGATTATCGGACGTTGCTTCGAGATCTACCATACAACCGAGACTTCCGTTATTCTCGACAGAATCAAACAAACCGGCTTCACGTATTCGACACGTGCCGGCGTTAGTATCGCCGTATCTGACGTTATCGTTCCTGACGAGAAGCAAGAGATTCTGCGCCAGTCTGATGAGAAGGTTCAAGTTATTACGACTCAATACCGTCGCGGTCTGATCACGAATGAAGAACGTTATGACCGTGTTATCGATATCTGGTCTAAAGCGAAGGATCAAATTACCGAAGTGCTCATGAAATCAATGGATAGATACAACTCCATCATGCTCATGGTGGATTCCAAGGCACGGGGTAACAAATCGCAGATCACCCAGCTGGGCGGTATGCGCGGTCTGATGGCGAACCCATCCGGCCGGATCATCGAGCTCCCGATCAAATCGAACTTCCGTGAAGGACTTACCGTCCTCGAGTACTTCCTATCGACGCACGGTGCCCGGAAGGGTCTTGCCGATACGGCGCTCCGGACTGCGGACTCGGGTTACTTGACTCGCCGTCTCGTTGACGTAGCGCAAGACGTGATCGTTCGTGAAGAGGATTGCGGAACGGATAAAGGCTTCACCGTCAGCGTTATCCAAGACGGCAAAGAGGTTATCGAGGATCTGTACGACCGTATCGAAGGACGTTATTCCTTTGAAACGATCAAGCATCCGAAGACAGGTGAAATCATAATTCACCGCAATGAACTGATCGACTCCGACAAAGCGCATGAAATTGTCGATGCTGGTATCGCAAAACTGCAAATCCGTTCTGTGCTTAGCTGCCGTGCTCGTCACGGGGTATGTAAGAAATGCTACGGCCGCAACCTGGCTACCGGCAAGCACGTTGAGATTGGTGAAGCTGTCGGTATCATCGCAGCGCAATCCATCGGGGAGCCGGGAACCCAGCTTACAATGCGTACGTTCCATACCGGGGGCGTTGCCGGAGACGATATCACTCAAGGTTTGCCGCGGATTCAGGAGCTCTTTGAAGCCCGGAACCCGAAGGGTCAAGCCACAATCAGTGAAATCGACGGCGTCATTAAGGAAATCCGTGAAGCGAAGGACCGTCGCGAAATCGAGGTTCAAGGCGAAGCGGAGACGAAGGTGTACTCCGTTACCTATGGTTCCCGCCTGCGCGTAAGCGAAGGACAGGAAATCGAAGCGGGCGACGAGCTCACTGACGGTTCTATTGACCCGAAAGAAATTTTGCGCATCAAGGGCATCCGCGGCGTGCAGAACTACATCCTCCAGGAAGTTCAGCGCGTATACCGGAACCAGGGCGTAGAAATCAACGACAAGCATATCGAAGTTATGGTACGGCAAATGCTGCGTAAAATCCGTATCGTCGATGCTGGGGACACGCCGCTTCTGCCGGGATCCTTCGTCGATCTGTATGAATATGAAGTTGCTAACAAGGATGCGATTCTGTCCGGACAAGAGCCTGCTGTGGCCAAACCGGTATTGCTCGGGATTACCAAAGCTTCGCTCGAGACAGATTCCTTCCTCTCCGCCGCTTCCTTCCAGGAAACGACACGCGTGCTTACCGATGCCGCAATCAAAGGCAAAGTGGATAAACTGCTCGGCCTTAAAGAGAACGTCATTATTGGTAAGTTGATCCCTGCGGGTACGGGTATGAACCGCTATCGCAGCGTTCAATTCGAAGGTCCAGAGGATCAGGAGACAAATGAAGAGAATCTGGAACCTGTGTCCGTCGAGTAGGTAACAGAATATAGCCGGCATAGCCTGACTTGAGTCAGTGCTATGCCGGCTTTTTTTATATGGAATTTCAGCAATAGGGAGCATTGTTATCTGGAATGGCCAGGCTCAAAGAGGAATATGCTTTTCTAAGCAGAATTAATAGATGGGATCATGTGAATTATTGATCAAGGAGGAGTGAAGTCATGACATTGTCAATAACCCTTTCAGAGAATAAATCAGCAACGCAGATCCGGATCATGAGGGAAGATGAAGCCAAGACTGTTCAGCGATTAGGCAGACAAGCCTTCAGCAGCTTAGAGAGCCTATTCATATCGCCGCCTAAAGAAGCTATAGTTGCGGTCGAAGGAGAAAAGATTATCGGTGCTGTTATCTTGAAGCTTCTAAAAGGGGAGCAAGGGGTGTTGATTGGCGACTTCAGTGCCGGATTTGTTGATCCTGCCTGTAGGGGAAGAGGAATAGCAAGCCAGTTGTACAAAGCAGCAACAAAACGATTTTGGGAACTGGGCTGTACCTTTATCACGGCGCAAGTGAAGGATGAAAATACTGGATCCTGGCGAGCGCTTGAGAAAAACGGGTTTGCGAGAGTCACCTATATGGAATTGCGGAGATTGTCAGGAGTAAGAGGGCTAGTGTCCGTGTTAAAATCTTCGCCGACAGCTTTTGCTTATGGCATGGATTTATATTTGGCTGCAAAGACGGTACCGGTCAAGAAAAAGGCAGACTCCAGCGTATTGCAGATCGCCGCTTACATACTTCTAAATCTGATCATGGTTTGCACAGCGTTATTGCTAAACAGGCAGCTTCATCTGGGCTGGTTCTTGCTCGCTTATGGGGCATTACTGATAGGAGAGCTTCTTTTTACCCGGATTGGGTTGGTCTCGGAGCACCGATGGAACTTTCGTCTGACAAACTGCGGATTTCTAATTCCCTTGCTAGTGCCGCTTCTCGGCGCAGCCTTTCCTATGCAAGGCAATTGGATTCCCGAGAAATACGAGAATACCTCCAGGTTTCGGTGGATCTTGGGCGGTGGTGCCGTCCTGGGCTGGATTTATCTGCTCCTGACCGTTGCCCTGTCCAAGTGGGTGTGGACGGATTTGGAGTTCACCTCATACCTGTATCGGCTAGGCAGTATTTTATTGATATATAAACTGCTTCCGGTATATCCATTCGAAGGGCTCGGAGCGGCGAGAGTATTCCGAATGAACAAGCTCGTCTATGGGACAATGGCTATCGCGACGTTGATACTTCTGATTGTGTAGAAGAGATTCAATTATATCTTGACATCGCCTATCCGGAGTGATAATATATCAAAGTGCGTGAGTTCGGGTGTACCCTGTGCTTTGGAGGACAATGCGTATGTCTAATGATAAAGGACTACAGGATGCTCATATCAAGATCGGCACTAAGCAGACGATGCGAATGGTCGAGCTTGGTCTCGCCGAAGAAGTATATGTAGCAGAAGATGCAGATCCGCGCCTGACATCGAAGATCATTGCGCTTTGTAATCAGCGAGGCGTCAAGCTGACGCTGGTGGATACGATGCACAATCTCGGCAAGGCTTGCGGGATTGAGGTCGGAGCGGCAATGGCGGCAATCGTAAAACCATAGTTTAAAGAACTGTTTTTGCAGCAAGGGGTCTATCCCTCTGGCAAAAACTTTTCATTTGTTCTTTTATGAACCGCCTGGGTCTGTGGGCTTAAAAAAGTGGTTTATAAGGAAACATGAATATTGAGGAAGGGGGTGGCAACAACATGCCAACAATTAACCAGCTCGTCCGTAAAGGACGTCAAGACAAAGTGTACAAATCCAAGTCGCCAGCATTGCAAAGAGGTTTTAACGCCTTGAAGCGTGAGGCTACTGATCTGAGCTCCCCGCAAAAACGCGGTGTGTGCACACGTGTAGGTACAATGACTCCTAAGAAACCGAACTCCGCACTTCGTAAATATGCCCGTGTTCGCTTGACGAACCGTGTAGAGGTGACGGCTTACATTCCAGGTATCGGTCATAACCTGCAAGAGCACAGCGTTGTATTGATTCGCGGTGGCCGGGTCAAGGACCTTCCAGGGGTACGTTATCATATCGTACGCGGAGCACTTGATACAGCAGGCGTTAACAACCGTATGCAAGCTCGTTCGAAATACGGTGCTAAGCGTCCTAAAGCCAAGAAATAAAATCCTAAGCTAATGCCAACATTAGTTTATTGAACCGAACAAGGTTTGGATTATTACTGAAAGGGGGATAACTATGCCACGCAAAGGTCCAGTTACGAAGAGAGATGTGTTGCCAGATCCGGTGTATAACAGCAAGCTTGTTACTCGTCTGATCAACCGCATCATGCTCGACGGTAAACGTGGAGTTGCTCAAAGCATTCTGTATAATGCGTTCAACCTGATTCAAGAACGTACTGGGAATGACCCTATGGAAGTATTTGAAGCAGCTTTGAAAAATATCATGCCTGTATTGGAAGTTAAGGCTCGTCGTGTGGGCGGTGCCAACTACCAAGTGCCTATCGAAGTAAAACCGGAAAGACGTACATCCTTGGGATTACGTTGGCTCGTGAACTACTCCCGCAACCGCGGTGAGAAGACGATGGAAGAGCGTTTGGCTGCTGAGATCATCGATGCATCCAACAACACAGGCGCTTCTGTTAAGAAACGCGAAGATACGCACAAAATGGCCGAAGCGAACAAAGCGTTCGCACACTACCGCTGGTAGGATTCGGATCAACTTATTAAAATATTTTGAAGGGAGACTAATTCATGACAAGAGAGTTCTCCTTGAAAAATACACGTAACATCGGGATCATGGCGCATATTGACGCCGGTAAGACAACTACAACGGAACGTATTTTGTTCTATACAGGCATTACGCACAAAATCGGGGAAGTTCACGAGGGTGCTGCAACAATGGACTGGATGGAGCAAGAGCAGGAGCGCGGGATTACAATTACATC
The DNA here is from genome assembly GCF_018919145.1 of Paenibacillus brevis. Classification (GTDB taxonomy): domain Bacteria; phylum Bacillota; class Bacilli; order Paenibacillales; family Paenibacillaceae; genus Fontibacillus; species Fontibacillus brevis. The sequence continues at coordinate 30,616 of NZ_JAHLQJ010000022.1, forward strand.
CGCTGCTACTACCGCTTCCTGGAAGGGTCACCGCGTAAATATCATCGATACCCCGGGGCACGTTGACTTCACTGTAGAAGTTGAACGTTCCCTACGTGTATTGGACGGGGCAGTAGGCGTTTTCAGTGCGAAGGAAGGCGTTGAGCCTCAGTCAGAGACTGTTTGGAGACAGGCTGACAAATATAGCGTTCCTCGGATCGCTTATGTAAATAAAATGGATATCATCGGTGCGGACTACCTGAACGTTGTCAATGATATGCGCGAGCGTCTGCAAGCGAACGCAGTTGCAATCCAACTGCCGATCGGTGCGGAAAGCGACTTTGTCGGTATTATCGACATTGTTGAGCAAAAAGCGTATATGTACAAAGACGACTTGGGTCAAAACATCGAAGAAACCGAAATTCCTGCCGAGTACCAAGCGAAGGTTGAAGAACTTCGTGCGGAGCTGGTAGAAAAGGTTGCAGAGCTTGACGAAGAATTAACAATGAAATACCTTGAAGGTGAAGAAATCACTGTTAGTGAACTGAAAGCAGCCCTTCGTAAAGGTGTAGTAGATGTTAAGATCTTCCCTGTAGTCTGTGGTTCTTCTTACCGTAATAAAGGGATCCAGCTTGTATTGGACGCTGTTGTAGATTATCTGCCGGCTCCAATCGACATTCCAAGCATCAAGGGTCATCTGGAAGATGGTTCCGAAATTGAGCGTCATTCCTCTGATGAAGAGCCATTCTCCGCGCTTGCATTTAAGATTATGACTGACCCTTACGTGGGTAAGCTGACGTTCTTCCGCGTGTACTCCGGTATTTTGCAATCCGGTTCGTATGTGCTGAATGCAACAAAAGGCAAGCGTGAGCGGATCGGACGTATTCTGCAAATGCACGCCAACAGCCGTAAAGAAATCACCGAAGTTTATTCGGGCGATATCGCAGCAGCTGTAGGTTTGAAAGATACGGGAACAGGTGATACACTGTGTGATGAGAAGGCTCCGGTTATTCTCGAATCCATGAACTTCCCTGATCCGGTTATCGAAATCGCAGTTGAACCTAAGACAAAAGCTGACCAGGACAAAATGGGCGTTGCCCTCGGCAAGCTGACTGAAGAAGATCCTACGCTTCGTGCTCATACGGATGAAGAAACTGGCCAGACGATCCTTGCAGGTATGGGTGAGCTTCACCTGGATATCATCATCGACCGTATGCGCCGTGAATTCAAGGTTGAGACAAATGTAGGTAAACCTCAGGTTGCTTATCGTGAAACGTTCAAGGCTCCTGCACGCGTTGAAGGTAAATTCGTGCGTCAATCCGGTGGTCGTGGTCAATACGGTCACGTATGGGTTGAATTTGAACCATTGGAAGCAGGAAGCGGCAACCAGTTCGAAAGTAAGATCGTCGGCGGTTCCGTACCAAGAGAGTATATTGCTCCTGCACAACAAGGTATCGAAGAAGCAATGAAGAACGGTGTCCTTGCAGGCTTCCCATTGGTAGACGTTAAGGCGACCATCGTTGATGGTTCCTACCATGACGTTGACTCCAGTGAAATGGCGTTTAAGATTGCCGGTTCCATGGCGCTTAAAGCTGCTAAGGAAAAGTGCCAAGCTGTATTGCTTGAGCCGATCATGAAGGTTGAAGTAACGGTTCCCGAGGAGTACATGGGTGACGTTATGGGTATGCTGAACTCCCGCCGTGGACGGATCGAAGGTATGGATTCCCGTGGTGGCGCTCAAATTATCCGTGCGAAGGTGCCTCTCTCCGAAATGTTCGGTTACTCGACGACTCTGCGCTCCGGTACACAAGGACGCGGCGTATTCTCGATGGAGCTGTCTCACTATGAAGAAGTTCCTAGAACCATCGCCGAGGAAATTGTGTCCAAGCACAAAGGCGGAGAATAATATTAGTATCTGCTGACCGGGGGCTTGATCTTCTTAAGGGGCTCCGGCTCCCTGGTTAGTCCAACATAACAATCCATATTTTAAGGAGGAAATGTTTAAAATGGCAAAGGCTAAATACGAACGTACAAAACCGCATGTTAACATCGGTACAATCGGTCACGTTGACCATGGTAAAACTACTCTGACTGCAGCCATTACGACTGTATTGTCTAAAACTTACGGCGGTGCTGCTATCGCATTCGACCAAATCGACAAAGCTCCAGAAGAACGCGAACGCGGTATCACAATTTCTACTTCCCACGTAGAATACGAATCCGCTAACCGTCACTATGCACACGTTGACTGCCCAGGACACGCCGACTATGTTAAAAACATGATCACGGGTGCTGCTCAAATGGACGGCGCAATCCTGGTTGTATCCGCAGCTGACGGCCCAATGCCGCAAACTCGCGAGCACATCCTGTTGTCCCGTAACGTAGGCGTTCCTTACATCGTTGTATTCTTGAACAAATGCGACATGGTTGAAGACGCTGAACTGATCGAACTCGTTGAAATGGAAGTTCGCGACCTGCTTAACGAATATGAGTTCCCTGGTGATGACACTCCAATCATCCACGGTTCCGCTCGTGAAGCTCTTCAAAACCCTGATGGCGATTGGGCTAAGAAAATCGTTGAAATGTTCGAAATCATCGACGAGTACATTCCTCTTCCAGAGCGTCCAGTGGACAAACCGTTCCTGATGCCTGTCGAAGACGTGTTCTCCATCACTGGCCGTGGTACAGTTGCTACTGGTCGTGTAGAACGCGGTACTGTTAAAGTCGGCGATGAAATCGAAATCGTTGGTATCAAGGAAGAAACTAAGAAATCCGTCGTTACAGGCGTTGAAATGTTCCGTAAATTGCTCGATTCCGCTCAAGCGGGCGACAACATCGGCGCATTGCTCCGCGGTGTAGACCGTAACCAAATCGAGCGCGGTCAAGTATTGGCTAAGCCAGCTTCCGTTAATCCGCATACTGAGTTCTCCGCTCAAGTATACGTATTGACTAAAGAAGAAGGTGGCCGTCATAAGCCTTTCTTCACGGGCTACCGTCCACAATTCTATTTCCGTACAACTGACGTAACAGGTGTTATCAACCTGCCTGAAGGTACTGAAATGGTTATGCCTGGCGACAACATCGAAGTTACAGTACAACTGATCAACCCAATCGCGATCGAAGAGGGAACTCGCTTCTCCATTCGTGAAGGCGGACGTACAGTTGGATCTGGCGCCGTTGTTACCATCAGCAAATAATAAGGTTCTCAGAGCCTGCAATAAAAAGCACAACTCGCCTTTATAAGCGGGTTGTGCTTTTTTAATTCGATTTGGTATAAGCGACTATTTAAGTATTTCTTCCTGAAGCTTCTTCTGGTCATTGACGATGTTAAAGATATCTTCAGGCATCAGAATATGATCCTTGTTGTCGCTATACCATTTTTGATAGAATTCATCGATCTTCTTGCCGTTGTATTTGTCCCAGGTTGCCTGTGCATCTGCCATTGCCTGTTCAACGGTGTAGCTGGCGCCGCTAACCATAGCGCTTTTAAAGATGTTTGGTATTTCGGTCCCTGCATTTTGCAAATCTACAAGCAGCTCCTGAGGCACGCTTGGCAGGTGCTCACTGTGAGTCAGACCGGGCCAATTTGCCTTTTGATCGATCATGCTATAGAAAATGTCCAGATTGGCTTTGAACATATCCTTGGCTAACTTCTCTTCCGGATTCTCTACATTAAAGGTTCCTGCGATGAAAAAGCATTTGCCACCTTCAGGTACGGAGAATATCATGTTATAATCTTGCCCCAAATAGCCGGTCTCCGTCTTGTTCTTCTCGGGGTCGATGACATTCGGACAGCCATTAGCAGCGTTATTCCAGTGAACGCCCTCTAATCCGCTGGTCAGAGTTCTACCGGTGCTTGGAGTGGATAGAAAATCAATGTATTCCATAATTGCTTTGGGATCCTTGGCGGATCGATTCACGACAGCCGTCATTTGCACGGGATTGTTAATCCAGTTAATAAACTGTCCAATCGGAGAGGAAGGGTACGGGAGAATAGCCAACTCAGCATCAGGTACATTCGCTTTGAGCGTTCCATAGTCGGCAACCCATAATCTGTTCCAGAGGCTGGTGTTCGCCTGAGTGAAATAGATGCCGGTTTTACCATTCAGGAAATCCTGGCGAGCTTTGGCTCCGTTATTGTCAGTGATGAAGTCTTTATCAATAATTCCCTCATCAAATAGCTGCTTAACAAATGCCGTATGGTATTTGTGATTATCCCATTGCCGTACCAGTTCACCATTCACATCGATATAGGAATTATTTAAGCCGCCTCCGCCGAATACATCGGACAGACCAGCTCCGATATTAAGTCCATACGTGTCCTTCTTGCCGTTTCCGTCGGGATCCTTCTCAGCAAAAGCCTTCGCCACCTGATATAGCTCCTCAGTTGTTGTGGGAGCGGTCAGATTTAACTTGTCCAGCCAATCCTGCCGGATGACCGCAATGTTCTGCGGGATCGCTTCATTTAGCTTTCCGAACTCATACATTTTGCCATCCGATTTAAGGGCGGCCTGCTTGAGAATAGGATTCTCCTCAATCAGCTTTTTGTAGACGGTACTGTATTCATTGATCATGTCATCAAGAGGCATCAATTGCTTTTGATCATAAAGCGGATTCTTAATATTCGGATCGAATTCAAAGATTAGATCAGGTGCGCTGCCAGATGCAAAAAGAGTGTTCAGCTTTTGCTTTGATTCTGTGCGCGGAACGGCTACGAAGGTCACATTTGTTGGACTGTTTTCATTAATCCACTCCGTCCAGCGGTTCTCCTCCATCGTACCTTCGGAGGCTGGGATCAGTCCGCGATCATAGACGGTGGCGCTGATGGAGCCCTTCTTCGACGGAGAGCCTTCGCTGGTTTGGCTTTCCTTACCACACGCTGTAGCAACTGTGAAGAGAGTCAGCATGGCACAGGTCAGGATGGCGGTTCGCTTATTAAATGGAAACATAATAAATTTCTCCTCTACTATATAATCGGATCAGCCTTTAACAGACCCCAACATTACGCCCTGTACAAAATATCTTTGCAGGAATGGATAGATAAGAACCATGGGCAGGATGAGCACAATGATACCAGCTGATTTGATACCTTCAGGTATCAGTTGGGTGGCCGTCACATCGTTGGCCAGCGCTTCGGTTAGGAGCGATTGGCTCTGAATCATTTGCTGGATTAGAACGGTGATGGTGTATTTGTGCGTCGAGTTGATGTAAATCAACACACTCATGAAAGAGTTCCAGTAGCCTACCCCATAGAATAGCAGCAAGGTAGCGATCACCGGCATGGATAGCGGAAGAATGATCTTGCTCATCAGCTTCCATTCGTTGCAGCCGTCGATCCGGGCGGCATCTTCAACCTCGGAGGAAATCCCCTCGAAATACGAGCGCATAATGAGCATATTGAAGGTGCTGATTACACCTGGCATCCAGATGGCCCAGTATGTATCAATCAATCCGAGTGATTTGACAACCAGATAGGTAGGAATCAACCCTCCGCTAAATACCATTGTAAAGAGAATTAGCAGGGTAAATACCCGTCTGCCGAAAAAATATTTCTTGGAAAGCGGGTAAGCGGCACAAATGGTAAAAGCCATCGACAGGAGCACTCCGCCTATCGTTAATAGGAGGCCGTTACCCAGAGCGCTTAAGATTCGTGTCCCTTTGAACAATGTTTCATAACTCTGAAGAGTTATATCTACAGGCCAAAGGAGTACCCGACCCGATTCGACAGCCTGCTTCCCGCTTAGGGAAATGGAGAGGATGTTGAGAACGGGAGCTAAGCAAGAGATTGCAATCAGCAGCAGGATAAAGGAAATGATGATTCTTGAGATTTTGTCTCCATTAGATTCGCTCAATTTTGAATTCACCTCAGAACAGATGGTTATCGAATTTTTTGGCTATCAGGTTAGCTCCAAGAATGAAGATGAAGGCTACGACGGATTCAAAGAATCCAAGTGCTGCCGTCAGACTGAACTGCCCGCCCTGTATACCCATTGAAAAAATATACGTGCTGATGACCTCGGAGATTTGCGAGACCATCGCGTTCCGCAGGTTATAAATCTGGTCAAAGCCTACCTCCAGAATTCTGCCCATAGACAGAATCAACACCAGAATAATAGTGCCCCTTATACCGGGCAAGGTAACATGCCAGGTTCGTCGCCATTTCGTCGCTCCATCGATGGAAGCTGCTTCGTATAGAGAAGGTGAGATGGATGTCAGTGCAGCCAGATAAATGATAGTGCTGAACCCCATCTCCTTCCAGATCCCGGCTCCGACGAAGATGGATACCCAAGAGAAATGGCGGTACAGAAATGGATAGGGCTCCCCATAGTGCTGGGTAATCCATTGGTTGATAAATCCGGATTCCAGGGAGAAGATCGTCACAACCATGCCCCCCACAATAACCCAGGAGAAAAAGTGAGGCAGGTATACAAGCGTCTGCACCAGGCGTTTGTACCACATCTTCTTGACGCTGTTGAGCAGCAAGGCCAGAATAATCGGAACAGGGAACCCGACGATCAAATTCAAGAAGCTAAGCCACAGCGTATTCCAGATGATGAGCAGCGTCTTGTCGGTGCTGAACAGCATCTGGAAGTTCTTCAACCCCACCCAGGGACTATGCAAGATGCCATCGAAGAAGTTATAGTTCTGAAAAGCAATGACTAATCCACCTATTGGCAAATATCGAAAAATCAGATAATATGCAATTACTGGCGCAAACATGACGTATAGCGGGATGTTCTTTTGGAATAAAGCTCCTCTAAACAATTTCCTCATGCTAGAATTTCACCTCCTTCGTTGTGGTTGCTTCTATGGTACCCCCTTTCATTCGCTCATCTCTTTAAATATAATTGGCAGTACTTTTGCTTAAATTAGATAGTTATAGATTAAGCAGCTTGGGAGGTACATATTGTTGAAAACGTTTTCCCCAACCCGAAGCCTGATTGTCAAGCTTATATGCAGCTTCTCGCTCATTGTGATTGCCACTTCTGCTATTTCAGGTCTGATCATTTACCGGTCTAATCAGACTTTGTTTCAGGAGGAGATTAAAAACCAATTTTTCAAAACCAACGAACAAAGCCTGCAAAGAATCAATCAGAGCGTTCACGAGGTGGAACGGATAACCCAATCCATCGTGTTTCAGCCCACGGTTGTCGAGATATTGATGGGTACTACCGGCCCCATGGATAAGGTGCATGGCTTGCAATCTCTGTATGAGGTCGTCTCCCAGGCCAAACTGGATGCCCCGGATATCCGGGCCATGTTTATTTATAATCTGCAGGGTGATAGCTACTACAATGCCAACTACGGAGCCGTGTCTATGCTGGACACCGAGGCTCGCAGCTACATTGATCAAGAACTGGAAGGGACGAGAGGGGCTTTGACCTGGTTCAGGATGAAGCTGGCCAGTTCAGCGGATCCTGATGGATACCGGACGATGATCATTGCCGCACGGCTGATGAAGAGCACCTGGCAGGAAACCTACGGTACTCTGGTGTTGGTGCTGGATGAAGGATTTTTCTCAGAAGTGACAGCGGAGCTGGAAGGAGAAAGCGGCAAGGTTTATTTGCTGGATAAGAAGGACCGCGTGCTGTTCACCGGGCAGCAGCGGCTCGATCCGGTGCTGGATGAGATTCCATTGCAATATGCTGACGAGGAGTCGGAGTCGGTGGTCCGGGCTACCGAAGAGGGGAACTATTTATTTGTGAAGAAGGAGTCGAGCTCGGGTAATTTCAAATTGGTCAGCGGATTATCTCTGCGGGAGATGGACAAGCGGAATAGTGATATTTTCAAGACAATTGTATTGTCAGGGCTTATCAGTATCTTGCTCACCAGTCTGCTTCTGGCCATGGCCAGTTCCAGGCTGCTCCGCCCGCTCAGGGAGCTGGTAGTCAGTATGAGAAGAATCCGTTATGGCCAGATGAATGCGAGAGTCGAGGTCCGTACCAAAGACGAGCTGGCGTTTCTGGGGGAAACGTTCAATGACATGATCGATCATATTCATACCTTGATCAATGAAGTGCTGTTGAAGCAATTGCGTGAGAAGGAAGCGGAGCTAAGGACCTTGCAGGCGCAGCTTAATCCGCATTTTCTGTACAATATCTTCAATGAAATCTATTGGAAGCTGTACTTGCAGAATGTCAAGGATACGGCCAATATTATCAAGTCACTCTCTAACATTCTGCAGTATTCTTTAAAGCCTATTGAGCTGCCTAGTACACTGCATGAGGAAATGGAGCAGATCAAAAGCTATATTGCGATTCAGATGGAGCTGTTTCATCCGGAACTGGAACTGACTATTCAAGTAGAAGAGGCAGCGGCCGAATGTCCGATTCAACGGCTCATTTTGCAGCCAACAATCGAGAATATATTCGTTCATGCCTTCGAGCGAAAAATGAATGCGGGTAATAAAAAGCTAAGCATACATGCTTATTTGGAACGGAATATACTGCGAATTGATATAGCGGATAACGGGAAGGGTATCGAGCCGGAGCTTCTGCAGAGGCTGCAGGATCCCTCTCACGATATTCTGAACGAACATTTGGGTGTACAGAATGTGAAACGGAGAATTCATCTTGTTCATGGCGGTTCATACGGCCTTGAATTTGCCAGCCGAATTGATGGTGGTACATTGATCAGCTATATCTTGCCCATGGGGAAGGAGGAGCAGGCATGAAGAGGACGATTTTGATCGTAGAGGATCAGCCCAATTTCCGTGAGGGATTGAAATTTTTTATCCAGCAGAAGTCTATGGAATGGCAGGTGATCGGCGAGGCGGAGACGGGCGAGGAAGGCTGGCGCAAGATCATCCAGCTGCAGCCGGACCTGGTGCTGATGGATATACATATGCCATTAATGAGCGGTATTGAGCTGGCAAGGAAGATTCACGATCATCAAGTCGATGCCCTCTTCGTAATGATTACGGGCTATCAGGATTTCCATTATGCTCAGTCCGCGCTGCGTTATGGGGCAATGGATTTTCTGCTGAAGCCATGTACTGACGGGGATATTTCCCGTGTTCTTCGTGCCGCTACAGGCAGACTTGAAAGTAAAAGCACGGTGCAAAGAGCTGCGAGAGAGCTGCTGCTGCGTTCTATTCTGTTGAAAATTCAAATGAACGAAGAGATTGCAGCCCGATATGAGCGGTTGTTCATAGGCCAGCAACTGTGGCTGGTTGATGTACGTGACTATTTTCCCGAGGAGAAGCGTTACCGGCAAGAAGATATGTATCTGCTTCAATACGGAATTCTGAATATTATCCAGGAGCTTGCTTGCAAGGAGGGAGTGCGGGTAGAACTTCTGGTTCTGACTGCTGATCGATTTGTGCTGTCGGCCGAAGTGAATGGGTTACCCGAAGCTTGGTGGGATCAATCGGTGAAGGCAGTGAGAGAATTTCTCGGCATTGAAATGGACAGCGTCTTTCTGGGAGAATGTACGAATGCCTATTCCTTACTTGAAGCTTATACGGGGGTTGGCGAGGGCAAGGATAAGGGGTGGTGGTCCCCATCGCCTTCTTCCGGAGAACTCAACGGCTATCAGGCAGCTCAAGATATCAAGAATGAGATTATGGATTTAATTGTATCCGGAGAAGAAGGGCGTCTCGAAGATTATTTTGCAGGAACCCTCCGTCAGCTATCGCAGCATCCTACAGCAGAAAGTAAAATCAGAGCGGTTAATCAGGCCATGGCACTGAATCAGGCTATGGCGCTCCTGAGCCTGTCTCCGCAGCCTGTCCAACCGGTGGCGGAATTGCTTGATCATGTCCGTGGTCTTCGCAATTCCTTACAGGTGGCTGAGTGGCTTGGTGAGGAATATCAGAGCTTTGTACTCTGGCTGAAGCAATGGAAGCAACCATTAAACCGGAATACGAATCCGATGGAGCAGGCCTGTGAATATATCCGCCAGCACTATATGGATGAACTTTCAGTCAAGCAGGTGGCAGAGCATATTCATTTGAATCCGAGCTATTTCAGCACACTCTTCAAGAAGGAGACGGGAGAGACCTTTACGGGGTATGTCAACAAGCTGAAACTTCAACGGGCTCAGGTGCTGCTCAGGAATACCGATATGAAAATGACGGATATTTGTCAGGCTGTAGGGTTTGAGGACTCCACGTATTTTTCAAGTGTTTTCAAAAAGTATTTTCACATGTCTCCGAGCGAATTTCGTCAGAATAAGCAATTTGAATGAGCTATGATATTATCTTTCTTCTATATATATGTCACGCAGAAATGGAGGATAAATAATTTATAATTTCTGCTTGCAATGGGCCGGGCTTTTCTATATAATAATGAATGTTGTTCTGTGACTGTGCGATGATGTGAGAGGTTACTGACACACCCGGCCCCTTTGCCATGGGAAAGGTGGTCAGAAAATTTTCACGGAGTATGTCCGATACTAAATTGGGCGATAGAAGGAGGGACTAAAATGGCAAAGCAAAAAATTCGTATTCGTTTGAAAGCTTACGACCACAGAATTCTTGATCAATCCGCAGAGAAAATCGTTGAAACAGCAAAACGTTCGGGTGCAGGTGTTTCCGGACCGATTCCGCTGCCAACTGAGAAGCAAGTGATTACTATTCTCCGCGCGGTACACAAGTACAAGGATTCCCGGGAGCAATTCGAGCAACGCACTCATAAGCGTCTGATCGACATTGTTAATCCGACTCCACAAACTGTGGATGCCTTGATGCGCTTGGACCTGCCGTCCGGTGTAGATATCGAAATCAAATTGTAATCCCATTATGTAATGGAATAGGAAAGGAAAAGAGGTGTCAACATGAAAGGTATCTTAGGGAAAAAACTTGGAATGACTCAAGTGTTTACTCCGGAAGGGAACGTAGTTCCTGTAACGGTTATCGAAGCAAGTGGCAACGTAGTTCTTCAAAAGAAAGACCTGGAGAATGACGGCTACGAAGCGATCCAGCTCGGTTACTCCGATAAGAAGGAAGCAAGAGCTAACAAACCTGAAGTAGGCCATGCTAAAAAGGCTGGTGCTGCTCCTAAGCGCTACGTTCGCGAAGTTCGCGGTGTTGATCTGGCAGGATTCGAGGTTGGCCAAGAGGTCAAGGTCGATATTTTTGCAGAAGGCGAATTTGTTGACGTAACAGGTATTTCGAAGGGTAAAGGATTCCAAGGTAACATCAAGCGTTGGGGACAAAGCCGTGGCCCTATGTCACACGGTTCCCGTTATCATCGCAGACCGGGCTCCATGGGTTCGATTCAAGCGAACCGCGTTCCGAAGGGCAAGCACCTTCCAGGACACATGGGTAGTGAAACGGTTACGATTCAACACCTTGAAGTGGTGAAAGTCGATGTGGAACGTAATGTTCTGCTTGTAAAAGGCTCGATCCCAGGTCCTAAAAATAGCTTTGTAAAAGTAAGACAAACAATTAAGAAATAATTGACGAAAGAAAGGAGGAACAACAAATGCCAAAAGTAGCACTATTTAATGTTAGTGGTAGCCAAGTTGGCGAAGTTGAGCTGAACGACGCGGTATTCGGTATCGAACCTAATACTCATGTTCTTCATGAAGCAGTCGTTATGCAGCGCGCTTCCCTGCGTTTTGGTACCCATAAAGTAAAAGGACGCTCTGAAGTTCGTGGCGGCGGCCGTAAACCTTGGAAGCAAAAAGGTACGGGTCGTGCTCGTCAAGGCTCCATCCGCTCTCCACAATGGGTAGGCGGTGGTGTGGTATTCGGACCAACTCCACGCAGCTATTCCTACAAATTGCCGAAGAAAGTACGTCGTTTGGCGATTAAATCGGCTCTTTCCGCAAAAGTGATCGATCAGGACATCATCGTATTGGATGCATTGACCCTGAGCGCTCCTAAGACGAAAGAATTCGCAGCGATTTTGAACAACCTGAAGGTTGATCGTAAAGCTCTCGTTGTAGCTCCTTCTTATGATGATAACGTGGCGCTTTCCGCTCGTAACATTCCGGGTGTGAAATTCGTAGCGGCTGACGGCATTAATGTTCTTGATGTGCTCTCGCACGACAAGCTGATCATTACGAAGGAAGCAGTTCAGAAGGTAGAGGAGGTGCTCGCGTAATGAAAGATCCTCGTGATATTATCAAGCGTCCGGTGATTACGGAACGTACGGCTGACTACATGAACGATTTGAAATATGTGTTCGAAGTAGACATCAAAGCTAATAAGACCGAAATCAAGAAAGCTGTAGAAGCGATCTTTAATGTAAAAGTGAGCAATGTAAATACCTTGCGTGTACCTGCCAAGCCTAAACGGTACGGACGTCACTTCGGATATACTCCGGAATGGAAGAAAGCGTTCGTTACTTTGGCGGAAGGCAGCAAGCCGCTTGAGTTTTTTGAATCGGTATAAAAATCGTTAAAGTAAGGAGGGAAATCTAGTGCCTATCAAAAAGTTTAAACCGACATCTCCGGCAAGACGCGGCATGTCCGTGTCCACATTCGAAGACATCACCACGGATCAACCGGAGAAATCTTTGCTGGCTCCGCTGAGCAAAACAGCTGGCCGCAACAACCAAGGTAAAATTACGGTTCGTCACCATGGCGGCGGACATAAGCGTAAATACCGTATCATCGACTTCAAACGGAACAAAGATGGAATTCCAGGCCGCGTTGCTACGATCGAGTATGACCCGAACCGGACTTCCAATATCGCTTTGATCCACTATGCCGACGGTGAAAAACGTTACATCCTGGCGCCTAAGGGCTTGAAGGTTGGCGACGTAATCGAGTCTGGCGTGGGTTCCGACATCAAGATCGGTAACGCATTGCCGCTTGAAAATATTCCTGTAGGTACAGTTATCCACAACATCGAGTTGAAGCCTGGCAAGGGTGGACAGTTGGTTCGCGCAGCCGGCACAGAAGCTCAGTTGCTGGGTAAAGAAGAGAAATATGTAACGATCCGCCTTTCCTCTGGCGAAGTTCGTAAAGTCCTGAAAGTTTGCCGCGCTACCATCGGTGCTGTAGGCAACGGCGACCACGAGCTCATCAAGATTGGTAAAGCCGGACGTAACCGTTGGCTCGGACAACGTCCTGAAGTACGCGGTGTCGTCATGAACCCTAACGATCACCCTCACGGTGGTGGTGAAGGTCGCGCTCCGATCGGACGTAAATCTCCATTGTCTCCTTGGGGCAAACCGACCCTTGGTTACAAGACTCGTAAAAAAGGTAAAGCATCCGATAAATATATCGTTCGCCGCCGCACGAAGTAATCCGCGCTTAGCGGATCACTTCGCGGCAGTGGATGAACTAAGGATTCAAGCAGCGTAACGAAGGGAGGATAAAAAAATGAGTCGCAGTCTTAAAAAAGGACCATTTATCGATGGATACCTGCTCAAGAAAGTGGAAGAAGTGAACGCTTCGAACAAGAAGGTCGTGATCAAGACCTGGTCCCGTCGTTCCACCATCTTCCCGCAATTCATTGGCCATACGTTCGGTGTATATGACGGCCGCAAGCATGTTCCGGTTTATGTGACTGAGGATATGGTTGGACACAAGTTGGGTGAGTTCGCTCCAACACGTACCTACAAAGGTCATACGGACGACGATAAGAAAACGAGACGCTAATAACGATAAGTTCTTCGTTTGAGAGGAGGTAACACACATGGAAGCTAAAGCATCTGCAAATCAAGTGCGCATCGCCCCGCGTAAGGCTCAACTCGTTGTCGATTTAATCCGCGGTAAGCAAGTTGGCGACGCGATCGCGATTCTCCGCCATACGCCAAAGGCGGCTTCCCCGATTGTGGAGAAGCTTTTGAACTCGGCGATTGCCAATGCTGAACATAACTATTCTATGGATGTAAATAAATTGGTTATTACGCAAGCTTACGTAAACCAAGGTCCGACAATGAAGCGTTTCCGCCCTCGTGCAATGGGACGTGCAAGCCGGATCAACAAACGCACCAGCCACATTACTTTGGTGGTATCCGAAAAATAAGGAGGGAAAACGTGTGGGCCAAAAGGTAAATCCGGTCGGATTACGGGTAGGTATTATCCGTGATTGGGAATCGAAATGGTACGCAGGCAAAGATTTTGGTGATCTTCTGCTTGAAGACGTGAAAATCCGTGAATACTTGAAAAATAAATTGAAAGACTCCGCTGTATCTCGTATTGAGATCGAGAGAGCAGCAAGTCGCGTGAACGTGACTATCCACACTGCAAAGCCGGGTATGGTAATCGGTAAAGGCGGTTCGGAAGTTGAAAACCTCCGCAATGAGATCACTAAGATCGCTGGCGGCAAAAAAGTTCACATCAATATCTCTGAAATCAAACACCCTGATCTTGACGCGATTCTTGTCGCAGAAAGCATTGCACAACAACTGGAACGTCGTGTTTCTTTCCGTCGTGCACTGAAACAAGCGATTCAAAGAACAATGCGTTCGGGAGCAAAAGGGATTAAGACAGCAGTCAGCGGTCGTCTCGGCGGTGCTGAAATTGCTCGTACAGAAGGCTACAGTGAAGGAACTGTTCCACTTCATACGCTCCGCGCCGACATTGATTACGGTACGGCAGAAGCTCATACGACTTATGGACGTATCGGCGTAAAAGTATGGATCTATCGTGGAGAGGTTCTTCCTACGGCTAAGAAACAACAAGCTGTTCAGGAAGGAGGCAACTAATCATGTTGGTACCTAAACGTGTAAAACACCGCAAGCAACAACGCGGTCATATGAAAGGCCAAGCTAAAGGCGGCACTGAATTGAACTTCGGTGAATACGGCTTGCAAGCTTTGGAACCTACTTGGATTACGAACCGTCAAATCGAAGCAGCGCGTATCGCGATGACTCGTTACATCAAGCGTGGCGGTAAAGTATGGATTAAGATTTTCCCTGACAAGCCGATTACTCAAAAGCCTCTTGAAGTCCGGATGGGTAGCGGTAAAGGTAACGTAGAAAAATGGGTCGCAGTTGTGAAGCCTGGTAAGATCATGTTCGAACTTGCCGGTGTATCGGAGGAAATCGCGCGTGAAGCTATGCGTCTTGCCGCCCACAAACTGCCGATCAAAACGAAGTTTGTGAAACGTGAAGAATTGGGTGGTGAAGCAAATGAAAGCTAATGAACTTCGCAACTTAACCACTGCTGAGATTGAACAAAAAGTCGCAGGCTTTAAAGAAGAACTCTTTAACCTTCGTTTTCAATTGGCTACGGGCCAACTTGACAACCCGACTCGGATCCGCGATGTGCGTAAGGAAATAGCTCGTGCTAAAACCGTATTACGTGAAAGAGAACTTGGGATCATCAGTTAATTAATGCGCGCAGCGTGAAGCAAAGCGCCTAAGTCCAGGAAGGAGGCTAACCATGAGCGAAGAGCGCAACAGCCGTAAAGTGCAAATTGGTAAAGTCGTCAGCGACAAGATGGATAAGACAATCGTCGTTGCTGTTGAAACCTATAAGAAGCATGATCTGTACCACAAACGCATTAAGTATACGAAGAAATTCAAAGCGCATGATGAGAACAACACTGCGCAAATCGGTGATACTGTGAAGATTGCTGAGACTCGTCCTTTGTCTAAAGACAAGCGTTGGAGACTCGTTGAAATCGTTGAGAAGGCAGTAATCATCTAATAGCAAGATAGCTTAGACTGAAAGGAGGAACTTTCCATGATTCAACCATTTACACGTTTGCAAGTTGCAGACAACTCCGGCGCGAAGGAATTGATGTGTATTCGTGTTCTGGGCGGTACGGGTCGTCGCACGGCTCAAATCGGTGACCTGATCGTATGCTCTGTGAAACAAGCAACACCAGGGGGCGTTGTCAAAAAAGGTGATGTGGTCAAAGCGGTTGTCGTTCGCACAAAGCGTTCGGTTCGCCGTAAAGACGGTTCTTACATTGCATTTGATGAGAACGCAGCGGTTGTAGTGAAAGAAGACAAGAGCCCTCGCGGTACTCGTATTTTCGGACCTGTTGCTCGTGAACTGCGCGACAGAGATTTCATGAAAATCGTTTCCTTGGCTCCGGAAGTTATCTAATACGCCCCAGCGTAAGGGGATTGTTTAATAAGCCGACGAAACAGGAGGTGTAAGTGAAATGCCAAGATTGAAAAAAGTTCTGGAATCCCACAACAACAAGCTGCATGTCAAGAAGGACGATAACGTTATCGTGATCTCCGGTAAGGACAAAGGCAAGAAGGGCCGCGTTATCGCTGCTTATCCACGTGAAAATCGTGTGCTGGTTGAAGGTGTGAACATGGTGAAAAAACACCAGAAGCCGAACCAACTCAACCCGCAAGGCGGCATCATCGAAAAGGAAGCTCCGATTCACGTATCGAACGTTATGCACGTTGATCCTAAGAGCGGAAAAGTAACCCGTATCGGTTACAAGGTATTGGACAACGGCAAGAAAGTTCGTGTTGCGAAGAGATCCGGAGAAGTGATCGATTAATCCAGGAACGAGAAGAAAGGAGGTCCATGATTCATGGCAAGATTGAAAGAACGTTTTTTGAACGAAGTTACACCTGCTTTGATTCAAAAATTCAACTATACAACTGTAATGCAAGTGCCTAAAGTCGAGAAGGTTGTTATCAACATGGGTGTTGGCGATGCTGTTGCCAACTCGAAGGTACTTGATTCCGCTGTGAACGACATGCAGCTGATTTCTGGTCAAAAGCCGGTTATCACTCGTGCGAAGAAGTCGATCGCAGGCTTCAAGCTTCGTGAGAATATGCCAATTGGCGTGAAAGTAACATTGCGCGGTGAGCGTATGTATTACTTCCTCGACAAGTTGTTCAATGTAACGCTTCCACGCGTTCGTGACTTCCAAGGCGTATCGACGAAAGCATTTGACGGCCGCGGCAACTATACACTCGGTTTGAAGGAACAATTGATCTTCCCGGAAATCGAGTATGACAAGGTTGATAAAGTGCGCGGTATGGATATCGTTATCGTAACTACGGCTAAAACCGATGAAGAATCCCGCGAACTGCTGAGCGGACTCGGAATGCCTTTTGCGAAATAAGCATCATTTTTTCTCCGATACTATTTAGGAGGTGTCAGGCTAAGTGGCAAAAACTTCGATGAAAGTTAAACAGCAACGCACTCCGAAATTCAAAGTACGGGCTTACACCCGTTGCGAGCGTTGCGGTCGTCCACATTCGGTATTGCAAAAGTACAAAATTTGCAGAATTTGTTTCCGTGAATTAGCTTATAAAGGCCAGATTCCTGGCGTGAAAAAAGCAAGCTGGTAATCCATCAACAACGGGAAGGAGGTTTACACTAATGACTATGTCTGATCCTATTGCAGATATGCTTACTCGTATTCGTAACGCGAACACGGTTCGCCACGAAACAGTAGAACTGCCTGCATCCACGATTAAGAAGCAAATCGCTGAAATCCTGAAGCGTGAAGGTTTCATTCGCGACGCAGAATATATCGATGACAACAAACAAGGGTTGATTCGTATTTTCCTGAAATACGGCCCGAACAATGAGCGCGTTATTACTGGACTTAAGAGAATCAGTAAGCCTGGCCTTCGCGTGTATACGAAGAGCAACGAAGTTCCTCGTGTACTCGGCGGTTTGGGAATCGCGATTGTCTCCACGTCCAAGGGAGTTATGACGGACAAGGAAGCTCGTCAGGCGAAAGCTGGCGGCGAAGTTGTCTGCTACGTTTGGTAATTAACGTCACAAAACAAGGAGGTGCAGCAAATGTCTCGTATTGGTCGCAAACCAATTACAGTACCAAGTGGTGTGGATATCACACTTAATAATAGTCTCATTACGGTAAAAGGCCCTAAAGGCACTTTGACCCGTGAGCTTCACAAGGACATGAAGGTTTCGGTTGAAGATAACCAAATCCTTGTCGAGCGTCCTTCCGACAACAAATTACATCGTTCCCTGCACGGTACAACCCGTAGCGTAGTGAACAACATGGTGAGCGGAGTAACCGAAGGTTTCACCAAAACTCTCGAGCTTGTTGGTGTCGGTTACCGTGCCAGCAAATCCGGTGAGAAACTGGTTCTGAACGTAGGCTACTCTCATCCGGTTGAAATCACGCCGGAAGCTGGGATTACGTTTGAAGTTCCAACGAACACGAAGATCATCGTGAGCGGAATCAATAAAGAGCGCGTAGGCGAGTATGCTGCGAATATCCGTGCTGTCCGTGCACCTGAACCTTATAAAGGCAAAGGGATTAAGTACGAAGGCGAACGTATCATTCGTAAAGAAGGTAAAGCTGGTAAGAAGAAATAAGCCTTATAATCGAAGGCTGCTTCTTCTTGCTTCTTGACTTGTACGGCCGCGCATGGCGTGAAGGTAAACCGAAGGGAGTGAAATGGAAGTCATGATTACAAAAGGCGATAAGAACAAAGCACGTCTGAAAAGACATTTGCGTGTACGTAAGAAAATCCAAGGAACGGCTGAGCGTCCTAGATTGAACGTATACCGTTCTTCCAAACATATCTATGCTCAATTGATCGATGATGTAGCAGGTGTAACCCTGGTATCCGCTTCGACAGTTGACAAGGAAATCAGCAGCGAAATCAACAATGGCGGCAATGTCGAATCCGCACGTAAAGTCGGAGAACTGGTTGCTAAGCGCGCTACCGAAAAGGGCGTGAAGGTTGTTGTTTTTGACCGCGGAGGATACTTGTACCATGGACGGATTCAAGCATTGGCTGATGCAGCTCGCGAAGCAGGTCTTGAATTCTAATATTATTTTAAAAAGGAGGTTAACGACTTGCGTGTAGATCCTAACACTTTAGAACTGACAGAAAGAGTTGTAAATATTAACCGCGTAGCTAAAGTAGTAAAAGGCGGACGTCGTTTCAGCTTCAGCGCACTTGTTGTTGTCGGTGACGGCAAAGGCTGGGTTGGCGCTGGTATCGGTAAAGCTGGCGAAGTTCCTGATGCGATCCGTAAAGGAATTGAAGATGCCAAGAAGAATCTTGTGCATGTTCCGCTTGTAGGAACAACTATTCCTCACCTTGTTACCGGACATTTCGGTGCAGGCCGCGTGCTGTTGAAGCCGGCTTCCGAAGGTACCGGAGTTATCGCAGGCGGTCCTGTTCGTGCAGTACTTGAGCTGGCAGGCGTAGGCGACATTTTAACTAAATCACTGGGTTCTTCGAATTCCATCAACATGGTCAATGCAACTTTGGAGGGCTTGTCCCGTCTGAAGCGTGCTGAGGATGTTGCGAAATTGCGCGGTAAAACCGTCGAAGAACTTCTCGGTTAAGGAGGGAATCTCATGGCTAAACTGCAAATTACCCTCGTACGTAGTTTGATCGGTCGTCCGGAGAACCAACGTACTACCGTGAAAACTTTGGGACTTCGCAAAATCAACCAGTCCGTGGTTCACAACGATAATCCAGCCATCCGTGGCATGGTTAATCAAGTAAGCCACCTGGTTTCTGTTCAAGAAATCACTGAATAGTCACTGTACTACTCAGTGAATCAACATCTAATAAGGAGGTGCAACGAACGATGAAGTTACATGAGCTCTCCCCAGCTGCAGGTTCCCGTCATGAGCGTAAGCGTGTTGGACGCGGTACCGGTAGCGGCATGGGTAAAACATCTACACGTGGCCATAAAGGTCAAAATGCTCGTTCCGGCGGTGGTGTACGTCCGGGCTTCGAAGGCGGACAAAACCCGTTGTATCGTCGCTTGCCAAAACGTGGATTTAACAATCCTACGCGGAAAGAGTACGCGATTGTGAACATCGAAGAACTTAACAACTTTGCTGCGGGTACGGAAGTAACTCCTGAACTGTTGTCTGAACAAGGAATCGTGAAGAACGCGCTGAGCGGAATCAAGATCCTTGGCAATGGCGAAGTAACTGTCAAGCTGACAGTTAAAGCGAATAAGTTCTCTCAATCTGCGGTAGAGAAAATCGAGGCTGCCGGCGGTAAAACCGAGGTGATCTAATGTTTAAAACATTGAAGAACATTTGGCACGTTCAGGATCTCCGTAACCGGATCCTATTCACCCTGTTCGTATTCATTATTTTCCGGATCGGTTCCTTTGTTCCGGTTCCTGGTGTGGATGCTTCCGTATTTCAAAATACCGGCAATGCCGGTGCAGAAAACCTGTTAGGACTCCTGAACACATTCTCGGGCGGCGCTCTAAAGAACTTCTCGATTTTTGCCCTCGGGATTATGCCGTACATTACGGCTTCCATCATTGTTCAGCTCCTCTCCATGGACGTTATTCCGAAATTTGCGGAATGGGCGAAGCAAGGAGAGCACGGCAAGAAGAAAATGGCTCAGGTTACTCGTTACGGTACGGTTGTTCTCGCGTTGATTCAAGCGTTTGCCACTTCGGTCGGCTTTAACCGTATGTACAACATCGAGATGGTACCTAATGCTACCTTTGCTGATTATCTTGTGATTGCCATTGTACTGACGGCAGGTACGTCCTTCCTGATGTGGCTTGGCGAGCAGATTACCGAGAAGGGAATCGGCAACGGGATTTCGTTGATTATCTTCGCCGGGATCGTAGCCGCTATTCCTCACCACATTGAGTCGATTGCAAAATCGGAGTTCATCGTTGAGGGTCAAACCTTCATGAATGTGGTTAAATCGATCGGTATTCTTCTTGTTTGTGTGTTGATCGTAATCGGCGTTATTTACATTCAACAAGCGATTCGGAAAATTCCGGTACAATATGCTAAACGTGTTGTAGGTAACAAAATGTATGGCGGCCAGAATACGCACATTCCGCTGAAGATCAACGCAGCGGGCGTTATTCCGGTAATCTTCGCTGTATCCCTGTTGCAATTCCCGGTTGTGATCGCCAACTTCTGGTCGACGCATAGTTGGGCGAAGTGGATTATGGCCAATCTGTCCACCAGTCACCCGCTTGGGATGGTTCTCTATGTTGTCATGATCATCGGCTTCACATTCTTCTATACTTTTGTACAGATGAATCCGCAGCAGATGGCTGAGAACATGAAGAAGAACGGTGGATATATTCCGGGAATCCGTCCTGGTAAAACAACCGAGGTATACCTGACCAAGGTATTGACTCGTTTGACAATGACAGGCGCGTTGTTCCTTGCGGCGATCTCCGTACTTCCTGTAGGCTTGGGAGCTTTGGCTAACCTGCCTCAAAGTGTACAGATCGGCGGTACTTCGATCCTGATCGTTATCGGGGTTGCACTTGATACGATGAAGACGATCGAAAGCCAGTTGATCAAACGTCACTACAAAGGCTTTATTAATAAGTAAGCGATAGGTACCAGGTCTGAGCTCGCAAGAGATCGCTCCTGGCGCCTATTGTTATGTTTCTTGAAATGGATTGTAATCTGGAGGGAGTGATAGACATGAACATTCTATTCATGGGGCCTCCTGGAGCAGGGAAAGGGACACAAGCAGAAGTCATTGTGAACCAGTTCGGTATTCCGCACATCTCTACCGGAGATGCGTTTCGTCTGGCCATCAAGCAGGGAACCCCTGTGGGGCTCAAGGCAAAGGAATACATGGATCAAGGACTTCTGGTGCCTGATGATGTAACGGTCGGTATTGTTCGCGAACGTCTGCAGCAGTCCGATTGCGAAAAAGGTTTCTTATTGGACGGTTTTCCAAGAACCCTTTCGCAAGCGGAATCGCTGGAGGAGCTGCTTGGCGGATTAGGCAAGCAGCTGGATCATGTCATCAACCTGAAGGTAGACCGCAACAAGCTGCTGGCTCGTCTGACTGGACGCCGCCTTTGCAAAGCTTGCGGAGCTACTTATCATGTGATCTTCAATCCTCCTGTTCAGGAAGGTGTTTGTGATAAGTGCGGCGGTGAGTTGTACCAACGTTCCGATGATAACGAAGAGAGCGTAGGAACACGGCTGGACGAGTATATCAACAAAACGGCACCTCTCCTCAAGTTTTATGAAGATAAGGGCCTGTTGCGTCAAGTAGATGGAGAACAGGAAATCGGAGCGGTTTCAGAAGAAATCGTGTCCATACTGCGAGGTTAGGTGTAATGATCATTTGTAAATCCGAAACGGAACTGGGCTTTATGCGCGAAGCGGGACGAATTGTAGCGGAAACGCACAGACTGATTGCTAAGTCGATTGAGCCGGGAATTACGACGGGGGAACTCGATCAGATCGCCGATAAATTCATTCGCAGTCAACATGCGGTGCCTTCTTTCAAGGGATATAACGGTTTTCCTTCTAGCATCTGTGCTTCAGTCAATGAAGAATTGGTACACGGTTTTCCCGGCAAACGCAAATTGAACGAAGGCGACATCATCACGCTTGATATCGGTGCAGAATTCCGTGGCTTCCATGGAGATTCGGCATGGACCTATCCGGTAGGTCAAATATCTGAAGAAGCCCAGCGGCTTCTGGATGTGACTGAAGGTTCCCTGTATGCCGGCCTGGCACTGGTCAAACCTGATGTACGCTTGTACACTATTTCGCATGCGATCCAGCAGTTCATTGAGGATGCGGGATTCTCCGTCGTGCGTGAATATGTCGGTCATGGTATCGGCAAGGATCTGCATGAGGAGCCGCAAATTCCGAACTACGGAAGTCCGGATCGGGGGCCACGGCTTAAGCCTGGCATGGTACTGGCAATCGAGCCGATGGTTAACGCCGGTAAACGGTACGTAAGAACGTTGGAAGATAATTGGACTGTGGTGACGGTTGACGGATCACTGTGCGCTCATTTCGAGCATACAGTAGCAGTTACGCCGGATGGTCTTGAGATTTTCACTAAACTGGATGCGTAGGTGATGAGCTTGAAGCACAGCACAGAGGCGCAGATCGGTCAATTGGTGAAAGCTTTGAAGGGCAGAGATGCTGAAGCGGTTTATGTGATTGTCGGAATTGTGGATGAGAAATTCGTCCTCATTGCAGACGGAGACAAACGCAAATTCGATCAACCGAAACGTAAAAACATTCAGCACCTTAACCTCCAGCCGATGATCAGCAGCGAAGTTGTTCATAGTTTGCAAGAGAGCGGCAGAGTGACAAATGCCAAGCTGCGTTACGCGGTTCAAGCATTTCGTCAGGCTGAGGGCTCCAATGCCGAAGAGAAAGGGGAATGACAGTGGCCAAGGAAGATGTAATTGAAGTTGAAGGTACAGTTATTGAGCCGTTGCCGAATGCTACTTTTAAAGTAGAGCTGGAAAACGGACATCAAATTCTTGCTCATGTATCCGGCAAGCTGCGTATGCACTTTATCCGGATTCTGACAGGAGACAAAGTTGTTGTTCAATTGTCGCCTTATGACCTGACTAAAGGTCGTATTACGTATCGTAAATAGATTCCAATACCATTTGGAATAAATATGTGTTATGATATTCAGGTTGAGTAATTTAGAACATCTAAATTTACTTCTAATGCCTGTTTTACATTCGTAAAACTGAGTTTATCCTTACGAAGTGAGTTTTGCTCCGCAAAACTTTAAGGAGGTAATCAACATGAAGGTAAGACCTTCTGTGAAGCCTATCTGCGAAAAATGCAAAGTCATTCGTCGCAAAGGCAATGTTATGGTGATTTGCGAAAATCCGAAACACAAACAAAAACAAGGTTAAAGAAGGGGGTGTAGCGTAAAATGGCACGTATAGCTGGTGTGGATTTGCCACGTGATAAGCGCGTTGAGATCGCCTTGACTTACATTTTCGGAATCGGTAAAACGACTTCCCAGAAAATCCTGTCCGAGACAGGCATCAGTCCGAACACTCGTGTTCGTGATTTGACGGAAGATGAGGTTAGCAAACTACGCGAAACGATCGACAAAACGGTTAAGGTTGAAGGTGACCTGCGTCGTGAAATTTCCTTAAATATTAAGCGTCTGATTGAAATTGGCTGCTACCGCGGTGTTCGTCATCGTCGCGGCTTGCCTGTTCGCGGACAACGTACTAAGACGAATGCTCGTACTCGTAAGGGTCCTCGTCGTACAGTAGCGAACAAGAAGAAATAAGAAGGAGGGATAACAGACAATGGCTAAACCAAAAAAGGTCGTACGTACAAAACGTCGTGACCGTAAAAATATTGAATCCGGTGTGGCACATATCCGCTCCACCTTCAATAACACGATCGTCACCATTACGGATCCGCACGGTAACGCAATTTCCTGGGCAAGCTCCGGCGGTCTTGGATTTAAGGGTTCCCGTAAATCGACTCCGTTCGCCGCTCAAATGGCTGCGGAATCGGCTGCAAAAGCCGCTATGGAACATGGCATGAAGAGCGTCGAAGTTATGGTTAAAGGTCCTGGAGCCGGCCGTGAAGCCGCTATCCGCTCCTTGCAAGCTGCGGGCCTTGAAGTAAACATGATTAAAGACGTGACTCCAATTCCTCATAACGGTTGCCGTCCTCCAAAACGCCGTCGTGTATAATTGAAGCCGCCTCTAGTGTGGTATAACAACATCATAATTGGTAACAATGGTTGTTTAGGCATACTACATGATAGACTTCAAGGATCACATGACCGTTTGTAAGGAACGACGTTTGAAGGAGGGGTACTTTCGTGATAGAAATCGAAAAGCCGAAAATCGAGACCGTAGAAGTTAGCGATAACGGCACCTATGGGAAATTTGTAGTAGAACCACTTGAGCGTGGATATGGCACGACACTGGGCAACTCGCTTCGCCGGATTTTGCTCTCTTCTCTACCGGGTGCTGCGGTAACCTCGGTCCAAATCGATGGTGTTCTGCATGAATTCGCGACCATTCCAGGTGTAATGGAAGACGTCACGGAAATCATTCTGAACCTGAAGGCTCTTTCGCTCAAAATCCACTCCGATGAAGAGAAAATTCTCGAAATCGATGCGGAAGGCGAAGGTGTCATTACGGCGGGAGATATCCGTGCGGACAGCGATGTCGAAATTTTGAACCCGGATCTTCATATTGCAACATTGGAGCCGGGCTCCAGACTTCACATGCGCATTTATGCCGGCCGCGGTCGTGGTTATGTTCAGGCAGATCGGAATAAACGGGATGATCAACCGATTGGTGTCATTCCTGTCGATTCGATCTATACCCCGATTGCTCGCGTCAATTACGTAGTAGAAAATACACGTGTTGGCCAAGTGACCAACTACGACAAGCTGACGCTTGAAGTATGGACCGATGGCAGCATCAGACCTGAAGAAGCGGTAAGTCTCGGTGCCAAGATTTTGACCGAGCATCTCTTCCTGTTCGTGGGTCTCACGGATGAAGCGAAGGACGCAGAAATCATGGTCGAAAAAGAAGAAGACAAGAAAGAAAAAGTTCTTGAAATGACGATTGAAGAGCTCGATCTCTCCGTTCGTTCCTATAACTGCCTCAAGCGTGCCGGAATTAACACGGTACAAGAACTGACTACGAAGACAGAAGAAGATATGATGAAGGTGCGTAACCTGGGTCGTAAGTCTTTGGAAGAAGTTCAAGAGAAGCTTGAAGAGCTTGGTTTGGGTCTTCGTACGGAAGAATAATCCTGCTTGAATCGTTCTAGCGAAGGAGGGAAAACTCATGGCATATCAAAAGTTGGGCCGCGATTCCAGTGCGCGTAAAGCTTTGTTCCGTGATCTGGTAACCGACCTGTTCTTATACGAACGCATCCAAACTACGGAGGCGAAAGCGAAGGAAATTCGCTCGATCGCTGAAAAGCTGATCACCAAGGCTAAGCGTGGAGATCTGCATGCTCGTCGTCAAGTGGCTGCATACGTGCGCCGCGAATCGATCGACGGTCAGCAGGATGCAATCCAAAAGCTGTTCTCGGAAATTGCACCTCGCTACTCCGAGCGTCCAGGCGGATACACTCGTATCCTGAAGCTTGGACCGCGCCGCGGCGACTCCGCCCCTATGGTTTACTTGGAATTGGTAGACCGTGCTTAATTAGGGGAGAATCCCTAAGCAACGTTAAACTCTCTGACGGCTTGCCGCTAAAGGCTTTGCCGTAGAGAGTTTTTTGTTGTTTTATCAGGTAAATAGTTAACTATATAAGTTGAACTAGTAAAGTGCACAGAAAGGGCATAAGTGAGAAGTGTTCCGAAGAAGCGGAGCGGTCGCCTTTGTGAGCCGATTTCTCCCCTGTCAGAACTTAGTCAATCAAAGAAATCGGCGAACAACAGCGATCGTAGGAATACTTCACACGTTGCCCCCTGTGTACAATAATTAGTTCAACCTATATAGACTAGGAGATGCGGGGGTGAATTTGCTTGCGCAATTTATTGGCAACGGTCAGCTATGACGGCACAGCTTATTACGGATTTCAGACGCAACCAGGAGGCAATACGGTTCAGGATGCCATCGAACATGCTTTACTTCGACTGACTGGAGAAGTGATCAAAATCCATGGCTCGGGGCGTACGGATGCCGGTGTTCATGCCAGGGCACAGGTGTTTCACTTTCACACGAATTCTATTATCCCGCTGGAGAGGTGGCGTCTTGCCTTGAATGGCCGTCTTCCGGAGGATGTGAGAATTACGGAAATCATCGAGGTGCCGCTGGAGTTTCACGCCAGACGTTCAGCGAAGCGGAAGACGTATCGTTATTCGATCAACGGGAATCGTGTCCCTGATATTTTTGTCAGGAGATATCAGTTGCACCATCCCGGCAAGCTTAACGTGGAAGCGATGCGTAAGGGGCTGGAGCACCTCGTTGGAACGTATGACTTCACATCCTTTGCCTCCAGACACTCCACGAAGACTAGCCATGTTCGTACCATCCTTGAGGCGCGCCTTGAGGTCGAGCAGAGTGAGCTTACGGCAGGAAGTCATGAGCAGGGAGTCATTCACTTATATGTGACAGGGAACGGATTTCTGCAGCATATGGTTCGTATTATTGTAGGTACGCTGCTTCAGGTGGGAGAAGGCAAACGGACCCCTGAGGATATAAAGAGCATCCTTGCGGCGAAGGATCGTGCTGCTGCAGGACCGACGGCAGAGAGCAAGGGACTCATGCTATGGAATGTGGAATATGATTTCAGCTCGCCGGCGTTAGGGCAATCCGAATGGACTGATGCAGATGATCGTGAGGACGATGAGTAAGATGCTGCAACCACAGCTGAGTTTCTCCGTAATTAGTACAGGAACAAAACTACTCTAATTAAACGGAGGGCCAGCCCATGAAATGTCCAGTATGCAATGATGTTCGGATGCGCGAGGTCGAGAAGGATGGGGTACTGATTGATGTATGCCCTGATTGTAAAGGAGTCTGGCTGGACCGCGGGGAACTGGAAAAGCTGCTTAAGGAGATCAATGATATTCGTCCGTCTTTCCGGGAATGGGAAGAAAGCCGGGGATATGACGAATATGGTCAACAGATGGATCCTAGACATCAGCAGCAGTATTCGAACTATCCGCCAAACCAAGGCTATCCTCAGAACCAGGGGTACCCTCAAGATCGCAACTATAAGCAGAATTATAAAGGCTATCCTAAGCATAAAAAGAAGAAAAATGTGCTAGATGTGTTCGGAGATCTTTTTGATTAAAAATACTTGCGGAAGTGCGCTCGTTACTGTAAAATATAAGTTGTGTTTTCTTGACGGCTATCCCACGGCCCCCAGTTGAGAAGACCGCATTGCAAGAGCTGAGAAATACCTAACTACGAATATGACAACGATCGAAGATAAAGTGTGAACGCGGGCCATGCAGCTGTTAAATCGGCTTGAGACTCGCATCCATGAACCATTTCGGACGAGAATGAAGGAGGATCTTTACATGCGTACCACCTATATGGCGAAGCCAAACGAAGTTGAGCGCAATTGGCACATTATTGATGCCGAAGGCAAGACACTTGGCCGTTTGGCAAGTGAAGCCGCTGCTCTGATCCGCGGCAAACACAAACCACAATTTACTCCACACGTTGATGGCGGTGACTTTGTTGTCATCATCAATGCAGAGAAGATTACTTTGACTGGCAAGAAGCTGGAGAACAAGAAGTACTATCGTCACTCCCTGCATCCAGGCGGCTTGAAAGTTACTGTAGCCAAGGATCTTTTGAATACAAAACCTGAGCGTGTACTTGAATCTGCTGTATTCGGTATGCTGCCTAAGACTCGTCAAGGCGAGAAGATGAAGCTCAGACTGAAAGTTTATGCCGGCACAGAGCATCCACATGCAGCACAAAAACCTGAAGTTTACGAACTTCGCGGATAATTAAAAGGGAGGACAGTTTCATGGCACAAGTACAATACTATGGGACAGGTCGTCGTAAACATTCGGTAGCTCGTGTTCGCCTTGTACCGGGTGAAGGACGCATTGTCATCAATAAACGCGATATCAACGAATATTTCGGTTTGGAAACTCTCAAACTGATCGTTAAACAACCTTTGAACCTGACTGAAACATTGGGCAACTACGATGTCATCGTAATCGCTCATGGCGGCGGTATCTCTGGTCAAGCAGGCGCAATCCGTCACGGTATTTCCCGTGCATTGCTGAAGGCTGACCCTGAATTCCGTCCTGCTTTGAAGAAAGCAGGCTTCCTGACTCGTGACCCACGTATGAAGGAACGTAAGAAATACGGTCTCAAAGCCGCTCGTCGTGCACCACAATTCTCGAAACGTTAATATTCCTGGACTGCAGGAATGCAGAGCCTCCGGCCAATTTGGCACGGAGGTTCTTTTTATACGTATAATGAGCATTTTTTCACATTATGGGTGATTGATTTCACATACATTTTAAGGAATTAGTGATAAACTTCCATTATCAACAATTTTATTCAATGGGGGATAAAACATGAAGAAGGCAATCTTGGTTAGCACGGTAGTACTGCTTATGGCTGCACTGACAGCCTGCGGCGGCAATAAAGCAAATAACAATGCTGCTGATGGCGCGGATAACGGTGCCAATCAACCTGCTACCACAGAGACAACGGCAGGTACGTATGTAGACGGCACTTACAAAGGCATCTATGATCGTAAGGATGTCCGCAACTGGATAGCTTACGTAGAAATTACTGTGAAAGACGGTAAAGTGGAGAAGGCCTATTATGATTACACGAACGAAAATGGTGATTTGAGAACCAATGACGAGAACTATTCAAAGGCGTTCGAGAATGCCAATAAAATGACTCCGCGCGAAGCATTTGATAAGCTTGGAGAGAATCTGGTAAGTGTGCAGGCTGCTGATAAAGTGGATGTGGTATCCGGTGCAACGCATTCCTCCAGAAACTTCAACGAGCTTGCGGCCGCAGCACTTGAAAAAGCAAAAACCGGCGATACAAGCGATGCAGTCGTGAACCTGTATGAAGATGGTACTTACAAGGTAGAGGCTGATGCAATCGATGCTCATGGCTGGAAGCCATTTATCGAATTGGTAATTAAGGACCATAAGATTGATTCCGTGAACTTCGATTATGTGAATGAAGAAGGCGCGATGAAAACAGAAAATGCAGAATATAAAGCGGCGATGGAGCCGCAATCGGGAACTTATCCTGAAAAATATACAGCCGAGCTTGAACAACAACTGATCGATAAGCAATTGATTGGTGATGTAGATGTCATTACTGGCGCTACAACCTCTTCGAATAATTTCCATGCCCTGGTAGAAGTGGCCTTGGACGATATGGCTGAGATTGGTGATACTTCCACGAAGGCTATAACGATTGCAGAATAACCATTTGCAACAAAATGATAAGACCTGACATTTCAAATGTCGGGTCTTTTTTATTGACTTACAGCGATAAACCACTATACTATAAACTATAATTCTAATCTGTTTAGTTGGTTTTATGCTATCATGCTTTTTAAGGAGATGGAGGGTCGATAATGAACTTGCTTGAGAAGGAAGATCTTATTCGTACAAAGGCGGAAGAACTGGAATCGGCATCCCCGGAAGAAATCATCGCATGGGCGATCCGGACATTTCCGAATATTACTTTTGCGTGCAGCTTTGGCGCTGAGGATGTCGTGCTTGTGGATATGCTGCAGAAGATTAGTCCCAAGACAGATATCTTCTATCTGGATACGGACTTTCACTTTAAAGAAACTTATGAGACGCGAGATGCGCTTGCAGACCACTATGAACTGGACTTTGTGCGCGTATCCCCGGTGATTACCCCGGAGGAGCAGGCGCAGCAATTCGGTGATGAGCTATGGAAGGTAGACCCCAATGCCTGCTGCAACATTCGCAAGGTTGAACCTTTAACCCGGATATTGTCTCAATATGATGCATGGATTACAGGGATTCGCAGAGATCAGGCGCCTACCCGGGCAAATGCCAAGAAGATAGAATATGACACCAAGTTTGGGCTGGTTAAATTTAATCCGATCGCAGGCTGGACCAGTGAGGATGTCTGGCAATATATTCGCGATAATAATGTCATCTATAACCCGCTGCATGACCGCAATTATCCAAGCATTGGCTGCGAATACTGCACACGTCAGGTCATGCCTGGCGAGGATCCAAGAGCGGGACGCTGGTCAGACTCTGATAAGACAGAATGCGGACTTCATAAATAAAGGAGAGACAACCATGACGGCAATCTTACCACACGGAGGCAAGCTGATTAACAGACTGGCTTCCGGGGATGAACGTGAACGACTGCTTAAGGAAGCTGCGGAGCTGGAGGCCATTGCGATTACGCCATGGGCCATTTCCGATCTGGATCTCATCGGTGTCGGCGCTTTCTCGCCATTGACCGGATTTATGACAGAGCAAGATTATCGATCTGTAGTTAAAAACATGCGTTTGGCTAATGGAACCGTATGGAGCATTCCGATTACTTTATCGGTCAGTGAGGAGCAGTCCCTTTCGTTGGCTCCGGGCAAGAAAGTTGCTTTAACGGGCGAACAGGATGGAGTCATTTATGGCTTGCTGGAGATTGCCGATGTTTATCGTGTCGATCCGCTTGAAGAAGCGGTGCATGTGTTTAAGACGGATGACAACGAGCATCCCGGGGTGAAGAAATTGCTGGAACGCTCGCCGATATATGTTGGCGGGGAGGTCACCGTACTGAACCGTCCGAAGCCTGATCGCTTTGGCGAGTTCTACTACGACCCGGCAGAGACGCGGAGAATCTTCGCCGAGAAGGGGTGGAATAAGGTTGTCGGCTTCCAGACCCGCAACCCGGTTCACCGGGCTCATGAATATATTCAGAAGAGCGCGCTGGAGATTGTGGACGGACTGTTCCTGAATCCGCTTGTGGGAGAGACGAAGTCGGATGACGTTCCGGCTGATGTGCGTATGAAGAGTTACCTTGTGCTGCTGGATCATTACTATCCTGCAGATCGTTCTTTTCTGGGTGTCTTTCCGGCGGCCATGCGTTATGCGGGACCTAGAGAAGCTATATTCCATGCTATGGTTCGCAAAAATTACGGCTGTACCCACTTTATCGTCGGACGAGATCATGCCGGAGTCGGCGATTATTATGGCACTTATGAAGCACAGGAAATCTTCTCGAACTTTACACCGGAGGAGCTGGGTATCTCGCCATTATTCTTTGAACACAGCTTCTTCTGCACGAAGTGCGGGAATATGGCTTCCAGTAAAACCTGCCCGCATCCAAAGGAAGATCATATGACCTTGTCCGGAACCAAGGTAAGAGGATTGCTCCGGGAAGGCATCTGTCCGCCGCCTGAATTTACCCGTCCGGAAGTGGCTCGGGTGCTGATCGAAGGCATGAGTCATCAAGTCGTTATCTAAGTCCGGTCAACCCGGTATATTTGTCCACCTCGTCCCATATGATGATTAATGTCATTATGGGAACGGAGGTGGCTTTTTTATGGGCTCCAAACACAAGCCGGAACTGTGGATTCATTTTGGACATATTCAGAAGGGATTTATCGCGCTTGGTCTTATCGGCTTACTGATTGGCTTAGCCTTCTATGAGGTGCCTGCGGAACGCGTATCCCAATATTGGAGTCTGCCGCTTGCCGGTCAGACCATTGTTCTGGATGCCGGTCATGGAGGAGCGGATGGCGGTGCTGTCAGTGAGCAAGGGGTGATCGAGAAGGACATTAATCTTGCGGTATCTTTGTATTTACGGGATTATCTGCAACAGGCGGGGGCTATCGTGGTGATGACCCGGGAAGAGGATCGGGACTTGGCTGATTCGGACACAAAGGGCTATAAGAAGCGAAAGACGGAGGATCTCAAGCAGCGGGTGAGATTCATTGAAGAGCAGCAGGCGCGGCTATTCATCAGTATTCATATGAACAGCATCCCTTCGCCGCGCTGGCGAGGAGCGCAGACCTTTTATTATCCCAATCATGGCGACAGTCCTACGCTGGCGGATCTAATTCAGGAAGAGTTGAGACGCAATCTTGAGAATACAGATCGGGTAGCCAAGCAGTCCGACAAATCGGTCTACATTCTGGAAGCCGTGACGATCCCGGCTGCGCTTGTCGAAGTTGGCTTCTTATCTAACCCGGAGGAGGCGTCACTGTTGGGTAATGAATCCTATCAGCGAAAAGTGGCCGCCTCGATATACCAAGGGATCCTCAGATATACTTCCGGAGAACGCAGCGGAACCTCGGCACAGTCTGACAAGAAATGATATAATAATTCATCATAGAGTCCTTATGAGGATAACGATAAAGTCGAGGTGCTGTTATTGATGACAAGGGAGCAACTTGAGGCCATACTTCGTCCAGTCGCTGAGCCTTCTTTGCAGCGTAGCCTGGTTGAAATGCAATGGATTCGGGACATCATGATCAAGGAGGAGCGTATATCGCTTACCGTCGTATGCCTGGATAAGGAAGGCAACAGCCGGCGGCTCGTAGAGGAGCAGATTCGCGCAAGACTTGCGGATGCGGGGATTAAGGATATCCACCTTCGTTTCAGGGAGGCTTCTGAACTGGAGCGCGAACAGGCTGGACAAGATCTGAGTGCGACTACTACAACTGCTGAAGAGCAGGCGCAAGCACAGCCGAAAGGACATGCAGCCGGGTTGGAGAATGTGTCGATTCTTGATCCGGAATCCGGAGTGAAGTTTATCGCGGTCGCCAGCGGCAAGGGAGGCGTGGGCAAATCTACAGTTTCTGTCAACCTTGCAGCGGCGCTGGCACGTTTGGGCAAGCGTGTTGGCTTGATCGATGCGGATATTTACGGATTCAGTGTGCCTGACATGATGGGAATTGAGACGGTACCTCAGGTGGAGGATGGGGCAATCCTTCCGGTGGAGCGTTTCGGGGTGAAGGTGATGTCCATGGGTTTCTTTATTCAGGACAACAACCCTGTAATCTGGCGGGGGCCTATGCTGGGCAAAATGCTTAACCAATTCTTCGCGGATGTTGCTTGGGGGGAGTTGGATTATATGCTGCTTGATTTGCCCCCTGGAACGGGGGATGTTGCTCTCGATGTCCATCAGATGCTTCCGCACAGCAAAGAGATCATCGTTACCACTCCTCATGCCACTGCAGCTTTTGTAGCTGCGAGAGCAGGGGCGATGGCTCTCAAGACCGACCATGAAGTGCTTGGTGTAGTTGAAAATATGGCTTACTATGAGTGCGAAGGCTGCAGCAAGCGGGACTATGTGTTCGGCAGAGGCGGCGGGGCTCGCCTGGCGGAGACACTGCAGACGGAGCTGCTTGCTCAACTGCCCTTGGGGGCGCCGGATAATCATCCTTCCGAGCCTGATTTTTCGCCCTCTGTCTATAAGTCGGATTCAGGTGCGGGGCAGATGTATACTGAGGCAGCACTCAAAATCATCGCCAAATGTGAAGAAGACTGATCCTTAACGGAGCAGTCTTCTTTTTAATTCACCTAAATCAGGAACCTTGATCCTGTTCGTTATCTCCGCCGCTGCCTCCGCCGGACTGCCCCTGATCTTCCCCTTGTCCTCCCTGCTTCTCACCGGACCCCGGCTGCTTCTCAACATTCGGCAGCAGCTGTTGTTGCACGACCGTCTTGAGAAGCTCCATGACCTCCATCTTGAACAAAGGACTCTGCATCGCTTCTTGCATAACTGTCATGGTTTGCTTACGATAATCCGAGGTTTTCGTCAGGTCAAGAAACATCTTCATGACCTCCGGCGACTTCATGATTTCTCCGACAGATTTTTGGTAAGTCGGATCCTTAATCAGTTCCATATGAAGCTGCTTGCTCTGCGAATTAACAGCTTTGGCAAAATCGCCTGCGAATTGCGGATCCGTCATAATCTTCTCCAGCTCGGCTTTGTATTCGGGGGAAGTGATGGTCTCCTTGACGGCCATGCGGATCTGATCGGAAGACTGCCCGGGCAGAATCATGCGTACCCCAAGCGTTGACCCGCTCTGTTGCCCGCTGCCGGATTCCGAGCCTCCTGAGGATTCACCTGATTTGGAGCTGTCCTCTGAATTGCCGGATTCCGAATTGTTCTGATCGTAATTGGCTGAGCCGGACACGCTGTTGCTCCCGCTTAACGCTTCATAAATGGCCCGCTTGCCATCTTCTGTTTTTAAAATATCGATAACCATGGATTTTGTATCCTTATAGCCCACCCCTCCTTGGGAAGAAGAGCCTCCTTGGTCAGAGCCGCAGGCTGTCAGCATGATAGATAATGCAAGTATGCAAATGAACCATATCCTGCTTATGCGCAGTCTTTTCATGGTTCAATCCTCCTTTCGCTCATCGTCACTGTGGTTATTATGCGGCTGGAGAAAAAGATTTATCCTTTCGCCCCCATGGTTTTTTAACGGGATCATTGGTAAAATATTTCTTTAGTGGAGGTGTGACATTTGAACTTGAAAAATTGGATGTACTTGTTCTGGACTACGTTAGCGGTAGGGGCGGCCGGATCGCTGATTGTTGGCCTGCTTATGCAATGGACGGACACCTTGGATATGAACGGAGCGACGGACATACTGGTGAATATCGCCGTACTGCTTGGGGTTGGCGCTATGGTTAGCGTATATTCCCAGATGGGGTTCTTTGCCTATTTAATGCTTAATTACATGGGCAATGGTGTATTCTCCCGCAGAACCTGGCAATATATACAGCTGGGGCTTGCTTTGCTGGCGTGGCTTGAATTGATGTTTTTCCGACTGTTTGTCGGCCGTGAGGGAAAGGGGTCATCAGATATCATCTTTGGGGTGATTCTGCTTGTTATTGCTGTTGGGGTTGGCTATTTCAAGGTGAAAATGACCCATAGTTCCGCATGGATCCCGACACTGTTCTTCATGACTGCTTTTACAATTCTCGAAATTGTCGGTGTGCTGAAGATTGGCGTAGATCAGGCTACATTATGGATCGCCGCACCGCTTATTGCCTGCAATGCTTATCAGATCTTGATTCTCCATCGTGTGCTTAAGCCGCAAAATACATATAAACCCCCGCAGCAGCAGGGGTTGGCAAATGAATGAAATGCATTTGAGCGGGCTGATGAGGGTAACCTCCCTGAAGTCCCTGAAGTCCGCTCTTTTTTTTACTTTTACATGCCTGAGGCAATATCCAGCTGCTGCTGAAGCCAGGCTTGGTCGCGAACCTGCGTTCCATTCACGCCGGCCTCCTGAAGGAGATCGCTGACGGTAACGAACTCATAGCCCTTTTCCCGAAGCTGATCAATAATGACGGGCAATGCTTCATGGGTTTGCTCAACGGAATCACTGGCGTGCATGAGAATGATATCGCCGGGATGCGCCTTGTTCACTACCCTTTTAACAATTGTGTCTACGCCTTTATTCATCCAGTCCTGCGAATCGGTGTCCCATTGGATAACTGTATATCCCAGTTGATCGGCAGTCTTCAGCACGCGCTTATCGAAATCTCCATTCGGAAGGCGCAGGAGTACAGGAGCTTTTCCGGTCACATCGGTTAAAATAGTATGAGCGGCGGTTAATTGCTTCTTAATCTCTTCATCGCTCAACTCGCTGTAGTTCGTATGTTTATGACCGTGGCTTCCGATCTCGTAGCCTTGGGTCTGAATGGCTTTGACCAGCTCCGGATGACTCTTGCTCCAAGGGGAGGATAAGAAGAAGGTCGCTTTGTTAATATTCTTGTCTTTTAAAACCTTAAGGATCGGCTCGGTTCGTTTATCTCCCCAACTGATATCGAAGGTGAGGGCGACGACTTTTTTCTCGGTGGAAATACTGTAGATCGCTGCACCGCTGCTCTCCTCGGAGAATACGGTGACATGATTCTTCTCCACATAAATAATTCCGGCCGCAAATAGGGCCGCAGCAAAAACGAAGAAATACCGTTTGATCTTCTTCCCGTTAAGGACGTAGAAGAAATTGTTCATGGATGGTTGCCCCCTCATTCATTAAGATTGAATTGGTGGATTTGATGGATCCGCTTGTACTACTTTATGCTCGTACTAATTTGAAATATGACCCTGAAGAATGAATTGGAGGATTTATTTATGAAGCTTTCGTTTGGTTTCTTTATGAAGGATTTGTATCGGTATCGGAAAATGATGCTGATTGCATTGATCCTGTTCGTGGCAGGCGTCATCATTGGCACTGTAGGTGCCGAGACTATTGGACGGTGGGTCAATCCGGCGATTCAGCAAATGCAGGAGCATAGCCAAAGATTGTCGGAGTCACCCTCCCCGGAGCAGGGCTTCTTTAAATTTATTTTTCTCAACAATGCCATAAAGTCGGTCGCCGTCATCTTCCTGGGTGCGTTGCTGGGCGTGTATCCGGTCCTGTTCCTCGTTATGAACGGATTAGTGATCGGTTACCTGTTATCTGAGTTAGGGCGCCAAGGTGAGGATGTGTTTCATTTAGTATTCTATGGTCTGCTGCCGCATGGGATTATCGAGATCCCTGCAATTATCATCGCGGCCGGATTCGGAATGCAGTTTGGTTATACCGTTCTGAAATGGTTGGGGGAACTAGGAGGGGCAAGAGAAGAAGGAGAGAAAAGCGTGGTATGGCGCGGCTTTCTTGCTTCAGCGGTGCGAGGGGCATTCTGGATTGTGATCCTTCTCTTGCTTGCGGCGGGGATCGAAAGTGTGATTACGTACAATTTAATGAAATAGGGAGTCATAAAATTTCCAGAAAGTGAGCATAACAGTAAAGCGGTTCTATAGAAACAGGTTTATTGGGAAAGGTAACGGGTTAATCATTACCCAAGAGTACATACATGCGAGTGCGCACGAGCGCTAATTGATGCTGCCTATATCCTGTTACAATCGCTATTTCGTCGAAAGAGGAGCTGTGTGGTTATGCTGGGAATGATGTTTAATGATAAAGAATGCAAGGAACTCGATTATGTTCTTCGCAAGGAATTGGATGAGATGCTGCTGGATCTGAGCGACCAGCGGCTAGACCAAGATATTCGCCGCGCGATTGCTAATCGGTATAAGACTGTCTTCCGGATGTATGCCCGCTTTGCCCCTTCCAAGGAATTGTCCAAATATGCCCGAAGAGGGTAGTTCACATTAAATAAACAATAGGATATAATTGGATTTGACTTCATAGGCAAGCATGTGGTAAATTATCAAACGTTCCGCTTTTTTCGCAGAACGCATGGTTATTGCAGGGTAAGTACTGAAGAGAAAAAACTTCTAAAAAAACTCTTGCAAAAACCGAACTCAGTATGGTATATTATAAAAGTCGCCGCTAAGACAGCGCGGTGATGAAATGAAGCGATTAAACATCGCAAAGTTGATCTTTGAAAACTGAACAACGAGTGAGTATTATAAGAGAATTAATCATTCTCGTCAGTATTGAAATGAGCAAGTCAAACACCTTAATGGAGAGTTTGATCCTGGCTCAGGACGAACGCTGG